>NZ_DASTMA010000018.1:0-904289 GCF_035714405.1 Sphingomonas sp. | reverse complement strand
TGATCCAGGACGAGAGCGAGAAGAAGCTGCTGCTGCTCATCCGGCAGCAAGTTAGCGCGGAGCAGCGCACCTGCGTAACGCGCTGGGCGCGGCGCAATCACCTCAAGGCGGTGTTCGTCAACATGAGCTTCGAAGGCTGATGCCCAAACGCACCGACATTTCCTCCATCCTCATCATCGGCGCCGGGCCGATCGTCATCGGGCAGGCGGCGGAGTTCGACTATTCGGGGACGCAGGCCGCCAAGGCGCTGCGCGAGGAGGGGTATCGGATCGTCCTGGTCAACTCCAACCCGGCGACGATCATGACCGATCCGGAGCTGGCGGACGCGACCTATGTCGAGCCGATCACGCCCGAAATCGTCGCCAAGATCATCGAGAAGGAGCGCCCGGACGCGGTGCTGCCGACGATGGGGGGGCAGACGGCGCTCAACACCGCGCTGGCGCTGTTCCGCGACGGCACGCTCGACAAGTTCGGCGTGCAGATGATCGGCGCGGACGCGGAGGCGATCGACAAGGCGGAGGACCGGCTGAAGTTCAAGGACGCGATGACCAGGATCGGGCTGGAAAGCGCCCGGTCGGCGATCGCGCATACCGTCGAGGAGGCGCTGGCGGGGCTGGAGATCACCGGGCTGCCCGCCGTTATCCGGCCGAGCTTCACGCTCGGCGGCACGGGCGGCGGCATCGTCTATAACCGGTCCGAGTTCGTCGAGCTGGTGCGCAAGGGACTGGACGCGAGCCCGACCACCGAGGTGCTGATCGAGGAATCGCTGCTCGGCTGGAAAGAATATGAGATGGAGGTCGTGCGGGATCGCAACGACAACTGCATCATCGTCTGCTCGATCGAGAATGTCGATCCGATGGGCGTCCATACCGGCGACTCGATCACCGTCGCGCCGGCGCTGACGCTGACGGACAAGGAATATCAGATCATGCGCAACGCCAGCATTGCGGTGCTGCGCGAGATCGGCGTCGAGACGGGCGGCTCCAACGTCCAGTTCGCGGTCAATCCGGCGGACGGGCGGCTGGTGGTGATCGAGATGAACCCGCGCGTGTCGCGCTCGTCGGCGCTCGCCTCAAAGGCGACGGGGTTCCCGATCGCCAAGGTCGCGGCGAAGCTGGCGGTGGGGTACACGCTCGACGAGATCGAGAACGACATCACGGGCGCGACCCCGGCGGCGTTCGAGCCGACCATCGACTATGTCGTCACCAAGATCCCGCGCTTCGCGTTCGAGAAGTTCAAGGGCGCGGAGGCGGTGCTGGGCACCGCGATGAAGTCTGTCGGCGAAGTGATGGCGATCGGGCGGTCGATCCATGAGTCGCTGCAGAAGGCGCTGCGCGGGCTGGAGACGGGGTTATCCGGCTTCAACATCGTCGATCGGCTGGCGGGCGCGCCGCGCGCGGAGATCGAGGCGGCGCTGGCGGTGCCTACGCCCGACCGGCTGCTGGTCGCGGCCCAGGCGTTGCGCGAGGGGTTCACGGTCGCGGAGGTGCACGCGATCGCCAAGTACGATCCGTGGTTCTTGGAGCGGATCGCGGAGATTATCGTCGCCGAGGCCGAGGTGATGGAGAACGGCCTGCCGATCGACGCGGCCGGAATGCGGCGCCTGAAGGCGATGGGCTTTTCCGACAAACGGCTCGCCTGGCTGGCGCTGCAGTCGGCGCATCTGCGCGGCATGAGCCGGGGGATCGCGCGCGGCTCCGGGCTGATCCACGAGGCGGTGGTGGCGATGACCGGCGGCGTTACCGAGGAGGAGGTGCGCGCGCTGCGCCACCGGCTGGGTGTGCGCCCCGTCTTCAAGCGGATCGACACCTGCGCGGCGGAGTTCGATGCGAAGACGCCGTACATGTACTCGACCTATGAGGCGCCGAGCTTCGGTGAGCCCGAGGACGAGAGCGTACCGAGCGAGCGGCGCAAGATCGTGATCCTGGGTGGCGGGCCGAATCGGATCGGGCAAGGGATCGAATTCGATTACTGCTGCTGCCATGCCAGCTTCGCGCTCGCGGAGGCGGGCTATGAGACGATCATGGTCAATTGCAATCCGGAGACGGTGAGCACCGACTATGACACGTCCGACCGGCTGTATTTCGAGCCGCTGACGGCGGAGGACGTGCTGGAGATCCTGCATGTCGAGCAGCAGAAGGGTGAGCTGGTCGGCGTGATCGTCCAGTTCGGCGGGCAGACGCCGCTCAACCTCGCGCGGGCGCTGGAGAAGGCGGGAATCCCGATCCTGGGCACTTCGCCCGACGCGATCGACCTGGCGGAGGACCGCGAACGGTTCGCGGCCTTGGTGTCGAAGCTGGGGCTGCGGCAGCCGCAGAACGGGCTCGCGCGGAGCCGCGACGAAGCGATCGCGGCGGCGGCGAGGATCGGCTATCCGGTGCTGATGCGCCCAAGCTATGTACTGGGCGGCCGAGCGATGGAGATCGTCGACGGGCCGGCGCAGCTCGACGACTATATCGCCACCGCGGTGCAGGTGTCGGGCGACAGTCCGGTGCTGATCGACCAGTATCTGCGCGACGCGATCGAGGTCGATGTCGACGCGATCAGCGACGGCATCGATGTGGTGGTCGCGGGCGTGTTGCAGCATATCGAGGAGGCCGGCGTCCATTCGGGCGACAGCGCCTGCTCGATCCCGCCCTATTCGCTCACGCCCGAGATCGTCGCGGAAATCGAGCGCCAGACGGTACTGTTGGCGCAGGCGCTGTCGGTGAAGGGGCTGATGAACATCCAGTTCGCGGTCAAGGCCAGCGGCCGCGAGGCCAAGCCCGTCAGCGACCAGGTCTACCTTATCGAGGTCAATCCGCGTGCGTCGCGCACCGTGCCGTTCGTCGCCAAGGCGATCGGCGCCCCCATCGCCAAGATCGCGGCGCGGGTGATGGCGGGCGAGAAGCTGGCGGACCTGCCGCCGGTCGACCGGCACATCGACTATTTCGCGGTGAAGGAGGCGGTATTCCCGTTCGGGCGCTTCCCCGGCGTCGATCCGGTGCTGAGCCCGGAGATGAAGTCGACCGGCGAGGTGATGGGCATCGACCGCGACTTCACCACCGCCTTCGCCAAGTCGCAGCTGGGCGCCGGCACGATCCTGCCGGATGGCGGGACGGTGTTCGTCAGCGTCAAGGACGGCGACAAGGCGGCGATCGTGGCGGCCGTGCAGGCGCTGGTCGACAACGGCTTCGGCATCCTGGCGACGACCGGAACGGCGGACTTCCTCGCGCGCGCGGGCCTGCCGGTGACGCCGGTCAACAAGGTGGCGCAGGGGCGGCCACACATCGTCGACCGCATCACCGATGGCGATGTCGCCCTCATCATCAATACGACCGAGGGATGGCAGAGCCTGAAGGACTCCGCGCCCATCCGCGCGGCGGCGATGACCAACCGGGTGCCCTATTTCACCACCGCGCCGGCGGCGGTGCAGGCGGCCCGCGCCATCGCGGCCGGGGCGCGCGACCTTGAAGTACGGCCGCTGCAATCCTATCATTCCCGCTTGCACGAGTGACCCCGACACAGACTGAACACTGGTGCGGGCGGCCTGCCGGGTCGCGCGGGGTAGAGAAATTGGGGAATGTGATGGCGACCGTCGACAAGATGCCGATGCTCCAGGAAGGCTATGAGAAGCTCACCGCCGAGCTGAAGCGCCTGAAAATCGAACGACCGCTGATCGTCGACGCGATCGAGGAAGCGCGCGCGCACGGCGACCTCTCCGAGAACGCCGAATACCATGCGGCGAAGGAGCAGCAGGGCCAGAACGAGGCGACCATCTCCGATATCGAGGGCAAGCTCAGCCGCGCGCAGATCATCGATCCCAAGGATCTGTCCGGCGACAAGGTGGTGTTCGGCGCGACCGTGACGCTACTCGACGAGGACGACAAGCCGCTGCGCTATCAGATCGTCAGCGAGACCGAGGCGGATGCGAGCCGGGGTCGGATCAGCTACAACTCGCCGATCGGCCGCGCGCTGATCGGGCGGCGGCTGGACGACGAGGTCGAGGTCACGGTGCCGTCGGGTGACCGCTATTATCTGGTGTCAAAGATCGAGTTCATCTGAGCGGCATGAACTGGCGGGATGCGCCGGCGACCTATGGGGTGGCCGCGCTGACGCTGATCGCGTCGGCGGTGGTGTTGCTGTTGGGCTGGTTGCCGCAGGCGGCGCTGGCCGGCGGCTTCATCCCGGCGCGGATCGGGGCGGAGGGCGTGGTCGCGCCGGTGGCGCTGCTCCCGGTGTGGTTGACGCCGCTGTCGACGACGTTGGTGCATGGCGGGCTACTGCATCTAGGCTTCAACCTCTTGATGCTTGTCTATGCCGGTCGGCAGGCCGAGCACGCGCTGGGGACGCCGGGGATGCTCATGCTGTACCTGGCGGGCGCGTATGCCTCCGTCGCGGGGCAGTGGCTGGCGTCGCCTGAGTCCACGGTACCGATGATTGGTGCGAGCGGCGCGATCTCTGCCGTCATAGGGGCCTACGCGCTGCTGTTCGGGGAGCGACGCGCGAAGGCCCTGGGGCCGGTGCCCGCAGGGGTCGTGCATGTGGCCTGGCTGGCGGCCGGCTGGATCGTCGTCCAGCTGCTGATCGGGGCGACCGACGGCGACCAGCCGGTGGCGATCGCGGCGCACATTGGCGGGTTCCTGGCGGGGCTGGCGCTGGCGCGGCCGCTGCTGTTGTGGCGGTGGCGGGGGGCCTAAGGTTTCAGCGGAACGAGACGGCCCTGTCGAGAAGCATTCAGACCCTGCTTAAGTCGTATCAGCCCTCGAGCGTCGGCTCCAGCAACCGGTGAAGGTGGACGACGACAAACTTCATTTCCGCGTCATCGACGGTGCGCTGCGCAGCGCCACGCCACGCCTTTTGCGCGCTCGCATAATCCGGGAAGATACCGACGACCTCGAGATCATTCGGATCAGCAAAATCGAGCCCGCGAGGGTCGCGGACGCGGCCGCCGAAGACGAGGTGAAGCTTGCTCATAGCCGCGCCCTCTAGCCGAGCGAGCCGCGGGGGTGAAGGGGCTCCCTCCCTTCTGGGGAAGGAAGCCCCCGATTTCACGCCGGGCTGGTCTGATCCTGCCCGCCCTGGTCCTGGCCGGTCTTGCCGGTCGCCGACTTGGCGGCGACCGCACCGCCGGCGGACAGCGCCTTGCCGAGGCCGCCGAGCAGGTTCTTGACCTGCTCCTGCGCCGCGTCCTTGGTGAAGCCGCGGGTTTCGAGCTCGCTGCGGCCCTGCTCGCGGGCGGTGTCGATCGCGGCGCGGGCGGTGTCGCCCAGCCGCTTGCCGACGGGAGCGAGCAGCTCCTTCTCCTTTTGCGAGCGTGGCAGCAGCGCGCCGGCCAGCACACCGACCGCAAGGCCGCCGACGACGATGCCGAGCGGATTGGTCTCGATGCTCTGGGCGGTGCGACGCGCGGCGTCGGCGGCGGTATCACGGGCACGCTCGAGCGTACCGGACTGATCCTGAGTGGAGCGGGTGTCGGTCATATGGAATCCCCTTGGATGGTGTAGGTGGGGTCCGGCGCCCTGGCTTGGGCCGGAACGGTGAGCTTCTGCTTGCGGCGGAACAGGCCCGCGATGCGGTGGCGAAGCAGGAACAGCCCGGTCGCCGCGACCGCGCCGGCGACGGGCGCCGGATTCTGCCTGGCCGCGTCGACCCCAGCGCGAGCATAGGTCCGACCCTTGTCGGTCGCGCTGCGCGCGGCCTCGCGCGCGAGGGTCTTCGGGTTGAGCTTTGCCTGGAGGCGATGGGCCGACTCCGCCAGCCTCTCCTTGGCGAGCGCCGCGCGGCGCTCCGCCGCCTGCACGTCCGCGACGGGATCGGGCGATGGTCCGGTCACTTCTTGGCTCCTGCTGGCGTGAGCTTGCCCTTGCCGATCATCGCCAGGATGCCCGCGATGATGAACGTCCCGACCACGACGATCAGGGTCGCCCATCCCGGGCCCAGCAGCGTCGCTAGCGTCAGGATCAGGCCGACAAGCAGCGCGGTGATCGCCGACAGCGCGAGCGTCGCGGCGGCGCCGAAGAATATGGCAGCGTTCTTGTAGGCGTTGGCCCGCTCCGCGGCCTTCGCCTTGTAGAGCGCGACCTCGGCATGGGCGAACTCGCGGGCATCGTCGATCGTCCGGTGGACGAGGGTGGAGATGCCCTCGTCCGCCGGCTCGACCGTGATGATCGGCCGCGAACTAGGCGCGGTTTGCAGCATTGTCGTCCAGCCCCGATTGGATCAGCCGCGCGACCACGAAACCGACCGCCGCCGCCGCGCCGATCGCCGCGGCGGGGCTTTTACGCACCAGCGCGCGCGCGTCGTCCAGCAGCTCGTCGACATCCTTCTCCTTGACCGCCGAGGAAAGGCCCTGGACCTGCTCGGCCGCCGAGCGGGCATATTGGCCGTATTGCGCGCCAAGCTTGCCGTCGACCTGGCCCGCGGCATCGGTCAGCATCGCCGCCAGCTGCTCCAACGCGCCGCCGGCCCGCTCCTTGCCCATCTCGGCAAAGCCGCGCGCCTTGTCGCCCGCCTGCGCGGTCAGCTTGCCGCCGGCATCCTTGAGCGTCTGGCGCGCCGCCGCGGTCGTTCCGCCCGCGCCATCGGCTTCGAACTCGACGCCTGCGCCCTTCAGCGGGACGGCGGGCGTGAAACCGGTGTCGGTCGGCGGGGTGATGTCCGCATCGTTCATCGGACGTGCGAAGTCGTTCTCGGCCATGATCTTGTTCCCTTTCGAGCCGTGTCTTCCTGCGTAACACCGGCGGGAATGCGCTTGTTCCACGCCGGTCCGCCGATTGCCCCTAGCATATCCGAGCGGTAGGGACGGCTGCACCAATCACGGGAGTTGCCGGACCTTGACCGCGATCATCGACATCCACGCGCGCACCATCCTCGACAGCCGGGGCAATCCCACGGTGGAGGTCGACATGCTGCTGGAGGACGGCAGTTCCGGGCGCGCCGCGGTGCCCTCGGGCGCGTCGACCGGGGCGCATGAGGCGGTCGAGAAGCGCGACGGCGACCGGGCCCGGTGGGGCGGCAAGGGCGTCGAACAGGCGGTCGAGGCGGTCAACGGCGAGATCGCGGAGGCGCTGGTCGGGGAGGACGCCGAGGATCAGGCCAATCTGGACGCCAAGATGATCGAGCTGGACGGTACGCCCAACAAGGGGCGACTGGGCGCCAACGCGATCCTCGGCGTCAGCCTGGCGGCGGCGAAGGCGGCGGCGGACGCGCGCGGGCTGCCGCTGTATCGCTATGTCGGCGGTGTTTCGGCGCACCTGCTGCCGGTGCCGATGATGAACATCATCAACGGCGGCGAGCATGCCGACAATCCGCTGAACTTCCAGGAGTTCATGGTGATGCCGGTCGGCGCGTCGAGCCTGTTCGAGGCGGTGCGCTGCGGGTCGGAGATCTTCCACGCGTTGAAGAAGGCGCTGCATGCGAAGGGGCTGGCGACCGGCGTCGGCGACGAGGGCGGCTTCGCACCGCACCTCGCCAACAATGCGGAGACGCTCGATTTCATCATGGAGGCGATCGAGGCGGCGGGGTACAAGCCGGGCGACGACGTGATGCTGGCACTCGATCCGGCGGCGACCGAGTTCTTCCGCGATGGCCAGTACGATCTGTCGGGCGAGGGCCTGAAGCTCGGACCGCAGGAGATGGCGCGCTATTACCAGGATCTGGTCGGGCGCTATCCGATCATCTCGATCGAGGACGGCATGGCCGAGGACGACGTCGAGGGCTGGGCCGCGCTGACGCAGGCGATCGGGACGAAGGTGCAATTGGTCGGCGACGACCTGTTCGTGACCAACCCGGAGCGGCTGCGCTGGGGCATCGGGCAGGGGCTCGCGAACTCGCTGCTGGTCAAGGTCAACCAGATCGGGACGCTGACCGAGACGCTGGAAGCCGTGTCGACCGCACACCGGGCGGGATACACCGCGGTCATGTCGCACCGTTCGGGAGAGACCGAGGATTCGACCATCGCCGACCTCGCGGTCGCGACCAATTGCGGGCAGATCAAGACGGGCTCCCTGGCGCGGTCCGACCGGCTGGCGAAGTACAACCAGCTGATCCGCATCGAGGAGGAATTGGGCGGGGCGGCACGATTTGCCGGACGGTCGGTCGTTCGGGCTTGATCGCCGAGTCGGGGACTGCGATGACGCGGGGGTGAGCCGAAAAACCACGCCGTTCCTCCGTACCTTGCGCCGTGCCGCGTTGCCGGCGACAGGGCTGGTCTTGATCGCGTTCTTCGGCGCCTATGCGGTGCTGGGGCAGAACGGCATCCTCGCCTATGGCGACTATCAGCGGCAACTGGCCAAGCGCGAGAAGGACTATGCGGCGCTCGACCAGAAGCGCACGGTGCTGAAGAACCGGGTGGCGCTCCTCGATCCTGACCACGCCAACCCGGACATGGTCGACGAGATGACGCGCAAGGAGCTGAACGTGATCCACCCGGACGAGGTGGTTGTTCCCCTCAGGAAGTAGGCTGAGTTCGCCTGCTCTGATACTCTTCCCCGGCGAAGGCCGGGGTCCAGTTTGTTAGCCGATCATTGGAGAGGGCAGTCGACTGCCTCACTGCAGCTCGAAACTGGACCCCGGCCTTCGCCGGGGAAGATGCCAATTCCAGTGCTCTCTCAACTACCGCCCCAGGAACGTGAGCAGGTCGCGCGTCAGCTGATCGCTGTGCGTGACGTTCAGCCCGTGCGGGGCGCCGTCATATTCGACCAGCTGCGAGCCCGCGATACCGCGATGGGCGGCGCGGGCGCTGGGGTCGATCGGAACCGTCTTGTCGGCGGTACCGTGGATGATCAGCGTCGGCACGTTGAACGCCGGCAGGTCGGGGCGGAAATCGGTCTTGCCGAACGCGTCGACGCAGTCGAGTGTGCCCTTCAACCCCGACATCAGCGCCAGCGAGGTGGAGTAGTCGACCACCTCCTGGCTGACCGGGCTGCTGACCCAGCCGACCCCGAAGAAGCCGGGCACGAAGGTATGGTGAAAGAAACGCGCGCGGTCTTCCTTGATGCCGGCCTTGATCTGCTCGAACTGCGCGGCGGGCACGCCGTCGGGGTTGCTGTCGTCCTTGAGCAGATAGGCCACGACCGACGAGATCAGTCCGGCGGCGATGACGCCGCGCCCACCGTGGCGGCTCATGTAGCGCGCGACCTCGCCGCCGCCCATCGAGAAGCCGACGATCGTCGCGTCCGAGGTAGCGCCGGTCGCCGCCATGACGTCGGCGAGATCGTCGGCGAGCGTGTCGTATTCGTAGCCGCTCCAGGGCTGGCCCGAACGCCCGAAGCCGCGCCGGTCATAGGCGATCGCCCGGAAGCCTGCCTCCGCCAGCGCCATGGCCTGCGCGTCCCACATGTCGGCGTTCAGCGGCCAGCCATGGGTGAGGATCACCGGCCGGCCTTGGCCCCAATCCTTGACGTAGAGGTCGGTGCCGTCGCGGGTTTTGATGAAGGGCATGGCTGTGCTCCGATTGATGTTTGTTGGGTAACGAGCCTTGGGGGAGCGCGTTCCTCCCTTGGCGAAAACGCATGGGCGCGGCACAAGCGTTGCAACGATGAAAGGGACGCCCGTTGCGCCATCTTAAGCTTCTGTTCGCCAGCACCCTGCTGGCCGCCCCGTTTGCCATTGCCCCCGCGCTCGCGCAGACGGCCGCCATGACTGACAACGACCCTTATATCTGGCTGGAGGACAAGGACGGCGCCAAGGCGCTCGCGTGGGTGGAGGCGGAGAACGCGCGCACCCTGCCGCGGCTGGAAAGCGACCCGCGCTACGCCGCCTTCTATGCCGAGGCCCTGGCGATCGCATCGGCGACCGACCGCATCCCGATGCCGTCGCAAGAAGCAGGGCGGATCGTCAATTTCTGGCGCGACAAGGAGCATCCCCAAGGTCTGCTGCGCTGGACGACGGAAGCCGACTATCTGACGGCCACGCCGCAGTGGAAGACGCTGATCGACGTCGATGCGCTGAGCCGCGCGGAAGGCAAGAAGTGGGTGTTCAAGGGCGCCCAGTGCCTCCAGCCTGAGGAGCGGCTGTGCCTCGTCGCCCTGTCGGAGGGTGGCGAGGACGCGATCTCCTATCGCGAGTTCGACATGGTGGCCGGGCAGTTCGTCGCGGGCGGCTTCGCGCTTCCCAAGTCGAAGCAGGGCGCGGCGTGGGTGGACAAGGACACACTGCTGGTCAGCCGCGACTGGGGCGACGGGACGCTGACCGCGTCCTCCTATCCGTTCGTGGTCAAGCTGGTGAAGCGCGGTCAGCCGATCGAGGCGGCGACCGAGGTGTTCCGTGGGCAGCCGGGCGACCAGCTGGGTACCTATGCCTCGTCATTGCGCGATGCCAAGGGCAACCGGCTGGTGACGGTGGAGCGGCGTACCACCTTCTTCGGCGGCGAGAAGTTCGTCTGGACGCCGGCGGGGACGCGCAAGCTGGACATGCCGGCGCGCGCGTTCATCGACGGGCTGGTCGACGGGCGCGTGATCGTCAGCACCAGCGACGACTGGGGCGCGATCAAGGCGGGGTCGGTGGCGTGGCTGCCGCTGGCCGAGGTCGAGCGTGGGGAGCTCAACCCCAGGCTGCTGTGGGCGCCGACGCCACGCCAGTCGGTGCAGCAGGTGGCGACGACGCGCGACCGGGTGATCGTCGCCTATATCGACAATGTCCGGGGCCGCGCCGATGTGCTTGCGCCGACCGCGACGGGGTGGAGCCGCCAGGCGGTGCCGTTGCCGGAGAACATGAGCGTCGGGGTCGCGAGCACCACCGATCGGTCGAACCTCGCGTTCCTGAGCGTCAACGGCTTCGCGACTCCGACGACGCTGGCGACGCTGGACGTGGCGAGCCCGGCGGCGCCGAAGGTCGTCAAGACGCTGCCCGCGCGGTTCGATGCGGCCGGCATGCGGGTAGAGCAGTTCGAGGCTACGTCGAGCGACGGCACCAAGGTGCCGTACTTCGTGGTGCTGCCCAAGGGCGCCAAGCTGGACGGCACCACGCCGACGCTGATGACCGCCTATGGCGGGTTCCAGCTCGCCCGGTTGCCGACCTATCTGGGCTCGACCGGCAAGGTGTGGCTGGAGCGGGGCGGGGCGTTCGTGCTCGCCAACATCCGCGGCGGCGGCGAGTTCGGTCCGGCCTGGCACGATGCGGGCCGCAAGACCAAGCGACAGGTGATCTTCGACGACTTCGCCAGCGTCGCGCGCGACCTGTTCACGCGGCGAGTGACCAGTGCACAGAAGCTCGGCATCTATGGCGGCTCTAACGGCGGGCTGTTGATGGGTGTGCAGATGACGCAGCAGCCGCAGCTGTGGAGGGCCGTCGCCATCCAGGTGCCCTTGCTCGACATGATCCGGTACGAGCAGATCGCGGCCGGCGCGTCGTGGGTCGACGAGTACGGCTCGGTCAGCGTGCCCGAGGAGCGCGCGTTCCTGGAGAAGACCTCGCCCTACCAGAACCTGAAGCGCGGCGCGGCGTATCCGGAGCCGTATATCTGGACGACGACCAAGGACGATCGGGTGGGTCCGCAGCATGCGCGCAAGTTCGCGGCGCGGATGAAGGAATATGGCCTGCCGTATCTGTTCTACGAGGACACCGCCGGCGGGCACTCGGGTGATGCGGACATCGCGCAGGGCGCGCGGTTGCAGGCGCTGCAGATGGTCTATTTCGCGCAGAAGCTGATGGGGCCGGCGGCGGTCGCGTCCAAATAGCGGCGGGCCTGCGCAGGCGGGCGGAACCGGGCTGAACGGGGGCGGTTGTTGCGGCGCAGCAGAACGGGCTAGGAGTGATGCATGACCACCCCCGATCCCGCCACGCCCGTCTATCTGGAAGCGATCGTGAAGCGCCAATGCATCGCCGCGGTGTACAACCGCACGGAGATGACGCTGGCGCCGCATGTGCTTTATACCCGGCATGGCGACCTGCACATCGACGCGGTGACGCTGGAGCGTGACGGCAAGCCGCCAAAGGAAGAGAAGCTCGGCACCTTCAAGCTGGCGGGGCTGAGCGCGGTGCGGATCACGCCGCGGCGCTTCAACGTCAGCCCGCTGTTCGATCCGCGGGCGGAGCGTTATGGCGGCGAGACGGTGATGACCGTCTAAACCGGGCAGGCGCCGATGCGCTTGCCCGACATGGTGCCGGTGAAGCCCATCACGCCGTTCTCGGACGGATTGCGGGTGGTGAAGCGCAGGTCGTAGCTTGTCGTCGTCCAGCGGCCGGTGATGCGGACGGTGCCTCTTGCCAGCCCCGGTGCTTGTGGCGCGCAGGTGCCGGCGAGGTCGATCCGGCCCTTGACGAGCTTGCGGCTGGTGAGCGTACAGCCCGGTCCGAGATCGCGGGCGAGCCAGGCGCCGTTCGCGGCGTCGGCGGCGGACAGGCAGACCTCGCCGGGCGTCGCAGGGGCGTCGTAGGGGAGGTCGCCCAGCGATCGGCCGCCCAGCGTCGCAGTGCCCGGCGCACTGGTGACCTGCCACAGGCCGGGAGTGAAGCCGGCGGGTGACGCGGCCGCGAGGAGGAGGGGGAGGGCGATCAGCAGGCGCATGCTCGTCCTTACCATCAACCTCAGGTCGTCACGACGTCAAACGAAGCCGGCGAACAGGTTTTGCTGGCCGCCGTGACGAGTCCTCGGCTTGCCTGCGCAAGCCGAGGCCGTCCGCTGTTCACCTACAGCGGATTTCCTGCTGGTTGCGCTCCACCGCGCGACCCGCGACCGCGCCGACCGCCGCGCCGAGCAGCGTGCCGACCGTGCGCGAGCGCCCGCCGTCGATGACGTTGCCGAGGATGCCGCCGCCGGCCGCGCCGACGATCAGGCCCGTCGTGCCGTCCGAGCGGCGGCAGTAATAGCGGCCGTCGGCGCCGGTGTAGACGCGGTCGTCGCTCGACAGCACACGCTCCTGATACTGGTTGCCCGAGCGATAGTAGCGCGACGGCTCGTAGTTCGGGTCGTCCTGATAAGTGTTGTAGCGGTTGTCGTTGTAGCCCGTGCGGCTGCGCGACTGGGCGTAGCGATCCGATTCCTGACGGAAAAGCTGGTATTCGCGGTCGAACCGCTCCTGTGCCTGACGGAAACGCTGATCCTGCTGTGCGGTCTGCGCAACGGCGGCGCCGGTGCCGAGCGTCGCAATGGCGGCGGCGGCAATCATGATCTTGGTGAGCATGGAGGAATCCTCTCAAGGTTACTGGTCTGGCGGTGTGGCCGGACAACGGGGTTATACGGTTTCGGGAGCGTATCGTTCCGGATCGGGCCGGGTGGGGCGTCGGTGGGTAGGGTCGAGGCCGCGAAGTTGTCGAACTTTGCGGCAGTCGCATATGTTAGCGACGCGGAACTTGTCGAACTTGCCGCGATCGCACGTCAATCAAGCCCTGGCGGGGGCGGTCCAGGCACGTCGCCAAGCAGCCATGCGACCTGTGCCTGCTGCTCGGCCGAGAGCGGCTCCGCCGCAGGCTCCTGTCGCCCGCGAAGGGCGGCCATCGCCAGCCGCATGTCGAACCGGTGGACGGTCCCGACCTCGCGCCCTCGATAATATCGCGGCGCGTGGTAGCCGTTGATCGCTCGATCGACGGCGAGCTCAAAGGCGCGATCCTGGCCCATGTTGAGCGCGATGTCCCAAGCGCCTGCGAACTCTTCAGCGCCGGGCCGTGCGCGGAGATTGTACGCGGCGGTCGCGCTTTTGCCGACCGCGCGCGCCGCGGCGGCGACCACGCCCATCGCGGCGAGCGCGCGGATGAACTGCCGCTGCCGCTGCGGCGTCCAGCCGTCGTGGCGGGTCGACGCGGTGGGCACGGGGGTGAAGGGGATGGGATCGGGGCGGGGCGACTCGGTCATCGGCGAGTGTATGCGGAGGAGGTGGCTTGTAGGACAGGCCTGTCGATTGGGCCGCGAGCTAAGGTCGATATAGTTTGTCCGACGCACCTTCCCGGCGGAAGCCGGGCCCTAGTCCGCGGCGCGGCCGACTGGGCCCCGGCTTCCGCCGGGGAGGCGGATCGCGAGCCGCGCTTCGCGTTCGAGGATTACCACCGATGCCTGTCAAGCTGCACCCGAGCTTCGCTGTTCACCCCGGCCCGTGGCTCCGGACGGAGATCGTCGAGCCATATGGACTGTCTGTTGCCGAGGCGGCTGCGAAGTTGCATGTCACGCGGCAGGCGATGAGCAATCTGCTCGGCGGCCGCGCGGGGCTGTCGGCGGAGATGGCGCTGCGGTTCGAAAGGGCATTTGGGCTGAGTGCCGATACGCTTATCCGCTGATCCGCATGCAGGCGGCGTATGATCTGGCGCAGGCGCGGGCGCGGGAGACGACGATCGAGGTGGAGCGGGTGGCGGCTTAGAGAATGCGCCAGCCAGCTGCCGCCTCAGATCGCGCCCATCTAAAAAGATGATTGGCGAGCGCGCGAACCAACAGCCCTACCGTGACAGCAACCATGAACAGGGCCGTCAACGACACGCGCCAAGACAGTATCGCCGAAGCGAATACGGCTACGATGCCGCTCGCAAAGCCGACCTTGCCGCCGGGCGTTCCCGCCAATCTACGCGGCTCTCAAAGCTTGGATTGGCAGCGCTGATGTCTCGAGCGTGGTGAGATCAAGCTGCTTCGAAGCATGGCCAATATCAATGCCAACGATGCCGCCCTGTTGGTCGAAATCGACGTTGACACTGTCGGAGATCGCCTGCGTCGCAATGCTTGGAGCGGTCGACAGCTCGATGTAGAGGCTGTCTGTTTCCGGATAATAGTGCAGCTTCACGGCGCCGGCTCCTTGTAGCTGCGGTCGAAGAAGGCGTCATGGACGTTTCGCCATCCGCCAGCGTCACGACCCGCAGCATATTTACCTTGCCTGCGTCCGACTCAACGCGCCGTCAGAAGCGGACCCGGCCGTCGTCCTGCTCTGTCCGGCGTTCTGGACTTGCCAGCGCTTGCTCGATCCAATCGCGGCGCAGTTCCGGTCGCTTGCGGCGGATCTGCTCGTCGAAATAACGTGTGGTCTTCACCCGCCGATCGTCACGAAACTATCCATCACCCGCTTGCGCCCCGCCGCGTCGAAGTCGATCTCCAGCTTGTTGCCTTCGATCTCGGCGATGTCGCCGTGGCCGAACTTCTGGTGGAAGACGCGCATGCCCACCGCCAGGTCGCTGCGGCCCTTGTTGCCTAGGCTGACGCTCGGGCCACGGCTTTCGACGATGCGCTGGGGTTCGCTGGTGAAGGTGCGTTGCGACCAGGCGCCGCCGGGCTGTTTCTGGTCGAGTGTGCCCGCCGCGCGCTGCCAGCCGGGGCCGCGGCCCGAGCCGCGCGCGACGTTGGCGAAGGGGTCGGCGTGTTCGCTCCAGTTGGCGCGCCATAGCGACTCGCCGCCGGACATGGTGGTCTCGGTATTGGTGTGCTCGGGCGGCAGCTCGGCGACGAAGCGCGAGGGCAGCGACGAAGTCCACTGGCCGTATATGCGGCGATTGGCGGCATGGAGGATGATCGCGCGGCGGCGCGCGCGGGTGATGGCGACATAGGCGAGGCGACGCTCCTCCTCGAGGCTGCGCGTGCCGCCCTCGTCCAATGCACGCTGCGAGGGGAACAGGCCTTCCTCCCAGCCCGCCAGGAATACGGTGTCGAACTCCAGCCCCTTGGCGGCGTGGATGGTCATGATCGTGACCTGCGGGTCGTTGCGGCCGCCCTCATTGTCCATGACCAGGCTGACATGCTCGAGAAAGGCGCCGAGCGATTCATATTCCTCCATCGCGCGGACCAGCTCGGACAGGTTCTCCAGCCGGCCGGCCGCCTCCGCCGACTTCTCCGCCTGCCACATGGCGGTGTAGCCGCTCTCGTCGAGCAGCTGGCGGGCGAGCTCGGGGTGAGGCAGCTCGGTCGCCATGTCGCGCCAGCGCGCGATGTCGCCGATCAGCCGGCCGAGCGACTTGCGCGCCTGCGGGGTCAACTCGTCGGTGTCGAGGATGCGCGCGGCGGCGGTGGTCAGCGGCTCGTTCGCGCGGCGGGCGAGCATGTGGAGCTTGGCCAAAGCCTTGTCGCCGAGCCCGCGCTTGGGAACGTTGACGATGCGTTCGAAGGCGAGGTCGTCGGCGGGCTGGTTGACGATGCGGAGGTAGGCGATCGCGTCCCTGATCTCCATCCGCTCATAGAAGCGCGCGCCGCCGACGATGCGATAGGGCATGCCGATGGCGATGAAGCGGTCCTCGAACTCGCGGGTCTGGTGCTGCGCGCGGACGAGGATGGCGACTTCGTCGAGCGACTTGCCGTCGCGCCGGCAGGCCTCGATCTCATCGCCGACGCGGCGCGCCTCTTCGGGGCCGTCCCAGACGCCGAGCACACGGACCTTCTCGCCCGCGTCGAGCTCGGTCCAGAGCTGCTTGCCGAGTCGCCCGGAATTGTTGGCGATGACGCCGCCCGCCGCGCCCAAGATGTGCGGCGTGGAGCGGTAGTTCTGCTCCAACCGGATCACCTTGGCGCCGGGGAAGTCGTGTTCGAACTTGAGGATGTTCTCCACCTGCGCGCCGCGCCAGGAGTAGATCGACTGGTCGTCGTCGCCGACGCAGGCGATGTTCTTGCGCTCCTGCGCGAGCAGGCGCAGCCACAGATATTGGACGGAGTTGGTGTCCTGGTACTCGTCGACCATGATGTAGCGGAAGCGCTGCTGATAGGTCTCCAGTACGTCGCGATGGCGTCGCAGGATGGTGAGGACGTGGAGCAGGAGGTCGCCGAAGTCGCAGGCGTTCACCGCCTTCAGCCGCTCCTGATAGCGCTGGTACAGCTCGCCGCCACGGCCATTGGCGTAGCGTTCGCTCTCGCCGGCATCGATGTCGGCGGGTACGAGGCCCTTGTTCTTCCATTCGTCGATCAGCCCGGCGAGTGCGCGGGCGGGAAAGCGCTTCTCGTCCAAGTCGGCGGCGACGATCAGTTGCTTCAACAGGCGGAGCTGGTCGTCGGTGTCGAGGATGGTGAAGTTCGACTGCAGCCCGACCAGCTCGGCATGGCGGCGCAGCATCTTGGCGCCGATCGCGTGGAAGGTGCCGAGCCAGGGCATGCCCTCGACCGCCTCGCCGACCAGCCGGCCGACCCGCTCGCGCATCTCGCGCGCGGCCTTGTTGGTGAAGGTGACCGACAGGATCTCCGACGGCCACGCCTTGCGGGTATAGAGCAGGTGGGCGAGGCGGGCGGTGAGTGCCGCGGTCTTGCCGGTGCCGGCGCCCGCGAGCATCAGCACCGGGCCCTCGGTGGTCAGCACCGCCTCGCGCTGCGGCGGGTTGAGGCCACGGAGGTAGGGCGGGTCTTGCAGGGCTTGCGCGGTATCGGTCACGCGTGAACAGCTAGGGAACGCGCGCGACGGGGGCAAGCTTTTGCGGGTTGCGCGGCGCGCGTCGACGTGAGAACATCGTGGCAACAAGGGGAGAGTCGGTGATGGCGAAGGCAGGCGGATGCCGGTGCGGGGCGGTGCGGTACGAAGCGTCGGGCGAGCCGACCCACGCCACCTTGTGCTGGTGCGCGGAGTGTCGGGCGTCCGCAGGCGCGCCGGCGGTGCTGTGGACGCTGTTCGCGCAAGAAAACGTGACGATCACCGGCGAGCCGCGCTCGTATGAGTCGTCGCCGGGTACGGTCCGACAGTTCTGCGGAACGTGCGGCACGGGGCTGTTCTACGTCAACGAGACGATCTTTCCCGGCCAGGTCGACGTCCAGGGCGCGACCTTCGACGAGGCGGACGCATTCGCGCCGCAGGCTCACATCCAGGTGGCGGACGCGCCGGTGTGGATGGCGGGCGTGGCGGAGCTGCCGAAGTTCGCACGCTACCCGGGAGTGCCTGAGTAGAGCCGGACGATCGGCCGGGTCGCGACCGTTCGCGGCGGCGATCCTGTCGCGCCGATCAGGTCGCGCGCAGCAGCGTCAGCTTGGCCTTGCCGTGGATGCGCTCGGCGTCGGGGGTGAAGCCCGCCACCGCGACGCTCTCGTCGCGCGCGGTTTCGATGCTGATCCAGGTGGCGGGGCCGGTCCAGCCGAGCCGCGCCAGGCGGTCGAGCGCGACCACGCCTGCGCCGGTGCCATAGGGCGGGTCCATCAGGATCAGGTCGAGTGGCACCGGCGCCGGGCCGAGCGCGAGGACGCTGGCGGGCCGGACGTCCCCGCGCAGGCCCAGCTTGACCAGGTTGGCGCGCAGCGCGTCGAGCGCGGCGCCGTCCTGTTCCACGAACAGGCACGAGCCGGCGCCGCGCGACAGCGCCTCGATGCCGAGCGCGCCGGAGCCGGCGAAGAGATCGGCGACGGCAAGGCCTTCGAAGCTGCCCAAGCGGCTCGTCAGCATCGAGAACAACGCCTCGCGCACCCGGTCGGCGGTGGGACGGGTCGCCTCACCCTTCGGAGCGAGGAGGGCGCGGCCGCGCAGGGTGCCGGCAATGACGCGGAGAGACTTGTTCACTTGTGCGCCTTAGCGCGGCGAGCGGGAGGCGGCCAAGCTCGTGTGAGGTCGGGCGGGTTAGCGTTTGCGGGGTTTGCCCGGACCGGTCGGCCGTTGACCGGGTGGCTTGCTGCCTCGCCCCTTGGTCGGACCGCGCCCGGGTGCCGACCTGTCGTTGCGAGGCGGTGCACCGTCGCTGGCAGTACGCCCACTCGCCGCTTTTCCTGGACGCGCGACGGCAGGCGCTGCCGGCCGTTCAGGCTTGCGGCGGGCGGCCGATCGGGCGGCTCGGTCGGTGGTAGGGGCGGTGCGGAAGCCGGGGCGGGGTTCGGCAGCCATTGGTGCTGCGCCCTTCTTCTCGCTTCCCCGGCGAACGCCGGGGTCCGGTTGCGGGCCCGCTAATTTGGCGGGGGCAGGGCGCTTGGTCTCCCCTCGTAGCGTTGCTTTCTGCCTGACGGGGGAGGTGTGCGCGCTTCGCTCCGATCTTCCTTTCGTCGCAGCTGGGCCCCGGCTTTCAGCGGGGAAGCGGCCGGCGTCGGGAGAACGCGTCGTACGACTGGGCGGGGCGGCGCCAGCGCGTACCCTAGGCGGGCGCTCCGTCCCGCGTGCCACCGGCGAGGGGATCGAGATGCGCTCGGCACTCTTGGCGCGCTTGCCGTCGAGGGTCTGGCGGAAGGCGATCAGGTCGTGCTGGCGGACCTCTCCCACCTCGCCGGGCGGCAGGTCGGCAAGGATAAACGGGCCGTAGCGGATGCGCATCAGCCGGCTGACCTGCAGGCCTAGATGTTCGAGCACGCGGCGGACTTCGCGGTTCTTGCCCTCGGTGAGCGTCAGCTCGATCCAGGTGTTGGCACCCGTGCGGCGTTCCAGATTGGCGTTGATCGGGCCATAGCGGACGCCCTCGATCTCGATGCCTTCCATCAAATCCTCGAGCCGCGCCTGGCTGATCGGGCCATAGGCGCGGGCGCGGTAGGTGCGCTCGACGCCGGTGGCGGGGAGCTCGAGCTGACGTTTCAGGCCGCCGTCGGTGGTTAGCAGCAACAGCCCCTCGGTGGCGAGGTCGAGACGGCCGACGGGCACGACGCGGGGCAGGTCGTTGGGCAGGCGGTCGTAGATGGTCGGGCGGCCGCGCGGATCGCGCTCGGTGACGAGCAGGCCGGGGGGCTTGTGGTAGATGAACAGCCGCGCCGGTTCCGGCTGCGCGACCGGGTTGCCGTCCACGGTGACGCCGTTCAGCGAGGTCAGCACGGTCGCCGGCGTGTCGACGACGGTGCCGTCGCGCGCGACGCGGCCGTCGGCGATCATGCGTTCGATCTCGCGGCGCGACGCGATGCCGGCGCGGGCGAGCAGCTTGGCAATGCGGTCGCCGCCGGCGGGCAGACGTTCCTCGGAGGGGGCGGAGTCGGTGGAACGTGGCATCGCCGCGCCTGATACAGGCGAACTGTCGTACGCGTGCAGAAATCTTTGCGACTCGCGGGGCAGATACGCGTTATGTTCCGCGAAGAGCAAAGGGGCAGCACCGTGTTCGGGCGCAAGAAGCGGCATATCGTGCGATTGCTGCTCGTCGAGGACGAGCCGCTGGTGGCGTTCGACAACGAACATTGCCTGTCCGATGCGGGGTTCGAGATCGTCGGTACGGTCGATCGGGTCGCGGCGGCGCTGGTCACCCTGGGTAATGGCGATGGGATAGATCTGGTCGTCGCCGACGTGCGCCTCGCGGACGGGTCGGGCGTCGAGGTCGCCCGCGCGGCGCATGCGGTAAATGTGCCGGTGCTGTTCGTGACCGGATCGCGTCCGGACGGCGCGGAGATGCTGGCGGAGGGTTGGCTGGCGAAACCCTATGCCCCAAAGGATCTGGTCGGCGCGATCCAGGCGGTCGAGGCGCGGATCGAGGGCAAGTCGCAGCGGCGGCTGCCGCTCGGGCTGGAGTTGTTCGGGCGGGTGCAGGTCTGAACCAGTTCATGTCCCCGTGCGGCGTCCGCGCGCGAACGGGAAAGAGATTCCCGGCTGCTTGATTTGCGCTAGAGCTACCCTGATCGCGATGGGGAGTAAGGCGTGGCGGCAACGATTGAGACGCACGAGCGCAAGCCGGTAAAGGGCTGGGGCCTGGTGCGGGCCGCGCTGGCGAGCCGCAAGACCGCGACGATGCTGGCGCTGGGTTTCGCGTCGGGGCTGCCGTTCGTGCTGCTGATCGGGACGCTCAACGCCTGGCTGGGCGAGGCCAAGGTCAGCCTGGCGACGATCGGCGTGCTGTCATGGATCGGGCTGGCCTACGCGTTCAAGTTCCTGTGGTCGCCGGTGGTCGACCGCACCCGGCCGCCGCTGCTGGCGCGGCTGGGACGGCGCAAGTCGTGGCTGGTGCTGTGCCAGGTCGTGCTCGCGGTGCTGCTGTGGGCGCTGGCGGCGACCGACCCGGTCACCGCGATCGGCGCCTTTGCGCTGCTGGCGGTGATCGCCGCGTTCTTTTCCGCGACGCAGGATGTGGTGATCGACGCCTGGCGCATCGAGATCGCGGATGAGACCGCGACGGTGGAGCTGTTGTCGGCGATCTATCAGCTCGGCAACCGCACCGCGGCGCTGGCGGGCGGCGCGGGCGCGCTGGTGCTGGCGGCGCGGACCGGCTGGCCGGCGGTCTATGCGGGGATGGGCGTGGCGATGGTCGTGCTGGCGCTGGTGACGCTGACCGCGCCCGAGGCGCCAGATCCCGAAGCCGAAACAACCGCGCCGCTGGCGGGGCATGTCGTGCCCGACCGGCGGCGGCGCGCGATTGCGCTGGGTGTCGTGGCCGTTGGCTGGGGCTGGGCGATCTGGATGCTGGGCAGCTTCATGGTGCGCGCGCTTTCGCCCGTGCCCGAGGGCGGAACGGCGGCGTCGGCGAGCGACTTCACGCGCTTCTGGGGGCCGTGGATCGTGGTCGCGACGGTGGTGGTGCCGGCGATCGTCGCTGCCTGGGCCAATGGGTATATCGCGCCGGTGGGCGGAGCGCAGGACGCTGGCGGCGGCACGGCGCGGCGAGCGGCGGATCATTGCTATCGCGCGCTGGTGCTGCCGCTGTCGGAGCTGGTCGGGCGACTGGGTTGGGGCGTGATCGTCGTGGTCGCGCTGATCCTCAGCTATCGCATTTGCGACGGCGTGTGGGCGCCGTTCGCCTTTCCTTTCTACCTCGATTTCCTGGGCTATTCGAACGACGAGGTGGCGTTCGCGTCCAAGCTGTTCGGGGTGCTGATGACGATCGCCGGGGTGGCGCTGGGCGGGCTGTTGTTCGCGACGCTGGGGCGGATGCCGACGCTGTTGATCGGCGCGGTGGCGGCGGCGGCGACCAACCTGCTCTATGCGGACCTGGCGTTGGGCGGCGGCGGCATCGACCGCTTCGCGTCGCTGTTCGGGCTCGACCGGCTGGGCGCGGACCAGCGGATGGTGCGGCTGTGCGTCGCGATCGCGGGGGAGAATATCGCGGGCGGGCTCGCGGGCGCGGCGTTCGTGGGGTACATTTCGTCGATCGTCGCTCGGCAGTATTCTGCCGTGCAGTATGCGCTGCTGTCGTCGCTGACCTTCCTGGTCGGCGCGCTCGGGCGGGCGGCGGTGGGCGAGCAGATCAAGCTGGTCGGCTATGCGCCGGTGTTCCACTTTACCGCATTGCTGGGGCTGATCGCGGTGGCGCTTGTGCTGGTGGAGTGGTGGCGGGGGGCGGCGCGTGGGCCGGTGGAGGCGGCAGTTTAGTCGGGGAGTTCTTCGTTGAGGCGCAACGCCTCCCCGGCGAGGTAGAGCGAGCCGGCGATGAGGATGTCGTCCGTACGGTCGGCGAGTAGATCCAGCGCCTCCGGCAGCGTCTCGGCCCTGGCCGTCCACCGCACGTTGTGCAGGGCGGCGCGGCTGGCGAGCGCGGCGGGAGCGTGGTGAGCATGGCCGGGTACCGGAACCGCCACCACGGCGTCCATTCCCGCCAACGCGCTCAGCACCTCGTCCGCGTCCTTGTTGGCGAGGATGCCGATCACGAGGGCGCTCACGAACGGCGGCATCGATCGGGCGAGTTCGGCCGCCGCGGCGGCGTTGTGCGCACCATCGAGCCACAGGGAGCGGTGATTTAGCTTGCGGGTGAGTGGGCCGCTGCCGAGCCGCTGAAGACGCGCGGGCCAGCGTGCGGTGGTTGCCGCGGCCTGGAGGGACCGGTCGGGCACGGCGAGCGCCCGTTGCCGACGCAGCATCGCGGCCGCGAGCGCAAGGTTCGCCGCCTGATGCGCGCCGGGAAGCGTGGGGCGGGGCAGCTCGATCTCGCCGGAAGCATCGCTGACGAGAACGCCCGCACCCGTGATCGAGAAGGACCACGCCGCACCCGCTGCAAAGACCGGTGCACGGGCACCGACAGCGATCGCTTCGATCACCCCGGCGATGTCGGCGGGATAGGCCATCGTCACGATAGGAACGCCTGGCTTGGCGATGCCAGCTTTCTCGGCAGCGATCTCGGTCAATGTGTCGCCGAGAAACGCCTGGTGGTCGATGCCCAGACCCGCGATGCCGCACACCGCAGGGGAGGGGATTACGTTCGTCGCGTCGAGGCGACCACCCAAGCCGACCTCGACGACGCAGGCATCCGCCGGGGTTCGCGCGAAGGCGAGGAAGGCGGCGGCGGTGGTGACCTCGAAGAAGCTGGCGCGCAGGTCCTCTGCGGCATCGAGCACCTCCGCCAGCAGCGGCGCGAGGGCAGCATCCTCGATCAGGCGGCCGGCGAGGCGGATGCGCTCGTTGAAGCGGACGAGGTGCGGGCTGGTGTAGACGTGGACGCGGTGCCCCGCGGCCTCGAGTGCGGCGCGCAGGAAGGCGCAGGTCGAGCCCTTGCCGTTGGTGCCCGCGACGTGGAACACCGGCGGCAGGTGGCGGTGCGGGTCGCCGAGGCGCGCGAGCAGGCGGGAGATGCGGTCCAGGCCGAGCGTGTCGGTGCCGGGGCCGTGCGCGAACAGCCGGTCGAGCTGCGCCTGGACGGCAGGGTCGGTGGAAATGGCGCCGTCGGGCATCAGTTTGCCTCCCGCTTGCGGGAGGGGAGCTCCTTCATGCCGCCTTTGCTGTTGTCAGATAGCCGATCACCGTCGCCAGCCGGTCCTTCAGCTGGTGGCGGTGGACGACCATGTCGATCAGGCCGTGCTCCAGATAATATTCGGACGTCTGGAAATCGTCGGGGAGCTTCTCGCGGATCGTGCTTTCGATCACGCGGCGACCGGTAAAGGCGAGCGTCGCCTTGGGTTCGGCGATCTGGACGTCGCCGAGCATCGCATAGGCCGCCATGACGCCGCCGCTGGTCGGGTCGGTGAGCACGACGATATAGGGCAGACCGGCGTCTCGGAGCATGTCGATCGCGACGGTGCTGCGCGGCATCTGCATCAGCGACAGGATGCCCTCCTGCATCCGCGCGCCCCCGGACGCCGTGAAGACGACGTAGGGCACATGCTCGCGCACCGCGTTCTCGACGCCGCGCACGAATGCCTCGCCGACCGCCAGCCCCATCGAGCCACCCATGAAGGCGAAATCCTGGACGCCGACGATGGCGGGATTCCCACCGATGCGGCCAAAGGCGTTGACGAACGCGTCGGTCTCCTGATGGTCAGTGCGGGCGGCCTTGAGGCGATCGAGGTAGCGTTTGGAATCGCGGAATTTGAGCGGATCCTCCGGCACCCTTGGGGAGGGAAGGGACTGCCAACTGCCCTGGTCGAACACCTGCTCGAAACGGGCGGCAGGGCCGATCCGATCGTGATGATCGCATTTGGGGCAGACGAAGGCGTTCTCCTCCCATTCCTTGGAGAAGACCATCTGCTCGCAGCCCTTGCAACTATGCCACAGGTTGTCGGGCGAAGTCTTTGGTTTCGCGGCGAAGGGGAGGGCGTTGCGAACGGAGTTGAGCCAGCTCATGCGGGTTCCTTGACGGCCAGGTCGATGGCGGTCCTAAGTGTGCGGACATAGGTCTGGACGGCGGCTGGTGCATTGAGGCCGTGCCGCTCCACCAACTCGACGATGGCGGAGCCGACGACGACGCCGTCGGCGATCCTCGCGACGGCGGCGGCTTGATCTGGGGTGCGGATGCCGAAGCCGACCGCGACGGGGAGGTCGGTCGCGGCCTTGAGGCGGGCGACCGCGTCGGCGATGGAGCTTGCCTGGGCCTGTTGGAGGCCGGTGATGCCGGCGACCGAGACATAGTAGAGGAAGCCGGACGCGCCGTTGAGGACGGTGGGCAGGCGGGCGGCGTCGGTGGTGGGGGTGGCGAGGCGGATCGGGTCGATGCCCTTGGCGCGGAGTGCGGGGCCGAGCTGATCGTCTTCCTCCGGCGGCAGGTCGACACAGATTACCCCGTCGACGCCCGCATCGGCGCAGGCGTCCGCGAACCACTCCGGGCCGCGGCGGAGCATCGGGTTGGCATAGCCCATCAGGACCAGCGGGGTGTCGGGGTGGCGCTGACGGAACTGCTTGGCGAGCAGCAGGATATCGGCCGTTGTTGTGCCCGCGCCCAAGCTGCGGATGTTCGCCGCCTGGATCGCCGGGCCGTCCGCCATCGGGTCCGTGAAGGGCATGCCAAGCTCAATTATGTCCGCCCCGCCTGCGACGAGGGCGTCGAGGATGGCAAGCGTCGGACCATCGCCGGCGGTGACGAAGGTAACCAGGGCAGGGCCGCGGAAGAATGCGGCGGAGAGGCGGGTCATGCATTCCCCTCCCGCTCGCGGGAGGGGTTAGGGGAGGGGCTGTTGCAAGGACCGGACAAGCCCTCCCCCAGCCCCTCCCGCAAGCGGGAGGGGAGACGAGAGTGCCCCTCCCGCAAGCTGGAGGGGAGGTTCATATCGCAACCCCGAGCGCTTCGGCGACGGTGAAGATGTCCTTGTCGCCGCGGCCGCAGAGGTTGGCGAGGATGACCTGATCCTGCCGCATCTCTCGTGCCTTGCGGGTGACGGCTGCGATAGCATGGGAGGGTTCGAGCGCGGGGATGATGCCCTCGGTGCGGCACAGCAGCTGGAAGGCATCGAGCGCCTCCGTGTCCGTCGCGCTCTCATAGGTCACGCGGCCGATCTCGTGCAGCCAGGCGTGTTCGGGGCCGATGCCGGGATAGTCGAGGCCGGCGCTGATCGAGTGCGCCTCGGCGATCTGGCCGTCCTCGTCCTGAAGCAGGAAGGTCTTGTTGCCGTGGAGCACGCCGGGAAAGCCGCCGGCAAGCGAGGCGGCGTGCTGCTTGTCGAGGCCGTGGCCCGCCGCCTCGACGCCCAGCATCGCCACGTCGGGGTCATCGAGGAACGGGTGGAACAGGCCGATCGCATTGGAGCCGCCGCCGATCGCCGCGACGAGCAGGTCGGGCAGGCGGCCGGTGCGGGCGAGCATCTGCGCGCGCGCTTCGGTGCCGATCACGCTCTGGAAGTCGCGGACCAGCTCCGGATAGGGGTGCGGGCCCGCGGCGGTGCCGATGATGTAGAAGGTGTCTTGAACGTTCGCGACCCAATCGCGCAGGCCCTCGTTCATCGCGTCCTTGAGCGTCTGCGCGCCCGAAGTTACCGCACGAACTTCGGCACCCAACAGCTTCATCCGGAACACATTGGGCTGCTGTCGCTCGATGTCACGCGCGCCCATGTAGATGACGCAAGGCAGGCCGAACCGCGCGCAGACGGTCGCGGTGGCGACGCCGTGCTGGCCGGCGCCGGTCTCCGCGATGATCCGGGTCTTGCCCATACGGATCGCGAGCAGGATCTGGCCGATGCAGTTGTTGATCTTGTGCGCGCCCGTGTGGTTCAGCTCGTCGCGCTTGAACCAGACCTGCGCGCCCATGCCCTCCGGCGCGGAAGCGCGCAGCGCGTCGGTCAGGCGCTCGGCATAGTAAAGCGGCGAGGGGCGGCCGACATAATGTTCGAGCAGGTCGTCGAACTGCGCCTTGAACGCCGGGTCCACCTTGGCGGCGCGGTAGGCGGCGTCCAGCTCCAGTACGAGCGGCATCAGCGTTTCCGCGACATAGCGGCCGCCGAACTGACCGAAATGGCCGCGTTCGTCGGGCTGCAGGCGGAAGGAGTTGGGGGCGTTCATCGCGTCGGCGTTTAGGCGCGCCGCGCCGTCCTGTCACCCGTCGCTAGGCAGCCTCCACCGCCCTAAGGAAAGCCCGGATTAGCTCTGGGTCCTTGACCCCCGGGGCGGTCTCCACGCCGGAGGAGACATCCACCATCCGCGTGGCCGTGCGGTGGATCGCGTCGGCGACGTTGCCCGGCTCCAGCCCGCCCGAGAGCCCCCACGGCAGCGGGTGATCGAAGCCGTCGAGCAGCGTCCAGTCGAAGCGCAGCCCCATCCCGCCCGGCAGCGCCGAACCCGGCGGCGTCTTGGCGTCATAAAGGAGGAGGTCCACGGCGCCGCGATAGTCTCGCGCGCGCTCAAGGTCGGCGCGGGTGCGGATGGAGAGGACCTTCCACGTCTCCAGCCCGGTCAGCCGCTTCAGCTCCGCGACTCGGTCGGGAGACTCGGAGCCGTGGAGCTGGATGACGGACAGCCCCGCCGCCTGCATCGCGTCCGCCACCAGCCGCTCGTCAGGGTCGACGAAGACTCCAACCGCCTGGACGTGCGAGGGCATCCGTGCGGCAAGCGCGCGCACCTGGTCGATCTCGACGTGGCGTGGCGAGGGGGGGAAGAAGTTCAGGCCGATATGGCTGGCTCCGCCCTTGATCGCAGCATCGATCGTCTCGGGCGTGGTCAGGCCGCAGATTTTCGCTGTCGCAGGCATGGCACGGCTATAGGGACGGGCGGTGATCGAGCAACCCGAACAGCGCATCGCCGTGATCGGCTGTCCCGGTGCGGGCAAGTCCACGCTGGCGACGCTGATCGCTCGCGCCACAGACCTGCCGCTGATCCACCTGGACGCGGAGCATTGGCAGCCGGGCTGGGTGGAGCCGGAGCGCGAGGCGTGGCTGGCACGGGCGGCGGCGCTTGCGGACGGGCCGCACTGGGTGATCGACGGCATGTACAACAGCACGCTGCCGGCGCGGCTGCGGCGCCCAACGCTGGTGGTCTATCTGGATCTGCCGACCGCCACCTGTTTGTGGGGCGCGATGAAGCGGGTGCGGCGCTGGCGTGGACGGTCGCGACCCGACATGACGGAGGGCTGCCCGGAGAAGCTCGACGCCGAGTTCGTGGCGTACATCCTGACCTTTCGCCGGCGGATCAGGCCGCTGGTCGAGCGACTGCTGGCGGGGAGCGATGTCAGGGTCATCCGGCTCACCTCGACACGGGACCGCGCGCGATTCACGGCGGCGCTCACGCACGGCGAGCTGGCGGCTGGGGTGGCCTAAAGCGTCGCGCCGATCGCCCGGGCGGCTGCGTCGGGATCGTCGGCCTGGGTGATCGGGCGGCCGACGACGAGGATCGACGCGCCCGAGTCGAGCGCCTGGCGCGGGGTGACGACCCGCTTCTGGTCGCCCGCCACGCCGTTGGCGGGGCGGACGCCGGGAACGACGAAGAAGCCCCTGGACCAGCGCGCCTTGGCGGCGGCGACCTCCGCGCCCGAGCAGACGATGCCGTCGAGGCCGGCCTCCTGCGCCAGATCGGTGAGCCGGACGACCTGATCGTGGGCGCTGCCGACGACGCCGGTGGCAAGCAGGTCCTCCGCGTCGAGGCTGGTCAGCATCGTCACCGCGACGACCTTGGTCGCCGGCGGCGCGGCGGCCTTGGCGTCCTCCAGCATCGCCCGCCCGCCGGCGGCGTGGATGGTCAGGATGGCGGGCTCCAGCGCGCTCAGCGCCTGCACCGCCTTGGCGACGGTGTTGGGGATGTCGTGCAGCTTGAGATCGAGGAAGATGGGCAGGCCGAGATGCGCCAGCTCGCGGACCCCATGCTGGCCGTGGGCGGCGAAGAACTCCAGCCCCAGCTTCAGGCCGCCGACATGGTGACGGACCCGCGTTGCGATCGCCTGCGCCCGGGCGAGATCGGGCGTGTCGAGCGCGACGTATATACGGGAAGTCATGGGATGCGGCTGGTCATGGCTGGGCGGTGATCGCCGGCACCGGCTCTGCCGGCGGAGCCTCGATCGGCATGCTGACCCGCAACGCCTCGACCGTGCGCTCGGTGGTCTGCAGTCGTTGGCGAAGCCGCCAGCGCGCGGTGAGATGGTAGATCAGCATCGGCACCAACCCGAGCAGGAACGTGCAGAGCAGCAGGAAAGGCAGGTTCACCAGCGCGATCAGTCCGCCCCACAGATGGATTTCGACGCGGGTCCAGTTGCCGAAGGTGAACACCGCGGCGAGAAAGGCGAGCAGGCACCAGAAGAGGTATTTGAGGAACTGCATCAACGGGGAGGGTAACGCGGTTGGCCCCGGGATGCTAGCCGATCTCCTGCCGCAGGCTGGCGATCAGCGGCGCGATGGCGGTGAGGCGCGGCGCTTCGGCATCGAGGATGGCGCGGAAGATGCGGCGCTTCAAGTCGGCGACCCGCCCGGGCTTGAGGCGGGTGGGGCTGGTGGAGACGGTGATGTCGATCAGCCGCTCGGCACCGTGCAGACGTCCCCACAGATAATCGTTTTCCCGATACGTCCTGCTAAAGAATCCGCCGAAGTTATTGAACTGGATGCCCTTCAAGGTGGCCTCCGCGCCGCCTGAACGGATCGAGCGGGCGTCGTCGGGCGCGATGCGATCGATCCTGATCGGGTCGAACTCGTCCAGTCCCTCGCCCTGCAGCAAGGGCAGAGTGGCGACGTCGAACCAGGGGAAGCCCAGATAGCTGAGCAGCAGCGAACGGCGCTCCGCCGACGGCAGCGAAGCGAAAGCCCCGGCGAGGCGCTTGTCCGTCTCCGCGTCCAACGCGGTAAGGTCGAGCGAGGCGGACAGCGTTTCTGCTACCACCTGCCAGTCGCAGCGCGCCCGACGGATCAGCGGGCGGAGGTCGCCATGCGCTTCGGGGCGTTGCCGGTCGAGGTAGAGCGCCAGCGAAGCGTATATCGCATCCCGGACGGGCGCGAGGCTGGTCTCGTCGGCGCCGTGCTCGAGGTCGGCGAGGCGGCGGGCGAGCAGGCGCAGGCGGCGAATGCGATAGCCGATGTCGAAGCCCCGCAGGAACGCGACGGTGGCATCCGCATTGGTGCCGAGCGCGGGCAGTACTTCGCGCAGACCGGCGGTAAGCGCCTCGGGCGTACGGCGGTCGCTGAGCTGGATCAGAAGCGCCGCCAGCGTGTCGAGAACGCCCGCGACCTTGAGGTGAGCATAGGCCGCGTGGGCGTAGCCCGCCGTCTCGACCGCGGCGCCATGCGCGCGTCGCCGCCAGGCGATCAGTCGAGTGGGCGTGGGGCGCTCGGCGTCGAGTTGCCCGCCGAACAGCGCGCTCACCTCCGCCTCCACGCTTGGCCGGATCGTCTCGACGATGCCGCGCAGCCGTTCGGTGCGCGCGGAACGGGCAGCGATCGCCTCCAGATTGTCGCGGATCGGCTGCTGGCGCGGCAGATCGGAGAGCGCGCCGAGGATCGTCTGGAACCAGCCGGGTGCCTCGCCGGGTGTGCCGAGGCGGAGTTTGTTGCCGGGAGAAGGGTCGATATAGACGAAACGGCGGTCGACCTGGCGCTTGGCGGGTCGCCGCTGCAACGCCTCGATGGCCGGGCGGAACGGCGCGTTGGCGAGCACGGAGCCGTCGATCAGCACCGCCTTGTCGGCCGTGTTGGTGGCCGCTTGTCGGGGCAGGATACGGGCGAGGAAGGCGCGGCGACCCGGCCAGGCCTTACGCCGCAGCTTGAGAACCGCGTCGATTTCCACGGCGCTGAACGGCGGAAAGGCACCCGGGAAGCTGGAGGTCGCGCGCGCGGCAAAGGCGAGTTCGGGCAGGGCCGCGAGCGTGTCCACCGCCTGCCCATGATCGCTGAAGTCGATGACGACGCGGTGTTCGGTCTCGATCACTTCGGGCGGCGAGTTGAGCTGGAGGCGCTCGGGGTGGCCGGTGAAGTCGGTAACGGTGACGAACAGGTCGAGCGGCTGACCGGCGGGGAGCAGCCGGGGTCCGCGCGGCGACGACGCCATCGCGTCGAGCGCGTCGAGCAGCAGGCCGGTGAACGCGGCACCCCCGAACGGAGGCTCGAACCAGCGCGAGCGGATCAGGTGCGAGAGCTTGCCGCGGACCTCGTCGCGGGTGGGCTCGTCCAGCTCGTCGAGCTTGTCGCCGCCGCGCCCCGCCGCCAGCCAGGCGATCGGCTTCGCCCATAGCTTGGAAAAGCGCGATTTGGGTGCCGCCTCGCCGTCGATCAGCGCCTCCACGTCCGCGCTGGTCAGCCACAGGTCGGTGAGCGGGTCGAGGCTTTGCCCGGTCGCGATCGCCTGGGCCAGGAAGATGCCGTTGATCCCGCCCGCGCTGGCGCCGGCGATGATGTCGGGCAGGACGCGGATGCGGACCCCGGCGTGCTGCTCCAGTTCCGCCAGCAACTCCTGGTACACGCCCTGACTGCCGCTGCCGGGCGGAGCGCCGTCGTGCACCGCGCGGCTGGCGCAGGCGAGGCGCCACACCTCCTTGGTAATGCCGTGCATGTAGACGGCGAGGCTGATGCCGCCATAGCAGACGAGCGCGAGACGTAGCTCCTTTTCGCGCATCAGCTGGGCTCCAGTATCGCCCAGATCGGCAGGTGATCGGAGGCCTTGCGCGCGCTGGGACTGGCGTGGACACCGCAATCGGCGACCCGCAGGCCGGGAGAGACCATGATGCGATCGAGGCGGCCGACCGGGCGGCGGGCGTGAAATGACGGGCCAGTCTCCGCGAACTGATACCGGCGAGCGAAGTCGCGCAGACAGCCGGCGGCCCCGGTCCATTCATTGAGGTCGCCCATCAACACCGTCTCGCGCGGCTCGGCCGCCTTATCGACGTGGGTCATGACCGCCGCCGCCTGGCGCCGCCGCCACAGCCCTGACAGATCAAGATGCATGCCGACGATGCGCAGCGCCGGCCCGACGGGCAGCGTCACGTCGGCGGTGACCGCGCCGCGCGGCTCCAGCGCCGGCAGGTGGATGGGGCCGCCGCTCTCGACGGTGGCGGCCTTGCGGACGAGCAGGGCGTTGCCATGCCAGCCCATCGAGGCGGCGCGCATGCCGAAATCGACGGCCTTCCAGTCCGACTCTGCCTCGAGCAGCTGTGGCGAGATGACGCAGGCGCGGGCGCCGAAGCGGCGGTCGGCCTCCTGGAGCGCGACCACGTCGGCGTCGATCTCGTTCAGCACCTCGAGAATGCGCTCGGGCGAGCGTTTGCGGTCGAGACCCACGCCCTTGCGCATGTTGTAGCTGGCGACTTTTATCATGCCCGGGCTTTGTAACGCTGAGGCAACGAGCGGGTTGCTTCGGGCGAGCGCCGTCACCGAGTAAATCCGTGACGTCGAAGCCGGGCTGAAGCCCGGCCCGGTCGCGCTGCAGCGTCTCGGATGCAGCTGCGTCCGTGCGCGCTGTGCGGTGCCGGTTGCAGGAAACACCCGTTATCGGACGGCAGCGCGGCGCTTCGCTGCCGACTTCGGGACGGGCGCCCCGGTGGCAAGCTCGACCACACGATCGAGACGGCCGTGCACCTCCACGATTAGCGTTTCCCCAGCTTCGTCGGGCGTGAGTGTGATGTGCTCGATCAGCGCGCGCAGGCGGGGGATCGCCTCCAGCTGGGCGGCATCGTTCTCGGTGAGCACCTTGTCGAGCTGATCGATTTGGCGGCGGTATTCTTCGGCCAGCCCTGGGTGCAGAGCCAAGACCGGTAGGGCGTCGATCGATGCGAGGCGGCCGGCCAGCTCGTCGCGATCGCGCCTGGCGACCGCGAGCACGTCCCTGATCTCGGAGAACTCCGCGCCGCCATCGGCCACCGCGCCGATCAGGCGATCGACCTTGCGGGTGGCCTCGCCGAATTTCCGCTCGAGTGTTGCGCGCTCGCGGGTCGACTCTCCGGCGCGGCGGGCGTGTTCGCGATGGTACTCGCGCAGATACTCGCTGATGGCCTCGCGGCTGAGGAACAGCTCCTTCAGCTGATCGATGACCGCGCGCTCGAACCTGTCCGACCGGATGTGGAGACGATTGTCGCAGCCGCGACCATCCTTGCGGCGCGCGCAGCCCCAATATTGGTGGCTCTGGCGGACCCAGCCACCGCCGCAGTTTCCGCACCGGCCGAGCCCGGAGAGGAGGTGCTTCGGGCGCCGCTGCTGGTGGATTGGCCGGTCGGCCTGCTCACCCCGGCGATCCTGTGCGGCCTGCCACTGAGCGTCGCTGACGATCCGGAGATCCGGCACCGCGTGCTCCACCCAGTCGGCCTGGGGGTTCGGCCTGATCAGCTTGCGGCGGGTGCGCGGGTCGGTGACCTTGCGCGTGCGGTTGTAGACCATGACGCCAGCATAGGTCCGGTTGTTGAGCATGCCGGTGTGGCGTTGGCGATCGCCGAGGATGGTGGTGGTGCGCCAGGAGGCGGCGCTGCGGGGCGCCTTGATCCCGTCCGCGTTCAGCCCGCTCGCGATCGCGCGCGGGCTGCGGCCGGCCGCGTATTCGGTGAAGATGCGGACGACCACCTCGGCCTCGTCCGAATCGATCTCGCGCAGGCCCCGCACGATGTCGCCGCGCTCGTCCAGGCGGTTGGCGCGACGGTACCCGTAGGCGAGCCCGCCGGGTGCCCGGCCCTCGCTGACCGCGCCACGCTGCCCGCGTCGGGTCCGGTCACCCAGATCCTTGCGGAAACGCGCGTTCATCAGCCCCTTGATGGTGCCGGTAATGTCGTCGACCTCGCCCTCCATGAGGGTGAAGAGGCGGACACCTGCGAACTGCAGCCGTTCCCGCAAGGCGAAGTCATCGCCCTGGTGACGGGCGAGCCGGTCGGTCGATTCGGTCAGCAGCTGGTCGACGCCCCCGCGATCGACGCGCGCTAACAACGCGGCCAGACCTGGCCGGCCGGCTTCGTCGATGCCGGCGGCGCCGCTGATCGCGTAATCGGTGAACACCTCCACCACGTCCCAGCCCTCGCGCGTGGCGCGGGCGCGGCAGTCCGAGACCTGGTCCTCGATCGACCGGGCGTTCTGGAGCTGGCTAGAATAGCGGGCGTAAACGAGGGTTTTCAGCGGACCTGTCCTGCTGGCGGGCGGCGGCAATGTCCCTCGCCACGTTGGCGCGCGCAAGGGCTCTCACGAAAGCGAGCACTTCAGGCGACGGCTTCGGGCTCACAGCGGGTCGAACCCGAGGCGGTACCGGCGGGCTTGGTACTCCGGCCACGGCTGGCGACCAGCACGGGCGTCCTCGTCGATCCAGCGGCTGACGAGCGTGTTGAACTCGTGCGTCGCCTGCTTGCCGGTCGCGCGATCGCCGCGGGTGCCGTTGCGGGTGACGCGCATGACGATGGCCAGGCTGGTGAGGACGCGGCCGCGCACGGTCTGGCGGTTGTTCCAGGCGGTGCGATGCTCTGTCGAGCAGAACAGCTTTCCCGGCGTGACCGGGGACCTACACTCGGGGCAGGTGGCGACCGGGCGGGGTGGCGCTCCTGCGGCGTTCTGCGGGGTCGCGTGTAACACGGGGATCAGGCGGCGAGCGCCTGGGTCGCGGACGCCGGCGGTGAAGTCGGCATGGGCGACGATGCGCGCGCGGCCGGGGGAGACGGGCTGCTGCCACCAGGCGAGCGCCTCGTACATGTCGGCGACCTCGCGGCGCAGCGGGGTCGGGTCACGATCGGCGAGGGCGCGGGCGCGGGTGGCGGCGTCGGCGATCTCGGCCGCGAGTTCGTGCGCCCACGCATTGAAATGGCCAGGCTCCCGCCACTCGCCTAGCGTCGCGCGCGCCGGGTCGGCAGCCCAGCGCCACTGCGCGACCAGACAGCGGGCCAGTTCAAGCTTGCGGGTGGCGTCGGCGACGGCCAGCTTGCCCGCCTCGATCATCGCCGGGTATCGCGCTTCGCGTTCGGCGAGCAGGCGGCGCGCGGCGTCGAGCAGGTAGTCGAACACCTCCGGCCGTGCGGCGAAGCGGGGCGGGGTCATGCGCCCACGAGGTCGCGAAAGAGGATGGGCTGCACCGTGCCGTCCTGATTGACCTGGTCGAGCCAAGCTGCGGCGCTCGGCTCGTCGCCATCCCACTTATTCGGGAAGGTGTGCGCGGCGATCAGCTCGCGGATGCGCGCCTCTTCCTCCCCGTTAATCAGGTCGACGCGCGCGCGACGCTGGATGTCGAGGACCTGTACCAGCGCGATCGCGCGCGCTTCTAGCGTCAGCGGGCCCATTCGCTGCGGGTTCTTAGCGATGGAGCCATCCTTCAGCCGCTCAACGCCAGACTTGCGCAGCCGCTGGGCGGGCTCGCGCATCCAGCGGTAGAGCGGCTTCAGCTCCAGCAGCGGCGTGAGGTGCGTCCATGCCGGCATGGCGCAGATGACTTCGAGCGCAGTGTCCCGAGCTGCGAGTGGACAGCCGATGCAACCGGTGCGCGCGTTAATCTCGGTAGCGTCGTCACCGCCGTACGCATCCGCGAGGATGGCTGTCGGCCAGCCGCCGAACTCCGGCTGCGGCGCGTAGACCTTCAGCCAGTCCCAGACCGTGCAGACCCGCCAGTGGAGCAGCGGTGCGAGGGTGGCGATGCGGCCGCGGATGCCCTTGGCGTCCGGCAGGACCTGTTGGTACCAGCCCTGACCGCATTCGGCGCCGTCCTTCGAACAAGACATGGCGATCCGTCCGTCGCGGACCGCGCTCTCGCCCTCTCGCACGCCGGTCAGCATCAGGGCGCTGCCGGGCAATGCCGCGATCGCTTCGCCCAGCGCCGCGGCCATGGGCTCGACCTTGATCTGGCGGGTACACCAGCGGAGCGTGTTGTTATTGGGCGGCGGTACGCCGCGACCGAGGATGTAGACCATGAACCGCTTGTCGAGCGGAGCGGTGACGACAACCACGCGGATCCAGTTGCGCGCGCGCAGCATGTTCATCATCAAATCGGCCGCGCGCTGGAGCGGCGGCAGCTCGAGCCGCGTGTCCGCGTAGAAAACATAGAGCACTTCGGGCTGCGGCAGCTCGCCCGCGTCGATAAGGTGGACGAGCAGCGTCACCAGCGCAGTGCTGTCCTTGCCTCCCGACCACGCGAGGGCGACGTGCTGATGCGCTGGCCAGTAGGCACGCAGCGAGGCGAGGGTCATCTCGACCATCTCCTCGTGGAGCATGCGCACGCCACGCGCGAATAGGTTGTCGACGGCAGTCATGCCGCCACCTGCTCGGCCGCGATCGCGACGTTGGCGCGGACGAGGGCTTCGGCCATTTGCGGACAGACGCTGTTGCCGATCATCCTGATCTGCGCGGTTTTGGTCAGCGGCTCGCCGTTCGGGCCGGGCGCGTCGAGGATGTAGCTGTCGGGGAAGCCTTGGGCGCGGGCGAGCTCGCGCGGGGTGAGCATCCGCATGCCGATGTCGACCAGCACGTAGGTCGCGGCCTCGATCGTCACGGTGACGACGGCAAACGTGTCCTTGCTCGAAAGCGTGTGGATCGGTGCGTCAAGAGCCTGCCCGACTGCGCCCGTTCCATAATACTTGATCAGGAAGGCGGCGGTGCGGGTGGCGCGCTCCATCAGTTCGGGCGGGAGCGCGTCGGCGGGGACCATCGTCGTCTCGACCAGCCGCTGCGTCGTGCCGCGCCCGACGATCGTCGACAGCGGGCGCGTGGCGGGGTGGCCGACCATGCCGGTGTTCGCCTGCTCCATGTGCGCGCAGACGACGGCGTGATGCTGACCCTCGCTGGTGACTGTCTTGACCGGCTGGAGCGGGTCGCCCTGTCCGCCGTTCGTGTTCGAGGTGTAGAAGTGCGACAGGAAGCTGGTGACGACCGCAGCTGGCCCCCCGCTGGCTAGCACCGTGGGGGCTGGCTCCGCAGCGGAGGCGCCGGCAGAACGCGTCTTGAACTTCTCCAAGTGGGCGGTGACGAGGCCGTGCTTGCCGCCGCCCGATACGACGGTGCGGGCGGGCTGGTCGAGGCCAGGGACGCGGGGCTCTTGCCCCGGCCGCTCGCCATAACCCATCATGATCAGTGTCGCGCTGGTTGCCGCCAGTTCGCCACGGCTGGCGGTGGTGACGGTGCGGAGCGGCTCGTCCGGGCTGTGTGTTCGCTCGCCGCCCGCGTGGGTGATGGGTACGATCGCGGCGTTGACGATCGCGGCGTCGGCCTTTGCGGTCTGCGTCGGCCACGGCACGTCGATCGATCGTTCCGGGCTCTGACCGCGCCTGCCGCCGACGCCGACGACGAACGGCCGCGCGGCGTTGACGACGTATCGCATCACCCCGTGCGCGATGCGGCGCTTGGTGGTGTCCTTCAGCTCGCGGGTGCGGGAGAAGATCGACGGGCAGGGGAGCGACCAGTCGATGATCTCGGCGGCGGTGCGCCACGGCAGGCGCTCGCCGCGCTCGACCTCGGCAGAGTCTCGCTTCCCGTGCGTGGGCGTCGGCCAGACGATCGGCAGGCCGTCGCGCCTGGCGATCAGGAACAGGCGTTTGCGGCTGGTGGGCGCGCCGAAGTCGCAGGCGCGCAGCTCGCGCCACTGGACGCGATAGCCCTGGCGCTTGAGCGCGCGGACCCACAGGTCGAAGGTCTCGCCGCGACGGTCGGGGCAGGGGCGGTGCTTGCCCTCCGCGTCCTGGACCAGCGGCCCCCACTGGCGAAACTCCTCGACGTTCTCGAGCATGATGATCGCGGGTGCGCCGCGGCCGTCCGGCGTCGCCTTGCGCAGCCGCTCCGCCCAGTGGACGACGATCCAGGCGAGGTCGCGGATGTTCTTCTCGACCGGCTTGCCGCCCTTCGCCTTGCTGTGGTGCTTGCAGTCGGGGGAGAACCAGGCGAGCGCGACCGGCGCGCCGCCCGTCGCCTCCAGCGGGTCGACCGCCATGATCGACTGGCAGAAGTGGCGGCTGGCGGGGTGGTTCGCGAGGTGCATCGCGACGGCCTCCGGATCGTGGTTGATCGCCACGTCGACCGCGCGGCCGAGCGCCGCCTCGATCCCGGTCGACGCGCCACCACCGCCGGCGAAGTTGTCGATGACGAGGGGGGTCACTGTTGCAGCTCCGAGAACCGGCGGAGGAACTGCTCCTTCGCCTCTCCCGGCCCCCAGCAGCGCAGATCGACGTGCACAGGCTCGACGCCCGCGAACAGCGGCCATTCGCCTTCGGGGCTCGGGGGCATCAGCGCGAAGCGTTCGGCCTGCAGCATCTGCAGGTCCGCGTTCTTGATCTCGGCAGCGTCGGTGCCCGCGACCCTGAAGCGGTACGCGATGGCTTGTTCGATGTTGCTCTCGACGATCTTGTAGGTGCCGAGCAGCGACTTGAGCGGCCGGGTGACGTCGCCGATGAACGCCTCCGCCGCATCGTGCATGAGAGCCGACAGGCTCAGGTGCTGCGGGACAAGGAAGCTTGCGTGCCAACTGTGCTCGGCCACCGAGTAGAACTCGCGGCACTGACCAGCGAAGCGGCAGGTGTTGGATAGCCCGTGAGCGATGTCCTCGATCGAGAACTCGCTGTTGAACGGATCGAGCAGGTCGAAGTACGACCCCTGACTGGAGCAGGATCGTCGGACCCACGGCCGTCTTCACGCGTGGATCGTCACGCTGCCCGGCCATGGGCGGAAGCGGGTAAGCGGGGCCGCTCATGGCCGTCCGCCCCACCAGGCGCCGCCCAGACCGACCACGACGACGAGAACGATCGCTGCGGTGCAGATTACCGCGAGCAGACCGTCGAGGTAGGCGTCTAGCCCTTCGTCGTCGGGCTCCGGCCGAAGCGGCAGGTTCTCCTCACGCGCGCGCCATCGTCCCAGCGTGGCTTGTAGATCGCGTGTCCCGCCCGAAGCTGGTGGCAAGACAGGTCCGTGCCGTTCACGCTCACCATGGCCAGCGTCCTCCCGTATTGGTCGGTCCCGACCCTGCGGATCAGCGGGGAGCCCGAGCGCAGCAGCGCGGAGAGGCTCGCCTTTGCCGCCTGCGGGTTGCCCCGAGCGCAGGTCCGACCGCGTCGGCAGTGCCCCGGCATCTCCGGCGAATCGATCGCCAGCAAACGGATGCGCTCCGAACCGCAGCGGATCGTGTCGCCGTCCGTCGGGCGGCATTGGATCGTAGAAGCGGCCGCTTGCCGTGCTGGTGTCGCTCCAATCGTGGGCGATGTCGAAACGAGCAAAAGCAACAGCGTCAGCATGGGGCTCTCCCTTGCACCGGAGCGACGGCACGGGAACGGGAAAGCCGCTCGGTTCCGGATTGATCGGGTCGAGGTGCTGCATCGCGGCGTTCCGTTGGGCGGTATGCCCACGCCGCTTATTTCCATATCGGAAAGTTACCCGTCAAGTATATTTGTTGCCATATCGGCAAGTAGAAGCTGTCGCTTGATTTCTGTTCCTGCCTCGTTCCACCTTTGACCGACGGGATGGAGTGAGTCGTGGGCGACACCATAGTGGCATATTGGTATCGGGCGCTGTGTTTCGGGCGTCCTGTCGGGCCGTGGCGGAGCTGCTCGAAGCAGGTGCAGGACGATCTAAGGGCCGAGGGGCTCGGCTCCGTTGACGAGCGGGGCCGGTTCTATGTGACCGTCCCCGGCGACATCGAGCGCCTGTCGGTTCCAATGAACTTCGAGGAGTGGGAAGCGAACGGGCGACGAGCTGCGTGACGCTCAGCGGGTTCTGTAGAGCGCGGTTACCCGACCGATGAGCGTGAACGGCTCTTCTCCAATCGCGATCGGCTGGTGCACCGGGTTGGTGGACCTCGGCTCCAAGCGAGCCGGGTGTTCGGCGTACTGCTTGAAGGTGGTCTCGCCTGCCTGATTGATCACGACGTAGAGCCGGCCAGGAAACAGCGCCTTGTCGTCGGGATCGACGACGACCCTGCCGCCTGAGGCGATCTCCAGATCCATCGAGTCTCCGTCAACTTCCAGCGCAAATGAGCGGGGCGGAGTCGAGGTGCGGTCCATCGCCATGTGACCTAACGGGCGCTGCACCTCCTCGCGCCAAGTGCCAGCGACGACTTGGCCGATAACCGGGATCATGACCGTTGCCGTGCCCTCGACCTCCCCCGCCGGGTCGGCGAGCAATGCTTCCAGCTTCTTCATCTCGTGGTACTTGAAGGGGCGCGTGCCACCGGGCCCGAGCGATTTCGAAATGGTCACTGGGGTTACGCCGAGGGCATTCGCGAGGTCGACCTGCTGCAGCCCGCGTGCCTTCATCCGTGCCCTGATCTCTTCCTTGTCCATATTTGGGACTTCAAACGGTCGCTTGCCAATATGGCAATTACCGATGCGGAAAGATTTAGCTTGATTTGAGGTTTCCGTATCGGCAACATTGCCGGAATGGAACAGTTCGCCAACGCACTCATCGACGCGATGGGCGGCACCGTCGCGGTAGCCGAGCTCACCAATGCGCCGCCTTCGTCCGTCTCGCGGTGGCGGAAAGACCTGAGCGGCTCCCGCCTCAACCACCTCGTCCGAACCGCTCGCATGGAGCGCCCGGAGCTCGACCTGGGCGAGCTCGCCGATCGGCACGGGGTGGCCTTGCCGGAGGCGGTGGCGAGCGAGGGGGGCGAGGCTGATCATGTGCGCGAGCATGCGCGCGCGGAGGGGGATGGGTCACCCGGAAACGCGGACGATCTTTCCGCCACGCCGGCGGAGATCGCAGCGTGAGGGCGACGACGCCCGAGAAGCTCGCGCTCAAGCGCGCCACCGGGGAGATGATCCGCGGTGTCGGAGGGCTCGAGGCAGCGGCGGGGTTCTGCCGGGTCGGCAAGTCCGTGCTCGGCTGCAACCAGTCGCCCAACGAACCGGACAGCTTCGTCGCGCTTGACGTGCTGGCGGACCTCGAGCCGCTCGCCCGTGGTCGCGAAGGCTGGCCGCACGTCACCCGTGCGCTGGCGGCGCAGCAGGGCTTCGCGCTCGTCAAGCTGCCCGACGCGCTGCCGGAGGCGGGCGACCTGCTCCACCTGGTGGCGCGGCAGGCACGGGAGGGCGGCGCGATCGCCTCGGCGATCTGCGCGGCGCTGGCGGACGGCAAGGTCGATGCTGACGAAGCGCGGGCTGCGCGAAAGCAGGTCGCCGACCTGATCGACGTGGCGGTGGCGATGGATGCGGCGCTGGCCGCGATCGAAGGGAAACGATGATGGTGAAGATGCACCTCGGGGCGAAGGTCCCGAACGAAGGCGCGCGCCGGCTGGCGTGGTGGATCGGACGCGAGCATCGCGGCGACGTGCGGGTCGCAGCGCGCGATCTGCCCGGCTGCGGCGAGACCACGGTCGAGCGGATGCTGGCGGGCGAGGTCGTCCCCGGCGCGGTGCTGACCCAGGTACTGATGCAGCGCGCCGGGATCGGCTGGCGGCTGTGGCAGAAGCCGCCCGCCGGCGGCTGGTTCGAGAACCCCGAGCAGGCGCTGCAGGCGGCGTGAGCGACGAGCGCATCATCGACGAGGCGCCCGGCGTCGTCGCCAGTCCTGCGCGCCTGGAGGCGTGGGCGCGGACCGCGCGGGCAGGCGACCGGTTCGTGTATGCGACGCGCTGCTCGCTGCCCCCCGGCTCGGCCGGGGCGGCATGCGCGCGCATGCTGGCGGCGCGCGAGCTGGTGAACCTGGCGCGATACCGCGTGTGTCCCGAAGAGTTCGGCGACACGGGCGTGTTCTCGTACTTCGCCGAGCGGACCAGCCGCCCCTGGTCGGATGCTCCCGCCGCCGTCGCACGGCCGCCGCGGTCGGTGCTGTCGGCGCCGCGCCTCGTGGGAGAGGTGGACGAGGCACTGGAGTGGACGGCCGTGGACCGGGTGCTGCCGATCCTGTCGCGGGCGGCCCAGTTTCGCCGGCCGTGTCCGACCAACCATCGGCTGGCCGAGTTGGCGGAGCTGGACGTGGCGACGGTCGAGGCGTCGATCGGCGCGCTGAAGTCGCTGCACATCATCTCGATCGCTCATGTCTCCCCGCCCACGTACCGGCTGGTGACGATCGTCGCGACCGCCGCGCGCACGGGGCTTGCGGCATGAAGCGGCGGACCTTCGAACAGGTGCGGCGCGAGGAGATCGTGGCGGAGCGCGGCGGCATCCTCGGCCTGCGCCGCGAACGCGAGCGGCAGATCGATCGGATCGCGGCGCGCGGCAGGCTGACGATCGAAGAGGCTTCGGCGGTGAAGAACGAGCTGCGCGCCTTTGCCGACATGATCGCGACCGGATTGTACCGCGAGGCTGCGGACCCGGTCGGGGTGCGCGCTACGCCGGAGCTGCTGCGGGTGCTGGAGCCGGGGCGCATCCTGGCGGTGCATGTCAAGGATCGCATCCGGCCGGGCGGGATGGACGGGCTGGGCTTCCAGACGGTGGACCCGTTCTCCGACGAGTGCGTGGCGCATTATCGCCGCCACGGTTTCGCCTTCCTGTCGCGGCGTACGATCGTCACCGACGTGGTGCGGGAGAACGCGCAGACCTATCGCCTCGGCTGGACCGAGCATTGCAAGGATGGGAGCCGCCAGGGCGGCGGGATGCCCGAATATCTGCTGGTGTTCAGGAAGCCGCAGACGGACCGCGCGCGCGGCTATGCCGACCGCCCGGTCGTCAAGCCGAAGCCGCTGGTTGATCTGGAGGACGGCCGGATCGTCGACTGGGACGATGCGCGGGTGCGCAACTACAAGGCACGGCTGGTGGCGAACAGCGGCTATTCGCCGTCGCGCTGGCAGAACGACGCCAGCGGGTTCTGGCGATCGTCGGGGAACCGGGTGCTGACGCCCGCCGATCTGGAGGGGCTGCCGCATGACGGCATCTATCAGCTGTTTCGCGGCTGGTCGTTCGCGAACGTTCACGAGCACGAGCATCACGTCGCGCTGACCGAGTCGATGGAGCGTCGTCAGGCGCTCCCCACCGACTTCGCGCTGCTGCCGGCGCAGAGCTGGCATCCGGAGGTGTGGACGGACGTGGCGCGGATGCTGGGCGCGAACACGCTGCAGGCGGCGAAGGGCCGCGAGCAGCATCTGTGCCCGCTGCCGTTCGACATCGTCGACCGCGCGATCGGGCTGTGGAGCGAGCCGGGCGAGCTGGTCTACGATCCGTTCGGTGGGCTGATGACGGTGCCGATGCGGGCGGTGAAGCTCGGCCGGCGCGGCGCGGCAAGCGAGCTCAACCCGGGCTATTTCGCGGACGGGGTGCGGCTGCTGCGCGAGCAAGATGCTGGCAGGGCGACCGGGAGCCTGTTCGATCTGCTCGACCAGGTGGCGGCGTGATGGCGGACGAAGTGGACATGGCCGTCGAGCTGGAGGCCGAGCACCTGGCGCGCAGCATCGCACAGGCTCGGATACCGATACCGCCCGGCAAACCGGGCGAGTGCGACAGCTGTGGTGAGGATTGTCCTCGCCTGGTCGATGGTCGCTGCGCTCCATGCCGCGACGGGCGCCAGCGTCTCGGAGGGGCACTCGGACGGCCCGTGCCATCTGTCAAAACCATTCACGAGGAGCCTGACATGCCAGCTAACCCTGCGCCCGCGACGAAACGGACGATCACCTTTGCGGCTTCGGGCGAGATCCTGAAAGCGATTGAGGCTCGCGCAAAAGCTGGCGACGGTGTGGTTGGCCGCGCTGCGGTGGAGCTGGTCGAGCTCGGCCTGGTACAGCTGGCGTCGCCGGCGTTTGAGCCGCAGCCGTCGGTGCCTGCGATCGCCGATATTCACATCGATGCGCTGCTCGGCGAGGTTCGGCGTCGCTTCGAGCATGCCGGCGATCGCTCGGCCGAGCTGGCCGCGACCCTTCGCGCCGATGCTGCCGAGGATCGGCTCGCACGGCTGCGCGCCGCCCTGGAAGAACCGCCCGTCTGAGGTTCGCGAGCGCGGCCCCCGACGCGAGATTCCACCGCCGGCGGGACGGTGCTCGCGAGCATCCCGCCACCCTTTTTGGAGAATAGCCGCCAGTGTCCGCGTCCACCCTGCCGTCCGCCATGTGCTCGGCGGCGCTGCAATATGCGCGTCGAGGGTGGCCCGTGTTCCCGTGCCGGGAGCGCGACGAGACGCGCGTCATCGGCGGCGCGGGCGGCAAGACGCGCACCTTCAAGGCGAAGGCGCCGTACACCGGCAACGGGCTGAAGGACGCGACCACCGACGAGCAGCGGATCCTCGCCTGGTGGCGCGAGCATCCCGAGGCGCTGATTGGCCTGCCGACGGGCGCGAACGGGTGCTTCGTGCTCGATTTCGATCCGCGGGTCGAAGAGGAGGTCGACCCAGACACCGGCGAGGTCACCGGCCGGCGGGAGTGGACGCTCGAGCAGCTGAAGACCGACCTGGAGGCGCAGATGGGCTGCGCGCTGCCGCGATCGGTGACCGCGGTCACCCAGTCGGGCGGGGTGCACGTCTACTTCCGCCAGCCTGCCGGTGAGCCGATCCGCAACCGCGGCAACCTGCCCGAGCATGTCGATGTGCGCGGACTGGGCGGATACGTCATCGCGCCGCCCTCGGTGCTGCCGGAAACGGGTGCTCGGTATCGCTGGTTCGATCGGGGGGGCGACTGGCGCGATGACGCGGCGATCGCTGATGCGCCGGCGCAGCTGGTCGACATCCTGCGGGCGAGCAAGGCGAAGGCGCGGGATCGGTCTGCCGGCGCCGGCGAGGAGATCGCGGATGAACGGCCTGTGCGTCGCGCGAGCCTGCCGGCCGGCGACGACGAAGCGGTGCGCCGTTATGCGATGCGGGCTCTGGACCATGAATGCAGCGAGCTGGCGGCGACGCCGATCGGCGGCGGCCGCCACGGCGGGCGCAACAACGGCATCTTTGCGGCCGGGCTAAAAATGGGCGGACTGGTCGCCGCAGGGGCGATCTCGCTCGGCGTCGTCCGCGCGGCGCTGCTCGACGTCATCGACCGGATGCCGGGCAACCAAGATCCCGATGGAGCGCACCGGACGCTGGAGAACGGCCTCTCTCGAGGTCAGGAAAATCCTCGCGACCTCGCAGAGGTCGCGGCATCGTCGCGCGCCCGTCAGGAGCGCGCGCCCTCTCGCGGCACGCCCGCCGCCACCGCGCAGCCCTCGCGTGGCGGGGATTTCAGTCAACCCTTCCACAATGGAGGGCATCCGCTGACTGATCTAGGGGAGGCCGAGGCGGACCGGCTCAAACGCGTGGCGCGGGCGTGGCTGGTGCGGCGTCTGGAGCATCTGGAGCCGTCGCGCGACACGCTGTCGAAGCTGGCGTTCGGGGTGGGTCGGCGCATCGCGGCCGGGCTGCTGGACGAAGAGTCTGCGCGGGTGTTGCTGGCGGCTCCTGCCGAGACCGTCGCCGATCTGACGCCGGCCGACCTCGACCGGGCGCTGGACGATGGATACGCGCGCGGGTTCGACCTGGAGCCGCTGCTGCTCGCGATGCGCTGCGCCGGTCATCCCCTCACACCGTTCGGGATCGCGGAGCGGTTTCGCGATCGGTTTGGGCACGATTTCCGCTTCACCACCGCGAAGGGCTGGGTCGGTTGGGACACACGGCGGTGGAAGGTGCTCGACCAGGACGAAAAGACACCGCCGGCGGAGGTGATCGCGGCGGTGTTCGACACGATCCGCAGCCTGCAGGATGAGGCGCGGCTGATCGGCGACACCGGCGTGCGCTGGCGGCTTATCGACCGGATCGGGCCACGTGGCGGTGAGCAGCAGGAGCTGGACCTCTACGACGATCAGAACCCGCACGGGCTCGATCGATGGATCATGAAGGGCAAGGGCTTCGTGCTGTTCTCGGACACCGTGCGCGCATTCGGTCGCGCGTCGGAAACGACGGGAATGCCCGCGGCGGTCGCGGCGCTGGCGCGTCGCTGGCTGACGGTGCCGATCGAGCAGTTCGATCGCGATCCCTTCGCCGTCAACGTGATGAACGGCACGCTGCGCTTCCGGTGCGAAGAAGCGCCTGACGGCGCGCGCCGGGGCACGGTGGAGCTCGCCGACCATTGCCGCGAAGACCTGCAGACGAAGCTGTCGCCGGTGGTGTACGACCCGGCTGCCCCCGCGCCGCGGTACGACAAGATGTTCGCCTGGGCGCAACCCGACGCACCGATGCGGCGCTACCTGCACCAGCTCGGCGGCTATGCGCTGACCGGTGACGCGGGCGAGCAGAAGCTGTGGTTCTGGTACGGACGCGGGCGCAACGGCAAGGGCACGACGCTGGACGTGTGGCAGCACGTCGCGGGCGATTACGCCGACACGATCCCGATCGGCAGCTTCCTCGACCAGGGGATCAAGAAGCGCGGCGATCAGGCCTCACCCGATCTGGCCAAGCTGGGCGGTGTGCGGCTGCTGCGCTCGTCAGAGCCGGGCCGCAACGAGAAGCTGGACAGTGCGCTGATCAAGCTGGTGACGGGTGGCGACCCGCTGCCGGTCAGGATGCTGCATCGCGGGTTCTTCAACCTCCAGCCCCTCTTCAAGCTCATCATCATGGGCAACACGCGGTTCGATATCCCGGACACTGACGACGGTATCTGGAGTCGGATGAAGCTGGTCCCGTGGCTGCGCAACATCGAGAAGCCCGAGGCCGGTGTCGCGGACTGGCCCGAAAAGGACCCGAAGCTGCCCGCGAAGATCATCGCCGAGGAGGCGTCGGGCGTGCTCAACCGGCTGGTCGAGGGGCTGTTGGATTATCTGTCGCATGGGCTGGTCGAGCCCCAGGGCGTGACCGCCGCGACCGAAGCGTATCGCGATGCCAGCGATCCGATCGCGCGGTTCATGCGGGCGTGTACCGTTCCCGAGGCCGGATCGCGCGTGCAGTCCTCTGCCCTGCACGCGGTCTTTGTCGCCTGGTGCCGGGTCGCGGGCGAGAGCGAGTGGAAGAACAAGGGCTTCTCCACTGCGCTCGCCGAGAAGGGATATGAGAAGAAAACGTCGAATGGCGTGTGGTGGCTGGACATCGCCATGACCCGCGAGGTCGGCGACTTCGTGGATGACGAGGGCAGGCCGCGCACGCTGATCGAGGAAGATGGCGATGACCGGGTGCTGGACGCGATGGGCTCTCGCCCCTCGTCCGACTTCGACGACGACATGCCGCCATGAGGCGATCGGACTGCAATCCTTCCGGGTCGGAAGGGTGGCGGATGGATCGCGGAAGGGAAAAGCGCAGGATTTCTGCGCCTGTGGAAGGGTTGGAAGGGTTTTCGCGATGTTGCCCGTATCATGTGCGCAGGCGCATGCGCGCACGATCACAATATCCGTTTCATCCTTCCACCCTTCCAATCCTTCCATGAGGAAGAAAGTTATCATTGTTAGTCAGTGGGTTGAGGTTCGATGATGAGCGGAAGGATTGATCTGCAAGCTTCCATCGCCGGAAGCTTCACGCTGGCGGAGGTGGAAGAGCGGTTGGTCGAAGCTATGCTGACCTGCTGGCGTCACGCGGACCGCGAGCGCGGGTGGCAGCGGCTGCGCTCGGCCTGGCCGGAGATCACGCGCGACGTGCTGGCGGGCGACTATGACGATCGCGGCGGCGACATGGCTAGCGCGGTGCTGCGGCCGGCGTCGCTGACCCGGCGCGAGGTGGGCGAGATGGAGGAGGCGTTCGGCTGGGTCGAGGTGCTGGCGCCGATCGACCGCAAGCTGGTCGGGCTTGCGGTGAGCGAGCTGGCGCGCGGGCAGCGGCAGGTGCGATGGGCGCTCGTCATGCGACAGATGGGCCTGTCGCGGGGTCGCGATGGGCTGCGGATGCGGTACGGGCGGGCGATGGCGCGGGTGTGCCAGCGCGCGAACGCTAGGACTTCCGAGCGGTTGAGCATGTCAAACTGATTAAGTGCGGGGCGCGCAAATTCTCTTGTTCGCGAGATGGGCGATTTGAGCGTATCTCACGCCACACTGAGGCGGACCTGCGGGTCGCGGCATCGGTACTCTCCCAACCTTACGGGCGGCGCGGCTTCGGCTTCGCCGCCCGCGTCGTTTCCGGGCCGAACTAATGGGCAAGTTGAAGGCGTTGACCCCGCGACTGCGCGGGCTGGCGCCGCGGCTCGCCTCGCTCCCGCCTGGTGATCGGCAGGCGTTCGACCGCGACCGGGACCGGCAGCCGTGGCGGCGATGGTACAAGACCGCGCGCTGGCAGCGGCTGCGTTGGGCCGTGCTGGTGCGCGACCTGTTCACCTGTCGGTGGCCGGGCTGCGGGCGGGTGATCGCGGACACGAGCGAGTTGGTCGCTGATCATGTCGTGCCCCATCGGGGCGACCCGGCGCTGTTCTGGGACGCGGGCAACCTCCAGTGCCTCTGCAAGGCCTGCCACGACGGACCGAAGGCGCGGGCTGAGGCGCGGGCTGCGGGCTGAGCCTGAACGGGCCGAGCCGAGGGGTGAGGCCCCGATCTGGCACGGCCCTTGCCGCACGGGTGGGGGGGGGGGGGTCGAAAGTCTGGAAGGTCGTCGGCTTCTAGACCGCATACCCCCGTACGCGGAGATTTTTTCCTTGGCTGTTGTGGATTTCGACCTTCTGGGGGACCCGATCCCTCCCGGGCATGAGGGTCCGGGGCGACCCGCGCATGAGGCGACCGATGCGAAGCGGCAGAAATGCGTGCTTCTCGCGGCGATGGGCCGGAAGCGGCCGGAGATCGCGCAGGCGCTCGGCATCGACCAGAAGACGCTGCGGAAACATTATTCCCGCGAGCTGCGCATTCTCGACGCGGCGAGGCTGCGCGTCGAGGGCGAGCTGCTGATGGCGTTGGCTCGCAAGTCGGGCGACGGCGACACCGGCGCGACCAAGGAATTGTTCAAGCGGCTCGATCGGGCCGAGCTGCGGGAGCTGGCGCCGGCCGCGAAGAAGCCGAAGCCCACGCCGCTCGGTAAGAAGGAGCAGCGTAAGGCCGACGCTCGGCGCGCGGTGGCGGCCGGCAGCTGGGGCGACCTGGTCGACGGCAAGCACTTGAACTGAGATGTGGAACTTCGCGTGTCCGGACTGGGAAGCTCGGTTGCGCGAGGGACGCTCGCTGGTCCCGGACCTGCCGCTCGACGAAAAGGCGGCGGCGCGCGCGGTCGGCATCTTCAACAAGCTGCGGCTCCCCGACGTGGCGCGGCAACCGGCGATGGCCGAGGCGGCGGGCGACTGGTTCCGCGACATCGTCGCGGCGCTCTTCGGCTCGGTCGACGCGGCCGGGGAGCGGCATGTGCGCGAGGTGTTCGGCCTAGTGCCGAAGAAGAACTCGAAGACGACCGGCGGCGCCGGGATCATGATGACGGCGCTGATCGAAAACGGCGATCCGCGGCAGGAATATCTGCTGGTTGGGCCGACGCAGGAGATCGCGGACCTCGCCTTCACCCAGGCGGCGGGGATGATCGAGGCCGACCGGCGCGAGAATGGCGGCGAGGGTTACCTGCCGACGCGCTTTGACGTGAAGGATCACGTCAAGACGATCGTCGATCTGGCGACGGGATCGACGCTGAAGATCAAGACTTTCGACATGAAGGTGATGACGGGCGCGAAGCCGAAGGGCGTGCTGGTCGATGAGCTGCATGTCATGTCGTCGCTGTCCTATGCGGCGCGGGTGATCGGGCAGATCAGGGGCGGGCTGATGCAGAAGCCCGACAGCTTTTTTCTGATCATCACGACGCAGTCGGACCAGCCGCCAGCCGGCGTGTTCCGGGCCGAACTGGGGCTGGCGCGGGGGATCCGCGACGGGCGGGTCACGGGCGAGGCTGCGTCGATGCTGCCGGTGCTTTACGAGTTTCCGGAGGCGATGCAGATCGACCCGGCTAAGCCTTGGGCCGACCCCGACGCCTGGCACATGGTGACGCCGAACCTCGGGCTGTCCGTGTCGCTCGACCGGCTGCGCGCGGACTTCGCGCAGGCCCGCGAGAAAGGCGAGGAGGAGGTGCGGCGCTGGGCGTCGCAGCATCTGAACGTCGAGATCGGGCTGGCGCTGCACACCGACAGGTGGCGCGGCGCGGATTATTGGGAGGCAGCGGGCGAGCCGGACCTTACGCTCGACACGCTGATCGCGCGATCCGAAGTGATCGTCGCCGGGATCGACGGGGGCGGGCTAGACGATCTGCTCGGGCTGGCGTTGATTGGCCGGTGTCGCGAGACGCGCCGCTGGCTTGGTTGGTGCCGGGCGTGGGCGCAGGACGAGGTGTTCGCGCGACGCCAGCAAAACGCGGCGCGGCTTGAGGACTTCGTGACGCAGGGCGACCTGATGCGCTGCGCGACCCCAACCGACGACATCCTCGGGGTGGCGGATGTGTTAGAGCGGGTGCTGCAGGCGGGGTTGTTCCCCGAACAGGATGCGGTGGGGCTCGACCCTGCGGGCGTGTCAGCGCTGATCGACGAGCTTTCATCGCGTGGTTTCGCCGACGACCAGCTCAGACCCATTGCCCAGGGTTTCCGGTTATCCCCGGCGACCTGGGGGTTGGAGCGCATGCTGAAGGACGGGCGGTTCGTCCATGCCGACCAGCCGCTGATGGACTGGTGCGTGGGAAACGCGAAGGCGGAGCAGCGCGGCAATGCGGTGCTGATCACGAAAGAGACGGCAGGCAAGGCGAAGATCGACCCACTGGTCGCGCTCTTCAACGCCTTCATGCTGATGACCAGGAACCCTGAAGGGGCGGGAGGCGGAATGGACGCGTTCTTCTCGCGCCTGGCGGCGTGACGTTGTGGCAGAAGATGGTCGGCTATCTGAGTCGGGCCATCGGGCTGACCGGGCCGGCCGGTTGGACGCGCGAGGCGGGCGCCAGCCATTCGGGCGAGCAGGTCAACGCCGGGTCGGCACTGTCGCTGTCGGCGGTGTGGGCGTGCGTGAACCTGCTGGCGGGTACGATGGCGAGCCTGCCGATCGTGGTGTATCGCACGGACGAGCGTGGCAACCGGGCGGTGGCGAAGGATCACTGGGCGTACCGGCTGCTGCACGACAGCCCGAATGCGGACCAGACAGCCGTCGATTTCTGGGAGGGTGCGTTCGCGAGCCTGGAGTTGAAGGGCAACGCGGTTGCGGACCTCACCTGGTCGGACGATCGCCGGCGAGTGCTGGCGCTGACGCCGATCGCGTGGGACGCGCTGAGCGTTGCCCGCGATCGGGACGGCGAGCTGATCTACCGGTGGGCAGATCAGACGCGCCGCCAGGCGGACGTGCTTCACATCCGCGGTTTTGGTGGGGCGCCCGAGGGCGGGTTGTCGACGCTGAGCTACGCGCGGCATGCGTTCGGCCTAGCAACCGCGATCGACAAGGCGGCCGGGCAGATGTTCGGCAACGGGGTGCGACCCTCCGGCCTGCTCAAGTTCGACAAGTGGCTGACGCCGGAACAGGCGAGCATCGCAGAGACGCGGATGAAGGAGAACTTCGTCGGGTCGATGAACGCCGGCAAGCCGATGGTACTGGAGGGCGGGGTGACCTGGCAGCAGCTGACGATCAATCCCGAGGACGCGCAGATGTTGCAGTCGCGCGGGTTCTCGATCGAGGAACAGTGCCGGTTCTTCGGGGTGCCGCCTTTCATGATCGGGCACAATGAGAAGTCGAGCGGGTACCCGACCAGCCTGGAACAGCAGGTGCTGACCTTCCAGAAGTTCGCGCTGCGGCGGCGGCTGAAGCGCGCCGAGCAGGCCATGGAGAAGCAGCTGCTGACCCCGGCGGACCGCGCGGCGGGGATCACGATCGAGTATAATCTCGAGGGTCTGCTGCGCGGCGACAGCGCGGCGCGGTCGGCATTCTACCAGTCGGCACTGACCAACGGGTGGATGACGATCAACGAGGTGCGGGCGCTGGAGAACATGCTGCCGGTCACCGGCGGCGATGTGCCGCGCATGCAGATGCAGAATGTGCCGATCACGCAGGCGGGTCGAGTCGAAGAGGTGAGAGCATGAGCGACGATCTGGAGCGGAGGTATGCGGTGACGCCGCTGCCGAGCGCCGATGAGGTGCTTGGCGGGCAGACGCAGGGCGGCGTCGCGGCGCCGTCCGGCTTCTTCACCGACGATGACCTCGCGCCGCCTGCGGCGGAAAAGCCGTCGCTGGCGGGACTTGCCGAGCGCGTACGCGGTGCGCGGGCTGCTCTCGCCGAAGCCGAGGCTGCGTTCGACGCAGCCGTGCGCGCGGAGCATGGGCTGTGAAGACGCTCGACTTCCCGCTCGACGTGAAGGACGTCGGCGAAGACGGCGCGATCGAGGGCTTGGCGGCGGCGTACGGGAACGTCGATCACGGCGGTGACATCCTCCTGCCGGGTGCGTTCACGAAGACGCTGAAAGGCCGCAAGACGCTGCCGATGCTGCTCTACCACGATCAGCGGCTGCCGATCGGCGTGTGGAGCGCATTCGAGGACACGCCCAAAGGTCTGAAGCTCAAGGGCCGGATCACGACAGTGACGGCGACCGGTGCGGAAGCGCTGGCGCTTGCTCGCGACGGGGCGCTCGGCGGGCTGTCGATCGGCTATCGCGCGCTCAAGGAACGCTACACCGACACCGCCCGCGAGCTGAGCGAGGTGTCGCTGCACGAGACCTCGCTGGTCGCGATCCCGATGAACGAGCGGGCGCAGGTCACGCGCGTCAAAGACATTCTGGCCAACGGTAATCTGCCGTCGGTCCGCCAATTCGAGGAGTTCCTGCGGGATGCAGGCGGCTTCTCGAAAAGCCTGGCCGCGGCGATCGCGGGCAAGGCGACGCCGCATCTTCGGGGGGAGCCCGAGGTCGAGGCGGATGAAGCTGCCGAGTTCTGGCGACAGATGGTCGGCTGATCTCCCCCTGATCTGAAGGACTACAACATGCGAAAGAACCGCCTGCTGGGCGGCGCTGCGGCGCTGCTCGGCCCAATGACGGCTGCCGAGCGCAAGCGCGGCCGCTACATGCGCGATGGCGAAGGTCATCCGCAGCTGCAGAACAAGACGGCGCAACAGCTCGCCGACGAAGCCAAGGCCCACTTCGACACCAAGTGGAACGACGTGAAGGGTCTCGCCGAGGAGGCGATCGGGCGGCTCGACAAAGGCGAGCTGCTGACGCCGGAGTATAAATCGAAGATCGACGCCGCGCTGCTCGTCATGAACGAGACCAAGGGTCGGATGGACGAGGCCGAGCAGAAGCTCGCCAAGCGCGGCTCCGGCCAGCCCGGGGGCGAGAAGTCGATCGGCGCTCAGTATGTCGAGAGCGACCAGTTCAAGCAGGCGTTCGCGAACGGCGCGCGGCAGGGCCAGAATGTCGGCATCGAGGTGAAGGCGATCACGTCGCTGACAACCGACGCGAACGGCTCGGCCGGCGACCTGGTGCGCACCGAGCGTGTCCAGTCGCCGATGCAGGAGTTGCCTAACCGGCAGCTCACCATCCGCAACCTGATCGCGCCGGGGCAGACCGCGTCGAGCTCGATCGAGTATGTTCAGGAGACTGGCTTCACCAACAATGCCGGGATGGTCGCGGAGGGTACGCTGAAGCCCGAGTCGACGCTCAAGCTCGACCTGAAGAACGCGCCGGTGCGCAAGATCGCCCACTGGTTCCTCGCCTCGGCCGAGATCCTGGCGGATGCGCCCGGCCTGCGGTCGATGATCGACAACCGGCTGAAGTACGGTCTCGCCTTCGTCGAGGACGTGCAGTTACTGAAGGGCGACGGCACTGGCCAGAACCTGGCGGGCATCAAGCCGCAGGCGTCCGACTACGCGGTCCCCACCGGTCTGACCGGCTTCGCTACCCCGAGCATGATCGACAAGCTGCGCATCGCGCAGTTGCAGGTCGCGCTGGCACTGTACCCGGCCGATGGCCAGGTGCTGCATCCGATTGACTGGGCGCTGATCGAAATGGCGAAGGACGGCGAGGGCCGGTACCTGATCGGCAACCCGCAGGGCACGCTGTCGCCCACGCTGTGGGGGCTGCCGGTGGTGCCGAGCATGGCGCAGACCGTCGGTGAGTTCACGGTCGGCGCCTGGCGGATGGGCGCGCAGCTGTTCGATCGCGAACAGTCGGGCGTGCTGGTGTCGACCGAGGACGGCGACAACTTCCGCCGCAACATGGTGACGATCCTCGCCGAGGAGCGGCTGGCGCTGACGGTCTATCGACCGGAGGCGTTCGTCGACGGGGCGTTTGCCAACGCGTGATGACACGGGGCGGGGCGGGCCGCGTGTCCGCCCCGGCCAATCTGAGGAGGGCAGCATGTCCGCAAAGAAGAGCTACACGGTGCATCGCGCGATGCACGGCGACGGCCGCGATTGGGCACGCGGCGACACCCGCGAGATGGCGGAAGCCGATGCCGCGCCGCTGGTCGCGACGGGTGCGGTGGCGTTGAAGGGCGAGGTGCCGGTCAAACATGGCCCGGCCGTCCGCCACACCTTCGGCACCGACGTCGGGGCGAGCACGTACGTCTCGGCCGCGACCGGCAAGGACGTGGTGGTGAGCAAGGCGGAGACGCACAACCAGCCGACCTCGCTGATCGCGGAGACCGACGTTTCCGACAGCCGTGTCGAGGGGCGTCGCAGCCCCGCGCGCAAGGGCTGACGCTGCACAGATGGCCATGACGGTCCGCCCGGCCGCTCCGCTTGATGCGGAGGCTGTGTTGCCGCTTGCGCTGGTAAAGCAGCAGGTGCGGGTCACGTCGTCGGATGACGACGTGCTGCTCGAGCAGCTGCGGCTGACTGCGCTGTCGCAGATCGAGCGGGTGTGCGGGCGGTCGTTACAGCGGCGGGCTTGGACCGTGACCTTCGACCGGTTCGCCGATACGGCGCGGTTGCCGATCGGGCCGGTGTCAAGCGTTACCGGAGTGAGTTACCTCGACGCCGCTGGCGCAGCGCAGGCCGTGCTGTCGGCGGACTGGCGGCTGTCCGGTGACGTGCTGCGCGCGGCAAGCGTGTGGCCGTTCGCGCGTGGTGAGGTGACCGTCACCGTTACAGCCGGGTGGCTCGACGCGAAAGCGGAGGCGCCGGAGCTGGTGACGGCAGCGCTGATGCTGGTCGCGCACTGGTACCAGAACCGTGAGGCGGTGGTGACCGGCACGATCGCGACGGCGCTGCCGCTGGCGGTGGACGCGCTAATCTCGACCCACCGCGCGCCGGTGATAGGCTGATGCCCGCGCTCGGCGCAGGTCAGCGCGACCGCAAGGCGACGGTGGAGAGGGCAGGGGCGCCTGTCGTCGGTCCTCACGGAGACGAGACGCCTGGCTGGACCGTGCTCGCGATCGAGTGGGTGAGTGTCCGCTTCGGTTCGTCGGCCGAGCGGCGGCAGGCGGCGCAGACCGGCGCGAACCAGGCGGCGACGTTCGGGTTTCTGTGGAACACTGCCACGCGCTCCATCACGCCGGCCGACCGGCTGCAGTTCGACGATGCGGTGTGGAACATCCAGGGCGTCAATGTCTCGCCGGGCAACACGGGTGTCGTTGTCGCCGCGGTGCGCGCAGCGTGAGCGGTAAGCTCATCGGCGTTGGCGACTGCCTCGCCACGCTGTCGGCCATGAAGAAGGGCACAGTCATCGGTGTTGCGCGGCGCGCCCTGCTGCCGGCAGCGGAGATCCTGCGGGCCGGGGTAGCGGCGCGGGCACCCGAGCTGACCGGCAACCTCAAGCGCTCGGTCAGGGTGGATCGCAAGTCGCAGGTGAAACGTCGGCGAAGGGGTGCCGTGGACGTGACGGTGATTGCCGACGACGCGGCTGCGGTGCCCACGGAGTTCGGCACGTCGGACACGCCCATTCAACCGTTCTTCCGACCCGCCATCGAGGCGGAGAAGGCGGCGATGTTCGCAGCTGTGGCGGACGCCCTGCGGACGGAAACTACCAAAACGGCGCAGCGCGCCGCGCGGCGGTCGCGTGGCTGACTGGCCCGCGGCGCTGCGCGCGCAACTGATCGCAGCAGGGCTGGCGGGCGGTCGCATCAGCTGGGGGTTGCGGCCTGAGAAGGCGTCGCTGCCCGCGCTGGTGCTGACCGCGATCGGCGGCAGTGTCGGCAGGCTGACGGACGGAAACGCGGACCTGCGGCGCTCGACCGTGCAGGCCGACGCGTATGCCGTCCGGCACGACGAGGCGTGGCTGCTGATCGAGGAGGTGCTCGCCGCCGTGGCAGCGCCATTCACCCGCGGCGAAGTCCGGTTCGCCAGCGCCGGCCACGGCGCCCCTCGCACGCTCCCGGACACGGCGTCGGACGGCACAGCGCTGTTCCGCGCGAGCGCCGATCTGAACTTTTGGCACGATTGAGGAGGACGACATGACCGAAGCACGCGTCGGGTGGGGCGGCCAATTCTGGCTCCACAACGGCACCGCCCTGACCAAGCTGCTGGAGGTGACCAGTTTCGGCCTCCCCACGCCGGAGGTCGAGACGATCGAGGCGACGCACCTGGAGAGCCCGGGCCGTCGCCGCGAGTATATCACCGGCATGATCGAGGACGGCGAGCTGGAGGTGGTGATGAATTACGTCCCCGGCTCTGCGACCGATCTGCTCATCAACACGGCGCTGGAAGCCGGCACGGCGCGCGCCTTCAAGGCGGTGGTGCCAAACGCCACGGTCGGCCGGAACTTCCAGGGCACCTGCATCGTCACCGGCCTCGATCGCGGTACCATCGAGGCGGACGGCAAGATGGAAGCCACTATGACCGTGCGTCTCACCGGCGCCACGACCGAAGCGGCGGTTTCGTGACGGCGCCCGCGAACCCGATCAAGGGCGAGGTCAAGCTGGGGAACCACACCCTGCTGTTCGACTTCAACGCCCTTTGTGCGGTCGAGGAGGCGTTCGGCGGACGCTCGCTCGCCGATGTCCTGGGCGGCATGGGCGACGGCAACGTGTCGCTTCGGACGTTCCGCACCCTCGTGTGGGCCGGCCTGCAGGCGCACCATGAAGGCACGTCGGAGCAGGTCGCCGGCAACATCATCGACGACATCGGCGGACCACAGGCCGCGGCTGACGCGCTGACGGTGGCGTTCGGCGCCGCGATGCCGGAGGCCTCGGGAGAGGCCCGCCCTCCGCAGGCGGGGAAGGCGACTGGCTCGCCCTCCTCGCCGCGTGGTGCGAAGAAGGCCTGACGCCGGAGACCTTCTGGCGGCAGACGCCGCGCCTGTTCGAGGCCGTGATGCGCGGGCGGGCCGCGGCGGGGCGGCGGCGGTTCGAGGAGATGATCGCGGCGGCCTGGCATGTCGAGGCGTTCGCGCGGACCAAGCGCCTGCCGGACCTCGGCAAGGTGCTTCAGCGTGAGACAGCGATCGACAGCGATGCTGCAGTGATTGCGATGTTCGACAGACTCGCCGCGCGCGGGCTGGTGACGATGGACTAGTCGAAGACGACTCCGAACACGCCGTCATGGGCCAATAGCTTGCCCGATCGGAAGCCGTAAGCTTCGCTCCGCTCGCCGGCGCGCAGCGGCCGGCCCCGTGAGGCGCAGGCCATGCTGCGCAGGATCAGCTCCTTATCCCGGGCGGGTGTAGCCGCCCAGGCGGCGTCCTCCACGTCGATGCGGTCGGGTGCCACGTCGCGGATAAGCCCGGAGTTTGCCAGCTGGGTAAGACCTTCAAGGCAAGCTCTCCGCGCTGCGGAGGAGAAGGTGGGTTCCGCCCGCGGCGGGTTCCCGGTCGGGGTGACAGATGGGCGCGGGAGCGGCGTCGGGGTCGGCGACGGTGGTGGCGAGACGAGGTTGCTGATCACACCGATGCCGAGAAGGAAGCCGATCGCAGGCAGCCACACACGGCCGTTGCGCGACAGGCCTGAGTACCACCGGACGAATGCATCCCACATGGCGGCGCATCCTGCGCGGTCTCGATCGGAAAGGAAAGTGACGCATGGCTGGAGGCTCGGGCATCACTTTAGGGTTCATGAAATATGTGCTGGGCCTGGATGGCCTCGCCTTCGAAGAGGGACTGGGGCTCGCGGAGAAGCAGCTCAAGGCTAGCCAGAAGAAGCTCGCCAAGATCGGGGACAGGATGAAAGGCGCTGGCCAGGCGCTTTCGCTCGCAGTCACCCTGCCGGTTGTCGCCTTCGCTGGCGCCGCCCTGAACGTCGCATCTGACGCTGGAGAGCTACAGTCGGCCTTCGATACCACCTTCGGCGCGATGTCGAAGGACATGAATGAGTGGGCTCGGGTGACCGGCGATGCGATGGGCCGCTCGACCACGGAGATGCAGAAAGCCGCGAACACGTTCGGCATCTTCTTCAATACCGCCGTCCCGGCCGCGAAGGCGGCGGAGATGTCGAAGACGTTCTCCAAGCTGGCGCAGGACTTGGGCAGCTTCTTCAACGTCGACACGCAGACGGCCATCGAGAAGCTGCGTTCGGGCCTTTCCGGCGAAAGCGAGCCGTTGCGCGACTTCGGCGTCTTCCTGACCGAGGCATCGGTGAAGGCGAAGGCGCTGGAGCTCGGCCTGACCGGCGTCGGCAACGAGCTGACCGAGCAGGAGAAGATCGTCGCGCGATACCAGTTGATCCTGGAGGCGACCGGCAAGGCGCAGGGCGATGTCCAGCGCACGTCCGGCAGCTTTGCCAACCAGGTGCGTGCGTCCAAGGCGGCGTTCGAGGAACTGCAGGTGACGATCGGCACCAAGCTGATCCCGGTGCTGACCCCGCTGGTGAAGAAGATCGCCGAGATGCTGAATTGGTTTGGCGGACTGTCGGAGCGAACCAAGATGACCGCTCTCACCATCGCAAGCATCGCCGCGGCAGCCGGACCGCTGGCCTTCGCATTCGGCTCGATCACCGCCAGCGTAGGAACCCTGTTGCCCCTGCTCTCGCGGCTGGGCGGCGCGTCGGGCCTGCTCGGCCTGACGGGCGCAGCCGGACCCCTGGCGCTGGTCGCGGCCGGGGCGCTGGCCGTGTACGTGGCGTATCAGCACTGGGACAAGATCGGGCCCTGGATCGATGGCGTCATCGAACGCACGTCGGCTGCGGCTCGCGACATCAATGCCCGGCTCGCCGAAATACAGGCGGAGGCCACGGCTTTCGACAAGCAGATGGGGATCCCGGCGCCGACCGAGTTCTTCAGCGCGATCGGCAAGGAACTGCAGACTGGGTGGGAGCGGTTGGAGCGCTACGGCAAGGCCGTGCAGGACTGGGCCGATCGGTTCGATGCGGGCGCCGTGCAGGTGTGGAAGTCCTTCGAGACGATGCACGCGCGGGTGCAGGCGGCGTTCAACCGCATGGTCGGCGGCATCCGCGACTCGATCAACGGTGGCCTGCGTCAGTCTCTTCAGTGGGTGCAGGACAAGGCCAAGGCGGTCGGCGACGCGTTCTATAATCTCTACGATCGCGTGGTCGGTCACAGCTATGTGCCAGACATGGTGGACGGAATTGCGGACCACATGGCCCGGCTGGACTCGGTCATGGTGGCGCCGGCCGCGAAGGCAGCCGCGGCCGTGTCGGCAAAGTTCAAGGCGCTCGCCGAAGAGCTGCGCCCGCTGATGGATCGCCTGTTTCCCGAGGCCCGTGCGGCGCTCGATCTGAAACGCGACGCCGCCATGATCGAGGCCGGCCGCGCATCGGGCCAGCTGACACCGGATGCTGCAGATGCCGCGCGGTCACGCCTGTTCACCGGCACCAACCTGGAGGCAGTGGCGATCCCCGATTTTGCCGGCTTGGCGCACGTCTGGCAGCAGGTCGAGGAGGCGGTGTCCAAGCCGATCGAGACGGCGGCCGATCGTGCCGCAACAGCCTTCACCGACATCGCCCGGTCAGCTCTGGACGGCGCCCGCAACGTGGTGGATGCGATCAAGGGCGGCGGGCTGCTCGACATCATGGGATCGCTGCTGGATGCGTTCACGCAGCTTGCAGGCATGGGCGCGTTCGGGTCGAAGCTGCAGACTCGGGTGCAGGCCAACACCAATTTCGGCGGCTTCCGCGCGGCGGGCGGGCCGGCCGTGCCGGGCAAATCTTATGTCGTCGGCGAGAACGGGCCGGAGTGGTTCACGCCGCGCGCAAAAGGCTTCGTGACGCCGGGCGCAAACGACAATCGCTCGACCGTGCGGATCGTGCCCTCACCCTACTTCAGCGCGGTAGTCGACGGGCGCGCTGGCAAGGTCGTGCAGCGCGCCGCACCTGTGATCGCCGCGGGCGGCTCGGCCGATGCGCGCAGCCGGGAGGCTTTCATGCAGGATCGCAGGCTCGCATGATCGACCTGCCGCTGACGCCTGGTCCGGTCTCGATGGGCTGGCAGGTGATCGACTATGGCGGGCGCCAGACGCCCGCGCTGGGCGGGCCGGTGACGCGGGTCAATCGGCTGGGCAACCGGCTGGCGGTGGCGGTGGCGCTGCCGCCGATGCAGTCTGCGACCGGGCGACTGTGGGTATCAGCGCTCACCCAGGCGCTGACGCAAGGAGTGCGGTGGCGAGTGCGGCAACCGGACATGATCATCGGCGCGCCCGGCGCGCCGACCGTCGACGGCGCTGGCCAAGCTGGCGCGACGCTGGCGATCACCGGTGCGCAGCCGGGCTACGCGTTCCGCGTCGGCCAGATCGTCGCAGTCGGCGGTCGGCTGGCGATGCTCGCGGGCGGGATCGTCGTGGCAGCGAACGGCAAGGCGCTGTTGCCCCTGACCGCAGCGCTGCGCGCCGAGCCTGCGGGCGCGGTGGAGGTGGCGGCACCGATGATCGAAGGGTTGCTCGAGGGTGACGGGCTGCCGTGGAGCATCTCGCTCGCTCGCCATTATGGCCTCTCGTTCACGATCGCGGAGGCGCGCTGATGGCCTTCGACACACCGTTTCTGACGCTGGTCGGGCTGCTCAAGCTGGAGCTGCCCGGCGCCACGGTGCGGCTGTGCGACGGTGGTTTCTGCGACTGGAACGGCGAGCGGTACGAGGCGGAGCATCCTGTCTGGGGCACGCTGGCGGCGATCGAGCCGGTCGAGGAGGGCGTGGGCGATCTGGCGCCGGGCGGCAAGCTGACCTTCATGCCCGCAGCCGATGCGCTAGCTGCTGCCGTATCCTCGCCAGCCTTTCAGAACGCGCGGCTGCGTGGGTGGTTGGGAGAGATGGGGAGCGATGGTAAGACCGTGACCTCAGCACGTCCGCTGTTCGACGGGTCGATCGACACGACGACGGTGCGGCTGGCGCGGGGCTCGCGGATGGTGGATGTGAGCTTCGTCTCGCGCGCCGAACGGCTGTTCCTGACCAACCAGGGCAACACGCTCAGCCCGCGGTTCCACCAATCGGTGTGGCCGGGCGAGCGCGGGTTCGACAACTGCACAGGCGTCCCGACTGCGGTCGCGTGGGGGACGGAGGGGGCGCCCGCGAATGCTCTCTCCGCGGGCTCCGGCTTCTCCGGCGGCCTCGCGAATTTCGCTCGGCTGGCAGCACAGTGAAGGATCTCGAACGCAGGCGCGTGGGCACCGAAGCGACGCTGGCGAAGTACCGGTTGCGGCCGTTCGACTGGGCGAGCGCGGCGACGTGCATCCACCTTGCGCGGTCGCAGGCGCGCAACCTGGGTCATCGTCCACCCGCCATTCCGCGCTTCCGCTCGGCGGTGGGCGCGCGGACGGCGCTTGCGGCGCAGGGACATGGCACGTTGGAGGCGCTACTCGACAGCCTGTTCCCGCGCATCGCACCGGCGGCGATGCTGCTCGGCGACCTGGCCGCGCTGCCGGGCGAAGGGCCGTTCCCGGCGATCATGATCTTCGACGGCGGGGCGAAGCTGCTTGGCTGGCACGGCGCCGACCCGAGCGGCATCAAGCCGGTCGCGCGAGCGATGGGCGAAATCGTCGGAGCGTGGCGGCTGTGAGCAAGACCCTGCGCACGATCGGCGTCATCGCCGGCGCAGTGGCGCTGGTGGCTACGGGTGTGGGCGCGGTTGCGGGTGTCGGCCTGGCGGTTGCCGGGACCACGGTCGGCAGCATTGCCACCTATGCAAGTTTAGCGGCGGCGGTGGCGAGCATCGGTGCGCAGGTGACCGCCAAGAAGCCGGCGGCGAAGGGCGCGATCACGCAGCTGCTGATCGGGTCGAACCTGCCGCAGCCTTATTTGATGGGCTTCTGCTACTCGGCCGGCATCCAGGTTCACGACGTCGGATATGGCGGGACGGTCAACAAGGTCAGCAATCCGTGGCGCTTCATCGCGACCGTGCATTCGTGCTGCGGGCCGATCGACGGGCTGGTGCAGCAGCTGGCGGACTTCACACCGATCGGCGCCTATTATAGCGGTTGGCTGACGGTCGACGCGCAGCTCGGCGCCCGTCCCGAACTCGATCAAATCAAGCCGCAATTCGCGGGCGCAGGCGCGTCGCCGCCCGGCTGGGGGCCGGACTACAAGTTGTCCGGACATGCGGCGATCGGCTGGGGGCTGAAGTTCGACAAGGACGCGAAGCGTTTCTCGGGCGGTGTTCCCGCCCTCGGCGCGATCTGGCGCGGGGTGTCTGCCTATGATCCTCGGGCGGACTCGACCTTCCCCGGCGGCTCCGGTCCGCAGCGGATCGATGACGAGGCGACCTGGCCCTACACGCGCAATGCAGCACTGCACGCGGGGACTTACGCGTTCGGGCGGCACGTCAACGGGCGGCGCGTGTTCGGGGCCGATCTGGGCGAAGACGGGGTGGACTTCACCGCGGTCGCTGCCTGGGCGAATGTCTGCGACGCGAACGGCTGGACGGTCAACGGCAGCATCTTCGAGCCCGGGGACAAGTGGAACAACCTGAAGCGCATCGCCGAGTGCGGCGGTGGCGAGCCGCTGTTCATGGGCGGGCTGCTGAGCTTCTGCTGGGATGCGCCAGGCGTAGCACTCGACACGATCGATCTGGACGACTTGGCGGACGGCGAGCTGTCGGCGCCAGCGATGCGGCCGTGGAAGGACCGGCTGAACACGATCGTGCCGAAGTTCCGTTCGCCGGCGCACCGCTGGGACTTCATCGCGGTGGCGGCAGTGGCGAGCACGGCCGGCTTGGCGGCGGACGGCGAGGAGAAGGCCGACGAGCGCCAGTTCGATCTGGTCACAGACGGCGACCAGGCGACCGAGCTGGCGGGCTACATCGTCGAGAATGCGCGGGAGGCAGGGCCGTTCGTGCTGCCGTGCAAAACGCGGATGATCGAGTACCGAGCGGGCGACAAGCTCGATCTGTCGGAGGCGGTCGCGGCCGAACTGGCCGTCGCGCAGCGGCGCTGCGTGCTGGTGCAGCGCGGCGTCGATCCGGCGACCGGCATCGTCACGCTGACGCTGCGCACGGACGATCCGGCCAAGCATGCCCGCGCGCTGGGGCGCACGACGATCATCCCACCCGTGCACCTGGCGCCCACTGCCGCAGACCTCGATATTTCGTTCACGGCCAATTCGGCGGGCGCGGACGTGGCGGCTCTAGCCTTGGCGGTGGGATCACTACCGACCGATGGAACGACCCTGATCGAGCTGCTCGAAACGACGCAGGCTTTGGTCGACGAGCAGGCGGCGTTGATCACTGATCAGCAGGCCGCGCTCGATAGCCAGCAGACCCTGATCGGCGAGCAGCAGACCGCCATCGGCGAACTGAACGATCGCGTCGCAGTCCTCGAGAACTAGCCCTCCCTTCCGGAGCACCAGACATGCAGACTGCCGCCCGCCTCGCGCTCGCCGCGTGGCGCAACGATGACGTGTACGAGATCCCGATCCGGGTGCGCGGCGTCGACCTGACGAGTGTCGCGCTGGCGATGCAGGTGCGCCTGCGGCCGGATACGCCGGGAACAGCGCTGATCGACCTGGCGAAGGTCACCAACGGCAATCAGCAGGGCCTGCGGGTGGCGGGCATCACCACAGTCGCGGAGGTGGTTGAGAGCGACCTGCGCGTCCGGATCAACAAGTCGACGTTGCAAAGCCTCGCCTATGCGGGTGAGGTCGGCGACCCCGCGCCCTTCTCCTACGCACTGCTGATCGGTGGCCGTACCCGGCTGTACGGCGACTTCCACGTCCTGGCGCATGCCTATGGATCAGACGGCGCACCGCTGACCCGTCCGCTCGGCCTCTCCACTGTCAGCAGCGCCGCGCCGGACGGAGGCGCAACCCTGACGGTGGCGGCCGATGGCGGGGCTACCGTGACGATCGACGGGGCCGATCTGGTATCCCCGCTCGCGACGCAGGCGCAAGCAGCCGCTGTTGCGGCCGGCCAAGCGGCCGCCGCGCTCGGCCCGCTGGCAGCGACTTTCTCGGTGAAGCCGACGGACGGCTATCTCCGGCAGTGGACCGACGCCTACGGTCGCCAGTCCGCCGGCATCACGACCGATGGCACGTTCGAAATCTTCTCCGGACGGGTGCGCTATCTGACCGTGCTCAACCCGGTATCGCTGGTCGGGACGATCATCGGCGCGGTGACCGCACGAGCGGCGCCGAGCAAGGACCTCAAGCGCATCCTCGATCCGTACGGCCGACTGGCCTTGGCGGTAGAGGATGACGGGTCCGTCATCATCGGGGCGCTTCGAGACGGCAAAGGGCGGCTCGTCACGCCCCGCATCGACGCGAACACGGCCGCGATCGCCGCCCTCCAGACGCAGGCGCTGTACCAGGCGCCGGTCCAGCGGCTGAGGCTGAAGCGCGCGCTCTACGATGCGCAGGCCCGTCAGATCATGGCTGCCGATCCGGTCACGGTGAGTGCGTTCACAACCGCCACGAGCATCTCCGGCGGTGTAGGCTATGCGAAGAACAGCCCCCGCATTCGGCTGCTGGGTGGTCCCTGGGTGGCAGGGACGGGGTTTCCCGGTGCCACGATGATGTACCAGCGCAGCGTAACCTACAACGGTTCGACCGGCGGGGTGTCGGCCGGCAACACGGTGTTTGAGTTCCTGCTCATCGGCGACAGCTTCGAGTATTATACGCTCGGCACCGGCGGGCCGGGCAACTGGTCGCTCGAGATCGATGGCGTCGCCACCAACGATGCCGGATATCCGTCCGCGCCGAACAACACGGGCGGCGGTTACTACCACCTCGTGACCCTCCCCGTCGGCGGCGGTATCGCGCGCCGAATCCGGATAACGACGCCTGGCCGGCCCTTCGGAGGCATCAACGTCCCGGCGGGCGCCACCCTGCTCGACTCGACGCCGGCGCGCACTTCTTCGATGGTGGTCATCGGCGATAGCATCACCGAAGGCTCGGTCGCCACGGCCATGTGGAGGCGCTGGGCGAACCAGCTCGCCTACCAGCTCGGCATCGACAACGTCGACGTATCGGGCGTCGGCGGGTCCGGCTATCTCAACGCGCTCGGCTACAATGGCAACAATCCGAGGGCGGCCGGCTTCCCCGATTATCGTTTTCGTGAGCGCATTAATGACGTGCTTACCGCGATTAGCGGCGGCCCGCCCGATCTGCTGGTCGTGGCTGGCGGCATCAACGACAGCGCACTCGATCCGGCCGCCGTGGGTGCGGAGGCCCTGCTCTACTTCAAGGCGCTGCGCGCGGCCGCGCCCGACATGGCGATCGTTGTTTTGGGACCGTTCTGGGGCGACGCAGCGTATCCGGCGAGCCTGCTCGCGATCCGCGACGCGATCTTCGCGGCCGCCGCGCAGGTGAAGCGTGTGGCGACCGTCGACGTCTCCGGCTGGTACGCGCGCAGCGACCGGTCGACCTGGTTCAATGGCGGCGCCAACGGCCCCCATCCGATTGATGTGGGCCATGCGGCTTACGGCCAACTCGCCGCCGCCGCCATCAGCCCCATCATCGCCGCTTTCTAGAGGACACCGACATGCCCCTCCCACAAACCCTGGTCGAGACGCTCCCCGCCTTCGTCAACGCGCAGCGCGACATGCCGGTCGCGGCGAACGACCGGTCGCGCCTGGTGACGATCAGCGACGACTTCATCTTCGACGCGATGGACCCGAACGGCTATGCCGGCGGGGCGTTGCCGGCGGTGAACGCGGCGATCCCGGCGGCGGGGCTGGTCAACCTGGCGCCCGACGCGGCGCTCGGCATCCCGCGAACTGCCGCCGGGGCCGTGACCGCGATCCCGCGCACACCTGCGCAGCTGCCACTGTTCACCGGCAAAGGCCTGCGGATTGTCCCAGGCAGCAACGACGCGCTGCTGGTTAGCAAGGGCAATGTGACGCTCCAGCGGGTCTGCGAGCCGACGCTCGAGGGCTATGCCTCGCACCTGATGCTCGTCTTCTACAAGACGGCCACGATCGTGAACGGTAGCGCGCCCCTAGGGTTCGGGATCACCAACAGTACCGGCCAATTCGGGCGTTTCACTCAGAACGGGGGTGGCGATCTCACCTTCAATCCCGGTGCCATCGCACTGGGCGGCAGCGGCAGCGGTGCTTGGCACTGCGCAGCGACGCACATCGCATTCGACACGGGTGCCAATACGGCCACCATCCGTGGCTACATGGACGGGCTTCTTGCCGGGACCGCAACCGCGAGCATTTCGGCCAACTTCGCGATCGTCGACTATTTCGCTTGCCGTGCGAGCATCGGCGCGCAGACCAACGGCAACACTTTCAACGGCGAGATCGCGCGGGTGCGCCGGGTCTACACGACTCCCTGGCTGGCGGGGCTTTCGACTGCGGATGCGGCAGCGGCGATCGACGCGATGGTGGCGGCTGAGTTCGCCTGGAAAATGCCGCTGCTGCTCGCGTGATGTGGACAAGATGATCCGCGCTCCCAGGCCGTGCGCTTCTCGCTTTCGGAGGCTGACAATGTGGCGAACGCTCTCTCCCTTACCGCTGATGTTTCTGCTCACCGCAGCATCCCCGCCACAGGCGCTGAGCGTCAACGACATGGGGCGCACGGCGGCTGGGCTGTCCGACTGGCAGACCATGGCGTTCTTTCTGATGGGGGTGATCGCACTGCTGCTGACGGATCGGGCGGTCACGGCATGGCAGAACCGCGCGACCTTCGGGCAGCTCGCGTCGGCTATCGAAAAGCTGGCGGAGGCGGTCACCTTCAAGACGACGGACACCAACGTCAATTTGGAGATGATCAGGCACGACATCGCCAACATTCGGACGAAGTTGTCGTGACGCCTGTCGAGCCAACGGGGAGCCTGCTGCGAGCGGCCTTCGCCAAGCTGGCTTGCCGCAAGCCAGACCGCATGATGCGCGCGGCGATCGACAAACTGAACGACGCGACCGACGCGATGCCTCGAAAGGCGACCCTTTCGGACGCACTGGACGCCTTGGCACGGGAGCGTGGCCTGTGATCGCGACGTATATCTATGGGCTGGCGGGTATCGGCACGTTCATCAACGTCTGGGCCTGGGCTCACCTGCTGAGCGACCGTCTGAAGGTGCAGGATCGTCCGCGGTTCGGACGCGACCTCTACATCGCCGTGCGAGTTGGGCTGGCGCTCGGCTCGCTCTCGCTATGCGCCCTGTTCGTGCGGCGGGTGGTGGACGCGCTGCTCGGCACCGCGCCGCTGGTCGCCGACGCCTACACGATCGTCTTTGTCGCCGGGCTCGCGCTGGCCGAGGTCGCGTACCTCCATGCTGCTCGCCTCGGCGGGCGGCGTTGGCCCGTCCTGATCTACGCGGTCGCTGTCGCGGTGTGGACCGCCTTCATCGTCGGCCTGCCGCCCGCCTGACCTGACGGCGGTAACCCGCATCACCTGCGCACCCTAGTCGCCGGGTTAGGCGGTCCAACATCGGAGAACCGACATGACACGCTCGGCCTTGTTCGAGGCGGTGCGCCCGTTCGCACCCGACCAACGGTTCACGCCCGTTATCGTGGCACAGATCGACGGAGTTGCCGACGCGCTCGGCCTGCCGCGCGAGGTCGCCAACCACACGACGGGCCTCACCGATCCGGTCAAGTTCTTCACGCTCGCCAAGGACGTGCTCGGGCCCCTGGCTCAGCACGAGGTCGACGGGTGCAACGCGATCGTGGCGGCGTGCGGCGTGGCAGGCTGGCCGATCGCGGACACGGCCTATGCGCTCGCGACCGCGTTCCACGAAACGGCCGGCACGATGCAGCCGATCAAGGAGCATGGCGGGCTCGCCTATCTCACCCGGATGTACGACATCACCGGCGCGCGGCCCGCGAAGGCGCGTGAGCTGGGCAACCTCCAGCCGGGCGACGGCTCGCGATACTGTGGCCGTGGCTATGTCCAGCTGACCGGCCGGACCAACTACGAGAAGGCGTCGCGGGTGGTCGAGGTCGACCTGGTCGCCGCTCCCGACCGCGCGATGGAAGCGCCGATCGCGGCCAAGATCATGGTCAGCGGGATGCAGGAGGGCTGGTTCACCAGCCGAGACCTCGACGATGATCTGCCGCGCGCCGGGCCTGCCACGCTGCGCCAGTTCGTGCTGTCGCGCGACATCATCAACGGGAGCGACAAGGCCGAAAAGATCGCGGCCGAGGCGGTCGAGTTCCAGGAAGCGCTGGTCGCCGGGGGGTGGGCGCCACTCTGAGCCCTGTTGCGGAAACGAAGGTCAACCAAGGAGAAGACTATGACGAAGATGCGCGCAAAGCTGCAGATCGCCAGCGTGACCAAGCATGCCGGCGGCGCCGAGCAGCTGAAGTTCCACGGTGTCGCGGCGAAAAACTATGGTGAGGACGGCTTGGACGAGGACAACACCTTTGCCAAGTTCTCGCCGTCTGTGTCGCTCGACATCACCATCACCAACCCAGCTTTAGTGGGGCAGTTCGAGCCCGGCCAACGGTTCTATGTCGATTTCTCGCCCGCCGAGTAAGTCGAAGGAGGAGCGGCCTCTCACGGCCGCTCCTCACCCGCTGCCGCGTTTTCGCGGTGAACTTGAGGTGCCGGAGCCGACCCGACACGACCTCGACGGGCTTCCGCTCGACTTCGCCATCCAGCGGCTCGGGCGGCACTCACGATAGGAACCACTGTGAGCGAAGATATGACAGCGGCCGAGCCGCAGGTCCGCGTCGACAACGCGGAGAACATCAACGTGCCCGGCGACATCCTCGCACACCCGGCGGTGATCTGGCTGGTGGCGTTGGTGACGGTCGGCGTGCTCGGCGGCTTCGGCTGGGTCACCTACGCGGTGCTTAGCGCGGACGTCGCGACGGAGGCGACCACCCGAGGCATTGACCCGGCGACCAAGGGCGCGGTGATCCAGACCTGGAACAACCTCGCGGTGGCAGCCGCAGCGGTGTGGACCAGCAGCAGCGTCGTCAATCGGCTGAAGGGTGCGCGATGACCTGGCTGCGAACGAACCTCGCCCGCGTAGTCACCCTCCTGCTGGTGGCGCTGCTCATCGCCGCGGCGCTGACGGCCCGATCCTGCCAGCGCGAGCGAACCGCTACGACGGAGACGAGCCTCGCGCGAGGTCAAGCCGACGCCGCCACCGCCAGCGGCAAGGACGCGGTCGAGACGGTCGGCACCCGCGCGCAGGTCGACGCCGCAACCGACACCATCACCAGGGAGAACGCCGATGCGATCAGATCAGCCGAGGGCGCGAGCGCGCCTGTTGCCGCTCCTGTGCGCGATGCTGGCCTTGCAAGCCTGTGCCGGCGCGCCAGTTATCGTCGCGACCCCAAGTGCGTGCAGCACGCTCGTCCCTGACGCCTGGCGTGAGCCGGTCGCCGGCGCACCGCTGCCGGACGGTGAGACGGTCGGCGACTGGATCATGTTCGGCGACGCGCAGACCGCGCAGCTGGACAAGGCCAACGGCCGGACCGGCGACGCGCTGGCGATTGTTGGGCGGTGCGAGGCGCGCGACCGTGCGGCGTTGAAGCGGGCGCGGCCGAAGGTGCTGGGCCTGTTCTAAGGCCGCAAGGTATGGCAGGTAAAGTGCGGTGTCTCCCCGTCGCGCTTTGCTGGTGCTGTTGCTGGCGATGGCCCTTCTCGAGTTGGGTACCCGTGCCACGCGAATCGCGGACACTCCGCTCTACCTCGCTGACAACCGCATCGGATACATCCCGCGCCCGAACCAATCCGGCCGCTTTCTGTGGACGCACGACTGGTCGTTCAACGAGCTGAGCATGGGCACCTCGCGCCCATTCCGGCCCGCCCCTTCGAGCATCCTGCTGATCGGTGACAGCATCGTTTTCGGCGGCAATCCTTACACCGCAAATGAGCGTCTTGGGCCGCAGCTCGCGGCAGTCACAGGACGCGACGTTTGGCCTATCGGCGCTGGCAGTTGGTCGTTGCAGAACGAGCTTCAATACCTAATCGACAACCCCCGCGTGACAAGCGGGGTGGATCAGGTCGTACTTGTGGCCAATTCTGAAGATTTCGCGGGCCCCTCCTCGTGGGCGAACGAAATTACTCACCCGAAGAGCCGCCACTGGTCTGCAGCGTGGCAGGCGTTGCAGCGCTACGTCTTCCGCCCCGAGACTCCGAAGGCCTCGCTCCACCTGCAGGTACCCTTGGCAGACCCGTCTAAGCAGACCCAGCTAGTGTTGAGGCGTCTTCGTCGTCCGCTGATCGTCGTGGTTTATCCCACGCTGCGCGAGGCCGTGACGCGCAGTAGCTGCGCCTTCCAGCCACCTGCGCCACTTCGACACCAGAGTGTCCGCCTTTTGTGCATCAACACAGCGAAAGGCTGGCGTTCCGACTACTACCGTGATGACATTCATCCGACCGTCGAGGGCTATGGGCGTCTTGCGCGCATCATTGCTGCCAGCCTGTGACGAGAGGAACCGGCTGCTGCGCCCCGATCACCACACCCGCGCGTCGAAGTGCGTCTCGCAAAATCCGTCCGCGAACACCTCGGCGCCACAGTCAGAGCAGCGGCCGGGCTCGACCGATCGCCTCGTCGTCGCCACTTGGTACAGGTAGGCCGCAGCGACGAACCCCGCGGCCAAGACAACGATCACGCCGGCGCTCATTGCCCCTTCTCGACAGCTTCTTCGTCGTGTGCGCTCGGCCTAAGGTCTAGCTTCGTTGAGCCGTACCTTTCGTTCCAAACTCTATGCTTCTCCGCATCCTGCTCCGCCCTACGTTTTCCCGTCCGCATCCGGCGTTTGTCCTTGAGGTCCGACAGGAACACTGCGGTGACGATGGCGACGATGACCAGTGACACCGCTATGGCGATAGAGAAAGCTGCGTTGAAGCTGGCCGGGGTCATGCTCGCGAGATAAGGCGATGACGGCCGCATGGGAAGAAAAAGCGACGGGCATAACCGGACTTATCCCGCCGCGCCGATCATGATCGACGCCTCGCGCCGGGTGAGTTGGCCGATCCACAGCCGGCGCTCGCCGTCGTTCCAGTGCAGGCGAGCGAGGAGGGCGGCCTGTTTTGGCAGAGGCGCCGATGGACACACTCTCCGAGTTGGTGGAGAGCTACACTAGCGCCGCGACCTGCACCGGATCGGGTACGCTCGCGAGGATCGACGCGGTCTGTGACGAAGGTGAGAACCGGTCTGATTTCGTCCGCACCGCCGTCGCGCGCGAGCTGAAGCGACGCGAGGAGGGCGGGCCGGAGTAGCCCGTCGTGGTCCCCCCGGTCCGCTGCGCGATCTACACACGCAAGAGCCATGACGAGCGCGCCGACGCGCAGCTCGGATCGATCGAGCGCCAGCGTGAACTGTGCGAGGCCTATGTCGCCAGCCAGGCCGGCGGCGGGTGGGCCGCGCTGCCGGATCGCTTTGACGATCCCGGCCGGTCGGGCGGCTCGCTTGAGCGCCCGGCGTTGCAGCGGCTGCTCGAGGCGGTCGACGCAGGGATGGTCGACGCGATCGTGGTCTACAAATACGACCGCATGTCGCGCTCGCTCGCCGATTTCGTCGGGGTGTTGCAGCGGCTCGATCGCGCCGGAGTTTCGTTCGCGTCGGTCACCCAGCCGATCTCCACCGCTGACAGCGCGGGTCGGCTGATGCTCAACATCCTGCTGTCTTTCGCACAGTTCGAGCGCGACCTCACCGGCGAGCGCGCACGCGATTGGAAGGCGGGTGCGCGGGCGCGGGGCATGTGGACCAGCGGCCCGCCTCCGTTCGGCTACCGGCTGGAGGCCGGGCGACTGGTGATCGATGCCGAACAGGCCGAGGTGGTGCGCTGGCTTTACCGTCGCATCCAGGCCGACACGGTGTTCACGCCCCTGGCGCGCGAGATGAACGCGCGTGGCTTCCGCAACCGCAAGGGTGGGTCGTTCAATGGCCGGCTGGTGAAGGCGATCCTGTCCAGTCGCACCTATCGCGGCGAGATCCCGCACGACGGCGGATTCATGCCTGGGCGACATGCGGCGATCGTCAGCGAGCGACAGTGGCGGCGGGTACAGGAGAAACTTGCGGCGCTCGGCATCAAGCCACACCGCTGGTGACGACGAGCTTTAGAACATCCAGCCGATCATCATCGCCAGCGCGTAGAGCTGCAGCCCGATTGCAGCCGTGAACTCCATGGGCAGCATCGCGTGGCGAAGGAGCTTGCCGACCATCAAGCAAGGCTACGCCCGCCGCGCGCCCGCCGCAATCTACACCGGCGCGTCCCATCCCTCGCCCCGCAGCGTCGCAGCGATCGCGTAATAGCTCTTGCGGCAGCTATCCCAAGGATGACCCGACACGTTGTTCGCGCGATACCAATAAGCGTTGAGTGCATCACGCTGGCGCATGATGCACCACAGCACCGCCAGCGCGAGGCGGACCTCCTCGGTATCAATCGTGTGGGTCCGGGAGCGATACGCGGCGCGGTCGAGCACCTGGAGCGCGAGCGTGACCACCCGCTGGATTGATATTCGGGTCACTCAGTCGAGCGGCGCCCACAGCTCGCGGACCCCGAGCTCCCGTTCGGTCAGCCCGAAGAAGTCGGCAAGGATGCGGTGGTCGCGCTCATTCAGCGCCATAGGGTGGCCTTCACGCACGAAGCAGGCGAGGTACCCGTCGCGCCGGCCGAGCATGCGCGAGAGGCTGGCATAGTTCACGTCGGGTTTGTTCCAGCGCGCGACGGCCGCTTGCAGCATCTGGCGCGGGCAGGGGGGCAGGTGGCGATCGGCAGGCTTACCCATCGACAGCCGCCATCCAAGCGCTTTCCGCATCTTCCAAAGCCTCCCAGTCGTCCCCGCTCGCCCGACTGGCCTGGAGCCACTTGCGGGCGGCATCCATGTCACCGTCGCGCGGGAAGCTCCGGTCGGCGGCGGCGCTGTCGGCAAGCTGTCCAACGAAGCCGCCTCGACCCTTCTGATTGAGCAGCCAAGAGCCGAACGAAGGTGCAGCGGGTGCGTACCGATCTTGATCTGTGTGCATCGTCAGGGCTCCAAGCGAGTCGCCCAGCCGCTCTAGTATGTTCTTATTCCGTTCTCAATCGGAACGTGTCCGATAATGGCGGTGCCGGTTGCAGGAATCGAACCCGCGACATCCAGTTTACAAAACTGGCGCTCTACCAACTGAGCTAAACCGGCCCATCGACTTTGTAGGCTACGGTGGCTGGAGCCGCAACGCCTCGCTGATTGCTCGTCAGCCGCTCATGGGAGCGGCGCGGGTACGCAGGACGCGCCCCGTGCGTTGCGGTCTTCCTGAAAGGCTGACCCCCGCAGCCGTAAGCGACGAGGGTCCCTTGGCTCCCCGACAACGAGCCATGCCGCATCTTCCGCGAAGCTGCGGCCGCCGCTGCGCGACACCAGCGGCGAGAGCTCCAGCACTTGAGTGGCGAGGCGCGGGTGCTCGCGTCCGGCGAAGGTCAGCAGGCAATAGGGCGCGCCATCCGCTTCCGTCGAGGCGAGGTTCGCGTAAATGATGGCGCGCGCCCCAGCGTGCACGACTAGGAGGGTAAGGCCGAGGCAGCTCGCCAGCAGCAGAACACGCGTCTGACCGAGGCCGGCTCTTACGGGCATGAGCCCGACCAGCGCCGCCACCCCCATTGCCGGCCCGGCGACGCCGAGGTGCACCAGCCACGCCGGTGTGGCCCCCGCCAGTCGGTTGGCGAGCCAATGAAAGGCGAGCACGGCCACGAGCGCTCCCGTCGGCATCGCCCAGGACAGCCAGGGGGATGGCGGTCGGCTGGCGAAGAAGCGGTCATGGCCGACGTCCCAGATCGTCCGGGCCGCGATGCCGAGGCCGGTGAGCAGGCCCATCACCGCGAGAACCATGCCGCCCAGCCCCCAGCGATCCTCTCCGAATGGAAGGACGTGCTGCTGCAGCGCCAACAGTCCGAGGAGCAGGAAGAGGAGGCCATAGCCGAGCCCGATCCAGCGTCCGGTCAGGAAAGCGGGTGCGACGGACGCAAGGAGAAGCAGCAGGAGCAGGCCCATGCCTGACCGCTAGCAGGGGGTGATGCAGCCTGCGTGAAGAACGGGTGTGGCATTCCGGCAGCTCGGCGGTTCGGTGGAAACGGCTACGGCCGTTCGCCGACGGTCCAGCGTTGCGCGACCGTGGCGCGGTCCCACCAGGCGCGCGCGAGAAGCAAGGCGATCCGCGCGTCGGCGTCGCTGCCGTAGAGAACGAGGATCGCCGGCCAGCCGTCATAATGGGCCGTCTGCCAGAAAACGCCGGGCTCGGTGTCGAGCAACACCTCCTTTTCCTCGTGGCTGACGGCGAGGACGAAACTGCCCGAGTCAGGGGCGGTGGCGGCAGCGATCATCTTGCCCCGCATCTTGAGCGCGGGCTTGCCATAGGTCGTGGCCTGCTCGACGCCCGGGAGCCGAAGTCCGGCCGCGACCACCGCGGCCCAGTCCTTCATGGGGCCGCTGCCAGCACGTCGGCGGCGAACTTGGCGATGTCGAAGCGCGCGCTGCCGGGATCCTCGCCGCGGCGGACGATCACCAGCTGCGCGGACGGAATCACCATGATGTACTGGCCGCGGTTGCCCTGGGCGGCGTAGCTGCCCTCCGGCAGCCCCTGTTTGGGGCCGAACAGCCATAGGGTCGCGCCATAGCCGGGGCCGCTGGCGGGCTGTGGGCCCGACGGGCTGCTCATGTAGCGGATCCAGCCCGCCGGCAGCAGGCGCTTGCCCTGCCAGACGCCGTCCTGCAGCCAGAACTGGCCGAGCCGGGCGAGGTCGCGGGCGGTGGACCAGACCTGAGAGGAGAGGATGTAGTTGCCGCGCCAGTCTGTGCCCGGTTGGGTATGGGTCATGCCAAGCGTGGCGAGGAAATCGGTCGGGATGGCGCGATAGCGATCCTCGCCGATCGCCAGCCGCATCATATAGACTGCGAGCAGCGTATCGTTGTTGGCATAGCGGAAGCGGGTGCCGGGCCGCGCCGCCAGCGGCCAGCCGAGCGCCTGTTCGTCGACGGCGGTGCCGCCGAAATAGATCGCGTCGGTGCGGTTGCCGGCGGTGTCGCTGTGCAGCCCGGATGCCATGCGCAGCAGGTGGTCGAGCGTGATCGCGCCGCGCGGATCGCCCGCGCGGGGCCAAAGATAGCCGGTGTTCGGGCGCAGCGGTACGGGGCCGTTGGCACTGCCCGCCGCCCAGCCGATCAGCGTGCCGGCCAGGCTCTTGCCCGCCGACCAGGTGCGGTTCGACACGAACGGGCCCCAGCCGGCGGCATAGCGTTCTGCCATGACGGCGCCGTCACGCAGGACGATGACGCCCGTGGTTTTCGCGCCCGCGCCATGACTGCCGTCGAAGGCGCGGCCGACGGCGGCTGCAAGCGGAGGGGCAGGACGTGGCGCGATGCCCCGGTCGCCTTGCGGCCAGGGGCGGGGGTCCGCTTTGACGGGCGCAGGCGGTCGCCGGAAGGTGGCCGGCGCGGCGGGCGCGGCGAGACCGATCCGCTCGGTGACACAGCCGGTGCCCGGCTGCCAAGCGGCGCGGCGTGGCGGCATGACCGGGTCGTAGGCGACGGTGACCGACGCCGTCTTGCGGTCGACCGTGGCGGTCAGCGTCGGCACGATCGCCTCATATTCGGCATAGATGCCGGCGAGCTCGTCGCGGTCGATCTGGGCGGAGGTGCGGCCGGCGGAGAAGATGCCGGAGCAGTACATCGCGGCTTTGTAGCCGGCGGCGATCGCGCGTTGGTACGGGGTCGGTTCGGATGGGCGCTGGGCGGCGGATGGGACGGCGAGGGCGCAGGCGAGGGCTATTGCGGCGGGGGTGATTCGGTAGGCGCGGCGGGCTGGAACTTCACGAAATGCACGACACGTCTTGGCCGGAATCGGATCCCGGGCAGGAGCGAGGATGTGGCGGGTGAGGCGAAGCGGGTAAGGTCGGGCGATCATGCGGAGAGTGAGGCAGACGGAGTCCTACATTGCAAGTGGGGGCTCGCTATCGCCACTTCCCCCGCGAAGGCCGGGGCCCAGTCTCGGGCTTTTGTGGGGTGGGGGTGAACCGTCCCCACCGCATTCCTTGCGACTGGGCCCCGGCCTCCCGCCGGGGAAGATGAGCGGGATCAGTCCTCGCTGCGCGCTGGCCGCTGTTCGTCCCACCACGCCATGCGGTCCGCCACGCGCTTTTCGAAGCCACGGTCGGTGGGTTCGTAGTAGCGTTCCGGCGTCATCTCCTCGGGCCAATAGTCCGCGCCGGAGAACGCGCCCTCGGCATCATGGTCGTAGGCATAGCCTTTGCCATAGCCGAGATCGCGCATCAGCTTGGTGGGCGCGCCGAGGATGTGCTTGGGCGGGCTGAGCGAGCCGTTCGCCTTGGCGCTCGCCCACGCCGCCTTCTGCGCGGTGTACACCGCGTTCGATTTGGGGGCCGTCGCCAGATAGAGGCACGCCTGGACGATGGCGAGTTCGCCTTCGGGAGAGCCCAGGAAGTCGTAGGTGTCCTTGGCGGCGATGCATTGGACCAGCGCCTGCGGGTCGGCGAGGCCGATGTCCTCGACGGCGGCGCGGGTGAGGCGACGGAGGACATAGAGCGGCTCCTCGCCCGCGGTCAGCATGCGCGCGAGATAGTAGAGGGCGGCCTGCGGGTCGGAGCCGCGGATGGATTTGTGGAGCGCGGAGATGATCCCGTAATGGCCCTCGCGATCCTTGTCGTACACGGCGACGCGGCGCTGGAGAAACTGGCCCAAAGCTGCGGGATCGAGTGGTTCCTTCAGATCGGCAGCGAACAGCGTCTCGGCCTGGTTGAGCAGGAAGCGGCCGTCGCCGTCGGCGCTTGCGAGCAGCGCGTCGCGCGCCTGTGGGTCGAGCGGTAGCGGGCTCGCGATCGCCTCGGCGCGGGCGAGCAGGCGTTCGAGCGCGGCGTGGTCGAGGCGGCGGAGCACCAGGACCTGCGCGCGGCTGAGCAGCGCGGCGTTGAGTTCGAAGGACGGGTTCTCGGTGGTGGCGCCGACCAGCGTCACCGTGCCGTCCTCGACGAAGGGCAGGAAGCCGTCCTGCTGCGCGCGGTTGAAGCGATGGATCTCGTCCACGAACAACAAGGTGCGGTGACCGAGCCGGCCATGGTCGCGCGCTTCGGCGAACACCTTCTTGAGGTCCGCGACTCCGGAGAAGACGGCGGAGATGGCAACGAAGCGCAGGCCCACCGCGTCGGCGAGCAGCCGGGCGATGGTGGTCTTGCCAGTTCCAGGCGGCCCCCACAGGATCAGCGACGACAGGCGGCCGGCGGCGACCATTCGCCCAATCGCCCCATCCGGGCCGGTCAGGTGCTCCTGGCCGACGACCGCGCCCAGCGTCCGTGGACGCAGGCGTTCGGCCAGCGGCGCGTCTTCAGTTGAAGCGACCGGCGGCACGGGTGGGTCGAAGGCGGCGAACAGGTCGGCCATCATGGCCCTGTAGGTGCGCGCGCGGCCACCGTCACCCGGAACTTGTTTCAGGGTCCACGCGCGATGGCTTCCATACCAGGCCCTCCGCGTGGACAGAGCGTCGCGCGTAGATGCTGAAACGCGTTCAGCGTGAGGGACGAGGCGGGCGCACCGCTAATCGAAAATATATCTCGAACGCTCTTTACAAATCCATTCGACGATATATCTTAGTTGCATCATGCTACACAAAGGAACGAAGATGCATTTCAGTTTCAACAAGGGAAATTGCGGCCCTCGCGGCGGACGCTGGCAGCGTGGGCCGGTCAGCGTCGAATGGAGCGGCTTCGAGCGGGTCGATGGTCGCCCGGGCGGGCGGCAACGGCGCATGTTCGACGGCGGCGAGCTGCGCCTCGTGCTGCTCAAGCTGATCGCCGATCAGCCGCGTCACGGCTATGATCTGATCCGCGAGATCGAGGAGCTGACCGGCGGCGCCTATGCGCCTTCGCCCGGCGTCGTTTATCCGACGCTGACACTGCTCGACGAAATGGGTCAGATCGGAGAGCAGCAGTCCGAGGGCGCGAAGAAGCGCTTCGCGGTGACCGAGGCGGGGCGCGAGGAGCTGGCGGCGAAGCGGCCCGAGGTCGACGCGCTGATCGCGCGGCTGACGGCCTTGGGCGCGCACCGCGAGCGGTCGGACCGCGGTCCGGTGCGGCGCGCAATGGGCAATCTCGGCCAGGCGGTCGGCAATCGGGTGGCGCGCGGCGATTTCTCCGACGAGACGCTGCACGATATCGCGGCGCTGATCGACGAGGTCGCGCAGAAGATCGAGCGGCTGCGATGAACGTCGCTGTCGCCCAGGTGCCGACCGGGTCGGCGAGCCGCTATCTCCAACAGCTCTGCAAGCATTGGAGCCACAATCTGCAGGTCGAGTTCACGCCCGAACAGGGCCGGGTGGAGTTCCCGAGGAACGCGCGCGGGGCCGATCATCCGGGTGACGGGGTCGCGCTGTTCGGGGCAGGCGAGGACGCGCTGACGGTGCGCCTCGAAGCTACGTCTCCCGAGCAGCTCGCCGGGCTGCAGGGCGCGGTCGCGCGGCACCTGGACCGCTTCGCCTTTCGCGAGGCGCCGCTCAGCTTCGACTGGCGGCCGGCCTAGCGACCTCCAGATAGGTGTCCAGCACCGCCTGGTTGGCCGTGTCCCACCGGAACGCGGCCGCCTTGCGGTGGCCGGCCTGGCCCATGCTCCGGCGCAGGTCCGGCTCGGCAACGATCCGCGCGATCGCATCGGCATAGGCGTCGCAATCGCGCGGCGGTACAAGGAAGCCGGTGACGCCGGGCTCGACCAGGTCGACCGCGCCGGTCGCGCGCGCCGCGACGACGGGAACGCCGGCGGCCATCGCCTCCAGCGTGACGTTGCCGAAGGTCTCCGTGACGCTGGGGTTGAAGAACAGGTCCATCGATGCGACCGCGCGGCCGAGATCGTCGCCCGACTGGAAGCCCGCGAAGACTGCGTCGGGCACCTGGCCTGCGAACCAATCGCGGGCGGGGCCCTCGCCGACGACGAGGGTACGGGCGGGTACGCCACCGTCGCGCAGTGCGGCCATGACCTGCGCGAAGACGTCCAGGCCCTTTTCCTTTACCACGCGGCCGAGAAAGCCGACCGCGACCTCGTCATCGCCGATCCCCAGGCCGCGCCGCCAGGCGAGATCGCGGCGCGCGGGGGTGAAGCGGTCATGGTCGATCCCGCGCGACCAGATGGTGACGGGCGTCGTCACGCCCCAGCCGCGGATCACCGCCGCCATCGACTCCGCTGGCGGCATCACCCGGTCGACGCGATTATAGAAGCGCTTCTGGACGGCGACGAGGAGCGGCTCGAGCATGCCCGCGCGATAATAGCGAAGATAGGTCTCGAAGCGCGTGTGCAGCGAGGCTACGGCCGGGAGCCCGCGCCGCCGCGCCCAGCTGAGCGCGCGATGGCCGAGCGGGTCGGGGGCGGAGAGGTGGACGATATTCGGGGCAAACGCCGCGAGGTCGCGCCGGATGGCGCCGGGCAGGCCCAGCGCGAGCCGGTATTCGCCGCGTTCGCCGGGCAGCGCGAAGGACGGGACGCTGACGAGGTCGCCGTTATGCCGGAACGCGGGCGTGGCGGCGGTCGGCGCATAGACGCGTACCGCAGTGCCCTGTGCGAGCAGATGCCCGACAAGCAGATTGAGCGCCTGGGTCGGCCCGTCCCGCGTGTAGTTATAATTGCCGCTGAACAGCGCGACACGGAGGTCCGAAGGAAGCATGGCGGTGGGCCTTAGCGGTGCGTGGGGTAAACGCCAATTTAGCGCGCCCGGCCGGTAGGGTTACGATTGCTCAACAGTCAGGAACGACACCGTCAGTTCGCGGCGCAATCGGAAGCCGAGCCGCTCGTACATCGCGATCGCGGCCGTGTTGCTGGCGTACGAGTGCAGGAAGGGGCGATCCCCACCCGCGATGATAACTTGGGAAACGGCCTGCATCAACCGCGCCGCATGACCGCGACCGCGATGATCGGGGTGGGTGCAGACCGCGCTGATCTCGACATGGTTGGGCACGCGCAGCCGGGTTCCAGCCATCGCGACCAGTCGGTAGCCTTCGCGGATGCCGACGAAGCCGCCGAGGCTGTGGGTGTTGGTGAGAAACGGCCCCGGCCTGGTGAGGGTGGCAAGCGCCAGCATCTCGGCCGCGTCGTCGTCGCCGAGCGGTTGCATGGGCGCGCCGGGTGCGGGTGGAGCCAGGCCTTCCGCGACCATCTGCACCATCGTGTCGCTCGCTACGGTCAGCCCCGGTGTCGGTTGCGCGGCGGCATCCTCGAACAGGATCAGGGGCGCGCCAGGTGTGACCAACCCATGCAATGCGTCTAGGTCGGCACTCGACGGCGAGGCGGCCGCCGCGAAATGGCCGACGCTTGGCTCGATCCGCCAGGCGCGCGCGTCACCTCGGGCAAGTTGCGCTTGCGGGCCGGTGAGTGCTGACCAGATCGGGCGGTCGAGCGGATGTGCCATCTGGTGTTCCCTTTGTGTTCGGGTGGCGGTAGGGTGTAGCATGGCCAAACCCCAGAAACGCTATGTCTGTCAGGCGTGCGGCTCGGTCGCGTCGCGCTGGTCGGGACAGTGCGGCGACTGCGCGGAGTGGAACACGCTGGTGCAGGAGGCGGGCGCGGTGGCGACGCCGTTCCAGGCCAGGCACAATTTGCAGGGTGGCGGGCAGCTGGTGATGTTGACGCAGCTCGATGCGCCAGCGGTGCTGCCGGAGCGGCGAACCTCGGGCATCGCCGAGCTCGACCGCGCCCTCGGCGGCGGCTTCGTCGAGGGCTCGGCGACGCTGATCGGCGGCGATCCGGGGATCGGCAAGTCGACGCTGCTGTTGCAGGCGGCGGCGCGGATGGCGCTGGCAGGGTCGTCGGTCGCCTATATCTCGGGCGAGGAGGCAGCGGACCAGGTGCGGCTGCGGGCGCAGCGGCTGGGGCTCGGCCATGCGCCGGTGCAGCTGGCGGCGGCGACATCGGTGCGCGACATCCTGACGACGCTGTCGTCCGGGCCGCCGCCCGAGCTGGTGGTGATCGATTCGATCCAGACCATGCACTCCGACCTGATCGAGGGCGCGCCCGGCACGGTCAGCCAGGTGCGCGCGTCGGCGCAGGAGCTGATCCGCTTCGCCAAGGAGCGCGGGTCGGCGGTGGTGCTGGTCGGGCACGTCACCAAGGACGGGACGATCGCGGGCCCGCGCGTGCTGGAGCATATGGTCGACACGGTGCTGGCGTTCGAGGGCGAGCGGTCGCACCAATACCGCATCCTGCGCGCCAACAAGAACCGCTTCGGCGGCACCGACGAGATTGGCGTGTTCGCGATGGAGACGGGCGGGCTGACCGAGGTCGCCAATCCCTCGGCGCTGTTCCTCACCAACCGCGAGGAGGGGGTCACGGGCGCGACGGTGTTCCCCGCGCTGGAGGGGACGCGGCCGGTGCTGGTCGAGATCCAGGCGTTGGTTGTGCGGCTCGCCAGTGGTGCCACGCCCAGGCGGTCGGTGGTCGGGTGGGATTCGGGGCGGCTGGCGATGGTGCTGGCGGTGCTCGAAGCGCGGTGCGGGCTCTCCTTCTCGTCGTGCGAGGTCTATCTGAACGTCGCCGGCGGCTACCGCGTGCAGGATCCGGCGGCGGACCTGGCGGTGGCGGCGGCGCTCGTATCGGGGCTGAGCGAACGACCGGTGCCGGCGGACGCGGTGGCGTTCGGCGAGATCGCGCTGTCGGGCGAGATCCGGCCGGTAGCGCATGCCGCGCTGCGGCTCAAGGAAGCGGGCAAGCTGGGGTTCGAACGCGCGATGCTGCCGACCGGCGTGGCGGGCGCCAAGAACGAGGGCGGCGCGATGCGGCTGACGGAGTTCCGCACGCTGGCCCGGTTCGTGGATCACCTGCTGGGTCGCTGATCGTGCTGGCAAAGGGGCAGCGTCGAGGGCTAGCCGTTCGGCCCGGGCCTCTCTACCTACCGCCCGATGGGCCTCACCGCACTCGACATGCTCGTCCTGATCTGCATCGCCATCGCGGCGTTGCTGGGACTCAAGCGCGGGTTCGTGGCGGAGGTGCTGTCGCTGGGCGCGTTGATCGTCACGGTGGTGGCGCTGAAGCTGTTCCACGCGCCGCTGACGCAGGCGCTGACCGGGACGATCGGCACCGTCTCCGGCGCGGCGGTGCTGGCCTTCGCGCTGCTGACCGGCGGCACCTTCATCCTCGGCCGGATGGTCGCGAACGGCATTGGTAAGCGCACGCGCACGTCCGTCCTGGGGCCGGTGGACCGGGCGCTGGGCTTCGGCTTCGGCGCGCTCAAAGGCGTGATCCTGGCGAGCCTCGCCTTTCTGCTCGCGGCTCTGGTAGTGGACACGGCGCGTGGTGGGCGCGTCAACCGGCCGGCATGGATGACGACGTCGCGCACCTATCCGCTGCTCAACGCGACCAGCGCCGGCATCGCCGATATCCTCGACCGGCGTCGCAAGGGCGAGCCGATCTGGGGTCCGCGCACCGGCAACACCAGCGACCCGCAAGGCGCCGAGGCGTGAGCGCGCCGCTCTACAACACCGATATCCTGCGCCTCGCCGCCGGCATTCCGCACCACGCCCGCCTCGCTGAACCGCAGGGCACCGCGGAGCGGCGCTCGCCGGTCTGCGGCAGCCGGGTGACGGTGGACGTGACGCTCGGGCCGGACGACCGCGTCGCGGAGGTCGGGCTGCTGGTCCGCGCCTGCGCGCTGGGCCAGGCGTCGGCTTCGCTGCTGGCGGCGGCGATCCTGGGCCGAACACCCGCGGAGCTTGCGGCGACGAGCGATGCGCTGTCGGCGTGGCTGGCGGGCGAACCCGAGCGGCCGGATTGGCCAGGGATAGAGGTGCTGATGCCGGCGCGCGACTATCCGGCGCGGCATGCCTCGATCCGGCTGGCGTTCGAGGCGGCGGCTGAGGCCGCGCAGACCGCATGCGCAACCCGCGGCGTGGAACGCGCGCATGGGTAGTCCGCTGGTCGGGCCGCTGGCACCGCTGATGAGCGTCTATCAGGCGCTAGTCCACCATATCCACGAGTCCCCCGTACTCGAAGGCGCGGTGCTGCTCGGCTTCGGTCTCGTCTTCGTGCTGTTCTTCCGGCGGCTGGGGCTCGGTGCGACGCTCGGCTATCTCGTCGCGGGCGCGGTGGTGGGGCCGCAGTTGCTGGGGCTGGTCTCCGGCGCGGAGTCGAAGATCGTCGCGGCGGAACTCGGCATCACGCTGCTGCTGTTCATCGTCGGGCTGGAGCTGAACCCGTCGCGGCTATGGCGGATGAAAACGGAGATCTTCGGCCTGGGTCTTGCGCAGGTGATGCTGTGCGGGCTGGCCATTACCGGCATCGTCGCGTTGGCGGCCGGGTTCAGCTGGCAGGCGGCGGTGGCGCTGGGGCTGCCGTTGGCGCTGAGCTCCACGGCGCAGGTGCTGCCGATGCTGCAGTCCTCGGGGCGGATGCGGACGCCGTTCGGCGAGCGGGCGTTTTCGATCCTGCTGTTCCAGGACCTCAGCATCGTGCCGCTGATCACCGTCATCGCGGCGATGTCGCGCAACCCCGCCGACGCGGGCGGGCCGCCGGGTTGGCAGCTGGGGCTGTACACCGTCGCCGCGATTGTTGGGCTGATCCTGGCGGGCCGGTTCCTGTTGCGGCCGTTGTTCCGGCTGATCGGCAATCTCGGCGAGCGCGAGATGTTCGTTTTCGCCGCGCTGTTCACCGTCGCGGCAAGCGCGGCGGTGATGGAGCTGCTCGGCCTGTCGACGGCGCTGGGCGCCTTCATCGCCGGCGTGATGCTCGCCGACACGCCGTATCGGCATGAGCTGGAGGCGGACGTGGAGCCGTTCCGCTCGATCCTGCTCGGGCTGTTCTTCCTGTCGGTCGGCATGTTGCTCGACCTCAGCGCGATCGCCGAGCGGCCGTTCTTCGTGGTCGGCATGGCGCTGGCCCTGATCGCGACCAAGGCGGCGATCATCACCGCGATCGGCGCGGCGATGCGAATGCCGTGGCGCCAGGCGCTGGCCCTGGGACTACTGCTCAGCCAGGGCGGCGAGTTCGGCTTCGTGCTGTTCGCCCAAGCCCAGCAGGGGCTGCTGATTGCGCCGGAGGCGGCGAGCCTGTTCGGCGCGATCATTACCGTGTCGATGGCGACGACGCCGTTCCTGATGAGCGCCACGCGGCGCATCCGGCAGCAGCCGATCGCCGACAGCCAAGAGCGCGACGGGCCGACGTCGGACGGCGCCAACGCGCTGATCGTCGGCTATGGCCGCTTCGGCCAGACGGTCGGGCAGATGCTGATCGCGCAGAATATCCCGGTGACGCTGATCGACACCGATATCGAGATGATCGACGTCGCCGGCGAGTTTGGCGCCAAGGTCTATTATGGCGACGGCACCCGGCTGGATATGCTGCGTCAGGCCGGCGCGGCGGAAGCGGAGCTGATCCTGTTCTGCATCGACGGCGATCAGATCACGCCCGAGCTGCTCACGTCCGTCGCCGAGGCATTCCCCAAGGCAAGCGTGTTCGTGCGGGCGTATGACCGGCGCGCGGTGATCAAGCTGGCGGGCGCGCCGATGGAGTATGCGGTGCGCGAGGTGCTGGAATCGGCGGTGGCAATGGCGCGGCGCGCGCTGTTGTCGGTGGGCGTCGACGGGCCGGACATCGACCGCGCCGAGGATCTGTATCGCAAGAACGACCGCGAGCGGCTGCGCGCGCAGATCGACGCGGGCGACATCCGCGCCGCGCGCGAGGTGATGCTGCGGCAGGATCAACGCGAGGAGAGGGTAACGTGAACTGGCTGGGCATCTTTGCGGCGCTGTCGGGCGCGCTGGCGATCGCGGCGGGTGCGTTCGGCGCGCACGGCGCCAGCGAGCGCGCGGCGGAGCTGTTGCGCACTGGCGGGCAGTATCAGTTGATCCACGCGGTGGCGGCGCTGGTGGCGCTGCAGATGGGCGCGCGTGGACCGGGGTGGTTGATGGTCGCCGGCGCGGCGGTGTTCGCCGGCTCGCTCTATGCGCTGGCGGAGGGTGCGCCGCGGTGGCTGGGCGCGGTCACGCCGGTCGGGGGCGTGGCGATGATCGGGGGATGGGTGTGGCTGGCTTGGGAGTTGGGGCGGCGGTGACATACCGCCCATCCCAACACGCAAGCTTGACCTTTGCGCTGACGCTGGTTGTGCTCGTCCTCGCGTCCTGGATCGGCTTTCTCTCGCCGATGCGAACGCGCGACGCCAGCGTGACGACGCTTGCCTTTGGTGCGATCGTGCCCGCGCTGCTACTGTATGGCTGGCGCAGCCGGATTTCGGGTGCAGTATTGTTGCCAGTCATTTTGTTCGTTCCGGCGATGTTCCTAAGCGACCTCCTGGCCCATAACCTGTTCAATGGCTGCGTTCTCTACTGACGCTTCTTTCGACACGCATCGGAACAATAGACGACGCTCTCCCAATCCCGCGCCCACTTCTTACGCCAGGTGAACGGGCGGTCGCAGGCAGGGCACATCTTGGTCGACAGGTCGCGCTTGGCAACGCCGTTGGGCATCAGCCTTGCCGGTCGAGGAACGCCTCGACCGCGCCGAGATCGACCGTCCGGTCGAGACAGGTCCGCCCGATCCCGCGCGCGAGCAGGAAGGGGAGGTTGCCGCCGCTCGCCTTCTTGTCGTGACGCATGTGCTCGACCAGCCGCGCGCCGCTCGCGCGCAGCCCGGTGGGGGCAAGGCCGTCGGGGAGGCCGACCGAGCGCCAATGCGCCTTGACCCGCTCGGCGTCCTGCGCCGGACACAGCCCTTGCGCGGCGGAGAAGTCGAACGCCAGCGCGCAGCCTGCTGCGACCGCCTCGCCGTGGAGCAGCGAGCCGTCGAACCCGGCCTCCGCCTCCAAGGCATGGCCAAAGGTGTGGCCCAAGTTGAGGAGGGCGCGCGTGCCGTTGGTCTCGAACTCGTCGGCGGCGACGATCCGCGCCTTCGCGGCGACGGAATGAGCGATCGCGGCCTCGCGCGCGGCGGTGTCGCCGGTCAGCAGCGCCGCCCCGTTGCGCTCGCACCATTCGAAAAAGGCGAAGTCGTCGATCAGCCCGTACTTCACCACCTCGGCATAGCCGGCGCGCAACTCGCGGTCGGGCAGAGTGTCGAGCACGCGCGGGTCGATCAGCACCAGCTCCGGCTGATGGAAGGCGCCGACCAGGTTCTTGCCGGCGGCGGTGTTGATCCCGGTCTTGCCGCCCACCGAGCTGTCGACCTGCGCCAGCAGCGTGGTGGGGATCTGGACGAAGCGGGCGCCGCGCTTGAGGATCGCGCTGGCGAAGCCGACGAGGTCGCCAATGACGCCGCCGCCGAGGGCGATGACCAGGTCGCGGCGCTCGACGCCCCAGGCGAGGAGCTGGTCGCAGACCTGGGCGAGGGTGGTCCAGCTCTTGCTCGCCTCCCCGGCGGGCACGGTCATGGCACGCCATTTCACGCCGGCACTGTCGAGCGAGGTGGTGAAGGTGGCGAGGTGTTGAGCGACATCTTGGTCCGCGACGATCGCCAGCGGGTGGCCGGCGGCGAGCGGCGCGAGATGCTCGGCAGCGCGCGCGAGCAGACCCGACTCGATGAGGACGGGGTAGGAGCGGTCGCCCAACGCGACGTCGATCTGCTTCATAGGCACGCCATACCCCAACATCTTCCCCGGCGAAGGCCGGGGTCCAGTTTCGGGCATTTACGTTGGAGAAGACCGCACTCTCCAACTGAATGCGTGGCGACTGGGCCCCGGCCTTCGCCGGGGAAGAACAAGAGAGCCGCCGGCGAACTCACCGCCCGATCGCCCGCAATATCGCCGCAACGGTGTTCTCGTGCGGCGCCTTGTGGCTGGCGATGTGGATTGGCGCGAGCGCGTAGACCGGGTTACGGACGCGGGCGAGTTCGCTCAGCACCTCGTGCGGGTTCTTGCCGCGCAGCAGCGGGCGGGTGTCACGCCGCTTGACGCGCTCGGCGAGCACGGCGGGGTTGGCGTCGAGCCAGACCGCCGTCGCCGTGCCCAGGATCAGTGCGCGCGTCTCGGCGTTCATGAAGGCGCCGCCACCCGTCGCGATCACCTTCGGGGTGCCGTCGATCAGCCTGGCGATGACGCGGCGCTCGCCGTCGCGGAAATAGTCCTCGCCATACCGTTCGAAGATCTCGGCGATGGTCATCCCCGCCGCCGCCTCGATCTCGTGGTCGGCGTCGACGAAGGGAAGCTTCAGCCTCTGCCCCAGCCGTCGCCCGACGGTGGACTTTCCCACGCCCATCAGCCCGACGAGCACGATCGGGGGTCCGTCCCACTCTGGCTGCCGGGTTTGCAACATGGATTGGGGGCTATAGAGCGGGGCAACGCTGTTCAAGGTTTACGCATGTCCCGCCTCCTCGTCATCATCGTCGCTGTCCTCGTCGTGCTGATCGGGGGGATGTTCCTGCTCGCCGGCCAGGCCACCGAGCGGCCGCGGACGCAGGTCGAGAAGGCGGTCGACCTTGCGAACCTCTCGTAAGGTCGCGCTGGCGCTCGCGATCGCGGGCGTAGCGCTGCCTGCCCTCGGCCAGGACCGGCCGGAATCGATCCTGCCGCCCGGCTTCGGCGAGCCGCAGCCGGCGCCGACGCCGACCGCCACGGCGGCGCCCCGGCCGGCACCCCCGAGCGGCGCGGTGGTGCAGCCCTTGCCGCCCTCGAGCGCAACGCCGGCGACCACGGTCGCGCCCTCGCCGACGCCCACTCCCAGCGGCACGCCGACGCCCGCGCAGCTCGATCCGGCGACGCTCGCCTATTACGAGCTACCCCCCTTTGCCCGGCGCGGCACGGCGACGCTGGGGCCGCTGCGCGGTGCGGACGGGGGCTTCCCCGCCGACTCGTTCGGGCAGGCGGACGGCCGATTCCTGCAGACGCTCATGCGGCGGGTGGCGGCGCCGGTGCCGTCGCGCTGGCTGTCGATCACGCTGCGGCGGCTGCTGGTGTCGGAACTCGACACGCCGGGGCGCGTGAACGGCGCGGACTTCGCCGCTGAGCGAGCATGGCTGCTGCTGCGGATGGGCGAGGCGACCGCGGCGCGCGCGGTGACGCAAGGGGTCGATACCGCCGACCTGACGCCCAAGCTTTATCAGGTGACGCTCAACGCGCTGCTGGCGAGCGGTGATCCGGCGGGCATGTGTCCGCTCGCCGAGCGCGGCGCGGCGATGACGCGCGAGCGCGGCTGGACGGCGGCACAGGCGATCTGCGCCGGGTTGGATGGCGAGCAGTCTCGCGCGCAGACGCTGGTGCGGCAGGCGCGCAATCGCGGCACCGCGCGTGGCGTCGATCTGTTGCTGGCGCAAAAGGTCATCGGCGCCGGCGCTGGCGGGCGCGAGTCGATCACGGTCGAGTGGACGGGCGTGGACACGCTGACGCCGTGGCGGTTCGGCCTCGCCACCGCGACCGGCGTGACCCTTCCGGAGGAGCTGATGGCCGGGGTCGGCCCGCAGGTCCGCTACTGGCAGGCCTTGTCGCCGGCGGTGGCGCCGCATCTGCGGCTCGCTTCGGCCGAATCGGCGGCGGCGCAGGGCGTGTTGTCGAGCGCGGCGCTGGTCGATCTTTATGCCTCCTTGCGCGGTGGCGACGACACGCCCGCGGCGCTCGACGCCAGCGCCGAGACGCTGCGTACGGCGTATGTGGACCGTACTGCCGATGGGCGGCTGGCGGCGATGCGGCGGCTGTGGGGGGAGGAGGCGCGCGTGCCTTATGCCCGCCTCGTCCTCACCGCGCGCGCGGCGTCGCGGCTGCCGGTGCGGCCCGAGCAGGCCGAGGCCGACAAGCTGGTCGCGTCGATGCTGAGCGCAGGGCTCGATCGCACCGCGCTGCGCTGGCGGGCGCAGGTGCCGAGCGGCGGCGACGCCTGGGCAATGCTGACGCTGGCTGACCCGGACATGACGGGGCAGCTGACCTACTCGGCGTTGGCGAGCTATGCCGGGACCGGTGACGCCGCGCGCAAGCAGCGTTTGCTGTTTGCCGGTTTGGCCGGGCTGGGGCGGCTGAGCGCGGAGGATATCGAGCGGGCGGCACAGGCACTGGACGTACGGATCGGCGCGGAGAACAGCTGGACCCAGGCGCTGGGCCGCGCCGCGGCGGCGGGGCAGGCGGGCACGGTCGTGCTGCTCTGCGCCGCCGGCATGCAGACGGCGGACTGGCAGGGGGTGCCCCCGGCGGCGTTGTACCGGGTGGTCGCCGCGCTGCGCGCGGTCGGCCTTGCCGGCGAGGCGCGGATGATCGCGGCCGAGGCGCTCGCGCGGGCGTGAGCGGCTTGGCCGACGCGCCGTGGCAGGATGGGGCGCTGATCGAACGCTTTCTGGAGATGCTTGGCGCGGAGGCAGGCGCCGCGCGCAATACGCTAGCGGCCTATCGCAGCGACCTGCGGCTTGCCTCGGCAACGCTGAACGGCAGGCTCTCCGACGCCGACCCAGACGCCCTCCGGCGACTGGGCGATGGCTGGGCCGAGCTGTCGCGGGCGACGGTTGCGCGCAAGTCGGCGGCGCTGCGCCGCTTCTTCGCGTTCTTGGCCGACGAGGGGCATCGCGCGGATGATCCGGCTGCCGCCCTGCCGCGACCCGGTGCCGGCCGAACGCTGCCGAAGACGCTCAGCCATGCCGATATCGACCGGTTGTTCGCGACGCTGGCCGAGCGGCTGACGCGAACGCCGGTCGCGCCGCTCGACCTGAGGCTCGTGGCGCTGGTGGAGCTGCTCTACGGCTCCGGCCTGCGCGCCAGCGAACTGGTGTCGCTGCCGCGTCAGGCGATCCACCCCGACCGGCCATTCCTGATCTTGAAGGGCAAGGGCGGGCGCGAGCGGCTGGTACCGCTGTCGGATCGCGCCCGCGCCGCCGTCGCCGCGTGGCGCGAGCATGTCGGCGCGGACCGCGCATGGCTGTTCCCGTCGGGCAAGAGCCATCTGTCGCGTATCCGCTTGTATCAGCTGATCAAGGCGCTGGCGGCGGCGGCGGGGGTGCCGCCCGACCGCGTCAGCCCGCACGTCCTGCGTCACGCCTTTGCCACCCACCTGCTGGAGGGCGGGGCGGACCTGCGCGCACTTCAGACCATGCTCGGCCATGCCGACATCGCCACCACCGAAATCTATACCCATGTCGACGCCAGCCGCCTGGTGGAGCTGGTAAACACCCGGCACCCTCTGGGAGAGGTTCTCTCGTCCCGCGAGGAAGCATTGGCGGAGGCCCTCGCGTCTCGCGAGGACGGGCCGCTGGTTGACGCGGACTTGTCCCGGTCATAGCCGGGCGCGATGCCGAGCTTCCTCGACTTCGAGAAACCCATCGCCGAGCTCCAGGGCCGAATCGACCAGCTGCGCGAAAGTGCCGGCGCGGTCGATATCGGGCCGGAGGTCGCTCGCCTGCAGGCGAAGTCCGACAAGCTGCTCCGCGACACCTTCGCCCGCTTGACGCCCTGGCAGAAGACGCAGGTCGCGCGCCATCCGGAGCGGCCGCACTTCAACCACTACGTCGCCGGGCTGTTCGACGATTGGATGCCGCTGGCGGGCGATCGCGCGTTCGGCGACGACCAGGCGATACTGGGCGGCTTTGCGACCTTTCGCGGCCGCAAGGTGATGGTGATCGGCCACGAAAAGGGCGACGACACCGCCAGCCGCATCCGGCACAATTTCGGTATGGGCAAGCCCGAGGGCTATCGCAAGGCGATCCGGCTGGTCGAGCTGGCGGATCGCTTTGGACTGCCGGTGGTGACGCTGGTCGACACGTCCGGCGCCTTTCCGGGTATCCAGGCAGAGGAGCGCGGCCAGGCGGAGGCGATCGCCCGCTCAACCGAGGCTTGCCTGCGCGCGGGCGTGCCGATCGTCGCCGCGATCGTCGGCGAGGGCGGGTCGGGCGGCGCGGTCGCGCTGGCGGCGGGCAACCGTGTGCTGATGTTCGAGCACGCGATCTATTCGGTGATCTCGCCCGAGGGCTGCGCGTCGATCCTGTGGCGGACGGCCGACAAGGCGGCCGAAGCGGCGGAGGCGATGAAGATCACGGCGCAGGACCTCAAGGGCTTTGGCGTCATCGACGCGATCGTGCCCGAGCCCTTGGGCGGCGCGCATCGCGACCGGACGGCGGCCATCACCGGATTGGGCCGTGCGATCGGCGAAGCGCTGGACGCGCTCGCCGGGCTGAGCCGTGACGAGCTGCGTCGGCAGCGGCGCGAGAAGTTCCTGGCGATGGGGCGGCTGGACTAGAGCCTCGCCGAAGACGCGATCGGCCGACTTTTGGGAAGCCGGCCGCGGCGCGTCAGGTGGTCTTCAAGTTGGAGGAGACGTTGTTGAACGTCCGCTTCATATTGTTGCCGAGGCCCTGCATGGCCGAGATCGCCGCCACTGCGATCAGCGCCGCGATCAGCCCGTACTCGATGGCCGTGGCGCCGCGCGTATTGCGCAGCAGTGTCAACAGATGAACCAACATGGTATTCTCTTGAACGAAAAGGGGCGGCGAAGTATGATCCTCGCCGCCCCATACCATGAAGTTGGTAAAGAAAGTCTTACGCGGACTTCAGGTTCGACGAAACGTTGTTGAACGTGTTCTTCAGGTTGTTGCCCAGGCCCTGCATGGCGGCGATGGCGGCAACGGCGATCAGTGCGGCGATGAGGCCGTACTCGATGGCGGTCGCGCCCTTGTTGTTCTTGATGAACTTGCGAATGGTCTGCATGGTCGATCTCCGATTAGTGCCAAAGCTTCAGTTACCCGGCTGAACCGGATGGACCGGACCAGCAACATCGGAATTAGTGGGTGGTCCTTGAGAAAGTCTTAAAGCGGCGGCTCATCCCAATGGATGAAGCCAAGAGCTCAGCGCACGTTGACGATCTTGCTGCTGACGTTGTTCCACATGCCGGTGGTTTGCGACCCGACCGCCTGCAGACCGGCGATCATCGCGATCACAATCATGGCGACAATCAACCCGTATTCGACGGCGGTCGCCGCCTTCTGTTCGGCGGCGAGACGCCATAGGGAGCGGGACCACCGTCGCATGGCCCCTTCGATACTGGGTCCGAGGTTAACGAATGACTATGATGTCCCTGCTGCCGGTCGTCGCCGCGGCGCTGATCGATCCTTCGGGTCGTGTGCTGGTACAGCAGCGTCCGTCGGGCAAGCCGATGGCCGGGCTGTGGGAGTTTCCCGGCGGCAAGGTCGAAGCCGGCGAGACGCCCGAAGCCGCGCTGGTCCGGGAACTGAAGGAGGAACTCGGCATTTCGGTGGACGGCGCGGACCTGCGGCCGGTGGCGTTCGCGAGCGAGCCGCTGGGTGACCGGCACCTGCTGTTGCTGCTGTTCACCGCACGCCGTTGGAAGGGACAGCCGCGCGTGATCGAGGCCGCGGCGTTGCGCTGGAGCGATCCGGCGGAACTCTCGTCCCTGCCCATGCCGGGTCCGGACCGGCCGTTGCTGGCGGCGCTGGCGGCGGCGCTGGCAGGTTGACCGCGCGGTCATAACCCGCCATTCGCGCCCACCTTGCCGCATCGGGGCCCGATGGCGGAGTGGTGACGCAGAGGACTGCAAATCCTTGCACCCGGGTTCGATTCCCGGTCGGGCCTCCAAATTCGTGTCCATCCATCGCCGCGCCGCTTGGCCCGAGGGGCTGGCCGCGATACAAGCCGCGCATCAGAACTGTGTTGCATGGGTAAGACAGCCATGCGACAAGCGGGGAGCATGATGATACGTTCCGATCCCATGGCGACCCGCGCCGAGCGCCATGCCATGGTGGCGAGCCAGCTGCGCCCCAACGCCGTTACCGACGAGCGCATCGTCGCGGCGATGGCGAGCGTTCCGCGCGAGGACTTTCTGCCGCCGGCTGCCGCGCTGCTGGCCTATCGCGACCGACCTATCCCGCTCGGCCATGCGCGCGAGCTCAACCCGCCGCTCGCCACCGGCCGTTTGTTGAACCAGGCGGAGCTCGACGCGGGCGACCGGGTGCTGCTGGTCGGCGCCGCTGGCGGCTATGCCGCAGCCGTGCTGGCGAGTGCGGTGGCGCATGTGACGGCGCTGGAAAGCGACCCCGGCCTGCTGGCGATCGCGCGCGCGGCGCTGGCGGATGTCTCGAACGTGTCGGTGGTCGAGGGGCCTTTGAACCAGGGTTGGGAGGCGAATGCGCCTTATGACCTGTTGATCGTCGACGGTGCCGTCGAGGAGCTGCCAGCCGGGCTGGTGAACCAGCTCCGCGTCGGCGGACGCGCTGTCACCGGACTGATCGAGGGCGGGGTTTCGCGGCTCGCCGCCGGCCGCAAGACCGCCGGCGGCTTCGGTCTGGCCACGTTCGTCGACACCGACTGTGTCATGCTGCCCGGCTTCGCGCGCGCGCGCGGCTTCCGGTTCTAAGAGAAAACTATGCTCCGTTCCGCAACGCGCCTGCTGCTCGGCGGCGCCCTGATCTCGGCAGCGCCGGCCTATGCAGATACGCTGCGCGAGGCGCTGCTGCGGGCATATCAGACCAATCCGACCATCACCGGCGCCAGGGCGGCGCAGCGCGCGTCTGACGAGGATGTGCCGATCGCACGCGCCGCGGGCCTGCCGTCCGTCAACGCGGGCACCGACTTCAACGAGAATCTGCTGCGTGGCGGCAACAGTTTCAGCTCGCCCGCTCGCTCGGCATCGGCGAGCACCAATCTGGTGGTGCCGCTGTATCGTGGCGGCGCCGTGCGCAACTCGGTGCGCGCGGCGGAGACGCGGTCGGAAGCCGGACGCGCCAACCTGCGCGGCACGGAGGCGAGCCTCTTCACCGACGTGGTCGCCGCCTATAACGACGTGATCCGCGACGAGGCGATCGTCGGCCTCAACCAGCAGAATGTGCGTGTGCTCGAGGTCAATCTGCGCGCCAGCCGCGACCGGTTCCAGGTCGGCGACCTGACCCGCACCGATGTCGCGCAATCCGAGGCGCGGCTGTCGATCGCGCGCGCGCAGCTGCAGTCGGCGGCGGCACAGCTGATCGCCAGCCGCGAGACCTATATCCGGCTCGTCGGCGACCCGCCCGGCGAGCTGGCGCCCCCGCCGACTCTCCCGAACCTGCCCGCCAGCACCGACGCCGCGGTGGCGACCGCGCTGGCGGACAACCCGTTCCTGATCGCCGCGGCCCGGCAGCGCGACGCGACCCGCTTCGACGTCGGCGTCGCCCGCGCCGCGCGGCTGCCGCAGGTGAACGGCGTCGTCGGCGGCAGCTACCAGAATTTCCTCGGCTCGCTAGGCGCGGGGACCAGCACCAATGTCGGGCAGAGCGGCACGGCGGGCAGCCTGGGGCTGTCGCTCAACCTGCCGCTGTTCCAGGGCGGGCGCCCCGCCGCGCAGATCCGCCAGGCCGAGGCGCGCCGTGGTCAGGCGATCGAAGCGGTGACCGAGACCGAACGCGGTGTCGTCGCGCAGACCCGCTCCGCCTTCGCGCTGTATCGCTCGTCGCTGGAGGTGATCGCCTCTTCCGAGACAGCGGTCCGCGCCAACCGGCTGAGCCTGGAGGGCGTGCGCGCCGAGAACAGCGTCGGGACACGCACCATCCTGGACATCCTGAACGCGGAGCAGGAGCTGTTGAACAGTCAGGTCAATCTGGTGAGCGCGCGGCGCAATGCCTATGTCGCGGGCTTCAACCTGCTCGCGGCGATGGGCCGGGCCGAGGCACGCGACCTGGGCCTGGAGGGCGGTCCGCTCTATGATCCGCTGGTCAACTACAATCGCGTCCGTCGCAAGATCAACGACTGGGACAGCGACGGGGAACCGGCCCCGGTCGCGACCCCGACCGCGACGACACCGGCGCAGGACGCCACCGTCACCCGCCCGCTCGACCCGTTGCTAGACACGCCGGTTGACAGGAACCCGGGCTTGAGCACAGGTTCGGTGACGCCCGTTCGCCGCTGACGCGGATGGGCCAACCGGGTGGGCGAACAGGGGCTGCGAACGACAATGGGTGACCTGAGCGCCGAGCCGTCGATGGAAGAAATCCTGTCCTCGATCAAACGCATCATCGCCGAGGAAGGCGAGGGCAGCGGCTCGCGTACGCGGCGGCCGTCGCGTGCGCCGGCCGGCGCCCCCGCGCTGGGTTCGCCGGCGGCTGCGGCTGATGAACTGGACGAAGATGAGGTTCTGGAGTTAAGCGACCCGATGCCCGCCGCTCGGCCCGATCCCGAACCCAAAAGCCCGCGCCCCGCCGCCGATCCTGCCAAGGCGAGGGAGCCGATCGTGTCGCCGGAGGCGGTGGCCGCCAGCCGCGGCGCGCTCGATTCGCTCAGCCGGCTGATGGTCAAGCCCGAGCCCGGCAGCGACGGTTCGCTGGAAGGGCTGGTCCGCGAGATGCTGCGGCCGATGCTACGGGAGTGGCTCGACGCCCATCTGCCCGAGCTGGTCGAGGACATGGTGTCTCGCGAGATCAAGCGGATCACGGGCCAACCGGGCTGACCTGAGCGGCTCCCCCGCGTCGCCGTGGAGGAGAGGCGATCGCGCGGGGTCCATCTTGCCCCCGTTCAGCCGCTCTGCTCTATCCTGGCGCCATGAAGCACCTCCTCGCCACCAGCCTGCTCGCACTCGTCGCCGCAGCACCCGCCCCCGCGCGTCAGCTCACCATCGCCGATGTGACGACACTCAGCCGCGTGTCGGCGCCGGCGGTATCGGCGGACGGGCGCTGGCTGGTCTGGCAGCAACGCGAGACCGATCTCGCCGCCAATCGCGGGCGGTTCGACCTGTGGCGGCTCGACCTGTCGCGGCGCGGGGCGCGACCGGAGAAGCTGGCGGCAGAGGCGGAGGTCAACGAGACCAGCCCGCAGGTGGTCGGGGGCACCGTGTTCTTCCAGTCGGACAAGGGCGGCGACGATGCGATCTGGGCCATCCCCGTCGCCGGAGGAACGCCGCGGAAGCTGACCGGCTTCCAAGGCGGCTTCGGCGGTTTTAAGGTCGCGCCGACCGGCAACAGGATCGTCGTCTGGGCCGACCGCAAGCCGGGCGCGCCGAGCCTGGCCCCGGCGATGGAGAAGAAAGACGCGAACGCGGGCGCCGGCCGCACCTATGACCAGCTGTTCGTGCGGCATTGGGATACATGGACGACGGGTGACCGCTCGCAGCTGTTCGTGCTACCGCTCGGCCCCGACGGCGCGCCGGGCGACGGCGTCGCGGTGGAGCGCGGGCTGGTGGGGGACACGCCGTCGAAGCCGTTCGGCGGCGCCGAGGAGCTCGCCTGGAGTCCGGACGGGCGGACGCTCTATTTCGCCTTGCGCGAGGCGGGGCGGATCGAGGCGACCTCGACCAACCTCGACATCTTCGCGGTGCCGGCGGACGGCTCGGCCGCCCCGCGCAACCTGACGGACACCAATGACGCTACCGACACGCTGCCCGCGGTGTCGCCCGATGGCCGCACACTTGCCTATGTCGCGATGAAGCGGCCCGGCTATGAAGCCGACCGGCAGGTGCTAATGCTGCGCGACCTCGCGACCGGTGCGACGCGTGCGGTGACGGAAGGCTGGGACCGTTCGATCGGATCGCTCGCATGGGCGGTGGACGGCCGCTCGCTGTTCGTCACCGCCGACGATCGCCAGGAAGTGCCGCTGTTCCGCGTCGACGCCGCCAGCGGCAAGGTCACGCGCCTGACCACCGAGGGTCATGTCGCCAACGTCGTCGCGACGCCGAAGGGCGCGGTGTTCACGATCGATACCCTCGTCGCGCCCGCCGACTTCTTCAGCCTGGCGGGACGCAGTCGACCGGCGCGGCTGACCAGCGTCAACGCCGTCAAGCTGGCAGACATCGACATGCCGAGCGTCAGCCGCTTCACCTTCGCTGGCGCCAATGGCGACACCGTGCACGGCTATGCGGTCCGGCCCTATGGCACCACCGGCAAGGTGCCGATCGCCTTCATGATCCATGGTGGGCCGCAGGGGTCGAGCAACAACAGCTGGTCCTATCGCTGGAATCCGGCGGTGTTCGCCGGCGCCGGTTACGGGCTGGTCGCGGTCGATTTCCACGGCAGCACGGGCTACGGTCAGGGCTTCACCGACGCGATCCGCAATAACTGGGGCGGCTGGCCGCTCGAGGATCTGCAGAAGGGGCTCGCTGCCGCGACGGCGAAGTTCGGCTGGCTCGACGGCGACAATGCCTGCGCGATGGGGGCGTCGTACGGCGGCTATATGGTCAACTGGATCGCCGGCCAGTGGCCCGACCGCTTCAAGTGCCTGGTCCAGCACAACGGCGTCTTCGACGCGCGCGCGATGGCCTACGAAACCGAGGAGCTGTGGTTCGACGAGTGGGAGCATGGCGGCAAGACCTACTATGAAGATCCCGCCGCCTATGAACGCTGGAACCCGGTCCACCATGTCGCCAAGTGGAAGACGCCGATGCTGGTCATCACCGGCGAGAAGGACTTCCGCATCCCCTATACGCAAGGGATCGCCAGCTTCACGGCGCTGCAACGGCGCGGCATCCCGTCACGGCTGCTGATCAATCCGAACGAGAATCATTGGGTGCTGCGGCCAAAGGAGAGCCGCCAATGGTATGGCGAGGTGCTGGGCTGGATGGACCGCTGGACTGGCAAGGCGCCTGGAGCGGATATGCACATCGCGCGGGATACGACGATGGTGAAGTGATCGCGCCAAACCGGATGCAACCAAGACGTTCGGCCTTGTGCCGGCTCTGCCTGGGGAGCGTATCCGGAGTATGGCGAGCAAGAGCGTTCCGGCACCGGCGACGAGGGTTGGCGATCTTCCGACCGAGACGGTCCGTGCCGCTGACGGCACCGTCATACGGATGAAGCTGGTACAGGCGAGCAGCCCCACGCTGGATCAGGATCTGCTTGCTGCGTTCCGCGCCAACGTCCGTCGCGTCAAGGAAGGGCAGCGCAAGCGCCTCCGTGCCGTCCCCACCGACCCCGTGTAAGCCCGACCGGCCGGTCCTGTGGATCGTCGCCGGGCCGAACGGCAGCGGCAAGAGCACCTTCTACGATCGTATCGATATCAGGGGCTGGGGCGGGTCCATCTGGATCATCAACCCCGACCTATTGACCCAGACGGTCGTGGAGCGTGAAGGCCTGGCGCTCGCCGAGGCCAATCTGGTGTCGGTACAGCGCATCGAGCAGTGGCTGGATGCGGCGATCGATACCTACCAGTCGATCGGCGTCGAGACGGTCCTGTCCTCGCCCAAATTTCGCAGATTGACCGTGCGGGCGCAGCAGCGCGGCTTTCTGGTCAAGATGATCTACGTCACGCTCGCGTCGGCAGAGCTGCAGCTCCGGCGTATCGCAGTGCGGGTCGCGCATGGCGGGCACGATGTTCCGGCCGAGAAGGTGCGCGATCGGCGGCAGCGATCTTTTCGCGAGCTTGCGTGGTTTGCGCAACACGTCGACCAATGCTCGATCTTCGAGAACTCGGTCGGTGAGCCGGACTTGGTCGCCAGCCTCGCGCACGGCCAGCTGATGCAATATGGTGAGTAATCCCTCGATCTAGCAGCGACACTGGCGGATGCCAGCTTGACGCTGGTCGACGCGCGATAGGGTTTGGCAATCGCAAAGGCGCCTCGCTAAGGCCACCCGCATGGCCGAACTCCCCAAAACCTTCGACCCCGCAGCGATTGAAGCTCGCTGGTACGCGCATTGGGAACAGAACGGCCTGTTCCGGCCCGAGCGCCCGCATGCCGAGCCCTGGACGATCGTCAATCCGCCGCCGAACGTCACCGGCTCGCTGCACATCGGCCATGCGCTGGACAACACGCTGCAGGACATCCTGACGCGGCATGCGCGGCTGAAGGGCAAGGATGCGCTGTGGGTGGTCGGCACCGACCATGCCGGCATCGCGACCCAGATGGTGGTCGAACGCGACCTGGCGCTGGAGCAGAAGAAGCGCACCGACTTCACCCGCGAGCAGTTCGTCGAGCGGGTGTGGGCGTGGAAGGAGCAGTCGGGCGGCGCGATCACCCGCCAGCTGCGGCGGCTCGGCTGCTCGATGGACTGGGCGAATGAGCGGTTCACGATGGACGAGGGCTTCTCGGCCGCGGTGCTCCACGTCTTCGTGCAGCTGTACCGCGAGGGGCTGCTGTATCGCGCCAAGCGGCTGGTGAATTGGGACCCGAAGCTCAAAACCGCTATCAGCGACCTGGAGGTCGAGACCCGCGAAGTGCAGGGCCACATGTGGCACTTCAAATACCCGCTCGCGGGCGGTGAGACCTACACCTATGTCGAGCGAGACGCCGATGGCGCGGTCGTGCTGGAGGAGGAGCGCGACTATATCGCGATCGCCACCACCCGACCCGAGACGATGCTGGGCGACGGCGCGGTCGCGGTGCATCCCGACGACGAACGCTATCGGCCGATCGTCGGCAAGCTGTGCGAGATCCCGGTCGGTCCCAAGGAGCACCGCCGGCTGATTCCGATCATCACCGACGACTATCCCGATCCCGCCTTCGGCTCGGGCGCGGTGAAGATCACCGGCGCGCACGACGAGAACGACTATGGCGTCGCGCAGCGCAACGGCATCCCGATGTACCGGCTGATGGACGAGGTCGCGGCGATGCGCTGCGACGGCGCGCCCTACGCGCAGGCCGCCGAGCGGGCGAAGGCGATCGCGGCGGGCGCGACTGCGACGCCGGCGGAGGTCGATGCGCTGAACCTGGTGCCCGACGCCTATCGCGGGCTCGACCGCTATGAGGCGCGCGCGCGGGTGGTCGCCGATATCGACGCCGACGGTCTGATGATCCGCGTCGAGGACAAGGTCATCATGCAGCCCTTCGGGGACCGTGGCGGGGTGGTCATCGAGCCGATGCTGACCGACCAATGGTATGTCGACGCAGGCACGCTCGCCAAGCCGGCGATCGAGGCGGTGCAATCGGGCGCGATCAAAGTGGTGCCGAAGACGTGGGAGAAGACCTTCTTTCACTGGATGGACAACATCCAGCCCTGGTGCGTGTCGCGGCAGCTGTGGTGGGGGCATCGCATCCCGGCCTGGTATGCCGAGGACGGCCGCGTGTTCGTCGCCGAGAGCGAGGCCGATGCGCAAGCCGAGGCGGGCGAGGGCGTGCCGCTGACCCGCGACGAGGATGTGCTCGACACCTGGTTCTCCAGCGCGCTGTGGCCGTTCGCGACGATGGGGTGGCCCGGATCCCCCTCCCGCGTGCGGGAGGGGTCACCTGATCTCCCCTCCCGCTTGCGGGAGGGGCTAGGGGAGGGGATGTCCGATACCGAGGCGCTCTCTGGACAAGCCCTCCCCCAACCCCTCCCGCAAGCGGGAGGGGAGCTTTCGCGAGGGGAGTGGCTCCGCCGCTACCCCAATGACGTGCTCGTCTCCGGTTTCGACATCCTGTTCTTCTGGGATGCGCGCATGATGATGCAGGGGCTGCACTTCCTGAAGGACGTGCCGTTCCGCACGCTCTATCTGCACGGGCTGGTGCGTGCCGCCGACGGCGCGAAGATGTCGAAGTCGAAGGGCAACACCGTTGATCCGCTCGGCCTGATCGACCGCTACGGCGCCGACGCGCTGCGCTTCTTCATGGCGGCGATGGAGAGCCAGGGCCGCGACATCAAGATGGATGAGCGTCGCGTCGAGGGCTATCGCAACTTCGCGACCAAGCTGTGGAACGCCGCGCGCTTCTGCCAGGCGAACGGCATCGGCGGATCGGCGACGCTGGAGCCGCCTGTCGCCACGCTGGCGGTCAACCAATGGGTGATCGCCGAGTGCGTGGCGATGATCCAGGAGGTCGACCTAAGCCTCGCCGAGTACCGTTTCGACGCGGCCGCGAACGCGATCTACCAGTTCACCTGGAGCCGCTTCTGCGACTGGTATGTCGAGCTCATCAAGGGCGCGATCGACGACGAGACCCGCGCGGTGGCAGGCTGGGTACTCGACCAGATCCTGGTCGTGCTGCACCCGTTCATGCCGTTCATCACCGAAGAGCTGTGGCACGCGCTGCTGCCCGGCCGGTCGGAGCTGATTGTCGCACAGTGGCCGAGGGCGGACGCGCGCGCGCTCGACCCGGCGGCGGCGGCGGAGGTCGAGTGGCTGATCGAGCTGGTCAGCGGCATCCGCGCGGCGCGCACCGAGCTCAACGTGCCGCCTGGCGCCCGGCTGCCGCTGCATGTGCGTGGTGGCGACGAACAGACTATCGCGCGGCTTGATCGGCAGGGCCCCGCGCTTGCCCGACTGGCACGGGTGACGCCGACCGACGGCGAGGCTACGGGCGGTGCCGCGCAGGTGGTGGTCGGTGACGCGACCTTCGTCCTCGCGCTGGAAGGCGTGATCGACCTGGATGCCGAGCGCGCGCGGCTGACCAAGGCAGTAGTCGCGGCCGAGAAGGAACGCGACGGGTTGGCCGCGCGACTTAGCAATGCCAGCTTCGTCGAGCGCGCCAAGCCGGAGGCGGTGGAGAAAGCCCGCGCCGATCACGCGGACAAGGTCGCGGACGCCGAGCGGCTCGCGGCGGCACTCGCGCGCTTGGGCTGATTGTTCCCCTCCCGCTTGCGGGAGGGGCTAGGGGAGGGGTTGTGAACGGATCTGACCTGACATCCCCTCCCCCAACCCCTCCCGCAAGCGGGAGGGGAGAAGGTGTAGCCTCTCCCGCAAGCGGGAGGAGAGAAGCTATGGCCTCTCCCGCAAACGGGAGGGGAGAAGGCGAAACGCCGCCCGCCGCCTCAAGGTCGGGGCGCCGCGACCTTACTACCGGACCCATCGGCGCGACGTTGCTCGCCTTCGCTCTGCCGACGCTCGGGTCTAACATCCTCCAGTCGCTGAACGGGTCGATCAACGCGATCTGGGTCGGGCGCTTCCTCGGCGAGTCGGCGCTGGCCGCCACCTCGAACGCCAACAACATTATGTTCCTGATGTTCAGCGCGGTGTTCGGTTTCGGCATGGCAGCGACGATCCTGGTCGGACAGAGCTGGGGCCGGCGCGATGTCGACAGCGCGCGCCGTGCGTTCGGTGCCGCCATCGGGCTGGTGCTCGCCGCCGCGATCGTGGTCGCCACGCTCGGTTGGCTCTTCACGCCGCAGATCCTGCGGCTGCTGGCGACGCCGGCGGAGGCGCAGGCGCTCGCCCAGGCCTATTTGCGGGTGATTTTCCTCGGCCTGCCCGCGTCGATGCTGCTGGTGCTGTGCTTCATGGGGCTGCGCGGGACGGGCGATTCGATGACGCCCTTGTGGTTCATGGGGCTCAGCGTCGTGGTCGACAGCGGGCTCAATCCCGTGCTGATCCTGGGCCTCGGCCCGTTCCCGCGCATGGGGATCGCAGGGTCTGCGACCGCGACGCTGATCGCCAATTTGGTTGCGGTCGGGTCGCTGGTCGTCTGGATCCGCTGGCGCGACCTCCCCTTACGGCTGCGCGGGCGCGAATGGCGCTACCTCCTGCCGAGCGGGGCGCTGACGCGTGCGATCATCGCCAAGGGGCTGCCGATCGGGGCGCAGATGCTGGTGATCTCCACCGCCGGCCTCGCCATGATGGGGCTGGTCAACCGCAACGGCGTCCATACCACCGCAGGGTTCGGCATCACGCTGCAGCTGTGGGCCTATATCCAGATGCCGGCGATGGCGATCGGCGCGGCGGTCAGCGCAATGGCGGCGCAGAACATCGGCGCGGGACAGTGGAACCGCGTCGCCCGGATCACCGGAGCGGGACTGCTGCTGAACGCCGCGATCACGGGCACCATGGTCGCCGTCGTGCTGCTTTTCGACCGACCGATCCTCGGGCTTTTCGTGGGCGCGAACAGCCCCGCCTTGCCGATCGCACAGCATATCAGCCTGATCGCCAGCTGGGGCTTCATCCTGTTCGGCGGTACCATGGTGCTGTTCGGCGTCGTGCGGGCGAACGGCGCCGTTTGGGGACCGCTGCTGATCCTGTTCGCGGCCATGTTCCCGGTGCGTCTCGGCCTTGCCGTCCTGCTGCAACCCTGGCTGGGGACCGACGCGTTGTGGTGGAGCTTTCCGGCCGGGTCGGCCACTACCGTGATAATGGCAGCGCTATATTACCGGTTCGGTTCCTGGCGCCGCAGCACACTGGCGGTGCCACCACCCGATGGCGAGCAGCGCAGCCACGCCGATGTCGATACCAGCGGCTCGCTTCACCCCGCCGGTTAGGTCTGGGCGGGCTGGATGGGCGCCATCACCTCGATCACCCCGGCGGCGATGCGCGCGGTCACCGGCGTCCTCGCCAGCACCTCGCCGTCGATCGAGATCGGCAGCGGTGGCCGGGTCTCGATGCGCAGCCGCTTGCCGGTGAAGTCGACCACATCGTCGTGCCTGGCATCCAGCCGCAGGATGCTCGCGGCCCAGTTCCGGACCAGGCGGCGCTTCACATGCCCCTTCACCGCCTGCACCACGATCTGGCCCGAATCGATCTCGGCCGCGTCCACCAACTCGGTGCCGCCATGGTACGGTCCGTTCGAGATGCGCACCTCCACCACCTTCATCTCGTAGCGCTTGCCTTCGTCCTCGACGATCAGCGTGAACGGGCGGAAGCGCGCGAACTGCACCGCCGCCCAGGCAAGATAGCCGGCGCGGCCGAAATAGCGTTTCAGACCATGCGGCACCGTCTGCGCGATCTGCGGCGACAGTCCCATCGCCGCGCAATTGGCATAGTAATCGTCGTCGATCATGCCCAGATCGATCCGCCGCGGGGCGCCGGTCGCGAGCACGTCGACGGCGCCCGGCAGATCGAGCGGGATGCCGAGCGAGCGCGCGAAGCTGTTGGCGGTGCCGAAAGGCAGCACACCCAGCACCAGGTCCTTGCCGACCAGCTGGTCGACCAGCCCACTGATCGTGCCGTCGCCACCGCCTAGGATCACCAGGTCCGGATCCTTGGCCAGGACGCCCGCGAGGACGTCGTCGAGCTGATCCGGATCCTCCACCGCATGCGCATCGACCGGGAAGGGCAGGCGGTCGAGCAGTCCGCAGACTTCCTCGAACTGCGCTTGTCCCGAGCGGGAGCGCGCGTTGACGACGAGGGCGGCAGAGCGGATCGGGCGAGTCATTCTGCAGCGTAACGCATGTGGAACGGTTTAGCCCCGCTTGCCCTTCGACGCGGCGAGGGCGAAAGAGGTGGCATGTCGTCCTATCCCGCCGTCCGCCTGCGTCGTACCCGCGCGAGTGCGTGGAGCCGCCGCCTCCATGCCGAAACGGTGCTGACGCCTGCGGACCTGATCTGGCCGCTGTTCATCACCGCGGGCGAGGCGGAGGAGCCGATCGCCAGCCTGCCGGGCGTATCGCGGTGGTCGATCGCGGGCATCGTCGAACGGGCCCGCGAGGCGCGCGACCTCGGCATTCCCTGTGTCGCTCTGTTCCCCAACACGCCACCCGAGCTGAAGTCGGACGACGGGCAGGAGGCGCTGAACCCCGACAATCTGATGTGCCGGGCGATCCGCGCGTTGAAGGATGGGGTGCCCGAGGTCGGCGTGCTGACCGATGTCGCGCTCGATCCCTATACGACGCATGGTCATGACGGGCTGGTCGACATGGCGGGTTATGTCGTCAACGACACTACCGCCGACATGCTGGTGCGCCAGGCGCGCAACCAGGCGGCGGCGGGGGCGGACATCATCGCGCCCTCCGACATGATGGACGGCCGCATCGGCCTGATCCGCAGCGCGCTTGAGAGCGATGGGCACCCGAACGTCCAGATCATGAGCTACGCCGCCAAATATGCCAGCGGCTTCTATGGTCCGTTCCGCGACGCGGTCGGCAGCCGTGGGCTGCTGAAGGGCGACAAGAAGACCTATCAGATGGATCCGGCCAACGCCGAGGAAGCCTTGCGCGAGGTCGCGCTCGACCTTGCCGAGGGGGCCGACAGCGTGATGGTCAAGCCTGGCCTGCCGTATCTCGACATCGTCGTGCGGGTAAAGGAGCGGTTCGGCGTCCCGGTGTTCGCCTATCAGGTGTCCGGCGAATACGCGATGATCGAGGCTTCGGCAGCCGCCGGCGCGGGCGAGCGCGACGGGCTGGTGCTGGAGACGCTGATGGCGTTCAAGCGCGCCGGCTGCTCGGGCGTGCTGACCTATCACGCTGCCCATGCGGCCCGGCTCCTGACGCGATGATCGAGACCGCGCGCCTTCTTCTCCGCCCATGGCGCGAGCCGGACAAGCCCGCCTTCCACGATCTCGTCAATACGCCCGCGATGATGGCGCACTTCGGCGGCGTGACCTCGCGCGACAGAATCGACGCGCTGCTCGACGGCCAGATGGCGAGCCAGGCTGCGGACGGCTGCTCGATGTGGGCGGTCGAGTTCCGCGCGGGTGGAACGCTGGCCGGCATCTGCGGCCTGCGCGCGGCGCGGCCTTACAAGGGCACCCCGGTCGACGACGAACTCGAGATCGGCTGGCGGATCGGCGAACGCTGGTGGGGGCAGGGGGTGGCGAAGGAAGCGGCGGCGGCGAGCCTCGCCTGGGGCTGGGCCAACCGGCCCGAGCCGAGAATCGCCGCGTGGACCGGTGCTGCCAACACGCGCTCCTGGGGGCTGATGCGGCGGCTCGGCATGACCCACCGGCCCGAGCTCGACTACCAGCACCCGCTCTATGCTGCCGACGACCCGATCGGGGCGATGATCGTCTATGCGATCGACCGGCCGCGCAGCTAAGGCATCGGCAGTCGGGCGCTGAGCGCGGCGATCCCAGTCGTCTGCCGCTGTGTCTCCGCCGCGGCGCGGGCCTGCAGCGCCTCGAGCGCGGGGTAGGGTGTGCCGATCGTCGCGATGCGGTCGCTGGCCAGCACTTCGGCGTCCGTCGTCAGCGCGGTCGCCTGCGCCCGCCAGTCGTCGAGCGCCGCCAGTGCGGTCTGGGCGTTCAGCCAGGCATCGCTGCCGACGGTGCGTGCTCCGGCGACCCGCGACGCGCGTTCCGCGTGGGCGGCATCCGCGTCATAGCCGGCGATCACCGCTGCAAGCTTGGTGGCAATCTCCGCCAGCCGCGCGTCGAGCGCGGGGTCCGCAGCGACCACTGCAGGCGCCGCGCTCGCTGCCGGTTCGTCGAAGCCGGTCTTTTCCACCGCGCGTGGCGCAAGCGAAGGGTAGCCAGCGTCCGCGGTCGCGCAGCCGGACAGGAGCATGGCGATCAGCGGGACGAAGGTCTTCATGGTGTCGCCCTATGCCTCGCGTCCAACCCGCGCAACGCACTTGCGCCCTGGGTCAGGCGCTTCTATGAGCCCCCCTCCCAATGCGCGCCCGTAGCTCAGCTGGATAGAGCATCAGACTACGAATCTGAGGGTCGGACGTTCGAATCGTTCCGGGCGCGCCATTTCTTCATTGCCCCGTCGGTCTGCTCGTTTATCCCGATCGGGTGGATGCGCGTATGAACGTGACCGGCGCGTCGATGCTGGCAAAGGCGCGGCCCTCTGTGCCTGAGGACGGGGCATGAGCAGCTGGCTTGAGGCCGGCCTGTGGGGTCTGCTTGGCGGATCGGCGTTGGTGCTGGGTGCGCTGATCGCCTTCGTTATCACCTTGCCGCAGCGGGTGATCGCGGCGGTGATGGCAGTCGGTGCGGGCGTGCTGATCTCGGCGGTCGCCTTTGACCTGATGGACGAGGCGTTCCGACAGGGCGGGTTCGCCGCGACGGCGGGTGGGTTCCTGGCCGGGGGGCTAGCCTATACCGCCGCCAATGTCCTCATATCGCGTCGCGGTGCGCGGCATCGCAAGCGATCGGGCGGCGGCGCGGCGCATGAGCAACAGCCCGGCCCAGGGACGCCGGAAGGGGGCGCGGGCCTGGCGATCGCGGCGGGCGCGCTGCTCGACGGCGTACCAGAGTCGGTGGTCATCGGCGTCAGCCTGGCGGCGGGCGGCGGCGTCAGCCTGGTCATGGTGGCGGCGGTGTTCCTGTCCAATGTACCCGAGGGGCTGTCGAGCGCGGCCGGGATGAAGAAGGCGGGCCGGTCGGCACGGTACATCTTCGGCGTCTGGGGCGGTATCGCGCTCGCGTCGGGCGTGTCGGCGGCGCTCGGTAACCTGCTGCTTGCAGGTGCGGCGCCGGCGGTGATCGCGGGCGTCATCGCGGTGGCGGCGGGCGCGATCCTGGCAATGCTGGTCGACACCATGATCCCGGAAGCGACGGCTGCGACCCACGACTATTCCGGGCTGATTGCGGTTTTCGGCTTCCTGATCGCCTTCGTGCTGACCAAGCTGGAGGGCTGACGCAGTGCTCAGTGCCTCCCGGAAGGGCGCACCGGCAACCTACGTTCGAGCCGAATAGATCGCGTCCAGCACCCGGGCCACCTGTACCAGCTCGTCGGCCGCCGGATCGAACCGTGCACCCTGCGCCAGCCGCCGCGCCCAGTCCGCACCGGCACGACCGCCCCAATCGTCCGCGCCCGCTGTCAGCGTCTCGCTCCCGGTGCCCGTGAACCGCTCGGCGGTGAAATCGTAGAAGCTGCCGCCGACGTTGCGCAGCGCGGCGCCGCCCTGCGTACCGTAGAAGGCCGCTTCGATCACCGCCTCGCGACCCGCCTGCAGCCGCCACGAACAGGCGAGCCGTACACTCGTGCCGTTCGCCAGCCGGAACTGCGCCGTCGCATAGTCCTCCACCTCGTCCGACGAACGCGACAGCAGCTGCGCGCCTGAGAGCAATTGGGCTGCCACTTCGCCGTCCACGGCCGAAAAACCCAGCACCCACAAGGCGAGATCGACCAGGTGGACGCCCAGATCCATCACGCAGCCGCCGCCGGATTGCGCGCGATCGTAGAACCAAGGCTTGTCGGGGCCGTAGGCGTTGTGGAAGGTCAGATCGACCGCGAACACCTGGCCCAACGCGCCGTCGCGGACCAGCGGCGCAATCGCCTGCATTCCGGTGGTGTACCGATAGGAGAAATCGACCGACAATAGCCGGTCCGCCCGTCGCGCCGCCTCGACCACGCGCGCCGCCTCCGCCGAGTCACGCCCGAGCGGCTTCTGGCAGAACACCGCGACGCCCGCGTCCAGCGCCTGGATCGACTGTTCGGCATGCAGCGCCGAAGGCGTCGCGATGGCGATGCCGTCGACACCGAGTGCCAGCAGCCCGTCGAGTCTGTCCACCACCTGCGCATCGGGCGCGAGCTTCTGCGCCTCAGCCACCATCTCGGGCGAGGGATCGGCAATACCGACCGCTTCGACCAGACCAGTGTCCAGCATCGCCGCCATGCGATGCCTGCCGATCCAGCCGGTGCCGAGAAAACCGATACGGGGCCGGGTCACGATCCGTACTCAATCACTGCCTTCACGAACCCTTTCGGCTTGTCGCGCGTCGCTGCCAGCGCCTCGCCGATCCGCTCCAGTGGGTAGCGGTGGGTCAGCAGCGGCGCCAGGTCGACGCGACCGGACGCAACCGCCTCCACCCCTTCGCGCAGTCCGCGCATCTGCACCGCCGGATCGCGCTCATGGGCGTTGATCACGTCGATTCCCTTCCAGTTCCACATCTGCATCGACACCTGCCGTGGACCGTCCTGGTGATAGCCCGCGACGATCAGCTTGCCGCCCTCGGCGACCAGCTCGCCCGCCAGGTCGAGGGGCCATTGCTTGCCCACCGCCTCGATCACGCGCTCCGCACCGCAGCCGCCGGTGAGGGCCTGCACCCGCGAAACGATCGCATGATGATCGTGCATCGGGATCGTCTCGGCTGCGCCATAGCGTCGCGCGAGGTCCAGCGACTCCTCGCGCCGGGAGATCGCGATCACCCTCGCGCCGGCCTCCCTGGCCAGCCGGCACAGGATCGCGCCGAGGAAGCCGATGCCGACGATCGCCACCCACTGGCCCGTCGCAATGTCGGCGCGGCGGAAGATGTTCATCGCGCACCCCAGCGGCTCGCCGGGGAATGGGCCGGACAGGGCAGGGGGCAGCACCACGAGCCGGTCGGAAGCCACCACGTCGAACTGGCCGAAGCTGCGCCCGGCGAGCGTCGTCACCCGGTCGCCTACCGACGTCTCGGTGACGCCGGAACCTAAGGCGTCGATCACCCCCCAGCCTTCATGTCCCATGCCGCCGGGTTCGCCGGGATAGGTCGACCAGGGCTGCCCCTCCCACGGCTCGACGTTGGAGGCGCAGACACCGCACCCCTCCAGCCGCACGCGCACCTCGCCGGGTCCAGGCTCCGGCATCGGCGCCCGCGCCATCGTCATGGTTCCCGGGGCGGTCAGCACCGCCGCGTTCATCGTCTGCGCCACTCAACAACCTTTCGACCGCGCCCGCGTTCTCACCGCCACAATAGGGGAACGCATGATGTCCGAACTCGACCGTGCCTCGCCGGGTATGACCGCGACGCTGGCCGACAATATCGAGCGACTGACCCGCCGACGGCGAGAGGAGGCACAGGCGGAGCGGCTGAGCCACAAGGTCGCCGATCGCATCACCCGCTTCACCGGCTCGATGCTGTTCGTGGTGATCCACCTGGTCCTGTTCGGGGGATGGATCCTCATCAATCTCGGCTGGCTGCCGATCGTCGCGCCATTCGATCCCAGCTTCGTGGTGCTGGCGATGGCGGCGTCGGTGGAGGCGATCTTCCTGTCCACCTTCGTGCTCATCAGCCAGAATCGCATGGCCGCCGCCGCCGACCGTCGCGCCGATCTCGACCTCCACATCAACCTTCTGGCCGAGCACGAGCTGTCGAAGCTGGCCGGAGTGGTCGCTGCGATCGCCGAGCGGGTCGGGGTTCCGGCCCGGACCGCCGACGTGAAGGAGATCGAGCGAAGCGTCGACGCCGAAGTCGTGCTGGACGCGCTCGGGCAGAAGGAGGTCGAGTAACTCACCCCGCTGCGACGGTCGCCCGCGCCGGCGCATAGCGTTCGATCATCTGCTGGCAGAAGTCGGCAAACGCCTGCGGCTCGCGCGCCGGGCTGGTGTGGTGCGGCTCGACGCCGAGATGCTCGGGCGTGAAGCAGAAGGTGACGGTGACGTCGAAGTCCTGCACCGCCTCCATCTGCCGGTCGAACCAGCCGAGCGCGTCCTCCTGGAACGAATCCGCCCAGCTCAGCCCGGTGCGCAGGTGCCTGGTCCCGAGCCGCTTCATCCAGGCGACCGCATCGTCGAGCCGGGGGTCGCGATAGTGGAACCACTGCATCAGCCCCATCTCGCCCGCGACCTTGGCATATTCGTCCAGCGAGGGCTTCGGCGTGCCGTCCGGGCGGATCAGGCCCATGTAGAAGTGACGGTAGTAGCTGGAGCCCTCCGCCTCGCGATGACGGGTGGTGGCGCCCCATTCCATCGGCAGGTCGAATAGCGAGTACCAGAAGATGCGCGGGACCCGGCCGACTAGCAGCTCGGCGGTGCGCTTGACCCCGAACACCTGCACCTCCTCCGCGCCGAACGAGCCGACGCCGACCTCGGTCACCCACACCGGTTTATCCGTGACCGCCTCGATCTCGGCGACCTTGGCGGGCCAATCGTGAATCGACCACAAATTCCAGTCGAGCGGGAAGCCATGCACCGCGACCACGTCCACCGCGTCGAGCGCGCCGAGCGCCTCCATCCGCTGCACCCAGGCAGGGTCGATCGGCGACATGCCGCCGAGCACGCGCGTCACCTGCGGGTTCGCGCGTGCGATGGCGGTGCCTGCGCGCGTCACGGTATCGGCCAGAATGCTCCAATCGGGGTCGAGGTTCGGATCCCAATGCGACTTGTTGTTGGGCTCGTTCCAGATCATCGCCGCTTCGACGGTCACTCGCTTGCTCCTGCTGGATAGACCGCCGCTGCGCCCCAGTCGCCGTATGGGACGGGCGCGGTGCGGCAGAGATAGACCTCGTCCTCGGGATGCGCCTCGATCGTGAAGCCCGACGCGCGCAGCATCGCTTCCGAGCACGCCCGGTTCGGCGCCCACCAGTTGGTCCAGTCGTCGGCGAACTTGCGCTCGATGAAGTGCAGCTTGGGATAGGCGGGATCGTCGAAGAAGGCGGGCGGGTCATAGGTACCCGGCATGTGGAAGGGATGGTCCTCGACCGGGGTCCACCCCGTTTTCGACCCTTGTTGCATCGTCTGGAACAGCAGCATATCGCCGGCGACGTGCTCGCGGATGAGGTCGAGCGCCAGCAGCGGATGGCGGAGGTGATAGAGCACCCCCATGAAGATCACGAGATCGAACCGCTCGCCGAGCGCAGCCACGTCATAGACCGATAGCTTGCGGAACTCGACCTCGCCGAAGCCCAGCGTCGCCGAGGCGAGGCGCGCCTGTTCGAGGTAGCGGTCGTCGGAGTCGATCCCGACAACCCGCGCGGCCCCGCGCCGCGCCATCTCCACCGAATAGAAACCGGCGTTGCAGCCGATGTCGAGCACCGTCTTGCCGGTCAGGTCGGCGGGGAGCGCATCGGCGAACCGGGCGAACTTGAAGCGCGGATAGTCGCCCAGGAAATGATCAGGCGCGGTGTGGATACCACCACCCAGATCGATGTTGTGGAACCATGGCGCCAGCTCCGCCACCTGTTCGCGCAAGCGTTCCGACATCAACCCCCCGTCTCGTTCAGCCACAATAGTCTGGCGCCCCAGTTGGCGACCGCGACGCCTGTAACCGAAGCCGGGTCGATGTCGAATCGCAGCAGATGGTCGAGCGGGAGGTCCAGGACATGCGCGACCGCGGCACGGATTATGTCCGAATGGCTGACCATCACCACCGTGCCGGCGTCGTGGTGGGCCGCGACCCACGTCATGTGCGCGACGATGCGGTCCTGCGCCTCCGCCATCGTCTCGCCGCCTGGAATACGGACGGAGCTGCGCCGCGTGTTCCACGCCCGCCATACGGGATCGTCGCCGAAGTCGTCGAAGGCACGGCCCGTCCATTTGCCCATGTCGATCTCGAGCAGATCCTCGGCCTCGGTGGGAGCGGGAAGTCCACAGGCCAGCGCGATCGCCGCCGCCGTGTCGCGGGTGCGCTCCAGCGGGCTGCACTCGACCCGTGTGACGCCAAGCGGCGCCAAGCGCGCGCCGAGCGCGGCGGCCTGATGCCGCCCCCTTTCGGTCAGCGGCACGCCCCCGGCACGGCCCGAGAGCCGCCGGCCGAGGTCGACATGCGCCGCATGACGGACGAGCAGAATAGTCGCCGACATCTCAGCGGATCGCCTCAAGTACTTAACATAGGTTGTAACGAATGGCCGCCCAAGCCGTTGCTGTGTCGGCAAACAGGAACAAAGAAGATGAAGCTTCGTTCCGGGGGCGTTGCGAGTTGTATAGAGGGGTTTAAGCCTGGAATGCAATCACGAGTAGTTGGCCGCGAGCGCGCGGCGTGAGTGAGCGGATCCTGGTGACCGGCGGGGCCGGCTTCATCGGCCGCTTCGTGGTCGAGGAACTGCTGCGGCGCGGCAACAGCGTGCGCGTGTTCGACAGCCTGATCCCGCAGGTGCACGGCGCCGTCAATGGCTCGAAGATGCTCAACAAGGAAGCGGAGCTGGTCCGCGGCGACGTCCGCGATGACGACGCCGTGTCGCGCGCGCTCGACGGGGTTGACAGCGTCATTCACCTCGCCGCCGAGGTCGGTGTCGGCCAGTCGATGTACGAGGTCGAACGCTACACCTCCACCAACGATGTCGGCACGGCGGTGCTGTTCGAGAAGCTGATCGATCACCGGGTGCGCCGCGTCGTCACCGCCTCGTCGATGTCGATCTATGGCGAGGGGCTGTACACCGACGCCGACGGCGACACCGTCGAAGATGCCGACCGGCCGAATCTGCGTGACGGCCTGACGCAATGGGATCCGACCGACGCGCAAGGGCGGCTGCTGACGCCGATGGCGACGCCGGAGTGGAAGCGCCCGGCGCTGTCGTCGATCTACGCGCTCAACAAATATGTCCAGGAGCGCATCACCCACATCATGGGCGCGCCATATGGCATCGAGAGCGTCTGCCTGCGGCTGTTCAACGTCTATGGTCCGGGGCAGGCACTCTCCAACCCATATACCGGGGTGCTGGCGATCTTCGCGTCGCGGCTGCTCAACGGCCAGCAGCCGATGATCTTCGAGGATGGCGAGCAGCGGCGTGATTTCGTTCACGTCACCGACGTGGCGCGCGCCTTCGCCGACGCGCTGGTGCTGCCCGAAGCGGTCGGCGGCACCTTCAACATCGGTTCGGGGCATCACCGCTCGGTGCGCGAGGTCGGCGTCGAACTCGCGCGCGCGATGGGCAAGAACGATCTGGAGCCGGAGATCGTCGGCAAAGCGCGGATCGGCGACATCCGTCACTGCTTCTGCGACACCGCGCTGAGCGAGCAGCGGCTGGGCTTCCGCGCGCGTCAGGACTTTGGCGAGGGTCTCGCCGAACTCGCCGGCTGGGTAGCGCAGCAGACCGCGACCGACAACGTCGCCGCCGCGCGCGCCGAGCTCGATCGGCGGGGGCTGGTGGCGTGAGGGTTTCTGCTTTTTCGATCCTCCCCGGCACGGGGAGGGCGACCGTTGCGCCGCTTCGCGCGATGGTGGAGGGGCGGTCGTCACGGACGTCTCGCTTCGCCGCAACGCCCCTCCACCCCTCGCTGCGCGAGCGGTCCCCCTCCCCGCAAGCGGGGAGGATCTAGATGGCACCCATCCTCGTCACGGGCGGCGCCGGGTTCATCGGCTCCAACCTCGCCGATCGCCTCGCCGCGGACGGCCACACCGTCCGCATCTATGACTCGCTCAGCCGCGCCGGCACCGAGCGCAACCTGGACTGGCTGCAATCGCGCCACGGCGAGCGAATCGACTTCATCCACGCCGATGTCCGCGACCATGCGCGCCTCGGCGCGGCGGCGACCGGCGTGCAGGCGGTGTTTCACCTCGCCGCACAGGTTGCGGTCACCACCTCGATGACCGATCCGGCCGAGGACTTCGCGATCAACATCGGCGGCACTTTCGCGCTGCTCGAAGCCTTGCGGATGGCGCGGGCGCAAACGCCGCTGATCTTCGCCTCGACCAACAAGGTCTATGGCGACCTCGGCGATCTCGATTTCGAGCTGGCGGACCAGGCCTATGTCCCGGTCGATCCGCAGGTCCGCGACCACGGCATCGGCGAGGGGCGGCCGCTGGATTTCCACACGCCCTATGGCGTGTCGAAGGGCGCGGCGGACCAGTATGTGCTCGACTACGCCCGCAGCTTTGGCGTGCCGACCTGCGTGTTGCGGATGAGCTGCATCTATGGCCAGCGCCAGATGGGCACCGAGGATCAGGGGTGGGTCGCGCACTTCCTGATCCGCGCGCTCGAGGGCAAGCCGATCACGCTCTATGGCGACGGCTATCAGGTCCGCGACATCCTCGACGTGTCCGACGCGGTGGAAGCGTATATCCAGGCATGGCGGCGGATCGACCGCGTCGCCGGGCGCGCCTTCAACCTGGGCGGCGGGCCGGCTAACGCGGTGTCGCTGCGGCAGCTGCTCGAACATATGGGCGACCTCGTCGGCCACGACGTCGCGGTCGAATGGAGCGATTGGCGCGCGGGCGACCAAAGGTACTTTGTCGCGGACACCCGCGCGGCGGAAGACGCCTTGGGCTTGGGTGCGAAACTGCCATGGCAAGAAGGCGTCGCCAGACTGGCGCGGTGGCTCGCGGCCGAACGCCGCCTCAACCTGCCGATCGAACCCGAACTCGCGGGCCCGCTGGCGCGCATGGCGTCATGAAGATCCTGATGACCTGCGACGCGGTGGGCGGTGTCTGGCAATATGCCCACGACCTCTCGGCGGCGCTGGGCGACAGCGGCGTGGAGGTCGTCCTGGCCGTGCTGGGCCCGTCTTCGCGCTCCGGCCCGGCAGTGGCGCCGGCGAAAGAGGGGAAGTCGGCGAGAGTCGCCCCGATGGTGGCACGACCTGCCGACCGGCACGGATGCGTACGGACCATTCCCACCAATCTGCCGCTGGACTGGCTGGCCCCGGACACCGAAGCGGTTCGTCAGGCGGGCCGCGCCATCGCCGGCCTCGCCGCGGCGCACGACGTGGACCTCATCCACCTCAACTCGCCTGCGCTCGCGACGGCTGGCGATTTCCCCGTGCCCGTCGTTGCGGTGACGCATGGCTGTATCGGCACCTGGTTTGCGGCGGCCGACCATTCCGCCCCGTCGTCCGAATATGCCTGGCATGGCGAGGCGATGCGCGCCGGTTTGCTCGCCGCCGACGTGGTGGTCGCACCCAGCGCCAGCTATGCGGCCGAGGTGCAGCGTCACTATGCGCTGCCGTTCACGCCATTGGTCGTTCATAATGGCCGCGCGCCTGCCGAGGCACGTCGCGCGGAGTCCGCAGATTACGTGCTCACCGCAGGGCGGCTGTGGGACCGCGCGAAGAATGTCGCCCTGCTCGACGCCGTGGCGGCGCGGCTGTCGGTTCCATTTCGGGCCGCCGGTCCCGTGGTCGGCCCGCATGGGGAGACCGTCGCACCCGCGCATCTCCACCTGCTCGGCACACTGGGCGAGGAAGCACTCGCCGCCCAATATGTGCGGACGCCGATCTTCGTCTCTGCGACCCGCTTCGAGCCATTCGGGCTTGCCGTGCTGGAGGCCGCGCAAGCCGGCTGCCCGCTGGTGCTATCCTCGATCGACACATTCCGCGAGCTCTGGGCGGGCGCCGCGCTGCTGGTACCCGACGAAGAACCTGCGGCCTATGTCGCCGCGATCGCCCGCATTCGGTCCGAGCCGGGGTTGCGCGCGCACCTGTCCCAAGCCGCCCGCGCTCGCGCCGCGCGCTACACGCCGGCGGCAATGGCGGCGGGGATGCTCGCGATCTACCGCGGGCTGGTCAGCGCGCCCGAGCGGGTGGCGGCGTGAGGATCGTTTATTTCACCCATTCGCTGCGATCCTGCTGGAACCACGGCAACGCCCATTTCCTGCGCGGTGTGCTGCGCGAGCTGCAGACACTCGGCCATGACGTATGTGCGCTGGAGCCCGACACCGGCTGGAGCCTCGACAACCTCCTCGCCGATGCCGGCGAAGCGGGTCTGGAGGCGTTTCGTACCGCCTATCCCGACCTCCGACCGCAAACCTATGCCGCCGATGCCGACCCGCTTGCGCTGATCGACGGCGCCGATCTGGTCATCGTCCACGAGTGGAACGAGCCCGCGGTCGTCGCGGCGATCGGCGCCTTGCGCAAACATGGCGGCGGCTTCCGCCTGCTGTTCCACGACACGCACCACCGCGCTGTCAGCGCTCCGCAAGAGATGCGCGCGTTCGACCTCAGCGGTTACGACGGCGTGCTCGCGTTCGGCGAAACGCTGTCGGAGGTATATCGAGGCTGGGGCTGGCAGGATCGGGTCTGGACCTGGCACGAAGCCGCCGACACCCGCCTGTTCCACCCGCCGGCGATCGAGCGGCCGCGCGACGGCATTGTCTGGATCGGCAATTGGGGTGACGGCGAGCGCACCGCAGAGTTGGCGGAGTTCCTGTTCGATCCAGCGCGAGCCGCCGGACTGCCGCTGGACGTCTACGGCGTTCGTTACCCCGGCGAAGCCAGGGCGATGCTCGCAAGCTACGGCGCCCGCTACCATGGCTGGACCCCCAATGCCCGCGCGCCCGAACTCTTCGCGCGCGCGCTGGCGACCGTGCACGTCCCCCGCCGCTATTATGCGACCATCCTGCCCGGCATCCCCACCATCCGCGTCTTCGAGGCGTTGGCCTGTGGCATCCCGCTGGTCTCCGCGCCCTGGGATGATAGCGAGGGGCTGTTCCGCCCGGGCCAGGACTTCATGGTGGCGCGAAACGGCGGGGAGGTTGTCGACCATCTCCGCCGCTTGCGCGACGATCCTGTCCTCCGGTCCGAGGTGGTGAATTCCGGGTTGGAGACGGTCCGTGCCCGCCATACCTGCGCCCACCGCGCCGCCGAGCTGCTCGCGATCGCCGGCCAGATGGGCCTCCCCATAAGGAACGCCGCGTGAACACTTCGTCAAGCTCAGGACGCCGGATCGCCTTTTACGGTTCCAGCCTTGTCTCCTCCTATTGGAACGGCGCCGCGACCTACTACCGCGGCATCCTGCGCGCGCTCGCTGGTCACGGCTATGACATCACCTTTTACGAGCCCGACGCCTTCGACCGCCAGCAGCACCGCGACATCGACCCGCCCGCCTATGCGGAAAGCGTCGTCTATCCTGCTACAACCGAGGGGCTGCGCTCCGTCCTGGCGCGGGCAGGCGAGGCGGACATCGTCGTCAAGGCGAGCGGCGTCGGGGTGTTTGACCGCGAGCTGCTCGAGGGCATCCTCGACGCCGGCCACGATCATGCGCTGAAGATTTTCTGGGACGTCGACGCCGCCGCGACGCTCGACGAGATGCGCGCCGACCCCGGCCACCCGGTGCTCGGCGCGCTCGACGAGCTCGACATGGTGCTGACTTATGGCGGCGGCCCGCCCGTGGTCGACGCCTATCTCGGCTTTGGCGCCAGGCAATGCATCCCCGTCTACAACGCGCTCGACCCGCAGACCCACCATCCGGTCGCGCCTGACGAGCGGTTCGCCTGCGACCTCGCCTTCCTCGGCAACCGGCTGCCCGACCGCGAGGCGCGGGTGGAGGAATTCTTCCTCCGCGCCGCCGCGTCGCTCCCCGACCGACGCTTCCTGATCGGCGGCAACGGCTGGGAGACCAAGGCAATGCCGGCCAACGTCCGCCACCGCGGCCATGTCTATACGGCCGAGCACAACGCCTTCAACTGCACTCCGGCCGCGGTGCTGAACGTCGCGCGCGACTCGATGGCGCATATCGGCTTCTCGCCCGCGACCCGCGTGTTCGAGGCCGCCGGCGCCGCCGCGTGCCTGATCACCGACGCGTGGGAAGGAATCGAGCAGTTCCTCGCCCCCGACACAGAAGTGCTGGTGGCGCGCGACGGGCAGGATGTCGCCGAGCACCTCCGCAGCCTCACGCCCGAGCGCGCGGGAACGATCGGGCAGGCGGCGCTTGCCCGCGTCCTCGCCGAACACACCTATGAACTGCGCGGCCATCAGGTCGATGCGCTGTTCCGCCAGAATGTCGCCCGGGCGCGGGAAGCTGCATGAAGCTCGTCGTCCTCGGTCTGTCGCTCAGCTCGTCCTGGGGTAACGGTCACGCCACCACCTTTCGCGCGCTGCTGCGGGCGTTCGCGGCGCGGGGGCACGAGGTGCTGTTCCTCGAACGCGACGTGCCGTGGTACGCTGGCCAGCGTGATCTGGCGGATCCGGACTGGTGCCGGCTGGAGCTCTATCGCGACCTGGATGAACTGCATCGCTGGGCTGGAGAGATCGCGCGCGCGGATGCGGTGATCGTCGGCTCCTATGTGCCCGATGGCGTGGCCGTGGGCCGCTTCGCGCAACGGACCGCCACCGGCGTCGTTGCCTTCTACGATATCGACACGCCCGTGACGCTGGCCAAGCTGGAGCGAGGCGATTTCGAGTATCTGACGCCCGACCTGATCGCCGGCTATGACATGTACCTGTCCTTCACCGGCGGACCGACGCTGGCGTACCTGGAGGAGCATTATGGCTCGCCGGCGGCGCGCGCGCTGTATTGTTCGGTTGATGCGGGCGTGTATCGCGCGACGGGCGAGGCCAAGCGCTGGGATCTGTCCTACCTCGGCACCTATAGCGATGATCGCCAGCCGACGCTGACGCGGCTATTGGTTGACGTGGCTCGTGCTGCACCGCACAAGAAGTTCGTGGTCGCTGGTCCTCAATATCCTGCCGGTATCGACTGGCCGGCCAATGTCGAACGGATCGAGCATCTGCCGCCGTCGGAACATGCCGCCTTCTACTCGGCCTCGCGCTGGACGCTGAACGTCACGCGGGCGGACATGATCGCGCGCGGCTGGTCACCCTCGGTACGGGTGTTCGAGGCGGCGGCCTGCGCCACGGCGATTGTGTCCGACCGCTGGGACGGTCTCGACCAGCTGCTCGCGCCCGATCGCGAAATCGTCTTGGCCGACGGCACCGCCGACGTGCTCGCCGCCCTTGACCGGCTCGACGCCGAGGCGATCGGCGCCGCCGGTCGCGCGCGCATTCTTGCCGAACATACCGCCGCACATCGGGCGGTCGAGCTCGAACAACACCTCGCCTCGGCCACCCCGATGCCGCGCCGCAACACGGTTGCGGGCGCGGCATAGTGGGCGGGTAGAAGAAGGGAATGTCCTTGACCAATCCACTCACGCTGGTCGCCGGGGGAGCGGGCTTCGTCGGCTCGCACCTGATCGCGCGCCTGCTGGATCAGGGCGACGAGGTGCTGTGTCTCGACAACCTGCAGACCGCGCGCGCTTCCAACCTCCGTCTGTTGGAGGGCAGGCCAGGCTTTCGCTTCATCAAGGCCGACATCGTCGATCCCTTGCCGCAGGCCGTGACAGCGGAGGCAGGCCGGATCACGCGTATCTACAATCTCGCCTGCGCCGCGTCGCCGCCGCTGTATCAGCTCGATCCCGAGCACACGATGATGACCAACGTGGTCGGCACCAACCGGCTGCTCCGGCTGGCGGAGAGCGCCGGCGCGCGGCTGCTGCTGACCTCGACCAGCGAGGTCTACGGCGATCCGGAGGTGCATCCGCAGCAGGAGGATTATCGCGGCTCGGTCAACTGCACCGGCCCGCGCGCCTGTTATGACGAAGGCAAGCGTGCGGCCGAGGCGCTGGCGTTCGATTATGCGCGGATGGGGCGGGCCGAGGTGCGGGTCGCGCGGCTGTTCAACACCTATGGCCCGCACATGCATCCCGAAGACGGCCGCGTCGTCTCCAACCTGATCTGTCAGGCGCTCTCCGACCGCGACATCACGCTTTACGGCGACGGCAGCCAGACGCGATCCTTCTGCTACGTCTCCGACATGGTGGACGCGCTGACGGCCTTGATGGAGAGCAATGTGGGGATGGAGCCGGTCAATGTCGGCAATCCGGTCGAGCTGACGGTCAAGGAGCTGGCCGACCATGTCGTCGCACTGACCGGCACGCGCAACAAGGTCGTCTACCTGCCGCTCCCCGTCGACGACCCGCGCCGTCGCCGCCCTGACATCAGCCGCGCCAAGGCGCTGCTTGGTTGGGAGCCGCGCGTCGGCTTGGCGGAGGGGCTGGAGAAGACCTGTGCCTGGTTTGCGGAGGAACTCGCCCGCCCGAAGATGGCCGCCGCCTGAGCCGCGTCGGTCAGGCGAGCGCCGCGACCAACGCTAACACGGGTGCGGCCAGCTCCGGCCGGCAGATCAGCAAGTCGGGCAACAGCGGGTCTTCGCAATTGTAGCGCAGCGGCGCGCCGTCGATCCGCGACGCGTGCAGCCCGCCCGCGAGCGCGACCGCGGCGGGGGCGCAGTTGTCCCATTCATACTGCCCGCCGGTGTGCAGATAGATGTCCGCGCGCCCATCCAGCACCGCCATCGCCTTCGCGCCGGCCGATCCCATGCCGATCAAGTCCGCCGCGAGCGCCCCTGCGACGCGCTCGACCAGAGCCGGGCACCGAGTCCGGCTCGCGACCAGCCGCGGGCGGGCGGGGGCAGGGGCCAGTGCCACGCGCGGATCGTCGCTTGCGAATACCTGTCCACGCATCGGCAGCGCCACGGCACCGACCGCCGGAACCCCGTCGATCGCCAGCCCGACATGGACCGCCCAATCGTCGAGCCCGTCCGCATAGTCGCGGGTGCCGTCGAGCGGATCGACCACCCACACGCGCCGCGCCGCGCAGCGCCGACGATCGTCCGCGGACTCTTCGGACAGGATGAAGTCGTCGGGCCGCGCCGCGCGCAGCCGCGCCTGGATCAGGTCATCCGCCTGCCGGTCGCCGCGATCGCCCATCTCCGCGCCCGCACAGTCGCCCCTGGCGCGGATGGCGAGCAGCAGCGCCCCCGCCTCCCGCGCCACCGCGCGCGCGAGCTCGGCGTCGGTCACAGGTCATGGCTCCAGACGCCGGTGACATGCTCGACGATCCGCGCGGCGGCGGCCTCCGCGCTCTCGCGCGTCGTGTCGATCCGGATTTCCGGTGAGAGCGGGGGTTCATAGGGGCTGGAGATGCCGGTGAACTCCGCGATCTCTCCCGCGCGCGCCTTGGCGTACAGACCCTTCGCGTCGCGCGCTTCCGCCACGTCGAGCGGCGCATCCACGAACACCTCGACGAACTCGCCTGGGTTCAGGCGCGCGCGCACCGCATCGCGCTCGGCGCGAAAGGGCGAGATCAGCGCGGTCAGCACGATCAGCCCGGCGTCGGTCATCAGCTTCGCGACCTCGCCGGTGCGGCGGATGTTCTCGGCACGATCGGCGGCGGAGAAGCCGAGATCCCGGGTGAGGCCATGGCGCAGATTGTCGCCGTCGAGTAGAAAGCTGTGCTTGCCCAACGCCTTCAGCCGCTGTTCGACCAGATTGGCGATGGTCGATTTGCCTGCGCCCGACAGGCCGGTGAACCAAAGCACACGCGGCTGTTGACCCTTTTGCAGCGCATGCGCCTCGCGCGTGACCTGCGCCGACTCCCAATGGACGTTGGTGGCGCGGCGGTGCGCATGGCGGATCAGCCCCGCCGCCGCCGTCGCGTTGGTGGCGCGATCGATCAAGATGAAGCCGCCCAGCTCCGAACCGTCGGAGTACGGAGTGAACGCGATGGAGCTGTCGGTGCGGAGGTCGGCGACGCCGATGTCGTTGAGCTGCAACGTCATCGCCGGCAGCTCGGCCTGCGTATTGACGTCGATGACGTGGCGAGGCGCGGCGACGCTGGCGCCGACGGTTTGGGTGCCGAGCTTGAGCAGATAGCCGCGCGACGGCGTCAACGGCGTGTGGTCCAGCCACACGAGCGTGGTGGAGAAATGGTCGGCGATCTCGGGCGGCGCCTCCGCGGCGGCGATCACGTCGCCGCGCGAACAATCGACCTCGTCCTCCAGCAGCAGCGTCACCGACTCGCCCGCCTGCGCCAACCGGCGGTCGCCGCCGAACGCCGCGATCCGCGCGACGCGACTGGTGCGCCCGGACGGTACCACCCGTACGGCGTCGCCGGGGCGTATCGTCCCGCTCGCGATCAGGCCGGTGAAGCCTCGGAAGTCCTGGTCCGGACGGTTGACCCATTGCACCGGCATCCGGAACGGCCCCGCCGCCGCGCGCTCCGCATCCACCGGCACGTCCTCGAGATGGTCGAGCAGTGTCGGCCCCTCGTACCACGGCATGTCGGGCGACCGGGCGAGGACGTTGGCGCCGGTCAGCCCGGACACGGGGATGGGTGTGAACGCCTTGATGCCGATCGAGTCCGCGAACATGCGATAATCGGTGACGATCGCGTCGAACCGATCCTGCTTGTGCCCGACCAAGTCCATCTTGTTGACCGCGAGCACCAGCTGCCGGACGCCAATCAGGTGCGCGAGCCAGCTGTGCCGCCGCGTTTGCGTCAGCACACCCTTGCGCGCGTCGATCAGGATTATGGCCAGGTCGGCGGTGGACGCGCCGGTGACCATGTTGCGCATATACTGCTCGTGACCCGGCGTGTCGGCGACGATGAACTTGCGCTGCTCGGTCGCGAAGAAGCGATAGGCGACGTCGATGGTGATGCCCTGCTCGCGCTCAGCGGCGAGGCCGTCGACCAGCAGCGCGAAATCTAGGCCCTCGCCCTGGGTGCCGACGCGGCGCGAATCCGCCTCCAATTGCGTGAGCTGGTCGGAGAAGATCGCTTTGGTATCGTGCAGCAGCCGGCCGATCAGCGTCGATTTGCCGTCGTCTACCGAGCCGCAGGTGATGAAGCGGAGAAGGGAGGTGGCCAGGGGGGGCGACATCAGAAATACCCCTCCCGCTTCTTCTTCTCCATGCTCGCGGACTGGTCGCGGTCGATGGCGCGGCCCTGGCGTTCCGACGTGGTCGCAGCCTGCATCTCCGCGATGATGCCGGGCAGGTCCGCCGCCTCGCTCTCCACCGCGCCGGTCAGCGGATAGCAACCGAGCGTGCGGAAGCGGATGGAGCGTTCGACCGGAGTCTCGCCGGGAGAGAAGCGGAAGCGGTGGTCGTCGACCATCAGGATCAGCCCGTCGCGCTCCACAGTAGGGCGCGGTGCCGAGAAATACAGCGGAACGATCTCGATATTCTCGGCGAGGATGTACTGCCACACGTCCAGCTCCGTCCAGTTGGACAGTGGGAACACGCGCATGCTCTCGCCCGGATTGATGCGGGCATTGTACAGCCGCCACAGCTCGGGCCGCTGCGCCTTGGGATCCCAGGCGTGGCTGGCGGAGCGAAAGGAGAAGATGCGCTCCTTGGCACGGGATGCCTCCTCGTCGCGCCTCGCGCCGCCGAACGCCGCGTCGTAGCGGCCGGCGGTCAGCGCCTGCTTCAGCCCTTGCGTCTTCCACAGGTCGGTGTGGCGGGGGCCGTGGTCGAAGGGGTTGATGCCGTCTCGCTCTGCGTCCGGGTTGCGGTGGACGATCAGTTCCATGCCAGCGGCGGCGGCGGCCCGGTCGCGCAGCTCGTACATCGCGCGGAATTTCCAGGTCGTATCGACATGGAGCAGGGGGAAGGGCGGCCGCGCCGGCCAGAATGCCTTGCGCGCCAGGTGCAGCATGACCGCGGAGTCCTTGCCGACCGAGTACAGCATCACCGGCCGCTCCGCCTCGGCCACCACCTCGCGCAGAATATGGATGCTCTCGGCTTCGAGGCGTTGAAGGTGCGTCAGTCCGCTCATCTGCGCTGGTCACATAAGCCGCGCAGCGGAACGCGCGAAGAACTTATCCTGTGGCACGGCAAAGCCGCCGCTAACTCTCGCTCGTGACCTCCACCGAATGCAGAATACGGGAGCCCGCCATGAACACCGCCGCCGGGCAGCATGCGAAGAGGAGCCAGCCGCCGACACCAGGATATTGCGCCATATAGTGAACGCCGCGTTCCACCGCGCCGAGCGACAGCCCATAGATGATGAGGAACGCCTCGAACTTGGTCTTGATGGTGAACAGGCGTGCGATGCGAGCGAACATGCGGGTAGCGTAGCAAAGTCCGGGCCAAGCGCGGTTTTCCGCCGATCAGCGATCTGCAAAGATGGTTAGCTGTAAGTTAATTCGACAAGGTCGAGCGCGCGCAGCAGGGTCAGGCGGGCGGCCTCCGCCGCCGGCCACGCACCAAGCGTATCGTGCTCGGCGGCGGTCACCTGCTCCGGCCAATGCGCCTCGACGATCTCGCCGATACGGTCGAGCTTGGCTTCATCCATCAGGAACCGCGCGTCGACCGTCGCGGGATCACAAACGACGCGCAACCGCAGGCAGGCCGGGCCGCCGCCGTTCGCCATCGATTCGCGCACGTCGACCGGCACCAGCCGCCGGATCGGGCCATTACCCGCCACCAGCGCCTCCAGCCAGGTCCAGACCCGCGGCTTCGCCTGCGCTTCGTCCGGCAGGATCAGCGCCATGCCACCGGCGGGCAGGGTCACCAGCTGGGCGTTGAACAGGTAGCTGGCGACCGCCTCCGCCAGGCTGACGGCGCTAGCCGGAACCTCGATGATCTCGACCGAAGGCAGCCGCGTCCGCAGCGAGTCGAAGAAGCGCGCCTTGTCGGCAAAGGCGTGTTCGTGCGCGAACAGCACGCGTTCGTTGGCTACCGCAACCACGTCGTTGTGGAACGCGCCGGCCGCGATCGCCTCGGGCGACTGCTGGACGAACAGCGCATCGACGTCATGGCGTCGCGCGATGGCCGCGCTCGCCTGGCGATGCTGGCGAGCCGGGAAGGGTCCGCCCGGTTCGCCATGAACGAACACTTCGACGCCAGGCGTGCCGTGATGCTCGCACAGCCGCATATGATTGGCCGCGCCCTCGTCTCCGAACGGCGGCGGCACCGGGTCGTGGACGGCGAACGCCGAGTTCGCGAAGGCGAGGCGCAGCTGACGCAGCGTCTCCGGCCACTCATGACTGCGATGCGGCATGGTGATTAGGTTGGCGACGCTGAGATGGCAACGCCCGTCCGCCGTATCGGGCGCCGGCGAGACGGTGGCGGCATTGGCCGCCCACATCGCCGAGGCGGAGCTCGCCGCTGGCCATAGCGGCCCGGCATGCCCGGCGTGGGTTGCCATCGCAGCCAGCCAGCGCGAGTTCGGGCGCGGGTGGGGGAGGAGGATGCCCTGAGCCAGCCCCAGCCGCAGGTTGGCGCGCATCTTGGCTAACCCCTGCAATGCCGCCGCGCGCGGGTACGAAGTGCGCCCGGCGTTCGCGGTCGCCGCCAGGTTGCCGAGGCTGAGCCCGGCATAATTGTGAGTCGGCCCGACGATGCCGTCGAAGTTGATCTCGACCAGGCTCACAGCAGGCGCGGGACGTGGTGGATGCTGTCGCCGGCGGTCAGTCGTAAGGCGCTCGCACAGGCATCCTGCACCGCCACGCCGCCGGGAAAGGCGTGGACCGTGCCGAAGGCGCAGCGGAAGTCGCTCAGGCGGCCGGTGGCGATCAGCGACTCCTCGCCCCCGGCCGCATCGGTCGCCGCCACGGTGGCGACCTGTGCCTCCGCGACCGAGCGCACCCGATCGGTCCGCGCGGTCATGGTCGGGCCGCCGTCGAAGATGTCGACATATCGCTCATACGCGAAGCCCTCGTTCTCCAGCATCCGCATCGCCGCACGGCCGGAAGGGTGCGGCAGGCCGATTGCGGCGCGCGCGGTCTCGCTCAGCATCGCGGTATAGATCGGATGCTTGGGCATCAGGTCGGCGATGAACTGATGGCCGTTGACGCCGTTGAACTCATCCGCGTCCTGGAAATTCATCCCGAAGAAGCGGCCCGCCAGCCCGTCCCAGACGGGCGAGCCCCCCGCCTCGTCGATCACCCCGCGCAGCTCGGCCAGGATGCGATCGGCGAAGCGCGGGCGATGCATGGCGATGAACAGATAGCGCGACCGCGCCAGCAGCAGCCCCAGCCCGCCGGCGCGCTCGCCCGGGTGGAGGAACAGCCCGCCGACCTCGGCCGAGCCCTCCAGGTCGGTAGTCAGGGACAGCATCTCGGCGCGGAAGGTGCGCGCGAGCTTGGTCGAATGCTGCGTGAGGGTGCCCAGGCGGTACGAGTAGAAGGGCTGGCTGCGACCGACCTCGGTGAACAGCTGGCAGGTGCCGCGCACCTCGCCGGTCGCGGTATTCTCCAGCACCAGCACGAACAGCTCGTCGCCGAGCGTGTCTTCAGCCCGCGCGAACGCGGCGGCGCTGCGCTCCAACTTCGCGCGCAGCGCCTTGCGGTCGGGCGGCAAATTGGTGAAGCCGCCGCCGGTCAGCTTCGCCATCTCATACAGCGGCTGCAGGTCGCCATCGATCGCGGCGCGGACGACGAAGGTCACAGGTGCTTCCGGAATGCGGCGAGCACGTCGCGATAGAGCTGCTGCTTGAACGGCACGATCAGCGCCGGCAGGTCGGCGGGATCGACCCAGCGCCAGGCGCGGAATTCAGGGTGCTGCGTGGCGATGTTAACGTCGCTGTCCGGGCCGGTGAAGCGGAACAGGAACCACCGCTGCCGCTGGCCGCGCCACTTACCGCGCCACATCTTGCCGACAAGCTCGGGCGGGAGGTCGTAGAACAGCTCATCGGGTGCCTCCGCGATGAGCTCCAGGTGCGCTGGCGCGATGCCTGTCTCCTCGCCCACCTCGCGCAGCGCGGCGGCGGCCGCGTCCTCGCCGGGGTCGATGCCCCCCTGCGGCATCTGCCAGGCATCAAGATCGGTGTCGATGCGCTGGCCGACGAACACCTTGTCGTCGCGGTTGACGATCATCGCGCCCGCGCAGGGGCGGTAGGGCAGGGACGCCGGCTCGGACGTTCCAGTGTCCTCCCTGCCGTGTTGGGTGGGCAGGGTCATGCGCCGGCCGCCTGCGCCATCACACGCTGGCCCTCGACCTCGGTCACCATCGCGCGCACCGCGGCCAGATACCCCGCCACGTCGCCGACGGCGGACGGGATCGCCTGGCGCAGGGTGATGAAGCCGTGAACGTTGCCCACCGCCTCGCGGAACACCACCGGCACGCCCGCCTGCGCCAGCTTGGCGGCATAGGCGCGGCCCTGGTCGCGGATCGGATCGAGGTTGGCGGTGATGATGACGGCAGGCGGCAGGCCGGCAAGGTCTGAGCCAAGGGGAGAGCCGCGCTGGTGCTGCAGGTCGGCGGCGTAGCAGTCGGCGAACCAGTTCATCGAGTCGGCCGTCAACAGATGGCCTTGTGCGAACTGCTCGAACGAGGGGTAGGCTCGGCCCATGTCGGTGGCGGGATAGATCGGCGCCTGTACCAGCACCGGCACCGTGGCGGGTCGGTCGCGCAGGTCCAGCGCCGCGACGATCGCGAGATTGCCGCCGGCGCTGTCGCCCATCAGCACCAGGCCTGTCACCTTGCGCCCCAGTGCCGCCGGAGTGTCCGCCACCCAGCGCGCCGCCGCCTCGGCATCGTCGGGCGCGGCCGGCCACTTCGCCTCGGGCGCGAGCCGGTAATCCACCGCGACCAGCGGTAAATCGAGCAGCCGCGATGCCTCCGCGCAGAAGCTCGCATGAGTGTCGAGATCGCCGATGACGAAGCCGCCCCCGTGGAAGAACACCACCGCCGGCCCGGGTGGGCGTGAGGGTCGCACGTCGAACAGCCGCGCCGCGATCGGCCCGGCGGGACCGGGGATCGACAGGTCGACGACCGTCGCCAGCTCCCCGAGCGGCAGGTCAGCCACATCCTTCATCGTCCGGTACATCGCACGCGCGGCGGGCGCGCCGACCTCGTGCGTCTTGGGGCCGGGCAGGGCGTTGAGATAGTCGAGGAAGCCACGCACGTCGGCGCGGACAAAGGGCTGTGCGGAGACCTCCCGCGGCGCGATTGAGGACAGGTCGTTCATAGGGGCTCTCCTGTCTCCGTTCGTGCTGAGCGTAGTCGAAGCACCTCGGGGCCATGCCCTTCGACTTCGCTCAGGGCGAACGGGTGAGTTGGTCGTCTCGAATTTGCGCCTAACTATGCGGCGTGATCCACGTCACTATGCGGCGTGATCCACGTCGTCCACCACCCCAACTATGTCGCAGCCCCCGACCCGAGTGCGCAGCGTGGGTCGAAGATGGCGCAATCGAGCAAGAACGGGCTGATCCGAGACATGCTCCGGGACAGCGGCGTGCCTGTCGCCTGGCACACGCCCGAGCCGATGCCGCGCGCGTGGCTGGAGGTGGTGCACGACCCCGATTATGTCGCGCAAGTGCTCGCCGCCGCGGTGCCGCGCGACAAGGAGCGGCGGATCGGCTTTGCCGTCACCCCGCAGGTGGCAAGGCGGGCACAGGCGGTGCCCGGCGGCACCTGGCTCGCGGCACGGCTGGCATTGGAACACGGCTTCGCGGCGAACAGCGCCGGCGGCAGCCACCACGCGCTGGCGGACACCGGCGCGGGCTATTGCGTGTTCAACGACCTTGCTCTGGCGGCGGTGCGGCTGATCGAGGAGGCGACGGTGGCGCGGCTGCTGGTGGTTGATGTCGATGTTCACCAGGGCGACGGCACTGCGGCGCTGACGGCAGGACGGCCGGAGATCGCAACCTATTCGATCCATGCCGCGAAGAACTTCCCGGTCCGCAAGGCTCGCTCGACCTTGGACGTGGCGCTGGCGGACGGGGTGGGGGACGACGATTATCTCGCCACACTGGAGGAAACGCTGACGCCGCTGCTCGAGGAATTGCGGCCGCAGCTGATCCTCTATCAGGCCGGCGTCGACCCGTTAGCGGGCGACCAGCTGGGGCGGCTGGCGCTGACGGAGGCGGGGCTGGCCCACCGCGAGCGGCTGGTCGCGCGGCTGGCGGTCGAACGCGCCATCCCGCTCGCGAGCACGGTCGGCGGTGGCTATGGCGCGGACAAGCCGGCTATCGCGCGGCGACATGTTACAGCGATTCTGACCTTGGGAGAGACGTTCGCTTCCTTTTTAACTTCTTCCCCGGCGGAGGCCGGGGCCCAGTTGCCATGATCCAGGTTGGAGAACGACGACGTATCACGGAACGTCTTGCAACCGGGCCCGGGCCTCTGCCGAGGAGATAAGAGGTAAGCCCAGCTACGCCCTACCACGCTCATTCTTCTTGGCCCCGCCGCCCGGACCGGCCTAGAGGGTCGCCAAGAAAGAGGACCACCCACATGGCGACCGCCGCCCACGAAGTGACGCCCGCGGAGGCGTCCGCCCACCCGAACCCGGAATCCGTGGTCGTCCGCTTCGCGGGCGATTCCGGCGACGGCATGCAGCTGACCGGCGGGCAGTTCACGCTGTCGACCGCGCTCGCCGGCAACGATCTCGCGACCTTTCCCGACTTCCCGGCCGAGATTCGCGCGCCGCAGGGGACGCTGTTCGGTGTCTCCGCGTTCCAGATCAACTTCGGGTCGACTGATATCGAGACCGCGGGCGACGAGCCCGACGTGCTGATCGCGATGAACCCGGCCGGGCTGAAGGTGAACGTCGACGCGCTGCGCCCCGGTGGCCTCATCATCGCCGACGAGGGCGAGTTCAACGCGCGCAACCTCGCCAAGGCCAAGTACGACAGCAACCCGCTGCTCGACGACAGCTTGGGCAAGTGGCAGCTGATCAGCCTCAACATCTCGCAGCTGACGCTCGATGCGGTGAAGCCCTTCGGCCTCGGCAACAAGGAGGCGCTGCGCTGCAAGAACATGTGGACGCTGGGCCTGGCGCTGTGGATGTTCGACCGCGACCGCGCGCCGATCGTCGACTGGCTCAAGACCAAGTTCGCCAAGATGCCGACGCTGGCGGAGGCGAACATCGCCGCGCTCAACGCCGGTCACGCGTATGGCGAGACAGCCGAGTTGGCGGGGCCGCTGAAACAGCACCAGATCGGCGTCGCCCCAGCGGAGGCGGGGCTGTGGCGGACCGTGACGGGGGCGGACTCGATCAGCCTCGGGCTGGTGGCGGGTGCGCAGCTCGCGGGTCTGCGCATGTTCTTCGGCGGCTATCCGATCACGCCGGCATCGGCGATCCTGCACTCGCTGTCGCGGCTGAAGGAGTTCGGCGTCACCACCTTCCAGGCGGAGGACGAGATCGCCGCCATCGGCTCCGCGATCGGCGCCAGCTATGCGGGGCAACTCGGCGTCACCTCCTCGTCCGGCCCCGGCATCGCCCTCAAGGGCGAGGCAATGGGGCTGGCGATCATGACCGAGCTGCCGCTGGTCATCGTCAACTCGCAACGCGGCGGGCCGTCGACCGGCTTGCCGACCAAGACCGAGCAGTCCGACCTCTACCAGGCGGTGTACGGCCGCAACGGCGACGCGCCGATGCCGGTGATCGCGGCGCGCTCCGCCGCCGATTGCTTCGACGTGGCAATCGAGGCGGTGCGGATCGCGACCCAGTATATGACGCCGGTCATGGTGCTGACCGACGGCTATATCGCCAATGCCGCGGAGCCTTGGAAGGTGCCTGATTTCAGCAGCTACCAGCCTTTCCCTGTCACCTTTGCGCAGGACACGGGCGAAGGCTTCCAGCCCTATTCGCGCGACACGAAGCTGGCGCGGCCTTGGGCGAAGCCGGGTACGCCCGGCCTGCTCCACCGCATCGGCGGCATCGAGAAGAAGCAGGGCACCGGCAATATCGACTATTCGCCCGGCAACCACCAGGAGATGACCGACACCCGCACTGCAAAGGTCGCGAATATTGTCGTGCCGGACCAAGAGATCGAGCTCGGCGAGGCGGGCGGCAAGCTGGTGGTGGTCGGCTGGGGCTCGACCTTCGGCCCCATCCACCAGGCGGTGCGCCGTGCTCGCAAGCGCGGTCAGGACGTCAGCCACATCCACATCCGCCATATTTGGCCGATGCCGAAGAATTTGGCTGTCCTACTGCGCAGCTACGAGTCCATACTCGTGCCCGAGATGAATACCGGCCAGCTCAAGACCGTGCTGCGCGACCAATTCCTGGTCGATGCCAAGCCCTTGAACAAGGTGTCCGGACAACCATTTCGGATCTCGGAGATCGAGGCCGCGATCGACGCGGCGCTCGGCGGCGCCACGCCTCGGCTCGCGCCCGACCGTCAGCAGCTACCAGAGCCGCACTCCGGGCACGACGACGGCACCTTGTCCGACCATCTCTCGCCGCAATCGGCGTGACCTCCGCAACAGTGTGAACTTAGTGTGACCTTTCAATCCTGCGGGACCACCCGATGAACGACATGACCCCCTTCCTCACCAAGCCCAAGGACTGGGAGACCGATCAGGAGGTCCGCTGGTGCCCCGGCTGCGGGGACTATGCGATCCTGAAGGCGGTGCAGCGCACCATGCCGGAGATCGGGGCGCGGCCGGAGAACACGGTGTTCGTGTCCGGCATCGGCTGCTCGTCGCGCTTCCCCTATTACATGGAGACCTACGGCTTCCACACCATCCACGGCCGCGCGCCAACCATTGCCACGGGGGTGAAGCTCGCCAATCCGGAGCTCGACGTGTGGGTCATCACCGGCGACGGCGATGCATTGTCGATCGGCGGCAACCACACGATGCACCTGCTCAGGCGCAACCTGAACTGCCAATTCCTGCTGTTCAACAACGAGATCTACGGCCTCACCAAGGGGCAGTATTCGCCCACCTCCCGCGTCGGCACCCGCTCGCCGACGTCGCCGCTCGGCTCGGTCGATCGACCGGCCAATCCTTGTGCCTTCGCACTCGGCAGCGGCGCCCGGTTCGTGGCGCGCGCCATCGACGTCAACAAGAACCTCGTCGGCGTTCTCAAGGCTGCCTACGCCCACCAGGGCGCGGCGTTCGTGGAAATCTTCCAGAACTGCATCGTCTACAATGACGATGTGTTCGCGCCCTTCACCGAAAAGGCCAACGCCGGCACCGGCCAGCTTTGGGTCGAGCATGGCAAGCCGCTGCTGTTCGCGGCCGGCACCAAGGGGCTGGCGATGGACGCCGAGCGGCTGACGCTCAAGGTGGTGGACGTGACCGACGGCGATGTCGGTCAGGTCGTGGTGCACGACCAGACCAATCGCGGGCTTGCGCACATGCTGGTGGAAATGCCGTTCGGCCCGTTCCCGATGGCGCTCGGCGTGCTCTACGACGATCCAGCCCCGACCTTCGACAGCGCCGTCGTCGAGCAGAACACCGCCGCCGCGGCGGGCCGGAGGCCGGACATGCAGGCGCTGCTCGCCAAGGGCCAGACCTGGCAGGTCGACAAGCAGCCGCACGCTCTCTGATGTTCCGCCGTCACCCCGGCCTTGAGCCGGGGTCCCGCTCTTTCGGCGACGGGCAAGGCAGCGAGGCCGCGGGTCGAGCCCTGGGCGACGGCACGGTCGTCGCCCACCTCCTCGCACCGGCCTTCCACCGGATACTCGACCGGATCGACTCCGGCCTGGCGGAGGGTGGAATCGAGGCCAGCCTGCCCGACGGCACGCACCGCCTGCTCGGTGGCCGCAGGCCCGGCCCGACGCCGATCGTCGCCGTCCACCGCTGGCGCGCGCTAGTGCGGCTGGTGACCGGCGGCTCGATCGGCTGGTACCAGGCATGGGCGGATGGCGACTGGTCGAGCCCCGATCCGGTGCCGCTGTTCGACCTGTTCATGCGCAATCGGGTGTCCCTGGGCAGGGTCGCGCGATCGGGCGGGCCGAGACGGCTTGCCGCCCGTGTCTGGCATGCGTTCCGTCGCAATACCCCCACTAGGGCGCGCGAGAACATCGAGGCGCACTACGACCTCGGCAACGATTTTTACCGCGAGTGGCTCGACGACAGCCTGACCTATTCGGCGGCGATGTTCGAGGACGCGGAGCCGCTCGAGGTCGCCCAGAAGCGCAAGCTCCACTCGATCCTGTCCCGCACTGGGGCGACGCCTGGCAACCAGGTGTTAGAGATCGGTTGCGGTTGGGGCTCGTTCGCCTCGGTCGCCGCGAACGGCGGGATCAGGGTGCACGGTATCACGCTGTCGAGCGAGCAGAAGGCGGTAGTCGACTCGCTGGAGCTGCCCGGGGTCACCGTCTCGCTCACCGACTATCGCGAAGAGCAGGGGCAATATGATGCCGTCGCCTCGATCGAGATGGTGGAGGCGGTGGGGCAGGAGTATTGGCCGGCCTATCTCGACACGATCGCGCGGGTGCTGAGATCCGGTGGCCGCGCCGCGCTCCAATACATCAGCATCGCCGACGACGTTTTCCCGCGCTACGCGGCCAGTGTTGACTTCATCCAGCGCTACATTTTTCCAGGCGGAATGCTGCTATCAACGACTCGCTTCCAGGCGCTGGCCGAGGAGCGCGGGCTGGTCTGGACCGACGTTCACGCCTTCGGGATCCATTACGCCGAGACGCTGCACCATTGGCGCGAGCGGTTCGATCTCGCGGTAGCCGAAGGCCGCTTGCCGAAGCGGCTCGACGCCCGCTTTGTCGCGCTATGGCGCTACTATCTGATGTACTGCGAGGGCGGCTTCCGCGGCGGCGGTATCGAAGTCCAGCAGGTCACGCTGGTGAAGCGATGACCCGCTCGCGGTGCCCGTCTTCAAACCCGCTCACCGCCAGCGATGCGATCCGCTGTGCCACCACGGCTGGAGCCTTGACGGACAGCGGGTCTTCGCCCGGATAGGCACGCGCGCGCATCGCGGTGCGGGTCGCCCCGGGATCGACGATGGCGGTGCGCACACGGCTGATCGCCGCCATTTCGTCGCCATAAGCGGCCAACAGCGTCTCGAACGCCGCCTTCGATGCGCCGTACAGACCCCAATACGCGCGCGGCTCACGTCCGACCGACGAGGTGACGCCGATCACCTTTGCCGCCTGCGATCGCCGCAGCATCGGGTCGAAAGCTGCGATCAACGCCGCCTGCGCACTGACGTTGAGGGTCAGCACCCGCGCCATCTCCGCCGGATCGATCGCAGGCACCGCGCCGAGCGAACCAAGCGTGGCGGCGTTAAGGACGAGCACGTCCAGTGCCTGCCAGCGTTCGCCGATCGCCGTTGCCAGCTTGGCGATCGCGTCGGTCTGCGTAAGGTCGAGCGGTGCAATCGTCGCGGAGCCGCCCGCCTGGAAGATGCGCTCCTCCACCTCGTCCAGCGCCTTGGCGGTGCGGGCGGTGAGGACGACATGCGCGCCGAGCGCCGCAAGCCCCTCGGCCGTGGCGGCGCCGATGCCACGACTGGCGCCGGTGACCAGCGCGAGTTGGCCGTCGAGTGGGCGATCGGTCATTGCATCCCTGAGCTTAGTTGACGCGCTCGGCCAGTAACGCGAACTGATCGACATCGGCCGCTTCGTCCTGATCGGTCAGCGTGGTCGGATAGTCGCCGGTGAAGCACGCGTCGCAATGCTTGGGCCGGATCGCCGCGCGCTCGGTCTCGCCCAGCGCCTTGTAGAGGCCGTCGATCGAGACGAAGGCGAGGCTGTCGGCATGGATGAAATCAGTCATCCCGCCGAGGTCGAGCTTGGCCGCGAGCAGCTTGGTCCGCTCCGGCGTGTCCACCCCGTAGAAGCAGCTGTGCCGCGTCGGCGGGGAGGCGATGCGGAGATGAACCTCCGCCGCGCCGGCCTCGCGCATCATCTGGACGATCTTGAGGCTGGTGGTGCCGCGCACGATCGAGTCATCGATCAGGATGACGCGCTTGCCCTTGATCAGCGCTCGGTTCGCGTTGTGCTTGAGCTTGACGCCAAGGTGGCGGACGCCGTCGCCGGGCTGGATGAACGTGCGGCCGACATAGTGCGATCGGATGATCCCGAGCTCGAACGGGATGCCGGACTCCTGCGCATAACCGATCGCCGCCGGCACCCCAGAGTCGGGCACGGGAATGACGAGATCGGCGTCGACCGGCGCCTCGCGTGCGAGTTCGACGCCAATCTTCTTGCGGACGTCATAGATTGACCGCTCGTCCACGATCGAATCCGGGCGAGAGAAATACACCCATTCGAAGATGCAGGGCCGCGGGCTCATCGGCGCGAAGGGGCGGATCGAGCGCATCTCGGTGCCCTGGACGATCACCAACTCACCCGGTTGCACCGCGCGTTCGAAGGTCGCGCCCACGACGTCGAGCGCCACGGTCTCGCTGGCGAAAACCACCGCGCCATTCAGGCGCCCCATGACCAGGGGCCTGATGCCGAGCGGATCGCGGCAAGCGATCAGGCCCTCCGGAGTCATCACGATCAGCGAGTAAGCGCCCTCCACCTGCTTCAATGCGTCGATGAAGCGGTCGAGCAGCGTTCGGTAGCTGGAGGTCGCGACGAGGTGGATAATCGTCTCCGTGTCCGACGTCGACTGGAAGATCGACCCGCGCCGCACCAGCTCCTTGCGCAGCCGCTGCGCGTTGGAGATGTTGCCGTTGTGCGCGATCGCGAAGCCGCCGGATTGCAGCTCGGCATAAAGCGGCTGCACGTTACGGAGCACCGCCTCGCCGGTGGTCGAATAGCGGACGTGACCGGCGGCTACCGTGCCCGGCAGCGCGCGGATCACGTCGTCGCGGTCGAAATTGCCGGCGACGTGTCCCATCGCACGGTGGGTGTGGAAGGCGCGACCGTCGAACGAGGTGATCCCGGCCGCCTCCTGACCTCGGTGCTGAAGCGCGTGGAGCCCTAGCGCGACCAGGGCTGCGGCCGAGTCGCTGCCTGATACGCCAAAAATGCCGCACTCCTCGCGGAGCTTGTCGTCGTCGAATGGGTGGGTGGTCAGCATGATGCGGGGGCTCGCGTGGGGCAGGGGCGATATAGGAACATGGGTTAGCATTGTCGCCTGTTTGTCATGCCATTCGTCGCACCGTACATCACGCTCATGGATGAAGATCGCGAAACGGGCACCGCGCTGAACCCGCGGTGGGATGCGGCGGGGCTGATCACGGCCGTCGTCACTGACCGTGCGGGCGCCCTGCTGATGGTCGCGCATATGGACCGGGAGGCGTTGGCCATGACGCAGGCGTCGCGAGAGGCGCACTTCTGGTCGCGGTCGCGGCGGCGGCTGTGGAAGAAGGGCGAGAGTTCCGGCAACATCCTGCGGGTGGTCGAGATGCGGATCGACTGCGACCAGGACGCGCTGTGGCTGATCTGCGAGCCGGCTGGGCCGGCGTGTCATACGGGGGCGGCGTCCTGCTTCTACCGCCGGGTCGAGGGTGATCGGTTGACGTGAGACCGCTCGCGATCCTGCTGCTGCTCGCGGCTTGCCGGCCGGGCGAGCGCGCGGCCGACACACCCGGCGCGGCGCTTGAACGGGCGGCGATCGCGCGCGGGTTGGTCAGCGATCCCAAGGCGGGGTCGCTGACGGGAAGCTGGGCGAGCGAGGCGGACCGGCTGTGCGTCGTGCCGGCCGGTGGTTCGACGCGGATCGGTGTGAGCATCGACTATGGCGACGGGCAAGGCTGCGCCGCCAAGGGCTCGGTCGAGCGCGACGGCGAGAGCCTCGCCATCGCGTTTGGTGAGTGCCGGGTCCAAGCGACCTTCGACGGCGAGAGGATCGTGTTCCCGGCCGCACTGCCAGCTGCATGTGACCGCGTCTGCACCGGTCGAGCGTCGCTTTCCGCCCTGACAGTGGAGCGGCTGAGCGAGTCGGCGTCGGAGGCGTCGACGTTGCGCTCGGCCAGGGGAGAGCTGCTCTGCGGCAATTGACGTAAACGTCAAGTCGACCTACCTGCCCGACATGCAGGCTCAAGCAGCTTATGCCGTGGTGCCACCGCGTCTCGACCGGGAGCGCTTCTCCATCGCGGATCTCTGCGAGGAGTTCGAGGTGACCGCCCGCGCCCTGCGCTTTTATGAGGACGAGGGGCTGATCGCGCCGGAGCGGCGGGGGACGCAGCGCATCTATTCGCAGCGGGACCGGGCGCGGCTCGCCTGGATCCTGCGCGGCAAGCGGGTTGGCTTCAGCCTGGCGGCGATCCGCGAGATGATCGACCTGTACGATGTTGGCGACGGGCGGCGGCACCAGCGCGCCGTCGCGTTGCAGAACTGCCGCGACCGCGTAGCGCTGCTCGAGCGGCAGAAGCACGACATCGACGCCGCCGTCGCCGAACTCCAGGAATTCATTGCCGTGCTCGAAGCCGGCGAAGCGCAGGACCACTAGACCATGCCCCAGTATACGCCCCCCGTCCGCGACACCCGTTTCGTTCTCGATCACGTCGTCGGGCTCGACCGCTATTTGAACCAGCCCGGCTTCGAGGCGGCGACGCCGGACGTGGTCGACGCGGTGCTGGAGGAGGGCGGGCGGTTCGTCGCCGAGGTGCTGTTCCCGCTCAATCTGCCGGGCGACCAGGAGGGGTGTACGCGGCATCCGGACGGCTCGGTGACGACGCCGGCGGGGTTCAAGGACGCGTACAAGCAGTTCGTCGAGAGCGGCTGGGCGACGCTGGGCAACCAGCCGGAATATGGCGGGCAGGGGATGCCGCATGTCGTCTCGACCGCGTTCCAGGAGTACATGATTTCGGCCAACATGGCCTTTGCGATGTACCCGGGCCTGACGCACGGCGCGATCGCGGCGCTGATCGCGAAGGGGTCGGATGCCCAGAAGGCGATGTACGTGCCCAAGCTTGTATCGGGCGAGTGGGGTGGGACCATGAACCTGACGGAGCCGCAGTGCGGCACCGACCTCGGCCTGATCCGCACCCGTGCCGAGCCGCAGGCGGACGGCTCCTATGCGATCACCGGCACCAAGATCTTCATCTCGTCGGGCGAGCACGACCTGACCGAGAACATCATCCATCTGGTGCTTGCCAAGACGCCGGGTGCGCCGGAGTCGTCCAAGGGCATATCGCTGTTCGTGGTGCCCAAGGTGCTGGTGAACGAGGACGGATCGCTGGGCGCGCGCAACGCGGTGAGCTGCGGGTCTATCGAGCACAAGATGGGCATCCACGCCAACTCGACCTGCGTGATGAACTATGACGGCGCGACCGGCTGGCTGGTGGGCGAGGAGATGAAGGGGCTCGCCGCCATGTTCATCATGATGAACGCCGCACGGCTCGGCGTCGGGCTGCAGGGGCTGGGCATCGCCGAGGTCGCCTATCAGAACGCCGTCGCCTATGCGGCCGACCGGCGGCAGGGGCGGGCGCTGACCGGGGCCAAGGAGCCCGCCGAGAAGGCCGACCCACTGTTCGTGCATGCCGACATCCGCCGGATGCTGATGGAAGCCAAGGCGCTGACGGAGGGCCTGCGCGCGCTATGCCTGTGGGGTGCCCTGCAGGTCGATCTGGAGCATATCGCCGAAGCCGAGGCGGATCGGCAGCTCGCGGGCGACCTGATCGGGCTGCTGACGCCGGTCATCAAGGGCTTCGGCACCGACATGGGGTACAAGATCGCGACCGATGCGCAGCAGGTCTATGGCGGCCATGGCTACATCGCCGAATGGGGGATGGAGCAGTATGTCCGCGATGCCCGGATCGCGATGATCTATGAGGGCACGAACGGCGTTCAGGCGATGGACCTGGTAGGGCGCAAGCTGGCGCAGAATGGCGGCCGGGCGGTGCAGGCGCTGTTCCGGATCGTCACCGAGGAGGTCGCGGCCGCCAAGCGAGTGGAGGCGACGGCGGACTTCGCAGGGCGGCTGGAGAAGGCGGCGGGCGACCTGCAGGCGGCGACGATGTGGTTCATGGCCAACGGCATGAAGAACCCCGATCATGTCGGCGCCGGCGCGGTGCCGTACATGCACCTGACCGGGCTGGTCGCGGTCGGACTGATGTGGCTGCGCATGGCGGTCGCGGCGGCGCAGCGGCCGGGCGATCCGTTCATGGAGGCCAAGCTGGTGACCGCGCGCTTCTATGCCGAGCGTCTGCTGCCGCAAACCGGGTCGCTGCGCTGGCAGATCGAGGGCGGGGCCGAAGCGGTTATGGCGCTGCCGCCGGAAATGTTCCTGGCGGCCTGAGCGCGGAAGTTGAGGGAAAGTTTAGGGTCAAACGCTGCCGTGACGAGGGTTGGCTGAAGCTTCAGGTGCTCGGAAGTTTAGGCAAAGTTTAGGGTCAAACGCTTTTTCGTACGCCGGCAGGCTCGCGGAAGTTGAGGGAAAGTTTAGGGTCGAACGCGTTGCGCTGCCGGCAAGAGGTTAGATGCTCGACCGCGAAACGACCGGCGCGCGGCCCTGGGCTTCCGCCTGCGCGGGAGCACTTAGGTGCGGAAGTCGACGGTTCAAAGAGCGGCGACAGCTTAGGCCCGGTCGTTTGCTGTAGGACAGCGGAAAAGCCTCAGGGCAAGGTCGCCGTGGGTGTCGTGCCGGGCGCCGTGCCGGGCGTCTTGGGGGCGGGCGTGGTCGGCACCTTTGCAGCTGGGGCAGGTGCCGGCGTCGGCGCGGGCGTCGGAGTTCGGCGGCGGACGCCATCGAGCTCGACCGGCCCCTTCGCTGCGGGCGCGGGCGTCGGTACTGGGGTTGGGGCGGGGGCAGGCCCAGATGCGCGCATGAAGACCTGCACCTTCATGCACTGGCGTTTGTCGGGGCGGGCCAACTGCTGGCAGTTCCACAGCGTACGCTCGACACCCGCCGGTTTGTCTCGGAGGTAGGCAAAGGTCATCGAGGCGATCTGCTCGGGTCCAAGCGGCAACGCCGTGGCCGTCTCCCGAGGGTTGAGCCAGGCATGGAACGAGCAGCGCGCCCGCGCGCCACAGGCATTCTGCGCCAGCGTGGGATAAAGCGACGGCGAGGTGGTCGGGCGCAGCGTGACGAGAAAGCTGTCCGGGTCGCCCGTCGCGACGGTGGCGGTTTCGCCATCGGCGACCTCCTCCGGTGCCCCGGCGATCGCTGCCGCGATCATCTCGTCGGTGATGCCCGTCGCGTCGCCGTGCGCGCCCGAGAGCAACGCCATCTTTGGGATCGCCGGCTCGGCCTGACCCGCGGGCATGCGGAAAGCACCGCCCGTGCCCCACCAGCCCGTCCAGCGAAAGAACAGGTGCGTCCCCACCTTGGCGATCTTGTCGAGGCTCGACTGCCAATACGGGACGACCCAGTCGGTGTGATAGTGGGTCGCCCAGCCCACCGGACTCGACACGAATCCGTTGAGCGCCGCCGCAGCGACCGTTCGCGCCCGCGCCCAGCCGGCTTCGGTCGGCTTCCAACGGGTGATCGCGCCGTCGCAGGTGAAGGTGAACTGACAGCCGGTGCGCCGCTCCGACCCTTCGAATACGACGCCGCAGACCGTCTTGGGAAAGGCGGGATGGCGGAGTCGATTGAGGATGACCTGCGCGACCGGGCGCTGGCCTTCGGTATCGTCCCCGGCCTCGTAGATCAGCGCGGCGGCCAGGCAGTCGGTAGCCCGCGCGCGATCGGTGTCGCTGCCGGCGAAGCGATACGCACGGGCAGGCGGCACCGGCCCGGAGACGTAGGGCACCTCTGCATTGTAGGCGCGCGCCGCATCGAGGCTGAGCGCGACATAGGCGACAGGTTCGACGGGTGGGACTTCGGCCTGCGGTACGATCCGCTGCGGGGGGAGCGCGGCGGGACGGTGGCGCGGTGCGGGCGGCATCGTCGGCGCGTTTAGGACCAACAGCGCCGGGACGAGGACCGCAGGCGCGGCGATGGCGGCAAGGACAAGCTGAAGAGGTCGCATCGACTATTCAATCCGTTCGCCCTGAGCGAAGTCGAAGGGCCAAGCCAAGTACTTCGGCTTCGCTCAGCACGAACGAAGGGGGCAAACTCCGTCAGCTCGGTTTCAGGTTCAAGATTCGGGCAGGAAGTCGGGGACCGAGAGGTACCGCTCGCCGGTGTCGTAGTTGAATCCGAGCACGCGCACGTCGTCGGGCAGGTCGGGCAGCTTTTGCAGGATCGCGGCCAGCGTCGCGCCGGAGGAGATGCCGACCAGCAGTCCTTCCTCGCGCGCGGAGCGGCGGGCCATGTCCTTGGCGACCGAGGCGTCGACGTCGATCACGCCGTCGAGCAGGTCGGCGTGGAGGTTGGCCGGGATGAAGCCGGCGCCGATGCCCTGGATCGGGTGCGGACCGGGCTGGCCGCCGGCGATGACCGGCGACAGCGCTGGCTCGACCGCGAATACCTTCAGGTTCGGCCACTCCTTCTTGAGCACCTGCGCTATGCCGGTGATGTGACCGCCGGTGCCGACCCCGGTGATGATGACGTCGATCGGTGTGTCGCGGAAGTCCTCCAGGATTTCCTGCGCGGTGGTGCGGACGTGAACGTCGATATTCGCGGGGTTGTCGAATTGCTGGGCCAGCCAACCCCCGGGGGTCGCGGCGACGATCTCGCCCGCGCGCTCGATCGCGCCCTTCATCCCCTTTTCGCGGGGCGTGAGCTCAAAGGTCGCGCCATAGGCGAGCATCAGGCGACGCCGCTCCAGCGACATCGATTCGGGCATGACGAGGACGAGCTTGTAGCCCTTGACCGCCGCGACCATCGCCAGGCCGACGCCGGTGTTGCCACTGGTCGGCTCGACGATCGTGCCGCCGGGCTGGAGCGCGCCCGAAACTTCCGCCGCTTCGATCATCGCCAGCGCGACGCGATCCTTGATCGAACCGCCCGGGTTCGAACGCTCGGACTTGATCCACACTTCGGAGCCGGGAAACAGCCGCTGCAGGCGGATGTGCGGCGTGCGGCCGATCGTTTCGAGGACGGTGTTGGCCTTCATGGGACGGCTCCGGTTGCGTGATCTCGCTCGGGCATGTCGGGGGGCGCGAACGTCTTGGCAAGCCTCAACTCGGGAAACAGCCCCGCCCAGACGAGCGTCACGACGATCGCGCCGACGCCTCCGACCACCACCGCGCCGACCGGCCCGACCAGTGCTGCGAGGAGGCCGCTCTCCGCCTCGCCGAGCTCGTTGGAGGCAGAGACGGTGAGCTGCGACACGGCGCCGACGCGGCCACGCATCGCGTCGGGGGTGTGGAGCTGAATCAGCGAAGAGCGGACATAGACCGACACCATGTCGGCGGCGCCGGCCACGATCAGCGCCACCAGGCTGAGGATGAAGGCAGGCGACAGCAGCAGCGGACCGCCACCGGCCCAGCCCGGTAGCCCAACGGTTGGGCTGGGCAGGCCGAGCAGCGCCGTGATCGGGGTGGCGAGCCCGAACACCAGCGTCGCCAGGCCGAACACGATCACCGACCACAGCATTTTGACGCCGACATTGGTCCTCATCGGCCGCACCGAGAAGAAGAACGCCACCGCCGACGCGCCGATGCCCATACCGGCTGCGAGGAGGCCGAGCCCGTGCGGGCCGACCTGGAGGATGTCGCGCGCATAGATGGGAAGCAGCGCGGTGGCGCCGGCGAGCAGCACGGCGAACAGGTCCAGCGTGATGGTCGCCAGGACCAGCCGGTTGGCGCGGACATAGGCGAACCCCTCGACGACGCGTGCGAGGGGGCGCTGGTCGGGCTCGACCGGCGGCTGCGGCACCGGCCCGATCAGCATGACCGAGAACAGCGCCACCCCGAGCAGCGCGGTCGAGACGCCATAGGCGAGCAACGGGCTGAAGCCGAACAGCAGGCCGCCGAGGCTGGGGCCGATGATCGAGCCGAACTGCCACGCGATCGAGCTGACCGCGATCGCGGTCGGCAGGCTTTCGGTCGACACCAGGTTGGGCGCGAGCGCAGAATAGGCGGGCCCGCCGAACGCGCGCGCGACCCCGATCAGCACCGCGCCGGCGAACAGGGCGGGGATGGTGAGCGCGCCGTACCAGGTCAGTAGGCCGAGCGTCGCGACGGTGGCGAGCAGCAGCGCGGTGGTGGCGCGCACGATCAGGCGGCGGTCCACCGTGTCCGCGACCAACCCGACGACGGGGGTGAGCAGGAACAGCGGGACGAACTGCGCCAGGCCGATCATGCCGAGCAGGAAGGCGGCCTCGCGGATGCCCATCCCCTCCGGCCCACGCGCGATCGAATAGACCTGCCAGCCGATCAGGATGCCGAACGACGTGGTCGCGATGGTGCCGGCGAGGCGCGACAGGAAATAGGCGCGGAAGTACGGGATCGTGAGCGGGTGCCGTGGCCGAGCCATGGCGCGCGCTGTGACGGGTCGAGGCGGGCAGGGCAACCTCTGCCGATTGCCCCGGGACGGACGCCGCGCCTATAGCGGGCGCGACCCTCCCCAGGACCAAGGCTCCCTTATGGCCAAAGCATCGATCAGCACCGCGCCGCCGAGCGCCGGGCCGCCCGCGACGAACCGCGAGCGGCCGGACGAGCCGATGCCCTATGCCGCCTCGAAGGAGGAGCTGATCGCCTTCTATCGCCAGATGCTGCTGATCCGGCGCTTCGAGGAGAAGGCGGGGCAGCTCTATGGCTTGGGTCTGATCGGCGGCTTCTGCCACCTGTATATCGGCCAGGAGGCGGTCGCGGTCGGACTGCAGTCGGCGCTCGATGGCGAGAAGGACTCGGTCATCACCGGCTATCGCGACCATGGCCACATGCTCGCCTATGGCATCGACCCCAAGGCGATCATGTCGGAGCTGACCGGGCGCGGCGCCGGCATCTCCAAGGGCAAGGGCGGGTCGATGCACATGTTCTCGACTGAACGGAAATTCTACGGCGGCCATGGCATCGTCGGCGCGCAGGTGTCGCTGGGCGCTGGCCTGGGCTTCGCGCACAAGTACCGGGGCGACGGCGGCGTGTGCATGGCCTATTTCGGCGATGGGGCGTCGAACCAGGGGCAGGTGTACGAAAGCTTCAACATGGCGGAGCTGTGGAAGCTGCCGGTGATCTTCGTGATCGAAAACAACCAGTATGCGATGGGTACTTCGGTGAACCGTGCTTCGGCCGAGGACCAGCTGTATCGCCGCGGCGAAAGCTTCCGCATCCCGGGCATTCAGGTCGACGGCATGGACGTGCTCGCCTGCCGGGGTGCAGCGGAGACGGCGCTGGCGTGGGTGCGCGGCGGCAAGGGGCCGATCATCCTGGAGATGAAGACCTATCGCTATCGCGGCCATTCGATGAGCGATCCGGCCAAGTATCGCAGCCGCGAGGAGGTGCAGGCGGTGCGCAAGAAGTCGGACCCGATCGAGTTCGTGAAGAAGCTGCTCGGCGAGCAGGGCGTCACCGACGACGTGCTGAAGCCGATCGAGCAGGAGATCAGGCGACAGGTCAACGAGTCCGCCGATTTCGCCGAGAGCACGCCCGAGCCGGAGCCGTCCGAGCTCTACACCGACGTGCTGGTGGAGCAGTATTGATGCCCGTTCAGATCAAGATGCCGGCGCTCTCCCCGACGATGGAAGAGGGTACGCTCGCCAAGTGGCTGGTCAAGGAAGGCGACCAGGTGGAGTCGGGCGACATCCTCGCCGAGATCGAGACCGACAAGGCGACCATGGAGTTCGAGGCGGTCGACGAGGGGACCGTCGGCAAGCTGCTGGTCGCGGAGGGCACGGACAATGTGAAGGTCGGCACGGTCATCATGGAAATGGCCGGCGAGAGCGAGCCCGCTCCCGCACCCGCGCCCGCCCCCGACACGCCGGCCGACCAGCAGGCGGAGCCGACGCCCGAGCCGAAAAAGGTGGAGACCGGCGCGCGGCAGATGTTCGAGGCGGCGAAGCACGACGCGGAGGTGGGCGATCCGGCGATCCCGGCGGGCACCGAGATGGTCAAGACCACGCTGCGCGAGGCGCTGCGTGACGCCATGGCTGAAGAGATGCGCGCCGACGACCGCGTCTTCGTGATGGGCGAGGAGGTCGCGCAGTATCAGGGCGCGTACAAGGTCACCCAGGGCCTGCTCGACGAGTTCGGCGAGCGGCGGGTGATCGACACGCCGATCACCGAATACGGTTTTGCGGGCATCGGCGCGGGCGCGGCGATGGGAGGCTTGCGGCCGATCGTCGAGTTCATGACCTTCAATTTCGCGTTGCAGGCGATCGACCACATCATCAACTCCGCCGCGAAGACGAACTACATGTCGGGCGGCCAGATGCGCTGCCCGATCGTCTTCCGCGGGCCCAACGGCGCCGCGAGCCGGGTCGGCGCGCAGCACTCGCAGAATTTTGCGCCCTGGTACGCCAGCGTACCCGGGCTGATCGTGATCGCGCCCTATGACGCGGCGGACGCCAAGGGGCTGCTCAAGGCTGCGATCCGGACCGAGGATCCGGTCGTGTTCCTGGAGAACGAGCTGCTCTACGGCCGCAGCTTCGACGTGCCCAAGCTCGACGATTGGGTGCTGCCGATCGGCAAGGCGCGGATCATGCGCGAGGGCACCGACGTGACGATCGTGAGCTATTCGATCGGTGTCGGGCTGGCCCTGGAGGCGGCGGAGACGTTGGCGGGCGAGGGGATCGAGGCGGAGGTGATCGACCTGCGCACGCTGCGGCCGCTCGACAAGCAGGCTGTGCTGACGTCGCTGGCGAAGACCAACCGCATCGTCGTGGTTGAGGAAGGCTGGCCGACCTGTTCGATCGCCAGCGAAATCGCGGCGCTGGTGATGGAGGAAGGGTTCGACGATCTCGACGCGCCCGTGCTGAGGGTATGCGACGAGGATGTGCCGTTGCCCTATGCGGCCAATCTGGAGAAGCTGGCGCTGGTCAGCGCGCCCAAGGTGGTCGAGGCGGTCAAGAAGGTCTGCTACCGGAAGTAGTGCGTCACGCAGCGTAAGCGTTGCACTTCGACCCCGTCGCGGCCGGCGAGGGGTTGAAGATGCGCGAGAAGTCGCGGTTGTCGCGGACGATGAACGACGCGATGTAGTGAACGCGCGCCGGCTCCATCAGCAGCGTCCCGAACAGGGGCTTGGTCAGGTAGTTGATCTCGACGAACATGACGCCTGAATTATCGGGTGCATTCACCTTCGACCCCGTCGGCCCCATGCCCGCCGCAAGGTCCGTGCCCTTGTTCGACTCCGCTGCCGTGCTGCCCGCGTTGGCAGATGCCGTGCCATAGGTGGAATCGTAGCCGGTGCCACTCTTCAGGCCGATGCAGCGCTGCCAGTGAATGCGTTGCACGAGTGCAGCGGGTGACGCGGCGTCATAACTCTGCCGCACCCTTTCCAAACTCGACAGCGTGATGCGCCCGCGCGTCGTGAGCTCGATCCCTTCGCCCTGTACCCGTACGGCCTGTAGCACGTCGTTGATATCGACCTCGCGCAGCTGCTGCGTCGACAGCGTGCTGGTCGCGCCGACGCGCGAGGCGTTGTCGGCCAGCGCCAGCGCGACCTGACTAAGCTTCAGGTTCACGAGCGCCAGGTTCGACACCTCGATGCCATAGCCGCCCAGGCCGAGCATGATCGGCAGGGTGAAGGCGAACTCCATCAGCGCAAGGCCGCTGTGGTCCTGTTTGAGGCGGCGGGCGACACCGCCGATGCGGGACGTCATGTGCATACCTTCACATCCGCGATTTCTGTCTGCGTGGCGTAGGGCTGGTTCTTGAGCACGGTGGTGGCGGTGATCGTCTGGCGGCTCGACCAGCCGAGCAGGCCCATGACCGGGAAGATGTGGGGGTAGGTGATGTTCATCGTGTAAGAGGTGGCCGCGCCGGCGCCGCCCTGCCCGACGATGCCGGGATCCTCGTCCCACAAGCGGTTGCCGTTCTGATCGGTGAAACACTCGCCCGGATCGCGGATGTCGTCATCGTCCGCGTCGGTGAAGGGTTCCGGCCGGATCTCCGTGAAATTGTCGTAGCTGCGCCGCGTCGAGCACCACACCGCGCCGGTGGAATCGGCGGCGCACGAGTTCGACAGGTTCTTGACCACCGGCAACATGCGCCGGACGACCTTCGCGTCGATCGTCGCGGTGCTCGTGGCGCCGCCTTCGATACCGGAGTCACGCGCGGCCTTCTGCACCTCGCCATTGAGGACCGACTGGGCATAGACCTGATGCAGCAGGTCGCCGAGGCCCATGATCAGCACGCACATGACCGGTGCGACGAAGCCGAACTCGACGATGGTCGCGCCGCTGAGGTCGCGCCGGAGGCGGTTGAGCCGGGCGATCATTGCGACAGCCGCAGCATGGCGAGCTTCTCGGCGATGGTTTCGAAGATGTCGCCGAGGTCGGTGCCACTGGTGGTGAACTGTGCCTGCTGCTTGGCGCTGGCGCAGCTTTCCAGCGTCGTTGAAGCCGACGGTGCGATCGCGACCGTCCAGATGTCGATCCTCTGCGCCTTGGCGGCGGCGCACGCCGCGAGGAAGCGCTTGTTGTGATAGTCGACGATGCTGCCGAAGTTGCCGTTGGTGACCAGGCGATCATAGCCTTCTTGGCCGTACATCGAATAGGAGCTGGTGGTCGGCGCCATGTCGCCGTCGGTCAGGAAGACGATGACCCGATTGGGCGCGTTGCGGCCGGGCCACGCCGCAGTGTCGGTGCCCCAGGGTCCGTCGGGCGCGATCAGCCGCGCGCCCCAAATCATGCCGATATCGTGATAGGTGCCGCCCATCGGCGCGAAATCGGCGGCGTTCACCCAGTTGCTGACCTCGCTGCGCGTCATCACGCCCAGCCGCTTGACGGGCTTGCCGCAGGCGATCGCGCCGCTCTTTTGATAGCTGTCCCCGTCCACCGAGAAACGAACGCCGCCGTTCACGGCCGTCGCGTAAGCGTCCGAGCCATAGCCCGGTGCAACATACCAGTTGTCGCCGTCGGTGTAGTCGGTCGCATTGTTGGTGAAGCTGCCGTTTCGAATATAAGCGAGGTCCTGCATCTGCGGCACCCAGCGCGCGGCGCCGGTCGGCGAGGCGTTCGGATTGATCTCCGACGGCGGGCTGGTGACGCTGAAGCTGGTCTGGCCCGGCGTGTCGGTGATCGTCTCGATGCAGCCCAGCCACTTCATGGTCTGGCCGCGCACCTTGGTCGGGTTGGTCACAGTGTTACCGGCGACCACGCCGTCTACCGGCCAGCTATACTGCGCATAGGTGTATACCGGGCCCATCACCTTGGTGACGTCCTCGCACTTGCTGGTAGTCGAGTTCCACTGCTGCGTCTCGATCGTGGCCGTGCCCGTCGAGGTGCTGAACGGATAGGCGTTGGTCTGGGTAGCCGCCGGCGTACGGGTGTACTTCGTGCTCGACGTGCAGCCCTGCTGCGACTTGCTGTTGTTCTGCGAGGTGACGGTCAAGGAAATCTCGTATTCGCCGGTAACCTTGCGCGACTGATACGCGGCGGTGTCGCCGCTGTTGGAGCCGACCAGCGCGCTCGGTACGACGTCCTTGATCGCCTTGCCGACATTCACCGACGAGGCGTAGGTGACGAACCCGTAACGGACCTTGGTGGTCGGATCCTTCACCGAGTCGAAAGTATCGTAGAAGTTGAGCACGGCCGCGCGCAGCGCGTCGATGCGCGAGTTGTCGGACTCCGGTACCGAAAAGGCGGTGCCCGTGTAGCCGGCGACGCCGTTGCTGTTGCTCGGGCGGGTGTAGCTGCTGTTGCCCGCGTCGCCGACATAGTTGTTGCACTCGCTGCTGGTGTGCGCGGGCAGGCAGGCCATCGAACCGGTGGTATCGAGCACGAACAGGACGTCGGTGTCCGCGACGTCGAACCGCGCCTGACAGGCCACCGTCATGGTGTTGCTGGTGATGCCGAAGATCTTCATCAGCGTCATCGGCACGGTGGTGACGGCGGTGCCGCTGACCTGGCTGTTGCTCGTCTTGGTCGGGGTGAAGGTAGTATCCGACGTGCCCAGCCAGCCGGTGGCGAAGTTGTTCCTGAAGAAGGTCCGCGCATGGCCGGCGGCCGTGTCGTCGATGGTCGCGCCAGTGCCCGTCATGAACTTGCGGCCCGCGAGCACCCCGGCATCGCACGCCTGTTGCAGCCGCACCTTGACGACGTACAGGCGGGCGGCGTCGATCGCGGAGCCCGCCATTGCCATCATCGGCACCAGCATCGCCGCCATGATCGCGATCGTGTTACCGCGACGATCGCGGGCAAGCCGCGTGAGAAAGGAACTTCGGACGTTCATCGTGGCCCCAACATCGCCTGTTCACCCCGGAGGAACCGGTCGCGACGTGACGCCATGCGTCAGTCGGCGATAAGCGGAGGTAAGGGCTTGTGGTTAACGCGGCGGAAAGACCCGAGCGCGCGCTGGCGCTGACTTATGCGCCGCCGGACAGGCGGGAAGGGCTGGCGGCGCTGTTCGCGCTCGACGACCGGCTGCGCGGGATCGTGCGGGCAGCGCGGGATCCCACCATCGGGCTGATGCGGCTGACCTGGTGGGGCGACGCGCTGGTCCGGCTCGATAGCGCGCCGCCGCCGCCGGAGCCGGTGCTGGCGGCGGTGGCGCGGGACGTGCTGCCGCATGGCGTCACCGGCACACAACTCGAGAGGATTGCGGACGGTTGGGCGCGACTGTTGGAGCCGGACGCGATCGACCTCGGGCTGTTCGCGGCCGAGGTGGGCGAGACGGTGTTCATCGCGGCCGCCACGGTGCTCGGTGCTGCGGACGAACGCATCGTCGAGGTCGGTCGGGCCTGGTCGTTGGCCGAGCTTGCGCGCGAGCGACCCGGTGTGTTGGAGTCGATCCGCGCGCAAGCGGATCGGGTGCTGGCGGGGGCGTTCGGGCGACCCTGGCGGCCGGCGGCGCGGCCTTTGGGCGCCTTGGGATTGAGCGCGCGCTTCGATCTGGAAGGGAAGAGCGCGCCCGGCAGTCCGCGGCGAGTGGCCCGGTTGATGCTGCACCGGTTGACCGGGCGATAGGTGGTTGCCTCCATGGGACCGCTTGCTAGCCTGCGATCGGGAACAAGGGAGCGGTGGCATGTGGCGGTATCTGGCGGGGGCAGGGGCGGCGCTGGCGCTGACGGGAGCGGGACTGGCGCTGTTCAGCGGCCGGGCAACCCCCCCGGCGCTGCTGCCGCCTGCGCCGGCCTATGTCGCCCCGCAGGAAGGCGGAGCGGAGGCGCGTGCGCTACCCGATGCGGTGCCGGCCGCGACGCCGAAGACGCGGGAGGAGAAGCGGTTCGGGCGCTATGACAAGGACAAGGACGGCGCGATAACGCGCGACGAGTATCTGGTGTCGCGGCGAAAGGCGTATGCGAAACTCGACCGTAACGGCGACGGGCAGCTGTCGTTCGACGAATGGGCGGTGAAGGCGACGACCAAGTTCGCAGGTGCCGACCGCGACCGCTCCGGCGCGATGAACGCGACCGAGTTCGCGACCACCGCCGTCAAGCGTAAGCCGCGGGCTCGGGTGAACTGTCCGCCGGCGGCGCCGCAGGAGGAGGGCTGAGCCAGCCGGCCAGCGCCGCGCGGGCACGGTCGGTATAGAGGCGCTTGCGATCGGCCTTTCTGGCGCGGCCCCCTTTCGCACCTTCGCCGAGCGGCGGAAACAGGCCAAAATTGACGTTCATCGGCTGATAGGTCTCGGCGACCGCCGCGCCGGTGATGTGATGCAGCAGCGCGCCCAGCGCAGTCTCCGGCGGTGGTGGCGTCAAGCTGCGGCCGGCGAGCTCGGCCGCGGCGAACCGGCCGGCGAGCAGGCCAATTGCGGCGCTCTCGACATAGCCTTCGCAGCCGGTGATCTGACCGGCGAAGCGGATGTTGGGGCGCGAGCGCAGTCGCAGCGTCGAATCGAGAAGCTCGGGCGAGCGGATGAAGGTGTTGCGGTGCAGCCCGCCCAGCCGCGCGAACTCGGCATTCTTCAGCCCGGGGATGGTGCGGAACAGGCGCACCTGCTCGGCATGCTTCAGCTTGGTCTGGAAGCCGACGATGTTCCACAGCGTGCCCAGCGCATTGTCCTGGCGGAGCTGGACGACCGCATAGGGCCAGCGGCCGGTGCGGGGATTGTCGAGGCCAACCGGCTTCATCGGCCCGTAGCGGGGTGTGTCGACGCCGCGTTCGGCCATCACCTCGATCGGCATGCAGCCCTCGAAATAGGGCACGTTCTCCCACTCGCGATATTCGGTCTTCTCGCCCGCGAGCAGGGCGGCGTGGAAGGCGAGATACTGGTCCTTGTCGAGCGGGCAGTTGATGTAGTCGGCGCCGCCCTTGTCCCACCGCGCCGCCTTCCACGCTATGTCCATATCGATCGAATCACGGTGGATGACGGGCGCGATCGCGTCGAAGAAGGCGAGCGCGTCCTTGCCGGTGGTCCGCGCGATGGTGTCGGCAAGTGCTGGAGCGGTGAGGGGGCCGGTGGCGATGATGGCCGGGCCGTCGGGCAGGGTGTCGACGCGCTCGCGGACCAGATCGACGTTCGGATGGGCGGAGAGTGCTGCGGTGACGGCGGCGGCGAAGCCTTCGCGGTCGACGGCGAGCGCGGAGCCGGCAGGAACGCGGTGGCGATCGGCCTCGCGCAGGATCAGCGAGCCGAGGCTCCGCATCTCCTGATGGATCAGGCCGACCGCGTTGCTGTCGGCGTCATCGGAGCGGAACGAGTTGGAGCAGACCAGCTCCGCCAGGCTGTCGGTGTGGTGGGCGGGCGTGGTTTCGCCCGAGCCACGCATTTCGGACAGGCGGACGCGGAAGCCGGCTTCGGCCAACTGCCAGGCGGCTTCGGAGCCGGCGAGGCCACCGCCGATGATGTGGATGTCGTTGCGAAAGGTCACACTAAGTTCACACCATCTGCTGCACCTGGCGCCCCGCAGTCCGCCCGGCAGGGCTGACGGCGTTTGGACGCGGAAAAGGCGCTAGCGCCGGGCGCGCGTGTAGGACAGCCCCTAAACCTGTCGGCGCCGGCGCGCGGCGGTTTCCGCGCGGTCCTTGATCAGCGCGAGCAGGTTGTTCTCCAGGTCGCCGAGGAACAGCTCGCCCCAGAGCTTCGCATAGCCGTTCACAGGTGTGCGGAGCCGGTACTGGGTGTGCAGTGTCAGGCGGGTGAGCCCGGGCGCGACCGGATCGGCGCGATAGCCGCCGCTCGTCACGGTGAAATACGGGCTGTCGGGCATCAGATGGCGGTCGGTGTAGCCCCAGCCGGCGATGTCGTCGAACAGGAAGCGCCAGCCGATGCGGCGGCCCGGCTCCCATTGGGTGATCCGTTCGCGGAAGCGGATGCCATGCTGCCAGACCGCATGGCGGTCGGCGCCCAGGCCGTCGCGCTCGAGCCGCGCGCCGATCGGACGGGGCACGCCGATCATGTCCTGGGTCAGGTTCCAGCGGCCTTCGCCGGGCCGCACGTCGGGTATGCCGCGCAGCATGGGCCAGAGCTGTTCGGGCGTGGCGCGGACGAGGATCGAGCGGCTGACGCTGGCGGTCGCCTGCGGCAAGGGGATGTAGGGCTCGACCTGGATGGCGATCAGCGGCAGCGCGAGCAGCGACAGGCAATAGGTGCGCCCGTCGCGTACCCGGCGACGCAGCCGATAGGTGATCTCCGCGCCGGCGATGCCGCTGATCAGCCAGAGGGGGCTGAGGAGGAGCACACAGATCGTGCCTTCGCCCAGAACGAAGAGGGAGAGCACTACCACCGCGGCGAGGATCCACACCGGCATCAGCAAATAGGCGGTGTGCGAGCGCGTCTTCCATGGGTCCGCGACATAGGCGACGAAGGCGCAAACCGCGGCGGGCAGAACGAGCAGGAAGGCAAAGCCGACCGTGCCACTGGACGGACGGATCGCCGCCAGCAGCGCGTACACGGCCCAGCAAAAGGCGAGTGCTGCGACGATCGCGCCACCGATGCGAAGGACGGCGGCATTCCAGCGGGCTTGCGAAGTCTCTTCCATGGCGGTGATCCTGTGCGGCCGGACGGCAGCTTACCGCCCGGCGGTTTACGTCCGCTTGAGGGCTCAGCCGCGGGCGGCGCGGGGCGCGCCCTGCTCGGCGAGCCAGCCGTTCACCTTGCGGCCGAAGTGCGCGATCGCACCCATGTTGAAGAAGTGCATCGCGCCGAGCACCAAGACGGCCAGGCCGACCTTGCTCGACAGGAAACGGATCGCGCCGGTCATGGTGACCGGCTCGTCGCCGAGGCTCAGCGTCAGAGTGATGAAGCCGATGTTGACGAGGTAGAAGCCGACCACCAGCAGGTGGTTGGTCGAGCGGGCCAGCTCGGCATCCTGGCCGAAGCATTGTTCGAGAAAGACGATGCCGTTGCGCGACAGGGTGTGCGCGACCCAGATCGTGGTGCCGATGGTGATCGCGAGATAGAGGGCGTAGGCGGTTTCGACCACGGTGCTGCTCCTTCAGTATATTCTGCAACAAGAGAGCTTATCAGGCGTGCGGTTGGGTCATGGCATGGTGGCCCTCCTACTTCTTCTTGCCGCCGGGAATGAGGCGGGCGACCTTGCCGCCGAGCTTCATCAGCGCGACTAGCGTTGGCTTCGGCAGTAGGCGGACCTGGTCGTACCAGCCCCCCAGCGTGCCAATGAACTCGTGCATGCGACCGATGCGTTCGCGGAGTTGCGGTGGCGCCGTGTCCTGCTTGAGGCGCTCCGCCAACTCGCCAAGCAGCTGGATGGTAGGATCGATCTCCCGCCGTTTTCGCTCGGCTGCGATGCGGAGCAGCATCTCCCACAGGTCGATCTCGGCGACGAAATGATCGCGACGATCGCCCTCGACATGGACGCGGCGGACGATCTGGTAGCCCTGCAGCTCCTTCATCGCGGTCGAGACGTTTGAGCGGGCGAGCCCCAGTGTATCGGTGATCTGTTCTGCGTGTAGCGGACGGTCGGAAAGGTAGAGCAGCGCATGGATCTGCGCGACCGAGCGATTGACCCCCCATTGCGTGCCCATCTCTCCCCAATGGAGGATGAAGGCCTTGGCATCAGGATGATCGAACAGCGTCATCGACTCACTCTCTTCTGTAAGAACAGAAATGGCAGGTAGTATGAGTATGGTCAACTGGCTTGTTCATGCGGGCGACGTAGGTCAGGGTCCAGCCATGATCGTCCACACCATCGGCTATGAAGGTGCCACTATCCCCGAGCTCATCGCGGCGCTGCATACGGCCGGCGTGCGTCGGATCATCGATGTGCGCGCGCTGCCGCTGTCGCGGCGGCCGGGGTTCTCCAAGTCGTCGCTCGCCGCCGGGTTGGCGGAAGCGGGCATCGGCTATGTCCACCTGAAGGCGCTGGGCACGCCCAAGCCGGGGCGGGATGCCGCCAAGAGGGGCGACGTGGCGACGCTGCGGGCTGTCTATGCCGAGCAACTGGCGTTGCCGGAGGCGCAGGTGCAGGCGGCACGGATGCTGGAGCTGGCAGCGGAAATGCCTAGCGCGCTGCTGTGTTTCGAGCGGAACCCGTCCCATTGTCACCGGACGCTGTTGCTGGCGGCGATGGCGGAGGGAGCGAAGGTGGTGGACTTGGAGCCCTAACCCGCCCTTGTTCATCGTCCCCGGCGAAGGCCGGGGCATGCACTTTGTGGCAGAGCCTGTCCTGTGCAATTCAGCAGCCCGAGACTGGGCCCCGGCCTTCGCCGGGGAAGATGAACCGGACGCCCCGTTACCCCGTGACGGGCAGCCGCACTGTTCCGGCCTCGTCCCGTTCCAGCGGCGAGTAGGCGACGACGGCGTCGAGCGGCAGGTCGCGGTAGAGGTGCGGGAAGTCCTCGCCGCCCCGCGAGGCCTCCCAGCGGACTGCCTCGCCCACCGCATCGAGGTCCACCTCCGCCACCCACAGGTCGGTGGCGCCCGCGAAATGCTTGTCGACGGTGGCCGTGAGCTGGTCCGCGGTCGACAGGTGGATGTACCCGTCGCGGCGGTCGTCGTTGGAGCCCGCGAAGCGGCCGTCGCGCTCCAGCGCGTCCTTCTCGTCCGTGGTCAGCACCTTGAAGGCGGCATTGTCCCTCATGTGTCGTCTCCGTCCGGATCCTCTTCCTCGACCCGTTCCGCCATCGTCTGCGGGCCGGTGCCGTCATCCATCGTCAACGCGTCCGGATCGGTCAGCGGTTCCGCGTCGGGCAGCTCCTGCGCGATCAACGCCTCGGCCTCGTTCGACGGCGTCTCGTCCTCCTCGTCGATGCGCGCGGCGGAGACGACATGCTCGTTCTCCGCGACATTGAACAGGCGCACGCCCGAGCCGCCGCGGCCGATCACGCGCGTATCGCCGACCGACATGCGGATCAGCTTGGCCTGATCGGTGACCAGCATCAGCTGCTCGCCGCCATGGGCGGGGAAGCTCGCCACGACCGGGCCGTTGCGGTCCAGGTTGGAGATGTTGGTGATGCCCTGGCCGCCGCGACCGGTGCGGCGGTATTCGAAGGCGCTGGTACGTTTACCATAGCCGTTGGCGCAGACGGTGAGGATGAACTCCTCCGCCGCTTCAAACGCCGCCATGCGCTCAGGGTCTAGCGTGACCTCGCGCTCGCCTTCCTTCCAGGGCGCGGCCTTGAGGTAGGCGTCGCGGTCTTCAGTCGTTGCAGAAAAGCCACGCAGCACAGACAGCGAGATCACTTCGTCACCCTTGGCCAGGCTGATGCCGCGTACGCCGGTGGCAGTGCGGCTCTGGAACTCGCGCACGTCGGTGGCGGCGAAGCGGATCGCGCGGCCATAGCGGGTGGCGAGCAGCACGTCGTCACCGGCGCTGAGCAGCGACACGCCGATCAGCCGGTCGTCGGGCTCGCCATTGCCGTCTTCATCCGCGAAGCGCATCGCCAGCTTGCCGGCGCGCGGGATGTTGCTGAACGCGTCCATCGAGTTGCGGCGAACGGTGCCGTTGGCGGTGGCGAACATGACGTGGAGGTCGGCCCATTTCGCCTCGTCCTCCGGCAGCGGCAGGACGGTGGAGATGGTCTCGCCGGCCTCGAGCGGCAGCAGGTTGACCATCGGCCGGCCCTTGGTCGCAGGGCCACCCTCGGGCAGGCGCCAGACCTTGAGGCGATAGACCTTGCCCGCCGTCGAGAAGAACAAGACCGGCGTGTGCGTCGAGGTGACGAACAGCGAGGTGATCGCGTCCTCTTCCTTGGTCGCCATGCCCGCGCGGCCCTTGCCGCCGCGCTTCTGGGCGCGGAAGGTGTCTAGCGGGGTGCGCTTGATATAGCCCTCGACCGTGACGGTGACGACCATGTCCTCGCGCTCGATCAGGTCCTCGTCGTCGATGCCTTCCGCGGCCGCGAGAATCTCGGTGCGGCGCGGGGTCGCGAACTCGGCGCGCACGGCGACCAGCTCCTCGCGCAGCACCTCGTAGAGGCGGCCACGATCCGCGAGGATGTGGAGCAGTTCGGCGATCGAGGCGGCGAGCTTCGCCAGCTCCTCGCCGATCTCCTCGCGGCCGAGCGCGGTCAGGCGATTTAGGCGCAGCTCCAGGATCGCCTTAACCTGCGCGTCGGACAGGCGATAGGTGTCGGCATCGGCCTGCGGCTCGATCGCCTCGACCAGCGCGATGTAAGACCTGATCTCCTCGATCGGCCACTCGCGCGCGAGCAGCTTGTCGCGCGCCTCGGCGGGTGAGGACGAACTGCGGATCATCCGCACCACCTCGTCGAGGTTGGTGACGGCGATCACCAGCCCGAGCAAGATGTGGGCGCGCTCGCGGGCACGGGCGAGTTCGAACTTCGAGCGCCGCGTGATGACCTCTTCGCGGAACTTGATGAAGGCGGTGAGAATGTCGCGGAGGTTGAGCAGCTCCGGCCGGCCGCCGCGGATCGCCAGCATGTTGGCCGGGAAGGAGCCCTGCGCCGGCGTGTGCCGCCACAGCTGGTTGAGCACCACTTCGGGCGTGGCGTCGCGGCGCAGGTCGATCACGATGCGCACGCCTTCGCGGTTCGACAGGTCGCGGACGTCGGTGACGCCCTCCAACCGCTTTTCCTTGGCGGCCTCGGCGATGCGCTCGACCAGCATGTTCTTGCCCTGCTGGAACGGGATCTCAGTCAGCACGATCGAGCGCTTCTCGTTGCGCCCTTCCTCGATCTCGTAGCGCGAGCGGACGATGATCGAGCCGCGCCCGGTCTCGTAGGCCGAGCGCGTTCCGGCGCGGCCGAGGATCTGCGCGCCGGTGGGGAAATCTGGACCGGGAACGATCTGCATCAGCTCTTCGGTGGTGATCGCGCCATTGTCGATCAGCGCCAGGCAGGCGTCGATCACCTCGCCCAGATTGTGCGGCGGGATGTTGGTCGCCATGCCGACCGCGATGCCGCCGGCGCCGTTCACGAGCAGGTTGGGGAAGCGCGCCGGCAGGACAGACGGCTCGCGCTCCGAACCGTCATAGTTGGGCTGGAAGTCGACCGTGTCCTTGTCGAGGTCGGCGAGCAGCGAGTTGGCGACCTTGGCGAGCCGCGCCTCGGTGTAGCGCATCGCCGCGGCCTTGTCGGGATCCATCGACCCGAAATTGCCCTGGCCGTCGATCAGCGGCACGCGCATCGACCAGTCCTGCGACATGCGGACCAGTGCTTCGTAGATCGAGCTATCGCCATGCGGGTGGTATTTACCCATCACGTCGCCGACGAGACGGGCGGACTTGCGATACGGCCGGCCGGCGACAAAGCCGGACTCCTGCGCGGAATAGAGGATGCGGCGGTGGACCGGCTTCAGTCCGTCGCGCACGTCGGGCAGCGCGCGGGCGACGATGACGGACATGGCGTAGTCGAGGTAGCTCGACCGCATCTCGTCGACGATGGAGATATCGGACATACCGTCGTCGGTGGGGGGTTCGGCGAGGATAGTCTCGTCGGCCAATTTGCAAGCTTTCGGATCGTTACGGGTTGTATCCGATGTAGGCGTTGGCGACCGCAAAGTCACGCGCGCACGCGTAGGCGACGCTGCGCTAGGGCGTGATCTCCGCGCCGTCCCAGGCCCACAGCTTGCCGCTATCGGCGGGACGCAGGCCGTCGAGGACGTCGAGCAGCTGCACGGCGGCGCGGTCGGGGGCGAACAGTTGGTCGGCGACGACGTTGGTCTGGAAGGGCTTGGACAAGGCGGTGGCAACGGTGCCGGGGTGCAGGCCGACGACGATGGAGCGATCGTTGCGGCGGCGCTGCTCGACGGCGAGCGTTCGGATCAGCTGGTTGAGCGCGGCCTTGCTGGCGCGGTAGCCGTACCAGCCGCCCAGCCGATTGTCGCCAATGCTGCCGACGCGTGCGGAAAGAGCGGCGAAGATCGTGCGACCGGCGCGGGGCTGGATAGGCAGGAAGTGCTTGGCGACGAGCGCCGGGCCGATGGCGTTGACCTGAAACTGCCTCGCCAGCCAGGCGGGGTCGAGCGCCGCCATGCTCTTTTCCGGCGCGGCCTCGCGGTCGTGGAGGAGGCCGGTCGCAACCACCACGAGTACCGGTGGCCCGGACAACGATGCCGCGGCGGTGGCGATGCTCGCCTCGTCGGTCAGGTCGAGATGGTCGCGCCCGGGGAAGGATCGCGCGAAGCCGCGCACGTCGACGCCTTCTTCCGCGAGGGCTTCCATCAAGGCCGCGCCGATGCCGCCCGATGCGCCGATCACCACGGCTGGTGCAATTACCTCAGTCATGGCGTCACTTGGCTGGCATGGCGAGGGAGCGCAACCGGCAGGCGCGCGTTGAGCGCGCCATGACCGATACCGCTTCCGCCCGCCGCGCCACCACCCCATGGCAGATGACCTTTTCCGACTGGAAGGAGGTGCTGGTGCGCAGCTGGAAGGAGGCCAGCGACGACAATGTCGGCCTAATCGCGGCCGGCGTCGCCTTCTATGCCTTTCTGGCGATGGTGCCGCTGCTCGGCGCGATCGTGTTGAGTTACGGGCTGGTCGCGGAACCGACGACCGTGATGAGCCACATGAAGCAGCTCACCACCGTCATGCCGGCCGACGCCGCCAAGCTGGTCGGCGAGCAGCTGCTCAACGTTGCTCAGACCTCCGGCGGCAAGAAAGGACTCGGGCTGTTGCTGGCGCTCGCTATCGCCCTTTTCGGCGCACGACAGGGTGCGGGGGCGATCATCACCGCGCTCAACATCGCCTATGAGGAGAAGGAGAAGCGCGGCTTCATCAAGCTAAACCTGCTCGCCCTGGCGATGACGGCGGCGGCGGTGGTGGTCGCGATCCTGGCGACGGTGGCGATCGGCGCGCTGGGGCATCTGGAGACTCTGTTCCCGGAGCTGCCGGGATGGGGGCAGGTGCTCGGCAAGATCGTCAGCTACGCGGCGCTGGCGGCTGCGGCGGCAGCTGGCGCTGCGTCGATGTACCGCTGGGGGCCGTCGCGCGACGCGGCGAAGTGGACATGGCTGACGCCCGGATCGGTACTGACCGCAGTGTTGTGGCTGCTGCTGACGCTGGGCTTCGGGGTCTATGTGTCGAAGTTCGGCAACTACAATGCGACCTATGGTTCGCTGGCGACGGTCGTCGTGCTGCTGACCTGGCTGTACCTGTCGGCGTACATCCTGCTGTTCGGGGCGGAGCTCAATTCGGAGCTGGAACATCAGACGACGGCGGATACGACGGTGGGTGCGGACCGCCCGTTGGGCGAACGGGGGGCGTGGTCCGCCGATCATGTGGCGAGTGGGAGCGAGCCGGCAGGCGGGGGTGACGCGGGCGAATCGGGTGGGATCGTTGAAGGGCGGTCTGGCCGCGCGGCGGGTAAAGCGGCGTGGCAGCCGCCGAAATCCGGTTCGGGCAAGGGGTTGTTGGCGGCGTCGGGGCTGCTGGGTTTGTGGCTTGGGCGCAAGCTGGGGGTGCGCAAGGGCAAGCGGATTGGGGCCAAGGTGGCGGCTAAGCGGGCGAAGAAGGCGGGGGGCAAGGCCAACTGATGGGGTAGAAGAAGGGGCGTCGCGGCGAAGCCGCGCCGGGACGTCGGACGGGAGCGCTTCGCTTCCCGCGGTCCGGGCTAGCGCAACTCGTGCGTAGCTTTGCTACGCTCGTGTGCGCTGCGCCGAGCAATGGTCGGGGCGATAGGATTCGAACCTACGACCCCTGGACCCCGAGACCAGTGCGCTACCAGACTGCGCCACGCCCCGACACATTGCTGCGGCTGCGCCTAGCGCCCGGCTGCGACCCGTTCAAGCCGCAAATGGTCTGCCCGAAGCAGCTCAGCCCCGCGCGGCGAGCATCGCCTCCACCGCGACGAACTTCTCGCGCGGCGATCCGGCCCGCGCGGCCGCGATCTCCGCTGCCTCGATCTTCTGCCAGTCGCCGAAGGTGACCACCTCCACCCCGCGGCTCGCCAGCAGTCGGTCCAGCCCGGCGCCGCCGCTCTTGCCCGTGTCGTCGGACGTGTCCGCGGCGATGTGATCGGCGATCAGGAAGCCGTCGGGGCGGTTGGTGCCGATCGTGCCCGTCGGCCCGCGCCGCGCCCAGCCGACCGCGTAGAGGCCAGGCCCGACGCGTCCATCCACATTGGCGAAGCGGCCGAGCTTCCCGTCATAGGGGACTCCGTCGATCGGCGGAGTGCGATAGCCGATGCAGCTGACCACCAGGGAAGCCGGGATGGCGTAGGTCTCGCCGGTGCCGCTCGCCTGGCCGGTGGCATCGGTCGTAGCCCGTTCGACGATGACGCGCTCCACCCGGCCTTTGCCTTCGATGCGGAGCGGCATCGCGTAAAAGTCGAAGTCGATCGTGACCGGCTTGGTCTCGTCCGAGCCGGCGAACGCGCGCAGTTGCGCGACCGACTTGCGCGTGCCGGGATCGAGCGCAGCGTCTTCATCGAGGGGCGGAAGATCGGCAGGGTCGACGCGGGGTGCGGCACGGGCGAGATGGCCGAGCTCGCCGAGCTCTTTGGGGGTCATGGCGATCTGGTGGGGGCCGCGTCGCGCGAGGATCGTGACGCGCCCGACCGCGGCGTCGCCGAGATGGTCGAGCGCGTGTCCGACTATGTCGGAGCCGGCGAACTCGTCGGCCGTCTTAGCAAGGATGCGCGCGACGTCGAGCGCGACGTTGCCCGCGCCGACGATCACCGCGTCGCCGTGCAGCGACGGCTTCAGTCCCGCAAAGTCGGGATGACCGTTGTACCAGCCCACGAACGCCGCCGAGCCGATCACGCCGAGGAGGTCGTCGCCCGGTATTCCCAGCGACCGGTCGGCAGGGGCCCCGGTCGCGAGCACGACGGCGTCGTAGAGGTCGAGCAGCTCGGCTATGGTCACGTCGCGCCCGACGGTGACGTTGCCGACGAACCGGATATTCTCGGCGAGCGCGGTCGCCTCATAGCGGCGCGACACGGCCTTGATCGACTGATGGTCTGGCGCGACCCCGGTGCGGATCAGGCCGTAGGGAACAGGCAGGCGGTCGAGGATGTCGACTAGGACCTGGTCGCCGAACAGCTTCGCGCAGCCTTCCGCGGTGTAGTAGCCCGCAGGCCCCGACCCGATCACCGCGACGTGGCGCATGGCTCGCCCTCTTCTTGTCCGACGTCGAGCGTAGCGGACTGGTGGGGCAGGGCAAGCGCGGCTAGGCGCCGCATCCATGACTTGGATCGAGCTGGCTGCGACGGTGCTGGGCGTGCTTTGCGTCGCGCTGGCGGCCGGGCGGAGCGTCTGGACCTTCCCGACCGCGATCGGCTCGGCGATCCTGGTCGGCTGGGTGGTATGGCAGCAGCGGCTGTACAGCGACGCGTTGCTGCAGGGCTTCTTCGTGGCGGCGAACCTGTATGGCTGGGTCGGCTGGCGGCGATCGCAGGAGCTGGCCGGTGCGATCGTGGTCGAGCGCTTGTCGCCGGCGTCGCGGCGCGCCTGGGGGATGGGGTGCGTCGCCGCTACGCTCGCCTGGGGTGGCGCGATGGCGACGCTGACCGATGCGGACTATGCGTGGTGGGATGCGGCGACCGCGGTGGCGAGCGTCGCGGCGCAGCTGCTGATGGCGCAACGCAAGCTGGAGAACTGGGTCGTCTGGATCGCCGTCGACATGGCGCTGATCCCGCTCTACCTCGCGAAAGGGCTGACTATCTTCGCCTTCCTCTACCTTTTGTACCTCCTCCTCGCGGTCATCGGATTGATCGGCTGGGGGCGCGCCGAGCGCGGAGCAGGGGCGTGAGGCTGCGCACCGTCTGCCTGCACGGGCCGGAGAGCACCGGCAAGTCGACGATGGCGCCACGGCTTGCCAGGCACTTCGACGGCCAGTGCATCGCGGAGTTCGGGCGCACCTATTGCGAAGCGTTCGGGACCGACCTGACGATGGCGGACCTGGTCATGATCGCCAGCGCGCATGATGCCAAGACGACCGCGGCGGTCGCGACCGGGCGCCTGCCGGTGATCCTCGACACCGATCCGCTGATGACAGCGGTATGGGCTGACATGATGTTCGGGCGGCGCGACACCTGGTTCGATGCGTGGAGCAACACCGCCGACCTGTACCTGCTGTTCGACATCGACCTGCCCTGGGAGGATGACGGCACCCGCATGTTCGGCAGCGACGCGGCGCGGCGGCGCTTCTTCGAACTTTCCCGCGCCGAACTAAAACGACGCGGGGTGCCATGGGCGCTGGTCAGCGGCACCGACTCCCGCCGCTACCTCAATGCGCTTGCGGCCATCGAGCGAGCGCAAGCGACCGGCTGATCATCTCGGTTCAGCGCAGCGCGGCGAGCTGGTCGGCCATGCGCGTATTGGTGAGGCTCGCCGCCTTGATCGCGCCCTCCTGGAACGCGGGCTTGGCGGTGAAGGTGAAGGTCTTGCTCTTGCCGAACCTGAGCCCGCCCATGCCGAAGACCGCGGCCACGCCGCCGGCGATGTTGGCGGCCTTTTGCAGGCCGGCGCCCTTGGTCGTGTCCGCCTTGTCGGCGAAATCGCCTTCGACCGCCACGGCTTCGTCGACGACGAGCGTCGTCTGGCCCTTGGGCGCAAACAGCGACAGGCGGGAATAGTCGTCGACCACGGCGATGCCCGAGTTGACGTTGACGCCCTTGAAGCTCCACGCGCCGGGCCGCTTCACCTGGCTGAAGTCGATCAGATAGGTGACCGCGATCACCGCCGCGCCGGTGCGCTGCGCGGCGGCCATGAAGCCAGTCGTGTTGTGCATGTAGGCCATCTGGCCGAAGCCGGCGAACATGCCCGTCGCGGTCACGTCGCCCGGGGTGAAGAGCTGGCCGGGCAGCACGGAAGGCTTGAAATAGGTCGCCTTGCCCTTGGCTTTTCCCTTTGGATCGAGTGCGACGCTGGCGTCGAATGGGGCCGGGGTCGGCTTCATCTTGGCGTAGGACGGGTCGCCAAACAGCGGCCCCGCGTCGACCACGGTGAAGCCCTTCGCGGCGAGCTGCGCCTTGAAGTCGGCATAGGCGGCGTCGGTGATCGCCTGCATGGTGGCCGCGTCGACGCCGGTCAAAACGCTCTTGGCGTCGGTCGCGCCGCCGAACGCGCCGATCAGGCCACCGGTCTTGTCCTTCGCGCGATCCACCGACTGGAAGACGAAGCCGACGTTGAAGGCGGCGACCTGAACCGACTGCGTCCCCTTCATCGTCTTGGCGGCGGTGACCTTGATCGGCGCGCGCTCCGCGGCGAAGGAAGCGGAGCCGGCGAGCAGCGCGGCGGCGAAGACGATCGAACGCATGAACCTATCCCCCGATGAGTGCCGGGAAAGTATCAGCGGGCGAGGGCGGGGGTTACTTACAAATCCTGTAACCCGCGCGCCGCTTTGGCTTTGGCGGGTGCGGGTGCTAACGGCGCGCAGCATATGACCACCGCTCTCGACCGCATCCGCAATTTCTCCATCATCGCGCATATCGACCATGGCAAGTCGACGCTGGCCGATCGGCTGATCCAGGCGACGGGCGGGCTGACCGACCGGGAGATGTCCGAGCAAGTCCTTGATAACATGGACATCGAGCGCGAGCGCGGGATCACGATCAAGGCGCAGACGGTGCGGCTAGAGTATAAGGGCCACCAGCTGAACCTGATGGACACGCCTGGTCATGTCGACTTCGCCTATGAGGTCAGCCGCAGCCTGGCGGCGTGCGAGGGCGCGCTGCTGGTGGTCGACGCGGCGCAGGGGGTGGAGGCGCAGACGCTCGCCAACGTCTATCAGTCGATTGAGCACGACCACGAGATCGTGCCGGTCATCAACAAGATCGACCTGCCCGCCGCGGAGCCCGAAAAGGTCCGGCGCGAGATCGAGGACGTGATCGGCATCGACGCGTCCGAGGCAGTGCTGGCCAGCGCCAAGGCAGGCATCGGCATTACCGAGATCCTGGACGCGATCGTCGCCAAGATTCCGCCGCCCAAAGGGGACATCGGCGCGCCGCTGAAGGCGATGCTGGTCGACAGCTGGTACGACCCGTATCTGGGCGTGGTCATCCTGGTGCGCGTGATCGACGGGGTGATGCGCAAGGGGGCGCAGATCAAGTTCATGCAGGCCGGCACCACCCACCTCGTGGACCGGGTGGGGTGCTTCCGCCCCAAGATCGAGCAGCTGGCGGAGCTGGGGCCGGGCGAGATCGGCTTCATCACCGCGCAGATCAAGGACGTGGCGCAGGCGCGCGTCGGCGACACGCTGACCGACGCCAAGCGGCCGGCGGAGCAGGCGCTACCAGGGTTCAAGGAGGTGCAGCCGGTCGTGTTCTGCGGCCTGTTCCCCGTCGACGCCAACGACTTTGAGAAGCTGCGCGAGTCGATCTCCAAGCTGCGGCTCAACGACGCCAGCTTCTCGTTCGAGATGGAGACGAGCGCCGCCCTCGGCTTCGGTTATCGCGCCGGGTTCCTGGGGCTGCTGCACCTGGAGATCATCCAGGAGCGGCTGACGCGCGAATATGACCTGGACCTCATCACCACCGCGCCGAGCGTCGTCTATCAGATCGAGCTGACGCATGGCGGCGGGCATCTGGAGCTGCACAACCCGGCCGACATGCCCGAGCCCAACCGGATCGAGAGCATCGCCGAACCCTGGATCGCGGCGACGATCTATGTGCCGGACGAGTATCTCGGATCGGTCCTGAAGCTGTGCCAGGACCGGCGCGGCATCCAGAAGAACCTGACCTATGTCGGTGGGCGCGCGCAGGCGACGTACGAGCTGCCGCTCAACGAAGTGGTGTTCGACTTCTATGACCGGCTGAAGTCGCTGTCGAAGGGCTATGCGAGCTTCGACTATCAACAGATCGGCTATCGCGAGGGCGACCTGGTCAAGTTGGGCATCCTGGTCAACGAGGAGCCGGTCGACGCGCTGTCGATGATCGTCCATCGCGCCACCGCCGAGACGCGCGGCCGCGGCATGGTCGAGCGGCTGAAGGAACTGATCCCGCGCCACATGTTCAAGATCCCGATCCAAGCGGCGATCGGCGGCAAGGTGATCGCGCGCGAGACGATCAGCGCGATGAGAAAGGACGTGACCGCCAAATGCTATGGCGGCGACGCGACGCGCAAGCGCAAGCTGCTCGACAAGCAGAAGAAGGGCAAGGCGCGGATGCGGGAATATGGCAGTGTCAGCATCCCGCAGGAGGCGTTCATCGCGGCGTTGCGGATGGGCGAGGAGTAGCGTCCCAAGTCGGCGAACGTTGCAGAACTTCAACTCGGCACTTCGCCGTCTCACGCGCTCCAGCTTCTCACAACATAGGTAGGCGACTGGACCGTAGGACGGATTTATCAACGCGGCATCGGCAGAGGGGTTCCTGGGGTCTGCCGGCTGGGAGACGCCATTCGGGCTTCCGCCCGTGTTCGAGGAGTCGGGTATGGCCCGCTATTATTTCCATTCGCGCGATGCCAACGACGAAGTGCTCGACCCCGACGGGTTCGAGTGCAGCGACCTCAAGGCAGTCATCGCGACTGCGCTGAACGGCGCGCGCGACATCATCGCCGGCGGCGCGCGCAATGGCGAGATCGACCTTTCGGTGCGAATCGATGTCGAGAATGAAGCGGGGCGGATCGTGCACAGCCTGGCGTTCCGCGATGCGGTACGGATCACCGGTTGTGAACGCACCGTCGGCGACGCGATCGCCGCCTAGCGAGCGGTCATCCCCTGCCGAACGGCGCGATGAGGCGGGAATATTCGCGTTCGGGGGTGCCGTAGCTGTCGCCCGCGAACTCCCGTAGGCGGGCGCGGTTGAGGATCATCACCAGGCCGCGGGTGCTGCGGATCGCGCCGGTGCTCTCGAGCGTGTGCAGTGTTACGGTTACGCCGGAGCGGCGGACGGCGAGCATCTGCGACATGAACTCATGGGTCAGCTCCAGCCGGTCGCCGTCGACGCGATCGTGGCACATCAACAGCCAGCGCGCGAGACGCTGCGGCAGCTCGTAGTGCGCGTTGGCGCTGGCGGTCGTCGCGGTTTGGATCTCGAGCGTATGAACGAACTGTAGCAACAGCCGTCGCAAGGTGGGGCTGCGTTCGCAGGCGGTGATCAGCGCGCCGGTGGGGAGGTGGAGCGATGTACCGTCGCCGATCTGGATGAAGCATCGGTGCGGCGACTGCCCGGCGCCCAGCAGCATCGCGCCACCCGACATGCCGTCTGAGCCGAACAGGCCGAGCTCGACTGTGTCGCTGCTTTGGTCCTCGGTGACGATCGACGCGACCCCGCCCTCGGGGAAGTGAACGCGCTCCATGGGCATTCCGGGTTCGAACAGGACGGTCCGAACCGGCAGAGTGTTTCGCTCCAGCGCCGGCTCCAGCAGGGAATAGTCTTCGCACGACAGCGCGCGCAGCAGGAGATTGGCGGTGGATGCCTGTGAGATCCCGGTCATGGCGGTGCTTCCGTTTGGGGCGGGAGCGCGCGGCATCTCTCAGGCGTTCGCGCCCTGGAGTCGGCGAGCGATGCGCATCTTTAACACAAGTTATTGACAACCCCAAGTTCTTCCCGGCCGTGCGGCGCCTCGCATCTTGCTTGCAGCGGACCGAGTACGCCGAAGCGGCGAGGTCCTGCGGTCCGCTTCCTCGCGGACCCGCGAGAACGGCCTAGCCCAGTCCGAAGGGCGCGATGAGTCGGTTGTATTCGCGTTCGGGCGTGCCGTAGCTTTCCCCGGCAAAGTCCTTGAGCTTCTGACGATCGAGGATGGTCACGAGGCCGCGGGTGCTGCGGATGGCGCCGGTCGCCTCCAGCGTGTGTAGCGTCACCGTCACGCCCGAGCGGCGCACCGCCAGCATCTGTGCCATGAATTCGTGGGTCAGCTCGAGGCGATCGTGTTCGGTGCGATCGTGGCACATCAACAGCCAGCGGGCGAGGCGCTCCGGCAGCGCGTAATGGGCGTTGGCGCTGGCGGTGGCGGCACTCTGCACGGCGAGGACATGGACGAAGCGCAGCAGCAACCCGTGGAGGCTAAAGCTCTGCCGGCAGGCGTCGAGCAACGCGTCGGACCCGATGCGCAGCATGGTGGCGCCGTCCATCTGGACGAAACAGTGGTGCGGCGACTGTCCGGCGCCCAGCAGTACGGGCGTGCCCGACATGCCCTCCCCCCCGAACAGGCCGTATTCGACGGGATCGCCGCCCTCTTGATCGGTCACGATCGACGACACGCCGCCTTCCGGAAAATAGACGTGTTCGACCGGAACATGAGGTTCGAATAATGCCGTGCGCAGCGGCATGTGGACGCGGTCGAGCGCGGGTTCCAGCAGGCCGTAATCCTCGACCGACAACAGCCGTAGCAGACGATTGGCGACGGACGCCTGCGGGATCGGGGACATGGGCGTGCTTCCGTCAAAGGGCGGGAGCACGCAAAATCTCTCAGCCGCTTGTGCCCCAGACATGGCAAGCAGTAATGTCGACCTAGGCACCCGCGACGGATACGGCTTCCCTCTGTGCGTTAGCGCACCCTCGCGTACTCAAAACTTACCGTTCTCGTGGGTCACGGGAGGTTTGCCGCAAATAACCATTGCCTCGCAGCAACTTATCGTTTGTTCGACAGCGCACAGAGCGTTGCGCCGCAGACATGCTTTTACCTAAATCATTTGCACAGGTTCTGTTCGCATCGAGTCCCGCGCAACCTGCGTCATACATTCTGCATCGCTTCGTTGCGGTCGCAGGTCGCCATAGGGATTATAGTTTGTCCACTTCCACGCTCGAGCCGCTTGCGCGCAAGCTGGCCATCCATACCGACATCTCTCGCGAGGAGCGCGACGCGCTGTTGTCGATCCGGTTCGATCGCCGGCCGGTCCGCTCGCATGAGCAGCTGTTCCGGGGAGCCGGACCCGCGAGTCACTGCTATGTTCTGCTCGACGGCTATGCCGCCCGCTACAAGCTGCTGCGCAACGGCAGCCGGCAGATCCTGAACGTGCTGATGCGCGGCGACATGGTCGGAACGCAACGATGCCTGTTCCGCCGCGCAGACCATGATGTCGAGATGCTGACGCAGGGCACCGTCGCGACGATCGCCGCAGCCGAGATGCACGAGATCCTATCGGCCTATCCGAACCTCGCACACGCGATCTGGAGCGAGACGCTGTTCGACGCCGGCATCCAGAGCGAGTGGATCGTCAACCTCGGGCGCCGCGACGCGGCCGCGCGGCTGGCGCATCTGTTCTGCGAGCTGGGCGTCCGCCATGAGCAGCAGGGGCTGGGCCGGCGTACCGATTTCGCGCTGCCGTTGACGCAGTCGCACATCGCCGATTGCGCCGGCCTGACCGCGGTCCATGTCAATCGCGTGCTGCGGTTGCTGAGCGAGGCAGGGCTGATCGAGCGGCATCGCGGGCAGATCGGCATTCAGGACTGGGCAGCGCTGACCAAGATGGCCGGCTTCGACGAACAATATCTTCAGCCGGCGGAGACGGAAGCGCCGGCCCTCCCCCAACGCGTAGCCATGGGGTTCTGATCGTGCGAGATTTCGATACAAGGCTGCCGGAGCCCGCCGGCTATTATCGCACTCGGGCGGAGGCGGAGCTGAAGATGGCGCGCGCCGCCCTCGTGCCGGCCGCAGCCGACGCGCATTACGAGTTGGCGAACCTGTACCTGGCGCGGCTGGAGCAGGGCGCGAGCGCAGGCGCGGTCGAGCAACCCCGTCTGCTGGCGCGCACGGCCTAAGGCCGGACGTTCAGGCAGTCGCCGTAGCGCGTGGTGAGCAGCTCCGTGCTCACTTGCCGACCGCCTTGGCCTTTGCCGCTTCGATCATCGCGTCGATTTGGTCGACGCCCTCGCGGTTGGCATCCGAGAGCCAGGGCATGGACTCGGAATAGCGTTCGCCCTCCGGGCGCACCGCCGGCGGAGGGAGCGCAGGCTTCGACTTGCGCTTGCGGGGCGGCTTGGCGGGGGCGGGAGGGGGCGATGCCGCCATCCGTTCCAAGGCCTGGTCGATCTGTGCAAGGCGTTCCTCGTCGCCGAGGAGGGTCCAGTCGACTTCGCCGGGCGGAAGGAGGGGAGCGTCCTCGCTGGTGGCGCCGATTTCGAACTCGCCGTGGAAATGGTGGGCGGCGTCGCCGAGCGGGATATAGGGTTCGGACGGATCGTCCTCGGGGAGGCGGGCCCGGTGCCGGGCGGCGGCGGCTTCGAGGATGGCGGCGAGCTCGGCCTGGGCCTGGGCGTCGAGGGGAACGCCTTCGAACCGCGCCACGGTTTCGGCGGCGTCGGGGGTGGGGAGTTGCGGATCGTCGGGCGCGGTGATCGCTTGGGGCGGATGCCCCTCCACCACTGCGCCAAGGGGCGCAGCGGTCCCGCTCCCCTCCGGGGCAGGGGAGGACTGAACGGTGGCGTTCGCGGTAGCGTTGATGACGTTCACGGTCAGCGGGCGGACGCCGGCGGTCGGACCTTGCGGGCCGTAGTGCCGCAGGATGAACATGAGGAGGCGGTCGTTCTTCTTGCGCCGATAGCCGATCAGCTTGCCGCCGACGAAGACGGGGACGAGCTGGCCGTTCAGTGCGCGCTCGAACGCCTCGTCCTTGAGCCGCTGCCAGCCGCAGGCGAGTGCGGCGTCCCAGGCGGCGCGGAACTCGCCGGCCTGCGGGTGGCGGCGCAATCCATAGGCGCCCTCGGTCGACATGTTGACCATGCGGCAGGCGGTCTCGACCGAACCCGTGTCGGCGAGCCCTTCGATGAAGGCGCGCTGGCGTTCGGGGGTCCAGCCGTCATGGCGCACCTTCAGGCGCGGCACGGGGGAGAAGGCGGGAAGGGCTGCGCGCTGGTCGCGCGGCATGGGGGTACGGTCTTTCATGGCGCGGGCCGCTAACCTGGCTGGTTCGTTGTAGGACAGCGGTTTTTACGCGCGACTGCGGGCTTGGTGCCGGGCGGTGGGGCGGGGTAGGATGGGGGGATGCGCTGGCTGCTGATGATCCTCGCCCTTCTCGCCACTCCGGCGGCGGCCTCGACGCGGGGGCCGCTGGTGCTGGCGGCGGCGAGTATGCAGGACGCACTGGGCGCGGCGGCGGATCGGTGGGCGGCGAGGGGGCACGCGCGGCCGGTGCTGTCGTTCGCGGCATCGTCGGCGCTGGCGCGGCAGGTGCAGGCAGGGGGTGCGGCCGACCTGTTCGTCAGCGCCGACGAGGAGTGGATGGACGTGCTCGCGCGCGGCGGGCTGATCGTCGCGGGGACGCGGGCGGACCTGGTCGGCAACCGGCTGGTGGTGGTGGCGCCGTTGACGTTCCGGGGGCGGCTGACGCGCGCGACGCTGGGGCGGGTGCTGGCGCGCGGGCCGGTGGCGATGGCGGACCCGGCGGCGGTGCCGGCAGGGCGATACGGCAGAGCGGCACTGGAGCGGCTCGGCGCTTGGGGTGCGGTGGCGCCGCGCGTCGTGCGGGCGGAGAATGTGCGCGCGGCGCTGGCGCTGGTCGAGCGCGGGGCGGCGCCGTTCGGGATCGTCTATCTGACCGACGTGCGCAGTTCGGCGCGGGTGCGGGTGGCGGGACTGTTCCCGGCCGATTCGCATCCGCCGATCCGCTATCCGGTGGCGCGGCTGACGGCGTCGACGCATCGGGATGCGGAGGGTTTTCGGCGGTTCCTGCTGTCGCGCGAGGGGCTGGCGGTGTTCGCGCGGTTCGGATTCACGCGGCCGTAGATGCTGTCTGCGGCCGAATGGGAAATCGTGCGGCTGACGCTGCTCGTCGGCGGGGTCGCCACCGCCGCGACGCTGCCGGTCGCGTTCGCGCTCGCCTGGGCGCTGGCGCGGGGACGGTTCGTGGGCAAGCTGCTGCTCGACGGCGTCGTCCACCTGCCGTTGGTGGTGCCGCCGGTGGTGACGGGATGGGTGCTGTTGATGCTGTTCGCGCCGGCGGGACCGGTGGGGCGGTGGCTGGAGGCCTGGTTGGGAGTCAGCGTGCTGTTCCGCTGGACTGGTGCTGCGATCGCGGCAGCGGTCATGGGGTTGCCGCTGATGGTGCGGGCGATGCGGCTGTCGATCGAGGCGGTGGACCGGCGGCTGGAGGAGGCGGCGCGGACGCTGGGGGCGTCGCGCACGCGCGTGTTCCGGACGATCACGCTGCCGCTTGCGATGCCGGGGGTGCTGGCGGGCGCGGTGTTGGGCTTCGCGCGCGGCATCGGCGAGTTCGGGGCGACAATCACCTTCGTCTCCAGCGTGCCGGGCGAGACCGAGACGCTGCCGCTGGCGATCTATGCGGCGCTGCAGCGGCCGGGCGGCGAGGCGACGGTGTGGAAGCTGGCGGCGATCTCCGTGCTGCTCAGCCTCGCCGCCCTGCTGGTGTCGGAGTTGCTGGCGCGGCGGATCGGGCGGGGCAGCCATGTCCTTTGACGTCGACATCCGCTTGCGCCGGGGCGAGCGGGTGATCGCATGCGCATTCGCGGGGCGGGGCGCAACGGTGCTGGTCGGGCCTTCGGGGGTGGGCAAGACCAGCGTGCTGCACGCGCTCGCGGGGCTGCTGACGCCAGACTGCGGGCATGTGCGGATCGCGGGCGAGACGCTGTTCGACGCCGCCGCAGGCGTGGACGTGTCGGTCGCGCGGCGGCGCGCGGGCTATGTCTTTCAGGACACCCGGCTGTTCCCGCACCTGAGCGTACGGCGCAACCTGCTGTACGCCGCAGCAACCGACGAGATGCTGGCGGAGACGGTGGCGATGCTCGATATCGGCGACTTGTTGTCGCGGCGACCGGCGAGCCTGTCCGGGGGCGAGGCGCGGCGGGTGGCGATCGGGCGGGCGCTGTTGATGCAACCACGCTTCCTGCTGCTCGACGAGCCGACGGTGTCGCTCGATGCGGACCGGCGCGAGGAGGTGCTGCGCGCAGTGGAGCGGGTGCGCGACGCGGCGACGGTGCCCGTGCTGATGGTCACTCACGACGCGCGGGAGGCGGCGCGGATCGGGCGGGTGGTGGAGCTTCGCAACGGCGCAGCCTGAGCTTGCCACACGGGCGGTGCCGCGGGCGTTAATCAGACTAGTTCATGTTTATGTACGTCGTGCCAAGGTGCTTCAATCCTGGACAGGATTTCTTTAACTATCTTCTGCTCTAGCGAAGGTGATGAATACGGCGTTAGTCTTCATCATCGCACCACACCAACCAGTGGTTTCGTCCCGGAGCTAGAAGCATGACCGACGCAACTATCGCCAAGCTGTTCGAACGACATGAAAAGGCCAAACGCGCGCTGGACGCCGCCGAAGCCGCGCTGCGCAGCGCCCGGCCGATCTATGCCGCCAATCACGGACTGCTCGCCTATCCGACAATCGAGGCGATGCGGCGGGGCGTAGCGCGGTAGGCAAGACGTCGCCGGCCTCACTATTGCGTGAGGCTTACAGTCTCATGTGGGTCGGGGCGCGCCGACCTCGTACACGCGGAGATCGCGATCGCCGATCGCCAACGCAGGCCAGGCGGCGCGCCATTGCGAGATATGTGGCGAAGCGAAGTGCCGCTCCAGTGCTGCGCCGTCGTCCCACAACTCCTTGATGTGGATGAGGCCGGCGTCCCAAAGATCTTCGGAATAGGCGTATTCGAGGCATCCGTCCTCGGCTCGACTTGCCTCGACCATGGTCCGCATGATCGGCAGGGCGGCCGATACGTTGTGCGGCGGGAGGCGAACGGTTCCGACGATTAGCAGCATGGGTCAACTTTCGACCGGGGTGAAAGAAGCGTCAGGCGATGACCTTCTGCACGGCGCTTCGCCAGCCCGACAGCCGTTGCTTGCGCGCGCCATCGTCCAGCTTCGCTTCGAACCGCTCCACCTCGCCGCGCATCGCGCTCGCTTCGTGCAGGTCTCGGAACAGGCCGGCGCCGACGCCGGCCAGCATCGCGGCACCCAGCGCGGTGGTTTCGGCGAAGCGAGGGCGTTCGACGGGGAGGGCGAGGATGTCCGCCAGATCCTGTGCCAGCCAGTCGTTGGCGACCATGCCGCCGTCGATGCGCAACATCGCCCAGGCGGCGCCGTCGGCGGCGAAGGCGTCCTTCAGGTCGTGCGCCTGATGTGCCATCGCCTCCAGCGCGGCGCGGACGACGTGTGCCTTGACGGTCGAGAAGCTCATGCCGGTGAGCGCCGCGCGGGCATCGGGCCGCCACCATGGCGCGCCGAGCCCGGACAAAGCGGGGACCAGATAGACGCCGCCGCTGTCGGGGACGCTGGCGGCGAGTGCGGCGGTCTCGCGGGCGTCGGCGATGAGGCCGAGCGAGTCGCGTAGCCACTTCACCAGGCTGCCGGCGACGAACACCGACCCTTCCAGCGCATAGGCGCGGGCGCCGCCGAGCTGCCATGCAACGGTTGCGAGCAGGCGGTTGGTTGAGATCGGCGCGGCGTCGCCGGTATGGGTGAGGATGAAGGCGCCGGTGCCGAAGGTCGCCTTGGTCTCACCGGGCGCGAGGCAGGCCTGGCCGATCGCTGCGGCCTGTTGATCGCCCGCCATGCCGGTGATTGGAATGCAGCCACCGAAGCGGGTGGTGTCGCCGATCGGACCGGCACAATCGACGATCTCTGGCAAGGCAGCGCGCGGGGCGCCGAACAGGTCGATCAGTTCGTCGTCCCAGCCGCCATCGAGCGCCATCAGCGCGGTGCGACTGGCGTTGGTGGCATCGGTGGCGTGACGGCCCGTGAGTTTCCAGAGCAGCCAACTGTCGACCGTGCCGATCGCGAGCCGGTCACCCGCTTCGGCGAGCTGTGGCCACTCCGCCAATGCCCAGCCGATCTTGGAGCCGGAGAAATAGGGGTCGAGGAGGAGGCCGGTGCGGCGTTGGACCAGCGGCTCGTGCCCCGCATTGCGCAGGGTCTGACAGCGGTCGGCGGTGCGGCGGTCCTGCCAGACGATGGCGGGGGCGAGCGGCTCACCGGTGTGCTTGTCCCAGAACACCACGGTCTCGCGTTGATTGGTGATGCCGATTCCGACGATCCGCTGGGCACCGCCGGCCTGCGCGACCATCGCGGCGGTGACCCGCAGCGTCTTGCGCCAGATCTCGGCGGCGTCGTGCTCGACCCAGCCGGGGCAGGGATAGCTCTGCGTCAGCTCCGCCGATTCGCTGGCGATGCAGCGTCCGTCGGGGGTGAAGAGCATGGCGCGGGTGGAGGTGGTGCCCTCGTCGATGACGAGCAGGTGGTCGGCCACGGCATCCTCTCCTGTCGGTCGCGTCGTTGCGGCTGGGGCGCGAACAGTAAGCCGACATGGGTGGGTGGCAAGCGGCCGCAAGCGCGCTAGGGTGGTGCGGTGATCGAACCCGCGCCAGAGTATCCAATCGTCCCACCCGCCGAAGAGGGCGCGGCGACGTCGGAACGGCGCGACCGCCTGCTCGCGTCGCTGACGCTGATCGCCGGGCTCGGGCTTGCTTTGGGGATGCCGTTCGCGCTCAAGCTCGGCGCCGAGTTCTTCATGCCGCTGACCGCCGCGCTGGTGATCGCGGTCGCCCTGGTGCCGGTATTGGAGTGGCTGGAGCGTCATCGGGTGCCGTCGGGCTTGGCGGCGTTGTTGTGCGTGCTGCTGTTCCTTGCAATCGCGAACATCGCGATCGCGGCGATCGTGGTGCCCGCGACCGACTTTTTCCAGATGCTGCCGAGCCGGCTGACGCGGATCCAGAGCAATCTGGAGCCGCTGCTCGACCTGTATTCCAGCCTCGAGAAGTCGATCAACCGGCTGTTGCGGCAGGTCGCGTCGTCGCCGGTGCGACAGCCCGGCGCCGCGCCGGTGGCGCCGCCGCGATCGGTGCTGGAGTTCGCCGCCACCAGCGCGCCGACGGTGATCGTGCAGGTGTTCTTCGCGATACTCGTGGTGTTCTTCTTCCTTTCCGGCTGGACGGGAATGCGGCGCCAGACGATCACCGACCGGACCAGCTTCGACGGCGCGATGGCGACGGCGCGGGTGATCCAGGATGTGGTCGACGATGTGTCCGCCTATCTGGGCACGATCACGGTCATCAACCTGGCGCTGGGTGGGGCGGTGGCGTTCGCGCTGTGGATGATCGGCATGCCGTCGCCGCTGATGTGGGGAGGTATCGTCGCGCTGCTCAACTACATCCCCTATTTCGGGGCGGTGATCGCGGCGCTGCTGCTCGCGGTCGGCGGGCTGATGACATTTTCCGACGTCTGGGTGGCGATGATCGCGCCGGCGGTGATGTACGGCCTGCACCTGATCGAGGCGAATGTCGTCACGCCCTATATCGTGGGACACCGGCTGACGATCAGCCCGTTGATGATCCTGGTGTCGCTGAGCTTCTGGGGCTGGGTGTGGGGGACGGCGGGGGCCTTACTGGCGGTGCCGCTGTTGATCATTCTGCAGACCGTGCTGGGCGCGGCGGGCAAGCCGGATATCGCGGGCTTCCTGTTCGAACATGGCGCGCTGGTGCAGGGCGAGAAGGGGCGGCGACGGTGGCGACTGGGCCGGAATGCGGACGGGGAGCCCGATCCGGCGACCGCGGCGGTTGACACACAAGGGACGCCTGCCTAACGCCGCGCCTCACGCTTCAAGCGGGTGTAGCTCAGTTGGTTAGAGCGCCGGCCTGTCACGCCGGAGGTCGCGGGTTCGAGCCCCGTCACTCGCGCCATTGCGCGGCGCGCATGGCGGCAGCGAAGCAGCCGACAAGACGCGCAAGCACGGCCGGCGGGAAGCGCAGCTGTCCCGTTCGACGCCACGGCGCGGCTCTGCCGCGACGCCCCTTCATTCGGCTTGAAAGTGGCAAAGTCCGAACGCCAAAACCTGGCTCACCGCAACTGGGCCCGGCGTTCGCCGGGGAAGCGTTCAAGAGGGCGCGCGCGTCCACCTACCGCCAGCGCCCCAATTCCATCCACCGAAGCAGCGGTTTCAGCGGCGCGATCCAGATGATGCCGGTCACCAGGTAGAACGCCGCTTGCAGCGGCCAGGCCCAGCCGCCGACCGTGCCCGACAGGCTGGCAACGAGGACGCACCAGACGACGATCAGCGCAATGATCAGCAGCGCGCCCGCAGGCTTGCGCCAGGTGGGAGCTTCGTGATCCATCATGGCGTGATCCACTCCTTCTCGGTTGCGATCGCGTGCAGCGGCATGTCCCACGGATCGGGGATCAACGCTTCGACTTCCTGAACGGACCAGGCGACGCCGATCCGCCAGGCATCAGGATGCGCGGCGAACGCGCGGTCATAGTGGCCGGCGCCCTGGCCCAGGCGATGGCCGCGGCGGTCGAAGCCGACCAGGGGGGTGAGGACGATGTCGGGGGCGAGCTCGGGCAGGTCGGCGGCGGGCTGGCGCAGGCCGAACGGGCCGGCGACCAGCGCTGCGTCGCCGGCCCAGCAGAGGAAGCGGATCGGATGCTCGCGGCCGGTGACATGGGGGAGGGCGAGACGGCAGTCGGCGGCTAGTGCGGCGGCAACCAAGGGGGCGGGGTCGGCTTCGCCACCCACGGGGATGTAGCTGGCGACGACTAGGCCGGGTGCGAGGCGGGCGGTGAATTGCGGCCAGGCGGGGATGGGGTCACCCGCAGCCTGATCGCGCAGGGCGCGGAGGCGGGCGCGGACGGCGGGTTTGTCGGTCACAAGAAGGGACGTCGCGGCAAAGCCGCGCCGGGACGTCGAACGGGAGCGCTTCGCTTCCCGCCGGCCGCACTTGCGCGTCTCGCGCGCTGCTCCGCTGCGCGCGTGCGCACTGCGTGACGGGTCCACCATAGACCGTTTGCCGGGTTATCCACTGACGCACGGTACGTCAGGTGGGGACCATGTGCTTCGGACCAGGGTCCGGGCAGGGACAGCCCCCGATGGATGATGAATAGCCTCAGGGATAATAAAGGCTCGTACCGGGCAGACCCGCCAATCCCCATTTAGGCGCTCGGCGGCGCTTTCTCAAGCGTCTCGGCCAGGCTTTCCAGCCGCTCCGCAACACGAACCAGCGAGCCCTCACTCATGGCGGCGCCCGCCGGCGGCTTGGCGCGTGCCTCGTCGAGATCGTCGGCGAGCATCAGTGCCACGAAGAACATCGCGCGCTCGGTGCTTGCGCCGGCGGCACGTTGGGCGGCCGGCCAGCGTTCCGCCAGCATCCGGCCCAGTTGCTCGACGCGGCCCTCCTCGCCGTCACGGCAGGCGACGGCGTGGTTGCGGCCGCCGATCGACAGCAGGACTTCGGCCATCAGGCGGCCGATCCGCGGGCGATGACGTCGTCCAGCGCGGCGACCGCTTCGGCCATGCGCGCCTTCAACGCGGCATGGCGCCTGGCGAGCGCGTCGCCGTCGGCCGCGCGCGCGGCGATCGCCGCCTCGATGCGGGCCAGTGCTGCGTCGATCCGGTCTGCTGCGGGTGCTTCGGGCATGGACCCGCGATAGGATCGACCGAACCGGCTGGCAAGGTTGACAGCGCGGGTCGCGACCGCAAAGGCAGCCCCGATTTCCACCTTCGGACGCGCCCTTACCCTCGGCGCGCGCTTGCTCCGAGCAGCGGTCCGGACACTTCAGCGGGTTACGGGAGACTATTGCGATGGCGGTCAAGGTTGCGATCAACGGCTTCGGGCGCATCGGCCGCCTGGTCGCGCGGGCGATGCTGGAGAATGGTGGAAGCGACCTGGAACTGGTCGCGATCAACGACCTCGCCGACGCCAAGTCCAACGCCTGGCTGTTCAGCCGTGACAGCGTCCATGGCCGCTATCCGGGCAAGGTCCATGCCGAGGGGCAGGACCTGGTGGTCGACGGCAAGCACATTCGCGTCACCGCCGAGCGTGATCCGGGCAAGCTGCCGCACAAGGAGCTGGGCATCGACATGGTGCTGGAATGCACCGGCTTCTTCACCGACCGCGAGAGTGCCGGCAAGCATATCGAGGCGGGCGCGAGCCGGGTGCTGGTGTCGGCCCCGGCCAAGGGTGTCGACCTGACGGTCGTGTACGGCGTCAACCACGACAAGCTGACCGCCGATCACCGCATCGTCTCCAATGCGAGCTGCACCACCAACTGCCTGGCGCCCGTCGCCAAGGTCTTGAACGATTCGGTCGGCATCGAGCGCGGGCTGATGACCACGATCCACGCCTATACTAACGACCAGAAGATCCTCGACCAGATTCACCCCGACCTGCGCCGCGCGCGCGCCGCGGGGATGAGCATGATCCCGACCACCACAGGCGCCGCGCGCGCGGTGGGCGAGGTGCTGCCCGAGCTGAAGGGCAAGCTCGACGGCTCCGCGATCCGCGTGCCGGTGCCCGACGTCAGCCTGGTGGACCTGACCTTCACCCCCAAGCGCGACACCACGCGCGACGAGATCAACGCGCTGCTCAAGGCAGCCGCCGAGGGGCAGATGAAGGGGGTGCTCGACTATACCGACGAGCCGCTGGTCTCGATCGACCTGATGCACACCGCGGCGTCGTCCACGGTCGACAGCCTGGAGACCGCGGTGCTGGACGGCAAGCTGGTGCGCGTGGTCAGCTGGTACGACAATGAGTGGGGCTTCTCGAACCGCATGGTCGACACCGCGACGGCGATGGCGAAGTTCATCTGAGTTCCCCTCCCGCTTGCGGGAGGGGCTAGGGGAGGGCTTGTTCGCCCGCGTGGCGCCCCCGCGTGGCGTATGGCGACATCCCCTTCCCCAACCCCTCCCGCAAGCGGGAGGGGAGTTCTTGCGCAGGATGCTTTTGCATGACCCGATCCTTCAAGACGCTCGACGACATCGGTGAGGTCCATGGCAAGCGTGTGCTGGTGCGCGAGGACATGAACGTGCCGATGGCCGAGGGGCGGCCCACCGACGACACCCGCCTGCGCGCGACGCTGCCGACGGTGACGGAGCTCGCCGATCGTGGCGCGATCGTGCTGATCCTGGCGCATTTCGGCCGGCCCAAGGTGCCGACGCCAGACCTGTCCACCGCGCTGCTGACCAAGCCGTACGAGCAGGTGCTGGGCCGGCCGGTACGGTACATCGACTGGGAAGGTGACGCGGCGAACGTCGCGACGCTGCAGCCTGGCGACATCGCGCTGCTGGAGAATACGCGCTTCTTCGGCGGCGAGGAGCGCAACGACCCCGCCACGGTGGCGCGGTTCGCGGCGCTGGGCGAACTGTACGTCAACGACGCCTTCTCCGCCGCGCACCGGGCGCATGCCTCGACGGAGGGGCTGGCGCATGTGCTGCCGGCGTTCGCCGGGCGGCAGATGGAGGCGGAGTTGGATGCCCTCGACAAGGCGCTGGGCAACCCCGAGCACCCGGTCGCCGCGGTGGTGGGCGGCGCCAAGGTGTCGACCAAGCTCGACGTGCTTCAGCATCTGGTCGCGCGCGTCGATCACCTGATTATTGGCGGCGGCATGGCCAACACCTTCCTCGCCGCGCGCGGGGTGAATGTCGGCCAGTCGCTGTGCGAGCATGATCTGGCAGGCACCGCCGAGGCGATCCTCGCGGCGGCGGACCGCGCGGGCTGCACCGTCCACCTGCCCTATGACGTGGTGGTCGCGACCGAGTTCCGCGCGAACCCTGCGACCCGCACGGTCAACGTCCATGAGGTCGCCGCCGACGAGATGATCCTCGACATCGGTCCGGCCGCGACCGAGGCGCTGGGCGACGTGCTCAAGAACTGCCGTACGCTGGTCTGGAACGGCCCGCTCGGCGCGTTCGAGACGCCGCCCTTCGATACCGCGACGGTGGCGCTGGCGCGAACGGCGGCGGCGCTGACGCAGGACGGGTCGCTGGTGTCGGTCGCAGGCGGCGGCGACACGGTGGCGGCGCTCAACCAGGCGGGGGTGGCGGACAGCTTCTCGTTCGTGAGCACCGCCGGCGGCGCGTTTCTCGAGTGGATGGAAGGCAAGGACCTGCCCGGCGTGGCGGCGTTGACGCGCTAAGTCGTCGGCCGAGGCTCCAGCGCAGCGGCACCAGCTCGGGGTTGAGATCGTCGAGATCGAGCGCCGATGCCTTGCCGTAACGCAGCCGCCCCGAGCGATCGATGATGTAGTTGGTCGGCACCGCGGTGACCCTGCCATAGGGACCCGAGATCTTCTTTGCCGAGTCGATGGTCAGCATCGCCAGCACCTTCTTCAGCCGGAACAGCGGGATCGAGCCCTCCGTGGTGACGGCGAAGACGCGCAGGCCGCGCTTCTTCTGAATCTTGTAATAGGTGTCGAGCAGCGGCAGCTCCTTCTTGCACGGCGCACACCAAGTCGCCCAGAAGTTGAGCACCACGACCTCGCCCTTCAGCTCCGAGAGCTTCAGCTTGGTGCCGTCGACCACGGTGATCTCCGCGTCCGGCGCCATCTGACCGACCTTCGGTTCGCTCGCCGCGCCGAGCAGCAGCAGCGCGATCGGCAGGCTGGTGAGCCTGAGCAGAGCGTGTTTGAAGAAGCGTCCCTTTTTGAACAGGCTGCGGCGCGACCGGAAGCGGGTCAAGCGCCTTGTTGCACACCGCCCCCGTGGGTATCAGCGCGCATCATTGCGACTTCAGGAGCAACCATGACCCCCGCCGTCAAAGCCATTCTCGACAAGTATGAAGCGACCTCGCCGGCGGTGAAGGCGAACCTCGCGCGCATCCTGATGCAGGGGCGGCTGGGCGGAACGGGCAAGCTCATCATCCTGCCGGTCGACCAGGGCTTCGAGCATGGCCCGGCGCGGTCGTTCGCGATCAACCCGCCGGCCTATGATCCGCACTACCACTACCAGATGGCGATCGACGCCGGGTTGAGCGCCTATGCCGCGCCGCTTGGTATGCTGGAGGCGGGCGCCGACACCTTCGCGGGGCAGATCCCGACGATCCTCAAGGTCAACAGCTCGAACAGTTGGGCAACGACGGTGCACCAGGCGCTGACCGCTAGCGTCGACGACGCGGTGCGGCTGGGCTGCGCCGCGATCGGCTTCACCATCTATCCCGGTTCGGACACGATCTTTGAATCGATGCAGCAGATCGCGGAGTTGTCGGCCGAGGCCAAGGCTTACGGGCTGGCAACTGTGATCTGGAGCTATCCGCGCGGGGGCAAGCTGTCGAAGGAAGGCGAGCTGGCGCTGGATGTCGGGGCCTATGCCGCGCACATGGCGGCGCTGCTCGGCGCGCACATCATCAAGGTCAAGCTGCCGTCGAACCATATCGAGCAGGGCGACGCCAAGAAGTCCTACGAAGGGTCGGACTGGTCGAAGCAGGCGGACCGTGTCCGTCATGTTGTCCAGTCGAGCTTCGCGGGTCGTCGGATCGTGGTGTTCTCGGGCGGCGCGGCCAAGGGTGCGGACGCGGTGTACCAGGACGCGCGCGATATCCGCGACGGCGGCGGCAACGGCTCGATCATCGGCCGCAACACCTTCCAGCGCGAGCGTGGCGAGGCGCTGGCGATGCTCGACAAGCTGGTGGCGATCTACAAGAATGAAGAATAGGGGCGAGGGGTGATCGACCGCCGTTCGCTGCTGGCGGGCGCCACGCTCGTGACGCTGCGGGACCCGCGCGGCTGATGGTCGAGCGGACGATGATCCTCGATCCGGACTGGGCGGCGGTGGACGATTACATCGCCGATCGGTTGCTCGGCGCGGACGCGGTGCTGGCGGCGACGTTGGCGGCCAACGCGGCTGCCGGGCTGCCGGACATCGACGTGTCGCCGGCGCAGGGACGGATGCTGCACCTGTTGGCGCGGATGGCGGGCGCAAGGCGGATCCTGGAGGTGGGAACGCTCGGCGGCTATTCGACGATCGAGCTCGCGCGGGCGCTGCCGGACGAGGGCAGGCTGGTGACGCTAGAGTTGGAGCCCCATCATGCCGCGGTGGCGCGGGCGAACCTCGCGCGGGCCGGGCTGGCCGACAAGGTGGAGGTGGTCGTTGGCCCGGCGGCCGAGACGCTCGCCACGCTTTCCGGCCAGTTCGACCTCGTCTTCATCGATGCCGACAAGCCTTCCAACGTCACCTATTTGCGCGAGGCGCTGCGGCTGAGCCGGCCCGGCGCAACGATTGTCGTCGACAATGTGGTGCGTGAGGGCGGGGTACTCGACGCCGACAGCGCGGATGAGCGCATCCAGGGAACACGCGCGCTGTTCGACGCAATCGCCGCCGAGCCGCGGCTGACTGCGACGGCGGTGCAGACGGTGGGCGCGAAGAAGTGGGACGGGTTCGTGCTGGCGGTGGTTACCGGCTAACGGGCAGCTCTGCCGGCGAGAAGTGGAAGCGATAGTCCACGGGCGGGGCGTCGGCACCCGCCATCCTCTCCGGTGTGACGCTGTCGAGAACCAGGCCCGGTGACGCCGGTTCGCCCAGCACCAGCTTGCGCTCCAAACGCTCCCGGCCATCGGTGATCGCGACGCGCACGACCGTGCGGCCCGCCCGGACGCAGCGGGCGTTCATCGGGCAGCGGCTGTCCTCCTCCACCGCCAGCGGCGTGACCACGAAACGGCCGACACGCTGCGGCTGGTCGAGGTGCACCGGGCCGGTCGCCGGCGGGAGGGTGGCGCAGGCGGCGAGCGCTAGCGGGAGGAGGAGAATACGCATGGCTCCCCATCCGACCCGGGGGCTGAGCGCGCGATGAACCCTATTGCGCGAGCTGTCGCACCATCGCTTTCAGCGTCCGCGCGTCATGGATTGCATCAGCGTGGATGTCGTTGTTGAAATAGGCCCAGACCTGCCGGCCTTCGCGGGCTTGCTCGACCAGCCACCCCGCCCAGTCGAGTAGCGCCTCGTCGGGGTAACGGCCCCAATATTTGCCCTCGCCGCCGTGAAAGCGGACATAGGTGACCGGCCCTGTCGCCCAGCGCGGCGTGGCGAGGCCCGGCAGGTCGTGGACGCAATAGCTGGCGCCGTGCGCGGCCAGCAGATCGAGGACAGCTGGCTCGTGCCAGCTGGGTTCGCGGAACTCGAACACGGGCACGATGTCCCCGGGTAAAAGGCGCAGGAAGGTTTCGAGCCGGTCGCGGTTGAGGCGGAAGCGGGGCGGTAGCTGGAACAGCACGGGGCCGAGTGCTGTGCCGAGTTCACGCATCGGCGCCAGCATCCGTTGCAGCGGCTCCTCGCAGTCGAGCAGCTTCTTGGCCTGGGTCAGGAAGCGGTTAGCCTTGACGGCGTAGCGGAAGCCGGGCGGCGCCTGCTCGCGCCAGCCGGCGAATGCCTGCGCGGTGGGGAGGCTGTAGAAGCTGTTGTTGATCTCTACCGTGTCGAACTCGTCGGCATAGTAGGCGAACCAGCGGTTGACCGGCAGCTTCGCGGGATACAAGGCCTCGCGCCAGTGACGATAGACCCAGCCGGAGCAGCCGATACGGATGGAAGCAGAGATGGGTGACATGGACGATTCCGAGGACGATCTGGGTCTCAACGCGCTGGAGGGTTTCGCGGACCGCTTCGTGCGCGATCAGCGGCGGCCGGCGTGTCAGCTGTACCTGATCTCGCCGCTCAACGTCGGCGGCGACTTCCCCGATCGGCTCGCGCGCGCGCTCGATGCCGGGCCGGTGGCGGCGTTCCAGTTCCGAGTGAAGGATATCGATCAGCATGAGGCAGCGCGGCTCGCTGAGCCGCTGCAGGCAATCTGCGCCGAGCGGGAGGTGGCGTTCATCGTCAACGACTCGGTCAGCCTGGCCAAGCGGCTGGGCGCGGACGGGGTGCATCTGGGGCAAGATGACGGCGATCCCAGGGACGCGCGGGCGGTGCTCGGCCCGGCGGTGCAGATCGGGGTGACCTGCCATGCCAGCCGCCACCTGGCTATGGAGGCGGGAGAGGCGGGCGCGGACTATGTCGCGTTCGGGAGCTTCCATCCGACCACGACCAAGGCGGTGAAGCACCTGGCGGAGCCGGCGATCCTCGCCTGGTGGGCGACGATGTTCGAGCTGCCGTCGGTGGCGATCGGCGGGATCACACCCGCAAATGCAGCGCCGCTGATCGCCGCGGGTGCGGACTTCCTGGCGGTGAGCGCAGGGGTTTGGGCGCATTCCGACGGCGAAGCGCGGGCGGTGGCGGCCTTTGAAAGGTTGATGTCGCTCAAGGGATAGAAGTCGCCGCCTGTCCGTTCTGCCTCGCAGCGTAACGGTAGATAAGGGTATTCGACATGGCGAAATTGTTGCTCGCGAACCTGGCGGCAGGTCTGGCGATGGCAGGCGGCGTGGCCGTGACCGCGCAGCAGCCCCCCCAGCCCGCGGCGAAGGCGGCTGCCAACACAGGCGAGGCGATCGATCGCAACATACTGCACGTCCAGGTCATTCTCGACCATCTCGGCTTCGGGCCCGGGATCCTCGACGGGCGTCCGGGCATGTCGCTGACGGCGGCGCTGAAGGGCTTCCAGGAGAGCCGTGGCCTGCCGGAGACAGGGAAGATGGACCCCCGCACGCTGGGAGCGTTGAAGCAGTACGCCGGCTGGCGGCCGACCAAGCAGCTGCGCCTCACCCAGGCAGCGCTGGCGGGGCCGTTCATCAACCCCATCCCCAAGGACGAGGCGGAGCAGGCGAAGCTGCCGGCGATGGCCTATCGCTCGCCGCTGGAGAAGCTGGCTGAGATGTTCCACACCACGCCCGAGGTACTGATCGCGCTCAACTCGCCGCAGACCCGCCTCGCACCCGGTCAGCTCGTGACCTTCCCCAACGCGCTGCCGACCAGCCGCGACTATCAAGGCGAGATGAAGCCGGAGTGGCGCCAGACGCTGACCAATCTCAACGTCGATGCACGCCAGCCCAAGGGCGCGAAGATCGTCGTCGACAAGTCCGACGCCGTGCTGCGGGTGCTCGACGCGAACGACAAGCTGGTCGGGCAGTTCCAGGCGACGATGGGATCGGCGCGCGACCCGTTGCCGCTGGGCAATTGGAAGGTGCTGCACATCTCGCCGCTGCCCGACTGGAAGTTCAACCCGCTGATCCTGAAGAAGGTGCCCGACACCAAGCAGGCACAGGTGATCCCGCCCGGGCCCAACAGCCCGGTCGGCGTGGTCTGGATCGACCTGTCGAAAGAGCATTACGGCATCCATGGCACCGCCGAGCCGCGCCAGATCGGGCGCGCGCAGTCGAACGGCTGCGTCCGGCTGACCAATTGGGACGCCGCGCGGGTGGCGCTGATGGTCAAGAACGGCATCCCGGTGGTGTTCCAGGCGTGACCTCCGGTTGACTTTCCCCGCCTGCGCGCGATGCTGATCCATGTTGTGGCTTAGCGCGTAGGTGGGATGACCAAGGTCGGCTGGGTGGTGCTGGGAGCGATCCTGCTGGTGGCGGGCCTGTTCGCCTCCATGCTGTCGTTTGGACGCGGTAAGCCGCCGGCCGCGCGGGTCGTTGTCGCGCCCAACGCCTTGCCGCCCGCCGAGCCCTGGCGGGGCGGCGAGGTGCCCCGGCTCATCATTCCGGTCGCGGAGGTGACGGGGATCCAGCTGTCCGACAGCTGGGGCGACCCGCGCGGCGGTGGACGCGGGCACAAGGGCATCGACATCATGGCACCGCCGGGAACCGCGGTGATCGCTACCGCGTCCGGCACGATCGAGAAGCTGTTCCAGAGCCGTTTGGGCGGGACGACGCTGTACCAGCGATCGCCCGATGGCGGCTGGACCTTCTACTATGCGCACCTGCAGCAATATGCGCCCGGCGTGCGCGAAGGGATGAAAGTCGAGGCGGGCGACGTGCTCGGCTATGTCGGCGACACGGGGGAAGGCAGCGGCGGCAAGTTCCACCTCCACTTCAGTGTCGCCCGGCTGGCGCCGGAGCAGAAATGGTATCAGGGGGCGGACGTGAACCCTTACCCGCTGCTGGTGAGGCGGTGACAGGGCAGGCAATCTGTGCCATGCTTGAACCGGGTCCTGAATATGGACGTCGAGTACCTGCCGGAGGGCGTCTATCTTGCGACGTCCGGTGACGTCCAGGGCCTTGTGGGCGAGGCGGACACGTTCGACGAGCTGATCAAGTTGGTGCCTGAGCTTGTCGAGATGCTTGATGAGCTTCGCGAAGAGCGCAGGTGGGGTGGCGTGATCGGCAAGCCGGTGTACCCTCAACTTTCGGTCTTCGCTACAAGCAGCGGCATGAATGGGGCGCCTCGCTGGGTTCAGCTATCGCGATGTGACCCGCCGCTTGCGCGCCGTCGGCTTCGTGCCGAGCGGGAGGCAGCGCGGCAGCCACGAAGATTGGACGAACGACGCCACCCGGCGAACGACGATCGTGCCTCGCCATTCCGGCGACATACTTGAGGGCACGTTTGCGGTCCATCCGGGATCGACGTGGACGCCTTCTTGGCAGATTGAACCCGTTTCGCTAAACGCACCGGCATCGGAGCTCCGGCTCCCGGCTCTTTCCAAACAGGCTTGGCCCCATGAAGATCAGCGGCGTGGACATTCGTCCGGGCAACATCATCGAATATGAAGGCGGCATTTGGCGCGCGGTGAAGATCCAGCACACCCAGCCCGGCAAGGGTGGCGCGTACATGCAGGTCGAGCTGAAGAACCTGATCGACGGACGCAAGAACAACGTCCGCTTTCGCTCCGCCGAGAGCGTCGAGCGAGTGCGGCTCGACACCAAGGATTTCCAGTTCCTGTTCAAGGACGGCGACGCGCTGACCTTCATGGACAAGGACAATTACGAGCAGATCACGCTCGATGCGGGCATCCTGGGCGACGCGGCGGCGTTCCTGCAGGACGGCATGGACGTGGTGCTGGAGCTGTATGACGAGCGGCCGATCTCGGTCGAGCTGCCGAGTACGATCGAGGCGCTGATCGTGGAGGCGGATGCGGTGGTGAAAGGGCAGACGGCGTCGTCTTCGTACAAGCCGGCGCTGCTGGAGAACGGGGTGCGCGTGATGGTGCCGCCGCATATCGGCGCTGGCACGCGGATCGTAGTGGATGTCTACGAGCAGACTTATGTGAGGCGAGCGGATTGATCAGGCGTTGGTGGCAATGGCTGTTCCCCGCGCCGCCAACGCCGTCGGCCTATCTCTTCCGACACCTGACGAACGCTGGCAACGGCTATGAACTAGATGACCTGATCGCACGCCACGAAGGCGACCCAGCGTATCAAGACGTCATTGATGCCGTGGTGGAGTTGATGCTGCGGCACGGCGATCAGGGTATGATTAAACTGCCCGCCCGATCCGAACTACGCGGACTGGCGATGAGACTCGCTTCACAAGGTAGATAGATGCCCAGTCATTCCGGCCTACTCACCGTCATGGAGCGCGCCTGCCGCAAGGCGGGGCCCCGGTTGCGGCGGGACTTCAACGAGGTCCAGCAGCTGCAGGTCAGCCGCAAGGGGCCCGCCGACTTCGTCAGCATGGCGGACAAGCGCGCCGAGCAGACGATCTTCGAGGAGCTGTCGCACGGCCGCCCCGACTGGGGGATGCTGATGGAGGAGCGCGGCGAGGTCGCGGGCGACCCGTCGAAGCCGCGCTTCATCGTCGATCCGCTGGATGGCACCAGCAACTTCCTGCACGGCATCCCGCACTTCGCGATCTCGATCGCGGTCGAGGAGACGCTGCCCAACGGCAAGCGCGAGATCACCAGCGCGCTGATCTATCAGCCGCTGACCGACGAGAGCTTCTGGGCGGAGAAGGGCAGGGGCGCGTGGCTGACCGACCAGCGGCTGCGGGTATCGTCGCGTCGCGAGATGTCGGAGGCGCTGATCGCGACCGGCATCCCGTTCATGGGGCATGGCGACTTCGCGCAGTGGAGCCGCATCTTCGGTGCTGTCGCGCCACAGGTGGCGGGCATCCGGCGCTTCGGCTCGGCGGCGCTCGATCTCGCCTGGGTGGCGGCGGGGCGGTATGACGGGTTCTGGGAATCGGACCTCAAACCGTGGGACGTCGCGGCGGGGTTGCTGCTGATCCGGGAAGCGGGCGGTTATGTCACCGATTTTCGTGGCGGCGACCGGGCGATGGAGCGCAACGAGTTTCTGGCGGCCAATGACGGGCTGCATTCCAAGCTGCACAAGCTGGTCGCGGGGGCGCTGCGGTAGGTTGTCCTCCCGGCTTTAGGCCGGGTGGCGGAGGGAAAAAGCCGCGCCTTTGCCTTGCCCCTCCACCCCCGCGGGCCTAAGGCGACCCCGTTCCGTTCGCACCTGCGAGAAGCCTGTTGGTCGACCTGTCGCAATATTTGCCGATCCTCCTGTTCCTGGGCGTCGCCCTGGTGCTGTCGAGCGCGTTCGTGTTCCTGCCGATGGTCGCCGCGCGGTTCACCGGCGCACACAAGCCGACGCCCGAGAAGCTGTCCGAGTACGAGTGCGGCTTCCCCGCGTTCGAGGATCCGCGCAGTCAGTTCGACGTGCGATTTTATCTGGTCGCGATCCTGTTCATCATCTTCGATCTCGAAGCGGCGTTCCTATATCCCTGGGCGGTAAGCGTTTTTTCGCTCGGCTGGACCGCGTGGATCGCGATGATGATCTTCATCGGCGAGCTGGCGCTGGGCCTCGTCTATGCGTGGAAGAAGGGAGCGTTGGATTGGGAATAGCGCCGCACAGCGGTCCGGTGGAGCTGCTGCGTCCGGCGTCGGACGCATCGGTAGTTCCACCCGACCAGACATTCTTCGATGGCCTTAACGGCGAGCTGAACGACAAGGGCTTCCTGGTCACCTCGACCGAGGACCTGTTCCAGTGGGCGCGCACCGGCAGCCTGTGGTGGATGACCTTCGGCCTCGCCTGCTGCGCGGTCGAGATGATCCATGTCAACATGCCGCGTTATGACCTGGAGCGGTTCGGCGCCGCGCCGCGCGCATCCCCGCGCCAGTCGGATGTGATGATCGTCGCGGGCACGCTGTGCAACAAGATGGCCCCGGCGCTGCGCCGCGTCTACGATCAGATGTCGGAGCCGAAGTACGTCATCTCGATGGGCAGCTGCGCCAATGGCGGCGGCTATTACCATTACAGCTATTCGGTGGTGCGCGGGTGCGATCGGGTGGTGCCGGTCGACATCTATGTGCCCGGCTGCCCACCGACCGCCGAGGCGCTCTTGTACGGTATCATGCAGCTGCAGCGGAAGATCCGGCGGAGCGGGAGCATCGAGCGGTGAGATCGCCGGCGCCGGCTTATGCGGTGGATCTGAACGACGCGACGATCGAGGCGGCGCGGGCGGCGCTCGGGCCGGCGCTGCTCGACGCGCGGGCGCGGGTCGGCGAGGTGCAGTTGTTCGTCGCGCGCGACTCTCTGACCGAGACGCTGCGGACGCTGCGGGACACGCCGGGGCTGGCCTATCAGCAGCTGATGGAGATCGCTGGCGTCGACTGGCCCGAGCGGCCCGAGCGGTTCGAGTGCGTGTATTGCCTACTGTCGCTGACCCGCAACCATCGCGTTCAGGTGCATGTCTCGACGGACGAGGCGACGCCGGTCCCCTCCGTGACAGCGCTGTGGCCGGTGGCGGGGTGGCTGGAGCGAGAGATCTATGACCTTTACGGTGTGCTGTTTGAGGGCAACCGGGACCTCAGGCGCATTCTCACGGATTATGGGTTTTCGGGACATCCGCTGCGCAAGGACTTCCCGCTGACCGGTTACACCGAAGTGCGCTACAGCGAAGAGCATAAGCGGGTCGTGTACGAGCCGGTGAGACTTTCGCAGGACTTGCGCAGCTTCGACTTCATGTCACCGTGGGAAGGGCCGGCGTACCAGCTGCCGGGTGACGAGAAGGCGGCGCTGCCGGAGGCCAAGGGGGGCTATACGCCCGCCACCGCCGATCAGGTGGCAAAGGCCGATGCTGCCCGTACGCCGTCGATCGCGCCCGCCGGCACTGACGGACGCTACGCCGCCGGCCGGACGCCTGCGGGCAACGACGCGACCCCGGGCAATCAGCCGAGCGAAAAGCCGGTCGATCCGGACGTAATCCCGTCCAAGGGACAGGGGCAGAACCAGTGAACGCCGAAGCCATCACCGCGCCCGCCGATCTGCCGGCGCCCGCGACCACCGTGGTTGATCCCTACCTCGCCGAGCTGCTGGGCGAGAAGACGGCGGCGAATTCGCCCGAGGGCGACGTCACCATCACCAACTACACGATCAACTTCGGACCGCAGCATCCGGCGGCGCATGGGGTACTGCGGCTGGTGATGGAGCTGGACGGCGAGATCGTCGAGCGGATCGACCCGCATGTCGGCCTGCTCCATCGCGGCACCGAGAAGTTTATCGAGCATAAGACCTATCTTCAGTCGATCCCGTATTTCGACAGGCTCGATTATTGCTCGCCGATGTGCATGGAGCACACCTTCGTGCTCGCGATCGAGAAGCTGCTCGACCTGGAGGTGCCCCTGCGGGCGCAGTATCTGCGTGTGTTCTTCGCGGAGCTGACGCGGATCAAGAACCACATGCTCAATCTGGGCAGCCATGTCATGGACGTCGGTGCGATGACGCCGAACCTGTGGCTGTTCGAGTTGCGTGAGGACATCATGCAGTTCTACGAACGCGCGTCCGGCGCGCGAATGCACGCCAACTACTTCCGTCCCGGCGGCGTCCATGGCGACGTGCCGCTGAAGCTGCTGACGGATATCGCGGACTGGCTCGAGACCCGTTTTCCGCAACTCTTCGAGGACGCGATCAGCCTGGTCGCGGACAACCGCATCTTCAAGCAGCGCAACGTCGACATCGCGACGGTGAGCCGCGAGGACGCAATCGCCTGGGGTTTCTCCGGCCCGATGATCCGCGCGGCAGGACTGCCGTGGGACCTGCGCAAGTCGCAGCCCTATGACGTCTATGCGCGTATGAATTTCGATGTGCCGGTGGGTACGCGCGGCGACTGCTATGACCGGTTCATGATCCGGGTGGAGGAATGTCGTCAGTCGGCCAGGATCATGAAGCAGTGCCTGGCGGAGATGCCTGAAGGGCCCGTCATGACGCTGGACCACAAGGTAGCGCCGCCGAAACGGGGCGAGATGAAGCGTTCGATGGAGTCGCTGATCCACCACTTCAAGCTTTTCACCGAAGGCTTTCACGTCCCCGCGGGCGAGGTCTATGTCGCGACCGAAAGCCCCAAGGGAGAGTTCGGCGTGTATCTGGTCAGCGACGGCAGCAACAAGCCGTATCGGTGCAAGATCAGGCCGACCGCATTCAGCCATCTGCAGGCGATGGACTTCATGAGCCGCGGGCACATGTTGGCGGACACGACGGCGATCCTCGGGGCGATGGACATCGTGTTTGGGGAGTGTGACCGGTGAGGTGGCCGTCCAGCACTGGGAGCTTCTATTGGGACTTGCTCCCGCAATCGGTCAAGCGGCTGACATGGTTCGTAGGTCTGCCGGCTTGGCTTGTATGGGGTTACTGGATCGTAGCGGGGGGTGGTGATGGCAGACCTCCTGCCTATGCCATTGTCGCATTCGTGGTCTTTGGGATTGTAGCTGTGGTTCAGATGATGGCGGCGGCGCGAGGGTCAGCCCGCGGTGCAAGCAATGGCTGAAGCAGCAACCATCCCCGACGAGGGCGAGACCCGCGCGCGGTGGGGCGGCTTCGCTTGGAGCGAGGACAATCAGCGCAAGGCGAACGAGATCCTCGGTCGCTATCCGGCGGGGCGCGAGCAGTCGGCGTGTCTGCCGTTGCTCGACCTTGCGCAGCGGCAGGTGGGGGCGGAGACGCAGACGCAAGGGTGGCTGCCGGTGCCGGTCATCGAGTTCGTCGCGCGGCAGATCGGCGTATCGTACATGCGCGTGTTCGAGGTCGCGACTTTCTACACCATGTACAATCTGGCGCCGGTCGGGCGCTATCACGTGCAGGTGTGCGGAACGACGCCGTGCCTGCTGGCAGGCTCCGACGACGTGCTCGCGGCCTGCAAGAACCACGGGCTGAGCAAGGGCAAGACCACGCCTGACGGGCTGTTCACGCTGACCGAGGTCGAGTGCCTGGGTGCGTGCGCCAACGCGCCGATGGTGCAGATCAATGACAATAATTTCGAGGACCTGGACTACGACCGCACAACACGGGTGCTGGAGATGCTCGCGCGTGGTGAGATGCCCGAGGCCGGGTCGCAGACCGGACGGCGGGACAGCTGCCCGGCAGGTGGGCCGACCACGCTCAAGGAGATGGTCGACGCGAACCATGATTATCGGGGTGAGTGGGCGTGAGCGGCTCGACCAACGCCCGCCGTCACCCTGAACTCGTTTCAGGGTCCATGCGCGACGGCCGACGTCGGGCGCGCGGCTGCGGATGCGCATGGATGCTGAAACAAGTTCAGCATGACGGTGTGATTGGGGCAGGGACGAACCATGCTCGCTGACAAGGACCGCATCTTCACCAACCTTTACGGGTTCCAGCCTTGGAATCTCGACGCGGCGATCGCGCGGGGGGATTGGGACAATACGAAGGCGCTGCTGGCGGGCGGGCCCGACGCGATCATCGACATCGTCAAAGCGAGCGGCCTGCGCGGGCGGGGCGGCGCCGGGTTCCCGACGGGCACCAAATGGAGCTTCATGCCCAAGGAGCCCAAGCCGGACCGGCCGAACTTCCTGGTCATCAACGCCGACGAGTCCGAGCCCGGTTCTTGCAAGGACCGGGAGATCATCCGCCACGATCCGCACAAGCTGATCGAAGGGGCGCTGATCGCCGGCTTCGCGATGCGGGCGCGGGCGGCGTATATCTACATCCGCGGCGAATATATTCGCGAGGCGGAGGTGCTGTTCGCGGCGGTCGCCGAGGCCTATGACCGTGGGCTGGTGGGCAAGAACGCGGCGGGTTCCGGCTATGACTTCGACGTCTTCGTTCACCGTGGCGCGGGCGCGTATATCTGCGGCGAAGAGACCGCGATGCTCGAGAGCCTGGAGGGCAAGAAGGGCCAGCCGCGGCTGAAGCCACCCTTTCCGGCTGGCGCCGGGCTGTATGGCTGTCCGACCACGGTCAACAACGTCGAGTCGATCGCGGTGGTGCCGACCATCCTGCGGCGCGGCGGGGCGTGGTTCGCCGGCATCGGCACGCCCAAGAACGAGGGCACCAAGCTCTTTCAGATCAGCGGCCATGTCGACAAGCCCTGCGTGGTGGAGGAGGCGATGAGCATCCCCTTCCGCGAACTGATCGAGAAGCATTGCGGCGGTATCCGTGGCGGCTGGGACAATCTGCTGGCGGTGATCCCGGGCGGTTCGTCGGTGCCTCTGGTGCCCGCGCACGAGATCATCGACGCGCCGATGGACTTCGACGGGCTGAAGGCGCTCGGCAGCGGCCTCGGCACGGCGGCCATTATCGTCATGGACAAGTCGACCGACATCGTTCGCGCGATCAGTCGGCTGTCCTACTTCTACAAGCATGAGAGCTGCGGCCAGTGTACCCCGTGCCGGGAGGGCACCGGCTGGATGTGGCGGGTGATGGAGCGGCTGCGCACGGGCGACGCCGACATTTCCGAGATCGACACGCTGCACCAGGTGACCAAGCAGGTCGAAGGCCACACCATCTGCGCGCTGGGCGACGCGGCGGCGTGGCCGATCCAGGGGCTGATCAAGCATTTCCGGCCGGAGCTTGAGCGGCGGATCAGGGAGCGGGGCGGTGATCTCGCCCCGATGATGGAGGCGGCGGAGTGATGTTTGCCGCCTTTCTCCTGAGCGCTTTGTTCGCGGATCCCGCGGCCGCGACGCAGCCGAAGCGCGAGACGGTCCTGGAGTTCGCCACCTGTGTGCGCCGACGCGCGCCGGACCGGGTGCGCGAATTGCTGGCTACCGAACCGGGCGGCGAGCAGGAGCAGCGGATCATGAGCGTGATCGCGGGCGCTTATAACGCCTGCATAACGGGCCGCCGGTCGCTCAGCCTGCAGACCGGCATGTTTCGAGGCCAGGTCGCTGAGATGGCGCTGCGGGACGAACCGCAGATGCGCGAGGCGGCGGAAGCCTTGCCTGGCTCGCCGCCGCTCAAGCCAAATGTCGGGTCGTTGGAACAGCAGATCTCTAAATTGCCGGCTGAACGGCGCGATGGTCGGTTCATCGAGTATTTCCGGCCCGTCTATGCGCGATGCGTGGCGGGCGCCAATCCTCGTGGCGTGGCGGCCCTGCTCCCGACCGTACCGGCGAGCGCCGAAGAGCGGGGGGCGATCGTTGCGATCGGGGAAACGCTCATGCAGTGCATGCCCGTGGGCGTGTCCTATCGGATCATCGCCTCGGAGCTGCGGCCGTATCTGATGTCCGCATTGTACTACACGGCCGCACAAGCGCGGGCCAAAGGCTGAACCATGCCCAAGCTCAAAGTCGACGGAATAGACGTGGAAGTGCCGCAGGGGGCGACCGTGCTCCAGGCGTGCGAGGCGGCGGGCAAGGAGATCCCGCGCTTCTGCTATCACGAGCGGCTGTCCATCGCGGGCAATTGCCGGATGTGCCTGGTCGAGGTGAAGCCCGGGCCGCCCAAGCCGCAGGCGTCGTGCGCGCTGCCGGCGGCGGACAATCAGGAGGTCTTCACCACCACGCCGATGGTGAAGCATGCCCGCGAGGGCGTGATGGAGTTCCTGCTCATCAACCATCCACTCGACTGCCCGATCTGCGATCAGGGCGGTGAGTGCGACCTGCAGGATCAGTCCGTTGCCTATGGCAAGGGGCATAGCCGCTATACCGAGAACAAGCGCGCGGTGACCGAGAAGTATATGGGTCCGATCGTCAAGACGATCATGACCCGGTGCATCCAGTGCACGCGCTGCGTCCGCTTCGCCGAAGAGGTCGCGGGCGTGGAGGAGATCGGCGCGCTGTATCGCGGCGAGGACATGCAGATCACCTCGTACCTCGAAGGCGCGGTGACCAGCGAGCTGTCCGGCAACGTCGTCGATCTGTGCCCGGTCGGCGCGCTGACGCACAAGCCGTATCAGTATGAGTACCGTCCGTGGGAGCTGCGGCGGACGCCGTCGATCGACGTGCATGACGCGGTCGGCACCAGCATCCGGCTCGACAGCCGCGGTCGCCAGGTGCTGCGCTGCCTGCCGCGGATCAACGAGGACGTGAACGAGGAGTGGGCGCACGACAAGACGCGCTACGCGATCGACGGGCTCGTCCGCCGGCGGCTTGACCGGCCCTATGTGCGGCGTGGCGGCAAGCTGGTCGCGGCGAGTTGGGACGAGGCGTTCGCGGCGATCGCGGCGGTCGCGCATGGCGGCTCGGTCGCGGCGGTGGCGGGTGATCTGGTCGATTGCGAGACGATGTACGCGGCCAAGGCGCTGGTGCGCGGGATGGGCGGTACGCGGTTCGAAGGCCGTCAGACGGGGATGGATTATGACACGTCCAGCCTGGCGGCGGTCAACTTCAACACCACGATCGCCGGCGTCGAGCGCGCGGACGCGATCCTGCTCGTCGGCACCAACCTGCGCTGGGAAGCGCCGCTGGTGAACACGCGGGTCCGCAAGGCGCGCAAGCGGGCGGCGAAGGTGTTCGCGATCGGGCCGGAGACCGACCTGACCTACAAGGTCGATTGGCTGGGTGACGAGCTGTCGCTGCTGGGCAAACTGCCGGACGCGGTGATCGAGACGTTCGCCAAGGCGGAGCGGCCGATGCTGGTTCTGGGGCCGGCGGCGCTGAAGGGCGGTCATGGCGCGGCGCTGAAGCTGGTCGAGACGCTGGGTCTGGTGCGGGATGGCTGGAATGGCTTCAACGTGTTGCACCTGGCGGCGAGCCGGATGGGCGGCTTGATGCTCGGCTATGCCAGCGCCGGCGGGATCGCCGATCTGCACGATGCCAAGCTGACCTTCTTCCTGGGCGCGGACGAGGTGGATTATAGCCGTTTCGGCGGGTTCAAGGTCTATGTCGGCCATCATGGCGATCGCGGTGCAGGTGCGGCGGACGTGGTGCTGCCCGGTGCGACCTATACCGAGAAGTCGGGAACCTGGGTCAATCTGGAAGGCCGCATACAGCGTGGCGAGCGGGCAGTGTTCCCGATCGGCGACGCCCGCGAAGACTGGACGATCTTCCGTGCCCTGTCCGAGGTGATGGGCACGACGCTGCCGTTCGACAGTCTTGCCGGACTGCGCGAGGCGATGTTCACCGAGGTGCCGAGCCTGCGCGAGCCGGGGCTGGCGAGCTTCGACTGGAGCCCGCCGGTGCTCGACGCGACCGCGTCGGGGCGGATCGAGGGGTATCCGATCAAGGACTTCTACCTGACCAACGCGATCTGCCGCGCCAGCCCGACCATGCAGCGGTGCAGCCAAGAGCTGGTCCATGGCGAAGCGTTCGCGGAGGCGGCGGAGTGACCGAGTTCTTCAACACTACTCTCGGCATGCCTTATGGCGCGGCGTGGTTCACCGCGACGATCGCGGGCATCCTGTTGATCGCGCTGCCGCTGATGCTGGCGGTGGCGATGATCATCTATGCCGACCGCAAGATCTGGGCGGCGATGGCGCTGCGGCGCGGGCCAAATGTGGTCGGGCCGTTCGGGCTGCTGCAGAGCTTCGCCGACGGGCTGAAGGTGTTCCTGCAGGAGACCATCATTCCGTCGGCCGCGAACCGCGTGCTGTTCCTGCTGGCGCCGATCATCACCTTCACCGTCGCGCTGATCGTGTGGGCGGTGGTACCATTCGACGCGGGCGTGGTGCTGGCGGACATCAACGTCGGGCTGTTGTATGTGCTCGCGGCTTCGTCGCTTGGTGTGTACGGGATCATTCTGTCCGGCTGGGCGTCGAACTCCAAATACCCGTTCTACTCGGCGTTGCGCGCGGCGGCGCAGATGGTCAGCTATGAGGTCGCGATCGGCTTCGTGCTGGTGACGGTCGTGCTGTGGGCCGGGTCGTTCAACCTGTCGCGGATCGTTCTCGCCCAGGCGGACATGTATGGCCTGCCGATCAACGGCTTCGTGCTCAATCCGCTGCTGTTCCCGATGTGGGTTATGTTCCTGATCTCTTCGATGGCGGAGTGCCAGCGGGCGCCGTTCGATCTGACCGAGGCTGAATCCGAACTGGTCGCGGGGTACCAGACCGAGTATTCGTCGATGAGCTTCGCGCTGTTCTGGCTCGGCGAATACGCCAACGTCATCCTGATGTGCGCGCTGAACGCTACCTTGTTCTTCGGTGGGTGGCTGCCGATCTTCAACTTTGCGCCGTTCACCTGGGTGCCGGGCATCCTAAATCTGTTCTTCAAAATGGCGTTCTTCTTCTTCATCTACTCCTGGGTGAAGGCTACCGTGCCGCGCTATCGTTACGACCAGTTGATGCGGCTGGGCTGGAAGGTCTTCCTGCCGGTGTCGCTGCTGTGGGTGTTCCTGGTATCGGGCGTGTTGATGATCCATCGAGTAGGTCTGCCGTCATGAGCCCCGCGCATTTCATCAAGTCCTTTACCTTGTGGGAGTTCCTGAAGGCGCATGTGCTGACGCTGCGGTATTTCTTCAGACCCAAGGCGACGATCAACTATCCGTACGAGCGCACGCCGATGTCGCCGCGCTTCCGGGGTGAACATGCGTTGCGCCGCTATCCCAATGGCGAAGAGCGCTGCATCGCGTGCAAGCTGTGCGAGGCGGTGTGCCCGGCGCAGGCGATCACGATCGAGGCGGAGCCGCGCGATGACGGCAGCCGCCGCACCACGCGCTACGACATCGACATGACCAAGTGCATCTATTGCGGGCTGTGCCAGGAGGCGTGCCCCGTAGATGCCATCGTCGAGGGTCCGAACCTGGAGTTCTCGACCGAGACGCGCGAGGAACTGATCTACGACAAGGCCAAGCTGCTCGACAATGGCGACCGTTGGGAAGGCGTACTCGCCGCCAACCTTGCCGCCGATGCCCCCTACCGCTAGGCGCGCGCCCAACATGATGTTGCCCGCATGATTCAGGCGATCGCCTTTTACCTGTTCGCCGCCGTGGTGATCGTGGCCGGTGCGATGACGGTGTCGTCGCGCAACCCGGTCAACGCCGTCATGTGGCTGATCCTGGCGTTCTTCAACGCGGCCGGGCTGATGGTGCTGTGCGGCGCGGAGTTCATCGCGATGCTGCTGGTGATCGTCTATGTCGGCGCGGTCGCGGTGCTGTTTCTGTTCGTCGTCATGATGCTGGACATCGACGTCGCGCAAATGCGGGCGGGTATCACGCGCTATTGGCCGCTCGGCTTCGCGATCGCGCTGGCTTTGGCGGCGGAGATCGTGATCGCGGTCCAGGCCTGGTCGGTGGGCGGGGTCGAGCTCGCGCGGCGTTCCGGTACGACGGCGCTGGACAAGCCGAACATCGAGGCGCTCGGCGAGCTGCTCTATTCGCGCTACCTGTTCCTGTTCGAGGGCGCCGGGCTGGTGCTGCTGGTGGCGATGATCGGCGCAATCGTGTTGACCCATCGCGATCGCAAGGGCACGCGCTATCAGAATATCAGTGGCCAGAACCAGCGCCGGCCGCAGGACGCCACGCGCAACGTCGACCAGCCGGTCGGCGTCGGAGTGGAGCTGTGATCGGGCTGGTGCATTACCTCGTCGTGGGCGCGGTCCTGTTCGCGCTCGGGGTGCTGGGGCTGGTCGCCAACCGCAAGAACCTGATCGTGATGTTGATGGCGATCGAGCTGATCCTGCTGGCGGTGAACATCAACCTCGTCGCCTTTTCAAACTTCCTGGGCGATCTCGTGGGCCAAGTGTTCGCAATGTTCGTACTGACCGTGGCGGCGGGCGAAGCGGCGATCGGGCTGGCGATCCTGGTGATCTATTTCCGCGGCCGCGGCACGATCGCGGTCGACGATGCCGACCGGATGAAGGGCTGAGATGATCGTCTTCATCGTGTTCCTGCCGTTGCTGGCCGCGCTGGTCGCCGGATTGGGCAATCGCGTCATCGGCAACGTACCGGCGAAGCTGGTCACCACGGGCGCACTGTTCGTGTCGGCGGCCTTGTCGTGGCCGATCTTCCTGGGCTTCATGGGCGGGTCGCTAGAGCCGGGTGTGACGCCGGTCGCGAGCTGGATCGTGTCGGGCGCCATGGATGCGAGCTGGGGCTTGCGGGTCGATGCGCTGACCGCGGTGATGCTCGTCGTCATCACCAGCGTGTCGGCACTCGTCCACCTCTACAGCTGGGGGTACATGGACGAGGATCCGGATCAGCCGCGCTTCTTCGCCTATCTGTCGCTGTTCACCTTCGCGATGCTGATGCTGGTGACGGCCGACAACCTGGTCCAGATGTTCTTCGGCTGGGAGGGCGTCGGGCTCGCCAGCTATCTGCTGATCGGCTTCTGGTTCAGGAAGCCGAGCGCCAACGCCGCCGCGATCAAGGCGTTCGTGGTCAACCGCGTCGGTGACCTGGGCTTCATGCTCGGCATCTTCGGCACCTTCCTGGTGTTCGACACCGTTTCAATACCCGCCATTCTCGCCGCCGCGCCGGATATGGCGGGCTCGACGATCGGCTTTCTGTGGTTCCGCGCCGACACGATGACGGTGCTGTGCCTGCTGCTGTTCGTCGGCGCGATGGGCAAGTCGGCGCAGCTCGGGCTGCACACCTGGCTGCCGGACGCGATGGAGGGGCCGACGCCGGTATCCGCGCTGATCCACGCCGCGACGATGGTGACGGCGGGCGTGTTCATGGTGTGCCGACTGTCGCCGATGTTCGAGGCGTCGCCGGACGCGCTGGCCGTGGTCCGCTTCGTGGGTGCAGCGACCTGCCTGTTCGCGGCGACGGTGGCGCTGGTGCAGACCGATATCAAGCGCGTGATCGCCTATTCGACCTGCTCCCAGCTCGGCTACATGTTCTTCGCGGCCGGCGTGGGCGCGTACGGGGCGGCGATGTTCCACCTGTTCACGCATGCCTTTTTCAAGGCGCTGCTGTTCCTTGGCGCGGGTTCGGTAATCCACGCGATGCACCACGAGCAGGACATGCGTTTCTATGGTGGCTTGCGGAAGTCGATCCCGCTGACCTTCTGGGCGATGCTGCTGGGGACACTGGCGATCACGGGCGTCGGCATCTACGGCGTCGGCGGCTTTGCGGGCTTCTATTCCAAGGACGCGATCATCGAAGCGGGCTGGGCCTCGGGTTGGACCGGTACCTGGTTCGTGGGCACGTTGGTGGCGATGATCACCAGCTTCTATTCGTGGCGGCTGATGTTCCTGACCTTTTGGGGCACCCCACGCTGGGCGGCGTCCGAGCACATCCAGCATGCGCTGCACGATGCGCACGGCCATGACGATCATCCGGCGGACGAACACGCCGGCCATGCGCCGGCGCAACATGAGCCGGGCCAGCACGACCTGCCGGCGGGCACCGGCGGCTATCACCCACATGAGAGCCCTTGGTCGATGCTGGTACCGTTGGCACTGCTATCGCTCGGGGCGATCGCGGCGGGTTTCCTGTATCACGGCGCCTTCATCGAGCCTGAGTCAGGCGCGAGCTTCTGGCGCGGGACGATCGCGTTCAACGAGCACCTGATGCATGCGATGCATGAGGTGCCGCTGATTATCAAATTGTCGGCCACCATCGCGATGCTGCTGGGGCTGCTGGGGGCCTGGTATGCCTATATCCGCGCGCCCGGCGTTCCTGCGGCGACGGCGGAGCAGTTCGGCATCTTCTATCGGTTCCTGGCACATAAATGGTATTTCGACGAGCTCTACCACCTCCTGTTCGTACGGCCGGCGTTCGCGATCGGCCGGCTGCTGTGGCATCGCGGTGACGAGCAGACGATCGACCGCTTCGGACCCAACGGCGCGGCCAGCCTGGCGATGGTCGGCAGCCGCATGGCGGGACGGCTGCAGACGGGACATCTTTATACCTATGCGTTCGTGATGCTGATCGGGCTGACCGCGGCGGTGACCTGGGCGATTTCGCGGTGACCGGCTTTCCTTTGCTGTCATTCATGCTCGGCGTTCCGGCGCTGGCGGCGGTCGCATGCCTCTTCATGCCGGCACGCGACGCGCGCTGGTGCGCGCTGGCGGCGACGCTGGTCGATCTGGTGCTCGGGATCGTGCTGTGGGCAGGCTATCAGGTCGGCGGTCCGCAGTGGCAGTTCGTCGAGTTCGCGCCGGTGTTCGGGCAGTTCGCCTGGGCGCTCGGCATCGACGGATTCGCGCTGCTGCTGATCATGCTCAGCGTCTTCCTGATGCCGATCTGCATCGGCGCGAGCTGGTCGGCGATCGAGAAGCGCGTGCCCGAGTACATGGCGGCGTTCCTGCTAGTGGAGGTGCTGATGATCGGCACCTTCGCCGCGCAGGACCTGTTCCTGTTCTACATCTTCTTCGAGGCCGGCCTGATCCCGATGTACCTGATCATCGGCATCTGGGGCGGCGGGAACCGCATCTACGCCAGCTACAAGTTCTTCCTGTACACGCTGCTCGGCTCCGTCGTGATGCTGATCGCGATGCTGTACATGCGCCAGGCGGCGGGCACGTCGAATATCCCCGACCTGATGCGCTTCGACTTCGATCCGCATGTGCAGGTCTGGCTGTGGCTGGCGTTCTTCGCGAGCTTCGCCGTGAAGATGCCGATGTGGCCGGTCCATACCTGGCTGCCCGATGCGCACGTCCAGGCACCGACCGCCGGTTCGGTGATCCTGGCGGGCGTGCTGCTGAAGCTCGGCGGCTATGGCTTCCTGCGCTTCTCGCTGCCGATGTTTCCGGAGGCGTCGGCGGAGCTTGCCTGGCTGGTGTTCCTGCTGTCGGCGATCGCGGTGGTCTATACCTCGCTGGTCGCGCTGGTGCAGGCCGACATGAAGAAGCTGATCGCCTATTCCTCGGTCGCCCACATGGCGATCGTCACCATTGGCCTGTTTGCCTTCAACCGGCAGGGCATCGAGGGCGCGATGATCATGATGCTCAGCCACGGGCTGGTGTCGGGCGCGTTGTTCCTGTGCGTCGGCGTGATCTACGACCGGCTGCATACGCGTGAGATTTCGCGCTATGGCGGTTTGTCGATCAACATGCCGCGCTACGCGCTGTTCTTCCTGCTGTTCACCATGGCGTCGATCGGGCTGCCGGGCACCAGCGGCTTCGTGGCGGAGTTCCTGGCGCTGATGGGGGCGTACCAGCTGTCGACCTGGACGGCGCTGATCTGCACCACCGGCATCATCCTGGGCGCGGCTTACATGCTCTATCTTTACCGCCGGGTGGCGTTCGGCGAGATCAAGTCCGACGACGTGCGCGCGATGCCAGACCTTTCGCGGCGCGAGCTGTGGCTGCTGGCGCCGATCGCGGCGGTGGTGCTGTGGATGGGCGTCTACCCGGAAAGTTTCATGGCGCCGATGCGCAAGGATGTGGCGGTGTTGTTGCAGCGGTTGGATCGCGCGACGCCGGAGAGTGACTCGCGCCCGACGGCGGGGCGGCCGGCCGCGCCGGGCGCTGCGCACGGTGCCACGAGTGGACATGCCGCGCCCGCGGCGCACGCTCCAGCGGCGGAGGCGCACTGATGGGCGCGAACATGTTGATGACGCTGCCGGAGGTGGTGCTGTCGGTCGGCGCGATCCTGCTGATGCTGGTCGCCGCCTGGGGCGGACCGAATTCGACGCGGGCGGTGAGCTGGACCGGGGTGGCGGTGCTGATCGGGGCCGGAGTTGCACTGTTCGGACCGGCCTCGTCCGGGAACGACGCTTATGAGGGGCTGTACCGCGCCGATGCGTTCGGCGCGTTCGCCAAGGCGCTGATCTACATCGCGACGGCGGTGTCGATCGTCATCGCGCCCGGCTTCTTCCAGCGCACCGCCGGCGACGACCTGCGCCCGGAATATCCGGTGCTGATGCTGCTCGCGGCGGTTGGCATGGGGATGATGGTGTCGGCCGGCGACCTGCTGACGCTGTATGTCGGGCTCGAGCTGCAGTCGCTCGCGTCCTATGTGCTGGCCAGCTTCATGCGCCGCGATGCGCGGTCGGCAGAGGCGGGGCTGAAGTATTTCGTGCTCGGCGCGCTGGCGAGCGGAATCCTGCTCTACGGCATCAGCCTGGTCTATGGCTTCTCCGGCACGACGCTGTTCACCGGTGTGGCGGAGGCGTACGCGGCGACGGCGCCGGGTGCCGCAAGCTTTTACGGCCTGATCTTCGGGCTGGTCTTCGTGTTCGCGGGCATCGCGTTCAAAATGGCGGTGGTGCCGTTTCACATGTGGACGCCCGACGTCTATGAGGGCGCGCCGACGCCGGTGACGGCGTTCTTCGCGACCGCGTCCAAGATCTCCGCCGTGGCGCTGGCGGTGCGGGTGGCGATGGGGGCGATGGGCCCGGCCTATGAGCATTGGCAGCAGATCGTGATCTTCGCCGCACTGGCTTCGATCATCCTCGGCGCGGTGGCGGCGATCGGCCAGTCGAACATCAAGCGGCTGCTCGCTTATTCCTCGATCAACAATGTCGGCTTCATTCTGGTCGGCCTCGCCGCCGGCACGGCCGAGGGGGTGGCGGCGGTGCTGTTCTACCTCGCGGTCTATATCGCCATGACGGTCGGCGCGTTCGTCGTCGTGTTGCAGATGCGCGGGGCCGACGGGCAGCAGCTGGAGAGTATCAACAGCCTTTCCGGGCTGTCGCGGTCCCGGCCGGGGCTGGCCGCGGCGATGGCGATCTTTATGTTCTCGCTCGCCGGCATCCCGCCGCTGCTTGGCTTCAACGCCAAGCTGGCCGTGTTCATGGCGGCGGTGAACGCCGGCCTGTATCCGCTCGCGGTCGTCGGCTTCGTCGCGTCGGTGATCGGCGCCTATTATTATCTGCGCATCATCAAGGTGATGTATTTCGATGAGCCGGCACCGGCCTTCGCGCGCGGCGGCAGCGTCGTCGAGGGCGGGTTGATCGCGGCATCGGCGGTGATCGTGTCGCCGCTCGGCTGGGTGCTGCTGGCGCCGCTCGGCGGATGGACGCTGATCGCGGCCCGATCCCTGTTCTAGGCTCGCTGTTCTGAGCACGATCCGGACCGTCGCCGAAACGGGATCGACCAATGCCGATGTGCTGGCGCTCGCACGGAGCGGGGTGGCGGCCGAGGGGTTCTGGCTGCGCGCGGAACGGCAGACGGCGGGGCGGGGACGACAGGGGCGGGAGTGGGTTTCGCCGGTCGGGAATTTCTACGGCAGTACGGTCGTGCAGCTGCGACCCGGCGATCCGGCGGCGGCGACGCTCAGCTTCGTGGCCGCCGTCGCGGTTTGGGACGCCGTTGCCCTTCTCGTTCACCATGGTGGCGGGCGACGCCCAGCTCCCGGTGCTGCACGGCCGAGCCTTCCAGACGGAGCTCTCAGGCTGAAGTGGCCAAATGATCTGCTGCTGGTCGGCGCCAAGCTCGCGGGCATCCTCCTCGAGCGCGCCGATGATACGGTGGTGGTCGGCATTGGCGTCAACCTAGCGCACCATCCGGACTTGCCCGATCGCCCAGCGACCAGCCTTGCCGCGCACGGCGTTATAGTCGGGCCGGAGACCTTTGTTGGAATTCTGGCGGACAGTTTTGCCCGCTGGCTTCAACGCTGGCGCAGCGAGGGTTTCACTCCCATTCGCCAGTGCTGGCTAAAAGTTGCCCACCCGCGAGGCGACGCGCTCGCGGCTCACCTCCCCGATGGCGCACGGGTCGAGGGTCTGTTCGAGGATCTCGATCCGGACGGCGCCCTCATCCTCCGCTTGGCGTCGGGCGAGCGGCGTGCCATTCACGCCGGCGATGTGTTCCTGGTCTGAAGCCTAGATGCTGCTCGCGGTCGACGCCGGCAACACCAACGTCGTGTTCGCCGTTCTGGATGGCCGGCGGATCGTCGCGCGGTGGCGGATCGCGACCGATCCCAGGCGTACGGCCGACGAATATGCGGTGTGGCTGAGCCAGCTGCTCCAGCTGGAGGGTTTGTCACGTGACGCCATCGAAGGCGTGATAGTGGCGACGGTGGTGCCGCGCGCGCTCCACAACCTGCAGGTGCTGAGCCAGAAATACTTCAAGACGGAGGCGCTGATCGCCGGTCGCGCGCCGGTCGAATGGGGCATTCCGCTCGACGTCGATGAGCCGCAGTCGCTCGGCGCCGATCGGGCGGTCAACACCATCGCAGCGCATGCGCTGCATCCCGGCGACCTCATCGTGGTCGATTTCGGTACCGCCACCACCTTCGACGTCAGCGACTATCGCGGCGCCTACAAGGGCGGGATCATCGCGCCGGGGATCAACCTGTCGCTCGACGCACTGGTCACCGCCGCCGCCAAGCTGCCGCGTGTAGCGATCGAGGCGCCGACGCGAGACACCGTCATTGGCACCAACACGGTGGATCAGATGCAGATCGGCATCTTCTGGGGCTATATCGCTTTGGTCGAAGGGCTGATCGCCCGGCTGAAGCAGGAGGTCGGGCGGCCGACCAAGGTCATCGCCACCGGCGGGCTGGCGGCGCTGCTGCACGACCATACGGACGTGTTCGACGCCTATGAGCCCGACCTGACCATCCAGGGACTGGCGCTGATGTACGAGCGTTCCCATATAGCCGGCTAGAGTTTTCCCCGCCGGTGCTGACCGGTAAACCCGCACAACCATTATCGTCACAGGAGCGGCCTGGTCGCTCGCGCGGGCATGACGAGAGAATAACAGGACTACATGACTCCCAAGAACAACGAACTGATCTTCTGCGCTCTCGGCGGCTCGGGTGAAATCGGCATGAACGTCGTGCTGTATGGTACGGCCGGAAAATGGCTGATGGTCGATTGCGGCGTGACCTTTGCCGACGCCGGCTATCCCGGCATCGACCTGATCCTGCCCGATCTGCAGTTCATCGAAGAGCGCGCCGCCGACCTGGTCGGCATCGTGCTGACCCATGGCCATGAGGACCATATCGGCGCGCTGCCGTATCTGGCCGAGGATCTGGGCGTGCCGCTCTATGCGACCGCGTTCACGGCCGGGTTGGTGCGCGGCAAGCTGGAAGAGGAAGGGATCGAACGGCGCGTCAAGCTGCGCATCGTCAAGGAAGGCGAGCCGCTCCAGCTCGGGCCGTTCGCCTGCACCTGGGTGCCCGTGTCGCACTCCATTCCCGAAGCCAATGCGATCACCATCGAGACCGAGGCGGGCCGAGTCTTTCATACCGGCGACTGGAAGCTTGATCCGGCACCGGTGATCGGCAAGCCGGCAACCGTGGAACAACTAACAGCGATCGGCGACACCGGCGTCGATGTGCTGGTGTGCGATTCGACTAACGTCTTCAACCTGGAGGCATCAGGGTCGGAGAGCAGCGTTCGCGAGGGGCTGGCGGAGGTCGTCGCGCGTTCCAAGGGGCGGGTGCTCGTCACCACCTTCGCGTCCAACGCCGCGCGGCTGCATACGCTAGGCCAGGTCGCACGCGACACCGGGCGGCAGCTGTGCGTCACCGGCCGCTCGCTGGACCGCATCCTCCGCGTCGCCAAGGCGACTGGCTATCTGCTCGACTTTCCCGACACGATCGACCCCGACACGGCGATGAAGCTGCCTGCGGGCAAGGTGCTGATCGTCGCCACCGGCGGCCAGGGTGAGCCGCGCGCGGCGCTCGGCCGCGTGGCGGAGGGCACGCACCCGATCAGCCTCGGCAAGGGCGATACGGTGATCTTCTCGTCCAAGCAGATTCCGGGCAACGAGGTCGCGATCGGGCGCATTCAGAACATCCTCGCCGGTAAGGGCGTGGAGATGGTGACCGAGCGCCAGGCTCACGTCCACGTCTCCGGCCATCCCGGGCGGCCGGAGCTCGCCGACATGTACCGCTGGATCCGGCCAAAGGTGCTGATCCCCGTCCATGGCGAGATGCGGCACATGCAGGAGCAGGCGCGCTTCGGGGCGGCCGAGGGCATCGCGCAGACGCTGGTGCAGACCGACGGCGACATCGTGCGGCTGCTACCCGGACCGGCGAAGAAGATCGGCAACGCGGCAGTCGGCCGCCTGGTGCTCGACGGCGACGTGATCCTGCCGGCGGACGGTGCGACGATCAACGAGCGGCGCAAGATCGCGGTCAACGGCCAGGTGTCGGTCGCGGTGGCGATTGGCAAGGACGGGCGGCTGCTCGGACGACCCGAGGTCAAGGTGCAAGGGCTGCCCGTCGAGGAGGATCGCGCGGCGTTCGTGGCGGACGCGAGCGATGCCGCGGCCGAGGCTGCGCGTGGCGGCAAGCGCGCGGTCGATCGGGTGCGAGAGGATGTGCGGTTGGCGGTGCGCAAGATCGCGACGCGCTGGACGGGCAAGAAGCCGATCGTCGATGTGCTGCTGATCCAGGCCTAAGGCCGTGCGGTGGACGTCGATCTTGGCGATCTACAGCCTGTTCTGGGCGTTCTCGGTGTTCCTCGTGCTGCCCTGGGGCGTCCGCACCGGGCGCGAGGCGGGTGCCGAGCATGTCCCCGGTACGGCGGAAAGCGCCCCGCACGAATTCCGCCCCGGACGGGTCGCTTTGTGGGTGACGGTGGTCGCGACGGTGTTGTTCGGGCTGTACTACGCCAATTACGTCAATGGCTGGGTGACGCCGGATATGCTGATCTTCTTCAACGTCGAGGACGCGCCGCAGCTTCGTTAGATCAGCGCAGGCGTTCGATCGCCTGCGCCATCGCGACGTAGAGCTTGCCCATGTCCGACGACAGCAGCGTGACGCCGAGCTGCGAGCCGTCACGCTGAGCGAGCACGGAGCGCAGCACGGATTCGAAGTCGTGGATGTATCGGTTGACCCGCTCGCGGAACCCGGCGTCCTCGTCATAGAGCGCCGCGATCGCGCGTGCCTCGCCGGCGTCGAGCAGGCGCACCGCGCGGCGGGTGAAGACGCCACGATCGCCCTTCAGATAGGCTGCCCAGGCGGTATCCGAGACCTCGGTCGACAGGTTGCGCGTGATGTCGATCGAGGCGGAGTTGAGGGATTCGATGAGTAGCGACACGCGCCGCGAGAAGGTGTCGCTGTCATGCTGCTCGCGCTCGGCGCGCGCGTCCTCGATGCGGGTCTCGACGATCGCGGTCTGATCGACGATCGCCTGGACCTGCTCGGCGAGCCGGTGGGCGGCGCGGGTCGAGGCGTCGACCGCGCGGTCGGTGGCGTCGGCGACGGCGGCGATCTGGCGTTCCACCGTATCGTTGGTCGCGCGGCGCAGCGCCGAGGCGCTCGCCTCTTCCAGCCTGCTCGCGGCTTCGGGGATGACCGTTGCCAGCGTCTCGCGCGCCTTGTCGGCAGCACTCTGCGCGGTGTCGCGGACGCGCATCAGTGCCTCCAGCAGCCGCGGCGCCGCCTCGTCAGCGAGACGGTGAGTGCGGCCGATCGTCTCGTCGATCACCTGACCCAGCGATTCGGTCTTGGTCTGGCCGTCGGTCAAGGTCTGGAGGAGTAGCGAGGACAGCTGATCGACGACGCGGCGCTGTTCGGTGATGACGCCGGCGATCGCCTCGATCGCGTCGTGGCTGCTCTCCGCCGCCGATACGAGTGCTAGCAGTTCAGGCTTGGCGGTGGCGACCACCGCCTTGCTGGTGGTCACCCGCTGGTCGAGCCGGCCAAGCGCATCGGGCAGCGTCTCGTCGATCTCACGCGCGGCGGAATCGAGCGCGATCAGCAGCGATTCGGTCGTGCCGATGGTGCGGGTCGCCATCTCTTCGCCGGCGCGCAGCGCCTCCGTCATCGCGTCGGCCGAGCCGCCGAGCGCGCTGATCGACGCCGCCAGCAGCTGGGAGCGATCGACACCCTGATGATGGAGCGCCGCCATCTGGGTCTCGACCCGCTGGAGCCCGGTCTCGAGCTCCCCGACCATGGTCTCGCCGCTGGCGCGTTGGTCGTGGAGGCGTACGGCGAGGCGCTCGATCGCCGCCTCCACCGACGCGATCCGCTCGGCCAGCGCGCCCGCCGAGGTGCGGGCGGCGTCGTCCAAGGCGGTCCGATGCGCGCCGACCATCGCCAGCATCGTGTCACCCTGCGACGCGATGCCCTGTCGAGAGCGGTCGACCGCGTCGGCGGTGCGGTCGAGCAAGGCATCCACCGTGGTGGTCATCGCCGCCGTCGCGCCTTCGAGGCGGGCGGCAGCGGCTTCGCTGGTGCCCTCCATGCGCGCGAGATGCTCGGCGAGCGCCTGCGCGGCCGTATCGGCGATGCGCTCGGCCTCGCCACCACGCTCCGCCAGACCGGTGATCTGCTCTTCCAGACGGGCCGCGTGGCCGGTCGCGCTTGCCGCCGTGCGATCAAGCAACTGCGCCACCCGCTCGGTCTCGGCATGGGCGGCGGGCAGTGTCTCGACGAAGGTGCCGATACCCGCCACGGCCTTGTCCGCGGCGTCGGCGATCGTCGCTGCGTGGGTGTTCGCCAGCGCGATGTTCGCCGACAGGTCACGCCCGAGCGCACCGAGCCGCTCGGTCGCGTCCCCGCCGCGTGCGACCAGATCATCGATCTGTGTCGCCAGCTGGCGGCGGTTCGCCTCTACCGCCTGTCCCAGAGCAGCGACACTGCGTTCGAGCCTGAGTGCCTCCGCGCGCATCTCCGCGGCGGTTCCGCTCCACCGCCGGGCCTCGGCATGGCTGGTGCGTAGGCCGATCAGCCACATGATGCCCATCAAAGCCGGCACGACCGCCAACGCCGCCGCGAACTGCGCAAAGCCGAGCGGCGACAATTGCGCCAGCGAGGCACGCGCGAGCCAAAGCATCCCCAGCACCCACGCCGCGGCGAAGGCGATAGCGGCGAGCGCCAAGATCCGCCGCATCCCCGCTCTGCGGTCGATCGTCTCCTCCAGCTCGAAATCCGTCCAGTCGTCGGCGGCAGGCACGTCGTGAACCGGCTCGACATAGTCCGGTTGCGCGGCGCGGCTCGTATCCGCGCGTATCTCGACCACCATGCTACCCCCACTCATGGATGTTGATTTACCAGCTTTCGTCCGCGCGCAAAGCGCCAAGCGCAACGCTTCGGTAAGCATCGACGCGCTATCGATCGGCATGGCCTATGACCCCGGAGCGATCGAGGCGACCCTGGCGGCGGCGGTCGGCGACGATCCGGCGCTGATCGCCGAGCTACGCTATGCGTTTCTGGAAAGTGCCGGCGCGGCGGTTCTGTCGCTCGAACAGGCAACGGCCGCGGATGCATGGGTCGCGGCCGCGTGGCGGCTCAAGGGCCTTGCGGCAAGCTTCGGTGCGGTTCGCCTGGCGGCGCTTGCAGGTGAGGCGATCGCGGCGGGCGCGCCTGATCCGGGACTGACGGTGAAGCTCAAGCGGATGGTCGCGCGGCTCTAGCCGGACGCGCCACTAGCCCCTAACAGCCTCGTCCATGCTGGCGGGGCTGCTTTTTGCGATCGCGGAATCCGACGATCGGCCCGAGCGACTGACGGCGACGCTGCCGTTCGGCGGCGTGACGTTGATCGAGTATCAGGCGCGGCTGCTGGTCGAGGCGGGCGTGTCGCAGATCATCATACTGGTCGCGCGGCTGACGCCCGAGCTGTTGGGCGCGGTGTCGCGGATCGGCAAGCGCGGCGTGACCGTCGACGCGGTGCGTCATGCGAGCGAGGCGGCGGCGAAGCTGCATCCGTTGGCGCGGGTGTTGATGCTTGCCGACGGGCTGATCACCACCGAACGCGTGGTGGCGACGCTGGCGGAAGAAGGTGGCGACGCCCTGCTCGTGGTCCCGCAGGCGGAAGCGGGCGCGGTGTTCGAGCGGCTGGGCGGCGGCCAGGCCTGGGCGGGCGTCGCGCGCCTCGACCCGCGACGGATCGGCGAGGCCGCGCGGCTGCCACCCGACTATGACGCGCAATCGACGTTGGTGCGTGTGGCGGAGCAAGCGCGCGCGGTGCACGTCATGCTTCCACCCGAGGCGCTGGCGCACGGGCACGGGATCGAGCGCAACGGCGGCGCGCTGGCCGAGCGTGGCCGCGCGGTGCTCGCCGCGATCGTGTCGGACCGGCGTGGATGGTTCGACAGGTGGGTGTTGGCCCCCCTTGCGCGCGTGGCGCTGCCGGCAATGATCGATCGGCGTTGGCCGGGTGCCGGGGTCGGCGCCGCCGGCGGTGTGTTGGGCATGGCGGGTTTGGCGGCGATTGGATTGGGCTGGAGCGTGGCGGGGCTGGCGCTCGCCTTCGTGGCCTGCGTGGTGCTCGGGATCGGCGCCACGCTCAGCGGCTTGCGTGACGAGGCGGGTGTCGAGCGCGCACAACGCGGCGCGGGATTGCTGATCCCGGCCGCGGCGGCCCTGTTCCTGGGTGCGGCCGAAGGCGGGCGGGCGGGCGATGTCGCCGCGCTGGCCGTGGCGATCGCCGCAGTGACGCTGGCGACGCTGGCCGAACGCGCCGGGCCAGAGCGGCTGCGGCAATGGTGGTGGGGCAGTGCGTCGGCCTATCTTCTGATCGTACTTGCCGGTGCCGCGCTCGCCTGGCCGGTGATCGGGCTCGCCGCCGCCGCCGCCTATGCAACGGCGACCGTGGCGGCTGCCATCGAGCGGCTGCGGCCGCAAGCTTAGTCGCGTCTTAATCACAGCGGCGGTACAGATGCGGGAATGCCTGCCGACGCCGCTCCGTTCTCCGCCGCCGCCCGTGCCGCGCAAGCTCGCTTGCGGGCGGACGTGCGCCTGTTCGGCGCGATCGACGACATCTTCCTGGCCGACGACGCACGGCTCGACGAGCGGACGCGACTGTCATTCGCGCGGCTGTTGAGCGAGACCATCGGAAGCATCGAGGTGGAGCTGCGCCGGCAGGCCGCGCGATTGCTGGCCGCCCGCGGGGCTACGACCGTCGCCGAAAGCTTGTTGATCGGACCGAGTGCTACCGAGCGACTGGCATGCGCGGGGTTGCTGCGCGACGAGGCCCTGGTCGAGACGCTGATCGCGCGGGTTCGGCATGAACTGCTCGCGGCCGCGCTGCCCGTCGCGGTCAAGGATGCCGAGGCCGGCAGCCTGCTGGTCCGGCTCGCGGCGGTGCCCGACCGCGTGGTGGCGACGGCGGCGCGGGCGCTGCTGGTGGCGGACAGCCGTAGCGGGGTGACGCTCGCGGCGGAACTGCAGCACCGGCTGGTGTGGTGGGTGGCGGCGGCGATCCGCCCTGGAGCTTCGAACCCGGACGTCGATCGCGCGATCGCGGAAGCGGCGGTGCGGTCGCTGAGCGCGCACGACGAGGGCGACGGTGCCGACGCGATCGCGATGCGGCTGGCTGCGGCGATCGACGCGCGGCCTGAAGAGCTCCCCGCGCTGCTGCTCGAGAGTCTGGGCGATCGGCGATTGTCGCTGTTCGTCGCGGTGCTGGCGCAGGCGATCGGGCTCGACTTCGCGCAGGCGCAGGCGCTCGTGCTGGAGCCTGAGGGTGACCGACTATGGCTGGCGCTGCGGGCGGTGCAGCTCGACCGGCCGACCATCGCCCGCATCGCGCTGGCGTTGAGCGATGCCGACCCGCGCCGCGACATCGAGGCGTTCGCGGACGAATTGGATCACGTCGCCGCGATCACGCCGGCGGCGGCACGGCTGGCGCTGGCGCCGGAAACGCTGGCGTCGGACTTCCGCATGGCGATCAGGGCGCTGGACCGGGCAGGGCGGCGATGATCGCGGTCGGGCTTGGTGGCGAAAGCGCCGTGGCGCACGCGACGGTGGATGCGCAAGGCCGCTTACGGACCGCCGATCTCGCCTTGGACGGACTGAACGCGCGTGCCGGCGGACGGGTCGGCGAGGTGGTGGCGGTGCCGCAGCTGGCGACGGCAGCGCGACTGGCGCGACGGCTGGGCGTCATCGTTTCGCGCGGCGTGGTGGTGGCCGACGAGGACGGCGACCTGCATCTGTGGGTACGCGCGCAGCCCGAGGGTGAGGACGTGCGACTCGCAGTCAGCGGCTGGCGGGAGGCGCCGGCTTGGCAGCCTGCCCCGGACGCGGCCGCAACCCTGGCGGCAGGTGGGGACTGGCATTGGGAGACAGACGCGTCGCTGCGACTGACTTTCGTGTCGCTGGAGGCGGCGGCCCAGGCAGGGCTGGATGCCTTTGCGCTGCTCGGGCAGCCGCTGACGGCGCTATTCGCGCTGGACGACGGCGATGACGGCGCGTTGCCGATCCTCGACGCGCTTGCCCGGCGGCGGCCATTCGACGCACAGGCGGCGCGGGTGCGGGCGAGCGGGCGCAAGGTGCTGCTTTCCGCCGAGGTCCGTCACGATGCCGCAGGTGCGTTCGCGGGGCTGAGCGGCGGGGCGGAGATGGTCGCCACGGTCGAGCCTGTCGAGCCAGAGGCGCTGCCGGAAAGCTTTACCGGCGGCCTAGACAAGGCGCTGCGGAGGCCGCTGGCGCGGATCGTCGCCAATGCCGACAGCATCAACGCGCAGACCGATGGGCCGATCGCGCCCGGTTACGCCGACTATGCGGCGGATATCGCCAGTGCGGGGCGGCACCTGCTCGGTCTGGTGGACGATCTGGCCGACCTGCAAGCGGTCGAGCGGCCGGGTTTCCGTCTCGCGCCTGAGCCGATCGACCTGGTCGACGTGGCGCGGCGCGCGGCCGGGCTGTTGAGCGTGCGCGCGGCGGCGGCGCAGGTCACCGTGGAAAGACCGCCGGTGGAAGCGGTGGTGCCCGCGCTGGGCGATTTCCGGCGGGCGCTGCAGATCGCGGTCAACCTGGTCGGCAATGCGATACGCTACTCGCCCGAAGGAGGAAGCATCGGGTTGAGCGTGACGGGCGACAGTGACTGGGCGCGGCTGGTCGTCACCGATCGGGGCAAGGGCATCGCGCCGGCGGATCAGGCGCGCATCTTCGGCAAGTTCGAGCGGATCGATCCGAGCGAAGTCGGGGGCAACGGGCTGGGCCTCTACATCGCGCGGCGGCTGGCGCGCGCGATGAGTGGCGACCTGACGGTGGAGAGCACGCCGGGCGAAGGCGCGCGCTTCACGCTGACGCTACCTGCGGGGCCAGCGCCGCGCCGCTAGCACCACCAGCAGCCCGGCCACGGCGAGGGCCGCGCCGTAATCGGCCCAGACCCGCTGCATGAGCATGAAGCTCGACGCCGGCCAGCGGACATAGCCCAGACCCTGACCAATCCACAGCAGCCCCATCAGCGTCATGGCGACGCCGACGCCGACGAGGATACGGCGGACAGGCGTCATCGCTGTGCGACGGGGACGTAGGGCCGCGCCGTCGGACCGGTATAGAGCTGGCGCGGACGGCCGATCTTCTGGTCCGGATCGGTGATCATCTCGTTCCACTGCGCCACCCACCCGACGGTGCGGGCAAGCGCGAACAGCGCGGTGAACATCGAGGTCGGGAAGCCGATCGCGGACAGGATCACGCCCGAATAGAAGTCGACGTTCGGAAACAGCTTCTTCTCCGCGAAATACGGATCCTTGAGCGCCAGTTCCTCGAGCTGCAATGCGACGTCGAAGACGGGGTCGGAGACGTCCATCGCCTTGAACACCTCGCGCACGGTCTTTTGCATCACCGTCGCGCGCGGATCGTAGTTCTTGTACACGCGGTGGCCGAAGCCCATCAGGCGGAACGGATCGTTCTTGTCCTTCGCCCGCGCGATGAATTCCGGGATGCGCTCGGGCCGGCCGATCTCGCGCAGCATGTTGAGCGCGGCCTCGTTGGCGCCGCCATGCGCCGGACCCCACAGGCAGGCGATGCCAGCGGCGATGCAGGCGAATGGATTGGCGCCCGACGACCCCGCCAGGCGAACGGTCGACGTCGACGCGTTCTGTTCATGATCGGCGTGCAGGATGAAGATGCGGTCCATCGCCCGTTCGACGACCGGATCGACGACATAAGGCTCTGCAGGCACGCCGAAAGTCATGCGCAGGAAATTGCCCGTATAGCTGAGCGAATTGTCGGGATAGAGAAACGGTTGCCCGACACTGTACTTGTACGCCATCGCCGCGATCGTCGGCATCTTTGCGATCAGCCGGTGCGATGCGATGGTGCGCTGTACGGGATCGTGGATGTCGGTCGAGTCATGATAAAAGGCCGACAGCGCGCCGACGACACCGCACATGATCGCCATCGGATGCGCGTCACGGCGGAAGCCACGGAAGAACTGCGCGAGCTGCTCGTTCACCATCGTGTGCCGGGTGATCGTGGTGCTGAAGCGGCTCAGCTCCGCCGCCGATGGCAGTTCGCCGTTGAGGAGGAGGTAGCTCACCTCCATGAAGTTCGACTGTTCGGCGAGCTCGCCGATCGAATAGCCACGATGGAGCAGTACGCCCTCGTCGCCGTCGATATAGGTGAGGTTCGACTGGCAGCTGGCGGTCGAGGTGAAGCCGGGGTCATAGGTGAACATGCCAGTGTCGGCATAAAATTTGCGGATATCGACCACGTCCGGCCCGACCGAGCCAGACATGCGTTTGTACTGGTGGTCGGCGATGGAGACGGCGGCGTCGGTCATTCTGCTGTTTCCTTGAGTGCGGCCTGATCGGCGATCCGGCCCAGGCTTTCCTCGCGCCCGAGCAGCGCCAGGACGTCGAAGATGCCGGGCGACGTGCGCCGTCCGGTGAGTGCGGCGCGCAAGGGCTGGGCGACCTGACCGAGCTTCAAGCCGGTCGTCTCCGCCACCTGCCGCACCGCGGCCTCGAGCGCTTCCGTATCCCAGTGCTCCACCGCGTCAAGCGCGGCATGGACAAGGGCGAGTGTGTGCCGTGCATCGCCCGCCAGGAGCGGCTCCGCATCGGTCGCGATCGGCAGCGGTCGTGTGGCGAACAGGAAGCGAGCGCCGTCGGCGAGTTCGTTGAGTTCGGCCGCGCGCGGCTTCAGCGCCGGCATGGCGCGGGCGAGGAGGTCCACCTCGGCGTCGCCAAGCCGATCGGCTACCAGCGCGGCCAGCCGCTTGTCGTCGGCCTCACGAATATAGTGGCCGTTGAGGTTCTGGAGCTTCTTGGAATCGAACCGCGACGGCGCCTTGCCGACGTGCGCAAGGTCGAACCATTGCACCGCCTGTTCGCGCGTGATGATCTCCGCATCGCCATGTCCCCAGCCGAGGCGAAGCAGGTAATTGTCGAGCGCCTCGGGCAGGATGCCGAGCTCGTCGCGATAGGCCTCGACCCCGACCGCGCCGTGGCGTTTAGAGAGCTTGCCGCCGTCTGCGCCGTGGATCATCGGCACATGCGCGTAGACCGGCTCGCGCCAGCCCATCGCACGGATGATCGGCAGCTGGCGGAAGGCGTTGTTGAGGTGGTCGTCGCCGCGGATGACGTGGGTCACGCCCATGTCCTGATCGTCGACCACGACGGCGAGCATGTAGGTCGGCGTACCGTCGGAGCGGAGCAGGACCAGGTCGTCGAGCTCCGCATTCTGGACGGTGACGACCCCCTGCACCTTGTCGTCGATGGTGGTCGCACCTTCGCGCGGCGCCTTGAGCCGGACGACGAAGGGCTGATCGCCGGGGCCGTCGGCGCGGTCGCGCCAGGGCGAGCGGATGCGCAGGGGCTTCTTGGCGGCCTCCGCCTCGGCGCGCTGGGCAGCGATCTCTTCGGCCGTCATCCAACAGCGATAGGCGTGGCCGGACGCGATCATTTGCGTCGCCACCTCGGCATGGCGCGCCGCGCGGGCGAACTGGAACACGGCGTCGCCGTCCCAGTCGAGGCCGAGCCAGCGCATGCCGTCGAGGATCGCGTCGATCGCGGGCTGGGTCGAGCGGGCGCGGTCGGTGTCCTCGATCCGCAACAGGAACCGGCCGCCGTGCCGGCGGGCGAACAGCCAGTTGAACAGCGCCGTCCTCGCGCCGCCCAGGTGCAGGAACCCGGTCGGCGACGGCGCGAACCGCGTCACCACACCTTCGATCTTGTCGGTTGCGCCCAAGCGCCGCTGCTCCCAAGCTGGCAAGGATGGCCACATCAGCCGCCGCGGCCGCTAGCATACGCCTCCCGTGGCGACAAATGGGGTCGCGTCCCGGATCGGGCATCGAGCGGTGGCTGGAGGCGGAGCGGGATCAGTTGCCGCTGTGGCTGCCGGTCGCGATGGGCGCCGGGATCGCCGCTTGGTTCGTGTTGGCCGACGAGCGCAGCTGGACGGCGGCCGGGCTGGCGCTCGCGGCGACCGGGCTCGCGGCCCTGGCGCTGGGGCGGGCCGAGCGGCTGGCGCGCGTGATCGGGGTAGGCGCACTGGCGGCTACGCTGGGGCTCGCGCTGGTGTGGTGGCGCGCCGAGCGAGTGTCGGCGCCGGTGCTCGCCGGGCCGACCGTGGCGCGCTTTACTGCGGAGGTGGAGCGGGTGGAACCGCTCGCGGCGCGGGGGCTGGTGCGGTTGACCCTGCTGACCCTCGCCGGCGCCAGCGACGGACGCGGGCGAGCGGTTGCGCTGCCGCCGCGGGTGCGGGTGAACCTGGCGCAGGCGGATGCCCCGGCCGGGTTGGGGGAGGGCGCGGTGGTGACCTTGCGTGCCCGGCTGATGCCGCCGCCGACCGCGGCCGTTCCGGGCGCCTATGATTTCTCGCGCACCGCCTGGTTCGCCGGCATCGGTGCCACCGGTCGGGGCTTCGCGCCGATCAGCGTGGTGCGGGCGGGCGAGGGTGGCGGCGGGCTGCGGCAGCGACTCTCCGCCCACATCACCGAGCGGCTGCCGGGCAGCCAGGGCGGCATCGCCGCAGCGCTGGCGACCGGCGACGTCGGCGCGATCGAAGAAGCGGATGCGGACGCGATGCGCCGTGCGGGGCTGGCGCATCTGCTGTCGGTCAGCGGCCTGCACATCACCGCCGTGGTGGCGGCGACCTTCCTCGTCGTGCTCAAGCTGCTGGCGCTGAGCCCATGGCTGGCGTTGCGGGTGCGGCTGCCGCTGGTGGCGGCGTTGGCCGGCGCGGTGGTGGCGATCGGCTATACCCTGCTGACCGGGTCGCAGGTGCCGACGATCCGCTCGTGCGTGGCGGCGCTGCTGGTACTGGCGGCGCTGGCGATGGGGCGGGAGGCGGTGACGCTGCGCTTGGTCGCGTGCGGGGCGCTGATCGTGCTGATCGTGCGGCCCGAGTCGCTGGCAGGCGCGAGCTTCCAGCTGTCGTTCGCAGCGATCACCGCGATCGTCGCGTTTCACGAGCAGCCGGTCGTGGCGGCGTTCTTCGGCCCGCATGAGGAAGCGCGGTGGCGGCGATGGGGGCGGGGATTGTTGTCGCTGCTGGCCACCGGGCTGGTCGTGGAGGTCGCGCTGATGCCAATCGCAGCCTACCACTTCCATCGCGCCGGGCTGTACGGGGCGCTGGCCAATATCGTGGCCATTCCGCTGACGACCTTCGTCATCATGCCGCTGGAGGCGGCAGCGCTGTTGCTCGATGTGGTCTGGCTGGGCGGGCCGCTGTGGTGGCTGGCCGGGCATGGGCTGGCAGCTTTGCTCGGGCTGGCGCGGTTGGTTGCCGGAGCCCCCGGCGCGGTGGCGGCGCTGCCGGCGATGCCCGAGGGAGCTTTTGGGCTCATGGTGGCGGGCGGCCTGTGGCTCGCCTTGTGGCGGACGCGGTGGCGGCGAGCGGGGCTGGTGCCGCTGATCGCGGGAGCGGGCTGGGCGTTGGCCACGCCCGCGCCCGATCTGCTGGTGACGGGCGATGCACGGCACCTGGCGGTGCGGACGGCGGGTGGGATGGCGCTGCTGCGCGACCGGGCTGGGGATTACACGCGCGCGATGCTGGCCGAGAATGGCGGGGTGGACGGCGAGCTGGCGTTGCTGCCGGATCAGCCGGGAGCGCGATGCAGCGATGATCTGTGCATGGTCGATGTTGCCGGAGCCGGGCGGACCTGGCGGGTGCTGGCGACCCGGAGCGGTTACCCGGTGCCCGCCGGCGAGCTGATCGCGGCGTGCGGTCGGGCGGACATCGTGGTCAGCGAGCGGTGGTTGCCCAGGCGTTGCCTGCCGCGCTGGCTGAAGCTCGACCGGCCGGTGGTGGCGCGGACCGGCGGTGTTGCGATCACCTTTGGTAGCACGCCGCAGGTGGATACGGTCCTCCAGGCGGGAGATCGCCACCCTTGGCGGGTGCCCCCCAAACTCTCCCGACCCGAACGGGTCCGCTTTATTCGGCGCGCCGGAAATTGAGGGAAAGTTGAGGCATAAACGCGATCGGTGCCGCGGCTGCGCGTCACGCGAGTAAATCGCGTGACGTCGAACGGGTCGTTAAGCCGAGTCGCCGGCCGCGCTGGCGCGTCTCACGGCCAGCTATGCTGGGCCATGTGCGCACTGGCGCGTCAATCGTAACGGCGCAGGATGCCCGACAGCTTGCCCTGGATGCGGACCTGATTGGGGGTGTAGCGCTGCGGGTCGTATGCGCGATTGGCAGGATCGAGACGGACCATCGCGCCCTCGCGGCGGAAATATTTCAGCGTCGCCTCGACCTCGTCGATCAGCGCCACCACGATCTCGCCGTCGCGGGCGACCTCCTGCCGCTTCACCAACGCATAGTCGCCGTCGAGGATGCCCGCCTCCACCATCGAATCGCCAGCGACCTCCAGCGCGTAATGCTCGCCCTGACCGAGCAGCGCGGCGGGGACGGCCAGCATGGTCGACCCTTCGAACGCCTCGATCGGCACGCCTGCGGCGATGCGGCCGTGCAGCGGGATCTCAATCACGTCGTTCGCCGGGGTGGGCAGATCGCGAAGTTGTCGAAGTTCACGCGAGTCGCTCTTGTTCGCCGCGACCTTCTTCTCCGCCCGCTCGGGCATCCGCAGCACCTCAAGCGCGCGGGCGCGGTTGGGAAGGCGGCGGATGAACTGACGCTCCTCGAGCGCGGAGATCAGGCGGTGGACGCCAGACTTCGACTTCAGATCAAGCGCGTCCTTCATCTCCTCGAACGACGGCGACACGCCGGTCGATGCGAGGCGATCGTTGATGAAGCACACGAGTTCGTGCTGCTTGCGGGTGAGCATGGCCAGATCCTCCGTCCGGGAACAGACGCGGAACCCATATGGAACAAAAAAGACTAGGTCAAGCCAGACCTCAGAAGAAGGGCAGGATCTCCGCCGAGTCGCCTGCGCGGGCGGCGGGCGCATGCGCCCGACGGACGATCAGACAGGTCGCACGGGCGAGGGTGAGGAGCATCGAACTGTCCTGCACCGCCGCGGCGTAGAGGCGCCCGTCCCGCTCGACCGCGCGCAGATAGTCGGTGCGCGCGTTATTGGCGGGAAGGTCTTCACCCAGCACGGCGCGGCGGGTGACGGGCAGGGGATCGCGGGCACCCGACAGATGCGCGATCGCCGGGCGCACGAACAGGAGCGCGGTGACGAAGACGGAAACGGGGTTGCCGGGCAGCCCGAGCACGAGGGCGCCGCCGAGCTTGCCGGCCATCATCGGCTTTCCCGGCCTCAGCGCGATCCGCCAGAAGTGGATGGTCGCACCGGCTGCGGCGAGCGCGGGCCGGACGAGATCGTGGTCGCCGACAGACGCGCCGCCGGTGGTGACCAGCAGGTCGCAGCGGACGTTCGCAAAGGCATCGCGCTGCGCCTCCACGCGGTCGGGGAGGATGCCGAGGTCGATCAGCTCGACCGGCAGGTCGGCGAGCATGGCGGCGAGCATGGCGCGGTTGGATTCCGGCAGGGTGCCAGGTGCGAGCTCGCCGGGCTCGACCAGCTCGTCGCCGGTGGAGGCGAGCGCGACGCGGACGCGGCGGCGCACGGGCAGGGTGCCATGACCCGCAGTCGCGGCGACCGCCAGGCGGGCGGGGGTGATGCGCTGGCCGGCCTCGATCAGCCGGTCGCCTTCGCTAAAATCGAGGCCGCGACGGCGGGTATTGCGGCCGAGATGGGCCGGGCCATCGCCGGCGAGGTGCAGCGCGTCGCCCTCGCGGCCCGCTTCCTCCTGGATCAGCACGGTGTCCGCGCCAGCCGGTACGGCCGCGCCGGTGAAGATGCGCGCTGCCTCGCCTGCGCCGACGGCTCGCGGCAAGGGTCGGCCCGCAGCACTCTCGCCGACGACGCGCCACGGGCCGGGCAGGTCGGCGAAGCGGATGGCGTAGCCGTCCATAGCCGAGAGGTCGGCGGCAGGTTGTGTCCGGCGAGCATGGATGTCGGCGGATGCCCAGCGACCGGCGGCCTGTGCCAGCGGCGCCGTTTCCGGCGCTACGGGCGTCGCGAGCGCGAACAGGCGCGCTTGCGCGTCGGAGATCGGCAGCAGCGTCACGGCCCCGTCCTGTCGGGGCGCGTGCGCAAGGTCAACGCGGGCTCGTTCGGGCGCCACGCTTGTAAGCGGAGCCCGAGGCGCATAAGTCGCGTCCGCGTCCCGTTCAGCGCTTTCCCCGAGGATCATCTGTGCCTGCCTTCAAAGTCCCTACCTTCCAGGACCGCGTCGCGTCCGCCGGCACCGCCAAGCAGAAGGCGCTCGAGAAGCTGAAGGCCAAGGCCCCGGTCGACGAGGCGGTGATGGCCGAGCGGCGCCGCGTGTTCGAGGAGAAGCAGCAGGCCCTGAACGAGGAGCGCGCGCAAAAGGCCGCTGCGCTTGCAGCGGCCAAGGCCGAGAAGGCAGCCGCCAAGGCGGCGAAGCTCGCCGAGGAGAAGGCGGCCGCCGAGCTGAAGGCGGCGCGGCTGAAGCCTGCCAGCGCCGCGGAGATGAAGGCCGCGCGCGATGCTCGGTATGCAGCGCGCAAGGCGAAAGCGCGCTAGGCGCTCACTTGTCCGGATTGTCCCCGGCGGTCCAATCCCCCGATCGGCCGCCGCTCTTGGCGAGCAGGCGTATGCCCTCGATCGTCATGCCCCGATCCAGCGCCTTGGCCATGTCGTAGATCGTCAGCAGCGCGACGGAGACCGCGGTGAGCGCCTCCATCTCGACCCCGGTCTTGCCATCGGTGGCGCAGGTCGCGGTGGCGACGATCTCGCCGTCACCTAGCGTCAGGTCGAGGGTGACACGGGTAAGTGGAATGGGATGGCAAAGCGGGATGAGGTCGCCCGTGCGCTTGGCTGCCATGATGCCGGCAATGCGCGCGACGGCGATAACGTCGCCCTTCTTGGCGCTGCCGTCGCGGATCGCTTGCAGCACGGGCGCCGAGAGGATGATGCGTCCAGAGGCGGTGGCCTCTCGGGTGGTGACCGCCTTGACGGCGATGTCGACCATGTGGGCGGCGCCGGTCTGGTCGAGGTGGGTGAGGGTCATCCGCGGCTCATAGCCTACGCCACCAACTTCTGTCTTCCGCTCCTCCCCCGCGCGAACGGCGGGTCCAGTTTCGGGCTGCTGTCTTAGTGAGGACAGCTCGCCATCATTGCACTCATCGCAACTGGGCCCCGGCCTTCGCCGGGGAAGAGTAAAGGTGAGACGCGGAGGTCAGCCGTCGAGCAGGGTGCGCGTCGCGAACTCGACATCGGCTTGGCGCATGAGCGATTCGCCGACCAGGAAGCAGCGGATGCCGTGTTCGGCGGCGGCTAGCAGGTCGGCGTGGGCGGCGATGCCGCTTTCGGACACGAGCGTGTAGCCGGGCGGGACGCGCCCTGCGAGCTGCCAGGCGCGGGTGGGATCGACGTCGAAGGTCTTCAAGTCGCGGTTATTGACGCCGATCAGCCGTGAGCGGAGGCGCAGCGCGCGGTCGAGTTCGGATTCGTCATGAACTTCGACCAGCACATCCATGCCTTGTTCCAACGCGGCGGCTTCGAGTTCCGCGAGTTCGGCATCGCTCAGCGCCGCGACGATGAGCAGGATGGCGTCGGCGCCATGCGCGCGGGCCTCCTCGATCTGCCAGGGGTCGACCATGAAATCCTTGCGCAGCACGGGCAGGTCGCAGGCGGCGCGGGCGAGGCGGAGATAGTCGAGGTGACCCTGGAAGTGGGGCTCGTCGGTGAGGACCGAGAGACAGGCAGCGCCGCCCGCAGCATAGTCCCGCGCGTGCGCGGCAGGGTCGAAGTCGGCGCGGATCAATCCCTTGGATGGGCTGGCCTTCTTGATCTCGGCGACGAGGCCGAAGCCGGTGGCGACTTTGGCTTGCAACGCCTGGTGAAAGCCGCGCGGCGGGGTGGGCGGCGGCACGTCGGGCGAGGCCGCCTGTTTGCGACGCGCCACGTCCTCCCAGGTGACGGCGAGGATGCGTTGCAGGCGGTCGCTCACCACGCGATCCAGCGGTCGAGCAGCTCGTTGGCGGCGCCCGAGTCGATCACCGCCGCCGCGCTGGCCGCGCCGGCGGGAAGCGTGTCTGCGGTGCCGGCCAGGACCAGCGCAGCGGCGGCGTTGAGGAGGACGGCGTCGCGATAAGCGCCCGGTTCGCCGGTCAGCAGGCGGCGGAGCGCCAGCGCGTTATGTGCGGGATCGCCGCCGCGGATGCGCGCGAGCGGGTGACGGGGGAGGTCGGCGTCCTCTGGAGTGATGCTGGCGGGCAGGTCGACCGCGCCGATCGACACGGCGACGCTGGGGCCGGCGGTGGACAGCTCATCCAGCCCCTCCTCGCCCGAGACGATCAGCGCCGCCTCGGTGCCGAGCAGTTGCAGCGCCTCGGCGTAGACGGGGGCATAGTCGGGCCGGGCGATGCCGATCAGCTGACGGCTGACGTGCGCCGGGTTGGCGAGCGGGCCCATCAGGTTGAAGATCGTGCGGCGGCCGAGCCGCTGGCGGATGGGCGTGATGCGCTTCATCGCGGGGTGGTGGTTGGCGGCGAAGAGGAAGCAGATGCCGAGCGCATGGAGCGTGTCCTCCGCCGACGCGCCGGCGCGCGCCATATCGAGGCCGAGCGCCTCCAGCGTGTCGGCGGCGCCCGCCTTGGACGAGGCGGCGCGGTTGCCGTGCTTGGCGACGGGCACCCCGGTGGCGGCGACGACCAGCGCGACGGCGGTGGAGACGTTCAAGGTGTGATGCCCGTCGCCGCCGGTGCCGCAGACGTCGATCGCGCCGGCGGGCGCGGTGATCGGGAGGAGGCGTTCGCGTAACGCTTTGGCGGCTTCGGCGATCTCGATCGAAGTCTCGCCGCGGTCGGAGAGTTCAGTCAGGAAGCCGGCGATGTCGTCCTCGGACGCGCGCGCGTCGAGGATGTCGGCGAACGCCGCGCGCGCGGTCTCGTGGCTGAGTGGGGTCGCGGGCGAGGGCAGGAGGGCGATGGTCGTCATGCTCCCCTTCCGCTTGCGGGAGGGGCTGGCGGAAGGAATGTCGGTGCCACGCAGGAGCGGAACACGCCCTCCCCCGACCCCACCCGCAAGCGGGAGGGGAGGTCCACGGTCCTCACGCCAGCTCCTTCACCGGCATGCCCGCCAGCCTCAGGAAATTGGCGAGCATGGCGTGGCCGTGTTCGGTGGCAATCGATTCGGGGTGGAACTGGACGCCATGGATCGGCAGCGTCGCATGGCGGAAGCCCATTACCGCACCGTCCTCGCTGCGCGCGTTGACCAGCAGCGGCGCCGGCACGTCGTTGACGATCAGCGAATGATAGCGGGTGGCGGTGAAGGGCGAGGGCAGCCCCTCGAACAGCCCGGTGCCGTCGTGATGCACGGGCGAGGTCTTGCCGTGCATCAGGTGGCCGCGCTCCACCCGGCCGCCGAAATGCTGCCCGATCGCCTGGTGGCCCAGGCAGACGCCGAGCAGCGGCCGGCCGGCATTGACACAGGCGGCGACGAGATCGAGGCTGACGCCGGCATGATCGGGGGTCTTGGGCCCGGGAGAGATCAGGAAGGCGTCCGCGCCAGAGGTCAGCGCCTGACCCGCCGACATGGCATCGTTGCGCACCACCTCGACCGCGGCGCCCAGCTCCTGGAGATAATGGACGAGGTTCCAGGTGAAGCTGTCATAATTGTCGACGACCAGGATCATGACCCGGCTGTAGCGGGCGGGGGGTGGCTTGCAAGCCGGGCGGCCGGGTCATAGCCGGCGGCCCGGCGGCGGATTATCGCTGCGTCATCCCATTCCTGCCGCAATAAGGGTGGAGCGTTCGTGCCAGGGCCGCGTTGGTGCCCGAAGGAGTCCGCTCATGCTTTCCCTGTTCGCGCTCGCCGCGCTGATCGCCTCGCCGGCGCCGACCGCTGCGCAGGAGCCGCCGCAGCGGATCCGCAACGTTCAGATCGCCAAGGGACAGGCTTGTCCCAAGCCGGTGGGCGATGAGGTCGTGGTCTGCTCGACACTCGAGGAGCCGTACCGAATTCCGAGCGAGCTGCGCAACGATCAGCCGATCGCGCGGGCGGCGGGCAGCTGGGTCAACCGCGCTGCCGATATCGACCAGACGAGCCGGGTGGCGGCGGGTCTGCCCGATACCTGCTCGCCGGTCGGCACGGGCGGGCAGACGGGTTGTTTTCAGGCGCAGGCGCGGCAATGGGCGGCTGACCGGCGCGCGGCGCGTACCGGCGACGGGAGCGGCAGCCAGGGACGGTAACCTACTGGCCCCAGTTGGGCTCCCCCGCTCTTACCACGGCGTCGCGAGCGGCGGCGAGGATCGCGCCGGCCTTGGCCTCGCACTCGCGCTGTTCGGAGGCGGGATCGCTGTCGGCGACGATACCAGCGCCGGCCTGGGCGTGGATGGTGCCGTCTTTGACCACCGCGGTGCGCAGCACGATGCAGCTGTCCATCGAGCCGTCGGGCGAGAAATAACCGACCCCGCCGGCATAGGCACCGCGGCGTTCGGGTTCGAGTTCGGCGATGATCTGGCAGGCGCGGACCTTGGGTGCGCCGCTTACCGTGCCGGCGGGGAAGCCGGCGAACAGCGCGTCGAGCGCGTCGTAACCGGGGGCGAGATCGGCGACCACGTTAGAGACGATGTGCATGACGTGGCTGTAGAGTTCGACCGTGTAGCTGTCGGTGACGCGGACACTGCCCGCTACCGCCGCGCGGCCGGCGTCGTTGCGGCCGAGATCGAGCAGCATCAAATGCTCGGCGCGTTCCTTGGGGTCGGCGAGCAGGCTGTCGCGGTTCGCCTCGTCCTCCGTCGCGGTGCGTCCCCGCGGGCGGGTGCCGGCGATCGGGCGGACGGTGATCTGACCATCGCGGACACGGACCAGGATCTCGGGACTGGAGCCGATCAGCGCGAAGCCGGGCAGATCGAGATGGTAGAGGAAGGGCGACGGGTTGATGCGGCGCAGCGAGCGGTAGAGCTCGAACGGCGGGAGCGCGAAGGGAGCGGAGAAGCGTTGCGCGAGCACGACCTGGAAGATGTCACCGGCGAGGATGTAGTCCTTCGCGGCCGCGACCATTTCGCCATAGCGTTCGGGAGTGATCGCGGGGGTGTAGCTCGGCTCCGCAAGGCCGGCGCGTGGCGGAGGGGGCAGCGTGGTGCCGGCGAGCCGGGCGGCAGTGGCGTCCAGCCGCTCCTCCGCCTCGGCGGCGATCACGGCGGGGTCGCGCGCGGGATCGGGCCAGGCAGGGGCGATCAGGTAAAGCGCGTCGGCGAGGCGATCGAAGACGAGCACCACCGTCGGTCGGACGAACAGCATGTCCGGCAGCGCGAGCGGATCGGCCGACGGCTGCGGCAAGGTCTCCACCAAGCCGATCGTTTCGTATCCGAAATAGCCCACCAGGCAGGCGAGCGCGCGGGGGAGTTCGGGGGGCACCGCGGCGCGGCATTCGGCAACCAGCGCGCGCAAGGCCGAAAGCGTCGAGCCGGCGGGCACGAAGGCATCGCGGGTGGTGCCCCATCGGCGGTTGATCTCCGCGCAGTCGCCATGGGCGCGGAAGACCAGGTCGGGGGCGAGGCCGATCAGGCTGTGGCGGCCGCGGGTGGAGCCCCCCTCCACCGATTCCAGCAGGAAGTCGCCGCGCCCCGGTTCGATCAGTTTCAGCGCGACGGCGACCGGCGTCTCGGTATCAGCGACTTGTCGCCGCCAAATCAGTGCCGGGCGGCCCGCCGCCAGCGCGGCGGCCGCGTCACTGGCCGGACGCACCAGCCTGATCGGTCAGCTGTTTCTTAACGCGGGCGACGGCGGCCGCGTTGGTCGTCACACCCACCGCCTTCTGCGCGGCGCGGGCGAACTGTTCGGCATATTCGCGGCCAATCACCTGACCGAACGCCTGGCGGACGGCGGCGACGCGGGCGAGGTCGCGCGAGGCGTCGCCGGGCTGGATGCGGTCGAGCTTGATGATCGCCCAGCCGCCATTGCCGGGCGCCTCGAGCAGCTTGGCCGTGCCCGGCGCCATCGCGAACATCAGCGCGAGCGGGGCGCGGCCGGGGCCCTGGACCTGATCGACCTGCTCGCGACTGGCCGTGATCGGCTTGGGCGCTTCCGCGCGGAGACCGGTGGCGGCGAACGCCTGTTGCAGCGTTTGCCCCTTGTTGACGGCGGCGAGCACCTGCTGCGCGACGCGGCGGGCGGCCTGGCGGGCGCGATCGGCGGCGACGTCCCGCGCCACCACATCACGGATCGCGGCGAGCGGGCGCGGCGCCGCGTGAATGACGCGGCCGAGAGCGACCAGCGCAAAGCTACCGTCCTGGCCGGTCGCCACCAATTGCGGCTCGTCACCCTCGCCCATCTGGAACGCGGCTTGGAGCAGCGGTGCGAGCGTCGCGTCGGCCGGACCGGGCCGGTCGGGATCGACGCCATTGGCGAGCAAGGGCGCGGAGGTCTGCCCCGTAAGCCCACGATCCTTGACGATCTCGTCAAAGGTCGCGCTGTCGCCGAGCGCGTCGTCCACCTTGTCGCGTAGATCGTTGATCGCGGCGGTGGTCTTGCTCGTGGTCAGCGCGGCGGCGATCTCGTCGCGAACTTGGGCCAGCGAGCGACCGGCGACCTGCTCGACCTTATCGACGGTGGCGACGGTGAAGCCGATGCCGCCGCGCACCGGGCCGACTACGGCGCCCTTGGCAGCGGTGAAGACGGCATCGGCAACGGTCTTCGACGTCTCGCCGGTCAGCGCTTCCCTGGTGCGGTCCGCACGGGTGGAGGAGGCGAGCCCAGCGGCCCTCGCGGCAGCCGCGAGGGGGGTGCCGGATCGGACCGTGGCGGCGAGGCGGTCCGCGCCCGCCTTGTCGAGCACCACGACCTGGGTGATCGTGCGGCGTTCGGTAGCGGCGTACTTCGCGCGATCGCCCGCATAAGCCTGCGCGATCTCCGTCTCGGTCGGGGTCGCGGCGGCCTTGACCAGATCAGGCGCGACGCGCGCATAGCGGATCTGGCGACGCTCCGGAATGGTGTAGCGGGCGAGATTGCGGCCGTAGAAGGTCTGCAGCTCAGCCGCAGTCGGCGCCGGGCCGGCGGGCATGGCGGCGGTGGGCACGAAGGCGATGGTGCCGGCGCGTCGCTCCAGCGAGAGGCTGGCATAGGGTAGCGCCAGCTGCTGCGGCACCGGCTGGCGTTCCAGCAGGCGGGCGGTGAGCAGCGTCGCCATCATGTCGCGCGACAGATCGGCGCGGATGGCCCCCTCGGTGAGCTTGCGATCCTGCAGCAGCTGGCGGAACATCGCCGGGTCGAACTGACCGTTGGGACCTTGCAGGCCGGGAAAGGACGCGATCTGTCCGTCGATCGCGCGCTTGGAAATGGTCATGCCCTGGTCGCGGCCGAACCGGTCGAGCGCCAGGCCGCTGGTCAGGCGGTTGAGCGCGGCCTCGAAGCCACCGCCGGCAACGAACTGCGCCATGTCAAGCGTCGGCTGCTGCTGGCGATAGACCTGCAGTTCCTGATCGACGCGCGCGCTGAACTCGGCCGCGGTCACCGCTGTGCCGCCGACCTCGACCACGTTATCGCCGCCGCCGACCGCGGCCACTCCTTGCGAGCGGATGTTCGACACGTCGCCCGCCGCGAAGGCGAGCGCGATCAGCCCGAGAAAGATGAAGACGATGAACAGGCCGACCCGAGACTTGGTCAGGCCGCGGAAGAATGCGAGCATCGCGCGGCTCTAGGCGAGGGGCGGGGCGGCTTCAAGCTTGTGCCGGACGGGGCGGGCGCTATCCGACGGCACGAAGGAGAGCGCGATGCGGCGGAAACTGGTGGCGGGCAATTGGAAGATGAACGGCTCGCTCGAAGCGCTGGCCGAAGTGGACGGTATAGCAGCCGCCGCAAAGGGCGCGAACTGCGACGTGGCGTTGGCACTGCCGGCAACGCTGCTCCTTTCCGCCGTCGAGCGGGTCGGCGGTTCCTCCGTCGCGATCGGCGCGCAGGACGTGCACCCGGCCGAAAAGGGCGCGCATACCGGCTGTATCTCGGCGGTGATGCTGAAAGACGCCGGCGCCAGCTTCACGCTGGTCGGTCACAGCGAGCGCCGCGCGGATCAGGGTGAGACGGATGCCGACGTAAGGGCCAAGGCCGAGGCGGCACGACGGCATGGGCTGGCCGTGATCCTTTGCGTCGGCGAGACGCTGGCAGAGCGGGATGCGGGTCGGGCCGAGGCGGTGGTGACGGGGCAGCTTGAAGGATCGTTACCCGAGGGTGCGGCGGCGGAGTGGCTGTCGATCGCGTACGAGCCAGTGTGGGCGATCGGGACCGGGCGGACGCCCACCGTCGCGGATGTGGCGGCGATGCATGGCGCGATCCGGGCGAAGCTACGCGAGCTGGTCGGCACCGAGGCGGAGGCGATGCGATTGTTATATGGGGGGTCGGTGACGGGGGAGAATGCGGCCGAGCTGCTTGACGCAGGCGATGTGGATGGGGCGCTGGTGGGCGGCGCGAGCCTGACGGCGGTTAAGTTCGTGCCGATCATCGAGGCGCCTGCTCGATTGCCGGTAAGTTAATCCTCCCCTTGCAGGGAAGCTGGCAGCGCGGCACGCGCTTACGGAGGCGTGTCCAACTATCGAGAGGGTAACACCCCTCCGTCACGCGACTGCGTCGCGCGCCACCTCCCCTTGTAGGGGAGGAGTTAACGTGGCGAATACCGCTCCTTCAGCACCTGATACGCCGCCCTGACGCCAAAGGCATCGCCGCCTTTAGGTCGCCCGGCCTTCGCCGTCGGCCGCCAGGCGAAGACATCCATGTGCGCCCAGGGTGTGTCCTTCGGCACGAAGCGGCGGAGGAAGAGGGCGGCGGTGATCGCGCCGGCCATGCCGCCGTCGGGCGCGTTCTGCAGGTCGGCGATGTCGGACTTGAGGTCGGCGTCGTAGCCGCCCCATAGCGGCATCCGCCACAACGGATCCCCGAGCGCAGCACCGGCGGCGAGCAGCGCGTCTGCGAGCGCGTCGTCATTGACGAACAGCGGCGGCAGGTCGGGGCCGAGCGCCACGCGCGCGGCGCCGGTCAGGGTGGCGTAATCGAGGATCATCTCGGGCTTGCCCTCGCCCGCCTTGGTCAGAGCATCGCCGAGGATGAGACGGCCCTCGGCGTCGGTGTTGGTGTTCTCCACCGTCAACCCGGCGCGGGTGCGGAGCACGTCGCCGGGACGGAAGGCATTGCCGGCGATGCTGTTCTCTACCGCGGGGATCAGGAGGTGCAGCCGGACCGGGAGCTTGGCGGCCATCACCAGGCTCCCCAGCGCGAGGGCGTGCGCGGCGCCGCCCATGTCCTTTTTCATCAGCTTCATGCCCGCCGCCGGCTTGATGTCGAGGCCGCCGGTGTCGAAGGTCACGCCCTTGCCGACGATCGCGATGCGCGGGTGCGCGGGATCGCCCCATTCGAGTTCAATCAGTCGCGGGTGACGATCGCGGCCGGCGGCCATACCCACCGTGTGGATCATCGGATAGCCGGTCTCCAGCGCGTCGCCGCGCGTGACGGTGAGCGTCGTGCCGTGTTGCTTTGCCAAGGTGTCGGCGGCGGCCTCGAGCTCGGCGGGACCGCAATCAGACGCGGGCGTGTTAACCAGGTCGCGGACCAGCGCGGTTGCGTTGGCCAGGCGCACCGTCTCGGCGATGCTGGCGATATCGGGGGTGAGGAGAACGCGCGCGCCGCTCTCGTCGGCCTTGCGGTAGCGGCTGAAGCGGTACTGGCCGAGCAGCCAGCCGAGTGCGCCGTCGCCCGGCGTGTCGTCCGCCAGCCGATAGGTGCCGGCGGGCAGGAACCCGCCCATCGAGGCGAAGCGCCACGGTGAGGTCACGGCCTCGTCGCACACCAGCAGCGCCGACCAGTCGTCGGCTGCGTCGCCGGGAAGGATGGCGCGATTGCCGGGCTTGCCGGTCAGGCCGTGCGCAGCGACCGTGGCGCGGACGCGGGGTGGTCGCGCCGACAGCCACCTCTCCCAGGCGTCCGGCGTGACGATGTGGATGAGCCGCGCTGGCTGGCCGCGATCGGGCTGGAGCAGGTCTGAAAAGGTCATTGGCCCACCAGGAACTGTTCGAACCGGCCGTTGGCTCCCGGTTCGGCATAGGTGCTGACCGCGAGCTCGCGGGTCGGATAGGTGACCCGATAGACGCGGTTGACGAAGCCGCCGCGCAGCCGGGTACGGCCCTGCTGGACGAAGCCGGTCGGCTCGCCGAGCGGGGCGAGGCTGGTGCGGTAGTCGGCACGCGCGGCGGGGGTGAAATAGTAGGCGGCGTTTTCGGTGAGCTGGTTCGCGTCGAGCGTGCCACGGCGGAGTTGGTCGTAGACTTGTTTAGCGCGCGTCAATGCCGCCGCATCCTCGGTCACCGGGGCGCTTGGCCGCAGGATGGCCTGGCCGATGCCGCGCGCGATGCGCTGAAAGGCGTCGGAGAACTCGGCGTTGGTGAGGACGACGATCGCGGTGCGGTCGTCGGGCAGGACGATGTTCTGCGAGAGGTAGCCGACCGCCGCGCCGGCATGCTCGACGAACCGCCGACCCTCCGATGTGCCGGTGAACACGCCGAGGCCATAGCCGTTGGTGCTGCCGTCGCGCAGCCGCACCGGCGTCTCCTGGGCCTCCCAATCCTCGCGAGGCAGCAGCGTGCGATCCAACCGGGCGATGTTCCACTTGGCGAGGTCCTCCGCCGACATCGCGAGCTCGCCGGTGGCATAGACCCAGCCCGGCGCGGCCGGGCGCGACAGGTGGACGGGGCCGAGCGCGTGGCGATTATAGCCTTGTGGGAAGCCCGGGCCGGCCACACGATCCTGGCTGATCGCGCGGATGCCGAGCGGCGCGAAGATTCGGCGCTGCAGGAACGCGAGCAGCGGCTCGCCCGCGACCTTCTCCGCGATCATCCCGGCGACGACATAGCCGGTATTCGAATACTGCCACTGCGTACCGGGCGCAAAGTCGAGCGGCTTCTTCGCCCAGCGATCGACGATTCCCTGCGGGGTGGTCGTGGTCTCCATCGCCCTGAAGCTGTAATCCTGCGGCCAGTAATCCCGCAGCCCGGCGGTGTGACTGAGCAGCTGGCGCAGCGTGATCGTCTCGCCGCCGGAGATGCCGGGAAGGTGTTTGGCGACCGTGTCGTCGAGGCTGAGCTTGCCCTCGTCCTCGAGCAGCAGCAGCGCGGCGGCGGTGAACTGTTTCGAAATCGACGCGATCGGGTAGGGGAGGCGCGGGTCGGGCGTGGAGCACCGCTCGCACTGCTTGCCATAGGCCTTGGTCAGCACGATCCGCCCGTCGCGGACGATCGCGATCGAGGCGGACGGGACGCCGGTGTCGCGCAGCGTGGTGGTGACCACCGCGTCGATACGCGCCTGTTCGGACGCCGTGATGGACTGGGCGAGGGCAGGGGTGGCGAAGAGGGTCAGGGCGACGAGGACGGGACGGAGCATCGGCGGTGAATAGACCGGACGGCCTCTTTAGGTCGATAGCGGGTCCAATGACGTAACGCTTCACCGTCAGCTGCTCGACGTCCGCATCATGTGGTGGGACGCGGTGGAAGCTGAACTGTGCAGCCAATGCACCGGCCGCTCGCACCCTCGCTCGGTCAGGAGCGTCATGACTGCAGTCGCGGCTACGACACGGTAGCGAACCCTATTCCTTCAATGGGGTAGCACCCACGGAAACGAGATATCGGCCGATCTGCTGCTTGCCCTGTGCGACGGTCACCTCTGCGCCGAAGAAGGGATTGCCATGCGAGACCTGCTCGGCAGCAATCGTGATGGCACTCGAAATCGCCGCCTTCCACGCCCCCACATTGTCAGATGCTTGCTGCTCCCCCGTCTGGGAGAAGTGCTCGTTGACGATTGTGACGGTATAGCTCGGCATGATGCCGCAGCCGTAGCGTGCAACGATTGTCCGCGCGATAACGTCGATCAATGGCGACCGACCATCACTCCGATACCCCCGGCCCCAATCCGGACCCGGCGCGCGGCATGGTCATAATTGCGAAACCCCCCGGCTCAAGGTCGGGGTGAGAGACCCTCAAACGGCACCCCAAACAGGTCGTGTTCGTCGGCGTCCTCGATCAGCACGTCCACGATGTCGCCGGCCGCGAGATGGGCGGCGTCGCGGAGCAGGACCTGGCCGTCAATTTCCGGCGCGTCCGCCTGGCTGCGGCCGGTGGCGCCCTCTTCACCGACCTCGTCGATGATGACCGGCAGGGTGCGGCCGATCTTGGCATGCAGCTTGGCGGCCGAAATCGCCGCAGTGCGCTCCATGACGCGGGCGTAGCGTTCTTCCTTCACCGCCTCGGGAACGTGGTCGGGCAGGTGGTTGGCGGCGGCGCCCTCGACCGGCTCGAAACGGAAGGCGCCGACGCGGTCGAGCTGCGCCTCGTCCAGCCAGTCGAGCAGATACTGGAAGTCCGCCTCGGTCTCGCCCGGGAAGCCGACGACGAAGGAGGAGCGGATCGCGATGTCGGGGCAGATCGTCCGCCACTTGGCGATGCGTTGCAGTACCTTCGCCTCGTTGGCCGGGCGGCGCATTGCGCGCAGCACCGACGGACTGGCGTGCTGGAAGGGAATATCGAGATAGGGCAGCACCAGCCCCTTGGCCATCAGCGGGATGACCTGATCGACGTGGGGATAAGGGTAGACGTAGTGGAGCCGCACCCACGGCGCGATGCGGCCGAGCTCGCGCGCAAGGTCGGTCATGTGCGGCACGACCTCACGGCCCTTCCAGGCGCGGGGTTCGTTGCGGATGTCAATGCCGTAGGCGCTGGTGTCCTGGCTGATGACCAGCAGTTCCTTGGTCCCGGCGGCGACCAGCTTCTCCGCCTCGCGCAGGATCGCGTCGGGGCGGCGGCTGACCAGATCGCCGCGCAGGGACGGGATGATGCAAAAGGCGCAACGGTGGTTGCAGCCCTCCGAAATCTTTAAATAGCTGTAGTGGCGCGGGGTCAGCTTGAGCTCGGTGTCCTCGACGGCGGCGCCGGGCATGAGGTCCAGGTACGGCGAGCGTCCGACCGGGGCGGCTTCGTGGACCGCGCCGACGACCTGCTCATACTGGTGCGCTCCGGTGACGGCGAGCACCTGTGGAAAGCGGGCGCGGATGACGTCGGCTTCCTTGCCCATGCAGCCGGTGACGATGACGCGGCCATTCTCCGCGATCGCCTCGCCGATCGCCTCCAGCGATTCCTCCTTGGCGGAGTCGAGGAAGCCGCAGGTGTTGACGAGCACCACGTCGGCGCCTTCGTAATCGGGCGAGAGCTGATAACCCTCGGCGCGCAGGCGGGTGAGGATGCGTTCGGAGTCGACCAGGTTCTTGGGACAGCCGAGCGACACCATGCCGACGCGCGGCGGGGAGGGAAGTACTGTGGCCATGGGAGAGGGGGCATGTAGTCCGGATCGCGGCTGATTTCCACCGCTTGCGTATTCCGTCTTCCCCGGCGAAAGCCGGGGCCCAGATGGGAGTGCGGGACAGGGCCCCGGCTTTCGCCGGGGAGGGTGTCGGTGCCGACGTATCACTTGAAGCCTCATCCGGATCATGCGCCCGCTCTGGTCGACAGCGTTCAGGTCGAAGTTTGGGGAAGCCGAACCGACCTGATGCTGAGGTATCATGTCGGTGGACGCAGCAAGCTCATTTGGCCGCAGGCCGCCGATCCGACGCGAGCCGATGGGTTATGGCGCACCACCTGTTTCGAGCTGTTCCTTCGGCCTGATGACCATGAGCAGTATTTCGAATTTAACTTCTCACCGTCGAAGCGCTGGGCGGCATATGCCTTCACGAGCTATCGAAAGGACATGGTGCCGCTAGAGGTGGACACGCCACCCGACATCGAGCCCTTTCCGGGCGGCGTCGAGGCCAACTGCCTCCTGGACCGACTGCCGCGCGGCGCGCTCCAGATGGCCCTCGCGGCCGTCATCGAGGAAGAAGGCGGCGTGAAATCCTATTGGAGCCTCGCGCATCCGCCCGGCCTGCCCGATTTCCACCACCCGGCTTGCTTCACAGCCCGGCTCCCGGCAGTCGGGGGTGCATGAAATTCGGTATCGACCGGCTCCTCGCCGACCCTGAGCTCCGCCGCCCGCTCGAGGGCAAGCGCGTGGCGCTGCTCGCGCATCCGGCTTCGGTGACGGCGGACCTGACCCATTCGATCGACGCGCTGGTGGCGGCCGGGTTGAACGTGACTGCCTTGTTCGGGCCGCAGCATGGCGTGCGGGGCGATCTCCAGGACAACATGATGGAGAGTCCTGACTATACCGACCCAACCTACGGCATGCCGGTGTTCAGCCTGTATGGCGAGGTGCGGCGGCCACGCGGGCAGTGGATGGGGACCTTCGACGTGCTGCTGGTCGACCTGCAGGACGTGGGCTGCCGCATCTACACCTTCGTGACGACGCTGCTTTATGTGCTCGAGGCGGCGGCGGCGCACGGCAAGACGGTGTGGGTGCTCGATCGACCCAACCCGGCGGGGCGACCGGTGGAGGGGACGACGCTGCTGCCGGGGTGGGAGAGCTTCGTCGGCGCCGGGCCAATGCCGATGCGGCACGGGATGACGCTGGGCGAGATGGGGCGTTGGTTCATCGACCACTTCGGCCTCGACCTGGACTATCGCGTGATCGAGATGGAGGGGTGGCAGCCGGACGCGGCGCCGGGCTTCGGCTGGCCGGCGGAGCGGGTGTGGATCAATCCCAGTCCTAACGCCGCCAACGTCAACATGGCGCGCGCCTATGCCGGCACGGTGATGCTAGAGGGGACGACGCTGTCTGAGGGGCGCGGGACGACGCGGGCGCTGGAGCTGTTCGGCGCGCCTGATCTCGACGCGGGCGAGGTGCTGGCGGCGATGCGGCGGATCGCGCCGCGGTGGCTGGAGGGCTGTACGCTGCGGCCGATCTGGTTTCAGCCGACCTTCCACAAGCATGTCGGCGAACTATGCGCGGGGCTGTTCATCCATGCCGAGGGCGCGGGGTACGACCATGCCGCGTTTCGGCCGTGGCGGCTGCAGGCTTGCGCGTTCAGGGCGGTGCGGGAGCTGGCGCCCGATTACCCGCTGTGGCGTGATTTCGCGTATGAGTACGAGTTCGACAAGCTGGCGATCGACGTCATCAACGGCGGGCCGGGGTTGCGCGAGTGGGTGGATGATGCGGGAGCCGTGGCGGGTGACCTGGAGGCACTGGCCAGGCCGGACGAGGCGGCGTGGATCGAGGAGCGGCAACCGTATCTCCTGTATTGACCCGCGGAGCTCCAAACGCCTCCCCGGCGAACGCCGGAGCCCAGTTGCTACGAACTTAGTGGCAGCGTTTGAACCTCGGCCATGCAGCAGTTCGATACTAGGCCCCGGCGTTCGCCGGGGAAGCGATACGGGGCGGCGTTATAGCCCGCTAGGTCAACCCTTTTTGGCGGGCGCCTTCTTCGCCCCGGCCTTGTTCGCCGCCGGCTTCTTGTCGCCTTCGGCCTTGAGCGCGCGCGCGGCGGCGGGTCCGCCGATGATCGCAGCGGCGCCGGCGACGATAGCGGCGCCGATCGCGGCGGCGGTCTTGGGGCGTGCCTTGACGGCGTCGACGGCATCTTCGGCCAGATCCTGCGCGCGCTCGCCCAGATCCTTGGCGGCGTCGGCGATCTTCGTGCCGGTGCCCTTGCCGGCCTTCTTCTCGGTCTTGGGGGCGGACGTGCTCTCGGGCTTCTTCTCGACGTGATCGCTGTGCTCGTCCTCGTCGTGATGGACGTGGGCGTGCTTCATCTTGGCGTTGGGAATGCTGGACATGCGCTTACTCCGGTTGTCGAGGTGAAAACCGGGACGGGGGCGTAATGGTTCCTTGGTTTAGCGGCCGGGTTCGCCGACCTGTTCGCGGACGACGATCGGCTGCGGGCAGCCGTCGACCTCGCGGAACACGCCCTTGATCAGCCGCGCAGGCGGCATGTCGGCCAGGGGGCGGATGCGGGCGGGCTGGCGCGCGGTGACTCGGTCAGCCGCGCGGGTCGGGCAGGTCTTCTGAAGGGTCGCGGCGGGGAGGGGCGAGGCGACAAGGGCGAGCAGGGCGACAAGCATAGCGGTTCTCCTGCGCCCGCTCATACGCCTGCCGCTGCCCGCGCTCAACGCTTGCGCGTCAGCTCGCGCATCGCTGCATCGAGACCGGCCAACGTCAGCGGGTACATGCGGTCGGTCAGCAGCTCGCGGATGATCTTCACCGATTGCGAATAGCCCCATTGCTGCTCGGGAACCGGATTGAGCCATACCGCGGCAGGATAGGTGGTGGTCATCCGATGCAGCCACACCGATCCCGCTTCCTCGTTGAAATGCTCGACCGAGCCGCCGGGATGGGTGATTTCGTACGGGCTCATCGACGCATCGCCGACGAACACCAGCTTATAGTCGTGGCCGAACTTGTGGAGCACGTCCCACATCGGCGTGCGCTCCTGGAAGCGGCGGCGGTTGTCCTTCCACACGCCTTCGTATGGACAGTTATGAAAGTAGAAGAACTCCAGGTTCTTGAACTCGGTGGTGGCGGCGGAGAACAGCTCCTCGCAGAGCTTCACCCACGGATCCATCGAGCCCCCGACATCGAGGAAGAGCAGCAGCTTGACCGCGTTGCGGCGTTCCGCGCGCATATGGATGTCGAGCCAGCCCTGCCGCGCCGTGCCTTCGATCGTCGCGCCCATGTCGAGCTCGTCGGCGGCACCTTCGCGGGCGAACTTGCGCAGGCGACGCAGCGCTATCTTGATGTTGCGGGTGCCGAGCTCCTTGGTGTTGTCGAGGTTCCTGAACTCGCGCTGGTCCCACACCTTGATCGCGCGCTGGTGCTTGCCCTCTCCGCCGATGCGGACGCCCTCGGGATTGTAGCCCGAATTGCCGAACGGCGAGGTGCCGCCGGTGCCGATCCACTTGTTGCCGCCCTGGTGCTTGCCCTGCTGCTCCTCCAGCCGCTTCTTCAGCGTATCCATGATCTCGTCCCAGGAACCGAGCGACTTGATCTGCTCCATCTCCTCCGCGCTCAGGAACTTCTCGGCGACGGCCTTCAGCCAGCCGGCGGGAATCTCGGCGGTCTGCTGACCGAACGTGGTGGCGATGCCGCGGAACACCTTGGCGAAGACCTGGTCGAAGCGGTCGAGCAGGCCCTCGTCCTTCACATAGGTGGCGCGGGCGAGATAGTAGAAGTCCTCCGGCGTCCGTTCGATCACGTCGCTTTCCAGCGCCTCGAGGAGGATGAGGTGCTCCTTCAGGCTCGCGGGGATGCCGGCGACGCGGAGCTCGTCGAGGAAGTTGAGGAACATGGCCGCGTCATGCTCCCGCGGAGGCGAGCGCGCAACCGGGCCGCGTCAGCGCGCGTAGGCGTCGATCAGCGAGGCGACGTAGTCGGGATCGCGACCGGTCAGCTCGCGCGCCGGCGGGCGCTCGCCATAGATGAAGCCGGCGACGGGATACACGGTGCCGCCCAGCCCGTCGGTGTCACGGAACCAGACCTTGACCTGGCTCCAGTCGTTGCGTGGGCTTACGTCAAAGATCGTCACGTCCTGCTCGGCATGGCCGCGCTGGCCATTGAGCCGCGACCAGTTGGCATGGGTGAGCATGGCCACGCGCTTGTCGACGATGCGGCTGACCACCGCGACGTGGCCGAGTCGCAGCCGATCCGACTTCGGAAAGACAATGACGGCACCGACCTTTGGCCTGTTGCCGCGATCGTAACGGCCCTCCGCCTGGTCCCACCAAGTCCAGGCATCGCCATAGATCTGTACGCCCGACGCCTGCCGCGCGAAGGGTACGCATTGGCCGACGTAGTCGAGCAGCGAGGCGGCGGGGGCCGCGGCAGCCGTGAGTGCGATGGCCAGCCAGGCCGCTATACCGGTGAGTGTCCGCCCCATGCCTCATCCATACGGATGACGCGGTGAGCAACCGGTTGAGGGCCTTGGTTATTCCTTGGTAAAAACGGTCATCATCAGCCGCGGTTCTGCTGCCGCTTCGCCATGAATGCCAGCCGCTCGAACAGCATCACGTCCTGCTCGTTCTTGAGCAGCGCGCCGTGGAGCGGCGGGATCGCCTTGGTGGGATCGCGATTTTGCAGCACCTCCAGCGGCATGTCCTCGTGGAGCAGCAGCTTGAGCCAGTCGAGCAGCTCGCTGGTGGAGGGCTTCTTCTTCAGCCCCGGCACGTCGCGGACGTCGTAGAAGATATCCATCGCCTTGGCGACGAGCAGCCGCTGGATGCCGGGGAAGTGGACGTCGACGATCGCCTGCATCGTCTCGCGGTCGGGGAATTTGATATAGTGGAAGAAGCAGCGGCGCAGGAAGGCGTCGGGCAGCTCCTTCTCGTTGTTGGACGTGATGACGACGATCGGCCGCTCGACGGCGCGCACCGTCTCCTTGGTCTCGTAGACATGGAACTCCATGCGATCGAGCTCCTGGAGGAGGTCGTTCGGGAACTCGATGTCCGCCTTGTCGATCTCGTCGATCAGCAGCACCGGCGCGGTCGGGCGCGTGAACGCCTCCCACAGCTTGCCGCGACGGATGTAGTTGGAGATGTCGTGGACGCGCTCGTCGCCGAGCTGACCGTCGCGCAGGCGGGCAACCGCATCATATTCGTACAGTCCCTGCTGTGCCTTAGTGGTGGACTTGACGTTCCACTCGATCAGCTCGGCATCGACCGCCTTGGCGATCTCATAGGCGAGCACCGTCTTGCCGGTGCCGGGTTCGCCCTTGACCAGCAATGGGCGGCGCAGCGTGACGGCGGCATTGACCGCGACCTTGAGGTCGTCGGTGGCGACGTAATTCTGGGTTCCCTCGAAGCGCTTCATGCCGGCATCCCGTTTCGATGATCGGGTATGCGCTTGGCGGATCGCGGGGGGCGGTGCAACCGTTAGTGGCGGTCCCGGGCGCTGGCCCGCGCCTCGAGCAGGCTCCACAAGCCGCGATGCTGGGCGAGCAGCTGTTGCGCGCCGAAGCCGACCGCCCGTTCCAGCGCGGCGGTGCGGTCGAGCAGTGCCTCGGCATCGAGCGCGCTCGCGGGCGGGAGCAGGACGCCGAACCGATCGGCGGCGTGATCGAGCACCAGCCGGATCGCCTGCCAGTCACCGACCAGCGCCGCGGCTGCGCCCAGCGCTACGCCGGCGCGTTCGGAGCGAGCGAGCATCTCCAGCGTGTGACGCTCGGCCGACAGCGCGGCGGAAGTCTCCGCCTGACCGGGCGTCGAGGGCAGGGGGCCTGCCGCCGCCACGAGCTTCGCCAGCCCGGCGCGCTCCACCGCGAAGCCTTCGCTGGCCTCCAGCAGCCAGTCCCGCTCGACCGGCGCCTTCGTCAGATCGGCGGCGATCGCGAGTAGGTCAGGGTGGTGGCCATGGACGGCGCACAGCGCATGCACGGCATCGCTCAGGTCGCGGGCATCCGAACGGTTCGCCGCGATCCGGGTCGGGTACGGGTGCGCGCGGGTGCCGTCGGCGGTCAGAAGACGGCGGAGCGTGGCTCCCGCGCCCGTCTCGGCGCTCGTGGCGAAGCGTTGCGTCATCATACCCCAGTGCTCAAGCTGCGCGACCGTTCGGTCCGCAACCCTGTGTGAACCTCCATCTATACCGAAGCGCGTAAAGACGCGGTTGACCGGCGCTTAACCCTCGCGCAACCCACTTCGCAGAACCGTGAAACGGAGAGAGTGGATGCGCGCATGGCTGTTGGGAATGGCGCTGATGGGGACGGTGGCGGTGGGCGCTGACGCCCAGACCGGTGCGGGCGACCTGACGCTGAAGCGTGTGTTCGCCAGCCCCGATCTGTCCGGGCAGCAGCCGCGATCGCTGAAGCTGTCGCCCGACGGCACGCTGCTAACGGTGCTGCGCAACCGCGCCGACGAGCGCGAGCGGCTGGACCTATGGGCGATCGACACCCGCAGCGGCGCGGAGCGGATGCTGGTCGATTCGAAGAAGATCGGATCAGGGGCGGAACTGTCCGAAGCCGAGAAGATGCAGCGCGAGCGGGCGCGGATCGGTGGCTCGCGCGGCATCGTCGCCTATGAATGGGCGCCGGACGGCCGCTCGATCCTGGTACCGCTCGACGGCGATCTATATTTGGCGACGCTCGACGGCAGGCCGCGGCGGCTGACCAACACCCCGGCCGGCGAGCTCAACCCCAAGATCAGCCCCAAGGGCGGGTTCGTCAGCTTCGTACGCGACCAGAACCTCTATGTGCAGCCGCTGGGCGGCGGCGAGGCGCGGGCGGTCACCCAAGGTGGTGCGGGCACCGTGCATTGGGGCGAGGCCGAGTTCGTCGCGCAGGAGGAGATGGATCGGCGCACCGGTTATTGGTGGTCGCCGGACGATCGGCTGATCGCGGTGGAGCGGTTCGACGAGGCGTCCGTGCAGGTCGCGGTGCGCGCGTCGATCGGCGCTTCGGGCACGCAGACCTATGAGCAGCGCTACCCGGCCGCAGGCACACCCAATGTGCTGGTCGAGCTGTACGTCATGCGGCCGGACGGGTCCGGGCAGGTGAAGGTCGATCTTGGCCGCAACCCGGACATCTACCTGGCGCGGGTCGACTGGACGCCGGACGGCCGCACGCTGCTGGTGCAGCGGCAGAGCCGCGACCAGAAGACGCTCGACATGCTGAGCGTCGATCCGGCCACCGGCCAGTCGCGCGTGCTGTTCACCGAAAAGGCAGGCGCGCGCAGCTGGATCAACCTGTCGGACGCCTATCATCCGATGCCCGACGGCAGCCTGCTCTGGTCGTCGGAGCGCGACGGATATCGGCATCTCTATCGTTTCGCGAAGGGCAAGTGGACGCAGCTTACGCGCGGGCCGTGGGTCGTCACCGACCTGATCGGCGTCGACGAACGCAAGGGCCTGGCCTATTTCGCGGGCACCAAGGACGATGTGCTCGAGCAGCACATCTATCGACTCGACCTCAACCGGCCGGGCCAGCCGGTGCGGCTGACCGAACGCGGTTATCATACCCAGGCGGGTGTGATGGACTCAGCCGCGACCCGCCTGATGGTGGTCCGCTCCGGCCCGTCGCAGCCGCATCAGGTCTATCTCGCGGATACCGACGGCAAGCGGCTGCGCTGGATCGGCGAGAACGCGGTGGTCGCGGGCCATCCTTATCACCCGTTCCTCGCCAGCCATCGACCGACGCAGTTCGGCACGCTGAAAGCGACGGACGGTTCGACGCTGCACTGGGAGATGATCACCCCGGCGCTGGAGCCCGGCAAGCGCTACCCCGTGTTCTTCGAGCATTATGGCGGCCCCGGCAGCCAGCAGGTGACGCGCGGCTGGCAGGGCGCGCTGCCGCAGTTCCTGGTCGATCAGGGCTGGATCTATTTCAAGATCGACAATCGCGGCTCGATCAACCGCGGCAAGGCATTCGAGGATCAGCTGTACCACGCGATGGGATCTGTCGAGGTGGTCGACCAGCTGGCCGGCGCCAATTACCTCAAGACGCTGCCGTTCGTGGATGGCGGCAAGATCGCGACTTATGGCTGGTCCTATGGCGGCTACATGTCGCTCAAGATGCTGCAGGCCAATCCGGGGGTCTATGCAGCAGCGGTCGCGGGTGCGCCGGTGACGGACTGGAAGCTGTACGACACGCACTATACCGAACGGTATCTGGGCGATCCGAACCAGGACCGTAAGAGCTATTCCGGATCGGGCGCGATCGAGGACGCGGGCCGCATCCGCGATCCCCTGCTGCTGATCCACGGCATGGCGGACGACAACGTGTTCCTGAACAACTCGACGCTGATCGCGGCCGAGATGCAGAAGCGGAACACGCCGTTCGAGATGATGCTCTATCCCGGCCAGACGCACCGCGTCGGCGGCGCCGGCGTGAGCGAGCATCTTTGGAGCACGATCCTGTCGTTCCTGGATCGGCATGTGAAGAACGCGCCCGCCAAGTAGAGCTTTCTGGCGGGCCGAGGCGCTGCGGGCTACGGCGGCGCCACATTGGAGATTGGTCATGGGTTACAGGATCGCCGTCGCCGGCGCGACGGGCAGCGTCGGGCGGGAGATGGTCAACATCCTCGCCGAGCGGGAATTTCCGGCGGACGAGATCGCCGTCCTCGCCTCGGCGCGCTCGCAAGGCGACGAGATCGAGTATGGCGACACCGGTCGCATGCTCAAGGTGCAGAACATCGAGCATTTCGATCCGACCGGCTGGGACATGGCGCTGTTCGCGATCGGCTCGGAGGCGACCAAGGTCTATGGCCCGAGGTTCGCGCAGGCCGGCTGCACGGTGATCGACAATTCGTCACTCTATCGCATGGACCCCGACGTGCCGTTGATCGTGCCGGAGGTGAACCCCGAGGCGATCGCCGGCTATCGCGCTCGCAATATCATCGCTAATCCGAATTGCTCGACCGCGCAGATGGTGGTGGCTCTCAAGCCGCTGCATGATGTCGCCCGGATCAAGCGGATCGTCGTGGCGACCTATCAGTCCGTATCGGGCGCCGGCAAGGCGGGCATGGACGAGCTGTTCGAACAGTCGCGCAACATCTTCGTCGGCGATCCCGCCACGCCGAACAAGTTCACCAAGCAGATCGCCTTTAACGTCATCCCGCACATCGACAGCTTCCTCGACGACGGCTCCACCAAGGAAGAGTGGAAGATGGTGGTCGAGACCAAGAAGATCATGGACCCGAAAATCAAGGTCACGGCGACCTGCGTCCGAGTACCCGTGTTCGTCGGCCATTCGGAGGCGATCAACGTCGAATTCCACGACGAGATCAGCGCCGAGCAGGCGCAGCGCATCCTGCGCGAGGCGCCGGGCGTGATGCTGGTCGATAAGCGCGAGGACGGCGGCTACATCACGCCGGTCGAATGCGTCGGCGACTTCGCCACCTATGTCAGTCGCGTACGCGAGGATCCGACGGTGGAGAACGGCCTGTCGCTGTGGTGCGTCAGTGACAACCTACGCAAAGGCGCGGCGCTGAACGCTGTGCAGATCGCCGAGCTGCTCGGGCGACGACACCTGCAGAAGGCGGCTTGAGCATGGGTGAGCTGGCCACCGGCGGCTGTCAGTGCGGCCGCGTGCGCTACGCGGTCGCGCTCGACAATGATGACGCCTATCTCTGTCACTGCCGCATGTGCCAGCGGGCGACCGGCGGCGTGTCGATCGCGTTCACGAATGTAAGCCGGTCGGCGGTGACCTGGACGACGCGGGAGCCGGATCGGTTCCACTCGTCGGCGATTGCGGAGCGCGGTTATTGCCGCGATTGCGGAACGCCGCTGACGTTCGAATATCTGAAAGCGTCGGAGAAGTTGGACCTGACAGTGGGGAGCTTCGACGAGCCTGGTCGGTTTCGGCCGACCGCGCACTTCGGGACGGAGAGTCTGCACGAGGCGTGGCTCGATACGCGCTCGCTGCCGCGCCAACGCTCCGACGAATATGCGCCGCTGCTCGAACGCTGGAAGGCCGCCGATGCCAAGCCGGGTTGAAGAGGCGGCGATCGCGCCGCAATTTTTCGCCAGCTGGGACGGCACCAGGCTCGCTTGGCGCGAGCTGGGCGAGGGGCGGCCAGCGGTGCTGCTGCACGGCTTCTTCTCTGACGGACAGACCAACTGGATCCGCTACGGCCATGCCGCGGCATTGGCGGCCGAGGGGTTCCGCGTCATCGTGCCCGACCTCCGCGCGCACGGGGACAGCGACAAGCCGCACGATCCGGCCGCCTATCCGCCCGACGCGCTGACGCGGGACGGGCACGCGCTGATCGCGCATCTGGGGCTCGGCGACTATGATCTGGTCGGCTATTCGCTCGGCGCGCGGACGGTGTCGCGGATGCTGACGACGGGATCGACTCCGCGCCGGGTCGTGTTCTCGGGTATGGGGCTGGAGGGGCTCACCGATACGGGGCGGCGGGCAGGGCATTTTCGCGACATCCTGACCAATATCGGCCGGCATGAGCGGGGCAGCCCGAAATGGATGGCGGAGCAGTTCCTGCGCACCACCAAGGGCGATCCGGTGGCGCTGCTGGGCATCATCGACACGTTCGTCGATACGCCGCTGGAAAGCATCAAAGGCTTCGCATGGCCGACCGCCATCGTTTGCGGCGCGGAGGACCAGGATAATGGCTCAGGCCCCGACCTCGCGGCGGCGTTGCCCGACGCGCAGTTCTTCGAGGTGCCGGGCGGGCATATGAGCTCGGTTATCAAGCCGGAGCTTGGACAGGCGATCGCGCGCTTCCTGGCGGCTTGACGGAGGTTAGTCCCGGTCGCATCTAGCTGGCATCTCAATCCCTTGAGGGCCAGTATGCTTCGCCACACCATCTCGTTCGCCGCCCTGTCTCTCGCCTTGGCGGCGCCCGCGCTCGCCCAAACCAGGGCCGCCACCGCCAAGCCCACCGCCGCCGAGGCCGACGCATTCGTCGCCGAGGCCGAGAAGACCGCCGCGATGAAGTCCCTCGACTGGTCGCGCGTCGCCTGGGTCAACGCGACCTACATCACCGACGACACCGATGCGCTGGCTGCCAAGGCGGGCGCGGAGTCGACCGAGATGGGCGTACGCTATGCGATCGGCGCGGCGCGGTTCAACGATGTCGCCGGCCTGTCGCCCGACACGCGGCGCAAGCTAGACCTGATGCGCAGCGGCCTGACGCTGCCGGCGCCGACTCGACCGGGCGCGGCCGAGCAGCTGGCGACGCTGACCACCAAGCAGTCGTCCTTCTATGGCAAGGGCAAGGGCACGCTCGACGGCAAGCCGATCAACGGGTCCGACATCGAGGCGGCGATGGGGACGAGCCGCGATCCCGCCAAGCTGCAGGAGATGTGGACCAGCTGGCACGACAATGTCGGAGCACCGATGCGCACCGACTATGCGCGCGTCGTCGAGCTCGGCAACCAGGGTGCCAAGGAGCTGGGCTATGCCGATGTCGGCGCGCTGTGGCGTTCCGGCTACGACATGCCGCCGGCCGAATTCGCGAAGACCGTCGACCGCATCTGGAGCGAGGTGGAGCCGCTGTACAAGGCGCTGCACACCTACACGCGTTGGAAGCTGAACGAGAAATACGGCGACGCGGTGCAACCGAAGACGGGGCCGATCCGCGCCGACCTGCTCGGCAACATGTGGGCGCAGGAATGGGGCAACATCTATGACGTGGTCGCGCCCAAGGGTGCGGGCGACGTCGGCTATGATGTCGAGGCGCTGCTCAAGGCCAAGAGCTACGATCCGGTGCGCATGGTAAAGCAGGGCGAGGCCTTCTACTCGTCGCTCGGGTTCGCACCGTTGCCCGAGACCTTCTACCAGCGTTCGCAAATCGTGAAGCCCGCCGACCGCGAGGTGATCTGTCACGCGTCGGCCTGGAACCTGGACGCCAAGGACGACATCAGGATCAAGATGTGCACCAAGGTGAATGGCGACGACTTCGTCACCATCCATCACGAGCTCGGCCACAATTATTATCAGCGCGCCTACAACAAGCAGCCGTTCCTGTATCAGAACGGGGCCAATGACGGGTTCCACGAGGCGATCGGCGACTTCGTCGCGCTGTCGATCACGCCCAATTACCTGGTGCAGATCGGGCTGCTGGAGCAGAACAAGGTGCCGTCCGCCGACAAGGACATTGGCCTGTTGCTGCGCCAGGGCATGGACAAGGTGGCGTTCCTGCCGTTCGGGCTGCTGATCGACAAGTGGCGTTGGGGCGTGTTCTCCGGCCAGATCAAGCCGTCGGGATATCAGGCCGCCTGGGATGCGCTGCGGCTGCAATATCAGGGCATCAAGCCGCCGGTCGCGCGCGACGAGACCCGGTTCGATCCGGGCGCGAAATACCACATCCCGGGGCAGACACCGTACGCACGCTACTTCCTCGCGCGGGTGCTCCAGTTCCAGTTCTACAAGACGGCGTGCCAGCAGGCGGGCTGGACCGGCCCGCTCCACCGCTGCTCCTTCTATGGCAACAAGGAGGTCGGGGCGAAGCTGAATGCCATGCTGGCGATGGGCCAGTCCAAGCCCTGGCCAGACGCGCTGCAGGCGTTCACCGGCACACGCGAGATGTCGGGGCAGGCGCTGGTCGAGTATTTCGCGCCGCTGAAGGCGTGGCTGGACCAACAGAACAAGGGCAAGCCCAGCGGTTGGTGATCCCCACGGCGGGGCGCCGGTGTGACCGGCGCCCCTTGTTTTCAGATCGTCTCGGGAACGGTGTTCTCGTCGGCGATGCCGGCCTGGAACGAGGCGCTGGAGTCGGTGCCGTCCACCTGATGGGCGCTGGCCTGAACCACGGTGCCTTGCCCCTCGCCCTTGTCGCCGCTGCCGGTGATGTCGATCGGCTTTTTCTCCGTGCCGACATTGCGTCCGCTGCTGCCGCGCAGGGTGAGCAGCGCGGCGGCGGTGGCGCCGGCTGCGGCGACGCTCGCGATCGCGGCCGCCGCCCACCTGCCGCCGACGCGGTCCGTCGCCTTTTCCAAGGTCGACTTGTGGTCCGCCCGAGCGCGCCGCGCGGGAGCCTTGGCGGTGGCGCGCTTCGCACCGGTGTTGCCCGACGCCTTGGTGCGGGTGCTCGTGCCCTCCTTGGCCGTCGCGCTCCGGCCGCTGCCGCGAGCCGCCTTGGCGCGCGGTGCCGCCCGCTTGGTCGAGCGCGGCTTGACCGCGCGGACGACGCTTTCGCCGGCGTCGGTCACCGCGTCCTTGGTCGCGGTGACGGCGCGCGAACCGGCCTCTTCGACCCGGGTCACGACACCTTTGGGCTTGGGCCCCGGCTTCTTGGCGGTCGGGCTGCGCGGCGCGGCGCGGCGGCGGGGAGCGGGCGGTGCCGCCTCCGGTGTGCCGCCGTCGTTGCCACCGTTGTTGTTATTGTCGTCAGCCATGATTTGGCTCCCTGTTGCGGATCGGTTCGGAAGCGTAACGCGTGGCCGTCCGATGGTTTCCGATTCATCTGAACGGCGGCTCGTCGAACGCGCGCAACTTGCGGCTGTGCAGCCGCTCGCCCTCGCGACGGAGCTGCTCGCACGCCTCGATGCCGATGCGCATATGCTCGCTGATCGCGCGTTCGTAGAAGCGGTTGGCCTGGCCAGGTAGCTTGAGCTCGCCGTGGAGCGGCTTGTCGGAGACGCACAGCAGCGTCCCGTAGGGAACGCGGAAGCGATAGCCCTGCGCGGCGATAGTGGCCGACTCCATGTCCACCCCGACCGCACGGCTGAGCGAGAAGCGCAGTGCCGAGCGCGAATAGCGCAGCTCCCAGTTGCGGTCGTCGGTGGTAACGATGGTGCCGGTGCGCAGCCGGCGCTTGAGCTCCTCGCCCGACTGACCGGACACGATCTCGGCGGCGCGGGCGAGCGCCACCTGGACCTCGGCGATTGCCGGCACGGGGATCTCCGGCGGCAGCACGTCGTCCATGATGTGATCGTCGCGTAGATAGGCATGCGCCAGGACATAGTCGCCGATCCGCTGCGACGGCCGCAGCCCACCGCAATGGCCGATCATCAGCCAAGCCTCGGGCCGCATCACCGCCAGGTGGTCGCAGATCGTCTTCGCGTTCGACGGACCGACGCCGATGTTGACGAGCGTGATGCCGGTGCCGTCCTCTGCCATCAGGTGATAGGCCGGCATCTGATGCCGCCGCCAGGCGCTGTCGGTGACCAGCCGCTCCGGATCCTCGCCGGCACGGATCACGACGCCGCCGGCGCCTGACACGCCGGTGAAGCGGCTTCCGTCGCCGAGCTGCGCGACCGCCCAACGGACGAACTCGTCGACATAGCGATGATAGTTGGTGAACAGGATGAAGCGCTGCGTGTGCTCCGACGGGGTGCCGGTATAATGGCGCAGCCGCATCAGGCTGAAGTCGGTGCGCAGCGCGTCGAACAGCGCCAGCGGGCGGGTCGCGTCCTGCGGGATCCACAGCCCGTCCGCGACCTCATCGCCGATCTGCTGCAGCTCGGTCGCGGGGAAGAAGCGCGCGAGTTCGGCCGCCGAGACCTCGTCGAGGCTGAGCGCGTGGCCGGGATCGAGGACGTACGGAAACGGGATTTCCTGGCGGCCGGGGACCGCCTCCACCTCGACGCCGTAATCCTCGATCAACAGCGTGAGTTGCTCGGTCAGATAATCGGCGAACAGCGCCGGCTTGGTGACGCTGATCCGATAGTCGCCGGGCGTGACGAGCCGGCCGAAGGAGCGCAGCGGCACACTCTGCGCGGCGAGCGGGCGGTCGTCATTGCCGCGATATCGGACCCGGATCTCGGGATAGGCAAAGCTGCCGTCGCGCCGGCTGGCGGGATCGGGGCGAGTGCCGTCGGTGAGATAGGCGGTCAGCGCCGCCTGCAGGCGCTCGACGGCGACGCGATAGAGGCGGTCAAGTTCGGCGACGATATCGGAAGCGGGTGTCATCCGGAGCCGCTACGCGGGTCGCGGGACAAGGGCAAGATGGCGAGCAGGATGTCGTCGCCGGCTGGCCCTTCAACCCTCCCCGGCGAAAGCCGGGGCCCAGATGCCGGCCTCCTACGAGGGGGGGGGCGCTGGTGCCGGCGCGGCCGACTGGGCCCCGGTGTCCCCCGGGGAAGGTTGCGGGGCGTGAGCAATTAGGCTGCTCTCCGCTACTTGCGACCTTTCATCTCCTATAGCCGCTCCAGCAGATAGTCCGCCGAGCTGACCTTGAACTCGCCCGGGCCCTCGACGTTGAGCTGCTCGACCACGCCGTCATTGACAATCATCGAGTAGCGCTGCGACCGCTTGCCCATGCCGAACTTGCCACCATCGAAGCTGAGGCCGAGCGCGTCGGCGAAGGTGCCGTTGCCGTCGGCGAGCATGGTGATGCCGGAAGCCTCGTTCTGTTTAGCCCACGCGCCCAGCACGAAGGGATCGTTGACGGCGGTGCAGGCGACCTCGTCCACGCCCTTGGCCTTCAGCGCCGTGCCATGCTCGATGAAGCCCGGCAGGTGCTTGGCCGAACAGGTGGGCGTGAACGCGCCCGGCACGGCGAACAGCGCGACGCGGCGGCCGGCGAAGAAGTCGCGCGTGGTCACCTGTTCAGGGCTTTCGCCGACCTTGATCAGGGTCGCTTCGGGCAGGCGGTCACCGACTTGGATCATGTGAAAATCTCCTTCGCCCGCGCCGTTCGACCATGCGGCGGGCGATTTCAAGCGCGACGAAAGCGGCGCGGCGGCGTTATGGTCGCAAGCCATGGACAAGCCCCAGTTTCTTTCCGGCCAGTTTCTGCTCGCCATGCCGGGCATGCACGACCCGCGCTTCGACCGCGCGGTGATCGCGATGTGCGCGCATGACGAGCAAGGCGCGCTCGGCATCGGATTGGGGCAGACCTATGACGGGCTGGGGTCCCACGACCTACTGGAGCAATTCGCGATCGACCCGGGTGAGTCGGTCAATGCCCCGGTCCATATCGGCGGGCCGGTGGAACCGCGCCGCGGCTTCGTGGTCCACAGCCGCGACTGGGGTGGGCAGGACTCGATCGACGTCGCCGGGCGCTGGGCGATGTCGAGCACGGTCGATGTGCTGCGCGCGATCGCCGAGGGCACGGGTCCGTCGCGATGGGTGGTGGCGCTGGGCTATGCCGGCTGGGGCGAGGGGCAGCTCGACGGCGAGCTGGCACGGCCCGGCTGGCTCAACGTCAAGGGTGACGAGACGCTGCTGTTCGATACGCCGGCCGCCGAGCGGTGGCAGCGGGGCTTCGCGGGGGCGGGGGTCGACCCCCGGTTTCTGGTCGGCGGCGTGGGGCGGGCGTAGCGGCTCGCTACAATCATCCTCCCCGGCGCCGGCCGGGGTCCAGCTCCGAGCTTCCATGAAGGACGAGTAGACCTCGCCAACTTCGACCTTCGCACCTGGGCCCCGGCCTTCGCCGGGGAAGAGCTAACGAACTGCTCCTTCAATAAGACATAAAGCTTTCTTTATATGCCATCCTGAGCTATGAGCCTTGCATCCGGCACGGGCGCAGGGCTCGCCGAATCACGCTACCATTAGGAGACACGTCTTGGCCACCGCTTTCGCGCCCGAGGCAGATACCCGCTCGACCAAGGGCGACTACGTCATCGCCGACATCGGCCTGGCCGAGTTCGGCCGTCGCGAGATCGACATCGCTGAGACCGAGATGCCCGGCCTGATGGCGCTGCGCCAGGAGTTCGGCGCGTCCAAGCCGCTAAAGGGCGCGCGCATCACCGGCTCGCTGCACATGACCATCCAGACCGCGGTGCTGATCGAGACGCTGACCGCGCTCGGCGCCGACGTGCGCTGGGCGACGTGCAACATCTTCTCGACGCAGGACCATGCCGCCGCCGCGATCGCCGCGACCGGCGTGCCGGTGTTCGCGATCAAGGGCGAGAGCCTGGCGGACTATTGGGATTATGTCGGCGACATCTTCAACTGGGGTGCGGGCACCTCGGGCGAGACCGCGAACATCATCCTCGACGACGGCGGCGACGCCACCATGTTCGCGCTGTGGGGCGCGAAGCTGGAGGCCGGCCACACGCTGGGCGAGCCGGAGAATGACGAGGAGGTCGAGTTCCAGCGCGCGCTGAAGGCGTTCGTCGCCAAGTATCCCGGCTATCTGACCGACACGGTCAAGAACCTGAAGGGCGTATCGGAAGAGACCACCACGGGCGTCCACCGCCTGTACGAGATCGCCAAGAAGGGCGAGCTGCCGTTCCCCGCGATCAACGTCAACGACAGCGTCACCAAGTCGAAGTTCGACAATCTCTACGGCTGCAAGGAATCGCTGGTCGATGCGATCCGTCGCGCCACCGACGTCATGCTCGCCGGCAAGGTCGCCTGCGTCGCGGGCTTCGGCGATGTCGGCAAGGGCTCGGCCGCGTCGCTGCGCAACGGCGGCGCGCGCGTGCTGGTGACCGAGGTCGATCCGATCTGCGCGCTGCAGGCGGCGATGGAGGGTTATGAGGTGGTGACGATGGAGGAGGCGGTGACCCGCGCCGACATCTTCTGCACCGCGACCGGCAATGCCGACGTCATCACCGCTGACCACATGAAGGCGATGAAGCCGATGGCGATCGTCAGCAACATCGGTCATTTCGACAGCGAGATCCAGATCGCGGCCCTGTCCAACTACAAGTGGACCGAGGTAAAGCCCGGCACCGATCTGGTCGAGTTCCCCGACGGCAAGCAGATCATCGTGCTGGCCAAGGGCCGGCTGGTGAACCTGGGCTGCGCCACCGGGCATCCGTCGTTCGTCATGTCCTCGTCTTTCACCAACCAGGTGTTGGCGCAGATCGAGCTGTGGACCGCGGGCGAGAAGTACGGGAACCAGGTCTATGTGCTGCCCAAGCACCTGGACGAAAAGGTCGCGGCGCTGCACCTGGAGAAGCTCGGCGTGAAGCTGTCGACGCTGACCAAGAAGCAGGCCGATTATATCGGTGTGCCGGTGGAGGGGCCGTTCAAGCCGGATCACTACCGGTATTGAGGCGAGGCGAGCTTCCCCTAGCGGAACTCGCCGCTAGGGGGTGCGAGCGGGCCAAGCGCCCGCTCCATCTCTCCAAGCCAAGGACGATAGCGTCGCCACAACTCGCCACTGTGAGGATCGAGCGGGCGGCGGACCTGCGCCGCGCTGGCCGTGCGCACGGGGCGCTTGTTCTCATAGAAGCGCAGGCACGCCGGATCGAACGCTAGACCGATATGATCGACGACGCGGCGTAGCTCCGCTTCCGGGTCCGCCAGCAGCCGCTCATGTTCAACCCGCAGCACGCGACCGGGGAGGACCGTTGCGACATGGTCCATGTACCTGACATAGTCTCGATACTGCCGAGCGATGTCGGTCTGGTCATAAGCAAAGTCCCGACCGCGCGTGAAATGCTGCTTAAAGTTCGCGAAACAGCAGGCCATGGCTTCTCGCCTGGCGTCGATGATGATGGCCTGCGGCAGGATCGTGTGGATCAAGCCGATATGGGGCCAATTGTCGTTCAGCTTGTCGATGAAGAATGGTCTATCCGTGATGCGGTGAATGGTCGCGCGGGTCAGGTATCGTTCGCCCATAACCCGCGCGCGTTCGGCATCGATCGCGGCGAGCGCATTCGGGTAGGGGACCGGTGCCTCGCTCCACCGTTCCGCCAGCAGTTCGTGCGCGATTTGCGGAATATAGGGTAGCTCGGCGGTGCCCTCGATTGCTGGGTGGCTGGCGAGCATCTGCTCCAGAAGCGTGGAGCCGGCGCGCGGCATGCCGACGATGAAGATTGGTGCCGTTGACGGTGAACCCCAGCCGCTACGCCGATCGAAATAGGGCTCGTCGAAGAACTGGATGGATCGGTCGATGGAGGCCGCAGCCTCGGCGGCATCGTAGGGCCGCAACTTGCGGGCAATCCGGTTTGCCTCGGCATAGTGGGTAAACGAAGCCTCGTACCGCCCGGCGTCTTCCTCTGCCTTTCCCAGCGCGAATTGCAGGTGCAGCTCCTGACCCGGATCAATCCCGGGCCGTTGCAGAAGCGAGCTCATCACCGATATGTCATGGGCGCCCAACTCTCCCGACTTGAGATCGGCGAGTCCCCACCATGCTTCGCCGGACGCCGGCATCCGGGCAAGCACCGCGCGATAGGTTTCCGCACTCTCGCCGAGACGACCCAAGGTGCGCAGGAGGTGCGCGTGGCCCAGGCGTATCGACGGTTCGGCGGGCCTGCGCGCGATCAACTCCCGGAATATCTTGTCGGCCTCGTCATAGGCGCCGATCTGGGTCAGGAGGCTGAGCCGGATCGTGGCGGCGCGGAGGTCGTCGGGGTGGTGCTCTGTCAGTTGGTCGAGCAGCGTCCGCGCCTCATCGAACATCGACTGGCGAAACAACAGCTCGGCGAGGCGGGTCAGAGTCTCGCGGTGACCGGGGAGGACTGTGCTGACGCTGCGCAACAACGCGATCGCCTCCGCAGGCAGGCCGGCGATTCCGGCGATCTCGACCAGCAGAAGCGTCGCGGCGGGGTCACGCGGGTGGCGCGCCAGGATCGCACGAGCGCCTCGTTCAGCCTCCGGCAGCCGGCCGCGCATGAAGGCCTGAGCGGCTTGAACGAACTCGGGCCGGCGGCTGGCTTGCTCTAGAATGGCATCGGCGGCTGCCGAGCGGTCGTGCTGTGCTGTCATCGCTCAGTCCTGCCAGCAAGCCGACGCGGTTGTCAGCCGCAAAAACAAGGGGCCGAAGGCTTGCGCCCCCGACCCCCGATTAGCCTAGAGTCGACCGGATCAGAACTTCGCCACGGCACCTGCATAGAAGAAGCGGCCGGTGTTGTTGTAGATGGCACTACCGCCGCCCACCCCGGTCAGGCCAAAGGGCGGAAGCTCGTTCGCTACATTGTCGACACCCAGATAGAAGTTGAAGCGGTTGTTGGCTTCGATGTCGATCCGCACGTCGTTGTACCAACGCTCCGGATAGAACACGATCGGGAACGCGTCGGCATTCTGCGGCGGACGCCCCTGCTTGCTGAAGGTGTTCTCATACGCTCCCGGCGTCATCTTGCCGATGTAGCGCAGCTTGTGCCCGATCGTAAAGGCGCCGAGCTTGACCGAAGAGTTGACGTTGAACGCGTGCTTCGGGTCACCAAGCTCGTACAGCACCTGATCGGCGCGGCTCGGATCGGTCGGCGAGAGGAACGTGTCGTTCTGGAGGGCGAAGGTGTAGATCGCCCGCAGCGATACGGTGCCGAAACTCAGCCGTTTCTGATACGCAGCTTCGAAGTCGATGCCACGGACCTTCAGCTTCGCGTAATTGAGCGGGATGACCTGCAGGTTGTTCTCCAGGATCTGCCCCCGGATCTCCCCGCGCGGCCCGCCACCGGCACCGGCACGGGCGAACAGGGCGCAGAACTGATTGTTCAGGTCCGCGGCATCGTAGCAGGCGTTGATGATCCCCTGCGCGGACGGGGAGGTGATGACGTCATTGACGGTGATGTCGAAATAATCGGCCGACAGCGAGAAGCCAGGAATGAAGCGCGGCTGGAACACACCGCCGACAGTGTAGGAGTCCGACTTCTCCGCCTGAAGGGCGGAGTTGCCGCCCGACAGGAAGCCCAGTGACTGACGGTACACGAAATCATATCCTGCAGGGACACCGTCCGCGGCGCAGTTTGCGGCGCGCGTGGCCGAACCGGTACCGATGTTTCGCGCCGAGCAGGGATCGCCCACCGTTGCGAAATTCTGACCCGGCACGGTGAAGAGCTCGGTCAGATTGGGCGCGCGTACTGCGCGTGAGTAGTTGCCACGGAACCTGAGGTCGCGAACCGGCGCGAAGTCGATGCCAGCGTTGTACGAATAGACAGTCCCGGTAGCGCCCTTGTAGTCGGCGACCCGCGCTGCGCCACTCAGCGACAGCTCATGGATGAAGGAGTCGCGGATGATCGGCAGACGGATCTCGCCAAACGCCTCCTTCACCTCGAATGAAGGTGGGCTGAAGGGGGGGATGGCATTATAGAAGGTGAGACCGGCAGCGGTGGCTGCATCCTGCGTGTAGGTCGTAGTCTCGCGCCGGTACTCGGCGCCGATCGCGAAACCGATTGGGCCGCCGGGTAGTTCGAACAGCTGACTGGAGTCGCCACTGACGAAGCCGCTGGCGACGAACTGCGTGATCTTGCCTGACGCGCGCGAGTCTTGGAGCAGATAGCCGCGCGCGGCATTGGAGATGTTGCCCTCTCCGAATAGGTTGATCGGTACGCAGGCCGCGACATCGGCCGCAAGCTGGCTCTGCGCGAAAGCGGCATCGCCCGCTCCCTCGAAGGCGATACGCGCCGCAGGGCTGACCTGCGACCGGCACACGACCTGACCGTTAGCAGCACCGCCTGCCGCGACGCCCGCGTCGACCGCATCGATCGCGAGCAGGAAGCGTTGCAGATTGACGTTGCCCAGGATGCGCGTCTTCTCGCGGAACTCGCCGTAATTGGCGCTGACCTCGTAGTTCCAATCGTCGTTGAACGTGCCGCGGACACCACCGACAGCGCGATAGGTCTCGCGCCGCGCCTGTTCGTCGCGGTTGGAGAGTTCGACCACGTTGCGAATGAAAGTGAAGGTGCCGACCTCGTTGGGCGCATAGCCGTAATAGTCGTTGATCACCCCACGCGCCTGTGCGCTGAGGAAGGGATTGGCGGTTGAAAACCGCTCACGCGGCGAGCCGGTGGTGCCACCCGAGAAGAAGAAGGGCCCACTCTGGCTGCCGATCGAGTCGGTACGAACGTATTTGGCTTCCAGGAAAGGTACGAAAGCGGGGCTGACCTCGAACTTTGCGATCAGGTTCGCGCTGTAACGATCGAGCGCCGGCGACAGCGCAAGCTGACGTCCTTCGCGGAAGCTGCTGCCGTTGCCACCGATATAGCTTGGCAGCGGTGCAAGACCGACGGGTGTGCCCGTCTGGAGGATCAACTGGCCGGAGGGCGTGAACAGGTAGGGCGTGTAGCTGTCGCCGCCGAGATAGGAGAGGAAGGTTCCCCCGTTGCTGTAGATGCCGCTGCGGATGTCGGGAACGAACTGGGTGTCGACCACGCCATCGCTGCCGTTGGTCGCGGTTGCCGGATCGGTGTCGACAGTGATGAACCCCTGCGTGTTGCGGAGGTTCGGCCGACCGGAGCCGTAGAAGTCGTTCTGCCGCGAATATTCGAGGTTGAGCGCGATGTTACCGCGTCCGTCCGCGAAGTTCTTACCAGCCAGCGCGCTGACATAGTATGAGCCCGCGTCGCCGTACTGAGACGCGCCGCCCTGGCCCCGGATCTGAACGCCGTCGAAATTATCCTTGAGGATGAAGTTGACCACACCTGCAAGCGCGTCCGATCCATAGATCGCGGAGTTGCCCCCTGTCACCGTATCGACTCGCTCGATCAGATCGGTCGGGATCGTGTTGACATCAGGCGACACGGCATTGTTCAGAATGTCGCCGGCGACATGACGGCGACCGTTGACGAGCACCAAGGTGCGCTGCGAGCCGAGTCCGCGAAGATCAAGCAGGCTCAGGCCAGCCGTACCTAGGAAGCGGGTCGAATTGGACTGGCTGAACGTGCTGCGCAGTGCCGGAAGCTCGTTGAGCGTATCGCCAACCGACGTTCGGCCGGTCTGAAAGAACTCCTCTCCAGTGATCGAGGTGATCGGCACCGTCGATTCGAGGTTCGGACGTCGGATGCGAGAGCCGGTGACGACCACGTCGGAGCCGGTCTCTGTTCCCGCGTCGGCCGGCACATCGGTGTTCCCGGCGACGGGGGTCACGCTGTCGGCGCTCTGCTGCTGAGGCACTCCTGGATCCTGCGCCGCCGACGACGTCGCCGGCTGTTCCTGGGCCAGCGCAGAGGCGGGGGTCAGACCAAGCACCAGCGCAGCTGGCGCAACTGCCACGAGCAGACGGCTCTTGATCATCATATTCCTTTCGAGCGACTCTTATGGCGGAAGCTCTTCCCTATTTTGAAGACGCTGGGAAAGCCCGGAAGCGGCCCTAAAACCTTGTTCTCGAACGTTTGTGACACTTCTGCAACACTGACCAGAGGCCTGACTGCGGCGAATTGCCTGCCGAGGAGCGCAAGTCGCTTCCCCGCCGCGGTGTCGCGGCCTAAGCGGAGCGCCATGGGCAGGGGTGCGGACCAGCGATGATCGTGATCGGCCCGGGTGCCGCGTTCATCGCGGGCGCTGTGCTGTTCCTGCTGGTGGTCGGTGGCGCGGCAATGCTGTTCGCCGGACTCCGCGCGCGTGCGGCAGCGGCGGCCTCAACTGTCGAAGCGGATCGCCTCGGCGAGCTGCTGCTGGCGGCGCCGGTGCTGCCGATGCGGGTGGCGGAGGACGGGCGATTGGACATGCCGCGCCGGCTCGCCGACTGGCTGGGGCTGGCCGAACCGCCGCGGTTCCTGCCTGAACTCACCGCCGAAGACAGCGGGCTGAGCGCCGCCGATGCCAGAACCCTCACGGACGACATCACCGCCGCGCAGCGTGGCGGCAGGGCCTTCGAGCGGGCGGTCCGGCCCGTCGGCTCCGGCCGGACCCTGACCATGCGCGGCCTGCGCCAGGGCGCCGACGTGGTCGTCTGGTTCTTCGATGCGAGCGAGCGCGAGGGTGAGATCGCGCGACTGGGCGGCGAGGTGTCGCGGCTGGCGGCGGCGTTCGAGTCGCTGAGCGCGCTGATCGAGGTAGCACCGCTGCCGATGTGGTACCGTGGGCCTGACCTGAAGCTTGCGATGGTCAACTCCGCCTATGTCGCGGCGGTCGAGGGCAAGGATGCCGCCGACGTGATCGCGCGCGGCCTCGAACTGGTCGAAGGCTCCGGGCATGCGGGACCGCTGTTCGGCGCCGAGGCTGCTCGCAACACGACGCGGCCGCATCAGCAGGTATTGCCGGCGACAATCGGTGGTGAGCGCCGGACGCTCAGGCTCTACGACGTCCCGCTCACGACCGGCGGAGTGGCCGGGTTCGCGGTCGATATCGAGGAGCTGGAACAGGCGCGCACCGGTCAGAAGCGGTTCGCCGAAGCGCAGCGCGCGATGCTCGACCGGCTGAGCGCGGGGGTGGCGCAGTTCTCCGCCGACCGGTCGCTGATCTTCTCCAACCAGCCTTTTCGCCGCATGTTCGCGATGCGCAGCGAGTGGCTGGCGGACCGGCCGGAGTTCGAGCGCGTGCTCGACCGGATGCGCGAGGCTGACCGGCTGCCCGACGTTCGTGACTTCCCGGGCTGGAAGGCTGAGCGGCGCGAGTGGTTCTTCCAGACCGAAGGTGCTGCCGAGGAGAATTGGCATCTGCGCGGCGGCACCCACCTGCGCGTGGTGGCGCAGCCGCTGCCCGATGGCGGGCTGTTGCTGATCTTCGAAGACCGGACCGAGCAGGTGCAGCTGGCGAGTGCGCGCGACACGCTGTTGCGGGTGCGTACCGCGACCTTCGACAATTTGTTCGAAGCGCTGGGCGTGTTCGCCGCCGATGGGCGGCTGCAGCTGTGGAACAACCGTTTCCGGGTGCTATGGGGGCTGGAAGAGGAGTTCCTGGCCTCGCATCCTCGTGTCGATGCCTTTGCGGAGATCACCGCGCCCCGGCTGGCCACGCCGAACCGGTCGGTGCTGATCCCGGAGCTGGTCCGCTCTGCGACCAGCGAGCGGCAGCAGCGGGCCGGGCGCGTCGCGTTTGCCGACGGACGCCATTTCGAGTTCGCGGCGGTGCCGCTGCCCGACGGCAATGCGCTGGTGACGATGCTCGACATCACCGACAGCCGTCGTGCCGAACAGGCGCTGCGCGATCGCAACCGGGCGCTGGAACAGGCGGACAAGGTCAAGACGCAGTTCGTCGCCAATATGAGCTACGAGCTGCGCACGCCGCTGACCTCGATCGGCGGGTACGCGGAGATGCTGCATGGCGGCTATGCCGGCAAGCTCCCGAAGCAGGCGATCGCCTATGTCGCGTCGATCCTGGAGTCGGCGGAGCGGCTGGGGTTGCTGATCGACGACGTGCTCAATCTGACGCAGGGGCAAGGTGACGATGCCGCACCCGAACGCGAGGACGTGGACGTCGCGGTGGTGGCACGGACGGCGGCGGCGACGGTACGCGCCTCGGCCGAGCGGCGGCGGGTGGATTTCGCGGTGGAGGTGGCGCGGTCGGCAGGGCGGGTGACGGGGGATGCGCGACGGCTGCGCGAAGCGGTGGAGCATCTGCTGCGCCACGCCATCGCGGCGGTGCCGGAGGGTGGCCGGGTGCTGCTGCACGTCGATGGCAGCGCCACGGCGGCCCGCGTCGTGGTGTCCGACAACGGCCCGGGCATGTCGGGAGATGCGCAGGCGCATGCGTTCGACCGCTTCGCCGAGCCGGGAATTCAGCCGAGCGGGGAACGGGCGTTGGGGCTGGGGCTGCCGTTGGCAAAGCAGTTCGTCGAAGCGCATGGCGGGCGGATCGAGCTGGTCAGCGAGCCCGGCCAGGGGACGCTGATCACGGCGGACCTACCACGGCGGTGAGCGCGCAAGCCGCAATCGTCCGCTGCAAGGCGAGGGTGTGATGTTCGTCGCCGATGCTGCCGCGACGGAGGCATTCGGCGCCGCGCTGGCGCGCGCCGTCCGTCCTGGTGACGTGATCGCGCTGTCTGGGCCGCTGGGTGCGGGCAAGACCTCGATCGCGCGGGGACTGCTGGCGGCTCTCGGGCTCGCGGGCGAGGCGCCGTCGCCCTCGTTTGCGATCGTCCAACCCTATGCGCCCCCAGAGGTCCAGGTGCCGGTGCTGCATGTCGATCTTTACCGGGTCGAGGACGTGGCCGAGCTGGAGGAGCTGGGACTGGACGAGGCGCTGGCGGACTCGGTGCTGCTGGTCGAATGGCCGGAGCGCGCGGAGGGTCGCTGGCCGGAGGCGCTTCGCCTCACCCTGGCGCCCGAAGGCGAGGGGCGTCGCTTGACAGCGAAGGTGCCGGCCGCATGGAAGGGCAGATGGCCGATATGACCCCGCCCCAACTTCCATTCGAAGCTCGCGTCGCCGACTTCCTTTCGCGACATGGCTGGGCCGGGGCGACGATCATGCCGCTGGCCGGCGATGCCTCGTTCCGGCGCTATTTCCGGGTCACCGAAGGAGCGCGGCGCGCGATCCTGATGGATGCGCCGCCGCCGCATGAAGACCCGAAGCCTTTCCTGTCCGTCGGCGGCTGGCTGAGTGAGCGAGGCTTCGCGGCGCCGTGCATCCACGGCGCGGAACCGGAAGCGGGCCTGGTGCTGCTCGAGGATTTCGGCGACGACCGGATGCGCGAAGCGGTGGATGCCGCGCCCGCCGAGGAATTGACGCACTATGCGGCGGCGGTCGACCTACTGGCCGAGCTGGCGAAGCATCCGGCGGGGCCGTTCTCGCCATATGACCGTGCGGCCTTGCACCGCGAGACCGCGCTGCTGACCGAATGGTATTGCCCGGCGGTCGGGCTCGATGTGGACCTGGCAGGGTACGATGCTGCATGGAGTGCGGTGTTCGCCCATGGGCTGACCGACACCCCGGTCACGGTGCTGCGCGACTATCATGCCGAAAACCTGATGCTGGTCGGGCCGGAACGGCGCCTGGGCCTGCTCGACTTCCAAGATGCCGTGGCCGGGCACCCGGCGTATGACCTCGTCTCGCTGCTGCAGGACGCGCGCCGCGACGTCGAGCCTGCGGTCGAGCAGGCGATGCTGGCGCGCTACCAGGCCGCGACGGGTGCGGGCGAAGACTTCATGGCCGCCTATCATGTGCTGGGCGCGCAGCGGAACGCGAAGATCATCGGCATCTTCACGCGGCTGTGGAAGCGGGACGGCAAGCCGCGGTATCCGGCCTTGTGCCCGCGGGTGTGGACGTATCTGGAGCGCGACCTGGCGCAGCCGGTGCTGGCGCCGGTCGCCGCGTGGTTCGACGCGAACATCCCGCGCGCGATGCGCGGCGATCCGAGAGCCCTGGCGCGATGAGCAAGCAGCTCGCGCTGCGGCCCGACCCGGGCGGCAGCGTGCCGGAGACGGCGATGGTGATGGCGGCGGGGCTGGGGCAGCGGATGCGGCCGCTGACCGCGACCCGCCCCAAGCCGCTGGTTCATGTCGCGGGCAAGCCGCTGATCGACCATGTTCTCGACCGGCTCCGCGCGGCCGGAATCCGGCGCGCAGTGGTCAACGTCCATTACCTGGCCGACCAGATGGAGGAGCACCTCGCCCGTGTCGACGGGCTGGAGGTGATCGTTTCCGACGAGCGCGGGCGGCTGATGGAAACCGGCGGCGGGCTGGTGCAGGCGCGGCACCTGCTCGGCGACGAGCCGATCCTGGTCGTCAACAGCGACAACCTGTGGGTCGATGGGCCGGTGGACGCGATCCGCCTGCTCGCCGGCCGCTGGGACGAGGCGCTGATGGATGCGCTGCTGCTGCTGGTGCCGCTCGCGCGCGCGCACAACAATGGCGGGTCGGGCGACTTCCACCTCGGCGCCGATGGCCAGATCACCGGCCGCCGCGAGCCCGGGCGGGTGGCGCCGTTCACCTATACCGGCATCCAGATCCTCCACCCACGGCTGATCGCCGACTGCCCGGAAGGTCCGTTTTCGACCAATCTGTTCTGGGACCGCGCGCTCGCGGCGGGCAGGCTGTACGGCCAGGTCCATCAGGGCCTGTGGTTCGACATCGGCACCCCTGCCGCGATCGGCCGGACGGAGGCGATGCTGCTGGATGGCTGAGCGGGGCCTGCGCCTCTTCACGATCCCGCCGCATCGCGCCTTTGCCGACGCGCTGGTCGCGGGGTTGCGGCGACGCACGGACGCCGACCCGCTGGCGCTGGCGCGCGCGACGGTGCTGTTGCCCAACAACCGCGCGGTGCGGGCGGTCACGGACGCGTTCGTCCGGGCGAGCGGCGGCGGTCTGCTGCTGCCCCGGCTGGTCGCGCTGGGCGATCCGGAAGCGGGCGAGACGCTGGGTGCCGCGCTCGACCCGGCCGACGGCGAGCCGATCCCGCCCGCGGTCGATCCGTATCGGCGCCGGCTGACACTGGCGCGACTGGTCGGCGAGGAGCGGCGGGCGGCGGGGCAGCCGGTGAACGCGGGCGAGGCGGTGCGGCTGGCGGGCGAGTTGCAGCGGACGCTCGATCAGCTGCTGGTCGAGGAAGTGTCGCCGGCCGAGCTGCGCGGCATCGACCTGGATGACAACCTCAGCGAGCACTGGGCGCGCGCGCTGGCGACGTTTTCTGTGGTGCTGGATCGCTGGCCGGAGGAACTGGCGAGGCTCGGGTGCATCGACGCGGCCGACCGGCGTGGACGCCTGCTCGAGCGGGCCGAGCGGCGCTGGCGGCAGGCGCCCCCCGGTGGGCTGGTCTGCGCCGCCGGGGTGAGCGACTCCGCCCCGGCAGTGGCGCGGCTGCTGCGGCGGGTCGCGGAGCTGCCAAGCGGACTGGTGGTTTTCGCGGGGCTCGACCTGGCGATGGACGAGGAGGAGTGGGCGGCACTGGGGCCGCACAAGCCGGACCCGGAGACGCGGCTCGCGCGCCCGTCGATCGAGACGCACCCGCAATTCCATCTCAAGCTGTTGTTGGAGCGGATGGGTGCCGTGCGGGGCGAGGTGAAGGCGTGGCGCGAGGCGGGCGGCCGTGACGCCGACCCCGCGCGCGCCCGCGCCATCGCCAACGCGCTCGCGCCAGCCGCCTTTACGGGCAGGTGGACCGATCTGCCCGCCGCCGACCGGCGCCTGACCGGGGTCATGGCGGCCGAGCTCGCCACCCCGGCCGAGGAAGCACAGGCAGTCGCGCTGGCCCTGCGCGGCGCACTGGAGGCGCCCGGGCGTACGGCGGCGCTGGTGACGCCCGATCGGGCGCTGGCGCGGCGCGTCGCGGCGCATCTTGGCCGGTGGGGCATCCAGGCCGACGACACGGCCGGCCGGCCGCTGTCGATCCTGCCGCCGGGAACGCTGCTGCTGCTGCTCGCCGAGGCGGCGGCGCAGCGCTGGTCGCCCCTGCCGCTGCTGGCCTTGCTCAAGCACCCCTTGGTACAGAGCGGGGACGCGCGGCTCGCCTGGCTCGACGGTGTGCGGGCGATGGACCGGCAGCTGCGTGGGCCGCGTCCCGCCACCGGGTTGGAGGGGATCGGTTCGGCGTTGAGGGGGGTCGCGGCGAGCTTCTGGAGCGAGGCGGCTGATTGCCTGTCGCCGCTGGAGCGAACCTATGGTGACGGCGCGCAGCCGCTCGGCACGCTGCTCGCCTGTCTGCGGGAGACGGCGCAGGCGTTGTGCGGCGACGCGCTGTGGGCCGGGCCAGCGGGACGGGCGGCGGCGGAGTTCCTGTCGTCGCTGGAGACCGAGGCGCCGCATGGGCCCGCGCTGGTCGATCCGGACGAGGTCGCGCCGATGCTGCGCGTCTTGCTCGACGAGGTGGCGGTGCGGCCCCCACAGGGCGGGCATCCGAGGCTCGCCATCTATGGCCTGATCGAGGCGCGGCTGCAGTCGGCCGACCTGTTCGTGCTGGCCGGGCTGAACGAGGGGACATGGCCGGGCAAGCCCGCGCCCGACCCGTGGCTGGCACCGCCGATCCGCGCGAAGCTCGGGTTGCCGGGCCTGGAGCGGCGGGTGGGCATCGCCGCGCACGACTTCGCGCAAGGGCTGGGTGCCCCCGATGTGCTGATTACCCGCGCGCGGCGCGATGCCGGATCGCCGGCGCTCGCGTCGCGGCTGTGGCTGCGCCTGCAAGCCATGGCGGGCGAGCGGTTCGAGCGCGCGTTCGAGCTGGAGGGCTGGACCCGTGCGCTCGACCGGGCCGCGGATCACCTGCCCGCCGGACGGCCGGCGCCGCTGCCACACAAACACCTGCGGCCGCTGGCGATCAACGTCACGGAGGTCGATCGGCTGAAGGCCGACCCCTATGCCTTTTACGCGCGCCGGGTGCTCAAGCTGCTGAGCCTCGATCCGGTCGACGCCGATCCCAGCGCCGCGTGGCGGGGCAGTGCGGTCCACGACATCCTGGAGCAATGGTGGGTGCAGGACCGCTGCGCCGTCGCGGCGCTGAAGCCCCGCGCCGAGCAGATGCTCCGCGACGAAAGCACTCACCCGCTGATGCGCGCGCTGTGGCAGCCGCGGCTGATGGAGGCGATCGACTGGATCGCACGGCGCGTCGCCACCCATGCAGAAGAGGGGCGCGAAGTGGTGTCGGCCGAGGGCAAGGGTTCGATCGAGCTGCACGGCGTGACGCTGACCGGCCGCTATGACCGGATCGACCGCTGCAACGACGGCGGGCTGGCGATCATCGACTACAAGACCGGGAAGGCGCCCTCCACCACCGCGGTGCGCGAAGGCTATTCGCTACAGCTCGGCTTGCTCGGCATCATCGCCGAGCGCGGCGGGTTCGCGGACGCGGAGGGATATGCGACCGCATTCGAATATTGGTCGCTGGCGAAGAGCCGGGACGGGTTCGGCAGCATGACCTCGCCGTGCGATCCGGCGGGCAAGGCCAACAAGATTCTGACCGAAGAGTTCACTGCCGTCGCCGAGCGCCGCTTTCAGGAGGTGGTGGGCCGATGGCTGACCGGCGAGGAGGCGTTCACCGCCAAGCTGCATCCGGAATATGCGCCCTATGCCGAATACGACCAGCTGATGCGCCGGGACGAGTGGTATGGGCGGGATTAGACTCGTCCCCGCCGTCGCGCCGGGGCAAGACCGGGGCGACGAGACAGCATGAGTGGCGCGTCGAAACCCCTCCCGCCGCTGAAGGGCGCGCAGGCCGCGGCTTCGGACCCGGACGCGCATGTCTGGCTGTCGGCGTCGGCGGGCACCGGCAAGACGCAGGTGCTCGCCGCGCGCGTGTTCCGGCTGTTGCTGCGCGGGGTCGATCCGGCTGCGATCCTGTGCCTGACGTTTACCAAGGCGGGCGCGGCGGAGATGGCGGGGCGGATCAGCGATCGGCTCGCCCGCTGGGTGCGAATGCCGGACACGCAGCTGACCGCCGATCTGGTTGCGCTGGGCGAACGGGGCACTCCGGCGGAGCGCGCCCGCGCGCGCACGCTGTTCGCCAAGGTGCTCGATGCGCCGGGCGGGGGGCTGCGCATCCAGACCATCCACGGCTTCTGCCAGGGATTGCTCGCCGCCTTTCCGGTAGAAGCGGGTCTGTCGCCCGGTTTCCGACCGCTCGAAGCCCGCGAAGAGGCGGTGCTGCAGCGCGAGGCGCTCGCGGCGATGCTGGCCGATGCCGAAGCCGAAGGGCGCACCCGGCCGGTCGCGGTGATCGGCGCGCTGAGCCTGAGGTTGGGTGAGGGCGGGGCGGAGGGCTTCCTGACGGCGTGCGCCCGTGCGCTGGCGGGGCTGGAGGCGTTGCCGAGCGGGGTTCAACCCTGGCTGCGGCGCACACTCGACCTGCCGTCGGGACCAATCGAGGAGGCACTCGCGGAAGGCTGCGACGCCATCGACATGAACGCGGTACACCGGATCGTCGCCGCCAACCGCGCCTGGGGCACCGCGACCGGCGACAAGCGGGCGGGAGCGGCGGAGCGGTGGCTGGCGGCGGAACCCGCCGCGCGCGCGACGTCGATCCGGGCGCTGCTGGGCAGCTTTCTCACGCAGAAGGGCACCCCGTTCAGAGACAAGGGCCTGCTCGCTGTCGATCCTGAATTAGGTGAGCTGTCGCAGCAATTGGGCGAGCACTGCCTCGACCTGCTGTCGCTGGTGGATCGCGCCGCCTATGCCGACCTGCTGGCCGATGGACTGGAGGTAGGGCGCGACTATGCGCGCGCCTATGCTCAGGCGAAGCGGCGGGCGGGGGCAGTCGATTTCGACGACCTGATCCGCACGGCGGTGCGGCTGTTCCAGCAGCCGGGGATCGGCGAGTGGGTGCGCTACAAGCTCGACCAGACCACCGCGCATGTGCTGATCGACGAGGCGCAGGACACCAACGCGCATCAATGGGCGATCGTGCGCGCGTTGGCCGACGAGTTCTTCGTGGGTCGCGGCATCCATGCGCCGGATACGCGGACGCTGTTCACGGTCGGCGATTACAAGCAGGCGATCTTCGGCTTTCAAGGCACCGATCCGTTGCAGTTCGCCGCGGCCGAGAAGTTCTTCGCGCGCAAGGCGGCGGATGCGCTCGGCGATGACGATTGGGCCTCGCATGATCGTGGGCTGCCGATGCACCGGCTGGCGCTGGTGCATTCGTTCCGCTCGACCAAACCGGTGCTGGAGTTCGTCGATGCGGCCGTCGCCGCCATCCCCGACCCTGGTCTGGGCACCTTCGCGCCACCCGAGCCGCATGCCAGCGAGGTGGCGGGTCCCGGCACGATTACGCTTTGGCCGCCCGTCGCCGCGGGTGGCGACGCGGACGACGAAGAGAGCTGGATCGACGAACCCGTGCGTGAGCTGGCGAAGACGATCGCTCGGGCGGTGAGGGGCTGGCTGGCCGACCCGAGCCACACCAAGCGGGACGGATCGCGGCTGCGCCCCGAGGACGTGATGATCCTGGTTAAGCGGCGCGGCGAACTCGCGTCCTTGCTGGTCGCGCGGCTTTATGCGGAGGGCGTACCGGTCGCGGGCGTCGATCGACTGCGGCTCAACACGCCACTGGCGGTGCAGGACCTGTTGGCGGCGGTGCGCTTTGCCTTGCAGCCGGACGACGATCTCAGCCTCGCGTCGCTGCTGGTGTCACCGCTGATGGGGTGGAGCCAGGAGGCGCTGTTGGCGGCCGCGCCGCGTCCCGACCGGGTGAGCCTGTGGCGGCATCTGCGCGACACGCAGCCGGCCGACGCGCTCGCGCCGCTGGCCGCGCTGCTCGGCCGCGCGGATTTCGCGACGCCTTACCAGCTGCTGGAGGAACTGCTGTCCGGCCCGCTCGACGGTCGCCGCAAGCTGCTGGAGCGGCTGGGTGCGGAGGCGCGCGATCCGATCGAGGAGCTGCTCAACGCCGCGCTGACATTCGAGAGCACGACCACGCCGTCGCTGCAGCGCTTCCTCGATTGGTTCGATCGCGGCGAGGTGGAGATCGTGCGCGATCCGTCTGCGCCGCTCGATGCCGTGCGGGTGATGACCGCGCACGGGGCGAAGGGGTTGCAGGCGCCGCTGGTGATCTTGGCGGACGCGTGCGTCGATCCGACCCAGTCGCCGCGCTCGGTCGTGCAATGGACCCATGATCCGGAACAGCCGCCCATACCCGTGTTCCGGCCGCGCAAGGACGAACGCGGCGAGGTGCTGGGCGCCGCGCTCGACGCGGTCGAAAAGCGCGAGCTGGAGGAGCATTGGCGGCTGTTCTATGTTGCGGCGACACGCGCCGAGGAGCAGCTGGTGATCGCCGGCTCGCTCGGCCCGCGCGCCAAGGGCGTGCCGCCGTCCGCTAGCTGGTATGCGGTGGCGGCGCAGGCGATGGGCGGGCTCGGCGTTGCCGAGGGGCCGGGCGAGCGGGTGTTTACCGGTGTGGAGCAGACCCGGCCGGTGCCGCGTCGCGCGCTTGCAACCGCGACGGTCGACGAGGAGGTGCCGATCCCGGCGTGGGCGCGCCGGCCCGCTCCCCTGGAGGCGCGCCCGTCGCGGCCGCTTGCTCCATCCTCGATCGGCGAGGATGCGGTGTCCGATCCGCCACCCACCCCGGCGATGCGCGCGGCGGCGGAGCGGGGGCGGCTGATCCATGCGCTGTTCGAGCGTCTGCCGGGCGTCGCGTCCGAGGGTCGCGCACGGGCCGCCGACCGCTGGCTGCGCGATACCGGTGGCGTCGCCGACGCAGCGGTGCGCGACGAAATCGCCGGCAGCGTCTGTCGGATCATCGCCGATCCGCGCTTTGCCGACCTGTTCGGGCCGGAGTCGCTCGCGGAGGCGCCGATCACCGCGGTGGTGGAAGAGGGGCTGGTGGTGTCGGGCACGGTGGACCGGCTGCTCGTCACCGCCGCGCGGGTGCGGGTGGTGGATTTCAAGACCAGCCGCCGCGCGCCGGCCACGCTGGCGGACGTGCCGAGCTATCACCTGCGCCAGATGAGCGCCTATGCCCACGCGCTGCGGGTCATATTCCCGGGGCGGCTGGTCGAGGCGGGGCTGCTGTACACCGCGACGCCGGTGCTGTTCGAACTTCCGGACGAACTTCTGGCGCGGCACAAGCCCGGCTTCGCCCAGGCGGAGCAAAGCTAGCCGTCCAGCCGTTGGAGGGGGCGAGGCGCGCACCTAGATGGGTTCACGAAGGAGTTTTTCGACATGGCCACCAAGCAGATCACCGATGCCAGCTTCGCCAGCGACGTGCTGCAGTCCGACAAGCCGGTGCTGGTCGATTTCTGGGCGGAGTGGTGCGGGCCGTGCAAGATGATCGGCCCATCGCTCGAGGAGCTGTCCGAGGAATTGGGCGAGCAGGTGACGATCGCCAAGCTCAACATCGACGACAATCCCGACACCCCCGGCACCTATGGCGTCCGCGGTATCCCGACGATGATCCTGTTCAAGGCCGGCGCCCCCGCCGCAACCAAGGTCGGCGCGGAGCCCAAGGGTCGGATCAAGGCCTGGCTGGAGGGCGCGCTCGCCTAATCGGAATTTGGCCGGCAGTTCACCGCGAGCCAGCCGGCCAAGTCGTCCAACGTCATTTTTATTCCCGGCCCATGCCACGGCGCTACGAGTCCCTCGCCCGGGAAGGGTAAGCGCAAGCCAAAATGGGCCGCCGACTCGATTTGAATGTCGTCTAAGTCTTCTTCACAGATCCCTAAGTGGCTGCATGGATCGGTCTGGGCGTTAACAGTCCTAGAGCTGCCAACTTCGCGGCGGCACTGCTCGATGAGGCAGGCGAGCAGTCGTTCCTTTTCGGCCTGTAGCGCCTGAGACCAAGCCACGCTTAGCTCCGATAATCCGCATTGATGCTGATGTACCCGTGCGTCAGGTCGCAGGTCCACACCGTCGCGCGCCCCTCGCCCAGCCCAAGATCGACGCCGATCTCGACCTCCTGTCCCTTCAGGTGGGCGGCGACCGGGGCTTCGTCATAGCTCTCCACCGCCAACCCGTCGCGCGCCACCTGGGTGTTGCCGAAGCGGATCGCGAGCTGGTCGCGCTCGGCGGGCTCGCCGGCCTTGCCCACCGCCATGACGACGCGGCCCCAGTTGGCGTCCTCGCCGGCGATCGCCGTCTTGACCAGCGGCGAGTTGGCGATGCTCATCGCGATCCGGTGCGCGGAGCGGTCGCTCTCCGCGCCGGAGACCTGCACCTCGATCAGCTTGGTCGCGCCTTCGCCGTCGCGCGCCACCAGCAGCGCCAGCTGCCGGCACAGGTCGGCGAGCGCGCTGCGGAAAGCATCGGCGCCGGGACTGTCGTCGTCGGCCAAGGGCTGATTACCCGCCGCGCCGGTCGCGAAGGCGAGCACGGTGTCGCTGGTCGACGTATCGCCGTCGACGGTGATGCACGAAAAGCTCGGCGCATTGGCGGCGGTCAGCGCGCGCTGGAGGAAGCCGGGTTCGACTGCGGCATCGGTGAAGATGAAGCCCAGCATCGTCGCCATGTCCGGCGCGATCATGCCCGAGCCCTTGATGATGCCGACCAAGGTGACGGTGCGGCCATCGACAACGGCGGTCGTGATCGCGCCCTTTGGGAAGGTGTCGGTGGTGCCGATCGTCTCGGTCGCAGCCCGCCAGTCGCACGGGGCGGCGTTGAACGCCGAGTCCAGCCCGGCTTCCGCCTTGTCGATCGGCAGTGGCACCCCGATCACCCCGGTGGAGGCGACGAACACGTCCGAGGGCTGGCAACCGAGATGCTGCGCCGCCCGCGCGGCGATGGCTTCCACGGCGGCGCGTCCGCGATGGCCGGTGAAGGCGTTGGAGTTTCCGGCATTGACCACCAGCGCGCGGGCGTGGCCGAGGGTCAGCGCCTTGCGACACCATTCCACCTCGGGCGAGGGGCAGCGGCTCTGCGTCAGCACGCCGGCCACCGTCGTGCCCGGCGCCAGCTCGGCGAAGGTGAGGTCGCAGCGATCCCAGGTCTTGTACCGCGCGCGGGCGACGCGGAGGGCTACACCCGCGACCGGCGGCATCTCGGGGAAGGGCAGCGCCAGCGGCGACACGGGGTTGACGTTCATCGGCCGAAGACGCTGCCCGGCAGCCAACGCGGCCGGTCATGTGCGTTCGCGATCTCGCGGGTCAGCGCCGTCACATAGTCGTCGAGGCGGATCGCGTCCTCCTTTTGGATGCCGGGTTGATCGAGGTCATCGCTCGGCGCGTGATAACGGGTCGCGCGCCAGCCGGTCTCGATCTTCGCTTCTAGCGTGTCCTTGGCAAAGCCGAACTTGAAGGCCAACGCCGGTACGCCATTGCGGACGAAGCTGTACTGGTCGGAGCGGATGAAGCTGTTGCGGTCGGGAAAGGGATCGGGGACGAGGGGCAGCCCCATCCGCTCGCCCACCTGCCGCGCAACCGTACCCAAACTGCTCTCCTCTGCGCCCAGCGCGATAATCGAGCGCAGCGGAAACAGCGGCAGCGCCATGTCGAAGTTCAGGTTGGCGACGACCGATCGTTTCGCGACGGTGGGTGCGCTGGCGAAAGCACCCGAGCCGAGCAGGCCGCCTTCCTCGCCGGTGACCAGCACGATCAGCACCGAGCGGCGAGGGGCGACCCCCGCCTTCAGTCGCGCCGCGACGTCGAGCAGCGTGGCGACACCGGCGGCATTGTCGAGCGTACCATTGTAGATGCGGTCGCCGTTGATCGGCGCGCCCATGCCGAGATGATCGAGGTGCGCGGTCAGCACTACATGCTCGGCCTTCCGCCGTGCGTCTGATCCGTCGATCCGACCGATGACATTGGGCGAGGTGATGCGGCGGCGGGAGGTGGCAAGGGTCGCGGAGAGGCGTGCCGACAGCGCGAAGCGGGGGATGGGGCGAGATGCGTCCGAAAGCGCTGCCAGCTCGGCGAAGCTGTAGCCAGAACCCTCGAACAGCAATTCGCTGCGTGAAGGGTCGAAGCTGGCGCCAAAGAAATTGTCCGGCATCGTCCGCAGCCGCTTGTCGGCCAGATAGCGGCCGGGCGACCCAGTGCCGAGCTTCTGTCGCGCCCACGGGATCTCGACCTGCTTGGGGGGCGTAAGGGTGATGAGGCCGAGCGCACCACGCTCGCCGAGCAGCCGCACGCGCTCGAGTCGGTTCGCCGCCTTGGCGGCGCCGGGCAGGGTCGCGGGCCCGCCGGCGATCGTCACCACGATCTTGCCCTTCAGGTCCAGCCCGGCAAAGTCGTCATGCCCCAATCGCGGCAGGTGCAGTCCGTAGCCTGCAAACACCAGCGGCGCGGCAGTGCGGCCGGCGCGCGGGGCGCCCCCCGCGACGAGCAGTAGGTCCGAACCGATCGCGAGCGCCGTCGTGCGGCCGCCCGCCTCGAGCGACGCGGATGACATTGCGGCGTCGATCCGCTGCTCCTCAATCGCGACCTCCTGACGAAAGCTGCCCTTGTCGCCCGCCGGGGTCAGGCCGAGCGCGCGCAGCCGCCCCTCGACATAGACGACTGCCCGCTCATGCCCGGCGGTGCCTGCGGCGCGGCCATCCATCTCGTCGCCCGACAGCATGGTGACATCCTGCCACCAGCGGTCGACCCGCTCGGGGACGGCCGACTGGGCCAGGGCGGTACCGCCGAGCATCAGGGCGAGGATGAGGGGCAAAGAGCGCATGGCCGCTTCGTGGCACGGTGCGCACCGCCAGTGCAACCGGTCCGCGCTGGACGCTGCGGGCACCGATGCCTATGTTGGAGGGGCTGTGAACCTGCTGTTGCTCCTGACTGCTCTCCTGTCCGCGCTGACCGGCGCAGGCGGGGGCGCGCGCGCGACGCTGCCGTCGGTCACGGTGAGCCGGGTTGCGGAGGCAACGGTGGCGGCACGGACCGAGCCGGCACGGGTCGCCGCCCGCCCGCTGGCGGCCTTGCCTCGCCTGATCGCGTCGGCGCAGTTTGCGCGCGCGCCGGTTTGGCGGCTGGCCGCGCCGGTCGCGCTGTATCTGAGCCGCCGCCGCGAATAGCGGCCGCGCGCTTCTCCCGTCACCCTAGTTCCCGCGCCGCGCCCACGCGCCGCGCCTTCTCGTCATATCAGGAATACGCCCATGCTCGGCGGCTTTGCCAAATCGCTGTTCGGTTCGTCCAACGACCGGTACGTCAAGTCCCTCAATCCGTTGCTCGCCAAGATCGCGAACTTCGAGCCGTCGCTGCAGGCGATGTCGGACGAGGAGCTCTCCGGCCAGACGCAGCGTTTCCGTGATCGCCTGGCCGACGGCGCCAAGCTCGACGAGCTGCTGCCGGAGGCGTTCGCCACCGTCCGCGAGGCGGCGAGCCGGGTGCTCGGCCAGCGTCACTACGACGTGCAGATGGTGGGCGGCATCGTCCTTCACCGTGGCGAGATCGCCGAGATGCGCACCGGCGAGGGCAAGACGCTGGTGGCGACGCTGGCGGTCTATCTCAACGCGCTGCCGGGCGAGGGCGTCCACGTCATCACCGTCAACGACTATCTGGCGGAACGCGACGCCAACTGGATGGGGCAGGTCTACCGCTTCCTGGGCCTGAGCGTCGGGGTCATCATCCCCAATTTGACCGACGAGCAGCGCCGCGACGCGTACAACTCGGACATCACCTATGGCACGAACAACGAGTTCGGCTTCGACTATCTGCGCGACAACATGAAGTACGACCGCGCGTCGATGGTGCAGCGCCCGTTCGCGATGGCGATCGTTGACGAGGTCGATTCGGTGCTGATCGACGAGGCGCGCACGCCGCTGATCATCTCCGGCCCGACCGACGACAAGTCCGAATTGTACATGCAGGTTGACGCGGTCGTGAAGCAGCTCGACCCGGCGGACTATGAGAAGGACGAGAAGCAGAAGTCGATCATCCTGACCGAGGACGGGACCGAGAAGACCGAGCGGATGCTGGAGGCGGCGGGGCTGCTCCAGGGCGAGAATCTGTACGATTTCGAGAATACGCAGGTGGTCCACCACCTCAACCAGGCGCTGCGCGCCAACGTCATGTTCAAGCTCGATACCGACTATATCGTCAAGGACGGCAAGGTCATCATCATCGACGAATTCACCGGCCGGATGATGGACGGCCGGCGCTGGTCGGACGGGCTGCACCAGGCGGTGGAGGCAAAGGAGGGCGTCGAGATCGAGCCCGAGAACCAGACCATGGCCTCGATCACCTTCCAGAATTACTTCCGCATGTACCCTAAGCTGGCGGGGATGACCGGAACGGCCTCGACCGAAGCGGCCGAGTTCTTCGACATCTACAAGATGAACGTGGTCTCGATCCCCACCAATGTGCCGGTTCAGCGCGTCGACGAGGAAGACGAGTTCTTCAAGGACACCAAGGACAAGTTCGCGGCGATCGCCAAGAAGATCAAGCTCCACGCCGAGCAGGGTCAGCCGGTGCTGGTCGGCACCGTCTCGATCGAGAAATCCGAGCTATTGAGCGAGTTCCTGACGCAGGAGGCGGTCCCCCACTCGGTCCTGAACGCGCGCCAGCATGAGCGCGAGGCGCACATCGTCGCCCAAGCCGGGCGCAAGGGCGTGGTGACGATCGCCACCAACATGGCGGGCCGCGGCACCGACATTCAGCTCGGCGGCAACCTGGAGTTCCGGATCAATGACGAGCTGACGCACCTCGCCGACGGACCCGAGCGCGACGCGGCGATCGAGCGGATGCGCGAGGAGATCGCCGAGGAGAAAGCGGCGGTGCTCGCGGCCGGCGGCCTGTTCGTGCTCGGCACGGAACGCCACGAAAGCCGGCGGATCGACAACCAGCTACGGGGCCGTTCGGGGCGTCAGGGCGATCCCGGGCTGAGCCGTTTTTACCTGTCGCTTGACGACGACCTGCTGCGCATCTTCGGCCCCGACACGCTGTTCGCCAAGATGATGCGCAACAACATCGACGATGGCGAGGCGATCGGCAGCAAGTGGCTGTCCAAGGCGATCGAGACCGCGCAGAAGAAGGTCGAGGCGCGCAACTACGACATCCGCAAACAGGTGGTCGAATATGACGACGTCATGAACGACCAGCGCAAGGTCATCTACGAACAGCGCAGCGACATCATGGATGCCGAAGCGGTCGGCGACGTGGTGGTCGACATGCGCCACGAGACGGTCAACGTCATCGTCGGCGAGGCGTGCCCGCCCAATTCTTATCCAGAGCAATGGGACGTGGCGGGGATGAAGGAGCGGGTCGCGAGCGTGCTCGCGGTCGAGCCGCCGATCGACGACTGGATGACCGAAGAGGCGATCGATCCGGAAGTGGTCGAGGAGCGGATCCGCACCGCCGCCGACGAAGCGATCGACGCCAAGTCGAGCGCGCTCGATCCCGAGACGTGGACGCAGGTGGAGAAATCGATCCTGCTCCAAAACCTCGACCATCATTGGAAAGAGCATCTGGCGACGCTCGACGCGCTGCGCCAGGTGGTTCATCTGCGCGCCTATGCGCAGAAGACGCCGATCAACGAGTACAAGCAGGAGGCGTTCGCGCTATTCCAGCGGATGCTGGACAGCATCCGCGAGGATGTGACGCGGACCGTCGCGCACGCGCAGTTCCAGATGCAGGCGGCCCCGAGCCTCCCCGATCTCCCGGACTTCATCACCACCCACTTCGACCCGTTCACGGGCGAGGACGACAGCCGCGACTATGATGCAGGTGCCGCCGGGCTGATCCAGACGCAGCTGCCGCCGCTCCAGTCGGTTCGCCCTGACATGCCCGACCTGGGTGAAAACCCGGAGCATTGGGAAGGCCAAGTCAGCCGCAACGCGCCATGCCCTTGCGGCTCGGGGCGCAAGTACAAGCATTGCCACGGCAGCGTCACCGCGCAGGTGGAGTGACGCACGGCCTCGGCTGGATCTAGCCACCCCCGCTCTCCGATCCACCTCCGCGAAGGCGGGGGTCGACTTGCACCACTCTCGACGTTGGATGTTTGACAGACCGGTGCCCGAGCGCGGGTCGACAAAGAAAAGGCGGAGGTAGCTTGCGCTACCCCCGCCCATTCTCTTGCGGATGCCGGTGACCTAGCGCCGCTGGCCGGGCAGCACCACCGTCGGCCCGATCCGGTCGACGACCTCGCGGGCGTTGAAGGCGCGCAGGTTGTCGCGCGGGATCGGCCCGCGCCCGACGACGATCTCCGCGGTCGCCTCGTAACGCTGCACCGTCTGAATATCGAAGTCGTTGAAGGCGCCGAAGCCGCCGCCATACCACGGGCTCCAGCCGAAGCCGCGACCATAGCCGAAGCCGCCACCATAATAGCGCCAGGACGGACCCCAATAGCCGCCGAAGCCGCCATAGCCGAAGCCCGAGTTGAAGCCCGGCGTGGCATAGGTGCGCGACTGCGTATCAGTATCGCGATTGACCATGACGAAATAATCGCCGCCATTCTGCAGCGTCAGCTCGGCCGCGCGGAACAGCAGGTACCGCTCAACCGTGTCACGCGGGGTCGAGCTGTTGCCGGCGAAGGTCACCAAGAAGCGGTTCTGCTCCACCTGACGGTCGCTGAAACCGGTACGGCTGAACCCCTGGCCCGTCGCCGGGCGATAGGTGGTCTCGGACACACAGGCACCGAGCAGCAGCGCGGCGCTAGCGGCGGAGGCGAGCATAAGCTTGCGCCCGAAGGATTTGTGCATGGGATGGTCTCCAAGTCGCGGCCGGATGCCGCGAATGTTGTCGGCAATACCGTCTGGATATGGAACGTGCGATGAACGGTTTTGTATCCGCGACGGAAAACCATCGTGAATACAACAGCTTCGATGATCCCACTCGCGCGACCACGCGGTGCCACCGTGCTTCAAACAACTGAACCAGTCGCAGCGCGGACCGCGTCGGCTGAGCGATCCACGGCCCACGCCTCGCAGGTCGGGCAAAAAAGCCGCTGTCCTACACAATAGGTCCGTGTCACCAGGAACAGGTCAGGAGCTCTTACATGGATAGGGCGCATTCGGCCCTCAATTTCCCCTCAACTTCCACGCCAATCACGACCTGAAATCCGGGCGAGGAATAGCGGGAGCGTGGGTGCCGGTCACCTGCCTCAGCGGCGATCCGGTGCTGTTCCGCGAATGGCTCCCTGAGTTGGATTCGAACCAACGACCAAGTGATTAACAGTCACCTACTCTACCGCTGAGCTATCAGGGACCGTTCGCGTAAGCGGCGTCTATACCCCGGCTCTGCAAGGATTCAAGCCCTCAGGCCGCGAACTGCTCCATCGTGATCCGGTCGTCCAACGCATGTTCGGGGTCGAACAGGAGGGTCAGCTCCCGCGCTCGGTCCATCGAGATGGCGACGCTCGCCACGTCGCGGACCTCGCGCTGGTCGGCGACGGCCGAGACGGGCCGCTTGGCCGGCTCGAGCACGCGCAGGCCGATGCGGGTCTTGTCGGGCAGGATCGCGCCCCGCCAGCGGCGCGGACGGAAGGGGCTGATCGGGGTCAGCGCGATCAGCGCGGATCCCAGCGGCAGGATCGGGCCCTGCGCCGACAGGTTGTACGCCGTCGAGCCGGCAGGGGTCGCGGCGAGGATGCCGTCGCAGGCGAGTTCGGGCAGGACGATGCGGTCGTTGACCGTCACCTCCAACTTCGCGGTCTGGCGGGTCTCGCGCAGCAGCGATACCTCGTTGATCGCAGGGAGCGTGTGGACGCGGCCGTCCACGCCCGTCGCCGTCATTTCTAGCGGCGTGACCTTGAATGATTTCGCGCGCGCGAGCCGCCCGTCGAGCCCGTGTGGACGCCATTCGTTCATCAGGAACCCGACCGTGCCCAGGTTCATCCCGAACACCGGCACCGCGAGCTGCCGGCGTGCGAGCATCTGGTGCAGCGTCTGGAGCATGAAGCCGTCGCCGCCCAAGGCGATCACCACGTCGGCATCGCCCACCGGCACCCAATCGGCACTGTCCGCCAGCGCCGCCGCGGCCTCGCGGGCCGGCGGAGTGGGCGAGGCGACCAGCGCCCGCCGCAGGAACTCGGTCATCCGCCGGTGACGCTCATGTGCCGCGCGACCGCGGGTACGGAAAGGTCGAAGGCGTGGCGCTTTGGCTTGATCCGCAACGCCTCGTCGATCGCTGCGTCCAAGGCCGCGATGCCGCCGGACCTCAGCGCGGTTTTCAGATCGACCTGATCGTCATGCCCCAGGCACGCGTACAGCTTGCCCTCGGTGGTCAGTCGCACACGGTTGCAGCCGTCGCAGAAGTTCGCGGTGAGGGGAGAGATCAGGCCGAGCAGCGTGTCCGTCCCCTTCACCCGCCAATACCGCGCCGGGCCGCCGGTTCGATGCCCGTCGCGGATCAGATCGAAGCGGGCCGAAAGCGTTTCGAACACTCGCGTCAGCGGCACGAAGCGATCGGTCCGGTCTTCGTCGATCGCGCCGAGCGGCATCGTTTCGATCAGCGACAGGTCGTGACCCTGGTCAATGCACCAGGCGAGGATCGCCGGCAGCTCGTCCTCGTTAAGCCCCGCCAAGGCGACGGTGTTGATCTTGACCCGCAGCCCGGCCGCCTTCGCGGCAACGACGCCGGCGAGCACCTGGGCCAGGTCACCGTGACGGGTAATGTAGCGGAATCGCTCGGGATCGAGCGTGTCGAGGCTGACATTGACGCGCCTGATCCCGGCGGCGGCCAGTGCCCGCGCATGGTCGGCAAGCCGGGTGCCGTTGGTCGTCATCGTCAGCTCGTCGAGCCCGGCCCCGACATGCCGGCCCAACCGGCGGACCAGCTCGCCGACATCGCGACGCACCAGCGGCTCGCCGCCCGACAGCCTGATCTTGGTGACGCCGCGCGCGATGAAGCGTTCGGCGATGACCGCGATCTCCTCCAGCTGCAGCAGCGCCGAACGCGGCAGAAAGGTCATCGCCTCCGCCATGCAATAGCGGCAGCGCAGATCGCAACGATCGGTCACGGAGATGCGCAAATAGCGGATGGCGCGCCCGTGCGCGTCGAGCAGCGACGGCTCTGTGGGCGCAACGAGCATCGATCAGACGTAGGCCCGGCGCGGCACAGCGACAACCCCCATGCACCATTGGCGGCGGCAGGTGCGACGGCTACGCTTGCGCGATGGTGGGTGAGGGCAAGCGCGAGCGTCGGCGGGTGCCGGGGGGCTGGGTGCTGGGAGCGGCGACCGCACCCGTGCGCGAGTGGCTGGGCGAGCAACGCAGCGCCGGGCAGCCCGCTTCGATCATCCTGATCGGCTTGCGCCGGCTCGATCTGCTCAACGCAGCCCACGGCCGCGGGGTCGGGGATGCCGTGGTCAAGGTAGCGCATGGCCGTCTTGCGGACCTTGCCGGTACGGTGGGGGTCACTCGGCTCGGCAGCGGGCGCTTCGCCATCGCCAGCGCGATGGCCGAGGACGAAGCGTTAGCACTCGCCGGTGAAATCGCGGAGATCCTTGCCCAGCCACTTGCACCGGGCGTGCTGGTCGGGGCGCGGATCGGCTTGGCGGTCCACGCAGCGGACGAAGAGCCCAGCGCCGCGCTGGTGCGTGCGGGCGAGGCGCTGGCCGAGGCTCAGGAAGGTGCGCCCCTGCTCGCGCGGCGAAGCGAGGCTTCCTCGCTCGATGCGCTGGCGATCGACCTGCATCACGCGATCGCACGCGGGGAGATCGACATCCTGTTCCAGCCACAGGTCGATATCGCCGAGGCGCGGATCGTCGGCGTCGAGGCGCTGGCGCGATGGCGGCATCCCCGGCGTGGTCCGCTGGGGGCGGAGGCGCTGTTCGCGGCCGCGAGGCGGGCCGATCTGGGTCTGCCGCTGTCCGAGCACATTCAGACCTTGGCCCTGGGACAGGCGACGAAGTGGCCCCACGCGCTGACCCATCTGCGGCTGTCGATCAACATAACGGCAGGCGATGTGATGCGCCCGGGTTTCGCATCGGCTTTGCTGGCGCGCATCGACGCGAGCGGGTTCGCGCCGACGCGGCTGACGCTCGAGCTCACCGAAACCGGGCCTCTCGCGAACCCGGCGATGGCGGCGAAGGCGCTGGGGACGCTCAGGGCCGCAGAATGCCGGATCGCGATCGACGATTTCGGGGCGGGCTATTCCAGCCTCGCCTACATCAAGGCGCTGCCGCTGGACTACCTCAAGCTCGACAAGGCGCTGATTGAGGGAGTGCACGCAGGCTCGCGCGACGCCGCGTTGCTGGCCGCGACCGCCGCAATGGGTAGCGCGATGGCGCTGACCGTCATCGCCGAAGGGGTGGAAACCGACGAGCAGTTACGGATGCTCGCCGATGCGGGCTGTGCCCAGTACCAGGGCTATCTGTGCGCGCCGCCGGTGGACACCGCCCACCTGCTGGGGTTGGTCGGGCGCGCTTGAAACATGGCCGCAAGCACGCCGCACCAGGCGGCCTCGGTCACCCCGCCGTCTTCGCCAGCCCCTTCGCCAATTGCAGCGCCCCGTGCAGCCGGGCCTTCGCATCAGGCCAGGCGCGGGACAGCACGAACTTCGCGTCCGGCCTGATCTTTGCGATGGCCCCAAGCCGTTCGGTATAGGCGAGCAGCGCGTCGATATTGGCGGGCTTGTTGTCGTGGAACGTCACGACCACGCCCTTCGCACCCACGTCCATCTTGCTGACCCGCGCCCGCTTGGCATGGAGCTTGATGTCGATGATGCGAATCAGGTTGTCGGTCGCGTCAGGCAAGGGGCCGAAGCGGTCGATCAGCTCGGCCGCGAACGCCTCGACGTCGCGGCTCTGGTCGAGATCGTTGAGGCGGCGATACAAGCCCATGCGCAGATCGAGATCAGGGACATACTCCTCCGGGATCAGGATGGGGGCATCGACCGTGATCTGCGGGGAGAAGTCGGTCGGACGGCGGGCCATACCGCCGGCCTTGGCGTCCATGATCGCCTCCTCCAGCATCGACTGGTAGAGTTCGAAGCCGACCTCCTTGATATGCCCCGACTGCTCGTCGCCGAGCAGATTTCCGGCACCGCGGATGTCCAGATCGTGGCTGGCGAGTTGGAAGCCGGCGCCGAGCGAATCGAGATCGGAAAGGACCTTCAGCCGCTTTTCCGCGGTGCTGGTCATGTGCCGCTCGGGCGGCGTGACCATGTAGGCATACGCGCGGGTCTTGGAGCGGCCGACGCGACCGCGTAGCTGATACAATTGGGCGAGGCCGAAGCGATCGGCGCGGTGGACGATCATCGTATTGGCGGACGGGATGTCGAGCCCGCTCTCGACGATGGTGGTGGACACCAGCACCTCGAACTTGCGGTCGTAGAAGGCGCTCATCCGCTCCTCGACCTCGGTCGGGCTCATCTGGCCGTGCGCGATGACGTAGCGAATTTCGGGCACTTCGCTGCGCAGGAACTCCTCGATGTCGGGCAGGTCGGCGATGCGCGGGGTGACGAAGAAGCTCTGGCCGCCGCGATAATGCTCGCGCAGCAGCGCCTCGCGCAGCACCACCGGGTCCCAAGGCATGATGTAGGTGCGCACCGCCAGCCGATCGACTGGCGGGGTCTGGATCACCGACAGCTCGCGGATGCCGCTCATCGCCATCTGCAGCGTGCGCGGGATCGGCGTCGCAGTGAGCGTCAGCATGTGGACGTCGGCGCGCAGGGTCTTCAGCCGCTCCTTGTGCGTGACGCCGAACCGCTGCTCCTCGTCGACCACGACGAGGCCGAGGCGTTTGAAGTCGATGTTCTTGGCGAGGATCGCGTGGGTGCCGACCACCACGTCAATGGTGCCCTCCGCCAGGCGCTCCTTGGTCGCCTTCGCCTCGCCAGCGGTGACGAGGCGGGAGAGACGGCCGATCTCGATGGGGAAGCCTTCGAACCGGGCCTTGAAGTTGTTGTAATGCTGGCGCGCGAGCAGCGTGGTGGGACAGACCACCGCGACCTGCTTGCCGCCCATCGCAGCGACGAAGGCGGCGCGGAGCGCGATCTCGGTCTTGCCGAAGCCGACATCGCCGACGACGAGGCGATCCATCGGCTTGCCCGCGCCCAGATCCGCCAGCACGTCGCCGATCGCGCGATCCTGGTCCTCCGTTTCCTCATAAGGGAAGCGATCGACGAAGCTGTTGTAGCCGCTGTCGTCGGGCTCAAGCACGTCGCCGGGGTGGAGCGCGCGTTCGGCGGCGACTGCGATCAGCTCGCCCGCGATCTCGCGGATGCGCTCCTTCATCTTCGACTTGCGCCGCTGCCAGGCCTCGCCGCCGAGACGGTCGAGTGCCGCGCTGTCCTCGCCCGAGCCGTAGCGGGACAGCACTTCCAGGTTTTCGACCGGGACGTACAACTTGTCGCCGCCCGCATAGGACAGCGCCACGCAGTCGTGCGGACTCTGGCCGACGGGGATCGAGGTCAGCCCCTCGTAGCGGCCGATGCCGTGGTCGGCATGGACGACGAGGTCGCCGGGCGAGAGCGTCGCCAGCTCGGCGAGGAATGCGTCGGCCGACTTGCGACGCTTCTGCCGCCGGATCAGCCGGTCGCCCAGCATGTCCTGCTCGGTCAGCACGGCGACGCTCGCGCCGGTGTAGCCATGCTCCAGCCCGAGCACGACCAGCGCGGTGCCCGGCGCGCCGAGCGCCTGCTGCCAGGTCTCGACCGCGCGCGCGTCGGTGAGGCCATGATCCTTGAGCAGCCCGGCGAGCCGCTCGCGAGCGCCTGCGGAGTAGCTGGCGAGGATCGGCTTCTTGCCGTCCCGGCGCAGCTTGGCGACGTGGCCGGCGACCGCCTCGTAGATGTTGGCGCCGCTGCCGCGCTCCCGCGCGAAGTCGCGCGGGCCGTCGACGCCCATGTCGATGACGGTGGTGCTTTCGGGCTCGTGAAACGGTGTGGTCAGATGCGTACGCGCTGTCTCCAGGGCCGTGGCCCATTCCTCGGCGGGCAAATAAAGCGCCTTGCCGGGCAGCGGCCGATAGCTGCCGGGTTGCGCCGCCTCTGCGCGCTTGCGGTTCTCGTAATAGTCGGCGATCGCCTCGAACCGGCCCTCCGCGGCGGCGGGGACGCCGGCGTCGCGGACCATCACGCCCTCGCCCAGGTGATCGAACAGGGTGGCCAACTTCTCCTCGAACAGCGGCAGCCAGTGCTCCATCCCGGCGAGGCGGCGGCCGTCGCTGACCGCCTGATAGAGCGGGTCGCCGGTCGCGGTTGCGCCGAAGGTCTCGCGGTAGCGGCCACGGAAGCGCTTCACCGACTCCTCATCGAGCAGCGCCTCCGACGCGGGCAGCAGCGTGAAGCGGTCGACCCGGCCGGTGGTGCGCTGGTCGGAGGCGTCGAAGGTGCGTACCGTCTCGATCTCGTCACCGAAGAAGTCGAGGCGGTAGGCCTGCTCCTCGCCCGACGGGAACAGATCGACGATGCCGCCCCGGACCGCATATTCGCCGTGATCGTGCACAGTGTCGGTGCGGACATAGCCGTTGGCCTGGAGCAGGGTCGCCAGCCTCTCGCGGCTGATCCGCTCGCACGGGGCCAGCGTCGCGACGAGCTGGCGGATGCGAAACGGGGTCAGCACGCGTTGGGTGGCGGCGTTGGCGGTGGTAAGGACGAGCTGCGGCCTGTCGCGCTTGCCCTGCAGCCGGTGCAACGTCGCGATCCGCTCGGCCATGACGCGCAGGGAAGGCGAGGCGCGGTCGTAGGGCAGGCAGTCCCAGGCGGGGAAGGTCAGCACCTCCAGTTCAGGCGCGAAGAACGGCGCGGTGGCGGCGATCGCGCGCATCGCGGCATCGTCGGGCGCGATAAAGACCGCGCGCGTCGGCGCTGCCCGGGCGAGGTCGGCGAGCAGCGACGGCAGGAACCCGGTCGGTGCGCCCGCCAGCGTCAGAGGCTGCTTGGCGGCGAGAATGGTCTGAAGGTCGGGCATCTTGGCACTTCCGCTCCCCTCCCGCTTGCGGGAGGGGCTGGGGGAGGGAATGTCGAGCGAATGTCGGGCAGGGCGACAAGCCCTCTCCCGACCCCTCGCGCAAGCGGGAGGGGAAGTTCAGGGCAGGGGCACGAAGTCCATCGCGCGCATCCGCTGCATCGCGGCGCCCTCCCATCGCTCGGGACAGGGCAGCGTTCCCAATGCCCAGGCCATGATGTCGACGTCCTGCTCCTCCAGCAGCGTCTCGAACCAGGCAAGCTCCGCTTCGTCCCAGCCGGTCGCGTGCGCGTCGAAGAAGCCGCCGATCATCAGGTCGGCCTCGCGCGTACCGCGATGCCATGCGCGATAGCGCAGGCGCTTGAGGCGGGTCTCTCGATCCATAAGGCTCCAACGGCAAATGGCCGACGGGCTTTGAGCGCGTCGGCTGAACGGGGTAGAGGCCAGATAGTCATGCGGCCCGATATCCTCAATCCATTGTTCGCGGAGGCGACCGTCCTGTCCGGTGTCGGGCCGGCAGTCGCCAAGGCCCTCGAGCGGTTGCGGCTGACGCGCGTGGTGGATGTCGCCTTCCACCTGCCCACCGGATGGGTGGACCGGTTGCCGCGCGAGGAACTGATGCACACCGATGTCGGCCGCACGATCGCGATCGTGCTGACGCCGCGCGAGTACCGGGTCGGTCGGTCGCCCAAGGGGCCCACGCGGGTGCAGGCGACCGACCGGCTCGGCAACTATGTCAGCCTGACCTACTTCGGCGGCAGTTCCGGCTATGTGAAGAAGCTGCTGCCGCTGGGCGACGCGAAGCAGGTGTCGGGGCGGCTGGATCAGTACGGCCAGGAATTACAGATCATCCATCCCGAGTTGGCGGAGACGGGCGAGTCGCTGCGCGCACGCGAGGCGATCTACCCGCTCACGGAAGGCATGACCCACCGGCGTCTCGCCACGTTGGCCGATCAGGCGGTCGGCCGCGCGCCTATCTTGCCCGAATGGATCGACCGGAGTTTGAAGGAGCGACGCGACTGGCCCGACTGGCGCGAGGCGCTGGCGCGGGTCCATGCCGATCCGGCGGACGCGGTGGCGCGCGCGCGGCTCGGCTATGACGAGGTGTTTGCCAATCAGCTTGCCATGGCGCTGGTTCGGCAGTCGACCCGCGCGCGCAAGGGCCGCGCGCTGGCAGGCGACGGACGGCTGCGGGACATGCTCAAACTGCCCTATGCGCTGACCGGCGCGCAGGCGCGGACCGTGCGCGAGGTGGAGGGCGACCTGGCGCAGACCGCGCCGATGCTGCGACTGCTGCAAGGCGATGTCGGCTCCGGCAAGACGCTGGTCGCGGCAATGGCGCTGCTTATCGCGGTCGAGGCAGGCGCGCAGGGCGCGCTGCTGGCGCCGACCGAGATCCTCGCACGCCAGCATGGCGAGACGCTGAAGCGTACACTCGGCGGGCTGCCGGTCGAGATCGCGGTGTTGACCGGCCGCGACAAGGGACGCGCGCGAGAGGCGACGCTGATGGGTCTCGCGGACGGCTCGATCGACATTCTGGTCGGTACCCACGCGATCTTCCAGGAGGCGGTCGGGTATCGCGACCTGGGGCTGGTGGTGGTGGACGAGCAGCACCGCTTCGGCGTCGCCGAGCGGCTGTTGCTGCAGGCCAAGGGGAAGGCGCCGCATCTGCTGGCGATGACGGCGACGCCGATCCCGCGCACGCTGACGCTGGCGCAATATGGCGAGATGGACGTCAGTCGTCTCGACGAGATGCCACCAGGGCGCGAGCCGATCGAGACGCGCGTCGTGTCCGAGGAGCGGCTGGACGAAGTGGTCAACGCGCTCGGCCGGCATCTGTCCGAGGGTGGGCAGGCCTATTGGGTCTGCCCGCTGGTGGAGGAGAGCGAAAAGTCGGACCTCGCGGCGGCCGAGGCTCGTGCGGAGACACTGCGGCGGCGTTTCGGAGACCGCGTCGGGCTCGTCCACGGCCGCATGAATCCCGAGGAGAAAGACGCGGCGATGGCCGCCTTTTCGGCCAACCGAACTTCGGTGCTGGTGGCGACGACGGTGATCGAGGTCGGGGTGGACGTGCCCAACGCCCGGCTGATCGTGATCGAACATGCCGACCGCTTCGGTCTCGCACAGCTCCACCAGCTGCGTGGTCGGGTGGGGCGGGGCGGGGGCACCTCGATTTGCCTGCTGCTGCGAGGCAGCGCGCTCAGCGAGACATCACGCGCGCGGCTGGCGTTGATGCGCGAGACCAACGACGGCTTCCGCATCGCCGAAGAGGACTTGCGCCTGCGCGGCGGCGGCGAGTGGTTGGGGACACGACAATCCGGGGAAGCGAACTTTCGTCTGGCGCCGCCCGATCAACTCGCCGATCTGATTGCCTGCGCGCATGACGACGCCCGGCTGCTGATCGAGCGCGACGGTGGCCTGGAGGGGCGGCGCGGTGACGCGGCGCGGATCGCGTTGTACCTGTTCGAGCGGGACGCGGCGGTGCAGCTGCTCAGGGGCGGCTAACGCCGCAGCGCGCCGAGCAGCGTGTAGTAATCGGCCGGCTGCATCGGCTGGACGAACCGGCAGCCTATCCGGCCGCCCAGAGACCAGCGGACCTCCACCGGCAAGGCGCCGACGATCGGCAAGTCGATGCGAAGGCGGTCGCCCTGCTCGCAGGACGCCTCGCACCGGGCCATCAATCCGCCGACGGACGTGTTGACGATGACGATCGGCAGCAGGCGGCCGTCCGTATGCGCCGCACGCGTGCGGTGATGTACCGCGTCGCGCGCTTCGCTCCGCTCCTCCTGCACCCACCCTAACGCGCTGGCTGCCACTTGCCCCTACCCCTTGGTCGCCACCGGGCTAACCGCCAAAGCTTTGCCGGATGGCGAACGTAGAAGGTTACCTGATGGTTACACCCGCTTCAGCAGGGCGTGGCGCTTCTTGCCGAGGCTCACCTTCAGCGCGCCACCGTCCCCGAGCGACAAAGTTTGACCGTCGTGAGCCGGCACGTCGTTCACCTTGACCGCGCCCTCGCTCAGCTTGCGGCGCGCTTCGCCTTTGGACGCGGCAAGGCCGAGCAGCAGCAGCGCATCGACGATCGCGATACTGTCGACGTCGGCCGTATGGGTCGGCAGCGCGGCGCCCGTGCCGCCTTCCTCGAAGGTCCGCCGCGCGGTCTCGGCTGCCGCCAGCGCGGCGTCCTCACCACGGCACATCGCGGTCGCCTCGTTGGCGAGCACGACCTTTGCGGCATTGATCTCCGCGCCGCCCAACGCCTCCAGCCGCGCGATCTCGTCGAGCGGCACGTCGGTGAAGAGCCGGAGGAAGCGGCCGACATCGCGATCGTCGGTGTTCCGCCAGAACTGCCAGTAGTCGTAGGAGGAAAGCTGGTCTTCGTTGAGCCAGACAGCGCCGGCCATCGTCTTGCCCATCTTGCCGCCGTCGGCGGTGGTAATCAGCGGGGTGGTAACCCCAAAGACTTCGGTCGCGTCCATCCGTCGCGCCAACTCTATGCCGTTGACGATGTTGCCCCACTGATCCGAGCCGCCCAACTGCAGCCGGCACCCCGTGCGACGGGACAGCTCCAGAAAATCATAGGCCTGCAGGATCATGTAATTGAACTCGAGAAAGCTCAGCGACTGCTCCCGGTCGAGCCGCAGCTTGACCGAGTCGAAGCTGAGCATCCGGTTGACGGAGAAATGCTGGCCGACATCGCGCAGAAACGGGATGTATTCGAGCCGGTCGAGCCACTCGGCGTTGTCGAGCATCACGGCGTCGCTAGGGCCCTCGCCAAAGGTGAGGAACTGGGCGAACACCGTCTTCATGGACGCGATGTTGGCTGCAATCGTGTCGTCATTGGCCAGCTTGCGCGCCTCGTCCTTGAAGCTGGGGTCGCCGACCTTGCCGGTGCCGCCGCCCATCAGCACGATCGGCTTGTGCCCGGTCTGCTGCAGGCGGCGGAGCAGCATGATCTGCACCATGCTGCCGACGTGAAGCGACGGCGCGGTGGGGTCGAAACCGATGTAGGCGGGCACGACGTCGCGGCTGGCGAGCGCGTCGAGGCCGGCGGCATCGGTCAGCTGATGAAGATAGCCGCGCTCGTCGAGCAGGCGAAGGAGGTCGGACCGGTACGCCATTGCGAGTCTCTCCTCCTCCCGCTTGCGGGGAGGGGCTAGGAAGTGGATGTCGGGTCGGGGTTGGGTTTGGACATGCCCTCCCCCCGCCGCTCCCGCAAGCGGAAGGGACGTCAGAGCCGCGGGAGCTGATCCTCCGGATTGACCGGAGTGCGGCCCTTACGGAGTTCGAACAGTAGCGCGGGGCGCTCGATCGCGCCGGTCTCGCCCGACAGCGCCAACGTCTGGCCTTTCTTCACCGCCTGGCCGCGCTGGACGAGCAGCTTGGAGGCGTAGCCATAGACGCTGGTCCAATTGCTGCCGTGCTTGACGATCACCAGCCCGCCCAGTGACACGATGCCGGTACCGACATAGGCGACGACGCCGTCGGCGGCAGCGCGAATCGGCGTGTTCAGCGGCACCGCGATCGTCACGCCGTTGCGCCGCTCGCCCGTCTGCCCGGGGCCGAAGCGGCTGAGGAGGCGGCCTTGCACGGGCCATGCGAAGCCGCCGCCGGCAAAGCGGGCGGGCGGTGCCACCGCAGCCGTCGCGGGAAGCACCCGTGACGGGCCGGGGACGGCCCGCGACGGCCGCGCGTTGTTCGCCAGCGCGGGTTCGCCGCCGGTCAGGATATCGTCGATGTCGAGCCGGAACGCCGCCGCTCGTTGCGCGGCGCTGCTCAGCCCGGGTGCTGCGGGCGTAAGGTCGGGGATCAGCACGCGCTGGCCGGTGCGCAGAATGAAGGGATCGACCAGACCGTTCGTCTCGACCACGCGGCTCCACGGCACACCATAGGCGCGCGCGATGGCGATGCCGCTCTCGCCCGTGCGAACCAGGTGATAGCGGCCGCCGGGGATCGACAGCCGCTGGCCCTCGCGCACGGCATAAGGTGACGGCAGGTCGTTGGCGCGCGCGATTGCGTCGGCGCTCGCGCCGGTGCGGGCCGCGATGCGGTTGAGGGTGTCGCCCGCCGCGACGGTGTAGGTCAGGCTTGGCACGTCCTGAGCATCGGCGATCACCGGGCGCGATTCCCAGGCTGGCCGGGGCGCGGGGAGGGCGGTGACCTCCTCGTCGCCGCGTTGCGGCTGCCAGTCGCGCTCGCCGGGGGCGGGGTAGCGGTCGGCGCGCTCGTTGCGCTGCACCGGGAGCGGCGGGCGATCGTCGCTGCGGTCATCAAGGCTGGGTATGCACCCGGCCAGCGTCGCGAGACTTACCAGACCCAACAGCCGCATCGCGCTCTCCGTCATGCCGCCCCCTCGGTATAGCTCAGCAGAAGCTTTGCCGACATCCACGCTTGCCGCGCGCTGAACGAAGGATCGAACGAAGTCGCTCAAGCTTTGGCTGGCGCCGACCCGCGCGGCTCAAGCCGGTTCAGCCCGCCGAGATAGGGTTGCAACACGGTGGGCACGGCGACGCTGCCGTCCGCCTGCTGATAGTTCTCGATCACCGCCACCATTATGCGGCCGACGACCAGTCCGGAGCCGTTGAGCGTGTGCACGAAGCGTGTGCCCTTCTCCCCCTCCGCTCGATAACGCGCGTTCATGCGACGAGCCTGGAAGTCGGTGCAGGTGGAGCAGCTTGAAATCTCTCGATAGCGTCCTTGCCCCGGCAGCCAGACCTCGAGGTCAAAGGTGCGCGCGGCGGAAAAGCCCATATCGCCGGTACACAGTTTCATCCGGCGGAACGGCAGGTCGAGCCGGGTGAGTATGTCCTCGGCCGCCGCCGTCGTCCGCTCATGTTCGGCCTCTGACCGGTCGGGTGTGACAATGGAGACCATCTCCGCCTTTTCGAACTGATGCTGGCGGATAAAGCCACGCGTGTCGCGGCCCGCCGCGCCCGCTTCGGAACGGAAGCACGGGGTGAGCGCGGAGAACCGAAGCGGAAGTTGGTGCTCGCTGAGGATCTGCCCGGCGACGATGTTGGTAAGGCTCACTTCCGCGGTCGGGATCAGCCAGCGACCATCTGTCGTGCGGAACAAGTCTTCGGCGAATTTCGGAAGCTGTCCGGTCCCGAACATCGCCGCGTCGCGGACCAACAGCGGTGGGACGACTTCCTCGTAACCATGAGTGCGGGTCAGCGTGTCGAGCCCGAATTGACCAAGCGCACGGTTCAAGCGCGCGGCATGCCCGCGCACCAGCGTGAATCGCGTACCGGCGATAGCGACCCCGGTCTCGAAATCGAGGCCCAGCGCGGGCCCGAGCGCGTCGTGCTCCTTGATCGGGAAGTCGAACACGGGATGCCGACCGCGCTCGTGCACCAGCACGTTATCGTCCTCGCCGCCGCCATCCGGCACGTCCGCAGCGGGCAGATTGGGCAACGCGGCCAGCGCGGCGTCCAATTCGGCGCCGAGCCGCTGCTCCGCCGCCTCCAAGGTCGGTAGCCGTTCCTTTAGGTCCGCGACGTCGGCCATCAGCTGCTCGGCAGTGGCGTGATCCTTCTGCCCCTTGGCGCGGCCGATCGCCCTTGACAGCTCGTTACGCCTCGCCTGCACCGTCTGCGCCTCCGCGATCCGCCCGCGCCGCTGCTCGTCGAGGTCGACCAGCAGCGCCGAGTGCGGTGCCACGCCCCGTCGCGCCAGCGCGGCGTCGAAGGCGGCGGGATCGTCGCGGATCAGGCGGATGTCGTGCATCTCACAGGCTATGGAGGCGGGTCAAACCCCACGCAAGCCTGGCGCCGCAACCCTCCGCGCGCCGGGGGCGTTACCCTGTCGGAGCATCAACCAAAGGAGAACATAAAATGCAGGTTCCGCACGACACCTATGTGCTGGTCGCCGACGGGCGCAAGATGCTGTTCCTGCGCAACGACGGCGACGCGCAGGCGCTGAACCTCAAGGTCGAATTGGCGGAGGAGCATCCGAACCCCGCCGATCGGTTCCAAAAGACGGATGCTGCGGGCGGTGCGATGGGGACGCAGATGGGTGCGAGTGCGCCGGCTGCGGCGCAGACCGGCGGCATGACGGCCCATGGGTCGAGCACCGGCGGCGGCGGCCAGGGCGGCGCCTTCGCCCCATCGCGCGGCACGTTCGAGGAGACCGACTTCCACCAGCTGGAAGAGGATCGCTTCGCCGCCGAGGCGGCCGACATGCTGCGCAAACGGGCGCTCGCGCGCAAGTTCAGCAAGCTGATCGTGGTGGCCCCGCCCAAGACGCTGGGCGAGCTACGCAAGCATTACCACAAGGAGGTGGAATCGCGGCTGACCGGTGAGCTGGCCAAAGACCTGACCGGGCACACCATCCCCGACATCGAAAAGGCGCTGATGGCGGCGGGATAAGCAGGTCATCAGCGTCGAAGCGGTCACGGGAATGAGTGCCGTGACGGCGAAGTTCGGCTGAAGCGGAGCCCAGCCCGCTTCGCGCGTCTCGCTCGCAGCGTTGCTGCTCAGGGGCGCGCTACAGCAAGAAGGCCCGCCGTTCCCCCGAACGGCGGGCCTTCCGTCGTGCTTGGCCTGAAATCAGACCTGCGCGGACTTCGCGAGCCGCTTGCGCGCCACAAGGGCAGCGGCAGCGGCGCCGAACAGCAGCACCATCGGCGGTGCGGGCACCGGCGCCGGCGGGCCGCCGCTCGATCCGGTGCTGCCCGAGCTTCCCGAGGACGAGCTGGACGACGACGACGAGGAACTGGAGCTCGACGACGAGCTGCCCGACGAACCGTTGCTCCCGCCATTGCTGCCGCCGGTCGAGCCGCTGCTGGTCGAAGACGAACCGTTCGACGACCAGCCACCCGACGAGGACCAACCCTTGGACGAAGAACCATGGTCGTCCTTGCCGCCGCTGGACCCGTTCTGGTTCTGGTTCTGGTTCTGATTTTGGTTCTGGTTCTGATTTTGATTTTGGTTCTGATTTTGATTCTGCGACTGCTGGTTCGAGTTGTTGTTGGTGTTGTTGTTCGTCGCGTTGTTGTTGTTCGTCGAGCTGTTGTTCGACGAATTGTTATTGTTGCTGGTGTTCGAATTCGAGTTCGAGTTGTCCACGTCGACGATCGCGCCGCCGCTCGAGGACGAGGAACTGGTGGAGCCGCCGCTGGAGGTCGACGAGATCACGATGCTGCCGCTGGACCCGCCGCTGCCGCCGAAGCCGCCGCCGAAGCCGCCGCCGAACCCACCACCGCCGAAGAAGCCACCGCCGCCGATGACCGCCGGGACCGCGCCGCCGCCGCCGCCGATGAAGCCCTCGCCGATCGCGGCCGGGATCGGCACGGGCGGCGCGCTCGCCACCGTCACCATTGCGGGCGGGCAAGTCGTGGTCGTCGTCGTGGTGACGATCCGGCGCCGCGGCGCGCGCGAGGCGACCTCGGTGCGCTTGACGATCCGCTTGGCGACCTTGTGCTTCACGGTCTTCTGCTTGACCACCGCCGCGCGGGGCCGCTCGGCCACATGCACCGCGCCGCCGCCGATAACAGCGCCGCCACATGCACAGGCGCAAAGTTTTGCCAAAGCCATCCGGACCGACATGATCTTCTCTTCCCTGTTGCCGCGAGACGATTTGCGCCGGTTCGGCTCCATCGCAATGCGGGACTGCTAGGAAGGAAGGCCAAAACGAACCGTTAAGTGCAAGCGCGTTAACCACGATACTGTGGGGTCACCGCGTTTTCTGCGCCTCCGCGCGCCCAGTATCTGGCTTAACGTACCACGCTGGGACGGTTCGCGAGCGGGGCAGGCGGTCGAGATCGCCGGTGGTGCATTGTAGAGACAGTGGAAAAGCAAGTTGTTGATCTGTGTGAGCTCGCTTGTCGGGTGGTAAAGGCCTGACTATAGGCGCGCTCCAGGGGGCGGCCTGACGGGCGGTGGCGTGATCACCGCCAGCGGGCCGTTGGGAGAGCGAACATGGCTACTATGTTCAGTTGCGTTGATTCGAAGACCGATCTCATCGCTGCCAACGATGCCGAGCCGGGTTATCGCCCGTCACCGGACGAGCCGTTCATGAGCCTGCGTCAGCAGGCGTATTTCCGCTCCAAGCTGTTGCGATGGAAAGAAGGCATCCTGCGCGAGTCGCAGGACACGTTGAGCCAGCTGCAGGTGGACTCGCTGCGGGAGTCCGACTTGACCGACCGCGCGTCGAGCGAAACCGATTGGTCTATCGAGCTCCGTACCCGCGACCGCCAGCGAAAGCTGATCTGCAAGATCGACGCCGCGCTGCGCCGGATCGACGAGGGCGACTATGGCTATTGCGAGGTGTCGGGCGAGCCGATCAGCCTCGGCCGACTCGAGGCGCGGCCGATTGCCACCATGACCGTGGAGGCGCAGGAGCGTCACGAACGGCACGAAAAGGTCAGTCGCGAGGACTAAGCACCGACAGGCTTAGCGTTTCGCTAAGCTTCCGGCGTGTATGCCGCTCCTGCGAACAATCGAGAGCGGAACCGGGATTCGATGGACGGCAGCGGCGATTTATGAGGGACGATGCCGCCGCGGTCGATATCGCCACCAGCAAACGCGCCCGCAAGCGCGACAGCCTGTTCCTCTCCGCACGGCTGAGGATCGGTAGCAGCGACGTCGTCCACGAGGTGCGGGTGCGTAACCTGTCCTCCGGGGGGCTCATGGCCGAACTGGAGCAGGTGGTGGAGCCGGGCACCCCGGTCGCGCTGGAGATGCGTGGTTTGGGCGAGATGACCGGCAGCGTTGCGTGGTGGACCGAGGGGCGGCTCGGCATCGCGCTGGACCATCCGATCGACCCGGCTCGCGCGCGCAAGCCGGTGGGCGTCGGCAAGACCACGCCCGCGTTCGCAAAACCGTTGATGGTGCGGACGCGACGCTGACGCGCCGCGGCCGGATCGATCACAGGCCGGTCAGCTCTTCCTTCAACCGCAACTTCTGCTTCTTCAGGCTCGCCAGCACCGCGCCATCGGGCAGCGGCCGGTGCGTCTCCTCCGCGATCCGCCGATCGAGAACGGCGTGCTTGGTCTCCAGCGCTGCTTGGTGGGTCGTCGGCATGGCGGAAGGGTCTCCTGCTTGACGGTTAGGGGAAGCCAATAAACCACCAGCGGGGGTTAAAGTCGCGTTCCTTTTCGCGGCTTGCGACGACCTGAGTCGCTGAGTGCGACGACCCGTTTGCGCCGCCAGGCGGGGGCGCTATGGCGGCGGCGGGGTGGGGGGGTTGAGTGGACGAGGCACAGATCAGACAGCGGTTGGAGGCGGCGAAGACCGAGCACCGCAACCTCGACGCCGCAATCGCGGCATTGGCGCAGGCCGGGGCGCTCGACCAGCTCCAGATCGCGCGCGTGAAGAAGCGCAAGCTCCGTCTCAAGGATGAGATTTCTATGCTCGAAGACCAGTTGATCCCCGACATCATCGCCTGACGGCCCGCCGTGGGACGATGTTCCCGACGTCCCCTGCTGGCGAGCGGTTCGGGCTTGTGGCAGACAACAACCATGCACGCCGAAGCCCGCGATACCCGCCTTCACCGGCGCCTGATCGACTCGCTCCATGTGGAGGCTATGCTGCTGGCGGACGAGGCGCGAAGCTATTTCGAGGAGGTCGGTCGCATCGAGCGCGAAGCACTCGACCCGCTCGACCGTGTGAGCTTTTCCTGCGAGTCGCTGAAGGTGACGACCCGACTGATGCACGTCATCGCGTGGCTGCTGACCCAGCGCGCGGTCGATGCGGGCGAATTGCTGCCAAGCGACGCGCTGCACCCCTCGCGCCGGCTCGGCGACCCGCCCATGTCCGATCGTCGCGCGTTGGCGGTGCTGCCAGCTCGGGCCCAAACGCTGATCGAGACGAGCGCAGACCTCCATCGTCGCGTGGCTCGGCTCGACCTTGCGCAGGTACCTAGCATCGTTGGCGACAGCCCGGCGCGGTCAATGCAGGAGCGGCTCGCGCTCGCCTTCTAAAGGGCGAGCAGTCGCGCCTTCGCGGCGTCGTACTCGCGCTTGAGGCGCTGAATGCGGACCGCGACCGCCTCGATGCGGTCCACCGCGCCGATGCCCTGGCCGGAACCCCAGATGTCGCGCCAGGCCTTGGCTTTTGAACTGTTACCGCCGCCGAAGTTCATCGTCTTAAGGTCGCCCTCTGGCAAATTGTCGGGGTCGAGCCCGGCAGCCTCGATCGAGCCCCGCAGGTAATTGCCGTGGACGCCCGTGAACAGGTTTGAATAGACGATGTCGGCCGCGCGACCCTCGACGATGCCCTGCTTATAGCCTGGCTCCGCATTGGCCTCTTCGGTGGCGATGAAAGGCGAGCCGATATAGGCGAAATCCGCGCCCATCGCCTGTGCGGCCAGCACCGCGTCGCCGGTAGCGATCGAACCGGACAGCGCAAGCGGCCCGTCGAACCATTGGCGGATCTCCTGGATTAGCGCGAAGGGCGAAAGCCGACCGGCATGACCTCCAGCCCCGGCCGCGACCGCGATGAGTCCGTCCGCGCCCTTTTCGATTGCCTTGCGGGAGAAACGATCGTCGATGACGTCGTGCAGCGTGATGCCGCCCCAGCCGTGCACGGCGGTGTTCAGGTCCTCGCGCGCACCTAGCGACGTGATGACGATCGGCACCTGCCATTTGGCGCAGGTTTCCATGTCGGCTTCGAGCCGATCATTGGATTTGTGGACGATCTGATTGACCGCGAACGGGGCAGCCGGGCGGTCAGGATGATCGCGATTGTGCGCGGCCAGCTCCTCGGTGATGCGGTGCAGCCACTCGTCGAGCAACGTTTGCGGCCGCGCATTGAGGGCGGGGAAGGAGCCGACAATCCCCGCCTTGCATTGCGCGATCACCAGCTCCGGGCCCGAGATGATGAACAGGGGCGACCCGATCACGGGCAGCGCTAGGCGATCGAAAATGGCTGGAAGCATGACCGCGTTGTGTAACGCAACCGATCCGTCTGTCTAGCCGATGCGGCTGGCGACCAGCTCGTCCACGACCGCCGGGTCGGCCAGCGTCGACGTGTCGCCCAAGCCCTCGATCTCGCCTTCGGCGATCTTGCGCAGGATGCGGCGCATGATCTTGCCCGACCGCGTCTTGGGCAACGCGGGTGCGAACTGCAGCGCGTCCGGGGTCGCGATCGCCCCGATCTGCTCGCGCACCCAGGACCGCAGTTCGCCGCGCAGCTCCTCGCTCGCTTCCACGCCCGCGTTGAGCGTCACATAGGCGTAGATACCCTGACCTTTCACGTCGTGTGGCATGCCGACCACCGCGGCCTCGGCGACCTGCCGATGCAGCACCAGCGCCGACTCGATCTCCGCCGTGCCCATCCGGTGCCCCGAGACGTTGATGACGTCGTCGACCCGACCGGTGATCCAGTAATATCCGTCCTCATCCCGTCGGCAGCCGTCGCCGGTGAAGTATTTGCCTTCGTAGGTGGTAAAATAGGTCTGGAAGAACCGGTCGGGGTCACCCCAGACCCCGCGCATCTGACCGGGCCAGCTCTGGCTGATGACGAGGTTGCCGATCGCCGCTTTGGTCAGCACGTCGCCCTGTTCGTCGACGATCTGGGGCACCACGCCGGGCAGCGGCCGGGTCGCCGATCCTGGCTTGAGCGGGGTCGCGCCTGGGAGCGGGGCGATCATCGCGGCACCGGTCTCGGTCTGCCACCAGGTGTCGATCACGGGGCAACGTCCCTCGCCCACCACCGCATGATACCAGCGCCACGCCTCCGGGTTGATCGGCTCCCCGACCGTGCCCAGCAGTTTCAGCGAGGCACGGCTGGTCGCCTGAACCGGCGCATCGCCTTCCTTCATCAGCGCGCGCAGCGCGGTCGGCGCGGTGAAGACGGTATGGACCTGATGGCGATCGACGATCTGCCAGATGCGGCTGGCGTCCGGCCAATTCGGCAGGCCTTCGTACATCAGCGTCGTCGCACCGTTCGCGAGCGGGCCGTAGAGGATGTAGCTGTGCCCGGTCACCCAACCGATATCGGCGGCGCACCACCAGACGTCGCCAGGTCGATAGTCGAAGCACCATTCGTGCGTGCAGGCGGCCCAGAGCAGATAGCCGGCGGTGGTGTGCATCACCCCCTTGGGCTTGCCGGTGGAGCCACTGGTGTAGAGGATGAAGAGAGGGTCTTCGGCGGCCATCGGCTCGGGCGGGCAGTCGTCGGCCACGTCGGCGGCGGCCTCGTGATACCAGCGGTCGCGCGGATGGATCGGCACGGCTGCGCCGGTCGCGCGGACCACGATCACGCGCTCAATGTCGACCCGCTCCGCCGCCGCGTCGACATTCGCCTTGAGCGGAATGCGCTTGCCGCCGCGACGGCCCTCGTCGGCGGTCACGACGATCCTCGAGCCGCAATCCTCCATCCGCCCGGCCAGCGCTTCCGGAGAGAACCCCCCGAATACAACCGAGTGGATCGCACCGATCCTGGCGCAGGCGAGCACCGCAAAGGCTGCCTCCGGGATCATGGGCAGGTAGATCGTCACCCGATCGCCCTTGGCTACGCCCTGTCCTTTGAGGACGTTGGCAAAGCGGCACACCTCGCGGTGGAGCTCCCGATAGGTGAAGCGGCGAGGCTCCTCCGTCGGCTCGTCCGGCTCCCAGATCAGGGCGACCGCATCGCCACGCGCAAGGAGGTGACGGTCAAGGCAGTTGGCGGAGGCATTGAGCACCCCATCCTCAAACCATCGGATGTGGAAGTCCTGCCGGCCGAACGACCAGTCGCCCGCGATGATCGGCGGCCGCAACCATTGCAACCGCTCCGCCTGCGTCAGCCAGAACGCGCCCGGATTGCTGACCGACCGCTCGTACAACCGCGCATACTCGGCCTCATCGACCCGCGCGTCGGCGGCCCAAGCGGCAGGGACCGAAAAGGTCTGATCAATCATCTAAAGCCTCGGGCATCATGACGACGGCGAGGGTAACGGTTGGCAGGCGGTGGGGGAAGCAGAGGGGATCGCTTGACCTTCATCTGCTAACATCAAGCGATGAAAGCCATGATCTTTGCTTTGATCGTGCTCCTAGGGATCGACCTGATCGCCTATGAAGGCGTTCATGTTCAGGATCTGTGGGCCACCCTGGCCAGCTTCGGCCGAGGCGTCGGCGCCTGGGTGTTCTACACCGGCTGAACAATGGTGGACGCACTTGGGCTCGAACCAAGGACCCGCTGATTAAGAGTCAGCTGCTCTACCAACTGAGCTATGCGTCCATGATCGATCGGGAGCGCCGCTCCCGCGATCGGAAGCGGGCCGTTAGCATCGGGCGCGCCGTGTGCAAACTCTTTTTACAAGCCGCCGCGCCGACCCGCGCGCCGGTTCTGGCGATCGATCGACATCAGGATACCGAGGCACAGCATCACCGTCATCGAGGCCGAGCCGCCGAAGCTGACCAGCGGCAGTGGGATACCGACCACCGGCGCCAAGCCCATCACCATCGCGAGATTGATCGCCACATAGAAGAAGATCGTCGTCGCCAGCCCGGCCGCCGTCAGCCGGGCGAAACGGCTTTCGGCGCGCTGGCCGACATCCAGCCCCCAGCGGATAACGAGAATAAAGGCGAGGATCAGCAGACAGCCGCCGATCAGTCCCCATTCCTCCGCCATGGTCGCGAAGACAAAGTCGGTATGGCCCTCCGGCAGATAGTCGAGATGGCTCTGAGTGCCGTTGAGATAGCCCTTGCCCCAGACGCCGCCCGAGCCGATCGCAATCTTGGACTGGCTGATGTGATAACCCGTCCCGAGCGGATCGCTCTCGGGGTCCATGAAGATCAGGATGCGGTTGCGCTGATAGTCGTGCAGCAGGAAGTTGATCGCCAACGGCGCGGCGACCGCGACCGAGAGCGCGCCGCCCGCGAACAGCCGTAACGGAATGCCCGCCAGGAACATCACGGTGGCACCACCCGCCCCGATCATCAGCGCGGTGCCGAGGTCGGGCTGGGTCATCACCAGCACGAAGGGCAGGCCGATCAGCACCGCCGAGGGCCAGATTGCCCCCCAGCGGCGGATCTCGTTGGGCGGCAGCATGTCGTAGAAGCGCGCGACCGCGAGCACGATGGCGGGCTTCATCAGCTCCGATGGCTGTATCCGGATGAAGCCTAGGTCGAGCCAGCGCTGGCTGCCACCCTTGACGGCGCCCAGCAACTCGACGCCGATCAGCGCGATCAGGATGCCGGCATAAACCGGCCAGGCGCCGGCTTTCCACCAGCTCTCCGGCACACGCGAAGCGACGATGGCGCCGCCGAGGAATACGACCAGCTTGATGCCTTGCGACAGCGCCCAGGGTCGCAGGCTCCCGCCGGCGGCCGAATACAGCACCACCAGGCCGAAGCCGCCGATGGCAAGGACCAGCAGGATGATCCTCCAAGGCAGCTGCGCCAATGGCTCCGGGACGAGGCCCACGCCCCTCATGGCGCCACATCCGCCGCACCGGGGGCGGATGCGTTGCGCTCGGTCGCCTCGACCAGGTTGCTGGCGGCGGCGGTCGACGCGTTCTCGGCCGCTCCGGCGGGGTCCACCGGAACCGGCGGGGCAGGGGCGGCCTGCGCGATCCGCCACGCCTCCGACTTCGCGGCCATCCGGGTTGCGATGTCGCCGCCCCAGCCGGTCTCCAGCGCCGCGAGGCGCTTGGTCGCCTGGTCGCGGTCGAACAGCCAAGTCAGCACGTCCTTGGCCACAGGCGCGCCCGCGCGTGCGCCGCCGAGGCCGTGTTCGACGACCACCGAGGCGGCATAGCGGGGGTTCTCGACGGGCGCGAAACAGACGAACAGGCCGTGGTCGCGGTACTTCCACTCGCCGCCCTGGCCGCGAAACCGGTCCTTGATGCGGCGGACCTGCGCGGTGCCGGTCTTGCCGCCCATGCGGATGCCGTCGAGCAGCAGCCGCGAGGCGCCAGCGGTGCCGTGACCGTTGACCACCTCGTCCATGCCAGCGCGGACGATCGCGAGATGTTCGGTTGGGAAGGGCAGCGGCTGGAATGTGCGGGGCGCGCCGTAGAGCAGCACCGGGTCAACCTTAAGCCCGGACGCGACCCGTGCAGCCGAGAGCGCGAGTTGAAACGGACTGACGAGCACATACCCCTGACCGATCGCGGCGTTGAGCGTATCGGCCTGCGTCCATTCCTGCTTGTAGCGGCGCAGCTTCCACGCCTCGTCGGGAATGGTGCCATAACGTTGCGACGGGAAGGGCAGCTCGTGCTCGGCACCGAAGCCGAGCGCGCGCGCGGCGACTGCGATGCGGTTGATCCCGACCTCGCGCCCGACGGTGTAGAAATAGGTGTTGCAGCTGCGCGCGATGGCCGTGTGCATCGTCATCGGCCCGTGGCTGGCAAGACAGCCGAAACGGCGGTTACCGAGGCGATAGCCGCCGCTGCAATAGATCACGCGCGCCGGATCGACCCCGCCCGCCAACGCCGCCAACGCGGTCGCGGGCTTGAAGGTCGACCCCGGCGGATACAGCCCCTGCAGCGTCTTGTTCATCAGCGGCAGATGGTCGTCCTCCGACAGCATACGCCACTCGCCGCGGCTGATCCCGTCCGAGAACATGTTGGGGTCGTAGGCCGGCATCGAGACCATCGCCAGGATGTGCCCGGTGCGGCAGTCGAAAACAGTGACCGAACCCGACTCCTCGCCCAGCCGTCGTGCTGCATATTCCTGCAAGCCGGCGTCGATGGTCAGGCGCTGGCTGGCGCCCGGCCGATCGGGCCGGGTCGCGAGCTCGGCGACCAGCTTGCCGCGGGCGGTCACCTCCACGCGCTTGGCTCCGGGCTGGCCGCGGAGCTTGGCTTCGAGCGTTTTCTCCAGCCCGTCTTTGCCGAGCTTGAAACCGGGGGTGACGAACAGGGGGTCCTTGGTTGCCTTGTACTGCTCGGCATTGGCGGCGCCGACATAACCGGTGAGGTGCGCGACCGCCGCGCCGGCGGGATAGGCGCGGGAGAAGCCCCGCGACGGCGCCACGCCCGGCAGCTCGGGCTGTCGCAGCGACACCGCCGCATAGCGTTCCCAGCCGATATTCTCCGCCACTTGCACCGGCTGGAAGCCGGTAGCCTGTTTCAGATCGGTTCTGATCTGGTCGACATCCTCGGGCAGCAGTCCCAGCAGTCGCGACAGCGACTGCAGCACGCGCTCGGGATCTTCCAATCGCTCCGGAATGATGTCGACGCGAAAGTCGGTTCGGTTGTTGGCGATGGCGGCGCCGTTGCGATCGACGATCCATCCGCGTCGCGGCGGGATCAGCGTCGTGTTGACGCGATTGCTTTCCGCCAAATCATTGTAGCGCTGGTTCTCCGCGATCGCGAGCCAGCCCATCCGCGTCGCCAGCAACGCGCCGATGCCCGCCTGCGCGGTGCCGAGCAGCCAGGCGCGCCTCGAGAAGCTGTACGCCTGCGTGGCGGCAGTGACGATGCGGTCGTTGCGCATCATGCCGCCGACCGCTTGATGTCGGCCCAGGCGACCACTCGCGTCGCGACCGGGAACAGCAGCGCTGCGGCGATGCCTTGCAGCAGCATGGTGGTATCAACATGCGCGCCGAGCGGCACCGCGATCACACGGCCGCCGATCACACAGAACGCGATCAGCCCGGTCGCGATCACCCAGTCCTGCCAATAGTCGCGAAACGCCAGCCGCTGCTCGATCAGCTCGATCAGAAGGAATGCCAAGCTCCACAGCAGTACCGCGGAGCCGAGAGGCTGGCCGCTGACGAGGTCGTCAAACAGACCCAGCGGCGCGGCTGCCCAGCGGCGAAGCGCGTGCTGGTTGAGCAGCCGCCAAGCGAGCAGCACCAGCAGCCCGAACGGCGGCAGCAGCGGCACCGTCGCGACGATCGGCAAAGCGGTCAGGAGAGACCCGGTGATCACGGTCAGCCACGGCAGCGCCCGGACCGGCGGGCTCGGCGGCGGCGGCGCCAGCGGCGCGGAGCGGGTATCGCTCATTGCCGCGGCGGCAGCATGGGCGTGAAGGGCTTCTCGACCAGCGCGTAGTCGAGCCCGTCGGGATGCGCGAAGGGACGAGCAAGGGCGCTATCAACCCCCGCCGTCTCCACTCGCGCGACATAGGTTCCCGGCGCATAGATGCCCCCGGTGCCGGTCGTCACGAACACGTCGCCCGCGCCGAAGCGGACGTTGGTGGTGACCGATCGGATGTCGACCGCGCCGTCGCCTCGCCCTGCCGCGATCGCCGGCAGGCCGTCGCGAGTGCGGCGGACGGGTACCAGGCTCTCGGCGTCGGTGATGAGCAGGACACGGGCGACCGCCGGCCCAGTCTCCACGACGCGACCGACCAGGCCCTCGGGGCCGAGCACCGGCATGCCGGGGAGGACGCCCGCGAGACGGCCGGCATTCAGCTGCGCGAAACGCCTGCCGGACGAGCCGGTGGAGCTGACCAATCGAGCCGTGGTCACCGGCTCGGCCGAGCGATCGCGCAGCTGCAACAGTGCACGAAACCGGCGGTTGTCGTAATGAATGACGCGTGCGCGGCTGAGCAGTTGGCGGTTGCGGGCGATCTCCGCCTTCAGCGCCCGGTTCTCTGCCCGGACCGCGAAATGGTCTGTGATCGAACCGGGGACACCGGCGAAGAAGCCGACCACGGCGTTCAGGCCCGACGACACCGGCGTGGTGACGCTCGCCGTTGCCATACGCAGCGCCGAGAAGGCGGGCGGGTTGAAGGTGGACAGCACCAGCAGCACCGCGCCGGTCAGCGCGCCCGCGATCGCCAGCACATAGCCCGCGAACACGCCATATTGCCGGCGACGCGAGAAGCCGATCCGCCGGTCCGGGGCGCGGCCGACCATCAGCCGTCCTCGCAGGCACCCGGACGCGGGCGGGCGCCCATGTTCGGGAGGCTGAAAGAGGTGAGGGCGGGCATTCGCTGTCGGCCGTTTCGCAACTGGGCTCCGGCGCTTACCGGAAAACTACTGACACCAGGTTAGCCGGTCAACAGCACGCCTCGGAACATCGGATCTTCCAGCGCACGGCCGGTGCCGAGCGCGACGCAAGTCAACGGGTCCTCCGCAACGGTAACCGGCAGCCCAGTCTCGTCGCGCAGCACCTCGTCCAGCCCCTCCAGCAGCGCGCCGCCGCCGGTCAGGACGATGCCCTGGTCGACAATATCGGCCGCGAGTTCCGGCGCGGTGTTCTCAAGCGCCACACGCACGCCCTCGACAATCGTCGCCACGGGCTCGCTCAGCGCTTCGGCGATCTGCCCCTGGTTGATCTGTATCTCCTTGGGCACGCCGTTGACGAGGTCGCGGCCCTTGATGTGAATCACCTGGCCGATCCCGTCGGCAGGCGGCCGGGCTATCCCGACCTCCATTTTGATCCGCTCGGCGGTCGCTTCGCCGATCAGCAAATTGTGGTTGCGCCGAATATAGGAGACGATCGCCTCGTCCATCTTGTCGCCGCCTACGCGTACGCTCGTGGTGTAGGCGAGCCCGCGCAGCGAGAGGACCGCAACCTCGGTCGTGCCCCCGCCGATGTCGACCACCATAGACCCGATCGGCTCAGTTACCGGCATGTCGGCGCCGATCGCGGCGGCCATCGGCTCCTCGATCAGGAAGACTTGGCTGGCGCCGGCGTTGGACGCCGCGTCGCGGATCGCGCGGCGTTCCACCTTGGTCGAGCCGGACGGTACGCAGATCACGATCTCCGGCCAGCGCGCGAAGCGGCGGGGGCCGTGCACCTTGCGGATGAAGTGCTTGATCATCTCCTCGGCGATGTCGATGTCGGCGATGACGCCGTCGCGCAACGGCCGGATCGCCTCGATCGAGCCCGGAGTCTTGCCCATCATCAGCTTGGCGTCGTCGCCGACCGCCTTGACCCGCTTGACGCCGTTGATCGTCTCGACCGCCACCACCGATGGCTCGTTGAGGACGATGCCGCGCCCCCGCACATAGACCACCGTGTTGGCGGTGCCGAGGTCGATGGCCATGTCGTGAGACATGATCTTGAAGAATCGAGAAAAGGGATTGGCCAAGATCTGATCCGATGAAACGGGCGTTCGCATCCCCCGCCCACCGCCGGTTCGGGTGTGCGCCTCGTCAACGGGGTCGCGGGATGAGGCCGATTGGGCTAGGGCTTGCCCTGTGTCAATACGCCGCCTGCCCGAGCATCTGGTCAATCGCATTGCGGCGGGCGAAGTGGTGGAAAGACCCGCCAGCGCGTTGAAGGAGCTGGTGGAAAACGCGCTCGATGCCGGCGCGACTCGCGTGGCCATTGTGCTGGCGAACGGAGGCATCGACCGACTGGAGGTTGCCGACGACGGTTGCGGCATGACCGCCGCCGACATGGCGCTGGCGCTGGAGCGTCATGCGACCTCAAAGCTGCCCGATGAGGCTATCGAGGCGGTCTGTACCCTCGGGTTCCGGGGCGAGGCGCTGCCCTCCATCGCCAGCGTCGCGCGGCTGACGGTCGAAAGCCGCGTCTTAGGGGGCGAGGGCTGGCGCCGTGTCGTCGACAACGGCCATGTGGTCGCGGACGGCCCCGCCGCCGTTCCGCCTGGAACCCGCATCGTCGTCGAGGCGCTGTTCGCCCGCGTCCCGGCACGGCGCAAGTTCCTGCGCTCCGGCCGCTCCGAATATGCCGCCTGCCTCGACGCCGTGCGTCGCTTGGCGATGGCACGGTCGGAGGTCGCCTTCTCGGTCGAGCATGACGGGCGCCGCGTGTTGACCGTTCCGGGCGTGCAGGATCGCCCCGCGCGCGTCGCGGCGCTCACCGACCGCGCGCTGGCCGACAACGCGGTGCCCATCGACTTGGCGCGCGAAACCATGCTGCTCGGCGGCGTCGCCAGCCTGCCGACCTTCAACCGGGGCGTCGCGGATCACCAGTATCTGTTCGTCAACGGCCGTCCGGTGAAGGACCGGCTGCTGCTCGGCGCGATCCGCGGTGCCTATGCGGAGATGCTGCCGCGCGACCGTCACGCGGTGGTGGCGTTGTTCCTCGACATGGCGCCGGGCGACGTCGACGTGAACGTCCATCCGGCCAAGACCGAGGTCCGCTTCCGCGATCCGCCGCTGGTGCGCGGGCTGGTGGTCTCCGGCCTGCGCCGCGCACTGGATGAGGCGGGCCATCGCAGCGTCCAGCGGCCGACGGTCGATGTGACGGCCCTGTTCCGGAGCGAAACCGCGCCGTACTCCCAGGAGGGCCGTTCGGAGCAGGAGGCGGCGCGTTACGGGACGCTCGTCCGTGAGGCGCGCCCGACCTTCTTCACCCCGCCGCCACAGGCGCGAGCGGAGCGGGCGGTCGAGCCGCCGCCCTCCAGCGCCGCCCACCCGCTCGGCGTCGCGCGTGGGCAGGTGGCGAAGACCTATATCGTCGCGGAAGCGGAGGACGGGCTCGTCCTGATCGATCAGCACGCCGCCCACGAACGCCTGGTGCTGGAGCGGATGCGCGCGGCGATGGCAGGCGGAGTCGTGCCGTCGCAGGCGTTGTTGATTCCCGAGGTGATCGAGCTGGACGAACCCGCCTGCGACCGACTGGAGGCACGCGCCGCCGAACTGGCGCAGTTCGGGCTGGAGATCGAGCGTTTCGGCTCGCGCGCGGTACTGGTCCGCGCCACACCGGCGCTGCTCGGCGGCGGCGACCCGGCCGGGTTGGTCACGGACCTGGCCGATGAACTGGCCGCCTTTGACGAGGCGCTATCCTTGCGGGAGCGGCTCGACCATGTCGCGGCGACGATGGCATGTCACGGATCGGTGCGCGCGGGCAGGGTGCTCGCGGTCGCCGAGATGAACGCGCTGCTCCGCGAGATGGAGGTGACGCCGCGGTCGGGCCAATGTAACCACGGCCGCCCGACCTGGGTCAAGCTGGCGCATGGGGATATCGAGAAGCTGTTCGGCCGACGTTGAGCGGCCCGCCGCTAACGCCCCAGCGCCTCCAGATGCGCGCGCTCCGCTTCGGGGATCATCCCTTCCAGCACTGCCCAATAGCCACTGACGGCCTGTTGCCCCGCCCGCGCATAGGCGGCGGCGACGCGCTGCCTCGCTGTTTCGAACAACTCGCTTTCCAGCTTCGCGCCGGCGGCCGTCAACCGCAGCAGCCGCTGGCGGCGGTCGCGTTCGCCCGCGCGGGTCTCGACCAGCGAGCGGTCCGTCAATTCGGTCAGGACTCGACCCAGCGACTGCTTGGTGATCGCCAGCAGCGCCAGCAGTTCGCTGACGGTCAAGTCGGGCTTGCGCGCGATGAAATACAGCGCGCGGTGATGCGCGCGTCCCAGCCCGTGCGCGGCAAGGTCGGCATCGCTCGATCGGGTCAGATGCCCATAAGCGAAATACAGCATCTCCATGCCGCGCCGCAACTCGGGCTCCCGGAGGAACAAGGGGGACGCGGAAGGAGCCGTGGCAGCCACGTTGACCCGTCTAGCGACCGGTCCTAGTCGGCGGCAACCCTTCTTCTGCCAAGGTCCGCCGCCGATGCTCGCGCCCGCCCCGCCGCTATTCCGCCTCGACGCGCATCCAGGTCCGATCGCAGCTGACGAGCGGGCGGTGCTGATCGCGGACCCTGGTTTCGGCCGGGTCTTCACCGATCACATGGCGGTGGTGAACTATTCGACGGCGCAGGGATGGCACGACGCGCGGGTGGTCGCCCGCGCGCCGCTGACGGTCGATCCGGCCTGCGCGGTGCTTCACTACGCGCAGGAAATCTTCGAGGGGCTGAAGGCTTATCGCCTGCACGATGGCGGCTTCGCGATGTTCAGGCCCGAGGCGAATGCGCGCCGGTTCCGCGATTCCGCCCGCCGGATGGCGATGCCGGAGCTGCCTGAAGACCTGTTCATGGCCTCGCTGGAGGCGCTGGTCGCGGCCGACCTGGACTGGATGCCGGATGGTCCGGAGGGCGCCTTGTACCTGCGGCCATTCATGATCGCGAGCGAGACGTTCCTGGGCGTCAAGCCCGCGAGCGAGTACCTGTACATGGTGATCGCGTCCGCCGCCGGGTCTTACTGGAAGGGCGGCACCCGGCCGATCTCGCTCTGGGTGTCGCACAGCTATACGCGTGCAGCCCCGGGCGGCACCGGTGCTGCGAAATGCGGCGGCAACTATGCGACCAGCCTGGTGGCGCAGGCGGAGGCGACCGCGCGGGGCTGCGATCAGGTGGTGTTCCTCGACGCGGCGGAGCGACGCTGGATCGAGGAACTGGGCGGCATGAACATCTTCTTCGTCGGCGCCGACGGCTCGCTGCTGACGCCGCCGCTGACCGGTACCATCCTGCCCGGCATCACCCGGGATTCGCTGGTCCGGCTCGCCCGTGACGAGGGTATGACCGTGCGCGAGGAGCCCTATGCGATCGAACAATGGCGCGCGGACGCGGAAAGCGGCGCCTGTGTCGAGGCGTTCGCCTGCGGCACCGCGGCGGTGGTGACCCCGATCGGGCGCGTGGCGGGACCGGACTATGGCTTCCAGATCGGCGACGGTCAGACCGGGCCGGTCACCGCCCGCCTGCTCGAACGCCTGACCGCGATCCAGCGTGGTCGCACTGACGACCCGCATGGCTGGGGCCACCCGCTGGGCTGAAAGGGGTTCCCGCCCACGCGGGCGCTGCTATAGCGCCGCCGGTCGTTGGGGCGTCGCCAAGTGGTAAGGCAGCGGCTTTTGGTGCCGCCATTCGCAGGTTCGAATCCTGCCGCCCCAGCCAGTCCACGCCGGTCGGGCGATCGACCCGGCCGTACGACATCGCCATCTGTCCCACCGCTACCGCCAACCTGAAAGCTAGAGCGCTCGGCAGCGGCCCTGAACAGGAGGGACAAGACGGCAAATGATGGCACCCCACCGCTGCAGCACGCCTCGCTTGCGCTATGTTGACCGTTCCTGACGACGGACCTACCTCGCTGCGCATCGTGCAGCAGCTACAGCATTTAGAACTCACCTCACCGACCGCGCACGTCGTCGTGTTGGTGGAGGACGATCCTGCTCTCCGCACGCTCACGACCCGCGCCTTGCAGGAGAACGGCTTCGTCGTTCGTCCGGCGTCCGCGGCGCCAGAGATGTGGCTGGCGCTGGAACAGGGCCCGGTCGATCTGGTGCTGCTCGACATCATGCTGCCCGGCACGGACGGCCTGGCATTATGTCGCGCACTGCGCCGCGGCAGCGATGTCCCGATCATCTTCATGAGCGCTCGCGGCACCGAGACGGACCGCGTGGTTGGGCTGGAGCTGGGGGCCGACGATTACCTGCCCAAGCCGTTCGGGACGCGGGAACTGGTAGCGCGGGTTCGGGCGGTGTTGCGCCGGCCCCCACTTGAGCGACAGGAAGGTCCGCGCGAACGGGGCGTCGTCACCTTTGACGGCTGGACGCTTAACCTGCCGCGTCGGGAGCTCACGTCTCCGGACGGTGCTTATGTGGAGCTGACCGGCGCCGAATTCGACCTTCTCGTCGCCTTGGTTGACCATCACGGTCGGGTGATCGCTCGCGAGCGTCTGATCGAGCTGTCGCGGACGCGGCTAGGCGACAGCTCCGACCGCAGCGTTGACGTGCTGATCAGTCGGCTGCGGCGGAAGCTGAGCAGTGCTGGCCACCCGGCACCGGTCGTCACGGTGCGGGGCGTGGGCTATATGCTGAAGGCGCCGGTGCAGCGATCTTGAAGGGGCTGCATCCCGGTTTCGGGCTGGTCGGTCAACTGGTCGCGATCCTGCTGATGACGGTGCTGGTCGAGTTCGGGGTCAGCACCCTCCTCTACGAACGGGCAAGCCAGTTCTCCGTGCGCGACGACGAAGCGCGACGGCTGGCCGAACATCTGACGATCAGTCGGCGGCTCGTCGCGGAACAGCCGTCCGTGAGCCGCCCTGCGGCCGCTGCCGAACTGTCGACGGATCGCTATGCCTTGGTTTGGAGACCGGGCCTCCCCGCCGCCGCTCCCTTGGCGCCGTCGATGGACGGTATGCGCCGTCAGATCCTCGATTGGGAACCGTCACTCAGAGGCTCGGACCTCCGGCTGCATGTGGTGTCGCCGGGGCATCGTTCGAGAGTCGCCGGCGGGCTACGCCTTCCGGACCGCTCTTGGCTGCATTTTCAGACGTTGCAGCCGGTGGTCGGCCTCAACCTCGCCACCGAGCGGGTGCTGCTGGCGCTGTTTCCGGCGCTGGCCTTGATGGCCGTCGGCGGACTGCTGATGCGTCGCGCGCTGATGCCTCTGCGCGATCTCGCTGCTGCCGCCGACCGCCTCGGTGACGGCAGCGGCGAAGGAGCGCATGTGCCCGAAGCCGGGCCCGGCGAGGTGTCGCGCGTCATCGCCGCGTTTAATCGCATGCACGACCGGATCCACGCATTGATCGACGATCGAACGCATGCGTTGGCCGCTGTCGGTCATGATTTCCGCACTCCGCTCGCCCGGTTACGGCTACGTGCGGAGGGGATCACGGATCCCGCCCGCCGCGATGCGATCGAGGCCGATATCGGTGAGATGGAGGGCATGATCGATTCGCTGCTCGTTTACCTCGGCGGTGGCGAGGAAGCGGAAGCGCCCACCGTTATCGATGTGGCAGTGATCTGCACGACGCTGGTGGACGATGCCGCCGATCACGGGCGAAAGGTCGCATATAAAGGACCAGAGCACCTGCCGCTCCGGATCAGGCGATCGTCGATGAAGCGGTGCTTGGGCAACCTCGTCAACAATGCGCTGCGTTTCGGATCGGAGGTGTCAGTGACGCTGACCAGCAGCCCGGGCCGCGTCCGCATAGCGGTCGCCGACAACGGGCCGGGGATCGGGCAGGCGATGCTCGGCAAGGTCTTGGAGCCGTTCGTTCGCGGAACGCCCGAGCGCGGGCGCGACACCGCTGGGTTCGGCTTGGGGTTGTCGATCGTCGCCCGGCTGGTCGAGTTGGAGGGGGGCAGGCTGACGCTGGCCAACCGGGCGGGCGGTGGCCTCGAGGCCGCGATCGAGCTGCCGGTTGGAGTCAGCAACACTTTATAACAATTTTGCGGCGTTGCAGCAAAAGAGAGTTCCTAGTTGGCTGTCCGTCGGCACGCCCGTGCCGCGTCAACAGGAGCTTGTCCCGTGAACGAACTGATCGGACGTGTTTTCGATTTCCAGTCGCGTGTCTTCCCGGACCAGAGCGCGCTGTACGCGCAGCTTGCGCAGCACGGCCAGTCACCCAAAGCCTTGATGATTTCTTGCGCAGACAGCCGCGTCGTGCCCGAGGATATCCTTCAGGCCGCGCCCGGCGACCTGTTCGTCTGTCGCAACGCCGGTAACATCGTGCCGGCCTTCGCCACCCAGAATGGTGGCGTGTCCTCCACCGTCGAATATGCCGTCGCCGCCTTGGGTGTACGGGACATCATCGTCTGCGGTCATTCCGACTGCGGCGCGATGAAGGCGTTGATGAACCCTTCGATGCTGACCGGCATGCCAAACGTCGCCGCCTGGCTGCGCCACAGCCACGCCGCGCAATGCGTGGTCGATGCCTCTTATCCCGATCTCGAGGGTGCGGACGCCGTCCGGGCCGCGGCGCAGGAGAATGTGGTGGTGCAGCTTTCGCACCTGCGAACGCACCCCTCGGTCGCCGCCGGCATCGCGCGCGGCGAGATCGCGCTGCACGGTTGGTTCTTCGACATCCAGCAGGGTTGCGTGCTTGCTCTGGACGGCGAGAGTGGGCGTTTCATGCCGATCCGCGAGGGCAGCCCGATGCCCGTCGCCCTCGCCGCCGGCCGACGCCGGGCCTTTGACCTTCAAGGGGACGAGGTGGCGGCATGACCCGGTTCATCCCGGCCACCTTCTCGCGCGACGCGATCGCGTCCGTCGTCGTGTTCCTGGTCGCGATGCCGTTGTGCATGGGCATCGCGGTCGCGTCCGGTGTGCCGCCGGAAAAGGGTCTGATCACCGGCATCATCGGTGGTCTCGTGGTCGGCGCCTTGGCCGGCTCGCCGCTGCAGGTCAGCGGTCCCGCGGCAGGCCTTGCCGTGATCGTGTTCGAGCTGGTGCGCGACAAGGGGCTTAGCGCGCTGGGCCCCATCCTGCTGCTGGCCGGCCTGGTCCAGCTCGCCGCCGGCGTGCTCAAGCTCGGGGGCTGGTTCCGCGCCATCTCGCCGGCGGTGGTGCACGGCATGCTGGCGGGCATCGGCGTGTTGATCGTCGTGGGCCAGTTCCACGTCCTGTTCGACGCGCGTCCGCTGCCGAGCGGGCCCGAGAACCTGGTCGCGATGCCGGGCCGCCTGCTCGGGATCTCCATGTCGAGCATCGAGGCGGCGGAACTCGCCTTTGCGATTGGCCTGCTGACGATCCTGACGATGGTGGGGTGGGAGCGCTTCCGGCCCGCCGCGCTGAAGCTGGTGCCCGGCGCCCTGGTCGCGGTGGTGGCGAGCACGCTGGTCGCGGTCGCGCTGGGCCTGAACGTGACCCGTGTGGACGTGCCGGAATCGATCGCAAGCGCAGTGGTGCTGCCGGGATCTGGCTTCTTCGGAGCCTGGCTCGACCCGTCGATCGTCCTTGGGGCGCTGGCGCTCGCCTTCATCGCCTCGGCGGAGACGCTGTTGTCAGCCGCTGCGGTCGACCGGATGCATGATGGCGTGCGGACGGACTACAACAAGGAACTGCGCGCGCAGGGCGTCGGCAACATGCTGTGCGGCGTGGCCGGCGCGTTGCCGATGACGGGGGTGATCGTGCGCAGTTCCGCCAACGTGCAGGCAGGTGCGGTGACCCGGGCGTCCGCGATGCTGCACGGCGTCTGGATCCTGGGTTTCGTGGCGTTGCTACCGTGGGTGCTGAAGGCGATCCCGATGGCGTCGCTGGCCGCGGTCCTGGTCATCACCGGCTGGCGGCTGGTGAGCCTCTCCCATGTCCGTCGACTTTTCCGCGGCTATGGCCTGCTGCCGGTCGCAATCTGGGCGGCGACCCTGACGATGGTGGTCGCGACCGACTTGTTGACCGGCGTGCTGGTCGGCATCGCGTTGTCAGCATTGGAGCTTCTGCCGCATTTGAAGCGGCTCGGCCTCAAGATCGACACGCACAACGACGAGGCAGGCCAGGCGATCCATCTGGATGGTGCCGCGACCTTCCTGACCCTGCCGCGCCTGACCGCCGCGATCGAGAGCGCGCCGACCGCAACACCCGTGCGCCTCGATCTCACGCGCGTGGCGACGATGGACCACACCGTCGCGGAGATGTTGCGCGACTGGCTCGGACGCCGGCGTGGCAGCGGGCTGCCGGTCGAGATGAGCGGTGCTTCACCGAAGGTTGCAGCGATGCTGACCTAAGACCGTCGCGGGAGAAGAACGTCCCTCCCTTCATCCGGAGCATACAAGCAGACTGTCTCCGAACGAGGCAGTCTGCTTTGCCTTGGGAAGGTGCTCGGTCCGGAACCCTGGGTGAGCACACGGCTGCAAGATCGCTGGCCTCAATCCTTTGTCAGGTGAGCCCCTGATTGCATGCGGCGGTTTGCTGCGTCATGAACCTCCAACCGGCCGTCGGTTGACAGCGCGGCGATAGGTTCGGGGGCGGGACGACATGGTGATCTGGGCCGCCTTGGTGGGCGCTTTCATCGGTTGGCTCTGGTCGGACTTCGAGGACTACGGCGTTCTGCTCGGCGGCATCTGCGGCGCGCTCGCCGGCCTCGGTCTGCGCACGGCGGTGCGTGCCGAGGTCAGCCGTACCATCGAGGCATGGCACGCCGGGGTGCCCAGCATCTCGCCGCGGCCGCTCGCCGAGGCCCCTGAATTCCTTCCCCCAAGCGATCCACCGGTCGTCCCACGGCCTGCCGTCGCCAGGATCATAAGGCAGGCCGCGCCGGCGATGCCGCCAGCGCCTGAGGCCGGCGACGTCGCGCCAGCATCATCCGAACCCAGTCCCATCCAGCGTCTCGTCAGTGCGGCGAAGGATTGGCTGATGGGCGGCAACACCGTCGTGCGGCTGGGTCTGGCAATCCTATTCGTGGGCCTGACGTTCCTCATCCGCTATGCCGCGGCGGCCGGCCTCTTCCCGATCGAACTCAGGCTGGCAGCGGTCGCGCTCACGGGTGTCGCGCTGCTCGCCTTCGGTTTTCGTTCCCGGATCGCGCGCCCGATGTTCGGCTTGTCGTTGCAGGGCGCTGGCGTGGCGGTGGTGTACCTGACCCTGTTCGCCGCAGTGAAGCTGGTATCGGACTTCCCGGTGCTGGCCGCATTCGCGATGATGATCCTCGTCTGCGCGCTCGGCTGCGCGCTCGCGCTGAGCCAGTCGAGCCAGGCACTGGCGCTCACCGCCTTTGCGGGAGGATACGCCACGCCGATGTTGCTGAGCGATGGCGCCGGGCAGGTCGCGGGCTTGTTCGCCTATTACTCGATCCTCAACCTGGCGGTGCTCTACATCGCCTCGCGGCGAGCCTGGCGGCTGCTCAACCTGCTCGGCTTCTTCGCGACGTTCGGGGTCGCCACGCTCTGGATGGCGGGTGGTTACCGGCCCACCGACTTCTGGGTGACGCAGGCGTTCGTCGCGGCCTCCGTGCTGATTTACCTCGCGGCAGCGGTGCTGTTCGCGCGACGTACGCCCGGGCGCATCGGCGCGGTGGTGGACACGACGTTACTGTTCGGCCCAGCCCTGGCCGGTTTCGGGCTGGAAGTCGCGCTGGTCGGCGACAGGCCGTTCGGCGCCGCATTCGCGGCCGTGGCGTTCGCCGCGCTTTACTTGGCCGTGGCCATAGTGGTGACGCGGCGCGACGCAGAACGGTTCCGCGTCCTGCACGACGCCATGCTGGCGATCGGCGTCGGCTTCGTGACGCTGGCCGTGCCGCTGGCACTCGGCGCGCGATGGACATCCGCGGCTTGGGCGCTCGAAGGCGCGGGTGCGTTCTGGGTCGGCATGCGGCAGGCACGCTGGGCTCCGCGCTTGTTCGGTTTGCTGCTGATTGGCGTCGCGGCCTTGATCTTCCTCTCCGAAACGCAGGGGAACGTCGCGATGCTGCCGATTGCCAACGCGACGTTCGTGGGCGCGATGTTGATCGCGGGTGCCATGCTGGCGACGGCATGGTGGCTGCGCGAGCCAACTCCCCAAACCGGTTCGTGGCTGGCACGACGCTACATCAGCATCGAGCGCGCGCTCGGCGCCCCGCTGTTCCTCGCCGGCTTCGGGTTCTGGTGGCTGGCGTGGATCATGGAGGCGCAGCGTAGGCTACCGCCGTTCACCAACGACGACGTGGCCAAGCCGGTCTTCGATCCCGCCATGGCGCTGCTGCTGCCGATGCTCGCCTTCGTGCTCAGTGCTTGGGGTGCGCGAACGCTCGGGCGTCGCACGGACTGGGCCGTTGCCAGCTGGCCGAGCTTTACGACCCTGTCGGTGCTGGGGGCCTTCTTCGTCGGTGCCCTTGCGCAGGGCAGCCATCTCGCACTCGCGCCCGATTGGATCCTGTGGGTGGCGGCAATCGCCGTGCACCTATGGCTGTTGCGGGCCAATGATCGTGACTTCGACAGCCCTGGCGTCAGGGTGCTGCTGACCGGTATCCACGTCGGAGGTGTCTGGCTGGCGACCGCGATGCTGGCGGATTGCCTGTGGCTGGCGGTGGACCGCGCGCGGCTGTGGAATACGTCATGGGCAGGAGTCGTGTTCTCGGCGAGCGTCACGGCCGTGCTGATCGCGCTGACACTCTGGGCAGGCCCGGCGCTGCGGCGGGGAGGCCGGCACTGGCCGCTCGATCGGCACGCCGTCGCCTATGGCTGGATCGCCGCGGCGCCGGTCGCGGCGCTCGGCTTTGTGGGAGCGCTGCTTACGGCGCTGATCGCCTCGGGAGAGACCGCGCCGTTGCCGTATCTGCCGCTCCTCAATCCGGTCGATCTTTGCGTGGCGCTCGCGATCGCGGCGCTGCTGATCTGGCGACGCGCGGTGCTCGCTGCCGATCCTTTGCCGGTTGGCGCGGCGGCCCTGCGCGGGCCTACGGTCGGAGCAGCCATGGGGTTGCTGATGTTCGTTGCCGTTACCACCGTGTGGCTCCGCGTTGCGCATCGGTGGCTCGGCGTACCCTGGACCGCGGACGCCTTGCTCGCCGATTTTGCCGTACAGACCGGTCTCGCCATCCTATGGACGCTGATCGCGCTGGTGCTGATGGTCTGGGCGCACCGCAAGGGACAGCGGCTGCCATGGCTGGTCGGCGCGGGACTTCTCGGCTTGACGGTGGTCAAGCTTCTGCTTGTGGACATGACAAACTCGGGCGGCGGCGCGCGCATTGTCGCCTTTATAGGAGTGGGGGCGCTGATGCTGGTCGTGGGCTATCTGGCCCCGTTGCCCCCGCGGCGGGCGGCGAAGGAGGGATGATGAGAACCAGGGTCTACGCCGTCGGTCTGAGCGCGATGCTGCTCGCGTCGGCCGACCCGGCGGCGTCGGATAGGGAGCCGAGCGGCTATGCGATCCGGTTCCGCGTCGTGCCGGCGCCGGGCGCTGGCGTCCAACGGCTTGAGCTTCCGGCCGCCGTCCTCGCCGCGCTGCGTAATCGGGACGGCACGGACATCCGCGTGTTCGACGCGCGGAACCGGCTCGTACCCATCGCCCGACATTCGCCCGTCGCGCGGGAAAGCCAGCATCAACTGTCGGCGTTGCCGCTCCTCGGCTCTCCCCAAACGCGCATGGGCGCACGCGTGTCAGTGCGACTGGACGAGCGCGGACAAGCGCGCATAGCCGAGGTCGAGAGCGGGCCAGCCACACCTGGTGGTACGACGATGCTCGGTGTGCTTCTCGATGCACGCGCGGTCGTCGGCCCTGCGGAGCAACTGGACCTCGACGCTGAACTCCCGATCGGCCAGCCCGTACACCTCACCATCGAGGCGAGCCGCGACCTCGACAGCTGGCGACCACTCGGCGAGCGGGTGTTGTACCGGAGTTCCGCAGCCCGCCTTGCCGACGCGCGGATCGGCCTGGGTTCAGCCGGGCTCGATGGCGACTACCTGCGCGTCACCTGGCGAGCGACGTCGCCGCTGATCGCACCGGTCACCATCAAGGGCGCGATCCTCGTCTCCGGCGCGAGCCATGGCGCGGTCACCGTGCCCGCCCGCGCACCGACACTGAAGGAGGGTCACACGCTCGACTTCCTTGCTCCCGCCGCCCCGCTAGCCTCGCTGAAGGTGATACCGGCGAGTGGCGATGGACCCACACCCGTTCGGATCCTTGGCCGAGACCAGGCTGAGCAGCCCTGGATTGTCTTGGCCAAGGGCATCGCCGCGGCAGACCGCACGCCTTTTGCGACCGGCGCGACTACCCGACGCATCATCCGGATCGAAGCCGATGATCGCGGCTCCGGCTTCTCGGCGCCACCCGCTCTGGAAATCGGCTTCGCGCCTCAGGCGATCGCGTTTGCGGCATCCGGCATCGGTCCGTTCACGATGGCGGCAGGCCGCGCCGGTGCAAGAGACGTGTTCACCGACCTAGGAACCTTGGGAGTAACCGCCGCAGCGGCGTCGGCGAGGGTGGAAGGCGGCGGCCTTACCACGGCACTGGTGCTCAGCGCGGCTGACGAGAACGGACCCGCGCGGCTGCGGACGGTGCTCTGGACCGTGCTGGGCGGAGCCGTGATCCTGCTTGGCGCGCTGGCGTGGAAAGCGTCGCGCGGAGGGCCCGAGGTCAAACGGCAGCCCGGTACGCCGGGGTCCGCTTGATCAAAGCGTGACGATCTCCGAGCCCTGTACACCGACCGGCCACGCGCTCAGCCGCTGCCCCACGCTCGGGCCGCCGACACACAGGCCGTCCTCGATCCGGAACAGTGCGCCGTGCCAGGAACAGGCGATGAAGTCGCCATCGGGGGTCAGATAGTCGTCGAGCACCCGGGCCAGCGGCACGCCGGCATGTGGGCAGCGATCGACATAGCCGTGCACCGCATCGCCACGGCGGACGACGAAGCCATGAAAGCGGCCGGCGCGCAGCTGGAGCACGAAGTTGCGCGCCGCGCCATCGGCGACCGCGTCCAGACGGCCCAGGGTCACGCCCGCGGGCGTCGCATACACCCGCTCGGTCACCGGTCGGCGTCGGGCTGACGATCCGGGTGGGCGGCGGCGATGGCGGGGTGGGCACGGGCGTGCTCGGCCGCGGCCGTCAGGCGAGAGTAGGGCGACAGATCCACCTCGAACCGTTCGGCCGAATAGACCTGCGGCACCAGATGGCAGTCCGCGAAGGTCGGCGTGTCGCCGAACGCAAAGCCGCGACCATGGCGCGCGATCTGTACCTCCAGCGCCGCGAAGCCGTCCCCGATCCACCGCCCGGCCCAGCGGTTGTCGGCGCCTTCCACGCTGTCGAGCGCCCGCACCGCCTTGAGCACCCGCAGGTTGTTGAGCGGGTGGATGTCGCACGCGATCGTCGCGGCCATTGCACGGACCACGGCGCGGTCGTTCGCGCCGCGCGGTAGCAGCGGCGGGTCAGGGTAACGTTCCTCCAACCACTCGAGGATCGCCGGACTCTGCGTCAACACACCGTCGGCAGTCTCCAGCGCGGGCACCATGCCTTGCGGATTGAGCGCGCGGAACCGCTCCCCGCGCTGATCGCCCGCACGCAGATCGACGGCGACCTGCTCATAGGCGAGCCCCTTCAGGTTCAGTGCGATGCGGGTGCGATAGCTGGTCCCCGATCGCCAGTAACCATGCAGGATCATGGCAGCCGCGCCTTCGCGAAACCGCTCCACACATCGTCATAGTCAAGCTGCATGGTCGGGCTCTCGACTGCCCAGCGGGTCGGGCGAACGGGCAGCCGAGTCTCGAACATGAACGCCATCGTGTCTTCGATCCGGTGGGGGTGCAACTCAGCCGCCACCGCCTTTTCGTAAGACGCCTGATCGGGACCGTGACCGTTCATCCGGTTGTGCAGCGACGCGCCACCCGGCGCGAAGCCGCCTTCCTTGGCATCGTACTGCCCTTGGATCAGCCCCATGAACTCGCTCATCACATTGCGGTGGAACCAGGGCGGGCGGAACGTGTCCTCCGCCACCATCCACCGCGGCGGGAAGATAACGAAGTCGCAATTGGCCGTGCCGGCAGTCTCAGACGGTGCGGTCAGGACGGTGAAGATCGATGGGTCGGGATGGTCGAAGCTGACGCTGTTGATCGTGTTGAAGCGTTGCAGATCGTAGCGGCAGGGCGCGAGGTTGCCGTGCCACGCGACGACGTCGAAGGGCGAATGGTCGAGCATGGTCGTCCACAGCCCGCCGCCGAACTTCTGCACGACTTCGCACGCCTCGTCGCGATCCTCGAACCAGGCGGCGGGGGTTTCGAAGTCGCGCGGGTTGGCCAGCCCGTTCGCGCCGATGGGACCGAGGTCCGGCAGCCGGAACAGCGCCCCGTAATTCTCGCAGACATACCCGCGCGATGCGCCGTCCGGCAGGGCGACGCGAAAGCGGACCCCGCGCGGGATCAACGCAACGTGGAGTGGCGGCACCTCGATGCGGCCCATCTCCGTGTCGATCAGCAGCCTGCCTTGTTCGGGCACGATCAACAACTCGCCATCGGCCGAGAAGAAGGCGCGCGTCATGTCTCGATTGGCGGCGTACAGATGGATGCCGACGCCTACCTGAGCCTCCGCGTCGCCATTGCCGCCATAGGTGACGAGGCCGTCGACCCAATCGGTCGGCTCGGTCGGCAGCGGCAGCGGGTCCCAGCGCATCCGGTTGGGCGAGGGAGGTACTTCCGTAAACGGCGCGGAGCGGAGATGGCGGGCACCGGCATAGGGCTGAAAGGCCGCGTGCTGCGCGGTCGGGCGCAGACGGTAGAGCCACGAGCGGCGGTTCTCGGCACGCGGCGCGGTGAAGGCGGTGCCGCTGAGCTGCTCGGCATAGAGGCCGAACGGCGTTCGCTGCGGCGAGTTGCGCCCCACCGGCAGCGCGCCGGGAACGGCTTCGGTAGCGTGATGATTGGCAAAGCCGGTGAGGTAGGCTGGTCGAGCCATCGAAAGTCCTTCCGTCATCCGGCTTTGAGCCGGAATCCCGCTTCTTCTTGTGCGGGTCAAGGCAGCGGGACCCCGGCTCAAGGCCGGGGTGACGAGCGACTAGGCGTCGACCGTGATGACACCGCGCCTGATCTGATCGAGCTCGATGCTCTCGTACAATGCCTGGAAGTTGCCGTTGCCGAAGCCCTCGTTGCCCTTGCGTTGGATGATCTCGAAGAAGATCGGCCCCACCATCGTCTCGGTAAAAATCTGGAGGAGGAGGCCCTCGTCGCCGACATCGCCGTCGATCAGGATGCGGTTCTTGCGGAGCCGTTCCAGATCCTCGCCATGGCCAGGCACGCGCTTGTCGACGAGCTCGTAATAGGTCTCGATCGTGTCCTGCAGGCGGACGCCACGTTCGCGCAGCTTCTCCACCGTCGCGAAGATGTCGTCCGTGGTGAAGGCGAGGTGCTGGATGCCCTCGCCGTTATAGTCACGGATGAACTCCTCAATCTGACTCTTGTCGTCCTGGCTCTCGTTCAAGGGGATCCGAATCGCCTTGTCGGGGGCGATCATCGCTTGGCTGAACAGGCCGGTCGCCTTGCCCTTGATGTCGAAATACTTCTGCTCCTCGAAGCCGAAGATCTGCGCATAAAACGCCGACCAGGTGCGCATCTGCCCGCGACGCACATTGTGGGTCAAGTGATCGAGCAGGTCGAGGCCGACGCCGTTCTGCTGCTCCGCCTCGGCCGCGCCGGGCACCGCTTCCCAATCGGCGTAGAAGGCATCGCCGTGCCGGTCGACCAGGTAGAGCAGCGAGCCGCCGATCCCCTCCAAGACCGGCGCGTCCAGCGCGCCGTCCGTACCGGGCTTCGCGCCGCGCTCGATCGCTGCGTCATACGCCGCCTGCGCGTCCTGCACCCGAAACGCCATCGCGCTCGCGGACGGGCCATGCGCGGCGCGGAAGTCGGCGGCGTGGCCGCTGTCCTCACGATTGAGCAGAAGGTTAATCCGGCCCTGCTTGTAGCGCGTGATCGCCCGGCTTGGGTGAGTTGCGGCGGCGACGAAGCCCATCTGCTCGAACAGCCCCGCCAGCTTGTCCGGTTCGGGCGAGGTGAACTCGGCGAACTCAAAGCCGTTCAGCCCCATCGGGTTGACGTCCATATGCTCCATCGCACCCATTCCAATCGTATCAGTTGATACCACCTTGCGCGTGACCGGATTGCGCGTCAACTTCCCGGTCATGACCCGCCTCGTGCTCGACGACTTCGTCCCGTATCGTCTGTCGGTCACGTCCAACCTCGTCAGCGATGCCATTGCTCAAACGTACGAGGCGCTGTTCGGCCTCACCATCCCGGAATGGCGCGTCATCGCCGTGGTGGCGGAGGAGAGCGGGATGAACCAGGCGGCAGTTGGGGTCCGCACGCGCATGGACAAGGTGACAGTGAGCCGCACCGCGGTCGCGCTGGTCGGGCGCGGGCTGTTGACGCGCGGCGCCCATGACGACCGACGCTCGCACCGGCTGACGCTGACCCCCGCCGGGCAGGATCTCTACGCGCAGGTGGCGCCGAAGGCGCTGGAGCTGGAGCAGCGCATCCTGGCTCAGTTCGATCCTGCGGAGGTGCGGCAGTTCGTTTCCATGCTGCACCGGCTGGAGGTCGTCGCCCGCGGACTCACTTGAGTTGAAGCTCCGCTCCTCAAGCTTTCCGCTTGCCTCCAAAACGAACATCGTTCGATAAACAATTGAACGGCGATTATTTATGGTTACCAAGCGCCATGGGACGTCGATCCGATCACACTCGTGCCGAGCTCGAGGAGCTCATCCTGACCCACGGTCACGCACTAATGGCGGAGGTCGGGCTCGCCCGCTTCTCGGGCCGCGAGGTGGCGAAGCGGATCGGCTATTCGATCGGGACGGTGCACACCGTCTCCGGCGGCCAGGACCGAATGGTGCTGGCGATCAACGCGCGAACGCTGACGCTGTGGGCGATGGACCTGCGGGCGCGGCTGGCGCAGGCGGGCGATGACAGGATTGCGGCGCTGGTCGGCGGCTGTTTCGCCTTTGCGCGGCTGCACCCTCAGCTTTGGGCGGCGGTTCATGACCATCACCCCGAGGTCGCGATGGCTGCCACCGATACGGCGCCGCGGGGGATGCTGGCACGGATCGTCATCGAGGAGGTTGCGCGTGCGCGGGGGAGCCCGGCCGGGCCGGAGGTAAGCGCCCTGGGTTGGTCGATACTGGCGACGATCCACGGGCATTGTCACCTGGCGCTGGCCGGCGGGGCAGGGGCGTTGAAGGACGAACAGTTGGAAGCCGCTGCGCTGGCGCGGGTGCGCGAGGCAGTAGCTAGCGCGCGATTGGCAGGCTGAGCTCGAAGGTTGCGCCTTTGGCGGAGGGCAGCAGCGCGATGTCGCCGCCCGCCGGGTCGAGCAGTGAACGCACGATGGCGAGGCCGAGACCGCTGCCGCCATCGGCACGCTTGGTCGTGAAGAAGGGCTCGAATACCCGCAGCGCGTCACCCGCGGCGATGCCCGCGCCGTCATCTGCGATGCGCAGACGGACGCATCGGTGATCGACCTGGGCGGAGATCGTAGCGCGCGATGCCCCTGCTTGCCGGCTGTTGTCGAACAAGGTCGTCAGGATTCGCTCCAGCGAGGCGGTGGGCACGGCAACGGTGGGGAGGGCGGGAAGGTCCACGTTGACGGCGAATTCCTCGCCGCCCACCGAGTCCGCCACGGCGGCGATGACTGGTGCCAAGTCGGTGAAGACGTCGGCCGGCGCGGCGCTCATGTCGGCGCGGGCGAGTTCGAGCAGGCGGGTGACGAGGCGCTGGAGGCGCTCGGCATCGGCATCGGCGTTGGCGAGGAAGCGCCGCCGCTCCGTCGCGGTCATGTCGTGCTCGCCGAGCAGCTCCACCGCGCCACGGATGCCCGCCAGCGGCGTCTTGAACTCGTGGCTGACGGCGTGCGCGAAGTCGCGCAGATAGCGCGAGCGGCGGTCGATCGCGGCGGCCATGACCGCGAAGTCCCTGTACAAATCCTGGATCTCGATGGCGGCGGTTGGCGGTGGCGGCGGCACCACGCCGTGCCCGCCCGCGACGGTGCGGGTGACGGCGCTCAGCGCCTCCATCGGCCGCGCGATGGAGCGCGACAGCAAAGCGGTGAGGCCGAGCAGCGTGGTGAAGATTGCTACGATGCCGAGCGCGATCTTGCCGCGATCCTCATAGATGCCGCGGAACAGCGCACGGGCGGAGCGCGAGACCAGGATGACGCCCACGACCCTGCCGTTAACCGTGATCGGGCGGGCATGATGGACGCGGATCGCCGCGGCGCGGCTGAGCCATTCGAAGGCGTAGACCGGCCGATAGCTGCCAGCCCGGCGCAGCACGGTGGCGGGCCGGCCGCCCAGCGAGGCGCGGACTTCAGGCAGGCCGGCATAGTTTCCGCCCATCCATGGCCCCCCAGCTATCCGTCCAGTTGCGTCGAGTAAGAAGGGGGAGGCGAGGGTGACCTGGCGGGTGCGGGCCAGCACCGGGCCGAGCCGCCGCGCGACGCGCTCCGCCGCGGGCACCGGCGCGCCGGCGAATCGCGGGTCAGGGCGTTCGTCTATGATCGGCGTGGTGCTGAGGTCGATCTGTGGCCACTCGGGGCGAAGGTCGGTGGGAGAGAGCAGTGCGTCGGGCGCCGCGCCGGGCCAGATCAGGCTCGCAGTGGCGGCGAGGACCGTCGCCTGGGCCACGAGCTCCGCCTCGGTCTGGCGCACCAGCGTGTTCTCGTAGACCCGCAGGAACACCGCGCCGACGCCCGGCAGCGCGGCGACGAAGAACAAGGTCGCAAACAGGATCGAGCGCAGCCGCAGGCGCGGCCAGCGCGCCTTGAGCCACTGTTTGGCGGGTTCGATCACCCCGTGCAGGCGCCGAGCCGATACCCAATTCCGGCGCGCGTCTCGATCAGGTCGGTCGCGCCCAGTGCCGCAAATTTGCCGCGCAGGTTGCGGATGTGGCTGTCGATCGTGCGGTCGGTGATCGCAAAGCCGGGGCCGTGCAGCCGGTCGATGATGGCGTCGCGGCTGAACACCTTGGCGGGCATGGCGGCGAGCGTCCGCAGGATCGAGAACTCAGTCAGCGTCAGCACGACGGGCTCTCCCCCCCATTCCGCGCGCCAGCCGTCCAGATCGAGCAGCAGCCTGCCGTGACGGATCGCCGGAGCGGAGACGGCGGGCGCTCGCCCGCCGGTGCGGCGGAGCACCGCCTGGACGCGCGCCACGACCTCGCGTGGGGAGAAAGGTTTGACGACGTAATCGTCGGCGCCGAGCTCGATACCGACCACGCGGTCGATCTCGTCGTCGCGGCTTGACAGAAACAGGATAGGCAAGTCGCCAGATGCACGGATGCGGCGGCACACCTCAAGCCCGTCCATGCGCGGCATATTGATGTCGAGCACGACGAGGTCCGGCTCGTGTTCCTCGACAGCGGCGAGCGCGGCCTCGCCGTCCGCCGCCTCGACAGTGTCGAGCCCGGCCTTGCCGAGCGCGAAGACCAGCAGCTGGCGAATATGGGGGTCGTCGTCAACGACGAGCACGGTGCGGGGCATCGGGCAGACGATGCGCGGATGCGCGGGGAGGTCAAGGGCGAGCATGGGCGCGCTCTATTCCCGGTGGGTGCAGCCGCTGTCACCGGAGCCATGGAGATCGCGTGCAGACGAAAGGTCACACTAAGTTCACACCTGCGGCGTCGATCCGGGGAGGCTCAACCCGAGCGGCGCGGACGGGTGGGTAATGGCGGCGATCGATCACCTGCGAGAGGTTGCACGTCCGGCATCCTGTAGGACAGAGCTAATCCGGCAGGCCATAGCCTCGCGCCACGCGCCGCTCGTCGCAGCGGCCGGCTTCCAGCCGGGTAGACAGCGCCGCCAGCGCCGCATCGAGGTCGTGGCTCTGGCCGCACAGGAAGATGTCGACCGCCGCATAGCCATGCTCTGGCCAGGTGTGGATCGAGATGTGCGACTCCGCCAGCAACGCGACGCCGGTCACGCCCTGCCCGGGTCCGAAATGATGGAGGCGCACGTCGAGGAGCGTCGCACTGGCGGCCGCGACCGCCTCCCGCAGCGCCAGCTCGACGCGTGCGGCGTCGTCCAGGCCCGAACAGCCGGAGAGATCGGCGAGGAGGTGGGTGCCCGTATACACTGACGGACCCTAGACCAGTGTGGAGCGATGGGGAACGCCGAGCATGGCCATCGCGTCCTCCGCCGCGTGGGTGCCGCGGTAATGCGCTTCTTCGAAGATGCTGAGCCCGCTGAGATCGGAATGCGCGAAGAACAGCGGCGGCTGTGGCCGGGCGGCATCCTCGCGCGCGCCGCCGAAGAAGTAGCCCGGCGTCGGTCGGATCATTGCGTGCGCCCAGCGCCAGATGTCGATGGAGCGGATCGCGCCGGCCAGGTCTGGATTGGTCTGGAGCAGGTCGTCGCGGACGATCCGCTGCCAGTGCTCCACGGGCCGCGACAGCAGCTCGCGCCGGGCGGCGGCGGGATCCTGATCCGATAACGGCATGTACCAGGTCAGCACCGTCGGGCCGGGCGTCGCCGACAGCCCCTGATGCGTGGCGACGACATAGCCGAGCGAGGCGCTGGTCCAGCTGACATTGTCCCAGGCGAGCTGGGCGCCAGGGCCGGCGGGCGGGCGGTCGACCGTAATGTTGGCGACGAGCCAGGGGGCGTAGCCGAAGCCTTGCGGGGCGCCTTGGCCCAGCAGACGTGTGGTGATGAAGTGCGGCGTGGCGAGGATCGCCGCGTCCGCCTGGGTGCGCACGGCGGTGCCATCGCTGCGGAGGCTGTCGACGACGACGCCCGCGCCATCCCGCGCGACCCGGAAGGCAAGGCGGTCGGGGATGATGTGCGCGCGCAGGCGCTGCGCCATGCGGCCGGTGAGGTGGGCGTTGCCCTCCGGCCAGGTCAGCACCGCCTCGCCATCGACATTGGCGGCCGCGCCGCGCCGGGCGGCGTAATAGTGGATGCCGGCCCAGGCGGAGGTGTGGCGCGGCTCCGTCCCGTAATCGTCACGGCAGCCGTAGCGGACATGCGCGTGCAGCACCGGCGAGCGCCAGCCCTGCGCGTGCAGCCAGTCCGTGAAGCTCAGCCGGTCGAGTGCGACTAGATCGGCGTCGCGGCTGCTGCCCGCCATTGGGATCGAGAAGGCGGGGCGGCCGTCCTCGCCGATGCGGGCGCGATAGGCCGTCATCGCGGCGAAGAAGGCGGTGAGATCGCGGTGGTCCTGATCGGTCAGGCCGATGCCGGGGACCAGCCCCTCCTGCCAGCGGCCGAGATGGAGCAGGCGCTCCTCGGGGTCGGCGACGACCTGATAGGGGTCGAACGCTGGCTTGTCGCCGTCCCAGCCGGTGACGATGCCGAGGCGCTCGAGCAGGCGGAGCACGCCCTTCGCTTCGGGGTTGGGGACGGGAAGATAGTGCGCTCCGAGCGGGAAGGCGGAGACGCCGTTGCGCCCCGATCGCGCATTGCCACCGGTGCGGTACTCCAGCTCGAGCAGCCGGAAGTCGACACCGGCATCGGCCAGTGCCCAGGCCGCCGACAGCCCGGCGACGCCGCCGCCGACGATCGCGACGCGGGTGCGCTCCGTTGAAGTCGGCTGCGGGAACTTGCCCGTGCGCAGCTTGTGCCCGCGCGCGGCATCGGCACCGCCGAGGGTGCCGGGTGGGAGGTCGTCGCGCCCCAGTGCAAAGGCACCCGCTCCAGCCACCGCGGCGGCGGATGCTCCACCCGCGATCAGGGTGCGACGGGAGAGGGTCATGTTCGCCCAACACCATCGGCCGTCAGGGGAGTAAATCCCGTGACGTCGGGCCGGGGCATACGCCGGGGCCGGCCGGCCTTGTCTGTCTCGTGCGCAGCTGCACAGCGCTCGTGCGGGCTGCGGCTCACCCCTCCACCTTCGCCCACTCGGCCTCGAAGGTTCGTACCAGCGCCTGGTTGTCGAGCCGATTCACGGGTGTCGGCCGCCGCGCCATGTCCGGCGGAAAGTGAAACGCGAAGCGATCCGTCTCTGGCGTCAGGAAGCGCAGCCCGGCCGGCAGCTGGGCAGGGGCGGGCAGGTCGCCGTGCGAGGCGAGGACGAAGCCCCATTCGCCGAAGCTCGGTACCAGCGCGTGATACCCGCGCGCGCGCAGGCCCGCGGCCTCGAGGGTGGAGGATACCGTCCAGTAAGCGTTGGGCGCCGCGAGTGGAGACGTGCTCTGGATGCTGGCGATCGCGGCGGGCGCGAGCGCGCGGGCGAGCTCGCGGTAGAAGGTAACGGTGTAGAGCTTGCCGATCGAGAAGCTGCTCGGATCAGGGAAGTCGATCACGACGGCATCGAACTGGCGGCGATTGCTCCGCATCCAACCGAACGCGTCGGCGTTGACGACGCGGACCTTGGGCGAGCTCAACGCCTCGCCGTTGAGCTGGCTGAGCAGGCCCGAGCGGGTGAACAGCGCCGTCATCGCCGGGTCGAGATCGACCAGCGTCACCGAGCGAACCTGCGGATATTTGAGGATCTCGCGGACTGCCAGACCGTCGCCGCCGCCGAGCACCAGCACGTCGCGCAAGCTCGCCACGCGGCTCAGCGCCGGGTGTACCAGCGCCTCGTGATAACGGTATTCGTCGCGGCTGGAGAATTGCAGATTGCCGTTGAGGTAGAGGCGCAGGTCGTCGGCGCGCTTAGTCAGGACGATGCGCTGGTAGGGCGTGGACTCGGCGTAGAGAATGGTGTCGCCATAGGCGGCAACCTCGGCCGCGCGCTCGACGCGTTCGGCGCCGAAGAAGCCCACCACCAGTGCCGCGGCGACGATCAGCGCCGCGGTCATCTCGCCGCGCAGCCGGCTGTTCGGCAGCATCGCGATCAGCGCGATCGCGACCGCGACGTTGAAGAAGCCGAACAGGAAGCCGGTGCGGATCAGTCCCAGATGCGGCACAAGCAGCAGCGGGAACAACAAAGACGCCGCGAGCGCGCCGATATAGTCGAAGGTCAGCACCTTCGCGACCAGGTCGCCGAACTCAAGCCGGTCCTTGAGGATGCGCATCAGCAGCGGGATCTCGAGCCCGACCAGCGCGCCGATCACGAGGACGAGGCCGTAGAGCGGCAGGCGGAAATCGTCGACGCGGTCGAACAGCAGGAACAAGAGCGCCGCCGAGCCGCCGCCGATCGCCGCGATCAGCACCTCGACCCGGACGAAGACGCGCAGCTCGTCACGCTTGACGTAGCGCGAGCACCACGAACCGACGCCCATCGCGAACAGATAGGTGCCGATCACGGTCGAGAACTGCGTCACGCTATCGCCGAGCAGGTAGGAGGCGAGCGTGCCGGCGAGCAGCTCGTACACCAGCCCGCAGGTCGCGACGACGAAGGCGGAGAGCAGCAACGCCCAGCCGGTGCGGGTGTCTCGAATCATTGCGGTCATGGCAGCAACCCACCCCGGCGAAGGCCAAGGCCCAATTGCCATGGTGTCAGATGGTGCAATGCACCCCTCGCCGTTCGCCGATCCTGGACCCCGGCCTTTGCCGGGGTGGAAGAAGAGTGCACTTCGACGATTTACCCGACGATCGCGGCGGCGATGATGATCGCCAAACCGAGCGCGACCGCCGAGGCGAGCCGCGCGAGCGCCTGATTGCCACGGCAGATCTCCCCCCAGATATCGACGGGTGAGATCTTGTCCCAGAGCCAAAAGCTGCCGGCGAGCACGACCATGCCGATCACGGCATATAGGAAGGTCGCGAGGATGACGGTGCCGGAGAGCAGCCCGCTGGTGGTGACGCCGGTGACCGCGGCCGAAAGCGTGAGTAGCATGTGGAACCCCCTATTTGTGCTGCGGACCGCCGGCGCGGTAGCCACCGCCGGCGTAGAAAAAGCCTCCGCCACCACGCGCGAAGGGCGAATAGCCGTTGCGCGCGGCGAGGAAGTAGAGCGCGACGACGCCGAGGCAGAACAGCGCGAACAGCAAACCCGAACGGCTCATTCCTCGTCATCCTCGTCATCGTCGCTCGATACGGTCACCGGCGCCAGGCGGCGCGTCTCGAAGCCTGCATGGCGCATCAGCGCGATCAGCGGCCAGATACCGATCAGCAGCACCGCCAGGAAGAAGGGTCCGGCAAAGCCCCCGCCGCGATCGACCGTAACGCTGACCGGAACCGTCGCGGGGCCGCTGTCGACCGGGGCCCCGGCACCGAAGATGCCGGTTACCGCAGCCGGCGCCTTGGGGTCGGTCCATTTGTGCGCGCTCGCCTCGACCACCAGGTCATAGGTGCCGGCGGGGATGGAGGCGAAGCCCGTCGTCGGTGAGCGGTCGCCTTCGCTCCAGTTGCCGTCGGAGTCGCGGCCCCGGTAATATTCGGCCGTCGCGGTGGCGCCGTAGCTCGCCTGCGTCGCGCGATTGACCAGCGCGTAGTCGAGGTCGATCCACTGGTTGTCCAGCTGGCCCGCGCGACCTTGGATGCGCACCTTCTCGCGGCCGGGCACGGTGATCGGGCCGAGCACGGCGGTCTGCTCGGCGCCGTCGGTGCGAACCTGGAGCTCACGCTCGAGCACGCGGCGCGTCCCGGCGGTGCCGATCGCGATCACCAGACAGGCGGCGAGCGCCAGCGCCGCGACCAGGAAGGCGTCGCGCATTGCGGTGCGGTAGGGGGAGGGCTCGTGCGGCGCGGGTGTGCCGCTGTAGGAGCGGCGGCGGGGCTCGATCCCGAACGCTGCCTCGACGACGCCCCAATCCTGCATCTCTGCCGCCGTCCAGGTCCGCTCGTTGCCATTCTCCTCGCAGACCAGCATCGTGCCGGGGCGGACATAATCCGTCTCCTGCACCTGCTCGCCGACCCGGGCGCGCCAGTAGAATTCACCGACCACGAACTTGGTGTGGACGGGATAGGTCCAGCCGAAGCGCTTGAAGCGTCTGCCCTGCCAGTTGACCTCCCCCGAACGCTCGACGCCCCCGAAACCGATCTCCGGCAGGGCAGCGAGCAGCCGGCCGAGACTGAAGCGGCGGCCATCGTCGATCAGAAAGGCATACCCCTCATAGGGGTTGAACAGCAGATATTCGGCCCAGGCGACCTCGCCGTCGGTGCGCTCCTGATAGCCGACCACCTCCCAGGCGCTGCCGTCGAGCGTTCCGCGTGTGCCGAGCGCGATCTCGGGCACCCGCATCGCCGCGCTGGCGCGGGCGACGAGGCGGAGTTCGGGGGTGGTCGCGTCCAGCGTCGAGCCGCAATGCTCGCAGACGATCGACACGGTGTTGCCGGCCGCGCGCAGCGCGATGGTACCGCCGCAGTTGGTGCAGTTGAGCGGGCGGACGGTGGAGGCGGCGCGTTCCGCGATGATGGTGTCAGCCACGCGCGCCTGCTTCTGCATCTTCCGCGGCGAAGGCCGGGGCCAAGTCGCAACGGTGCTCGTAGAGAGGCTTCACCGTGAACAACGCCGCAGCTCGAAGCTGGGCCCTGGCGTTCGCCGGGGAAGATGTCCCGTTCACCCGAGCCGCGAATTTCACGCTGCGAACCTCGGCTTCGGCCAACCGTCAAAGTCCCGCAGCCCCGTCGCCGCGATCTCCGCCAGCGTCACATAGCGGCCCGCATAGGCAGACACGCCCTCTCGCCCCGGGCCGCCATCGTTCTGCAGCGTCGCGGCGCCGCCGTCTGGGCGCTGGAGGTCGATGCTGACCGCCCTGGTGCCGATGGGCGTGGGGAACGGCAGTTCGCCCTCCGCCCCGACGCACTCAACGGCCTGGACGTCGTTCACGACATAGTCGAGTGCTGCGATGGTAGCAGTCATTCCCGGTTCGACCGGCCGGCCGGCGGCGAGCCGCGCCACCGCTTCGCCGTCGAACACCGACGCCTCGGCCTCGCGCAGCAGCATGAAGCGCCCCGACGCCTCGCCCAGCCAGCCATAGCTGCCGTCGCCATAAACCACGCACCACTCGTTCCAGGCGCCGTCCGCCCAGCGCCAGCGAACCCGGCCGACAATCTCGAACGCCCGCGCGCCGTCACGGCCACGGACCCCGAGCTGGAGCGGGCTGACGTCCTCGGGCACCTCGGCAACCTTGCCGACCGCCTCCAGCACATCGCCATGCCGGGTCACCGCAGTGCGGCAATAGTCACAGACCTTCACCGCCAGATTGGCGGAGCGGAAGCTGAGCGCGGCGCCGCAGTTGGGACAATTGGTATCGAGCATGGCGCTTTAGCCCATCTTGTCGAGCCAGGCCGCCTTCTTGGCGTCGAAGTCTCCTTGCGTGATCGCGCCCATCTGGAGCAGCTTGTGCAGCTTCTCGATCTGCGCGAACGCATCCTCGCTCGACACTGGGGCAGCTGGTGGCGGAGCCGCGCCCGCGCCTGCCATCTGCGCGCCCGCCATCTGCTGACCCATGGTCTGGCCGATCGCCATGCCCGCGCCCATGCCGGCCATGCCGCCGCTGGCGCCCGCCGCCTCGTCGATCGAGTCGGCGGTCTGGAAGCGGGTATATTGGTTCAGGTCACCGACGACGCGCATCGAGCTCGCCTTGTCGAGATACTCCTGCACATTCTCGGGCAGCGACACGCTCTCGACATAGAAGGTCGTGCACTTCAGCCCCCATTGCTCGAAGGCGGGGGCGACCGCCTCAAGCAGGCGCTCGGACAGCAGCTGTTGGTTGCCGGCGAGGTCGAGAAAGGCGATCTCGCCCTTGCCGAGATCGGAAGCGATCGCGGTGTTGATGACGCCGCGCAGCTGCGGCTCCACGTCCTGCACGGTCAGCCGCTCGAGCGTGCCCATCAGCTTGGCCGCGAACACCGCCACGTCGTCGACGCGGAAGGAATAGGAGCCGAACGCGCGGATGCGCAGCGCCCCGAACTCCTTGTCGCGCAGCGTGATCGGCTGCGGCGTGCCCCATTTCAGCCCGGTCTGCTCCTTCGTCGTGAAGAAGTAGACGTCAGCCTTGTACGGCGACTTGAAGCCGGTCTGCCAATTCCGGAGCGAGGTCAGCACCGGCATGTTCGCGGTGTCGAGCGTGTGCAGCCCCGGTCGGAAGGAGTCGGCGACGCGGCCCTCGTCATAGAACAGCGCCAGCTGCCCGTCGCGCACCGTCAGCTGCGCACCATTCTGGATCTCGCGATCCGCCATCGGATAGCGCAGCGCCAGGTCGCCCGGCTGTTCGGTCCAGTCGATGACGTCGACCATCTGCTTCGACAGGAAATCGAAGATACCCATGTGGCGGCTCCCGTAAACGTTGGTGCTGTTTTAGTGGATTGCTACACCGGGTAAAGCGCAATCGGACGGAGAGGAGGCCGAGCTCGCCTGTCCGACTCTCTCCGGCGAAAGCCGGGGCCCAGATGCGCCCATCCTACGAACCGGTCTGCTAATGGGTCGGCGCGGCCGATTGGACCCCGGCTTCCGCCGGGGAGGGTTGCTGCTCGTTATCAGTACATGACCTGCTGGGAAAACCGCTCCATCTCCTCCAGCTGCGGGCTCATCTGGAGCAGCAGCAGGTCGAGGCCGGCCGCTTCATACTCTTCGATCCGCTCCTTCAGCTGCTCGGGCGTACCCACCAGATTGGGCCGCAGCCCGCGATTGGAGACGCTGTACTCCTGGATCTTGAGCTCGCGCTCCAGCTGCGTACCCGACAACCATTGGTCGAAATTGGCATAGCCCGCCGGTAGCTCGGAGACGGTGGTGATACGCTCCAGCTCGCGCTTGGCTTCCGCCTCGGAGTCCCGGACAATGGCATAGGCGGCCATGCCGTACTGCATCGGCGGTTTGCCCGTCGCCGCGCGCCGCGCGGCCATGTCGGCGATCTTGGGCGCGATCGCGTCCGCCGGATCACCGTGCATGACATAGGCGTCGCACTGGTTCGCGATCAGCGCCTTCGCCTTTTCGCTCTCGCCGCCGGCGTAGACGGTGGGGCGCTTGACGGGCTTGGGCGAGCAGATCGCGTCCTCGGTGCGATAGAACTGCCCGGCGAAGCTGAACCGCTCCTGTGTCCATAACCCATCGACGACATCCAGCCACTCGGCGGTGCGGGCGTAGCGGTCGTCATGCTGGTCGAACTGCAGCCCGTATTGCTTGGCCTCGTCCGCCCACCAGCTGCTGACGACGTTGAGCGCCAGCCGCCCGCCGGCGATGCGGTCGATGTTCGCCGCCGCCTTGGCGAACAGGGCGGGGTGGTGGAAGTTGGGGCGGACGGCGACCATCAGCTCCAGCGTCTGCGTCACCGCGGCGATCGCGGCGGCGGTGCTCCAGGCGTCGAGCGCGGGCTGCTCGACGCCCTTGATGTCGTTGAGGTTGAGTTCGGCGATCAGGCTGAGGTCATAGCCCCAGCGTTCCGACGCCTGTGCCAGCCGCTTGGCATAGTCCCAGGTCGCCTCCATACCCTCGTCGGGTACGTTACGCAGCCAGCCGCCGAACACGGGCATCCAGTAACCGTAGCGCATCAGGCGCGTGCCTCCTCGATTCTCGCGACCAGATAATCGACGAGCCGGTCGTGCGGGTCCCAGCCGAGCACGTCCATCGGCTTGGCGACGAAATTGGACAGCGCATTGATGTCGTAGAAGCGGGCGACGCCATCGCGGTCGTCGACCATCACCTCGACCCCGCCGACGTCCAGATCGACCGCGCGGGCGATCGCTTCCGCCGCCTCGATCAGCTCGGGTGCCGGCTGCACCGCCTGCATGGCGATGCCGGAGCCCTCGACGCAGGCGTCCGCCGGGCAAAGGTCGAACGCGCCGCCGCCCGCGACCTCGATGGCGTACAGGAAGCGCCGGTCGAGCGTCTCGATCCGCGTGATCGCACCGCCGCGCACGGGTACATAGTCCTGAACAAGCAGCACGCCATCGACGCTGGTCGGTAGCTGGCGCTCGGCGACGGCCCAGCGCAGCTCCGCCATGTTGTCGAAGCGCGTAATGCCCGCGCCCGAGCCACCGATATTAGCCTTCACCACCAGCGGAAAGCCGACCTGCTCGGCCGCCGCCGGCACGTCGGCGGCGCGATGCACGACGCGCGTTTCGGGGATCGCCAGGCCGAGGCCGGCGATCAACGACAGCTGTCGTGCCTTGGACGCGTCGATCGCCAGCACGTCCGCGCCGTTGACCACCCGCACACCGCCGCGCCGCCAATGATCGAGCAGCGCCATGGTGTGAAAGATCGGGTGCTCGTCCGCGCGCAGGAAGCTGGACATGGCGATGCGGTTCAGCACCACGGGAGCCGGCGGCGTCGGGGTCGACGGATCCCATGCGCCGTGGGGGTGCAGCGCGATATATTCCACGCCATGCCGGTCGAGTGCCGCGAACAGCGGCTTGAACCACGCGGGATGTTCGTAAAGCACGGCGAGATCAGTCATTTGCCGGCCCTGCCATGCACCACTTCCGGCCACCAGCCCCCAGGTGCGGGCATGGGGCCGATGCCGGAGGTAACGGCCCTTGCCGTAGCGTCAACATAGCCCCGGGCGCGCGCGGTAACAGTCAGCGCAACGGCGTGCGGCCGTTTGACTAAGCAAAAGCAAAAGCGGTAGCACCATCGCAGGGCGGCGGAGTCGTCCGGGCAGGCAGAGGCAGCCACGCGGACAGAGGCCGGGGGGACGGGCCGATCGCGCGGACGCTTCGAGACGGGGGGATACAGATGAGCAGGCAGATACGCCTGGGCTTCGCTTCGACGCTGGCAATCGCGTCGGTCTGGCCGGCGGTCGCGGCGGCTCAGTTGCCGCCGCAGGCCGTACCCTCGCGCGAAGAGATCACGCCGCCGGCGCCGACCACGCGCCCCGGCACGACGACATCGGTCGATGCGCGCGCGGCGTTGACGCAGGCGGCTTGCCCGTTCGAGGACTCGCCGATCCGCCTGTCACTCAACGCGGTGCGGTTCAGCCGTCCTGACGGCAGCCCATTGCAGCCGCCGATCGCGGAGACCCTGGCCGAGCTGGACACCCCCAGCGGCGACCAGCCGATCCGGGTAATCTGCGACATCCGCGACCAGGCCAATGACGCGCTGCGGCGCGACGGCTGGGTCGCATCGGTGCAGATCCCGCCGCAAAGCATCGAAACCGGAGAATTGGCGCTGCAGGTGGTGACCGCGCGCATCACCGAAATCCGCGTCCGGGGGACGCCCGGGCCATACCGCACCGCGTTGGAGGACCGGCTCAACGAATTGCGTTCGCTGGATCCTCTCAATGAACGCGACGCCGAGCGCGCGCTGCTGCTGGCGGGCGACGTGCCGGGCCTCGACGTGCAACTCTCGCTGCGGCCGGCGGGCACGCAATCGGGCGACGTGATCGGCGACCTGCTGATCAGCTATCGACCCTTTTCGATCATCGGCAATGTGCAAAACTACAACAGTCGGGCACTCGGCCGCGAGGTCGGCTATCTGCGCGGCGAGATCTATGGCCTGACCGGGCTGCAGGACGTGACCTATCTCGGCGTGTCCTCGACCGCCGACTTCGAAGAGCAGCGGATCGTCCAGGCCGGCCATACCTTCGGGCTGGGGCTGCAGGGCGTGTCGCTGGGCCCGCGCATCATCTATGCGTGGTCGCGCCCGGACCTGGGTGTGCTCGAGCTCGAGACCAAGACGCTGATCGCGGGCTTCGATCTGGTCGCGCCGGTCAAGCGATCGCTCGCCACCAATCTGCGCGCCGGGCTGGGCTTCGACTATGTCGATCAGCGGACGACGGTGACCACGGGCGCCGGCAAGTCCCCGCTTAACCTAGACAAGCTGCGTGTCCTGTTCGCGCGGCTGAGCGGCGACACGACGGGGCGGCGCGGCGACGGTTCGATCTTCTACCAGGCGCGGGGCGGACTGGAAGTTCGCAAGGGGCTCGGCATCTTCGACGCGTCGCCGGTCGGGGCCTTCACCGGCGCCGGGCCGCTGCCGTCGCGCTTCGATGGCGACAGCCGTGCAGCGGTGGTGCGGCTCGATGTCGACGGAACCGTCGCGCTCAACCGCATCTTCTCGATCTCGGGCGCGGTGCGGGGACAATATGCGGATCGCCCGCTGCTCAACTTCGAGGAGTTCAGCCTCGGCAACCTGACCATCGGTCGCGGCTACGATCCGGGCGCGAACAGCGGCGACCGCGCGATCGGCATTCGCGGGGAGGTGGCGGCGCAGCTGCCACTCAACTCGCCCGTCGTGACCACGCAGGTCTTCGCCTTCTACGATGCGGTGTGGCTGACCAACCTCGACCGCAACGCGACGGAGGTCGACCGCCATCTGCGCTCCTATGGTGCCGGCTTGCGCCTGCAGGTGGCCAACCAGCTCCAGCTCGAGGTGATTTATGCGCATCCCCGCGACCGTGCGCTGACCATCGACGATGGCCCGCCGCCCAACCGCCTGCTCGTCTCGCTGACCGCCAAGTTCGACCCGCGCGCGCGCTGATACGAAGAATATCGGGAGAGTCCGCATGACCCGCACCGCCACCGTTCCCGCGCTCCGCCGCAGGCTCGCGCTCTCCACCGCGCTGGGAATGACGCTCTGCGTCCTCGCGGGACGGGCGACCGCGCAGGTGCAGGGCAGCTTCGGCGACGTGGGCAGCACCGCGGCGGACGGCTTCAACCTTCCCAGCCAACAGCCGACCTTCCAGGTCACGCCGCAGACGCCTACCGCGGGCGAACGGCTCGACGTCGACCTCAACGCGCGCAACACGGTCATTGACTGGGTGTCGTTCAACGTGCCGGCGGGCCCCTCCGCGGCGCAGGTCAAGACCGTCAGCTTCAACAACGCGCTGTCGAGCGGTAGTGCGGGCAAGGCCGTGCTGAACCGTGTGACCGGGGCGACGGCGACCGAGATCAGCGGCATCGTCACCACCGGAACGCGCAACGCGGATCTGTCCGTGACGCAGGGCGCCGGCAACATCCAGGTGTGGATCGTCAACGGCAACGGCATCCTGGTGGGAGCAGGCGCCAACTTCAACACCGGCGGCCTGGTGCTGAGCGCGCTGGGCATGGATGCCAACAACGCCGACGCTTTTCGCAACACGGCGTCGGGCGGTGCGTACAATGTACAGTTCACCAGTCCCGCGGCTTCGTCCGCCGCGATCGCCAGCGCCGCGGGGGCGCCTGCGCTCATCAACACCAACAACGGCGTGCTGGCGCTGATCGCGCCCCGGATCGACACCAACATCAACTTCAATTCAGGCAGCGGCGCTACCGCTTTCGCGATCGCGACCGACGTCAGCCTGTCGACGACGCCGGGCGGCCCGCTCTCCGTAACGTTGAACGCGGGAACGCAGCTCCCCAGCAGCACCATTGGCGGCGCCGTGGTGGGCGACCGGGTGTACGCGCTCATCAAGCCGCAGGACACGTTCGACACGCTGCTGTCGGTGACCGCGCCGGTGACCAATGCCACGGTCAACGCGGCTGGCGTCGTGGTGCTATCGGGTGGCGGCCTGACCGCGGCGGTGGGCACAGATGTGCTCGGCACGGGCGGCGCGAACATGGCCGGCGACGTCGCGGACGCGGTGGTGTCCTCCGTCGCCTTCGCGACGCCCGTCGGTGCCGGGCCGACGCCGCCGAGCGCGGGCACGGTCAGGCTCGAGGCGACTGGCGCGGTGACGGTCAGCGGCGCGGTGAGCAGCGGCGCGGCCTATGCCGTCACCGGCACGACGGTGGCGCTGGGCGCGGGTGCCGTTGCCGCCGCGCAGACTGCGGCCGGCGCGGTGACGCTGACCGCCACGGCCGGCGCGGTGACCATCGCGTCGGGTGTGACGCTGACCGCGGACGGCGACGGCAGCGGCGATCTGCTGACCGTCGGCGGCGCCGCCACGACCGCGTTGACCGCAACCGGAGCGACGCTGCGCGCCGGCGGCGCGGGCACGGGCGAGTTCCGGCTGCGCACCGCGACGAACACGACCGGCGTCGATCTCGGCAATGTGGTCGCGGGCACTCTGTCGCAGACGATCGCCGCCGGTGCCGTGACCGCTGGCATCGATCGCTCAGGTAACGTCGCCGCCGGCTCGCTGATGCTATCGGGCACGAACAGCGTGACGACCACGGGCACCCTGGCGGTAACCGGCGCGGTGGCGACCGGCGACGGGCTGACGCTGCGCGGCAATGCCGGCGTGACGATCGGCGGCACGATTGCGAACATAGGCGCGGCCACGGGCAACGTCACCGTCACGGCGGTCGGCGCTGGCGCTGCGGTCAGCGTGCAGGGCAGCACACTGGCAGGGGCGCTAACCCTGGCAGGTGGTACGGGCGGGATCAGCTTCACCGCGCTCGGTGCCGCTGGCGACAAGATCATCGAGACGGCGGGCGCCGTCGGCGGCACGTCGATCGATGGCGGTCGGGCGTCGCTTCGGACCGTCGGCGCCAGCCCGATCAGCATCACCGGCGCGGTAGGAGCCTTAATCCCGCTTACCTCGCTAAGGATCGATGGCGGCACGGGTGTGACGATCGGCACCGTCGGTAGCGGCACCACCGCCCTCGCATCGGGTACGTTGATCGTCGGCAGCAACGCTGCGCCGGGCGCCTTTACGGTGAACGGCGCGACATCGGTCAACACCGTGGATATCCGCATGTTCGGCGGTTCGCTGAGCTTCGGTGGTGCGGTCGCGGGCAACGGTTCAGGCGCATTCACCGTCAACACAAACGGCGACACGACGCTCGGCGGCCCGATCACGGGCTACACCAGCTTTAGTTCGGTCGGTGCCGGTGCGGTGCGGCTGAACGGTGGCGCAGTGAGCACCAGCGGTGCCCAGACCTATGGCCAGCAGCTGATCCTGGGCGCGAACACCGTGCTGACCGGGACCGGCGCCACCTTCACCGGCGGTATCGCGGGGAGTGGCAACGACCTGGCGCTCAACTTTTCGACGGCGCAGACGCTGACCGGCGCTGCCCTCACCGGCGTCCGCAACCTGGCCACCGATACGGTCGGCGCGCCTGCGGGCGGCACGACGCTGGTGGGGACGATCGCGACCAGCGGCACCCAGACCTACAATGACGCGGTGACGCTGAGCGGCCCGACCGTGACGGTGCAGAGCAGCGGCACCGGCACGGGCGGCAACATCACCTTCGCAGGCCCGCTCGACGGCGCGAGCGCGCTGGTCGCGACGACCGCGGGTACGCTGACCTTTGGCGGGACCGTCGGGGCAACACCGCTGACCAGCATCGCTGCGACCGGCGCCGGAGCCGTGCAAATCCAGGGCGCAAGCGTCACGACGACGGGGTCGCAAGCCTATTCCGCCACGACGCTGAACGGGACCAGCGCGGGAACGGTGACGCTGAACGCAGGTGCCGGCAACGTCGGCTTCACCGCGCTGAACGGCCCACGTGGGCTGATCGCGAACGCGACGGGCACCACGGCGCTGCCGGGCGGCGGCAGCGCGCTCGCGTCGGTCCAGACGAACGCAGGTGGCACCACCAGCGTGTCCGGCGTGCTGACGACGGTGGGCGCGCAGATTTTCGGCGACCCGGTCTCGCTGACCGGCGCGACCACGCTCTCGGGCTCATCCGCGTCGTTCAACGCCGGGCTGACCGGCAACGGCAACGATCTGACGATCAACAGCTCCGGCGCGCAGCTGCTCGACGGCACGATCACCGGGGTGCGCGATCTGACCACGGATGCGGCCGGCACGCTGACGCTAAACGGCGCGATCACGACGACCGGTTCGCAGAGCTATGGCGAAGCGGTGACGCTCGCGTCCGCTGTGACGCTGACCGCGGGCGCGACCAGTGTGATCACCTTCAACGGCACCGTCGACGGTGTGCAGTCGCTGAGCACCAGCGCGCAGGTCACCAACTTCAACGCAGACGTGGGCGGCACGGCGCCGCTGACGTCGCTCGCGGTCACCGGCGCGACTTCGATGGGCGGCGCGGCGACGCGAACAGTTACCACGACGGGCCAGCAGAGCTATGGCGGCGCGCTCTCCCTCAATCGTGATGCGGTGCTGATCGGCAGCGGCGCGACCTTCGGCGGCGACGTCAACGGCTCCGCCGCGGCGCGAAGCCTGACGCTGCGCTTCTCCGGCGCCAATGCGCTCGCCGCCAATCCGTTTGTCAATGTCGGTGACCTGCGGATCGACGGCGCCGGCACGACGACGCTGAACGGCGCGGTCGCGACCGAGCGTTCGCAGACCTATGTCTCGCCGGTCGCGCTCGCCGCCCCGGTTGTGCTGACCAGCAACGGCGCCGGCGCGGTTAGTCTGGGCGCGGTGACGGGCGCGCAGACGTTGATCGTCAACACCGGCGGGGTCACCACATTCAACACCACCCTGGCTGGACTGACATCGCTGACCACGGACGCGCCCGGGTCGACGATCCTCAACGCCGGCGTATCGACCAGCGGCGCCCAGACCTATGGCGACGCCGTGACCCTCGGCGGCAACCTGACGTTGGCCAGCACCGCCGCCGGCTCCATCCGGTTCGGCGGCACGGTGAATGGCGCAAGCTCCCTGAGCGTGAACACCGCCGGCCTGACCACTTTCGATGGCGCGGTCGGCGGCGGCACCGCGCTCGGCAGTCTCGCCAGCACCGGCAGCGGCGCGGTCGTCGCCAATGGCGGAGCAATCAGGACCACGGGCGGGCAAAGCTTCACCGGCCAGCTGCGGCTCGGCGCCGACACGGTGCTGACCGGCGCCACGGGCGTTTTCGCGAGCGGCGTGCTGGGCAATGGCAACGACCTGACCCTCAACTACTCGGGCACGAGCAGCGTCGGCGGCAACTTCATCGGGATCGACAACCTCGTCACTGGGGCAGGGGGTCGCACCGAGCTGTCGGGCGTGATCGAGACCGCCGGCGGGCAGAGCTATGGCGACGCGGTGACGCTGACCGCCGCGACCACGCTGCGCAGCGGTGCGGCTGGGGCGGGACCGGGCGCGATCACCATGGCCAGCACGCTCGACGGCGCGCAGGCGCTGTCCGTCAGCACCGGCGGGGCGGCGCAGTTCACCGGCCCGATCGGCGCCGGCGTGCCGCTCGCCTCGGTGACGGTGAACGCAGCGAGCATCACGGCGGGCCAGACCAATGCCGCCACGACGCTGAGCCTGACGAGCGCGGGCAACATCACGCTCGCCGGTGCGCAGGCCGGCGGCAATGCGACCTTTGACGCAGGGGGCGCCGTGACGCTGGGTCAGGTGCTCGCCGGACCGGCATCCACGATCTCGGTGCGCGGGCTCGACGTGACGATCACGGGCATCCAGCGCGCGAACACCGTCACCTTCACGAACCGTGCGCCCGCCACTACGGCGGTCAAGCTCGGCACCGGCACCTCCACCGGCGGCTTCGCCCTGTCGAGTGACGAGGTGAACCTCGTCGAGGCCGGACAGCTGACGATCGACGCCGGGAGCGGCAATGTCGAGCTCGGTACGCTCGCTTTCGATGCCGACGCCGGCAGGACGCGGGTCGACGTGCTCACGACCGGCCGCCTCGACGTGACCGGGGCGGTCTCGGGTGCCGGCGCCGGCCGCACCTTCCGGCTAGGCGGGTCGACCAACCCGGCCGCCAAGGCCAGCGTCATCCGGGTCACCGCGACACCGAGCGCCGGCGGACGCTTGCTGTTCGCCGACGCCGATCTCGACCTGCGCGGTGCCCGCATCGGAGTTGGCCAGGCGGCCGGGTTCCTCGACCCGATCGGCTTCGGCACCGCGACGGGTCAGTCGGGGGCGCAGGTCAGCGACACCTTCATCAGCAACCCCAACTCGTCGCTGTACGATGCGACGTTCGGGGGGGTGGCTTACACCGCTCCTGCCTTGGTCACCGCGCGCAGTCTGACCGTCCGCTACACCGACTATGCCTTGTTCCAGAATACCGGGGTGCCGGGCATCAGCTCGGGCGTGACGCTCGGCAGCGCCGGCGGGCCGCAGCCCGGCACGCTGGTGGTGCAGGGCCCAGGCAATGCCAACAACGGTTTCGCCTATTTCGGGACGATCGGCGGGATCGAGGGCAATGCCGCCGCCGTGCTCGGTGCGACCGTCACGCCGGTCAGCAACACGGACCCGGCGAACACGCGCATCAACGGCTGCCTGGTCGGCTCGGGCGCCGGCTGTCTCACCGCCGTCGTGAGCCAGCCGTTGCTGGCCATCTTCGACAGCAGCCGGGCCAAGGTGTTTGGTGCCGGCGACGATCTGGCGGTGCCGTTCGATCCGGTGGTCGGTACCAACAACGAGGCGCTTTTCTCCGGTGTCGGACTGATCGACGGTAGCCTCATCGACGTCGAGTGCACGCCGGAATCGACCGATCCGGGCTGCGTGCAAGCCAAGGAGCAACCCAAGTGACGAAGCGCCTCGCCGGACTTGCTCCCAACCTCGGTCTTGTGTCCACCGCCGCCTTGGGCCTGTCGCTGGCGGCGTGCACCACCACCGGTAGCGGCATCATCGCGCAGCCGGACAGCTATAGCCTCGGCCGCAACGCCGCGGGCGAGCCGTGCACCGCGACGCGCAACTGGCGCGACCAGGCGGTGGCCGATCCGTTCGACCAGAGCTGGTCGATCGGTTGCCGCAACGTCACCGCCAGCCGTTCGCTGGGCACGGTGCGCGTCCTGCGCCGCGCCGGGGGACGCGCCGCGATCGACCAGGCGCTCAACTGTGGTGAGGCCCGTCCCGTCACCCTGCCGCGGATCGGCGCGGTCCAGGCGCGCCGCTGCTACGACGCCCTGCTGAACGCGCCCACCGTGGTGTTCGAGACCCGCCGCGAAGGCAAGATCACGATCGTGTCCGCCGCGGAGACGGTGCTCGGACCGGCGGAGGAAGCGGTGCGGCTGATTGGTGGCATCCAAGGTCCGTCCGATGACGGCGGACGCGCCACGGCGTCGGCGATCAAGGTCGCCGAGCTCGGCACGGCACCCGGCGGCGACCGGGCCGCGAACAGCGGCGATTTCGATCCCGCCGTGGCGCTCGCGGACGGCATCAGCCTCAACTACAAGGGCCTGTGGGTGCAGGCGTCGCGCGTGCTCAACGACGCGCTGAGCCGCTTACCCGCGAGCGCGCCGCCGGCGACACGGGCGGAGTTGTTCCTGGAGGCCGGGCTGGCCGACTCGAACATCCGTTTCAACGACTCTGCCACCGCGCATTTCGCCGAAGCAGACGCGTTGCTCGCCAACACGCCCGCCGGTACATCGCCGTTCCTGACCCGAAAGCGCGATGCGTATCGTTCGCTCGACCTGCTCAACCGGCGACAGTACCGTGCCGCGCTGACCGCGCTCGACCGGCTGGTGAGCACCACCCCGACCGGCCAACCGCTGCAGGACATCGCGGTGATCCGCCTGCTCAACCAGCCGCGCAACGCAACGGGCGTGAGCAGTTCGATCGCGGTGCCCGAAACCGCGGCATTGCAGCAGCTGGTGCTCGACGCACAGGGCAGCTGGGCGCGTTCGGTCGCGCTGCTGGCGCTTGGCGACGCGGCCGGATCGCAAGTCGCGCTCGACCGTGCCACCGCCGCCTATCGTCCACTCATCACCGACCGCATCGACCCGACGCTGGTGCTGTGGCTCGGCGCGCATATCAATCGCCAGCAGGGCCGGCTGGAGGCGCGGCGCAAGCAGTATCCGGCCGCGATCGCCAGTTTCGATCGTGCCCTGGTCGAGCTGCGGCGTGGCGCCGTCAACACTGCGGGCACCGGCAACGAGCCCGTGATCGCCGAGACCGCATTGGAGCGGGCGACGATCATCGCCGATCAGGGCGGAGATCCCGTCCGTGTGCGCCGCGAGTTCAATCAGGCGATCGACGCGCTGATCCAGGCCAACGAATCGGGCGCGGGGGCGCTACCTCCGGGCGTCGAGCGGTATCTCGATCTGCTCGTGGCCGAGGCCGAGGCGGCACCGTCGCCCGACACCTATGAGCGATTCTTTCGCGCCGCGCAGGCGGTGGGCGAGCCCGCCGTCGCGCGACAGTTGAGCCAGCTTCAGGCGGTGGTCACCGCCGACCCGGCGATCGGCGTCAAGGTGCGCGACCGGTCCGAGCTGGAGCGGACCATCACCCGGCTGCGCTACGACATCGCCGCCGCCGCGCAGGCGGGGCAGGCGACCGCCGCGCTCGACCAGCAGCGCCAGGTCGCCGAGGGCAAGCTGCTCGCCCTCGACGCGGAGCTTGCGGGCTCCGGCCGGTATCGCAGCATCGACGATCGCCCGGCGACCATCACCGACGTGCGCCAGGCGCTGCGGCCGGGTGAGGGCTTCCTCAAGATCGTTCAGCTGAACCGCAAGGCATATGGCGTCTTCATCAACGCCGAGCGCGCGTGGATCTACCCGGTGGCGCTGCCCAAGGCGCCGCTCGACGCGATCGCGGCATCCATCCGCGCTTCGATCGACGGCAAGCTGCCGGTTTCGCTGGTGCCGTTCGCGGTCGCCGAGTCCTACGCGCTGTTCGGGCTGCTGACGGGCCCGGCGACCGACGCGGTGCTGAAGTCGACGGCGCTCGTCGTCGATCCGGCGGGGCCGTTGCAGAACCTGCCGGCGTCGGTGCTGGTCACCGACCGGGCCAGCGTCGACCGCTATCGCGCGACCGCAAAGGCGGCGCCGTTCGACTTCAGCAAGGTCAATTTCTTGGCCTCGAAGGCGACGATCTCGACGGCCGTGTCGCCGCGCTCCTTCCTGGTCGCCCGTGCCCTGCCGCCGTCTGCCGCCAAGCAGCCCTTCCTAGGACTCGGCGAACATGCGGCCGCAGTGGGGGACGGCGGCGCGCCTCGTCAGGTCAATGTCGGCTTCGGCTGCACCGTCAACTATTCGACGCTCGCCGACCTGTCGCGACAGATTCCGCCGATCGAGCGCAAGGAGCTGGTGATCGCCGCCACGGCGCTCGGCGTGCCGGATGCGCCGGAGATCACCGGCGCGGCGTTCAGCGATACCGCCGTGGAGGCACGGACCGACCTCGCCGATTTCGAGGTGCTGCACTTCGCGACCCACGGCCTGGAAGAGGGCGTGTGGGGCTGCAACAAGTCGCCCCCGGCGCTGGTCACCTCCTTCGGCGGCGCCGACTCGGACGGGCTGCTCAGCTTCTCCGAGATCGCGCGTCTTCGCCTCGACGCCAACCTCGTCGTGCTGTCCGCATGCGACACCGCGTCGGGCGTCAAGGACGAGGCACTGGCGCGGCGATCGGGCCAGGAAGAGGCCGGCTCGACACTGGAGGGACTGGTACGCGCGTTCCTGACCGCGAACAGCCGGGCGGTGCTGGCGACCTTCTGGCCGGTGTCGGCCGGTGGCGAGACCGACCAGTTCATCAAGTCCTTCTACGGCGTCGCCCGCGAGCGCACGATCGGCGGGTCGCTGCAGACCGCGCAACAAGCGTTGATGACCAACCCGGAATATTCGCATCCCTTCTACTGGGGACCCTACTTCGTCGTCGGCGATTCGACCAAGATGATGCTGTCCGGCAGCGCGGCTCGGCAGGTGCGGGCGACACCGGACCAGCCCAAGACGATCGCGGCGCGCTGAGCCGGAACCGCTTCGCCGGGCGTCCGTCGTGGCGCCGATTGCGGCATATTCCTGTGCCCGGCATCCTGCGGCTGGGCCAGGGAGAACGGGGAGGCAGATGCGGCAACGACTGATCGGACTGACGTTGCTTGTCATCGCCATCGCGATCGCCTGGGCGGTGGTCGCGGTCGGCCAGGCCACGGGTGCCGACCTGATTGGCGGCCTCATCGGTCAGGAGCGCCTGGCAACCGATGCGCCCACGGTCGAGGCGTTGTTCAACGTACTGATCTTCGCCCCGCTGATCATCGTCGGCATGGGCGGCGGCCTGCTGGAACGTCGCAACGCGTTGGCGCCCGGCGCCCGGCCCGCCGCCGGGTTCGGCCTCGGCATGGTGGTCGCATTCGCGGGGCTCAGCGCCGCCATCCTCTATGCACGGCTGGCGGGCGTCCTCTCACCCGCGCCGGACACCGTGCTCGCCGCCGCGCCGGCCATGCTGCTGTGGGGACTGGGCGTGATCGCGCTGCAGACGACCGCGGAGGAGGTGTATTTCCGCGGCTGGCTGCAGCCGGCGCTGGCGGCGCGCTGGGGGGCGGCTGCGGCGATTGTCGCCGGCGCGCTCGCGTTCTCGGCGCTGCACGTCGCCGGCGGCGCGCGGGCACCGCTCAGCCTCCTCAACCTGTTCCTGGGCGGGTTGATGTTCGGCCTGTTGGCGATGCGCGGCGGCGGACTGGCGGCGGCGGTGGGTGCGCACCTCACCTGGAACGCGACCGAGCAACTGGTCTGGGGCCTCGACCCGAACCCCGGCATCGGCAGCTTCGGCGCGCTATGGGACCAGGAGCTGGCGGGCGCCGCGATTTGGGGCGGCTCGGAGCAGGGGTTGAACGGCAGCATCGGCATGACGATCGCGCTGCTCGCCATCGTCATACCGCTGGCTGTTCTCGGTCGGTGGCGTCTGCCCCCGTCACCGCCACCGGCTCTGGCTACCGCATAGGACCGCCCGCCCGGCTTTGATCGATCCGGTCGCGCTCGTTGCGGAACGCCGCCAGCGCATCGCCGCCCAGCACCTTGCCGCTGCCCGTGTCGATGCCCATCGGATCGACCTTCTGGCCGTCGATATGCACCTCGTAATGGAGGTGCGGGCCGGTGGTGCAGGTGCCGGTGTTGCCGACCTGGCCGATCGTGAAGCCCTGCGTCACCCGCGCGCCGGCGACGATCCCATCCGCATAGCGCGACAAATGGAAATAGCGCGTTTCCCAGCCATTATCGTGTTTGATGATCGCCATGTTGCCCGCGCAGCGGCTGGGCGAGGCGCTGACCACCGTGCCGCCCGCGGCGGAGTAGATCGGGGTACCCACCGGCGCTGCGAAGTCGGTGCCGCCGTGCAGCCGGTTGTAGTGCAGTACCGGGTGGAAGCGCGGCCCGAAATTGGAGGTGATCCGCGCGCCGTCGACGGGCGTGCGCATCAGCGCGGTGACGGTGGAGCGCCCATTGCCGTCGAACCAGCCGGGTTCAGCTTCGCCTGGCGCCAGAAAGCGATACAGCGCCTTCGACTTGGTCGAGGTCTGCAGCCATACATAGAGCAGGGCAGGGGCCCCGACCGCCTCGCCGCTTGGGTTGACCTTCTGCTCGAAGGCGACCTCGAAGATGTCGCCGGCCTTAATGTCGGTCGCGAAGTTGAAGTCGTAGGACAGCGCCTTCGCGATGTCGCTGATCAGCGTGTCGGTGACGCCGGCGGTCACGGCGGCGTTGTAGAAGCTGGTCGCATCCATCTCGCCGCGCACCACCTTGACCTGCGTGACCAGCTTGGGTTGCCGCGGCTCGCTGGCGAAGCTGCCGTCGGCGGCGGCGGTCAGCACCACGCCGGAGCCGTCGTCGCGCGTCGCCTCGAGCCGGGTCAGCCGCCGCGCCCCTTCCGCGCCGACCAGGTCCAGCACCATGCGGATCTCACCCGCCGCGTCGCCCAGCGCCGACACCGCCGATCGGGCCAGTGCCGCCGCCGTCGCCGGGGCGATGCCGGTGCTCGCCAGCGTCGTGGCGACCTCCGCCGGCCCCGCCACCACGAGGGTCCGGCGGCTGGCGGTAACCGCGTCGGCCGGCGCCGACACCGGCAGGGCGGCAGGCCGAACCGCGTCCACCGCAGCCGGAGCCGCGATCGGCACGCGCGTCAGGTGCGCAGCGAGACCGCCACCGAGCAGCAGCAACGCCGAAGCGACGCCGGCGAACACCAGCGGCGGCGCGCCGGCGGTTGATCGCCGCACCGGCTCCACGCTCGGCGCCGCGGCGGGCGGGAGAGGGGGCGTCGTCCCTGCGGCCCAGGATTTTGGGTCAAACGTTGCCTCCGCCGGCTGCACACTGGCCGCCGGCTTCGTCGCGCGCGCGCCTTCGGCCGGCGCAGCCCAGCTTTTCGGGTCGAACGACACGTCGCCTTCGCTTCCGCCGACCTCGCGCGTCATCCCCCGATCCCCATGGCCGATGCGAATAACCCGGCTTTGCCCGAAGCGGAAGCTGTGCTTAAACGCGGGCGGGGATTGGGGGAACGGATGGCGGGCAAGAACCGTGTTGCATGGCGTGAGGGGATGTTCCTTCGGCCGCAGCACTTTCAGGCGCAGGATCGCTGGTTCGACGCGCAGTTGCGCGCGCGGATCGACACCGCGCAGCCCTGGCCTTGGGGGTTCACCGAGCTTACCGTCGACGAAAGCCTTGCCGGGCTTGGCAAATTCGGGATCGTCAGCGCGCGCGGCGTGATGCCCGACGGTACGCCGTTCTCGATCCCCGACGAACTCGCGCCCCCGGAGCCGCTCGACGTCCCCCCCGACTCGCGCGACGCGCTGATCGCGCTGACGCTGCCGGCGAGCCAGATCGGCGCGGTCGAATTCCGCGAGTCGGATGCCAAGGCGCTCGACGCCCGCTTCCTGGTCGACGAGAGCGAGATCGCTGACGCCTTTTCCGACGACCGCACCACCGAGCCGGTCGAATTCGGCCGCCCCAATCTGCGCTTCGGCATCACCCGCGACCAGCTCTACGGCCGCGTTACGCTCGGCGCGGTCCGGGTGCGCGAGGTGCAGAACAAGCGCCTGATGTTCGATGACCGTTACATCCCCCCGACGCTGGACATCGACGCGGCGGAGCGGCTGAGCCACGGCCTCACCGATATCATCGGCCGCGCCGAACAGCGCGCCGACGAGCTCGCCTTGCGCGCGGTGGAGGCGACCGACGGCGGCTCGGAGACCTTCGCCAGCTTCCTGCTGCTGCAGGCGCTCAACAAGTGGATCCCGGTGCTGCAGCATCTGGAGGGCCTGCCGACGATCCATCCAGAACGACTGTACGAGAACCTGGTCGCCGCCGCCGGCGAGCTCGCGACGATGATCCGCGCCGAGCGCAAGCCGCCGGCGATGCCGCGCTACGACCACGAGAACCCGCAAACCTGCTTCGATCCCGTATTCGACTTGCTGCAATCGATGCTGTCGGCGGTGTTCGATCGCTCGGCCGTACAGCTGCCGCTCGAGCCGGCGGGCCCGGGCGCCTATGTCAGCCGGATCACCGACCACAATCTATTCAAGACCGGCTATTTCTATCTCGCGGTCTCGGCCGCCAATCCGGTCGAGGAGATCCGCGAGCGCTTCCCCTTCGTCGCCAAGCTCGGGTCGGTCACCAAGATGCGCCAGATCGTCGAATCGGCGTTGCCCGGCGTGCCGCTACGCCACACCCCGACGCCGCCGCCGCAGCTGCGCGTGCTCCCCGGCTTCGTCTATTTCGAGCTCGACCGTGGCGTTCCCGACTGGCGCGATTTCCAGACCGCGCCGGCGCTGGGTCTGCATGTCGCCAGCGACTGGCCGCAGCTCAAGATGGAACTCTGGTGCGTGAAGAGGGCGAACCGATGAGCGACGGACCCGGCGGCAACAAGACGGTGTTCCGGCCCTCGCCTTTGCAGGGCCGCAAGACGGGCGCGCAGCCGCCGGCACCTCCCCAGCAGCAGGGCTGGGGGGCGCCACCGTCCCCTCCGGGCGGCGACCAGTGGGGCGCGCCGTCGCCGCCCCAACAGCAACAGCAGGGCTGGGGCGCCCCGCCATCACCACAGCAGTACCAGCCGCAGACCGGCTATGACGCAATGCCGACGTTGTCGCGCGATCAGCCGCAATCGGGCGCCGCGCTGGCCCCCTCGCGGCTCAACGAAGACGACCTACCGCTGCCCTCGACGGCCCGCGAGGTCCGCAACGTCATGCTGGCAGAGGCCGGGCCGGTACTGGCGCTCGCGGCGGGCATGCGCGCCGGTCGCATCCGTACGCCGCTGCCGCAGTTCCATCGCGAGGCGACCAAGGCGATCACCAACTTCGAACGCGCGCTCGGGCAGTACCCCGAGGAGATGCGGCAACGCGCGAAATACGCGGTGTGCGCGACGATCGACGACGTGGCGCAGAACCTGCCGGGCATGGGCAATGACGGCGCCGAGTGGGCGCGCCGGTCGATGGTGGTACAATTCTTCCGCGAGAATATCGGCGGTGACCGCTTCTGGCAGCTGGTCGACGACATGCTGCGTACCCCGTCCGACAATCGCGATCTGATCGAGTTGTACCACGCCTGCCTGGCAGCGGGGTTCGAGGGCCGGTTCCGGGTCATGCCCGACGGCAAGCGGCGTCTGCACGAGATCATGGCGCGGCTGCACGGGGCGCTGGAGCATGTCCGTGGCCTGTCAATGCTGGAAATGTCGCCGACCTGGCGTGGCGAAAAGGCGCCGCTCGGCAGGGTCGGCCTGTGGACCTATGTCGCCATCGCCGCGGCGGCGGCTGCGGCGTTGTTGCTGCTGGTCTATATTGTCCTGCGCCTGCTGCTGATGTCGGCCGGCGAGGCGCCGGCGGACCGGCTCGCCGGGGCGATGCCCGACGACCGGCTGCGGCTGTCGCGCGACGGCGGCACCCCACCCGCGGTAGGCCCCAGCGCGCAGGCCGGCAAGCTCCAGACCTTTCTCAAGCCCGAGATCGACGGCAACAAGGTGACGATCGAGGAGGACGCGCAGACCGTGCGCGTCCGCACCACGGTCGGTCAGCTGTTCCAGTCCGGCTCCGACCAGCTCGAAGACGGGCAGCGCCAGCTGTTCGAGCGCGTCGCCCAGGCGGTGCGCAACGAAAAGGGTGCGATCACGGTCGAAGGTCATGCCGACAGCGACAAGATCAACTCGCTCGCCTTTCCCGACAACCAGGCGTTGAGCCAGGCGCGGGCGAACACGGTGGCGGAGATCATCAAGGGGATCGTCGCCGATCCCGGCCGGGTCACCGCCAAGGGCATGGGCGAAACCGTGCCCATCGCCTCCAACGACACGGCGCAGGGCAAGACCCGCAATCGCCGCGTTGAGGTCATCGTTCCGAGGCAGTATTGATCATGCGCTTCTTTCGAGCCTTGGGCCGGTTCTTCAGCAACTGGTGGCTGCTCACGATCACGGCCGCCCTGATCCTCGGGCTGGTGCTCACCTGGGGGCTGCCGCTGTTCGTGGCCGCGCTGCGCCCGTTGTGGGTGCGCGTAACGCTCGGCCTCGTGGTCGCGAGCCTATGGGGATTGCTGGTGTTCCTGCGCATGCGAAAAGCGCGCAAGGCATCAGACGCGATCGCGGCCGAGCTGGCGCAGCCGAGCGCCGCCGACGGCGAGTCCGCCGCCTTGGCCAAACGCATGACCGAGGCGCTGGCGACGTTGCGTTCGTCAGCGACCAAGAAGCGCGACTACCTCTACACCAAACCCTGGTACGTCATTATCGGCCCGCCCGGCGCCGGCAAGACCACGGCGCTGCTCAATTCGGGCCTACGCTTCCCGATCGGTGACCAGGCGCTGAAAGGCGTCGGCGGCACCCGCAACCTCGACTTCTGGTTCGCCGACGAGGCGGCGCTGGTCGACACAGCCGGCCGCTACACGACGCAGGACAGCGATCAGGCGGTCGATTCGCGCGGCTGGACCAGCTTCCTGTCGCTACTCAAGAAGAACCGGCCGCTGCAGCCGATCAACGGCATCATCGTCGCGATCGGGGTCGACGAGCTGATCCGCGCCGACTGCGCACAGATCGACGCCCACGCGCGCGCGGTGCGCCGGCGCATGGTCGAGCTTCGCCGTACGCTGGAAGTCGCGGCACCCGTCTACGTCATGCTGACCAAGTCGGACCTGCTCGCCGGCTTCACTGAATTTTACGACGATCTCGACGTCGGGGGACGTAGGTCGGTGCTCGGCGCGACCGTGCCCTTCACCGCCGGCAAACCCACCGCCGACGCACTTGCGCGCGCGTTCGACGAGATGGCGCAAGCGGTGGCGGATCGCCAGGCGAAGCGACTGTTCGACGAGGTCGACGCGTCGCGTCGCTCGCTGCTGCTCGGCTTTCCCGCGCAGCTTGGATCGCTGCGGTCGCGGCTGATGCGCTTCCTCGATGGCGCCTTCGTCGCCGGCGACGAGCCCGGCGGCGTGCTGCGCGGCTTCTACCTGACCTCGGGCGTGCAGGAGGGGACGCCGCTCGATCGCATCATGTCGGGCATGGCCGACGTCTATGATCGCCCGCAGCGGGCGCAGGGCGGGTCGCAAGGCAGGGCATATTTCCTCAACCGTTTGCTGACCGAAGTGATGTTCCCCGAGGCCGGGCTCGTCACCATGGACCCGCGCGCGCGCGCCCGGCAGCGGTCGCAGCTGGTCGGCGCCCTCGCCGGCATCGGCGCGCTGTGCCTGCTGGTGTTCACCGGCTGGGGCGTCAGCTACGCCAAGAACCGCGCCTTCCAGGGCGATCTCCTCACCGAGACCACCAGCGCCGAGGAGACGCTGAAGTCGTCGGGCGTCGACCTGAAGGAGGTGCGCGACGGCGACGCCGACCTGCAGGCCGCACTTCCCGCCCTCAACCGTTTGCGCAACCTGCCGCGCGGCTTCGCGCAGGTGCAGGCGGGCGGGCCGCCGCTGCTGATGCGGCTGGGGCTTTACCAGTCCGGCCTCAGCGCCGACGCCGAGCAGACCTATCGCGAGGCGCTGCGCCGGGTGATGCTGCCGCGCCTGCTGCTCCGGCTGGAGCAGTATATGGCGGCGAACAGCGGCGATCCGCTCAAGCTGTACGAACCGCTCAAGGTCTACCTGATGCTCGGCTCGCAGGGACCGATGGACGCTGCCTCGGTGCGCGCCTGGGTGACCACCGACTGGGCGACGGAGGTGATGCCCGGTTCCGACGCGCAAGCCGAACGTGGGCAGCTGACCCAGCATCTGACGGCGCTGCTGTCCGACCGCGACATGGCCAGCGTCTGGCCGGACCGCAAGGCGCCGCTCAACGGCGCGCAGGTGGCGAGCGTCCGCGCGGCCGTGGGCACGCTCAGCCTCGCCGACCGCGCCTATGCAGTGATGCGCCAGAAGGCCGCGACCGCCGGCGAGCCCTGGCTGGCGGCGAACATCCTCAGCCAGGGCGATGCGCTCGCCTTCGTCAATCCCGATGCTGTGATGGCGACGCAGGTACCGTTCTTCTTTACCCGCCCGGGCTTCGAGAAGAGCTACACCTTGGGTCTGGCGACGGTGCAGGAGGATCTGAAAAAGGATCTCTGGGTGCTCGGCGGCGATGCCGACACCGAAGGCGTGCGATCGGAGATGCAGAACGTCCGCCCGGGCGTCGCAGGGTTGTATGCCAAGGATTATATCGCGGCATGGGAAAACGTCATCAAGACGATGCAACCCGGCGCCTATTTCAACGATCCCGCCGCGTTCGGCGCCTTCACCAAATCGCCCTCGCCGCTGAAGCGCGTGTTGCTGGAACTGCGCAAGAACACGATCTTCTCCGGCGGCGCGGGCGCGGTGGCGAAGGGGGAGCTGAGGCGACGAACCCAGTCGAGCCGGGCAGGCAGGCTGCTCGGCGACATGAACGCGGGCCGCGCGCTGGGGCTCTCGGCGGGCGACGAGATCACCAATTATTTCAGCTCGATCCATGACTATGTCGGCGACACCAAGTCGCCCGCGCCGATCGACGAATTCGTGGCCGCATTGAAGTCCGCCGGGCAGGCGGTGATCGCCGCCAAGTCGCTCGGCGGCAGCGGCGGCTCGGACACGACGCAGGCGCAGATGGCGACCGCGATGGCGACCGTCGCCACCGCCGCGGCGACCGCGCCCGCGCAGCTCCAGCCCTTTGTCGCCGCGGCCGCGAAGGGCGGTTCGTCGGCGCAGGTCTCCGCCGTCCAGGGCGCGGTCACCGACGCCTATGCCCAGTCCGTCATGCCGGCGTGCAAGGAGGTGGCACAGGATCGTTACCCTTTTTTTGGTGGAGCAACGCAGGATGCGGCGGTGCCTGATGCGCTCCGGGTCTTCGGCATGGGCGGCACCCTCGACAGCTTCCAGCGCATGCGACTCGCGCCGCTGATGGACGTGGCCGGTCCGGTGTGGCGGTGGCGCGCGGACGATCCGATCGCGGCGACGCTCGATCCGCAATCGCCCGAGCAGTTCAGCAAGGCGGCACAAATCCGCGACCTGCTCGCCGCCGGCCTGCCGCTCAAGATCGCGGTGGTGGGCTTCGGCAGCGAAGTCGACTCGGTCCAGTTCTCGTCGGGCGGGGCGACCTATCGCTTTGCAAAGACCGACACGGCCGAGAAACCGCTGCTGTGGTCGGCGAGCGGCGGCGTGCCGTCGGCTGAAGTCGTGCTGTTCGCGCCCGCTGGTGCCGCCGCCGCCGCGGGGGCGGAGCTGCGCCGCTTCGACGCGGAAGGACCATGGGCGCTGTTCAAGCTGGTCGATCTGGCGACCAAGGAGAATGCCGGGCCGCTGGCGATCAAGGCCACGTTTGGCGAGGGCCCCAAATCCGCCACCTTCCTGATCAAGCTGCCGACCGAGCAGAACCCGTTCAGCCGCGGCGGCGTATGGTCGTTCCGCTGTCCGCTCAAGCTGTGAGCGCGCAGGTGTTCGGCAAGCTCCCCGCGCATGGCGACTTCATCGCGCGCGGGATCGCGCCCGACGCACGCGAGGCGCTTGACCAGTGGCTAGCCGCCTCGCTGGCCGATGCGCGGGCGGCGTTCGGCGACGCCTTTGACGCGCATTACGAACAGGCACCGCCATGGCGCTTCGCCTGGGCGGAAGGCGCGCGCTGGACCGCAGGGGCGATGGCGCTGTCCGTCGACGCGGTGGGGCGGCGCTATCCGATCCTTGTCGCGCTCGACGGGCTGCCGGGCGAGGCCGTTGAAGGCGCCGCCGATGCCGCCGAGAACCTGCTCTACGATGCGCTGGAGGGCGGCTGGGACGCCGACCGCCTCCACGCCGCCGCGACCGGCATCACGGTCAAAGGGGGTGAGGTCTGGCAGGGCGGTGATGGCTGGTGGACGCTGGGGGGCGAACGCTTCCCGGAGACCGGTCTGGTGGGCGCACGTCCCGACCGCCTGATGACGACGATGCTGACCCCGCTCGCCGTGGAGGAGCAGGCGTGAGGACGCTCGAATACGCGGCGCTCACGCACGCGGGGCGAATCCGCACCAACAACGAGGACAGCTTCTGCGTCCGCGCGCAGGACGGCCTGTTCCTGGTCGCCGACGGCATGGGCGGGCACGAGAATGGCGAGTGGGCGTCCGCCGCCATCACCGATGCGCTGCGCGACGTGGTGCTGCCCGCCGGCTTCGAGGAGGCGAGCCACGCCGTCGCCGGCGCGCTGCACCGCGCCAACGCGGTGATCTTCGCCGAGGCGGAGGCGCGCGGCCTGCAGATGGGCTCCACGGCGGTGGCGCTGCTGATCCGCGACGGCCGTTTCGCGGTGCTGTGGGTCGGCGACAGCCGGGCTTATCTGTGGCGCGGCGGCGAACTGGTGCGGATCAGCCACGACCATACGCAGGTCCAGGAGATGATCGACCGCGGCCTCCTCCAGCCCGAAGACGCCGAAGGCCACCCCATGGGCCACATCCTGGCCCGAGCCATGGGCGTCCGCGATGTCGTCGAAGTCGACGTCATCACCGACGAGATCGAGTCGGGCGATGTCTTTCTCCTCTGCTCGGACGGGCTGATGGCGCGGGTGGAGGATGCGGAGATCGCAGGCGTGCTGAGCCAGCCCGGCGCGGAGGCGCGCGTCGCCAAGCTGGTGGCGCTCACGCTCGAGCGTGGCGCGCCCGACAACGTCACGGTAGTGACCGTCGGCATCCCGCAGACCACCACGTTGCGACTCAATCAACCTACTCATCTGGTGACGCCATGAGCGACTGGCCCCCTGCCGAACCCCCGGCCCCCGGCGACGACGAGCCCCGGACGGTGTTCATGCCCAGCGCCACCCCCGGCGGTGGCGAGTCGCGCGCAGAACAAGCGCCGGCAGCGGTGCAGGCGCAGCCCCGCTCCGCCCAGCAGACCGAGCCGCCGATGCGGAATATGACCACGGGCGGTTTTCAGACCCAGTTCGCGCCGCGCGAGGTGGGGCAGGGCATCCAGGTCGGCGATGTCCTCAACCACATCTTCGAGGTTCGCCGCTTCATCGCGCGCGGCGGCATGGGCGAAGTCTTCGAGGGCGTGAACGTCAACACCGACGAGCGCGTCGCGATCAAGGTGATGCTGCCGGCGCTCGCCGCCGATCCCAACGTCATCGGCATGTTCCGCAAGGAGGCGCGTACGCTGACGCGGCTGCAGCACGAGGCGCTGGTTCAGTACCGCGTGCTGGCGCAGGAGCCGCAGCTCGGCGTCCTCTACATCGTCACCGAATATGTCGACGGGGCCAATTTGGCGGATGTACTGGGCCAGCAGCAGCCGACCGCCGCCGACCTGATCCTGCTGCTGCGTCGCCTCGCCTCGGGCCTGCGCGTCGCGCATCAGCTCGGCGCCATCCACCGCGACATGTCGCCCGACAACGTGCTGCTGGAGAATGGCGAACTGGCGCAGGCCAAGATCATCGACTTCGGCATCGCCAAGGATCTCGATCCCGGCTCCAAGACGATCGTCGGCGACGGCTTCGCGGGCAAGCTCAACTATGTCGCACCCGAGCAGCTCGGCGATTTCGGACGCGAGATCGGCCCGTGGACCGACGTGTACAGCTTGGCGCTCGTGATCCTCGCGGTGGCGCTCGGCAAGAATGTGCAGATGGGCGGCAGCCTGGTCGACGCGGTCGACAAGCGCCGCGCCGGCCCCGATCTGTCGGCCGCGCCCGAGGACATCCGCCCGATCCTGCACAAGATGCTGGCGCCCAACCCCACCGATCGCCTGCGTTCGATGGACGAGGTGCTGGCCGAGCTCGAACCCAAGGTCGCGCAGGCGGTTGCCGCCACCAAGCCGAAGACGGGATTGCTGGTCGGCGCCGGCGTCGGCGTCGCGGCGCTCGCGGCTGCGGCGTTCCTGCTCGTCGGTAGGGGCGGCGATGCGCCTGCCGGGGGCGCGGGGGCGCCAGGCGTGGTCGCGGCTTCCGCCGATCCGGTGGAGGTGGCGCGCTCCACCTTGGATGCAACGCTGCCCTCGGTGGCGTGCACCTGGCTGGAGATGGCGAAGGTCGAAAAGGCCGGGGACCGGGTCGCGGTGGCCTTGACCGGCGTGGCCGGCAACCCGGCCGCGGCGCAGAACGAGATCAGCCGCGCGCTGACCGCCAACAAGGTCGCGCAGACCGATATCGACTTCGAAGCGGTATCGACCATCACGCCATCCGGATGCGCGGCGTTGAACGCCTTCCGTCAGATCCGCTCCACCGATGCCCGGCGCCTCACCGTGCCGCAGACCAAGTTCGAGATGCGGACACTGCAGGCGCCGCATCCCTGGGCCGGTCGCGACGCGGCGACCGCGATCGTATCCATGGCGATCGGTGATCCGCAGCAGGATTTCGCACTGTTCGGGATGGAGCCGTCGGGCATCATCAGCGACCTCGTGCCGAGCCGCCAGACCGTGAAGGAGGACATCGCGCGCAAGACCGGCATGTTCACCGATCAGGGTTCCGACCGCTATCGCCTGCAGCTGGAGCTGGATCACAGCGGCTGGTCCGGTATCCTGTTGCTGACCGGCAAGGGCCCCTTCGAGAAATCTCTGGTGGCGCCGGGGCTCGGTGCGCGCGGGCCGGACTGGCTCGAGAAGTTCGTGTCCAAGGCCGCCGCCAATGGCTGGAAGGCGGACATGGTCTGGTTCAAGACCGTCGACGAGGTGAAGGAATAGACCGCTTGCCGCGCCCTTGAGCTCGGAGCAGGAGACGGCGATGATCGTCGAACCGGCCCCCGCCAAGATCAACCTGGCGCTGCACATCCGCCGCAAACGGACGGATGGCTACCACGACCTCGAAACGCTGTTCGCCTTTGCCCGGGACGGCGACGTGGTCACGGTAAACGCGGCGGAGCGGGACGTGTTCACCGTCACCGGGCCTTTCGCAGCTGCCTTGTCCGTGATTTCTTCCCCGGCGGAGGCCGGGGCCCAGCAGCCGCCAAGCCGGTTTGAGAGGGCTGAACCCGCCCATCCGAGTGCTCGAAACCCGGCCACGGCCTTCGCCGGGGAAGATGACAATCTCGTCACCCGGGCGGCCTCCGCCTTCCGCGCTGCCTTTGCTATTGACCAGCGCTACGCCATCGAGCTCGACAAGCGCCTTCCCGTCGCGTCCGGCATCGGTGGCGGTTCCGCCGACGCCGCCGCGACGCTGCGCGCGTTGGCCAAGCTCAACGCGGTTGATCCACAGCATCCGCATCTCTTCACCATCGCCGCCGCGCTAGGCGCGGACGTCCCCGCCTGCCTCCTCGGCCGCCCCGCGCTCGGCACCGGAAGGGGTGATCGCCTCGATTCGCTGCCCCTGTTCGGCGATCTGCCGCTGCTGCTCGTCAACCCGCGTGTCGGCCTCGCCACCGCACCGATGTTCGCCGGCTGGGATGGCATCGATCGCGGGCCGATTTCGACCGGAGGCACCGTGCTGGAGAGGGCAGGGCAGGCCGGCAACGACTTCACCGCCTCCGCTACCCGGGCCGCGCCGCCGGTTGGAAAGGTTCTGGCGATGTTGTCGGAGGCGCAGGGTAGCAGCTTGGTCCGGATGTCGGGCTCCGGCGCGACCTGCTTCGCCCTTTTCGAAGACGAAGCGTCTCGCGACCAGGCGGCCACGGCGGCAGGCCAACGCGGCTGGTGGACCATGGCGACCGTTCTTGTCTAATCGCAACCACCGACCCCGGCAAAATAACTGATGTTCCGCTCTTGTTCCGTAGGAACGGATGGAGTACATGGTGGTTCCCGCGTTGAACCCATCACGCGCATGCTTTAGCAACGGGAGCTCCCGATGGCCGCCAATCTGAAAGTGATCGACTCCGGCATGGCAACTGCAAAAGAGGCTCCTGCGGCCGCAAGCTCGGACCGGCAGAAGGCGTTGGACGCCGCGCTGGCGCAGATCGATCGCGCTTTCGGCAAGGGCTCGGCGATGAAGCTCGGCTCCAAGCAGTCGATGGAGGTCGAGACGATCTCCACCGGCTCGCTCGGACTCGATATTGCGCTCGGCGTCGGCGGACTGCCGCGCGGGCGCGTGATCGAGGTCTATGGGCCTGAATCGTCGGGCAAGACGACGCTGGCGCTGCACGTCATCGCGGAGGCGCAGAAGGGTGGCGGCACCGCCGCCTTCGTCGACGCCGAGCACGCGCTCGATCCGGTCTATGCCAAGAAGCTGGGCGTCAACATCGACGAGCTGATCGTGTCGCAGCCCGATACCGGCGAGCAGGCGCTCGAGATCGTCGACACGCTGGTCCGCTCCAACGCGATCGACGTGCTGGTGGTCGACTCGGTCGCCGCACTAGTGCCGCGCGCGGAGATCGAGGGCGAGATGGGCGACAGCCATGTCGGCCTGCAGGCGCGGCTGATGTCGCAGTCGCTGCGGAAGCTCACCGGCTCGATCAGTCGTTCGCGTTGCATGGTGATCTTCATCAACCAGCTGCGCATGAAGATCGGCGTCATGTACGGCAATCCGGAGACGACGACGGGCGGCAACGCGCTGAAATTCTATGCCAGCGTGCGCCTCGACATCCGCCGCACCGGCGCGATCAAGGACCGCGAGGAGGTGACCGGCAACGCCACGCGCGTGAAGGTGGTCAAGAACAAGGTCGCGCCGCCATTCAAGCAGGTCGAGTTCGACATCATGTATGGCGAGGGCATCTCCAAGATCGGCGAGATCCTCGATCTCGGCGTCAAGGCGGGACTGGTCGAGAAGTCGGGCGCCTGGTTCTCGTACGACTCGGTCCGCATCGGGCAGGGGCGTGAGAACTCAAAGACCTTCCTGCGCGAGCACCCGGACATGGCCGACCGCCTGGAAAAGGCGATCCGCGCGCGCACCGACAAGGTCGCCGACGAGCTGATGGTTGGGCCGGACGCGGACGACGATATCTGACCTTCCGGTCACGACGATACGACGTAGGGCTCGCCAAGGATGGCGGGCCCTTTTCGTTGGGCGCTGGCGGGCCGTTGACCCAGGCTCAGTTTGCGACGGGTCGGCGTTCACCGGATTGAGGTCACAGGGCACCGGGCTGGTTGTTTCCCAGCGTTCGAGTTAGTCCCGTCGCGAAGGAGAAGACGATGGCCAGCGCCGTTCCGCGCTCTGACGCGGACTATCTCTACAGTCCCGCGGTTCGTGCCACGTCCAGCGCAACCTATGCGGTCGGCGCGACCCAGACATGGGACGCGTTCATGCGGCAGAGCTACGAACACGCTAACGACGTCATCCAAGCGCAGGCGCGCGCGCTGATCCAACGCGGCAACGTCAGCCCGGCCGAGGCCCGGCTGCTGGTGGAGGGTCAGCGCAACGCGCTCGTGATGCAGATGCGCAACCGGCTCAGCCCATGGGGCCGGCTCTATTCGGAGCTGCTCAAGCCAACTTCCACCCTGCCGACCCTCGAACAGCTCGTCGCCCGCAAGGGCAGTATCGAAGCCGTGCTGGCGAGCGTCGGGCGCAGCAGGAGCTCGGTCAACGGCTTCGCCGCAACCATGCGCGTCGCGGGCCCGGCGGGGATCGTCATCCAGATCGGCCTGTCGGCAGTCATCATCGCCCGCGCGGCGCCCGAGGACCGCAACCGCGTCGCGTCCGGTCAGGCGGGTGCGTTGGCGGGCGGTGTGCTCGGGGGCGCAGGGGGCGCATGGGCCGGCTGCGCGGGGCTGTCGCTGCTGGTCTCGCCCTCGCTGGTCCTGCCGGTGGTCGGCGAGATCACCACCGGCGGCGCGTGCCTGATCGGCGGCATCGCCGGCGCGGCGGGCGCTGGTTGGCTGGGTGCGCTGCTCGGCCAACAGGCGGGCACCGCGACCTATGACTTCGTGACCAGCTTCCGCTGGACGCGGGGCTGATGGGGATCGTCGATCGGATCAACGACGCCGTGCTGCGCCGTATCCGCCCGGCGCGGGTGGGGGACGATGCCGCCGAACTGGCGGGAGTGGTCGAGCACATCGAGGAACTGGTCGCGACCAGGCAGGAACAACTGGTCGGCGACACCATGGCGCTGATAGCGTCCCTCGACGACGGCAGGGTGTTGCGGACCGACGAGGAAAGCCCCGGCTGGACAGACCTGCTCGCCGCCCTCGACCGCAGCGGTCGCACGTCGCTCACCTCGACCCAGTGGCAGCTCCGCCTGGTCGGAGCGGACGCGCCCTCTACCTTGACGCTGATTCCCGAACCTCCATCACGAACGGACCACTGATGATTACCGTCCACCACCTCGAGAACTCGCGGTCGCAGCGTATCCTTTGGATGCTCGAGGAGCTTGAGCTGCCTTATGAGATCCGCCGCTACGAGCGGAACAAGAAGACGATGCTCGCCCCGCCCGAGCTGAAGGCCGTCCATCCGCTGGGCAAGTCGCCGGTCATCGAGGATGACGGCCGGGTCGTGGCGGAGACCGGCGCCATCGTCGAGTATCTGGTCGAAAAGGCCGACGGTCGCCTCGGCGCGCCGCCGCATCGGGACGCGGCGCTGCGCTATCGCTTCTGGCTACACTATGCCGAGGGCTCGCTCATGCCGCCCCTGCTCGTCAAGCTGGTGCTGACCCGCGTGCCGATCTTCGGCAAGCTGGCAATGAAGCGGATCCAGCCGATGATCGACGTCCATCTCGACTTCATAGAATCCGAACTGTCGCAGCGCCCCTGGTTTGCCGGCGACGCACTCACCGCCACCGACGTGATGATGAGCTTCCCGCTCGAAGCCGCGCGCAGCCGCGCGGGACTAGCCGAGAGCCGCCCGGCCACGATCGCCTGGCTCGACAAGGTCCACGCGCGCCCGGCGTACCAGGCCGCGCTCGCGAAGGGCGGACCTTACGCTTACGCGTGACCAGAAGTGAACAGTACAACCTCCGTTTGCCCTGAGCGAAGTCGAAGGGCCAAGCTCCAACCTTTGTAAAAGGTGCTTCGACTTCGCTCAGCACGAACGGGCAAGGCTAGGCCTGCCCCTTGGGCGACGCCTGCCCGAAATCGTGGAAGCTGTCGGGCTGCGGCTGCGGCATGTGCCCCGACGGTGCGCGCGGTGGTTCCTGATCGGGTGGCTCGGGCTTGTCGAGCTGCCCTTCCCACTTCGCCACCACCGCCGTCGCGACGGCGTTGCCGACGACGTTGGTGCCGGTTCGCCCCATGTCGAGGAACTGATCCACCGCCAGGATCAGCACCAGCCCCGCCTCGGGCAGCCCGAACTGCGCCATCGTGCCAGCGATCACCACCAGCGACGCGCGCGGCACGGCGGCCATGCCCTTCGACGTCAGCATCAGCGTCAGCAGCATCGTCACCTGCTGCCCGAAGGTCAGGTCGATGCCGGCGAGCTGCGCGATGAAGATCGACGCGAACGTCATGTACATCATCGAGCCGTCGAGATTGAACGAATAGCCCAGCGGCAGCACGAAGCTGGCGATCCGCGGCGGCACCCCGAACCGATCGAGCGCCTCCAGGGTGCGCGGATAAGCGGCCTCCGACGAGGCGGTGGAGAAAGCCAGCAGGATGGGATCGCGGATGTAGCGGATCAGGGTGCCGATCCGCGGCCCGATCACCAGGAAACCGGCAAAGATCAGCAGCAGCCACAGGATGCCAAGCCCCAGATAGAAGCTGCCGATGAACTTGCCGAAGGTGACCAGTACGCCCAGCCCGTTGGCCGCGATCGCCTTGGTCATCGCCGCGAACACCGCCAGCGGTGACACCCGCATGACATAGTTGGTGACGACCAGCATCACCTCGACGAGCGAGTCGATGCCGCGCACGATCGGCGCCGCCTTCTCGCCGATCGCGGTCAGCGCGACGCCGAAGAAGACGGAGAAGATGACGATCTGCAGCATCGTCGTGTTCGCCATCGCCTCGAAGATCGACTTCGGCACCATCTCGGTGAGCGTGGTGTACATGTCGACATGCTTGGTCTCGATGCCCGAGCTGCCCGTCGCGCTGGCGAGGTCGAGCCCGGCGCCGACGCCCGGTTGCAGCACGTTGACCAGCACCATGCCCAGCGTCAGCGACACCAGGGTCGCACCGATGAACCACCCCATCGTCTTGGCACCGACGCGGCCGAGCGACGCGGTGTCGCCCATGTGGACGATGCCCGCCACCAGCGTCGCGAACACCAGCGGCGCCACGATCATCTTGATCAGCCGCAGGAAGATGTCGGTGATCATCTTGAAGAACTTGTTCGCCTCGGCGATCGCCTCGGGCGTCATGGTCGTGTTCATGATCGTGCCGACGACGATGCCGAGCACCAGGCCGATCATGATGTAGAGGGTCAGCCGCTTGGCCATCGAAAACTCCGGTGCGTGTTCTGGGCAGGGAAGGGGATTGCGGCCGCGCGGTCAAGCGCCGTATCGTCCTGATATGACGCCGAACCGCCGCCAGCTCCTCGCCGCAGGCGCGTTCGCGCCCCTCCTCGCGTCCTCGGGCCTGCTCCGCGCCGCCGAGCCGGACCTGTCGGCGCTGCGACCATTGCCCAAGCGGCCGGCCATCACCGCGGCCGAGTACGCCCGCCGGATCGCGCGCGCGCAGGCGCTGATGCGGCAACACGGCATCGGCGCCGTTCTTGTCGAATCGGGCACGTCGCTCGCCTATTTCACCGGGGTGCGCTGGGGGCGCAGCGAGCGTCCGACCGCCGTCATCATCCCGGTCGAAGGCGAGCCCTGCATCGTCACGCCCTTTTTCGAGGAGCCCTCGGTCCGCGAAAGCCTCGCCGTCCCGGCCGAGGTCCGCGTCTGGCAGGAGGACCAGAGCCCGTACGCGGTGATGGGTGGCTTCCTGCGCGACCGGCGCCTCACCGGCCGCCCGATCGGCGTCGAGGAGACCACCCGATATTTCATCAGCGACGGCCTCGCGCAGGCGACCGGGCGCCCGATCGTGTCGGCCAACCCAATCGTGCGCGGCTGCCGGATGATCAAGTCACCCGCCGAGATCACGCTGATGCAGGCCGCGACCGAGACGACGATCGCCGCCTATCGCTGGACCTTCGCGCGCATCGAAGCCGGGATGACCGGCACCGAGATCGGCGCCCTGATGAACGCCGCCACCCGGGCGCTCGGCGGCAGCCCCGAGTTCGCGCTGGTGCTGATCGGCGAGGCGTCCGCGTACCCACATGGCACCAGGGCGGCCCACCGCGTCGCGCCGGGTCAGGTGGTGCTGATGGATTGCGGCTGCACCGTCGGCGGCTATCAGTCCGACGTCTCGCGCACCTTCGTGTTCGGCAGCGCCAGCAAGGAGCAACGCGCCGTCTGGGACCATGTCGCGCGCGGCCAGCAGATCGCGTTTGTAGCCGCGCAACTCGGCACCCCCGCCGGGGCGGTCGATGACACGGTACGCCGCTACTATACCGGCCTCGGCTACGGCCCCGACTACACGCTCCCCGGCCTGTCGCACCGCACCGGCCATGGCATCGGCATGGACGGCCACGAGCCAGTCAACCTCGTTCGCGGCGAAACGACACCGCTCGCGGTGGGCATGTGCTTCTCCGACGAGCCGGGCATCTACCTGCCCGGTCAGTTCGGGGTCCGGCTGGAGGATTGTTTCCACATGACGGCAAGCGGGCCGAAGTGGTTCAGCGAACCGCCCCGCTCCTTGGACGCGCCCGTGTAAGGCGGCACTGTCCTACACGCTTGCCCGCCGCTAGCCTGGCGGGATGATCCGCTACTACCCTCAGTCCATCATCCGCAGCGATACGCTCTACCGGACGCGTTTTCGCAGGCGACGTATCGCGCACTTCGTGAACTTCCGCGTCGCCGACTCGCGAAGCTTGAGGGGGGAGGCGCGCTCGCCTATCCGCCGACCATGACCTCCACCAACGACATCCGCCGCGGCTTCCTCGATTATTTCGGGTCGCAGGGTCACCAGATCGTGCCGTCCGCACCGCTGGTGCCGCAGAACGATCCGACGCTGATGTTCGTCAACGCGGGCATGGTGCCGTTCAAGAACGTTTTCACCGGCTTGGAGACGCGCCCCTACACCACCGCGACGAGCAGCCAGAAGTGCGTCCGCGCGGGCGGCAAGCACAACGACCTCGACAATGTCGGCTATACCGCGCGCCATCACACCTTTTTTGAAATGCTGGGCAATTTCTCGTTCGGCCAGTATTTCAAGGAACAGGCGATCACCCACGCCTGGACGCTGCTGACGCGCGACTGGGGCCTCCCCGCGGACAGGCTTACCGCCACGGTCTACCACACCGACGACGAGGCGTTCGACCTGTGGCGCAAGATCGCAGGGCTGCCCGAGCACCGCATCATCCGCATCCCGACCAAGGACAATTTCTGGGCGATGGGCGACAGCGGTCCCTGCGGGCCGTGTTCGGAAATCTTCTACGATCATGGCGATCATATCGCGGGCGGCCCTCCGGGATCGCCCGACGAGGATGGCGATCGCTTTGTCGAGATCTGGAACCTCGTCTTCATGCAGTATGAGCAGGAAGCCAACGAGATCGTCTCGGACCTTCCCAAGCCCTCGATCGACACCGGCATGGGGCTGGAGCGGATCGCCGCCGTGATGCAGGGCGTCCACGACAATTACGACACCGACACGTTCAAGGCGCTGATCGCCGCGTCCGGCGAGCTGACCCGCACCGCCACCACCGGCAACACGCAGGCGTCGCACCGCGTCATCGCCGACCATCTGCGCACCTCGGGCTTCCTCGTCGCCGACGGTGTGCTGCCGGCGAACGAGGGCCGCGGCTATGTGCTCCGCCGCATCATGCGCCGGGCGATGCGCCATGCCCACCTGCTGGGCGCGGCCGAGCCGCTGATGCACCGTCTGGTGCCTTCGCTGATCGCCGAGATGGGTGCTGCCTATCCCGAGCTGGTCCGCGCGCAGCCGTTGATCGAGGCCACGCTCAGGCAGGAGGAAACGCGCTTCCGCCAAACGCTCGATCGCGGGCTGAAGCTGCTCGACGAGGCGACCACTGGGCTTACCGCGGGCGGTACGCTCGCGGGCGAGACCGCGTTCAAGCTCTACGACACCTACGGCTTCCCGCTCGACCTGACGGAGGACGCGTTGCGGGCGCAGGGGTTCGCGGTCGACCGCGCCGGCTTCGACACCGCGATGACCGAACAGAAGCGTGCCGCGCGCGCCGCCTGGAAGGGCTCGGGGGCGAAGGCGTCCGACGAGCTATGGTTCGACCTGGCCGACGAGGTCGGCGCGACCGAGTTCACCGGCTATGCGGCGGAGGAAGGTGAGGGAGTCGTGGTCGCGCTGCTCAAGGACGGCCAGCGGGTCGAGCGCGCGGGCGTGGGCGAGGCGGTCGAGCTTATCGTCAACCAGACTCCCTTCTATGCGGAGAGCGGCGGCCAGGTCGGCGACGCGGGCGTGGCGACCACCGACAAGGGCCTGCGCGCGACCGTCACCGACACGCACAAGCACCTCAACCGCGTCTGGGCGCACCAGCTGTCGATCACCGCGGGCGAAATCGCGGTCGGCGACGCGGTCCACCTGAATGTCGATCATGCTCGCCGCGCCGCGATCCGGGCAAATCATTCCGCCACCCATCTGCTGCACGCGGCGCTACGCGAGCGGCTGGGGACGCATGTCGCGCAGAAGGGCTCGCTGGTCGCGCCCGAGCGGCTGCGCTTCGACGTCTCGCACCCGAGCGCGATGACCCCGGCCGATCTCGCCCAGGTCGAAACCGACGTGAACGCGCAAGTGCGCGCCAACACGCCCGTGAGTACGCGGCTGATGACCCCGGACGAGGCGATCGCCGAGGGCGCGATGGCGCTCTTCGGCGAGAAATATGGCGACGAGGTCCGCGTCGTCTCGATGGGCACGGATGGCGGCCGCTACTCGGTCGAGCTGTGCGGCGGCACCCATGTGCAGGCGCTGGGCGACATCGGCCTGTTCAAGGTGGTGGGCGAGGGCGCCGTCTCCTCCGGCGTGCGCCGGGTCGAGGCACTCACCGGCGAGGCGGCGCGCGCCTACCTCACCGCGCGTGACGACAAGCTGCGCGAGGCTGCGGCCGCGCTCAAGGCGACACCCGACGAGGTGCCCGCCCGCGTCGTGTCGCTGCTGGAGGACCGCCGCCGCTTGGAACGCGAACTAGCCGACGCGAAAAAGGCGCTCGCACTCGGCGGTGGCGCCAGGGCGGATGCACCCGGCCTCGAGCAGGTCGGCGGGGTCGGCTTCATCGGTCAGGTGCTCGACGGCTTCGAGGCCAAGGGTCTGCGCGGCGCGGTGGACGATGCCAAGCAGCGGCTCGGTTCCGGCGTCGCGGTGATGGTCGCGGTCAATGACGGCCGCGCCTCGGTCGCAATCGGCGTCAGCGAGGATCTGCTCGCGACCCACAACGCCGTCGACCTGCTTCGCCGCGCCGTCGCCGTGCTGGGCGGGCAGGGCGGCGGCGGCCGTCCCGATATGGCGCAAGGTGGCGGACCCGACGGCGGCAGGGCGGCGGAAGCGGTCGCGGCGGTCCGAGCAGCAATCGCGGAGGGCTAGAATTCCAGGTCGGAGCGACCCGCCGCCAGAGCCGCGATCTCGCCGTCGAGATTGCGCGAAAGGTCTGACGCCTGCGCCATGGTGAGCGCCGGGACGATCGCGGCGCACAACTGCCGCAGCACGGCCATCCGACCCTGCCGGTAAGCGGCATCCGGCACATGCGCATACTCGGCGCGGATGCCCCGGGCGTAAAAGGCGTACAACCGCGCACTCGGCGTCCACAGCACGGCGAGGTCGGCCATCAGCAGCGTCCGCGTGACCGGATCCGTGTCCAGCGCGTGGCGCTTGGTAGCGAGGATCAGCGCCGCCACGACCTCCGCCTCCTCGCCTGCCAACCATTGGTGCGCCACCCGTGCCGAGGCCTCCTCATTGTCGCTGCGCGTCGAGTCATAGACAATGTCGTGGAACAGCGTCGCCAGCACCAGCCTACGCTTGGCCGCCTCATTATGCCCGCTCCGGCTCACCGCCCGGAGCATCAGCGCATGATGCACCAGCCCGTGCCAGTGGCGACTGGACGATGCGAGCTCATCCAGGATGAACGATCGCATCGCCGGCCGTGCCTGCACCCGGTCCAAAAAAGGGTCGGAAGAACCGCTCGCCCGCCATCATCCCACCTGCTCGCTGCGGCCGCGCACCCGCCGGATCCGCGGCTCGCGGTCCAGGTCGGCCTCGTGGCGGATGAGGTTGCGCAGCTGCTCGCGCTTGTCATGGATCGACGCGATCACCGGCCCCATGGCGATGCCGAGATCGACCAGCACCGCTTCCGACAGCTGCAGCGAGCTTTCCAGTGTCTCCGGTACCGCGTCGGTCACACCCGCCTTGTAGAGCTCGGCGGCGTGGCGACCATCGCGGGCACGGGCAATGATGGTCTGTTCCGGATCGACCGCGCGCACCCGCTGCACCAGCTTCACGCTCAATGCTGGATCGTCCATCGTCAGCACCAGCGCATCCGCGCGGGTCAGCGCCAGCCGCTCCACCAGTTCCGCGCGGACAACGTCGCCGAACAGCACGGGAAACCCGTCGCGTCGCCCCGCCGCCACGCAGTCGGGGTCGGCGTCGATCGCGACGAAACGCTGGTCATGCGCCTGCAGCATCTCCGCCACCAGCCGCCCGACTCGCCCGAAGCCGATGATGACCGTCCCCGGCCCCAGCTCCTCGACGTGCAGCTCGGGCACGATATCACCGTCCAGACGGCGCGCGAAGGCTTGCGCGATTCGCGCTAGCAGCGGGGTGACCGTCATCCCCAGCGCGGTCGCGGTCTGCCAGAAAGCGGCGTCCGCGGGGCTGACCAGCGCCGCGCCAACGGCCACGCCTAGCACGATCAGTGTCGTCTCGCCGGGGCTGCCGAGCAGCGACCCTGCCTCCGCCGCCGCGCTCCACCGAGTACCGCTCCAGCGCAGCAGCCCTGCGGTAAGCGTCGCTTTCGCCGCCACGATCGCCACCAACGCCGCCAACAGCGCCGACCAGTTGGCGAGCACCATCCTGATGTCGAGGCTCATGCCGACGGTGATCAGGAAGACGCCGAGCGCCAGCCCCTGAAAGGGGCGGACGATGACCTCCACCTCATCGTGATAGGCGGTCTCGGCGATCAGCAGGCCGGCAAGCAGCGCGCCGACGATCGGCGACAGGCCTGCCGCCGCGGTAGCCAGGCTCGCGACGATGGCGACGAGCAGCGACGCGGCCAGGAACAGCTCAGGGCTTTTGGTCCGCGCGGCTTGCGCGAACAGCTTGGGCAGGATGGCGCGGCCGCCCAGGTACATCACGACTACGGTGATGATCCCGATCAGCGCGGTATGCAGCAGGTTGCCCTCGCCGCCGCCGCCGCCGATCGCGCCAAGCACGAACACGATCGGCACCAGCGCCAGATCCTGGAACAGCAGCACGGGAAAAGCGGCCCGACCGAGCGGGCTGGTGGTGCCGGTGATCGGCAGCACCAGCGCGGTGGACGACAGCGCGAGCGCGAGCGCCAGGGCCAGCGCGCCGGGCCAACCGGTGCCGCCCATCCTTAACGCCAGCACGATCACGGCGGCGGAGAGCAGCAATTGCGCGGCGCCGATGCCGAATACCTGCGTGCGCATCGCCCACAACCGGCGGAACGACAGCTCCAGCCCGATCGAGAACAGCAATAGGACGATGCCGATCTCCGCCACCGGCTGGATCGCGGCGGGATTGGTGATCGTGATGTGGTAGAGCCAGGGGAAGCGGGCGACGAGACCGCCTAGTCCCGCCGGACCGACCAGGATGCCGACTAGGATGAAACCGATGACCGGACTGATCCGGATGCGGGCGAAAGCGGGGATGACGAGCCCCGCCGCGCCCAGGATCACCAGAGCATCGCTGATGCCGTCGCCGCTGAGTTCCCCCGCCATCCTCGACTGCTAGGGCGAGCGGGGGTGACCTGTCACCCCCGCTCACGAAACTCAGGGCCGGACCGCGTCAGCTCAGCGCTTCTTGGTTGCCTTCGTTGTCGCCTTGGTCGCAGCCGCCTGACTCGTCGCCTGAGCCTGTGCAATCGCGGAGTCGAGCTGTTCGGCGGTCAAACCGATCACCGGTCCCTTCAGGCCCGGCCCAACTCCCGCGGCGGGCAAGCGCACCTCGCCCCGAGTCGTCGTCAGCGTGATGAACTGAGGGTCCATCGCCTTGATCGTACCGACAGGTGTGCCGGCGGATCCGTAGACGGTCGCGCCGACGGTCGGCGGGATGGGCACCGGTGTCGCAGTGGTGGCCGGCGCCCCGGTGTCCGCGGGGGTCGCGGCGTCGGCAGGTGCGACCGGCGTCGCGGTGATAGCCGGCGTTGGGGTGGCTTGTGGCGCCGGCACGGTTTGCGCGGGCGCCGTCGTGTTGGTCTGCCCAAGTGCCGGGACGGCAAGGGCAAGGGCGCCGCCGGTCAGCAGGGAAACGAACCGCATGTGCATACTCCATGGTTGTTCACCCGAAACAACCGGGAGCGGCCGTAGGCGTTCCCGCCACGGCTCGTTTCGCCGCTCAGGCCCAGCCGCTCATCTCCTTTTCCAGGTTCAGGCGCACCGCCTCGAAGAACTGCTCGGTGGTCATCCATGGCTGGTCGGGGCCGATCAGAATGGCGAGATCCTTGGTCATCGCGCCCTGCTCGACCGTCTCGACACAGACGCGCTCCAGCGTCTCGGCAAAGCGCGTCACGTCGGGCGTGCCGTCGAACTTGCCGCGATATTTGAGCCCGCCGGTCCAGGCGAAGATCGACGCGATCGGGTTCGTCGAAGTCGCCTTGCCTTGCTGGTGCTGGCGATAATGGCGGGTGACGGTGCCGTGGGCGGCCTCCGCCTCGATCGTCTTGCCGTCGGGCGTCATCAGCACCGAGGTCATCAGCCCGAGCGAGCCGAAGCCCTGCGCGACCTGGTCGGACTGCACGTCGCCGTCATAGTTCTTGCAGGCCCAGACGAACTCGCCGCTCCACTTGAGCGCGCTGGCGACCATGTCGTCGATCAGGCGGTGTTCGTAGACGATCTTCGCGGCCTTGAAGTCGGCCGCGAACTCGCTCTCGAACACCTCGGCGAAGATGTCCTTGAAGCGACCGTCATAAGCCTTGAGGATCGTGTTCTTGGTCGACAGGTACACCGGCCAGCGGCGGCCCAGGCCATAGTTGAGCGATGCGCGCGCGAAGTCGCGGATCGAATCATCGAGATTGTACATCCCCATCGCGACGCCGGACGACGGAAACTGGAACACCTCCTCCTCGATCGTCTCGCCATTCTCGCCTTCCCACTTCATGGTCAGCTTGCCGGGGCCCGGAACCCGGAAGTCGGTCGCCTTGTACTGATCGCCGAACGCGTGGCGGCCCACCACGATGGGGTGCGTCCAGCCGGGGATCAGGCGCGGCACGTTGCGGATCACGATCGGCTCGCGAAAGACGACCCCGCCCAGGATGTTGCGGATGGTGCCGTTGGGCGACTTCCACATCTTCTTGAGCTTGAACTCTTCGACCCGCTGTTCGTCGGGAGTGATGGTCGCGCACTTCACGCCGACGCCGTATTTCTGGATGGCGCGCGCGCTCTCCACCGTCACCTTGTCGTCGGTGGCGTCGCGATGCTCGACGCCGAGATCGTAATAGTCGAGGTCGATTGCCAGATAAGGCTTGATCAGGCGCTCGCGGATCCATTCCCAAATGATCCGCGTCATCTCGTCGCCGTCGATCTCGACAACGGGCGTCTTCACCTGAATCTTGGCCATATCCGGTTCCTTGGGAGAAGGGGGTTGCGGGGCGTCTAGGGGGAGGGGGGAGGTCGATCAAGCTCGGGCGGGCGGCGAAAGGTCACACTAAAGTCACACCACCCGCCTCCGATCTGCACCCCACAGTTCGCGCTCGCGCGCCGGCGGAGGACGGAGTGGGAGCCATGTCCAGCCCTTGGCACGGACGGGCGGCTGTAGGACAGCGCGTTTGCGCTGGCGGGCGGCGGCGGGTATCGACGGCCGAATGGCCTCTCTCGAAAAGCCGCCCCACACCCCGTTGCCGACCACGACCGTCAAGTGGCGCTTCCCGTCCGTCCATCAGGAGGGATATAAATACGTCGCGATCTCCGCCGGGCTGACGCTGCTGCTGACGATCGTCTGGAACGTGCTGTTCTGGCCGATGGTCGGGCTGACGATCTGGGTCGCCGCCTTCTTCCGCGATCCGATCCGGACCACGCCGCAGGGGCAGGGCCTGATCGTCGCGCCGGCCGATGGGCTTATCACCATGATCGAAACCGTGCCGGTGCCGCGCGAGCTCGACGGTCCCAACGGGCTGAGCGCGGGGCCGCGGGTGCGGGTGTCCATCTTCATGTCGGTGTTCGATGTCCACATCAACCGGACGCCGATCTCGGGCACCGTCCGCCAGGTCGTCTATGTCGCGGGCAAGTTCCTCAACGCCGATCTCGACAAGGCGTCGGAGGAGAATGAGCGGCAGTATTTCGTCGTCGAGGGCCATGACGGCACCCGCGTCGGCTTCACCCAGATCGCCGGGCTGGTGGCGCGCCGTATCCTCGGCTTCGTCAAGGCCGGCGACATCGTCGCGGCCGGGCAGCGCATCGGGCTGATCCGCTTCGGCAGCCGGGTCGACGTGTTCCTGCCGCCCGATTGCGTGTGTCAGGTGGCGCTCGGCCAGCGCAGTATCGCGGGCGAGACGGTGCTGGGCCGCGTCGGTGGTCAGCCGGTGACGGGCGTGGCGCAGTGAGGAGCCTCGGAGCCGTCCCCCTCCCGCTTGCGGGAGAGGCTAGGGGAGAGGGTGTTACCCTGCCGATCGGACAACCCCTCCCGCAAGCGGGAGGAGAGATCAGGTGGCCCCTCCCGCGAGCGGGAGGGAAGCTTTGAGCGTTCGCGTATCGGTCCGCGAACGCCGCCCGCGCGGCATTCCGCTGCGCGCCGTCGTTCCCAACGCCATTACCGCGCTGGCGCTGTGCTCCGGGCTGTCGGGTGTGCGCTTCGCCATCGCGGGCGAGTGGGAGCGGGCGGTGGCGATGATCGTGCTGGCCGGTGTCCTCGACGGGCTCGACGGCCGCGTCGCGCGGATGCTTAAGGGCGAGAGCCGATTCGGCGCCGAGCTCGACTCGTTGGCCGATGCGATCTCGTTCGGCGTCTCGCCGGCGCTGGTCCTGTACCTGTGGTCGCTGACGACCTTTCCGCAGCTCGGCTGGATCGCGGCGCTGATGCTGGCGGTGTTCTGTGCGCTCCGGCTCGCGCGGTTCAACGCGCAGATCGAAGCCAACGACCAACCCCGCAAAGCCGCCGGCTATTTCACCGGCGTACCTGCCCCCGCCGGCGCCGGCCTCGCCATGCTGCCGCTGATCGCATGGCTATGGAGCGGCGAACCCATCTTGCGTAACCACTGGCTGGTCGCACCCTGGGTCGCGCTCGTGGCGACACTGATGGTGTCGAGCCTTGCGACCTATAGCTGGAAGTCGTTCCGCCTGCGCCGCCACATGCGTTTCGAGGCAATCGCCGGCGCGGTGGTGCTGGCAGCGGCACTTGTGACCGCCCCGTGGCAGACGCTGACGGTCGTCAGCGTCCTTTATCTGTTGGCCATCCCGTTCAGCATGGCCGGCTACGCCCGGATCAGGCGGCAGCGCGCAGCCGAGATGACACCACGCCCGTCGGAACCGACGCCCACCGCCTAACGGCAATGCGACGCTCGGCACACGCCAGTCGCTCTAGCGGCTGGAAGGGCTGTTCGACATGCCCACCGGCGAGCCGGGCAATCCGGCGCCATTGCGGCGCCACAGACAGCCAGATCGCCGCCACAGCCAGCGCCATCGCGCCCATGAAAATCATCGTGCCGATCACTGCAAACATGTCCGCCTCCCAGTCGCGAACGAACCTCGGTCAAGTCCGTTAACCGTCAAGTTATCCACAGGTTCCGACCAGCTGTGGAAAAAGCACCAGTTTAGAGCCATCTATACCAATGTCGTTCCGCAGCGACCATTGTGTGCCTGCTACACACACTATATGTTCCGGCAATGTTCCCGCTGTCAAGCGGTTGATTTGCGCGTCCGCTTCAACTAAGCGGCGCCCCTCAACCCCGCATGGGAAGCAACATAGCCCGGTGCCCGCGTCCGCGTGGGTCATCCGCTTCCCAGAGGCTTAACCGGAAGGATCTATCCCTATGGCGGCTCCAGTCGTCACCATGCAGCAGCTCATCGAGACGGGCGCGCACTTCGGCCACCAGACACATCGCTGGAACCCGAAGATGAAGCCCTACATCTTCGGCGACCGTAACGGCGTCCACATCCTCGACCTCTCGCAGACCGTGCCGCTGTTCGCCCGCGCGCTCGAGTTCGTCAGCGCCAGTGTCGCCGGCGGCGGCAAGGTGCTGTTCGTCGGCACCAAGCGCCAGGCGCAGGACGCGGTGCGCGACGCCGCGCAGCGTTCCGGGCAGCATTTCGTGAATCACCGCTGGCTGGGCGGGATGCTCACCAACTGGAAGACGATCAGCAACTCGATCCGGCGGATGAAGACGCTGGAGGAGCAGCTGTCTGGTGACACCGCCGGCCTGACCAAGAAGGAAGTGCTGCAGCTCACCCGCGAGAAGGACAAGCTGGAGATGTCGCTGGGCGGCATTCGCGACATGGGCGGCGTACCCGAGGTGATGTTCGTGATCGACGCGAACAAGGAGGAGCTGGCGATCAAGGAGGCCAACACGCTCGGCATCCCGGTCGTCGCGATCCTCGATTCGAACGTCTCGCCCGACGGTATCGCCTTTCCGGTGCCGGCCAATGACGACGCCAGCCGTGCCATCCGCCTGTATTGCGAGGCGATCGCCATCGCCGCGACGCGCGGCGGCCAGCAGGGTCAGGCTGCGCGCGGCCACGACATCGGCGCGATGGACGAGCCCCCGGCGGAAGAGGCGCTGAGCGCGCCGGCGGCCGAAGCGGCGCCGGAGCTGGGCACCGACCCCACTCCGGTCGAGGCCGCGGTGGCCGCCGAGGAGGGCGCGCGGGCCAACGCCTGACGTCGTCGGGCCGTCGTCGGACTGAGCTACCCAACTCTCGTTCGTGCTGCGCGAAGTCGAAGCACATGCCCCCTTCGTCTGCCTCCAAGGCAGGCGCTCAGGACAGGCTTCGACTTCGCTCTGGGCGAACGGACGTTTTGCATGAGGAATATTGAGATGGCCGACATCACGGCTTCGATGGTCAAGGACCTGCGCGAAAAGAGCGGCGCGGGCATGATGGATTGCAAAAAGGCGCTGAGCGAGACGTCGGGCGACATGGACGCCGCGATGGACTGGCTGCGCACCAAGGGCCTGGCGGCCGCGCAGAAGAAGTCGTCGCGCACCGCTGCGGAAGGGCTGGTCGGCGTCGCCGTGTCCGGCACCCGGGGTGCGGCGGTCGAGGTCAATTCCGAGACCGACTTTGTCGCCAAGAACCAGCAGTTCCAGGATTTCGTCCGCGAGGTCACCCAGATTGCGCTGGCGACCGGTGATGAGCTGGAGGCGATCAAGGCCGCTGCGATGCCGTCGGGCACCAGCGTCGCGGACGTGCTGACCAACAACATCGCCACCATCGGCGAGAACCAGTCGCTCCGCCGTGCCAGGCGGCTGGAGGTGTCGCAGGGCGCCGTCGTCAGCTATGTCCACAACCAGCAGTCGCCGGGTTTGGGCAAGATCGGTGTGCTGGTCGCTCTCGAGTCCGAGGCGCCGGAGGCGGCGCTACAGGACCTGGGCAAGCAGCTGGCGATGCACATCGCCGCGGCCTTCCCCAAGGCGCTGAACGAGGCCGACCTGGACGAGGCCGAGATCGAGCGCGAGCGCGCGATCGCGACCGAGAAGGCGGCCGATAGCGGCAAGCCGGCCGACATCATCGCGAAGATGGTCGAGGGCGGGATCGCCAAGTACCGCAAGGAGCATGCGCTGGTCTCCCAGCTGTTCGTGATGGACGGCAAGACCAAGATCTCCGACGTGGTCGCCAAGGCGGGCAAGGATGCGGGGCATACCATCGTGCTCAAGGACTATGTCCGCTTCCAGCTCGGCGAAGGCATCGAGCGCGAGACCAGTGACTTCGCCGCCGAGGTCGCCGCCGCGAGCGGCGTTCCCCAGAAGCCCACCGATGGCGACAAGCCGACGGCGTGAGGGTGCGTAGCAGATAGCAGGTAGCAGGTAGCAGGTAGCAGGTAGCAGGTAGCAGGTAGCAGGAGCTCCGCCCCAAGCATCTTCCCCGGCGAAGGCCGGGGTCCAGCTTCGGGCTGCTCAGTAGGGGCGTCGGCCTCTCCAACTGAGCTCATGGCAACTGGGCCCCGGCCTTCGCCGGGGAAGATGCGCTAAGGCTGGGCATCTGGCTACCTGCACTCTGCTACCAGCCACCTCATCCCATCTTCTTTCCGTGCAGACGGTTGCCCCTGCTCCCTTCCCCGCGTAACCCGCTCCCCCGATGACCGCCCCTCGTTTCCGCCGCATCCTGCTGAAGCTCTCCGGCGAAGTCCTGATGGGGGACGGCAGGCTGGCGATCGACCCCGACGTCACCGCGCGGGTGGCACAGGAGATCGCCGACGTCCGCGCGCAAGGCTATCAGCTCTGCATCGTCGTCGGCGGCGGCAACATCTTCCGCGGACTGTCCGCGGCGGCCAAGGGCATCGAGCGCGCGACCGCCGATTACATGGGCATGCTCGCCACCGTCATGAACGCGTTGGCGGTACAGAACGCGCTCGAACAGGTCGGGGTCGACACTCGTGTCCAGTCCGCCATCCCGATGCAGTCGGTGTGCGAACCCTTTATCCGCCGGCGCGCCGAGCGGCACCTGGAAAAGGGCAGGGTGGTGATCTTCGCCGCCGGTGTCGGCTCGCCCTTTTTCACCACCGACAGCGGCGCTGCGCTGCGCGCGGCGGAGATGAAGTGCGACGCGCTGTTCAAGGGCACCAGCGTCGACGGCGTCTACGATGCCGATCCCAAGCAGGTGCCGTCCGCCAAGCGCTACCACACCGTCAGCTACGACACGGTGCTGTCGAACAACCTCAAGGTCATGGACGCAAGCGCGGTCGCGCTGTGCCGTGACAACAACATCCCGATCGTCGTCTTCAACATCCGCGAACACGGCAATTTCGCCGCCGTGCTCAGTGGGCAGGGCATATCGACGGTCGTGCAAAGCCAGGAGCGATAACGATGCCGGCCTATGACAAATCGGATCTGGAGCGCCGCATGACCGGCGCGGTCGAGGCGCTGAAGCACGACCTTGGCGGTCTGCGCACCGGCCGCGCGTCGACCACCTTGCTCGATCCGGTGATGGTCGAGGTCTATGGCAGCCACATGCCGTTGAATCAGGTCGCGACCGTGTCGGTGCCCGAGCCGCGCATGCTGTCGGTGCAGGTCTGGGACAAGTCGAACGTCGGCCCAGTCGAAAAGGCGATCCGCTCGGCAGGGCTCGGGCTCAATCCGATCAACGACGGCAACAACCTGCGTCTGCCGATCCCCGACTTGACCGAAGAGCGCCGCAAGGAGCTGGCGAAGCTGGCGGGTTCCTATGCGGAAAAGGCGAAGATCGCTGCGCGCAATGTGCGGCGCGACGGCATGGACAGCCTCAAAGTGGACGAGAAGAAGAACGTCTTCGGCGAGGACGAGCGCAAGCGCCATGAGGCGGAGCTGCAGAAGCTGACCGACAAGACGATCGGCGAGATCGACGCGGCGGCGAGCGCGAAAGAGAAAGAGATACTGGGCAAGTGAGGGGAGGGTGCGCCCTGCTGTCCCCCTCCCGCTTGCGGGAGCGGCTAGGGGAGGGGATGTCTCGTCCCCATTGCGGCAGACATGCCCTGCCCCAACCCCTCCCGCAAGCGGGAGGGGAGTAGCTTGGCGACCGCCATCGCGCCACAGCCCGCGGCGGCCGCGATCCCGCGCCATGTCGCCATCATCATGGACGGCAATGGCCGCTGGGCGAAGCGGCGGCACCTGCCGCGCCTGGCTGGACACAAGGCCGGGGTGGAGGCGGTGCGCCGCGTCTCGCGCGCGGCGCGGACGATGGGGATCGAGGCGCTGACGCTGTATGCTTTCTCGTCGGAGAACTGGCGGCGCCCTGAGGCCGAGATCAGCGACCTGATGGGGCTGCTGCGCCTCTTCATCCGTTCCGACCTGGACGAGATGGTGCGGGAGAATGTGCGGCTGAAGGTGCTGGGCGATTATCGCCGCTTCGCAGCCGACCTTACCGCGATGATCGACGATGCGGTGCAGCGGACCGCCGGCAACACTGGCCCAATCCTCGCCATCGCGCTCAACTATGGCGCGCAGGCCGAGCTCGCGGCGGCGGCGCGACGTCTCGCGGCCAAGCTTTTGCCCGAAGAGATCGACGAGGCGGCGATCGAGGCGGAGCTGGAGACGCGCGACCTGCCGCCGCTCGACCTGCTGATCCGCTCGTCGGGTGAGCAGCGGCTCAGCAACTTCCTCCTGTGGCAGGCCGCCTATGCGGAGCTGCTCTTCGTCGACACTCTGTGGCCCGATTTCGGCGGTGACGAGTTGGCGCACGCGGTCGCGGCGTTTGGGCAGCGGCAGCGCCGCTACGGCGGCCTGTGACCGCTAGCACGCGGTCGGACCTGCCGGTGCGCGCCGCAGTCGGCGCGGGCCTGATGGCGGTGGCGGTGGCGGCGCTGTACCTTGGCGGCTTCTTTTTCTGGCTGGTCGTCACCGTCGCCGCCCTGCTGATGATCGCCGAATGGGGCGACCTCCACAAGGCGGCACCCAAAGCCAAGCGGCTGGCGCAGTTCGCGCTGTTCGTGCCGCTGGTGACGATGGCGCCGGCCTGGATCCTGGGCGAGACTCGCGATTTCTTCACGCTCGGCCTGCTCGCCGGTGCCGCGTTTTTCGTCGTGATCGTCACCCGCAGGCCCGAGCTGGCGCTGGGCGTGCTCTACGTCGGCATTCCGGTACTCGGGCTGATCGTGATCCGCCGCCAGATCGGTGACGACGGCCTGATCTGGACCTTCTGGGCGCTGGCGCTGGTATGGGCGACCGACATCGGCGCCTATTTCGCCGGGCGCGCGATCGGCGGACCCAAGCTTTGGCCCTCGATCAGCCCCAACAAGACCTGGGCAGGACTGATCGGCGGTGTGATTGCCGCCAGTGTGCTCGCCGCGATCCTGCACACCGCCGCCGGGCTGCCGCTGCGCCTGACGCTCGCGACACCGATGCTGGCGGTGCTGGCGCAGGGCGGCGATCTTTACGAGAGCTGGTTGAAGCGGCGGGCAGGGGTCAAGGATTCGGGTACGCTGCTACCCGGCCATGGCGGCGTGCTCGACCGGCTCGACGGGGTCGTACCCGTCGCCCCGATTGCCGCGCTGCTCGTCGTGCTGCCGACGGCGATCCGATACCTGCACGTCCAGTTCGGATGAGAAGCGTCACCATTCTAGGCGCGACCGGCTCGGTCGGCACCTCGACGCTCGACCTGGTGGAACGCGCGCCCGACCAGTTCCGCGTCCGCGCGCTCACGGCCAACTGCGATGTCGCGGGTCTGGCTGCGGCGGCGATCCGTACCCGCGCCGAGCTCGCGGTGGTCGCCGACGAGAGCTGCCTGCCCGCGCTGCGCGAGGCCCTACGCGGGACAAACATCGGTGCTGCGGGCGGGCGGCAGGCGGTGATCGACGCGGCAGCCGGCGCCGCATGGACGATGGCGGCGATCGTCGGCTGCGCCGGGCTAGAGCCGGTGATGGCCGCGATCGCCGCCGGCGGCACGGTGGTGCTCGCCAACAAGGAGCCGCTGGTCTCCGCCGGCGAACTGGTGCTCGCCGCCGCCGCCGCGTCGGGCGCGACGCTGTTGCCGGCGGACAGCGAACACAACGCGATCTTCCAGTGCCTCGACCGCGACCGCCCCGAGCGCGTCCGCCGCATCGTCCTGACCGGCAGCGGCGGCCCCTTTCGCGACTGGTCGACCGAGGCGATGCGCGCCGTCACGCCCGCTCAAGCGCTCGCCCACCCCAATTGGACCATGGGCGCCAAGATCTCGATCGACAGCGCCACCATGTTCAATAAGGGGCTGGAGCTGATCGAGGCGGCGCGGCTGTTCCCGATCGCACCCGATCGCATCGAGATCGTCATCCACAAACAGTCGGTCGTCCATTCGATGGTCGAATATGTCGACGGGTCGATGCTGGCGCAGCTCGGGCCATCCGACATGCGCGTGCCGATTGCGCACACGCTCGCCTGGCCCGACCGGCTGGCGACGCCGCTGCCGCCGCTCGACCTGATCGCGCTCCGCCGTCTCGACTTCGAAGCACCCGACCCGGGGCGTTTCCCCGCACTCAGGCTGGCGCGCGCGGCGCTCGACGCCGGCGGCGCCCGCCCGGCGATCCTCAACGCCGCCAACGAGGTCGCGGTGGCGGCGTTCCTGGCGGGCTGGATCGGCTTCCTTGATATCGCCGCAATCGTCGCCGATATCCTGGAGCGTTACGATCCGCCGGCGCCCCGGACGCTCGATGCCGTGCTGGCGGTCGACGCGGAGGCGCGAAGACTGGCGGAAGAACGCCTCAAGGATTGCATGGCTTGATCGAGTCTCCCGGCTTTCTCCTCACCATCGTCGCGTTCCTGGCGGTGATCGGGCCGCTCGTGTTTGTGCATGAGATGGGTCATTATTGGGCTGCCCGACTGTTCGGTGTGAAGATCGACGCCTTCTCGATCGGCATGGGCCGCGAGGTCGCAGGCTGGAGCGACCGGCACGGCACGCGGTGGAAGCTCGGCTGGCTGCCGATCGGCGGCTATGTCCGCTTCGCCGGCGACATGAATGCGGTCAGCCAGCCCAGCGCCGAGTGGCTGGCGCTCCCGGCCGTCGAGCGGCAGCGGACGTTCCAGGCCAAGCCGGTGTGGCAGCGGGCGATCATCGTCGCCGCCGGGCCGGTCGTGAATCTCGTCCTCGCCATCCTGATCCTTGCCGGTTTCGCGCTCGCCTATGGCGACAGCCGCACGCCGGCGACCGTAGGCGCGCTGCAGCCGAACAGCGCCGCCCAGGCGGCGGGCCTGCAGCCGGGCGACCGCATCGTCGCGATCAACGGCCGCGAGGTGGCGGTGTTCGGTGACCTTGCCCGCTACGTCCAGATCCGCCCCGGCGAGCAGGTCCGCATCGACCTTATCCGCAACGGTGCGGCCCGCGCGCTCCCCGCCACCATCGGCACCGACGAGCAGGTCGACCGCTTCGGCAATCGCTTCCAGGTCGGCCTGCTCGGGATCGCCCCGGTCAGGCCGACGGTCGAACCGGTCGGCCTGCTCGAGGCGCCCGTCGTCGCGGTCCGCCGCACCGGTGAGATCGTGCGGATGATGGTCGACACGCTGGGCCAGATCATCACCGGCCGCCGCTCGCTCAAGGACATGGGCGGGCCGCTGCGTATCGCCAAGACCTCGGGCGAGCAGATGTCGCTGGGCCTCGACGCCTTCGTCGCGCTGATCGCGCTGGTGTCCATCAATCTCGGGTTCATCAACCTGCTGCCAGTCCCGATGCTGGATGGTGGTCACCTGATGTTCTACGCAATCGAGGCGGTGCAACGGAAACCGGTGGGCGCGCAGGTGCAGGAATGGGCCTATCGCGGCGGGTTGATGGCGCTGCTCGCGCTGATGCTGCTGGTGACGGTCAACGACCTTGGATCATTGGGTTTGTGGCAGCGGCTGGGCGGGCTGTTCGGCTAGGCCTTCGGGTTGATCGCCAAGCCCGGATAGGGCAGGGCGCGCGTCAAGTTCTTCGGGGCGTAATAGGGTTCTCTTTACGCGGGTTGGGGTTAACGAGTGACGGTTTCCAAGGTTCCTAACGGCGCGCGTTCTTTCGCGACCCTGCTGCTCGTCGGCACCGCCGTCGCGGGGGTGCCCGGCATGGCGGCGGCGCAGAGCGCTCCGACCCCTGCCAATCCGGCGCAAACGCGGCCGGGCGTTCCCGCCAATGCCCGCGCCGAGCAGCTGCCCGCGCCGCAGCCCGCCGCGGCCGCGCCGATCACAGACGCCGCCGCGCGCACTATCAAGACGCTGCGCGTCGAGGGTTCGCAGCGGATCGAGCCAGACACCGTGCTGTCCTACACCCGCCTGCGCGTCGGCACGCCCTATACCGCCGAGACGCTCGACCAGGCGCTGAAGGATCTGCAGGCGTCCGACCTGTTCGCGGACTTCTCGATCTCCGGCGTCGAGAGCGGCGATATCGTCCTGCGGGTGCGCGAGAACCCGATCATCAACCGCGTAATCTTCGAGGGCAACAAGGCGCTCAAGCAGGACAAGTTCGACAAGGAGATCAAGCTCAAGCCGCGCCAGATCTTCACCCGCACCGCCGTCCGTCAGGACGTGGCGCGGATCGTCGAGCTGTATCGTCGCCAGGGCCGCTTCGCCGCGGTCGTCGAGCCGAAGATGGTGACGCTCGACCAGAACCGCGTGGACGTGGTGTTCGAGATCACCGAGGGCGCCAAGTCCAAGGTGCGGCAGATCAACATCCTCGGCAACGAGGTCTTCTCCGACGACAAGCTGCGCGGGCAGATGGCGACCAAGCAGGCGCGCCTGTTCCGCATCCTGTCGTCGGGCACCTCCTATGACCAGGATCGGCTCAACTACGACCAGCAGAAGCTGCGTCAGTTCTACCTCACCGAGGGTTATGCCGATTTCCGCGTCATCTCCGCCGTCGCCGAGCTGACGCCGGACAAGCGCGACTTCATCATCACCTATGTCGTCGAAGAGGGTAAGCGCTACAAGTTCGGCGACATTACGGTCGACAGCCAGATCCGTGACTTCGACAACAAGGCGCTGGCGGCCGCGATCCCGGCCAAGAAGGGCGAATGGTACAACGCCAAGCAGGTCGAGGACTCGGTCGACCAGCTGAGCGAGGCGGCCGGGCTGTTCGGCTATGCCTTTACCGAGGTCGCGCCGGAGTTCGTGCCGGATCGCGAAGCGCTGACGATGTCGCTCAACTTCAACATCGCGCAGGCGCAGCGCACCTATGTCGAGCGGGTCGACATCAACGGCAACACGCAGACCCAAGACAAGGTCGTCCGCCGCGAGATCCGGCTGGCGGAGGGCGACGCGTTCAACAGCTTCCAGGTCAAGCGTTCGCAGGACCGCATCAACAGCCTGGGCTTCTTCCAGGATAAGTTCGAGATCAAGCAGGTCCCGGGCTCCGCGCCAGACCGCGTCGCGCTGGAGGCCAATGTCGAGGAGAAGTCGACCGGCGAGCTGCAGCTGTCGGCCGGTTACTCAAGCCTTGAGCGGTTCATCATCCAGGCGAACATCACCCAGCGCAACTTCCGCGGGAAGGGCCAGGAGCTGCGCGCCGGCGTCAACTATTCCAGTTACTCGAAGTCGCTCGAGCTCGGCTTCACCGAGCCCTATCTGTTCGACCGCAACATCGCGGTCGGCGTCGACCTGTTCCGGCGCGATTATAATTCCTTCGGCTTTTCCGGCCAGGATCGTCGCACCACCTATTCGCAGGTCTCGACAGGGTTCCAGGTCCGCCTCGGCGTGCCGCTGACCGAGTTCTGGTCGCTGTCAGGGCGTTACGGCCTGTCCTACGACGAGGTCGGACTGGATGAGGGGACGTACTTCACCGCCGGGCTTTGCGACCCCCTGAAGGCCGGACGATATCTCTGCGATTCGATCGGCAATCGCTACACATCGTCGGTCGGCTTCTCGATCATCAACGATAGCCTTAACAGCCGCCTGCGCCCGAGCGCCGGCTCGCGCTTCTCGTTCGGTGCCGATCTGGCGGGGCTGGGTGGCGACGTGAAATACGTCCGGGCGACCGCGAACTTCTCTAAATACTGGACGGTCGGCGGCGGCTTCATCGCGTCGGCGGTGGCGGAGGGTGGTTTCATCCGCTCGCTCGAGAAGAGCCGCGGACCGGGCATCGACCGGGTTCGCATCACCGATCGCTTCTACCTGGGGGAGCCGCAGTTCCGCGGCTTCGACATCCGCGGCGTCGGCCCGCGCGTGCAGCGGATCGAGTACATCACCGATCCGACGACCGGCGCGCAGACGCTGCAGACCGATCAGGCGCGGATCGTCGATGACGCACTGGGCGGGCGCGCATATTATCTGGGCCGGCTGGAGCTTGAGATCCCGCTCGGCTCCGGCGCGCGCGAGCTCGGCCTAAGGCCGTCCGTGTACCTGCAGGCTGGCAGCCTGTTCGGGATCACCCGGCCATTGCCCACCGCCGTGTTCCCGGTCGTCAACGGCGTGGTGCAGCCGCTGCAGGCGGTCGACGCCGCGGGCAACCCGCTGTTCGTCAACGTCTTCACGCCCGAGGGCTCGACCGGCCCGCAGCAGCGATTGACCACCTGCGCCGCGGGCTTCGCGGCGACTGCCGGCGCGGCCTGTGTCGGGGCGGAGCTGAACACCGTCGCGCCGGGGACGCAGCCCTTTCTGGAGCGGTTCCTCGGCAGTTCTGCCAAGCCGCGCCTTTCCGTCGGCTTCGGCGTCAATTGGAATTCACCCTTCGGCCCCTTGCGCATCGACGTCGCCAGGGCGCTGATTACCCAACCCGGTGACGACACGAAGCTCATCACCTTCAACGTAGGAACACAGTTCTGATGTCCACTCTTTCCAAGCTCGCTCTCGCCGCCGCACTGGTCGCGCCGGCCGCCCTCGTCGCGCCCGCCGCCGCGCAGGTGAACGGCGTCGCCGTCGCCGATCCGCAGGGCGCGATCGGCAACACCCGCGCCTGGGCCGCCGCGCGCACCCAGATCCAGACCACCTACAAGGCGCAGATCGATCAGGCCGACGCCCGCTCGCGCGCGATCCAAGCGGAGCTGCAGCCGCTGGTGACGCAGTTCCAGACCGCGCAGCGCGCGCCGGGCGCCACCGAGGCGTCGCTGCGTCCGCAGCTGCAGGCGATTCAGGCCAAGCAGACCGCCGGCCAGCAGGAGCTCGCCCGCCTGACCGCCCCGGCCGAGCGCGCGCAGGCCTATGCCATCGAGCAGATCCAGGCCCGACTGGGCGAGGCGGTGCAGACCGTCGTGCGTCAGCGCAACGTCAGCCTGCTGGTGTCGCCGCAGGCGGTGCTGTTCACGCAGCCGACCGCCGACATCACCGCGGCGGTCACGACCGAGCTCGACCGGCTGGTGCCGTCGGTGAGCACCGCCGTGCCCGCCAATTGGCAGCCGGGCCAGCAGCAGGCGGCGCGCCCGGCCGCGGCCGCGCCCGCGACCACCCCGGCACGCACCGGCGGCCGCTGATGGCGGAAGCGGGCAGGGAGGCGATCGGTCCGCTCGACATCGGGCGGATCATGGCCGCACTGCCCCACCGCTATCCCATGTTGCTGGTCGACCGGGTCGAGACGCTGGTTCCCGACCGCTCGATCACTGCGATCAAGGCGGTGACGATCAACGAAGGCTTCTTCCAGGGCCACTTTCCCGGCCGTCCGATCATGCCCGGCGTCCTCATCGTCGAGGCAATGGCGCAGGCGGCCGGCATCCTCGCCGTCGAGAGCCTGGGCCTCGCGGGTTCGGGCAAGCTGGTCTACTTCATGGCGATCGACGGCGCGAAGTTCCGCAAGCCGGTCGAGCCCGGCGTCCTCCTCCGGCTGGAAGTCGAGTTCGTCCAGAAGCGTTCCAGCGTCTGCAAGTTCGCAGGGCGCGCGACGATCGACGGCCAGTTGGCGGCGGAGGCGAACTTCACCGCCATGATCGCCGATCCGCCGAAACCGGCGTAGCGCCGACTTTGACAACACCGGCCGCGCCCGCTAGGCGCGCGCCTCTTCCAGGCTGGTCGGAACCAGCCATATTCGGAGCATGACCATGAAGGCCGATATTCACCCCGACTACCACCTGATCAAGGTGCAGATGACCGACGGCACCGTGTACGAGACGCGCTCCACCTGGGGCAAGGCGGGCGACACGATGACGCTTGAGATCGATCCGCTCGCGCATCCGGCCTGGACCGGCGGCCGCGGCACCATGCTCGACCAGGCCGGCCAGGTCGCGCGCTTCAACAAGCGTTTCGGCGGCGGCATCACGCTCAAGGGCCGTTAAGGGCGCGCCGAGCGTCGGCGGTCTGCCCGTAAAGGGCAGCTGCCGATCTTGTGACGCGTTCACGGCCATGCCATGCGCGCCCGAGGGGTGCGACCAGATGACAGCAAAGGCGACGGCGCGGTTCGGCGGCGCGACGTGGGCACGGGCGTTCATGCCCGACCGTCCCGGCGCGTTCAGGCTGTTCCTGGCTCTGCTCGTGTTCGCGCACCATTGTTCGCGGCTGGGGCTCGGCAAGTACGCCGTTTACGTCTTCTTCGTGCTGAGCGGCTTCTGGGTCGATCGCATGTGGATGGCGCGTTACCGCCACGCCCGCCGGCCGTACCTCACCTACCTGCTCAGCCGCGCATGGCGGCTGATGCCCACCTTCGCGCTGGTAGGCATGGTGGTCGTCGCGCTCAGCCTGCTGCTCGGCGTCGAATGGCGAACGATTGCGCAGGGTCGTCTGGTGCACGTCGCGTTCTCCAGTCTCTTCATCTTCGGCTATAGCTGGCTCGACTATCTTCCTGTCGCGCCGGCCTGGTCGCTCGACATCGAAGTGCAATATTATCTGCTCGCGCCGCTGCTTGCGGTGCTGGTTCGGCGCAACCGGCTGGTCGTCGCGGCCGGGCTGACCGTCGTTTCGCTCGCCGGTGCGCTCACCATGACCCGCCCGGTGCTGCCCAGCTACCTTGCCTTCTTCGGCGCCGGCCTGCTCGCCTCCGCCGCCGACTGGCGACCGAACCGCGCGCTCGCGACGGTGTCGGCCGGGCTGGTCGTACTCGGCCTGATTGCGCTCGCGCTCAGCCCCTGGGCCGGAGCCTTGCTCGGCGGTGCCAATCCGACGCCGCTGTTCGCCTGGAACCCATTGCTGAACATCGTCGCGGCGGTCGCCACCATACCATTCGCGATCTACACCACCGCCCAGCCGAGCGGCCGTACGGACCGGATGCAGGCCGACTTGTCCTATATCATCTATCTCGCCCACTGGCCGGTCTTCGTGTGGCTTAGCGCGGTCGGCGGCTCCATCGCGAACCGGCTGCCGTACCTGCTGGCGGGCTGGGTGCTCGTGCTGAGCGGATCGTACATCGTCTGGCGCTGGTTCGACCGCCCGGTCAACGCCGCCCGCGCACGCTGGGTGGCCCGTCGCACTGGCGAAGCGGGGGCTACGCAAGAGCCGGCGGCTCTATAGTGGCGGAGAGGGTGGGATTCGAACCCACGGTGAGCTTGCACCCACGGCGGTTTTCAAGACCGCTGCCTTAAACCACTCGGCCACCTCTCCGCGCGCCGTTGCCGATAGGGCGACCGCGCCACTTCGTGCAAGAGGCGCGACAAACCGGGTTCCCGGCTCCCGCATGCCATGCGACAAGGTCGGCCATGTTGGCGTGGTTGAAGAACGGTCTGGCGGCGGCGTTGCTGTTCGCCTCGGGTGGTGCGGTGGCGCAGGACGACGAGAGCGGCTTCCAGGCGTACCTCCAGACCTTGCGGGCCGAGGCGATCGCGGCGGGGGTGAGGCTCGGGACGGTCGACGCGGTGCTGCCGACGCTCACGCTCGACCCGCAGACAATCCGCAACGACCGCGCGCAACCGGCGCCGGTCAGCACCACCACCTTCAGTCCGTTCGCCCCCTACAAGGCAGCCCATGTCGATGCCGCCCGCATCGGCGGCGGCCGCCGCGTGTACGCACGCCAGCAGTCGCGTCTGGCCGAGATCGAGCGCCGCACCGGTGTGCCCGCCGCCATTGCCCTCGCGATCTATGGTCATGAGAGCGCCTATGGTGCCGTCACCGGCCGCTACGACCTGTTCCGCAGCCTCGCCACGCTTGCCTATGAGGGCCGCCGCCGATCGCTGTTCGCGGGCGAGTTCATCGCCGCGCTCAAGATGCTCGAGCGTGGCGTCCCACGCGAGAAGATGCGCGGCAGCTGGGCGGGCGCGTTCGGCGGGCCGCAGTTCCTGCCGTCGGTCTATCTCCGTCTCGCCCGCGACGGCGACGGCGACGGGTTCGCTGATCTGTGGACCAGCGAGGTCGACACGCTGACTTCGATCGGCGCCTACCTTCAGGACGCTGGCTGGCGCGCCGGCGAGCCCTGGGGACTGGCGGTCAGCGTTCCCGCCGGCTTCGACCGTATTAGCATGCGCACCCGCCTCGTCGCGCCGCGCTGCCCGCGCGTGTTCGTCCGCCATTCCGGCTGGCGCAGCATGGCCGAGTGGCGCGCGGCGGGCATCGTGCCACAGGGCGCCCGCTGGCCCGCCGACCGCGTGCTCGCGACGCTGATCGAGCCGGACGGGGAGGGCGCGACCGCCTATCTCCTGACCTCGAACTATCGCGCGATCCTCGACTATAACTGCTCCAACTTCTACGCGCTCTCGGTCGGCCTGCTCGCCGACGCCGTCGCCCCATAGGATCTCGCCATGACCCGCATGTTGCCGTTCGCCGCCCTTCTCCTCGCAGTGCCCTCGGTCGCCGCCGCGCCGCAATTCCCCGGCACCGCGCCGATCGCGTTCATGCAGGACCTGTCGAGCGGCGCGGTGCTCTATGCCCGCGACGCCGACCGCCGCATCCCGCCGGCATCGATGGCCAAGATGATGACCGTCTATGTCGCCTTCGAGATGCTCAAGAAGGGCGAACTCAAGCTCGACCAGACCTTTCCGGTCCGCCCCGAAACATGGCGTCGGTGGCACGGGCCGGAGGCGGGATCGACCATGTTTTTGTCGGTCGACGAGCAGGTCAGCGTCGACAATCTGTTGAAGGGCATCGTCACGCTGTCGGGCAATGACGCCTGCGTCGTGCTGGCGGAGGGCATCTCCGGCACCGAGCAGACCTTTACCGACCGCATGAACGACGCCGCCAAGCGGCTCGGCCTCACCAACAGCCACTTCGGCAATTCCAACGGCTGGCCCGACAACGGCGTCACCTTTGTCAGCGCTCGCGACCTCGCGACGCTTGCCGCCGCGACGATCCGCGACCATCCGGACCTCTACAAGCGGTTCTATTCGCTCAAGGAATTCACCTGGGGCAAGACGCTGGGCGCCGGTGCGGCGATCACCCAGGCCAATCGCGACCCTCTGCTCGGCCGTGTCGCGGGTGCGGATGGGCTCAAGACCGGCCACACCGAAGAGGCCGGCTACGGCTTCACCGGCTCGGCCGAACAGAATGGCCGCCGGCTGGTGATGGTCGTCGCGGGGCTGACCAGCTTCAACGGCCGCATCGAGGAATCGGTCAAGTTCATGGACTGGGGCTTCCGCGCCTGGCAGGCGAAGCCGATTGTCGGCGCCGGCAAGCGGGTCGGCGAGGCCGAGGTGCAGCTCGGGGATGAGGGCGAGGTCGGCTTGGTGGCGCCCAAGGAGCTGAAGGTGGCGCTGCCATCCGGCGCGGTGCCACAGATGCAGGCGCGGATCGTTTATCAGGGCCCGCTCAAGGCGCCGATCGCCAAGGGCGCGCACGTCGCCGACCTCGTCGTCACCAGCTCCGGCCTGCCCGAACAGCGCCTGCCGCTGGTCGCAGAGGCAGCGGTCGGGGAGGCGGGCTTCTTCGGCCGCGCCTGGGCCGGGCTGACCGGTCTGTTCGGCTGAGCCTCGTCGGCAACACCGCCGCGCAAGGAGCCTTCGCCGCCGCGGCGGCGGGCGGCACCCTCCACCATGCATGGCTGATCGCCGGCCCTGAAGGCGTCGGCAAGGGCAGCTTCGCCCGCCAGGCCGGCGCGGAGCTGGTGGGCGGCGGTCTCCACCGCGACGAGATGATCGCCGCCCGCGCCCATCCCGACTTCAAGCTCGTCGAGCGCGAACATTGGGCCAAGCCCGACCAGCTTGTTCCCTATGACGAGCGCAAGGAGGGCGAGCCGCCCGCGCGTAGCATCCGCGTCGCCCAGATCCGCTGGCTCCGCACGGCGCTCACCGTCCGCCCCTCGATGGGCGAGCGCCGCGCGGTCATCATCGACGCGGTCGACGATCTCGAGCCCGGCGGCGCCAACGCGCTGCTCAAGAGCCTGGAGGAGCCGCCACCCGGCACGATCTTTCTGCTCGTCAGCCACGCTCCCGGCCGCCTGCTCCCCACCATCCGCTCGCGCTGCCGCCTGCTCCGCTTCGGCGCGCTCGACGATGCCGAGATGGCTATTGCGTTGCGCCAGGCGGACCCGACCCTCGACGCCGATGAGCTCGCCGCCCTGGTCGCGGCAGGGGAGGGCTCCCCCGGCCGCGCGCTGCGTCTCGCCGGCCTCGACGTAAAAGGCCTCGACGCCGCGATCGCCGCGATCGCGGCCGATGGCGACCCGGACAATGCGCGCCGCAGCGCGCTGGCGCGCGCCCTAACGGGCAAGGCCGCCCAGCCGCGCTACGAGGCGTTTCTGGACCGCGTCCCCGCCTATATCGCCCACCAGGCCCGCCGCCGCAGCGGTCCCGCGCTCGCCCGCACCCTCGACGCCCACGCCCGTGCCCGCGACGCCGCCGGCGCCGCACTTGGCCTGTCGCTCGACCCGCAAGCGACGGTGTGGGAGATGGCAGGGCTACTCGCGGAGCTTCCGCGTAGCTGAGCGAAACCGGAGTTGTGAAAGACTGCCGCCAGTGAGCAGCTACCTTCCCCGGCGGAAGCCGGGGCCCAGTCGGCCGCGCCGGGAACAAGACCTAAGCTCTGTAGGACGATCGCATCTGGGACCCGGCTTTCGCCGGGGAGGGTTGGAAGGCAGATCTGCCCGTCGCCAACAAGGGTTCAGCCCCACGCCACCCTCTGCTACCGCGCCCCGCATGGCCGAGCCCTTCTACATCACCACCGCGATCAGCTACCCCAACGGCCGCCCGCACATCGGCCACGCCTATGAGGCCATCGCCGCCGATGCGATCGCGCGGTTCCAGCGTCAGGCGGGCAGGGACGTGCGGTTCCAGACCGGCACCGACGAGCACGGCCTGAAGATGGCGCAGGCCGCCCGTGCCGCCGGCCAGGAGACCGCCGCCTTCGCCGCCGAGATGTCGGCGCTGTTCCGCGCCATGTGCGACCGGCTCAACATCAGCTATGACCGCTTCCTGCGCACCACCGAGCCGGAGCATCATCGCGCCAGCCAGGAAATCTGGCGGCGGATGGCGGACAAGGGCGACCTGTACCTAGACCGCTACGAGGGTTGGTATTCGGTCCGCGACGAGGCCTATTATGACGAGGGCGAGCTGACCGGGGAGGGCGATCAACGCCTGTCCCCGCAGGGCACACCCGTCGAATGGACCACCGAGGAGACCTGGTTCTTCCGCCTGTCCAAATATCAGCAGCCGCTGCTCGACCTCTACGCCGCCAATCCCGACTTCATCCGCCCCGACAGCCGTCGCAACGAGGTGATGCGCTTCGTCGAGGGCGGGCTGTCGGACCTGTCGGTTTCGCGCACCAGCTTTGACTGGGGGGTACCCGTTCCCGATAGCCCCGGTCATGTCATGTACGTCTGGGTCGACGCGCTCACCAGTTATCTGTCCGGAACCGGCTGGCCCGACACCGCGTCGGATAACCGATTCTGGCCCGCCGACCTGCACCTGATCGGCAAGGACATCGTCCGCTTCCATACCGTCTATTGGCCGGCGTTCCTGATGTCCGCCGGCGTGCCGCTGCCCAAGTCCGTGTTCGGCCACGGCTTCCTGCTCAGCCGCGGCGAGAAGATGTCGAAATCGGTCGGCAACGTCGTCGATCCGATGGCACTCGCCGATGCGTTCGGGGTCGACGCGCTGCGATATTTCTTCCTGCGCGAGGTCAGCTTCGGCCAGGACGGCAGCTACTCCGCCGAGGCGATCGTCACCCGCGTCAACGCCGAACTCGCCAACAGCTTCGGCAATCTGGCGCAACGGACGCTCTCGTTCATCGCCAAGAACCTGGACGGCGCCTTCCCGGACACCGGCAGGGCCGACGACGCGGACGCGATGTTGATCGAGGAGGTGGTGGTCGCCTGCGCCGGCTTGCGCACCGCGTTCGATGACCTGCTCCTGTCGCAGGGCATCGAGGCGTGGATGCGCGGCGTCTTCGCCTGCAACGCCTATATCGACTCAGCTGCCCCCTGGGCGCTGCGCAAGGCCGATCCCCAACGCATGCACGCGGTCCTTCGCACCCTGGTGCGCGCGATCCGGATGCTCGCGATCGTCATCCTGCCGGTGGTGCCGGACGGTGCCGGCAAGGTGCTGGATCAGCTCGGCGATTCAGCTGACGCTGGCGCGCGCGACCACGCCGCAGTGGACGACGAAGGCTGGTACGCGCGAACCGCTGCGAGCGGCTTTCGGATCGCTGCCCCGACGGGGGCCTTTCCGCGCCTCGAACTCCCGGCCGAAGCCTGATGCTCGCCGACAGCCACTGCCATCTGAACTACAAGGGCGTCTACGAGCAGCAGGCGGACATACTCGCCCGGGCACGGGCGCGCGGGGTCACGGCGATGCTCAACATCGCTACGCGCGAGAGCGAATGGGACGCGGTGATCGCCACCGCCGAGCGCGAGCCCGACGTCTGGGCGACGGTCGGCATCCACCCGCACGAGGCCGACCAGCATGGCCATGTCGATACCGCGAAGCTGGTCGAACGCGCCCGCCACCCGCGCGTCGTCGGCCTGGGCGAGAGCGGTCTCGATTTTTATTACGATCACAGCGACCGCGCCCGCCAGCAAGCGAGCTTCCGCGCCCATATCGCCGCAGCCCGCGAAACCGGCCTGCCGCTGGTCGTCCATACCCGCGATGCGGAGGACGATACCGCTGCCATCCTGACGGACGAGCTGGGGAAGGGGGCTTATCCCGCGGTCATCCATTGTTTCACCGGCACCGGAGCTTTCGCCGACAAGGCATTGGAACTGGGCTTCTACATCTCCATCTCAGGGATCGTGACCTTCAAGAATGCCCGCGATCTGCAGGAAACGGCCGCGCGGCTGCCGATCGAGCGGCTGCTGATCGAGACCGATGCTCCCTTCCTGGCGCCGGTTCCGCATCGGGGCCGGCCAGGTGAGCCCGCGTTCGTCGCCGACACCGCTGCCTTCCTCGCCGGGCTGCGCGGCGAGGACGTGGAGGTACTGACCCGGCGCACGGCCGAGAACTTCCACACCTTGTTCGCCAAGACCCTGCCGGCGTGAAGAGGGCGGCGTGAAAGCGCGCATTCTCGGTTCCGGTACCTCGTCGGGCGTGCCGCGGCTGGGCAACGATTGGGGCGCCTGCGATCCTAGTGAGCCCCGCAACCGGCGCACGCGGGCCTCGCTGCTGGTCGACCATGGCGACGTTCGCGTGTTGGTCGACACCAGCCCCGACATGCGCGAGCAACTGCTCGCCGCCGATGTCGACAGGGTCGATGCGATCATCTGGACGCACGATCACGCCGATCATTGTCACGGCATCGACGACGTGCGGCAGATCTATCATGCGACGGGCCGGCCGTTGCGCGGGCTCGCGCGGGCGGACACCCTGGCGGCGATAAGCGACCGCTTCGCGTATGTTTTCGCGGGTCGGCACGGTTATCCGGCGACGGTGACGGGCGAGGTGTTGCCCGCGACGCTGACGATCGGGGGGCTCACCATCCGCAGCGTCGATCAGCCGCATGGCAACATCGTCTCGACCGGGCTTCGGTTTGAGGCGGCGGGTAGCAGCATCGGCTACGCCACGGATTTCCACGACCTGACATCGGGAATGCGTGAACTCTACACCGGCTTGGACGTGTGGATCGTCGACGCGCTGCGGCATGCGCCACACCCCACGCACCCGACGGTCTCGGCGGTGCTCGGCTGGGTGGACGAGCTGCGGCCGGGACGGACCGCGTTCATTCACATGGACCACACGATGGACTACACCACCGAAGCGGCCCGGCTGCCCGCGGGCGTGGAGCCCGGCTATGACGGGCAGGAGTTCACGGTGTGATGGAACAACTCGGTCCGAACGCGCTGATTTACGCTTTGTTGTTGGTTTTGCCTGTATCTGCTCTCATCGCGCGGCGTGTGCCGATCCTGCGGGTCGTGACGATGCTCGCCACTTGGGTCGCGCTGTTCCTGGTGCTGACCTATGTCTTCGTGCAGCGTGAACGCTTCGACCCTTATCTGTCGCGGATCGCCAGCGCGCTCAACCTGTCGGACCAGCAGGTGGTCGGCAAGGAGGTGCGCATCACGATGAGCCCGGACGGGCACTTCTGGGCCAAGGCGACGCTCGGGGGTGTGTCGCGACGGTTGTTGATCGACAGCGGCGCGACGGTGACGGCGCTCTCCACGCGTACCGCCTCTGCGGCAGGCCTGAAGGTCGCCAAGCCAATCTTCCCGATGGTGATCCAGACCGCCAACGGCCAGGTCTCCGCCCAGACCGCGACCATCGTGGAACTCCGCCTCGGCAACGTCGTGGCGCGCGATCTGCCCGTCGTCGTGTCGCCGGCCTTCGGCGGCACCGACGTACTGGGCATGAACTTCCTGTCACGCCTGAAATCCTGGCGGGTAGAGGGCCGCACCCTCATCCTCACCCCGCACCACCCGCAAGACTTAACATAATGCATATTATCGGACTAGCTTCGGTATTGCGGCGATGTGCGAGAAGATGAAGAAGATTGATCGCCTCGTTGCTATCATGGCCCGCCTCCGCGACCCCGTCCACGGCTGCGACTGGGACCGCGCCCAGACCTGGTCGACCATCGCGCCCTACACGATCGAGGAAGCCTATGAGGTCGCCGACGCTATCGCCCGCGACGATCCCGCCGAGCTCAAGGAGGAACTCGGCGACCTCCTGCTCCAGGTCGTCTTCCATAGCCGCATCGCCGAGGAGACCGGCGCCTTCACCCTAGCCGATGTCGCCGACGCGATCTCTGCCAAGATGGAGCGCCGCCACCCGCACATCTTCGGCGAAGCGGACGCGCTCGACTGGGAGCGCAGCAAGGCCGACGAGCGCCTGGCCAAGGGCGCGACCGGCCCACTGGACGGCGTCGCCCTCGGCCTGCCCGCGCTTATCCGGGCCGAGAAGCTGCAGAAGCGCGCCGCTCGTGTCGGCTTCGACTGGCCGGACGCCGCCGGCCCGCGCGCCAAGATCGACGAGGAACTAGCGGAGGTCGCCGAGGCATCCGGCGACGCCGTGGCCGAGGAAGTCGGCGACCTGCTGTTCGCGGTGGTCAACTGGGCCCGCCACCTGAACGTCGACGCCGAAGCCGCCCTACGCGTCGCCAACCGCAAGTTCGAGCGCCGCTTCCAGGCGATGGAAGCAGAGGCGGGCGCAGCCTTCGCCGCCCTGCCGCTGGACGGCAAGGAGGCGCTGTGGAACGCAGTCAAGCGGAGCGGCGGCTGAACCGTTCATAGTCGGCGGGCGACAGCCGTACATCGTAGCTCGTCTCACTCTCGCCCTCTTCACGGCCCAGCACCTCGCCATGCGAGTGCAGCCAGGCCGCGGCCGCGCCGTCGGAGCTTTCCACCGCGATCGTATAGCGGCGATGGCTCGCGGTCAGGTCGGTCGCGACGCGCCGGGTAAGCTCCTCAACCCCTTCCCCGCTCAAAGCCGAGAGAACGACAACATCCGGCCGCTTCTCCGCGTCGGCCAACAGCGCCTGCCGGCGTTCCGCGTCGACCAGGTCCAGCTTGTTCCATGCCTCGATACGGGCAGTCTCAGAGCTGACGCCGATCTCATCCAGCACCGCCTCGACGTCGGCCCGCTGCGCCTCGGTATCCGGATGCGCCACGTCACGCACATGAATGAGCAGGTCGGCCGACACCACCTCCTCCAACGTCGCCTTGAAGGCGGCGACGAGCTGCGTCGGCAGGTCTGACACGAAGCCGACGGTGTCCGACAGGATCGCCTTGTCCAGCCCAGGCAGCGATAGCTGCCGCAACGTCGGATCGAGCGTGGCGAAGAGCAGGTTCTCCGCCATGACGTCGGCGCCCGTCAGCCGATTGAAGAGCGTCGACTTGCCCGCATTGGTATAGCCCACCAGTGCGATCACCGGCCACGGCGCGCGTTGCCGGCGGTCACGATGCAACCCGCGCGTACGACTGACCTGATCCAGCTCCCGACGTAGCCGCGCCATGCGGTCGCGGATCAGCCGGCGATCCGCCTCGATCTGCGTCTCGCCCGGCCCGCCCAGGAAGCCGAAGCCACCGCGCTGCCGTTCCAGATGGGTCCAGCTCCGCACCAGCCGGCCGGCTTGATAGTCGAGATGCGCCAGCTCGACCTGCAGCCGCCCCTCGGCGGTCGCGGCGCGCTCGCCGAAGATCTCCAGGATCAGCCCGGTGCGGTCGATGACCTTCGCCTCCAGCTTGGTCTCCAAGTTGCGCTGCTGGATCGCTGAAAGGCTGGCATCGAACACGACCAACTGCGCGTCGTGCTGCCGACATCGAACCGCCAACTCGTCCGCCTGACCGCTGCCGATCAGCGTCGCCGCACGCGGCTGACGAACGCGGAGAGCCACCTTGTCAACGACGACGAGCCCGATGGCGGCTGCCAGACCGGCCGTCTCGTCCATCCGGGCATCCGCGTCGCGCCGCGCGTCGCCTTGATCCGGCAGCACCACCAGCGCCCTCGCCCCTCGGGCGAACTCACCCCGATCGCGCTCGAATCCGCCCTGATCTACAATGCTCAATCTTCCACCTCGTCCGACTCCTCCGCTAGGTTCAGCGGCCGCGCCGGCTGGATGGTGGAGACCGCGTGCTTGTACACGAGCTGCGCCATGCCTTCACGGGTGAGCAGCATGCAGAACAAGTCGAAGCCCGCGATGTATCCCTGCAGCATGACGCCGTTGATGAGGAACATGGTGACGCTTTCATCGGACCGGCGCACCGCATTCAGGAAAACGTCCTGCAACAGCGGCTTGCGGCTGCCCTCGCCCGTGCCGTCAACGATGGCGGCTACATCCATGGGCCCCGCCGGCATGATCGTCGAGATCGCGTGCTTGTAGATCAGCTGAGACTGCCCGTCCCTGCGCAGCAAGACCGAGAAGTTGTCGAACCAGGTGACGATGCCCTGCAGCTTGACCCCCTTGACGAGGAACATCGTCACCGGCGTCTTGGTTTTGCGGACACCGTTGAGGAATAGGTCTTGGAGAGAGCCTTGCTTGTCGGCCATGCCGCTGCCCTTCGTTCTTGGCGGGTCTTCCCCGCGTTGCGCCGGTTCCTGGCGACGGATTGTCCCCGTGCGATCGGGAGGGACAACCTAAGCTACGAGCTTCACCGCGTCCATCAATCCTCGCGCGTTTCGGTGATCCCCAACAGCTTCAATTTGCGGTGCAAGGCAGACCGCTCCATGCCGATGAAGCTGGCGGTGCGAGAGATGTTGCCGGAGAAACGGCGGATCTGAACGCGAAGATACTCGCGCTCAAAGGTCTCGCGCGCTTCACGCAGTGGGGCACCCATCATCGCTCCCGCCCCTGCGGACGAGCCATCGTCGCCGAGGACTTCTGCCGGCAACAGGTCCAGGTCGATGCGACCGACTCGATCACCTGGCGCCATAATGATCGTACGTTCAATCACATTCCGAAGCTGGCGGACATTTCCGGGCCAGTCGTAGGATTGCAGCGCCACCATCGCGTCCGGCGCGATTTCCGGAGTCGGTACGCGCCGCTCGTTGGCATAATGTGCCCCGAAGTATTGGACCAGCGCAGGAATGTCCTCGCGCCGCTCGGAAAGGGCGGGGATCGGGACCGGGACGACATTGAGCCTGTAATAAAGGTCCTCGCGGAACCGCCCTTCGGCGATCTCGTGGGTGAGGTCGCGACCGGTCGCGGACACGACCCGCACGTCTACCTTCACGACCCGGGTGCCGCCGACCCGCGTGAAGCTTTGATCGGTGAGCACGCGGAGGATTCGGCCCTGCGTGGCGATCGGCATGTCCGCGATCTCGTCGAGAAAAAGCGTTCCGGTGTGCGCTTGTTCGAGCAGGCCGGGGCGGACGATATCGCCCCCCTCCTCGGCGCCGAACAGTTCCTCCTCGACGCGCTCAGGGGTCATCCGGGCGGCAGAAACGACGACAAAGGGTGCGTCCGCGCGCTGGCTCCAGCCGTGGAGCAGTCGTGCCGCCACCTCCTTGCCGACGCCGGCCGGGCCCATGATCAGGACGCGGCTACCCGTAGCGGCGACGCGCTTCAGCGTCGCGCGGACTGTGTTGATCGCGCTCGAGCTGCCGGTCAGATCGACGTCCCGGCCGGCGGATGCCCGCAGTGAGGCGACCTCTCGGCGCAATCGCTCTGTTTCAGTGGCGCGGGCAACCATCAGGAGCAGGCGCTCCGCTTCGAAAGGCTTCTCGATAAAGTCGGCGGCGCCGCGCCGGATGGCCGCCACGGCAGTGTCGAGGTTGCCGTGACCAGAGATGACCAGCACCGGCAATGACGGATCGCGGCGCTTGATCTCGTCGAGCAACTCAAGACCTCCGAGCCGCGAGCCGTGCAGCCAGACATCGAGGAGGACGAGCGACGGGCGGCGGGCCGCGATCGCTTCTAGTGCGTCGTCGCTGTTGGCGGCGCAGCGGGAGTCGTAGCCCTCGTCTTCGAGGACACCCGCGACGAGTTCGCGGATGTCCTGTTCGTCGTCGACCACGAGGATATCGAGCGCCATGAGTTCAGGTCCGCATTGGCATGAGCTGGGCGAATTCCTCGCCGGAAGTTCCCGAAGATGCCCCACCATCGCGTTCGCGTAAGGCAGCGGCGTCGAAGGTCAAGGTGACTGTCGCACCACCTTGCTCTCGATCGGAGAAGGTCATGGTTCCAAGATGTTCCTCGACAATCTTCTTAACGATCGCGAGACCTAGCCCCGTGCCGCGAGCGCGATGGGTGACATACGGCTCGACGATGCTGTCGCGATCGGGCGGCAATCCGATCCCGGTATCGGACACCTCGATGCACACCTTGCCTGCGGCTTCGCTCAGGGCCAGTGTTACGACACCTTCGCTACCGCCGGTCTCCTCGATCGCCTCGGCAGCGTTCTTGAGGAGGTTCGTCAGCGCTTGCCCGATCTGCCGCCGATCGCAGACCAGATGCGGACCGGGATCGCCAACGACGAGTTCGAAGCGGATACCGGAATGCGCCACCTCGTGCAGAAACAGCGTCTGCTGCGCGATGTCGGCCAAAGGCTCGTCGCGGAACACCGGCTTGGGCATCCGCGCAAAGGAGGAGAACTCGTCAACCATGCGGCGCAGGTCGCCGACCTGACGCACGATGGTATCGGTAAGTTTCTGGAAGGTGGCGTCGCCCGCGTCCACCTTGCCGCCATACCGCCGCTGGAGGCGCTCGGCGGCGAGCTGGATCGGCGTGAGCGGGTTCTTGATCTCATGGGCGATACGGCGTGCGACATCGGCCCACGCAGCCCGGCGCTGGTCGAGCTGCTGCTGAGTGATGTCGTCGAAAGTCAGGATGGTAGTTGCATCTGCACGGGCGATGCGGACGGCGAGCGTTCGCTGCTCGGCGTCCCCCTCCCTGCCCACCTGCACGATCGCCTCGCGCTGCCCCTCGCGCACCAACAGGTCGAGCTCGGGCGCCGCCGTCATCAGCGGCTGCCCCGGCAGGGCGGCGCCGTCGAGCAGGCGGATGGCGGACGCATTTGCAATAGTGATGACCCGGTCGCCGTCGGTAGCGACAACGCCGGCCGAGACGCCCGCCATCACCGCTTCGATCAGCGCGCGGCGGCTGTCGAGCGCCGCGTTCTGCTGTTGTATGCGGCCAGTCATAGTGTTGAACGCGCGGCCCAGCGTGCCGACCTCATCACGCGCGGCGGTTTCGGGGACCCGCGCTGCCAAGTCGCCATCCGCGACCCTCCTCGCCGCACCCACTAATTCGCTCACCGGTCGGATCATGCGATCTGCCACCCGCAACGCGATCCAGACGGCGATGCCCACGATTAAGAGGGACGTCGCGAGGAGCGCGGCGTTGAAGCTCAACTGGAGCGAACGCGAACGTGACTGTAGGGCGCGGAAGTCACGCGATATTGCGTCACTGCGCCGCATCTGCGTCGCGAGCTGCTGTTCGAAGATGCGCGATCCATACAAATATGTTTGCGGACCATAATCCAACTTCACCAAAACACCGATGCGATCGCGCTCCTCGACCGTGACGGAGGGCTCTCCACCTTCCAGCGTCCGCATCATCGCAGGGGTCACAACGTTTACCAGCGGCCGATTGTAGGGATTGACCACGGCGAGCGGGTCCTTCTCCCCGCGACGAACGATCATAGCTTCGGAAAGCTCGCGCCGATACGCCTGCTCGAACAGGAAGGCGACGAAGGTCTTGTCGTCGATCGGCACCGCACGCAGCGCGCTGGCAAGATCGCCGGTCATGGCCTTCATCTCAGCGGCGACGTTGGTGACTTCGCGCGTGTAATTGGCGCGCACCAGCTCCCGGGTATTCCCCAGCATCGCCTGGGCTGTAGGCGAAGACCAGAACTGGCTCCCGTACTGAAACAGCAAGGACGCCGTGATCGTGACGAGCACGAGCGGCACCGCCGCAGCGGTGGAAAACAGCGCCACGAGACGGACATGCAGCTGGCCGTTGCCACCGGAAGGTGAACGCGCCGCGCGCCGGCGCGCAACGCCTCGACCCACCAGCACCAGCAGTGCCGACCCCGCGATCAGGTTACCGACCAGCAGTAGCGCGATGAAGATAGGGTTATATGGTTGCGTACCGCTGCCCTGTCGCGCGACGAGGATGTAGCTGGCGGTGGCGATCGCGATGATTACCGCGACTGCTAACGCGCGGAATACCGGCGTCAGCGGCGAGCGCGCGGTGGGCTCCTCTCGATCGACTTCAGCGAGCACGGACGACGCCATCACCGCTGCGCTACAGCGTCACCTGTTGCAAGGAAAGCACATATTGAACCTGGGTCAACCGGTCAGCGCGGGAATAGGCTGATCTCTGAAGAGCCTCTTTCCCCTGAGCAGGCGGGCGTCACGTCCCGCTGGCATCCGACCGCACAGCAATACGAAGCGCGTCTAGGCGCTTTCTCAAAGTATTTCGGTTGAGGCCCAGCGCGCGCGCGGCGCGGAGTTGGTTGCCGGCGTGTCGCGCCAGCATCGCCTCGATCAAGGGACGTTCGACTTCCGCGATGACGCGTTCGTAGAGCGTGCCGTCGTCGAGCGCGCCGGCTCGTTCGCGGGCGATCCGCTCGATCAGGGCACGGACGGAGACGGCCATGCCGGGGTCGGGCAAACCGGCATCCCTGCCGGCGCCGATGATCGCGTGAACGGCGTCCCCTTCGATCACCTCGTCGCGCGAGAGCACCGCGAGCCGGCGCATCAGGTTTTCGAGCTCGCGGACGTTGCCAGGCCAGTCATAGGCGGCGAGCGCGTCGACGGCCCCGGCGGACAGCTGGCGACGGGGCAGGCCTTGCGCCGCGGCGTTGTCCAGGAAATGACGCGCGAGTAGCGGTACGTCCTGGCGGCGCTCGCGCAGCGAGGGTAGCTGAATGGGGACGACGTTCAGCCGGTAGAACAGATCCTCGCGAAATGCTCCGCTGGCGACCTGCACGGCGAGATCGCGGTTGGTGGCGGCGACGATGCGGACGTCTGCGCGGATCGCGCGGGTGCCGCCCACGGTGCTGAATTGGCCCTGCTGAAGTACACGCAGCAGCCGGGTCTGCGCCTCCAGCGGCATGTCGCCGATCTCGTCCAGGAAGAGCGTCCCCCCAGCCGCCTGTTCGAAGCGCCCGGCGGTGCGCTGCGCAGCGCCAGTAAAAGCGCCGCGTTCATAGCCGAACAGCTCCGCCTCGATCAGCTCGCGCGGGATCGCGGCCATGTTGATCGCCACGAACGGCGCGGCGCGGCGGGGGCCGAGGTCGTGGATGGCGCGCGCGACCAGCTCCTTGCCGGTGCCGGACTCGCCGGAGACGAGCACGGTCAGGTCGTTGGCAACCACACGGGCAATGATGCGATAAACGTCCTGCATAGCCGGCGAGCGGCCGATCAGCGGCAGCGCCCGGTCGTGACCGGCCTCCTCCTCCCCTTCCCCGCTGGGCGCCGCGATGCCGCCGCGGGCAAGCGCGCCTGCCACGGCCTGGGTCAGGGCATCGAGGTCGAAGGGCTTGGGCAGATATTCGTACGCGCCGGCTTCTGTCGCCCGCACCGCGGTGATGAGCGTGTTCCGCGCGGAAAGGACGATCACGGGGAGTGCTGGGTGGCGCTCCGCGACGATGGCGAGGTGATCGAGGCCGTTGCCGTCTGGCAGCACGACGTCGGTGACGAGCACGTCCGGCGTTGCGGCGGCAAGCGCCCGATCGGCGGCGGCGAGGCTGTCGGCGGTGACGACCTCGTGCCCGGCCCGGCGGAGCGCCTGCGCCACCACTGTGCGGATCGCGGCGTCGTCATCCACCACGAGGACTGTGCTGCGCTTGCCCGCGCTCATGCGGGCGCCCGAGGAAGAAGCAGGCGCAATACGGTCTGCTCGGGCGACCCCTCTCGCGCATATTGGACCGTGCCGCCCATATCGCGCATCAGCTTGTCTACCAGCGCGAGGCCAAGCCCCTGTCCCTCCGGGCGGCCGGACACGAACGGGTCGAACAGGTGGTCGGCGATGTCGGCGGGGGCGCCGGGGCCGTTGTCGAGCACGCAAATCTCGATCGGTAGCGGCCGGCGCGGGCGGCCGAGGCCGGCGCTCACCGCCATGCCATGGCGGTAAGCGGTGGTGATCGCGAGCCGCGGCCGGGGCGTGTCGCGCGCCGCTTCGCAGGCGTTCTTGAGTAGGTTGAGCAGGATCTGCGTCATGGCGTCACGGTTGACGAGCGCGGCAGGCAGCGAGGGGTCGAACCGCTCTTCGATCGGCACGGCGCGTGCGAAGCCGGCGCACGCGAGGCTGCGGGCGTGGTCGAGCAGAGGATAGATGTTCGCCGACTCCACCGGCAACGGGCGCGTGTCGCTGAAGTCCTGCATCCGATCGATCAGCGCGGCGATCCGATCCACCTCGTTGACGATCAGCTCGGGCAATTCGCCCGCGCCGATGAGCTGCGCGGCGCCACGGATGCCCGACAAAGGGTTCTTTATCTCATGCGCGAGCATCTGCGCGGCACCTATTGCGGCGCGGGCGCCCGCCGCGCGGTTGGCGGAGTGGCCGAGGCGGCGGGCGGCGGCCTCGTGAAGCGTGATCAGCCGCCAACCGGGATGATCCGGGAGCCGTGCCTCGTGGAAGTCGACGCGCAGCCGCCCGCGGGGCGTCGTGATTTCGGTGTCATAAGCCGCAAAGGCGTGACCATCGCGAGGAGCGCCTTGATCGGGCGGCGGCATGATCGCGGCGAGGGGCTGGCCAACCATCTGGCGTTCGGAGGTGTTGAGAAGCTGCTCCGCCAACGCGTTGGCATGGGCGATTCGGTCGCTCGGGTCGACTGCAATGGCCGCGACCGGAAGAGCCGCGAAGAAGTCGGCGAAGCCTGGCTGGGTCATCCGAGCCCGACCTCCCGATCTCCGCCCTGGCCAGGCAACGCATTCATCCGCAGCCCTGCCCCTCCCCTGACCCGCGGCGGAGGAGCAGGTGGGCTCTGCGGTCGATTCACGCGGCGGCGCGCTCGAGCCAGGGCGCATAGAACTCCGCCAACATCGCTCGAACGCGGTTGGGATCAGGTTCCTGGTTGGCGGCGTTGCGGAACTCGGCCGAGCCCGGCAGGCCCTTGGTGTACCAGCCGATATGCTTGCGCGCCATGTTGACGCCGGTGACGATGCCATAGTGGTCGAGCATCGCCTCGTAATGGACAGCGATGGTGCGGTATTGTTCGTCGATCGACGGGTCCGGCACGCGGCGGCCGGTGCGCAGACCCTCCATAACCTGACCAAGCAGCCAGGGGCGACCATAGCTGCCGCGGCCGATCATCACGCCGTCCGCGCCGGACTGGTCAAGCGCGGCCTCCGCATCCTCCAGCACGCAGATATCCCCGTTGACGATCACCGGCACCGTCACCGCCTGCTTGACTCGGCGGACGAAGCCCCAGTCGGCCTTGCCCTTGTACATCTGGTTGCGGGTGCGGCCGTGGACGGTGATCATCTTCGAGCCAAGGTCGACCGCGATCCGCGCGAGCTCGGGCGCGTTCAGACTGTCATGGCACCAGCCCATCCGCATCTTCAGCGTGACCGGAACGGAGACCGCCTTCACCACGCCACCGACGATCGCGGCCGCCAGCTTCAGGTCGCGCATCAGCGCGGAGCCGGCGTCGCCGCTGGTCACCTTGCGCACCGGGCATCCCATGTTGATATCGATGATCGCGGCGCCGCGATCCTCGGCGAGCCGCGCCGCTTCTCCCATCTCGTACGGAGTGCAGCCGACCAGCTGCATAGACACGGGTTCCTCCGATGGATCCCAGGCCAGCTTCTGGAGCGACTGCCGCGTTTCGCGGATCGCGGCCTGGCTGGCGATCATCTCCGTGACGTTCAGGCCGGAGCCATAGCGGCGGACGAGTTTGCGGAACGGCAGGTCGCTGACGCCGGTCATCGGCGCCAGGATGACCGGGCTGTCGATGCGGACGGGGCCGATCTGGAGAGGAGCTAGAATGCGCATGTGCCTGAAAAACGGGCACTAGGCGCGTAGGCTGGTGCTGGCAAGGTCGACCGGCTAGCGACAAGCGATGACTGCCGCCCTGATTGTCGCCGCCGGAACCGGGAGCCGTGCCGGGGGCGACCTGCCCAAACAGTTCCAGTCGCTCGCGGGCAAGCCGATGCTGGCGCATTCAGCCGCTGCGTTTGCTGCGCACCCCGGCATTTCCGAGGTCGTGGTAGCAATCGCCCCGGGTCAGGAGGCTCTGGCACGGGCTGCTATCGGTGACGTGCGATGGGTGATCGGCGGAGCGACTAGGCGCGAGTCGGTTGCGAACGGCTTGGCGGTGGTCGGCTCGGCGCGGGTGCTGGTCCACGACGCGGCTCGACCCTTCGTCCCTGACGCTGTGATCGGCCGCGTGTTGGCGGCGCTGGACGGAGCGCCGGGAGCGACGCCGGTGCTGGCGGTGGCGGATACTCTGGCGCGGGGCGACGCGGTACTCGGCGACACGGTGGGACGGAACGAACTGTGGCGTGTTCAGACGCCGCAGGGTTTCGATACCGCCATGCTGCGCCGCGCCCATGCCGCCTGGGATCCGCGCGAGGAGGCGACCGACGATGCCCAGATGGTCCGGCGGCTTGGCGAGGCCGTGGCGATGGTGCAGGGTGACCCGATGCTCGACAAGGTGACGCATCCCGAGGACTTCGCTGGGGCCGAGGCGCGGCTGCGATCGGAATGGCGCTCAGCCACTGGCTTCGACGTGCATCGCCTCGAGACGGGCGAGGAATTGTGGCTGGGCGGCGTGCTGGTTCCGCACGACAAAGGCTTGTCAGGGCATTCGGACGCCGACGTGGTGCTGCACGCGCTGACCGACGCGCTGCTCGGCACGATTGCGGCGGGCGACATCGGCACCCATTTCCCGCCGAGTGACCCGCAATGGAAAGGGGCAGCGTCGCATCACTTTCTCACCCATGCGGCGGCACTGATCGCAGCCAGGGGTGGCGAGGTCAGCTTCGTCGACCTGACCCTGATCTGCGAGGAACCCAAGATCGGGCCGCACCGCGCGGCCATGCAGGCGCGGATCGCGGCGCTGCTCGGGCTGGCGGCGGAGCGGGTCAGCATCAAGGCAACGACGACGGAGCGGCTGGGTTTTACCGGGCGTGGTGAGGGGATAGCGTGCCAGGCATCTGCGACGGTGCGGCTGCCGGGAGGAATGCGATGAAGCTGCTGGCGATGTTCGCGGCACTGGCGGCGCCCCTGCAGGCGCAGCGGCCGTGCCTGACCGCGAGCGAGGCGGAGGCGCTGGCGGCCGTGGCGCTGCCCGACATCCTGCGCCAGACCGGCGTGACCTGCGCGGCGCGGTTGCCGGCCACCAGCCTGCTTCGACGCCCGCAGAGCCCGCTGCTCGGGCGCTACGAGGCCGAAGCCGAACGCGCTTGGCCGGCGGCACGGGCGGCGCTGGGCAAGCTGGTCGATCCGGCGGCGCAGGCGCTGCTCGGCTCCGACTTCGCGCGACCGGTGCTGACGACGATGGTTACGCCGCTGATCGTCGGGCGGATCGCGGTCAAGGATTGCGGCACGATCGACCGGCTGGTGACGCTGCTGGAGCCGCTGCCGCCCCGCAACACCGCCGGCGTGGTCGTCGCGACCGTACGTCATCTGCAGAAGCAGCCCGCCAACGCCAAGGGGCCGGTCGGGGCGCTGCCGCTGTGTCCATGACGGACACGCTGCTGCCCGCAGAGTTGGTCGACGCCGCGCGCCGGGTACTGGACGCCAATCGGGCCGTCGGCCGGCGGGTTGCGGTGGCCGAGAGCTGCACTGGCGGGCTGGTGTCGGCGGCGCTGACCGAGCTGCCCGGCTCGTCCGACGTATTCGAGGCAGGCTTCGTCACCTATTCGAACGAAGCCAAGGGATCGGTGCTCAAGGTCAGCGGTGATGTGCTGGAAACCTTTGGTTCCGTGTCGGTCGCGACGGCCTGGAGCATGGCGCAGGCGGTGCTGAACGCGACGGCGGCCGATGTGGCGGTGGCGATCACCGGCGTCGCCGGCCCCGGCGGCGGCAGTGAGCGCAAGCCGGTGGGAACCGTGGTGTTCGCGCGCGCGGAGCGCGACGCCGATCCGTCCGATGTCCACGCCGAACGCAAGACGTTCCCCGACACCGGTCGGGGCGGGGTCAGGCTTCAGGCGGCGCTGTGCGCGCTGGAGCTGCTGATGCCACCGTCCACCTTGCCGTAGAGCTGCGCGGCGCGGGTTTCGAACGCGCCGATCATCTTGCGCAGCGCAGCGCCGAACACCTGCCCGGCCAGCATCTCGAACACGCGGTTCTTGAATTGGAAATCGACCGCGAAATCGACCGCGCACCCCTGCCCTTCCGGCCGGAAGGTCCAGTCGTTGCGGAGGTATTTCAGCGGCCCGTCGACATAATCGACATGGATGCGCCGCGCGCGTTCCTTCTCGACGCGGCTGGTAAAGGTCTCGCGCAGCCCCTTGAACCCCACGATCATGTCGGCGAGCGTTTCCGTGTCCGTGTCGCGCCGAACGCGCATCGCGGTGACCCAGGGCAGGAACTCGGGATAACGCTTCACGTCGGCGACCAGGTCGAACATCTGCTCCGCCGAATACGGCAGATGCCGCGTCTCGCGATGCTCAGGCACGGGCGAGCTGTGCCTCGCGCGCCGCCCGCATCTTCGCGAAGTCGTCGCCCGCGTGGTAGCTCGATCGCGTCAGCGGCGAGGCGGCAACGAGCAGGAAGCCCTTGGCCCGCGCGATCGCGGCATAGGCGTCGAACGCCTTGGGGCTTACGAACTCCGCGACCTTGGCGTGGCGTGGGGTGGGTTGGAGGTATTGCCCCATGGTCAAAAAATCGATGTCCGCGGAGCGCATGTCGTCCATCACCTGATGGACCTCCAGCCGCTGCTCGCCGAGCCCGGTCATCACGCCCGATTTGGTAAAGATCGACGGGTCATGCCGCTTGACGCTCTCCAGCAGCCGCAGCGAGGCATAGTAGCGCGCACCTGGACGGATGGTGGGGTAGAGCCGCGGCACCGTCTCCAGATTGTGGTTGTAGACGTCTGGTCCCGCCTCGACGATCGACTCGACCGCGGCCTGCGCCTTGTTGCGGAAGTCCGGCGTCAGGATCTCGATCGTAGTCGACGGCGTGTTCCGGCGCAGCGCCTGGATTACCTTGACGAACTGCGACGCACCGCCGTCGGGCAGGTCGTCGCGATCGACCGAGGTGACGACGATGTGCTGGAGGCCGAGCTCGGCGGCGGCCACCGCCACATGCTCCGGCTCGAGCGGGTCAACCGCGCGCGGCATCCCGGTCTTGACGTTGCAGAAGGCGCACGCCCGTGTGCAAGTGTCCCCCAGGATCATCACCGTGGCATGCTTCTTGGTCCAGCACTCGCCGATGTTGGGGCACGCCGCCTCTTCGCACACGGTGGCAAGGCCGAGCCGGCGCATCAGCTTGCGGGTCTCGCCGACGCCGACGCTGGTCGGCGCCTTGACGCGGATCCAGTCGGGCTTGCGCTGCCGGACCGGGTTCGCCACCGGGAGGGTCTCACTCATGCCCGCGCAGATAGCGAGCATGGGGCGGTTAAACAACGCAGGGGTAACAGGGGTGACGCTCTTCAGCGACATGATCGACGGCTATTACCGATTCCGAGGCAATGAATGGCTGGAGGAGCGCGAACGCTGGCAGGAGCTGGCGAGCGGCCAGGCGCCCAAGGTGATGGTGATCGCCTGCTCCGACAGCCGCGTCGATCCGGCGACGATCTTCGGCAGCCGACCAGGCGAGGTGTTCGTGGTGCGCAACGTGGCCAATCTGGTTCCGCCCTACGAGATCGGCGGGGGCCGCCATGGCGTTTCTGCGGCGCTGGAGTTCGCGGTGACCAAGCTGGGGGTCGAGGAGATCGTGGTGCTGGGCCATGGTGCATGCGGCGGCGTCAATGCGGCACTGACCCGCAGCCTTGCCGATGCCGAGGTCGGCGAAGGAGGGTTCGTCGCAAACTGGATTTCGCTGCTCGACGCCGCGCGCGAGCGGGTGGTGGCGGAATACGGCGTCGGCGAGGACGGACAGCGGATGCTGGAGCAGGAGTCGGTGCGGGTCTCGATCGATAATCTGCTGACCTTCCCGTTCGTGCGCGAGCGGGTGGATGCCGGGACGCTGACCATCCATGGCGCGGTCTTCGCGATCGCGGACGGAAAGCTGCGGGTGCTGGGTGAGGACGGGCTGTTCGAGGCGGCGTGAGCTGAGCCCCCCATCTTCCCGGGCGCAGGCCGGGTCCAGTTGCGAACTGCTGTTTGGTGATCGTCGCCCAGTGCATCTTCATCCGTGGCGACTGGACCCGGCCTGCCCGGGGAGGGTAGCTGGCGGCGCTAGGTGTTCACTAATCCGGAACCTGCACCGTCCACTCGCCCCGCCGTCGCAACACCAGCCAGTAGTAGGACGCCGCCACCGCAATCTGGGCGACGGTGGCGATCAATGCCGGGCGGCCCGTCTCCACGTCGAGCCAGTTGGTCCAGGCGATGTAGACCAGCGCCGCGATCGTGATCAGCGGCCAGAGCGGGTACAGAGGCATCCGGTAGCGGGCATGCGCGCTGGCGCCGGTGCGGCGGCCGATCATCACCGCCACCGCGATCCCGGCGTAGATCGCGACCAGCCCGGTGCCGCTCCACACCTCAAGACTGGCCTTTGGCAGGAAGCAAAGCGCCATACCGGCCGCCCCGATCAGCAGCGTGCCCAGCCACGGCGAGCCGAAGCGCGGGTGCAGCGTCGTCAGCCAGCCGTCTAGCGGACGCCCCCAGCTACGATCACGGCCGGTGCCATAGAAGAAGCGCGCGCAGGCGAGCACCCAGGCGATCAGCGCGTTGACGATCGCCAGCGCCACACCGACCGCGACCCACTTCGCCAAGCCCTCGCCGCCCAGGCGCGCGACGGAATCGCCGAACGGGTTGTCGCTGGCGAAGGTGGCGGCGAGATCGGGCGCGGCGATCAACAGCGCCAGCAGCGGCAGGCCCTCCAGCGCGAGGGTTATCACCAGGGCGAGGATGATGGTGCGTGCGATCCGCGCAGGCGCCTCACGCATCTCCTCACCGAAATAGACCGCCGCGCCATAACCGTTGAGCGCGAAGATCGCGATCGACGTGGCCACTCCGATCGACGCCATACCGGTCGGCGCGAGGCCGGCCGCCCCCGGCGCGACCGGCGCGGCAAGGAAGTCGCTAGGCGACCGGATCGCGTCGCCGAAGCCTAGCCAGACGACGGCGACCAGTGCCAGCACCTCGAGCAGGAGAAAGCAGCCGGTGATCGTTGCGTTGATCCGGATGTCGAACAATCCGACCAGGGTGCAGGCGGCGACCACCACTAGCGCGACGGGGACCGTCGGCAGGCCGGGGATTACAGCGGACAGCACCGCGCTGATCCCGAGTCCGGCGACCGGGAGAAAGATGAGGTTGTTGAAGACGTTGACGCCAAGCATCACGAAGCCGGCGAACGGGCCCATTGTTCGCGCCACCATGACGTATTCGCCGCCCGCGACCGGCCAAGCGGAGGACAGCTCAGCATAGATGAAGGCGGTGGCGACGCAGACGAGTGCCGCGATCAGGAACGCCCAGATCGCGCCGGTGCCGGCAATGCCGATCATGTCCGGGAGAAAGACGAAGACCGACGAGGCGGGGGTGGTCACCGACAAGGTCAGGAACAGCACGCCCAGAACGCCCAGCGAGCGGACGAAGGGCGCCGGGGTAGCCGGTTGTAACTGCCCGTCCTGCATCGCGCCCCCGATAACCGGCCTTTGTGTTGGCATGGTTAAGAAGCTACGCCTAGCCGCCGCTTTACCGATGGGTAACGGGCCGCTCGCTAGTGTCGTGCGAGATATGGGGGAGCCGGAATGAGCGAATCGATCTTCGTGCGGGTGCAGCGCGTGGTGTCGGCAGGGGTCGGCAGCGCGGTCGAGACGGTCGAGCGGGCCAGCAGCACCGGCCTGATGCGCGACGCCATGCGCGAAGCTGATCGGGCGATCGACCGGCTGGTGACCGAGCGCGAGGCGGCGGAGGCGCGCGCGCGCAATGCCGAGGCACGCGTGGCGGCGATCCGGCGGGAGCTGGCGAAGCTGGATGAACAGGCGCGCTTCGCGGTCGGCAAGCAGCGCGACGATCTGGCGGAGGTAGCGGTGACGCGCCAGGTCGAGCTGGAGGACCAAGTCGCGCAGCTGGAGGCCTCACGGAGCGAGGCGCTGTCGGACGCCGAACGGCTGGACGGCGTCGCCGCCGGTCTTCGGGTGCGGCGGCAGCAGATGAAGGAGGAGCTGGCCGCCTTCCGCTCTGCCGAGAGCGCTGCGGCGGCCGTGGATGACGTCGCAATGCCGATCGACCTGCGCATGGCCCGAAAGGTGAGCCGCGCCGAGGAGGCGTTCGAACGCGCGATGGAGGAAGCCGGCGGCGCCACCGGCCGCGCCCGGACCGACGATCCAGATGCCGTCGCGGACATCACCGCGATGCAGAAGCAGGAGGCAGTCGCCGCCCGACTCGCCGCGCTGAAGGGCGGGACGCCGCGCAAAGCGGGCGGCAAGGCAGCGCGAGACTAGCTCGCGCTCGGCGCCACCGTAGCCGTCGTCGCTTTGACCTCGGCTGTGCTGCGCAGGTTGAGTTCCTTGAGCTGCTTGGCGGAGACGAAGCTGGGGGCGCCCATCATCAGATCCTCGGCGCGCTGGTTCATCGGGAACAGCACCACCTCGCGGATGTTGGGTTCGCCCGCGAGCAGCATCACCATACGGTCGATGCCCGGGGCGGAGCCGCCATGGGGAGGCGCGCCGTATTTAAAGGCGTTGATCATGCCGGCGAAGTTCTTGTCGACATCGTCGCGGGTGTAACCGGCGATCTCGAACGCTTTGTACATGATCTCGGGCCGGTGGTTACGGATCGCGCCCGACGACAGCTCGATGCCGTTGCAGACGATGTCATATTGATAGGCGAGGATGTCGAGCGGATCCTTTGTCTCCAGCGCCTCCAACTCGCCCTGCGGCATCGAGAAGGGATTGTGGCTGAAATCGACCTTCTTGGCGTCGTCGTCATATTCGAACATCGGGAAGTCGACGATCCAGCAGAACTCAAAGCAGTTGGCGTCGATCAGGCCGAGCTGCTCGCCAACGCGGGTGCGCGCGAGGCCGGCGAGCTTGGCCGCCTGCCCTTCCTTGCCGGCGGCGAAGAACAGCCCGTCGTCGAGTCCGAGGCCGATTGCGTCGGCCAGCGCGTCCATCTTGTCCGCGCCATGGTTGTTGGCGATCGGTCCGCCCCAGGTGCCGCCTTTGCGCGTCGCATAGCCGAGGCCCGCGAACCCCTCGGATTGCGCCCACGCGTTCATGTCGTCGAAGAACTTGCGGCTCTTGCCGGCGGTGTTGGGGGCGGGGATGGCGCGGACGACATCGCCGGCCTCGACGATCGACGCGAAGCGGCCGAAGCCTGAGGCGCGGAACTGCTCGCTCACGTCGCTGATGAGGATCGGGTTGCGCAGGTCGGGCTTGTCGTTGCCGTACTTCAGCATCGCCTCGCGGAATGGGATGCGGCGGAACGGGAGGGCCGAGACTTGCCGTCCCCTACCCTGCCAGTCGGCGAACTGCTCGAACAGGCCGTGGAGGACCGGCTCGATCGCGGCGAACACGTCCTCTTGCGTGACGAAGCTCATCTCGAAGTCGAGCTGGTAGAATTCGCCGGGCGAGCGGTCGGCGCGCGCGTCCTCGTCGCGGAAGCAGGGCGCGATCTGAAAATAGCGGTCGAAGCCCGCGACCATCAGCAGCTGCTTGAACATCTGTGGCGCCTGCGGGAGCGCGTAGAACTTGCCGGGGTGGACGCGGCTCGGGACGAGGTAGTCGCGCGCGCCCTCAGGACTGGACGCGGTCAGGATCGGGGTCTGAAACTCGAAGAACCCCTGGTCGATCATGCGCTGACGGATCGCGGCGATGACCTGCGACCGCAGCATGATGTTGGCGTGGAGGCGCTCGCGACGCAGGTCGAGGAAGCGGTAACGGAGGCGAATGTCCTCCGGATACTCGGCGTCGCCGAACACGGGCAGCGGCAGCTCGTGGGCCGGCGACTGGACCAGCACCGCGTCGGCTACGACCTCGATCTCCCCGGTTGCGAGGTTCGGATTGGCCTGCCCCGCCTCGCGTACCACCACTTCGCCGGTGACCGTGATGACGCTTTCGATCCGCAGCCCCTCGAGCAGCTCCAGCACAGCGCTGCCCGACTTGGCCACGACCTGCGTGATGCCGTAATGATCGCGCAGGTCGATAAAGAGCACTCCGCCGTGATCGCGCTTGCGGTGGACCCAGCCGGATAGGCGTACGGTCTGGCCGACGGTGGCTGCGTCAAGCGCGGCGCAGGTGTGGGTACGATAGGCGTGCATGAGCGCGGGTCTTCCGAGCGGCTGTGAAACGAAGGCGCGGCCGTCCCCTCCCCTCCCCGCTTTGTCAACCCGAGCGCGCGTGGCTATGGCGCCGCCATGCACATCCACCCGCTGGTCACCGACTCCGCCACGCTCGCCAATCTCTGCGCCCGCTGGGCCGAGGCCGACTTCATCACCGTCGACACGGAGTTCATGCGGGAGAACACCTTCTACCCCGAGCTCTGCCTGATCCAGGTGGCCGACGTGAACGAGGCGGCGGCGATCGATCCGATGGCGCCGGGCATCGACCTGGCTCCGCTGCTGGAGCTGATGACTGCCAACGACGACGTGCTGAAGGTCTTCCACGCGGGCGGGCAGGATCTGGAGATCGTCTACAACCTGACCGGCAAGACGCCGCATCCGCTGTTCGACACGCAGGTCGCGGCGATGGCGCTCGGGCAAGGCGAGCAGATCGGCTATTCGAACTTGGTCGACAGCTGGCTTGGCGTCCAGATCGATAAGGGCGCGCGCTTTACCGACTGGGCGAAGCGACCGCTGGAGCCGCGTCAGATCGAATACGCGATCGGCGACGTGACGCATCTCGCCGCGATCTTCCCCAAGATGCTGCAGCGGCTGAAGAAGACCGGGCGCGGCGGCTGGCTGGACCAGGAGATGGAGCGGCTGGGCGATCCCGCCAACTATGCCAACGACCCGGAGCAGGCCTGGAAGCGCGTGCGCGCGCCGAGCCGCAAGCCGGACGTGCTCGGCCGCGTCAAGGCGATCGCGAAGTGGCGCGAGCTGGAGGCGCAGGGCAAGGACCTGCCGCGCGGGCGGATCATGAAGGACGAGACGCTGGCGGACATCGCCGGACATCCGCCGCGCAAGCAGGCCGATCTCGCCAAGGTGAGGGGGCTGTCGGCGGGGTGGGCCGGGAACGAGATCGGCGCGCGGCTGATGGCGGCGCTGGCAGACGCGCAGCCGCTGAGCGACGACGAGCTGCCGCCGCGCGACGACCGCAAGCCCGGGCTGGGCAAGGACGGCGCTTTGGTCGCGGACCTGCTCAAGCTGCTGCTCAAGATCCGCTCGCGCGACATCGACGTGGCGTCCAAGCTGCTGGCGCGGAGCGAGGAGCTCGAGCTGCTGGCGGCAGGAGTGCGCACCGGGCTGCCGATGCTGGAGGGCTGGCGTTACGAGCAGTTCGGGCGCGACGCGGTCGATCTGGTCGAGGGGCGGCTGGCGTTTGCGGTGGTCGGCGGCAAGCTCAAGATGACTCGGTCGGTGGACGTGGAGGAGATGGCGTGATGCTGTGGCTGTTGGTGCTGGCGGCGATGCCGCAGGAGGAAGTGGGGCCGCAGGAGGACGCGGGTGTCTGTGCGGCGGGCCAGGCGGAGGTGCTGGTCGGCGAGCGGTATCGACGCGGCGTGCCGACGCGGGCGAAGCGGCTTTCGGGCGCACGGACGGTCCGCGTGATGTGGCCGGGCCAGATGGTCACCATGGATTTCCGCGAGGATCGGATCAACGTGCGGGTCGACTACCGCCGCCGGATCGTCGCGGTTCGCTGCGGCTAGACGCCAAGGACGGCCGAACGGTTTAGGAAGGTCGCCAGCGCGGAGTGCCGGCGCTCGACCATTTCGCCGTAGAGTGCGCGGTCCTCCGGCGCCAAATGAAGGGTGATGGTGTCCTCATCGGACGACAGGCGCGAACGCCGCAGCGGGCCAGCAAGGCCGCCGCTGAGGCGCTGGCCGAGACGGATCGCCAAGCCCCATGCGATGGCGCGGTCGAGTTTCTCGCGCGGTGCGAGCGCGAGCAGCGGCGCGGGGATACCGTTGCCGCCGAGGCTGGCATGCAGCGTCTGCGCCATCTGCGCGCGGCCGGTGGCGTCGACACCGACCCAGTTGCCGTGCAGCGCGACTTCGAACCCCAGCTCGGCTCGGAAATCGGGGTTGGCGCGCCAACCCACATCGGCGAGCTGGCACGCAGCGTTGCGGATGCGCGCGGCGTCGGGTTGGTCGCGGTCGAACAGCGGTGCCAGCCAGCGGTCGAGCAGATCGCCATGTTCGGGGAAGCGCCCTGCCCTGCGGCCCTCGTCGCGTGTGGCCACCGTCAACGGATCCTCGGCGCGGGTCGGGGCGTCGAGCTCTTGGAAGAGCAGCCCCTCGCGCAGGCCATAGGCGGAGACGATCGTGCTAATGCTGCCGAGATGACGGAGCAGTAGGGTCAGGATCGCGGCCGCATCGCTCAACGTCGAAACGCGGCCGGCAGAAAGGCCGGGGGTCGCTCGTAGTTGGCTACGCGATGCCTGCGCGATGGTGCCGGTCAAGCCCTCGATGCGCTCGGCGCTCATGCAATAGCCGTGGATGATCGGGAGCGGGTAACCAGTCAGGCCCATGTCCAACCGGGCCAGCGCGCGCCAGGAACCGCCGACGAGATAGAGGGGCAGCCCCTTGCCCTTGCCCGTCCAGCCGGCCTTGTCGATCGCGCGGGCGACCTGCTTGTTCAGCGCGTCGTCCCCCTTGGCTCGAATCGCGGCGAGCCGCAGAACGCCGAGCGGAAAGGAGACGCGATCGCCGGGCTTGCCCTTCCTGACGCGCACCAGCTCCAGGCTGCCTCCGCCGAGATCGCCGACGATTCCGTCCGCCTCGGGAAACGCGGAAAGCACGCCGTAGCCGGCGGCGAGCGCCTCCTGCTCGCCCGACAGCAGCTCGACGGACAGGCCGGCGGCTTCTGCATGGGCGATCAGCTCGGGCCCGTTGGCCGCGTCTCGCACGGCGGCGGTGGCGACGGTGCGCAGCCGCGTCACCTCCATCTCGCGGGCCAGACGCGCGAAGCGCGACAGCGTGGTGCGGGCGAGCGCCATGCCCTCCGGAGCGATCGTCCCGGTGGTGGCGAGGCCGCGTCCGAGACCGGCGAGCACCTTTTCATTGAACAGCACGGCAGGCAGGCGTGGCGAGCCCTGATAGACGACCAGACGGATCGAGTTCGACCCGATGTCGATAATCGCGGTGCGGGGTTCGTCCGACGATCGCGTGAGGACGCGCGTGAGCGGAGCGAGGAGGTTCATCGCGCGGATCGGCAGCCGTTGGTCAAACGCCGCGCCTCAGCGACAGCGTCGGCACTTCTTCGCCGTCCTCACCCGCGGCGCCGCGTCCCGAAAGCGATGGGTTGGTCATGAAGTAGCGGTGCAGATTGAACGGGCGTTCGCCCGGCGTCACCCGCGTATAGTCGCCATCGGGGCCAAGCACCCAGCTTTGTTCGTCGTCGATCAGGCTGGCGACCATGACCTGGTCGAGGATCTGCTCGTGAACGGTGTCGTTTTCGATCGGGAGCATGTATTCGACTCGGCGGTCGAAGTTGCGCGGCATCCAGTCAGCGGACGAGATGTAGAGGCCGGCTGTCTCGTTGGGCAACTTCGCGCCATTGCCAAAGGCCCAGATGCGGCTGTGCTCCAGGAACCGGCCGACAATCGACTTGACCCGGATGTTCTCGGACAGGCCGGGCACCTGCGGGCGCAGGCAGCAGATGCCGCGGATGATGAGCTCCACCTCCACCCCGGCGCCGCTCGCCTCGTAGAGCTTCTCGATCACCGCCGGATCCACCAGGCTATTCATCTTTGCCCAGATGCCCGAGGGCTGGCCGGCGCGGGCGTGGGCGATCTCGGCGTCGATCAGCGCCGTCAGCCGGTGGCGCATGTCGCGCGGGCTGAGGCCCAGCTTGGTCAAGTTGGTAGGTTCGACATAGCCGGTGATGTAGTTGAACATCTGCGCGGCGTCGCGCCCGGTCGCCTGATCGGCGGTGAAGAAGCTCAGGTCGGTATAGATGCGGGCCGTGACCGGGTGATAATTGCCGGTGCCGAAATGGCAGTAGGTGCGGAAATAACCGCCCTCTCGCCGGACGACCATCGCACATTTGGCATGGGTCTTCCAGTCGATGAAGCCATAGACGACCTGCACCCCTGCCCGCTCCAGCGCCGAGGCCCAGGCGAGGTTCTGTTCCTCGTCGAAGCGCGCCTTGAGCTCGACCACCGCGGTCACCGACTTGCCGGCCTCCGCCGCGGCGATCAGTGCGGCGATGACCGCGGATTGCTTGCCGGCGCGGTAGAGCGTCTGCTTGATCGCGACGACGTCAGGGTCGGCGGCCGCCTGTTTCACGAAAGCGACGACGACGTCAAAGGTCTCGTACGGATGATGGACGACGATGTCCTTGGCGCGAATCGCCGCGAAACAGTCGCCACCATATTCACGGATGCGCTCGGGGAAGCGCGGCGTGAAAAGTGGGAATTTGAGGTCGGGGCGATCCTGATCGACCAGTGCCTCGAGATCGGCCAGCCCCAATAGCTGGCCTGATTCGGTGATGATCGCGCTGGCGCCGCCCAGCTCCTCGCGGAGTACCGCCGCCAACGTGTCGGGGGTGCCGGTCTCAAGCTCCATGCGGATGACACGGCCGCGGCGGCGACGCTTGATGGCATTAGCAAAGTAGCGGACCAGATCCTCCGCCTCCTCCTCCAACTCGATGTCGCTGTCGCGCAGCACGCGGAAGGTGGCGGCGGCGTCGATCGCATAGCCGGGGAACAGCAAGGGCGCGAACCGCTTCAATGCGGCCTCGATCGCAACGAAGCGCGCGGGTTTGCCCGGCAGCCGCACGAAGCGCGGGGTGGCGGTGGGAAGCATCACCAGCTCGCGAATCTGCGCTCCGTCCGATGCGCGGGTGAGATCGAAGATCACCGACAGCCCGCCGTTGGGGATGAACGGAAACGGGTGCGCGGGATCGAGCGCCTGCGGAGTGAGGGTCGGAAAGACTTGGTCGCGAAGATGCTGTTCCAGCCAATCGGACGCCTCGTCGTCGATCTCGTCGCGGCGCAGCACCAGCAGCCCCGCTTCGTCCAGCGCATTGCGTAGGTCGCCCCAGACGCGCTGCTGCGAGGCCATCAACCGGTCGGCCTCGGCGGTGATGGCGGCGAGCTGCTGGCTGACCGTCAGCCCATCGGCGGAACGGTGGTCGACGTCCTGAAGCTGCTGCCCCTTCAGCCCGGCGACCCGGACCATAAAGAACTCGTCGAGGTTGGAGCCGGAGATCGACAGGAAGCGCAGCCGCTCGAGCAGCGGGTGCGCCTCGTTGCAGGCTTCCTCCAGCACGCGTCGGTTGAAGGCCAGCCAGGAGAGCTCGCGATTGAAATAGCGGTCTCCCCCGGTGCCCGCGAACGCCGCCTCGCCGGGCTCGGACAGGCGCTTCAGGGTCGTGGCCTCCTTCATGCTTCCTCCGCCGACGCGACCAGCCCGGCCGCCGCGAGCACAGTACGCGCGAGCGGCACCGATAGCCGCTTGCGGGTTTCCAGTAGCTGCTGATCAAGCGCGTCGACGGCGCGCAGGACGGCGATGTGACTGCGCTCCAACCGCGGGACCAGCCAGTCGAGAAGGTCGGGCCGCGCATCAAGGCCGCGGCGTTCGAACTGCGCTGCCAGTAGCGCGCGCACGAGCTGGTCGTCGGGGGGACCGATCTCTGCAACGATGCCAGCGGCGAGGCGGGAGCGAAGGTCGGGCAGCTGGATGTCCCAGGCGGGGGGCGGGGTGTCGGCGACGATCACCAACGGGCGGCGCGCGATCTGGGCGCGGTTCCAGGCATGGAACAGGTGCTCTTCGGGCGCGCTCTCGGCATCGTCGATAACCGAGCCGCCGCTCTTCGCCGCGAACAGCCGCGCAAGCAGGCTGCGTCCCGACTTGCGCGGGCCGACGAGCAAGGCGGTCATCACCGGCCATGCGCCCCAGTGTTCGAGCAGGTGCGCCGCGCGGGCGTTGGACGCGGTGACGAGGAAGGCATCGTCGCGCGCTCGCGGCGGCCAGCCGAGCGGCAAACCCATCTGGCCGCTCATGGCGACGGGGCGATCTGTCCGCCGGATCGCCTCATCACTCGCTCGGCGCGCTGTCCGGGGGGATATCCGGCGGCAGCAACTGCGGCGCGCGGCGGATGCGCAGCGTCGTGCCGCTGCCGATCACCTGGAAGCCGCGGGCCTCCAGCGCCGCGCGCAAGGCGGCAGGATCGCCGTCGAACGCCACGCGCATCAGCGACACGCCGCCGAGTGCCAGGCTGGTGGTGCTGGCGGAGCGGACCCCGGCGACCCCGCGCAGCGATGATTCGGTGTTTGCCACGGACGAGGCGGTGGGCGAGTCGTACTGGATCGTCACCGCCACACCCTGCCCAGCCAGCGTCGGTGTCGACGTTTCCTCGACGGTGTCGCTCTCCTCGATCAGATCACCGACCTCATCGGTCGGCACCGGAGCAGGCTGCGGCGGCGGCCGCAGCGCCGGATCGGTCGACAGGGCGCCGGCCGACAGGGCGCGGCCGTACAGCTCGTCCATGCGCTTGACGCCGGCATCGAGCAGCTGGGGGATGCCGTCGCTCGAATTGACGCGCAGCGTGAAACTGTCGAGCAGATCGCCGTCTGGGCCGTGGCGCGCCTGAAAGACGCCGATCACCGGCCCACCCGGCCATTGCCGCGTCAGCCGCACCGAAGGTACCAGGATGTCGGACGCACCGTATTGATCGAGCAGCCGCCGCCACCAGGTGCGCCCGCGGCGCTGCGTCTGCCCATAGTTGAGTAGCAGCGAATCCGGGCCGGTGCCGGCGACGCGGACATAGTCGATCGCGCTGTTGCCGGTACGGTAGCGGGCCCAGGCCGCCTGCCACTCGGTCCGGCGCTCCATCGCCTGCGCGACCCCGCCCGAATGTTCGATCGGGATGACGAGCATCGGCGCGGACCGCGCAGCCTGATCGACGATGCCAAGCAGCGCCGCCGTGCGGGCACGATTGAACAGCACACCCAACCGGGCGATGTACCGGGTCGGGCCGATCTGTTCATGCTCGACGACGATGCCGGAGACGAGCTGGTCGAGCGTCGCGTCGCCGACCGCGCCACCACCGCCGCCGAGCCGCTTGGACAGCTGCACCCATGCCTTGCGCTGTGCGCTGCGCCAGCCGCCATACCGCGCCTCGTCGGGAGTCTTTGCAGCAACGTCGACGGTGACGCCGTTGACCTCATAGGACGACGTGCTCGCGACCGGTACGACGCCGCGGTCGCTGCCCTCGATCTGGGCAAAGGCGGCGGCGGCAATGGCGGCACCGGCGAGGAGAATGGGAACGCGGATACGCATCGGGCTTCTGCCTAGGCGAAGCGGCGGTGGAAATCCAAGCGGGTTTCGGGCTAGGCGGCTCAGCCATGAGCGACGACCGCCGCACCGCACCCTATAGCTATGCCGATGCGGGGGTCTCCATTGCGGCAGGCAACGCTCTGGTGCGCGCCATCGCACCATTGGCACGGGCCACGCGGCGCGCGGGCGCGGACGCGGAGCTGGGCGGTTTCGGCGGCGTGTTCGACCTGAAGGCGGCCGGGTTTACCGATCCGCTGCTGGTCGCGGCCAACGATGGCGTCGGCACCAAGCTGAAGTTGGCAATCGAATGGGACCGGCACGACGGGGTGGGCGTCGACCTGGTCGCAATGTGCGTCAACGACCTGATCGTGCAGGGCGCGGAGCCGCTGTTCTTCCTCGACTATTACGCCACGGGCCGGCTGAATGCAGCGGTGGCGGAGCGGGTCGTCGCCTCTATCGCGGAGGGGTGCAAACTCGCCGGTTGCGCGCTGATCGGCGGCGAGACGGCCGAGATGCCGGGGATGTACGCCGCCGGAGATTACGACCTGGCGGGCTTTGCGGTCGGGGCGGTCGAGCGGGACCGGCTGCTGACCGGTGCGACCATCGCGCCGGGTGACGTGCTGCTGGGGCTCGCCTCGACGGGGGTGCATTCCAACGGCTTCTCGCTGGTGCGCAGGCTGGCCGCGGACAAGGGCTGGCGTTTGGACCGACCGGCGATCTTCAACCCCGACCGGCTGTTGATCGACACGCTCATGGCGCCGACCCGAATCTATGTGGCGTCGCTGCTGCCACTGCTGCGCGCCGGGCGGATCAAGGGATTGGCGCATATCACCGGCGGCGGATTGCTGGAAAATGTGCCCCGGGTACTGCCGGCGGAGTGCCACGCGGTGTTGGACGCGGACCGCTGGACGCTGCCGCGGCTGATGGGCTGGCTGCAGGCGCAGGGCGCGATAGAGCCTGAGGAGATGGCGCGGACGTTCAATACCGGCATTGGCATGGTGGTGGTGCTCGCGCCCGACGAGGTGGATGGGGTTACCGAGGCGCTGATCGCGGCGGGTGAGACGGTGTTCCGGATCGGCGGCGTCGAGGCGGGCGAGCGGGGCTGCACCGTGCGGGGGTCGGCGGAGACCTGGAGCGCGCGGGAGAGTTGGCGTGCGACGCATGGGGTTTAGGCACCCTCCCCGGCGGACGCCGGGGCCCGGTCGGCCGAGCCGGGTTCTCGTCACCAGCCTCAGCCGGATGACCAGCATCCGGGCCCCGGCGTTCGCCCGGCAGGGTGCCAGGTGAAGGTCGGCATCCTGATTTCCGGGCGGGGGTCCAACATGCAGGCGCTCGTTGAGCGCGCAGACGGCTACCGCGTCGCGCTGGTCGCTTCCGACAAGCCCGAAGCTGCCGGGCTGGCTTGGGCGCAGGAGCATGGACTCGCTACATGGGCCTTGTCACCGAAGGGGATCGGCAAGGCGGCGTACGAGGAGCAGCTCGATGCCGCGTTGCGCGAGGCGGGTGCGGAGGTGATCGCGCTGGCCGGATACATGCGGCTGCTGTCGGACGCGTTCGTGGCGCGGTGGCGCGGGCGGATCGTCAACGTCCACCCTTCCCTGCTGCCCAGATACAAGGGGCTCGACACCCACAGCCGCGCCATCGCCGCGGGCGATGCGGAAGCGGGGTGCTCCGTGCACCTGGTGACGGAGGAGCTCGACGGCGGCGCGGTGCTGGGCCAGGCGCGGGTGCCGGTGCTGCCGGGCGATACGCCGGATACGCTTGCCACGCGCGTGCTGGTGGAAGAACATCGGCTCTACCCCCGAGTGCTGGCGGAGTTCGTGACGCAATGAGCCCAGACTATCCCGCCGACCTCGCACGGCTGCGCGCAATCGCGCTGAAGCTGCCGGAGACGGCAGAACGGCTGTCGCATGGCTCGCCGGGGTTCCACATCGAGAAGGGCAAGTTCTTCGCCTATATCTGGCACAATCATCACGGCGACGGCGAGACGGCGGTGATCGTCAAGACAGCGGGGCGTGACGAGCAGGCGATGCTGATCGAGCACGATCCGGACTTCTACTACTCGCCGCCCTATCTCGGGCCATCGGGCTGGGTGGCGATGCGCATCGGGGCCGCGGACACCGACTGGGACCGGGTCGGCGAGCGGGTCGCGATGAGCTGGGAGCTGGTGGCGCCGCGGGGGCTGCTGGAGGCCGGCGGACGATGAGCGAACCGGGACGCGAGACGACCGAGCAGCGCACCCGGCGGCGGCGCTGGCTGACGCTGGCGGAGCTCGTCGCGGTGGCGAGCGTACTGATCGGCGCGATCGGGCTGTACCTCTCCTGGTCGGATCGGCGGGAGAGCGCGGCGGAGCGCGCGGCGGCGGTGGCCAAGGAGGCGAAGGTGCAACGGATCGTGCGGCTGGAAGGCACGGTGTCGAGCGGCGGCGAGACGCTGACGCTGGCCGATGCGACGCACAAGATCGAGTCGGTCGACGTCCGCTTCCCGGCGGGGCTGGGCGTGACGCCACGCGACGGCGTGCCGCAGCCGCGGATCGAGGCGGACTGGTTCCGCTCCGCGCTGCTCAAGGCGACCGATGGCGGGCGCGACGACGCGGATGGGCGGCTGCCGGTGCTGGTGACCGCCTATTGGTGGGACGCGGACGTGAAGCGCAGCGACCGGGCGATCTATGATGTGGCGTGGCGGACGCGGGGCGGCGGCATGTTCGCGGGGCGCTCGCTCGACCTGACCGGGCTGGTGCTCCGCGAGCGCGGCGGATCGGCGCAGCGGCTCGACGCGCTGTGGAGCCCGCCGAAACGCTAGATAGCGCGGGCGAGGATGAAGTCTTGGTTGGGCGTATCGCCGACCACGAAGATGCGCTCGCCGATCACCGCGAAACCCTGACGCTCGTAGAAGGTGTGGGCACGGTGGTTGAGCTTGTTCATGCCGAGCAGCAGCCGTTTGGCGCCGAGGCCGCGCGCGTCCTCGATCGCGCGCGTCATCAGCGCCCATCCCAGCCCGGTGCCGTACGTGGTGGCGAGCGCATAGATGCGGCGGAGCTCCAGATCGTCGGGGCCGACCCCGATCGGCAGGTCGGGCGGCGCCAGCAGCGTGAAACCGACCGGCGCGCCGCCGTCCGGATGCTCGGCAACGGTCAGCACGACGCGGGGATCGGCCGCGAAACCCGCATAGGCGTCGGCGCCGTTCCTGCCGCAATGCGCGACGATATCGCGGCCGGGCAGCATGCCGGCATAGGTCTCCAGGAACGTCGAGCCCGAGACCAGCGCCACGGCGGCGGCGTCGTCGGGCCCTGCCCGCCGCAGCCGCCAGTCGGGCATCAGCCGACGATCTCTTCGGGCTTGAAGAAATAGGCGATCTCCGTCGCGGCGTTCTCGTCGGAGTCCGAGCCGTGGACCGAATTGGCCTCGATCGACTCGGCCAGCTCCTTGCGGATCGTGCCGGGCTCCGCATTGGCGGGATTGGTGGCGCCCATCACGTCGCGGTTGCGCTGCATCGCGTTCTCGCCCTCCAACACCTGCACGACCACCGGGCCGGAGATCATGAAGGAGACGAGGTCGTTGAAGAACGGCCGCTCCCGGTGGACGGCATAGAAGCCCTCCGCCTGCTCGCGGGTCATCTGGATGCGCTTGGAGGCGACGACGCGCAGGCCGGCTTCCTCCAGCATCTTGGTGACCGCGCCGGTCAGGTTGCGGCGCGTGGCGTCCGGCTTGATGATCGAAAAGGTTCTGGTCGCGGCCATGACGGACACGTTCTCCTGATTTGGTTGTTCGGAAGTTGCGCGCGCCCTAGGCTGGCGCTCGGGGCGATGCAAGCGGGGGCCACGTGACCGAGGCGACAGCGACGACGCGCGGCAGGCTGCACCGCCTGTGGCAGCGCGATGCCACGCGCAAATAGCTGCGCGAGTTCGCGAGCGTGGTGCTGGGTGTGCTGGTCGCGCTCGGCCTCGGCGCGATCGCGACTGAGATCGGCTGGCGGATCGAGGTGCGCGGCGCTCGCGACGCGATGGCGGTGGAGCTGGGCGAGCTGATCGGCCAGGGCGAGGAGCGCGTCACCATTGACGCCTGTGTCGAGCGCCGCTTGGACGAGTTGGCGCGGATCGTCGCGGACGCCGGGCAGGCGGGGCGCCTGCCGCCCCTGGGTGAGCCGAGCGCACCGCCCTATCGCACCTGGCCAGTCGGCGTGTGGCAAAGCACGCTGAGCGCGCAGACCGCCGCGCATCTCGATCGCGAGGTCCTCGATAATTATTCAACTGCCTATGACTTCGCGGAGCAGATCGGCTTCCACGGCCGGCGTGAACTCGACATCTGGACGAGCCTTTACGCGCTGTCCGGTCCCGGGCGGCCGTTCGGTGGCGACGAGGCGCGATCCCTGCGGCACACGATCGCGCAGGCGCGGCTGGCGAACCGAATGGTGGCGCTGAACGGTGTGCGAATGAAGCAGGTGACGACCGCTTACCAGCTTGGTTACGATAAGAAGGAAGCGGCGCTCTATGGGCAGCGGCCACGCTCCGCCTTCCCGATCTGCCGGCCCATCGGCAGCAACATCCCGGCGAACTATGGCGCGGCGCCGGGCGGTAGGATGGTGCGGGACGCCATCGCCGACCCGATCACGCGGGAGTCGCTGGGGCTGGATAATAGCAAACGGTAAAAACCCAGGGTGCGGCGTGATCCGGCGGGGCCGCCACCGAAGCGACGGCCCACGCCTTCAATAGATCACCAGGTCCATAAGAGCCCCCGCTCTTTATCCCATCCTCCGTTGGATGTAGCACGATGGTGCGCCTGTTCGGGTGAACCGTCAAGGACCGGAGCCGGCCCTTCCGACTCAGGTCACCTGCTTCCACCTGCCCGCCTCGTTCTGCTTCCAGTAGCGCGGCTCAACGCCGTCCCGGTTCTTCAGCAGACGCCAAGCGGCGCGCGCGTCCTTGATCCGCTCCTCGTCGAAGACGTGGAAGGCGCGGTGGAAATCGAGCGCGTCGGGGCGCCAGATGCCGTCCGCCAGCGCGATGTTCCGCGCGCCGTTGGCGGCGTTGATGTCGGGGGCGAAAAGGATCGGCTGCGCCGCATCGTCACCGGCGCCCAGTTGCGCGTGGGGGAGAAAGCTGTCGGTGGCATAGGTCCACAGGTGCCGGTCGAGGCGGGCGCGCTCGTCGTCGTCGGCGACCACGATCAGCAGACGTGCGCCGCTGGCGAGCACCTTTTCCGCGATCTGCGGCAGGACGCGGTCGAGCGGCTGGCGGGTGAGGTGATAGAAGTCGACCTGCACTAGCTCCCCTCCCGCCTGCGGGAAGAGTTGGAGGAGGAATTGTCCGATAGCATGGAGCTTACATCCCCTCCCCCCAGCCCCTCCCGCAAACGGGAGGGGAGAATAGCTGGGCCCCTCCCGCAAGCGGGAGGTGTATTCAACCCTCGAAATTGTCGCGGATGAAGCGGTCGAGCAGCCGCACGCCGTACCCTGTCGCGCCCTTGTCGTGGTGGGTGCCGGGCTTGTCGCTCCACACCATGCCGGCGATGTCGAGATGGGCCCAGGCGACACCCTCCTCGACGAAACGCTGGATGAACTGCGCCGCGGTGATCGAGCCCGCGCCTTTGCCGCCGATGTTCTTCATGTCCGCGATCGGTGAATCGATCATCTTGTCGTAGGTGGGCGAGAGCGGAAAGCGCCACAGCTTGTCGTCGGTCGCCAGCCCCGCCGCGGTCAGATGCGCTGCCAGCCTCTCATCGTTCGAGAACAGCCCGCCATATTCATTGCCCAGTGCGACGATCATCGCGCCGGTCAGGGTGGCGAGATCGACGATCGTCTTCACGCCGTGCGTCCGCTGCACCCAGGTGATCGCGTCGGCAAGGACCAGCCGTCCTTCGGCATCGGTGTTGAGCACCTCGATCGTCTGGCCCGACATGCTGGTCAGCACGTCACCAGGGCGCGTGGCGTTGCCGTCAGGCATGTTCTCGACCAGCCCCATGACGCCGATGACGTTCGCCTTCGCCTTGCGCGCGGCAAGCGCCTTCATCGCGCCCGCGACCGCGCCCGCGCCGCCCATGTCCCACTTCATGTCCTCCATGCCGGCCGCCGGCTTGATGGAAATGCCGCCGGTGTCGAAGGTCACGCCCTTGCCGACCAGCGCCACGGCGGGCGCGTCTCCTCCCCCGTTCCACTTGAGCGCGAGCAGCCGGCCGGGGCGCGACGAGCCCTGCGCGACGCCGAGTATGGCGCCCATGCCGAGCGCCGCCATCTGATCCTGGTCGAGCACGGTGATCTCGAGGCCCAGCCCTTCGACCGAGCGCGTCACCTGGTCGACGAAGCTCTCGGGATAGAGGATGTTGGGCGGCTCGGAGACGAGCTGGCGGGTCAGCGCCATGCCGTCGGTCACCGCCGACTGTGTCGCCCACGCCGCGTCGACGCCGGCGGGAGCACCGGCGATGGTCAGCGTCGTCAGGCTCGGCTTCTGGTTGTCGGGCAGCTTGGTCCGGTAGACATCGTGCCGCCAGGCGCGCTGCGCGGCGGCACCGGCGAAGCGCGCCACGGCCGCCGCGCTCGGCGTGACGTTCGCCAGGTCGACGGTCGCCTCGATAGCGCCGGAGGTCAGCAGTTTGGCAGTCAGCGCGCCGCCGGCCTTGGCCCAATCGGGCTCGTCACCCCCGCCGACGCCGAGCAGAACTATGCGCCGTACCGTCTCGCCCGGCACGAAGAGGTCGAGCGCCGTGCCCGCCTCGCCGGTGAAGCGCGCGGCGGTGGCGGCGGCGGCGGCGATCGGCGCGCCCTCCCCCAACGCCAGCCTGTCCAGCCCGTCCTTTTCGACCGGCAGGACCAGGATCGCCGCGGTCGGAGCGGCGGGCGCGAAGGTGATCTGCATGTGCGAAGAAGTCCTGCAAGGTCTTGAAGCTATGTCCATCTAGGTTACCGGCGGCGGGAGGCAAGCGCGCGATTGCGGGGCGGGCAGGCTTCCGATAGGCGAACGGCGTCCGCGTGAAGGGGTCTGGAATACTCGTGTTGCGTCACCTTCTGTGGGCGAGTTCGGCCGCCATCGCCTTGGCCGTGGCCGCGCCGGGTGATGCGCAGGAGTTGCAGGACCGGCCCGTCCAGGTGCCGCCGCCCAGCCCCGAGGCGTCGCCGGCCGACCCGAACCAGGTGCAGTTCTCCTCCGACGCGCTGGAATATGATGGCAACGCCGATGTCGTGACGTCGCTGGGCGACGTGCGGATGGCGCGCCAAGGCAGCCGTCTGCGCGCCGACCGGGTCGTCTGGGACCGCAAGACCGGCCAGGTGGTGGCGACCGGCAACATCGCGGTCACCAATCCGCAGGGTGACATCGCCTATGGCGACTCGATCGAGCTCACCGATTCTCTGCGCGACGGCGTGATCGACAACATGCTGGTGGTGCTGGAACGCGGCGACCGGCTCGCGGCCGTACGCGGTTCGCGGGAGGAAGACGGCACCATCAACCTCAACAGCGCCGCCTATACGCCGTGCGCCGTGGTCAACAGCGCCGGCTGTCCCAAGGAGCCGTCGTGGAAGATCACCGCGGTGCGCGTCACCTATCGCCCCGAGCGTGAGCGCATCTACTTCGTCGGCGGGCGTTTCCATCTGTTCGGGCTGGCGTCGATCCCGCTGCCCAAATTGTCGGTGCCGATCGGTGAGAACAGCGACAGCGGCTGGTTGACCCCAGACATCCGCTACAAGGCGGTCAACGGTCTGGAGGTCACGACGCCCTATTATTGGTCGATCGCGCCCAATCGCGGGCTGACGATCGCGCCGCATGTCTTTACCTCGGTGCTGCCGATGCTGCAGCTGCAATATGACTCGCTCGGCACGTCCGGCGCGTTCCGGGTGACCGGCTATGCCACCGCCAGCCGCCGCAGCGACGACCTGTCCAGGGCGACCGGCCTTTCGACTGAGATGGCGTTCCGGGGGTATGTGGACGCGGTCGCGCGCTACCAGCTGTCGCCGAACTGGTCGGCCAGTGGCTCGTTGCGCCGCACCACCGATCGAACGTTCCTCCGCCGCTACGACATTTCGCGCGACGACCGGCTGCGCTCCACCGCCTCGCTGGAGCGGATCGACCGCGACAGCTATTTCGCGCTGACCGGCTGGTCGGTGCAGACGCTGCGGGTCGCCGACGATCAGGGACTGCAGCCGGTCGCGCTGCCGGAGGTCGACTTTCGCCGTCGTTTCAACGACGTGGTCGGCGGGCGGATCGAGGTGCAGCTCAACAGCCTGGCGCTGACGCGGACCGCCGGCCAGGACACGCAACGCGCCTTTGCCAGCGCGCGCTGGGACCGGCGGCTGCTGACCGGCCGTGGGCAGGAACTGACGCTGACCGCCTTTGCCCGCGGCGACGCCTACAATACGCGCGACACTTTGACGACGGCGGTGGCGAGCTATCGCGGCATCGAGGGGTTCCGCACCCGCGCGATCGGCGCGGTGGCGGCCGACCTGCGCTGGCCGCTGATCGGCGCGCTGTGGGGCGGCACCCAGCGGTTGACGCCACGGTTCCAGGTTGTCGCCAGCCCACGCATCGCCAACCTGTCGCTGCCAAACGAGGACTCCCGTGCGCTCGACCTCGACGACAGCAACCTGTTCGCGCTCAACCGCTTCCCCGGCTACGACCGGTTCGAGGACTCCACCCGCGCCACCTATGGCGCCGAATGGACCCTTGACCTGCCCGGCCTGCGCATCAACGCGGTGGCGGGGCAGAGCTATCGCCTGTCACGCCGCGCGACGATCCTGCCTGACGGAACCGGACTGTCGGACCGCCTGTCCGACATCACCGGGCGGACGGAGGTGCGCCTGCGCGACTTCATCTCGTTTACCCACCGCTACCGGCTGGACAAGGACAGCTTTGCTTTCCGCCGCAACGAGATCGACGCGACGATCGGTTCGCAAAACAACTATGTGCTGCTCGGCTACCTGCGCCTCGATCGGAACATCTTCCCGGCGATCGAGGATTTGCAGGACCGCGAGGAGGTGCGCGTCGCCGGGCGGGTGCAGTTCGCGCCGTTCTGGTCGGCGTTCGCCAGCGGCGTCGTCGACCTCACCAACCGGCGCGAAGACCCGCTGAGCTTGGCCGACGGTTTCGACCCGATCCGCCACCGGATCGGCGTGCAATATGAGGACGATTGCCTCCGGATCGGGTTGACCTGGCGGCGTGATTACCAGGACACCGGGGACGCGCGGCGCGGCAACAGCTTCCTGTTGTCACTGGCGTTCACCAGGCCCGGGCGCTAAGCGCGCGTTCAGCATCACCGGGGCAGGCGCGGGCTGAGGGCGACGGCGGTGCGCGAGGAGTGGGATACAAGTGACTAGCGTTTTCAGGCGATCGGTGATCGGCGCGGCGGTGGCTGCGCTGGCGGTGGCGGGCACCGCGCAGACCGTGAAGGACACCAGCGTTCCCGAAACGGGTCTCGACATTCCGGCAAATCTGCAGATTTTCGGCAAGCTCGACCCCAATGTCCGCAAGCCGACCGCGATCGTCAACGACACCGTCATCACCGGTACCGATGTGGATCATCGGATGGCGCTGATCGCGCTATTCAACAACGTACCCGTCAGCCGCATTACCGGCGAGGAGCGTGACCGGCTGCGGCTGCAGATCCTGCGCCAGCTGATCGACGAGACGCTGCAGATCCAGGAGGCGAAGACCGCCGAGATCACCGTTACCCCGGCCGAGATCACCCAGGCTTATGCTCGGACCGCGCAGGCCAGCTTCAAGACCACGCCCGACAAGATCCCGGCGCTGCTGACCGCCGCCGGATCGTCCGAGCGGTCGCTGAAGCGTGAGATCGAGGCGGAGCTGGCATGGCAGCGGTATCTGCGTCGCCGGGTCGAGCCGTTCGTCAACGTTAGCGAGCAGGAGGTGAAGGGTATCCTCGGCCGCCTGCAGGCGGCGCAGGGGACGCAGGAGTACAACCTCAAGGAGATCTTCCTCAACGCCACGCCCGCAAACGAGCAGCAGGTGTTCGCCAAGGCGCGGACGCTGATCCAGGAGCTGGGCAAGGGGCAGGTGCCGTTCGAGGTGCTGGCGCGCCAGAACACCGAGACCACCCTGCGCGGCCAGGGCGGCGACCTGGGCTGGGTGCGGGCCGCGGTGCTGCCGCCCGAGCTCGCGCAGGCGGCGCAGGAGATGCAGGTCGGCCAGGTCGCCGGACCAATTCAGACGTCGGGAGGCTTTTCGATACTGTACCTGACCGACAAGCGTCAGGTGCTGACCGCCGATCCGCGCGACGCGAAGCTGAGCCTGAAGCAGCTGACGATCAAGTTTCCGCCCGGTCTGACCCAGGCCGAGGCGACCGCGCGTGCCGCGACCTTCGCCAACGGGTTGAAGTCGCTGCAGGGCTGCGGCACCGCCGATAAGGTGGGCGCCTCGCTCGGGGCCGAGGTGGTGGACAATGACACGGTGCAGGTCCGCGCTCTGCCACCGCAGTTGCAGGAGATTGTGCTGAAGCTGCAGATCGGCCAGGCGACGCCGCCGTTCGGTTCACCGGACGAGGGCGTGCGGGCGCTTGTGCTGTGCGGACGCGACGACGCGCGCACCGCGACGCTGCCGCGCGCGGACCAAGTGCAGAACCAACTGGAGCAGACGCGGGTGAACCTGCGCGCGCAGCAGAAGCTGCGCGACCTGCGCCGCGACGCGGTGGTTGATTATCGCTGATGTGACGCCGGTTGCGGTCTCGATGGGCGATCCCGCCGGGATCGGGCCGGAGATCGTCGCCAAGGCGTGGGGCGCGCGCAGTGTGTTGCCGCCGTTTGTGATGATCGGCGATGCCGCCGCGGTGCGCGCAGTCTGGTCCGGGCCGGTCGCGGTCGTGGAGACGCTGGAGCAAGGACTGGCCGCGTTCGGCCGGGCACTGCCGGTGCTCAGCACGGGCGAGACGGGTGTCCGTACGCCCGGCTCACCTGACGAAGCCGGCGCCGGCAGCGCTTTGCAGGCGCTGGAGATGGCGGTCGGACTGGTACGCCAGGGTGCGGCCAGCGCGCTGGTGACGGGCCCGGTCTCGAAGGCGGCGCTCTATGCCGTCGGCTTTACCCATCCGGGCCAAACCGAGTTCGTGGCGGAACGGTGCGGCGTGACCGCGCGCAACGCGGTGATGATGCTGGCGGGACCGAGCCTGCGGGTGGTACCGATCACCGGCCATGTGCCGCTGGCGGACGTATCCCGCCTGATGACATGCGAGCTGATCGTGGCGAAGGGACGCGCGACGGCGCGCGGCTTGCAGCGGAGCTTCGGCATCGCGGCACCGCGGCTCGCCTTTGCCGGCCTCAATCCTCATGCCGGCGAAAGCGGCACGATCGGTCGCGAGGAGATCGACGCGATGGTGCCCGCGATCGCCGAGCTGCGCGCCGAGGGCATTGACGCGAGCGGGCCGCACGCCGCGGACACGCTGTTCCACCCGCGCGCCCGGGCGCGCTACGACGCGGTGCTGTGTCCGACCCACGACCAGGCACTGATCCCGTTGAAGACGATCCACTTCGATGAAGGGGTGAACGTCACGCTGGGGCTGCCGATCGTGCGGACCTCGCCCGATCACGGCACCGCCTTTGATATCGCCGGCAAGGATGTGGCGGAGCCCGGCGCGATGATCGCGGCGATCGCGATGGCGGGCGAGATGGCTGGGCGTCGGCTTGGCTGAGCTACCGCCCTTGCGTGACGTGGTGGCGCGACATGGGCTGCAGGCGAGCAAGGCGTTAGGACAGAACTTCCTGTTCGACGGCCAGCTGCTTGCGCGCATCGCGGCGGTGCCGGGCGATCTCACCGACGCAGAGGTGTTGGAGGTCGGGCCGGGGCCGGGCGGGCTAACACGGGCGTTATTGGCGGCAGGTGCGCGGGTGACTGCGGTAGAGCGCGACCGGCGGTGCATGCCGGCGCTGGCGGAACTGGGCGAGGCTTATCCCGGACGGTTGAGGGTGATCGAGGGCGATGCGCTCACCGTCGAGCTGTCGGCGCAATTCGGCTCGCGCCCGCATATCGTCTCGAATCTGCCCTATAATGTTGGGACCGCGCTGCTGGTCGGATGGCTGACCGCGGACTGGCCGCCTTGGTGGGCATCGGCGACGCTGATGTTCCAGAAGGAGGTCGCCGAACGGATCGTCGCAGGCGCCGGCGACGACGCCTACGGCAGGCTGGCGGTGCTTGCGCAATGGCGCTCGACCGCGCGGATCGCGATGCCGGTGCATCGCTCCGCCTTCACGCCGCCGCCCAAGGTCATGTCGGCGGTGGTGCATATCGTGCCTGTGGAAGCGCCGGCCGGGGTGGAGGTGCGCGATCTGGAGCGACTCACGGCAGCGGCGTTCGGGCAGCGGCGCAAGATGCTGCGCCAGAGCCTGAAAGGCGTGCCGGGCGCGCTCGGCACGGCGGAGGCGCTGGGGATCGACCCGGCGCGGCGGGCGGAGACCGTCACCGTCGCCGAGTGGGTGGCGCTCGCCCGCGGCTTGAGGACGCTCGCTAGTAGCAGCGCCGACTAGGGCGTCTGGGTCGTCGGCTTTGGGGTCACCTGCGCGGTGGCGACGGGCGGACCCTTGGCGATTGCGGCGGCGAGCTGGGTAGCCGGCGCGCAGCCGGTCTTGCACAGCGCGCGCACCTTGGCGAGGTTCTCCCGCGCGCGATTGACCGCCCCCTTGGCGACCAGCGCCTCGCCTTGCCCGGCGAGCGCGGTCACGTCGTTCGGGTCGAGCAGCAGCGCCTCGCGGTAGAGGCGGATCGCCTTGCCCGGCAGCCCGCGGGCCTCGGCCGCATCGGCCAGCGCCACGAACGCCGCGCGATTGCGCGGATCAACCGCGACCGCAGTCTCGAACGCGTCGACCGCGCCGTTGAGATCACCCGCGGCGCGCGCAGCCCGGCCGTCCGCGAGCAGTTGCAGCGAGCGGGGATCGATCGGCGGTGCGGCGCGCTGGCCCTGCAACGAGGTGGAGATCGACACCAGCGCCAACGAGGCGGCGACGGCGACGGGCATGTAACGCATGATCAGCTCCAGACGAGGCCCCACCCAAACACCGCTAGCATGGGGCCAGGAGGCGCGCGACAAAAAAGCCGTCGGTGCCGTCGTGCGCCGGGTCCAGTCGCCAACCGTCGCCATGAGCTCGCCCGGCCGGCAGGTCGAGCGGATCGGCGGCCCAGTCCGGGCGATCCGCAAGGAAGGCGGCCACCTGGCCCCTGCCCTCCTCGTCAAGCAGCGAGCAAACGATGAACACCAGCGCACCGCCCGGCCGCACCAATGCCGCGCCGATGCCGATCAGCCGCGCCTGCGTGGCGACGAGGCGCTCGATGCGATCGGGGGTGAGCCGCCAGCGCGCTTCCGGGTTTCGCCGCCAAGTGCCACTGCCCGAGCAGGGCGCATCGATCAGAACCGTATCGGCCCGGCCACGCACATCCGTCAGCGTGCTCAGTTCATGGCCGGGGTCGAGGAGCCGCGTGGCGATGATGCTCGCCCCTGCCCGCTCCGCGCGTGGCAACAGGTGGGACAGACGGCCGCGATCGGTATCGGTGGCGATGATCGCGCCGTCGTTGTCCATGACGGCGGCGAGGGCCAGCGACTTGCCGCCAGCGCCGGCGCACAGGTCGATGACGTTCTGCCCGCGCCGGGCCCGCGCAGCGAGCGTGACGACCTGGCTGCCGGCGTCCTGTATCTCGGCACGGCCCGCCAAAGCCGACACGTCAGTGCCCGTCGGCAGGCGCACACCGGCGGGGAGGCCCGGGATCAGCTCCCCGCCGGTCTCCGCTGCGACCTCCGCCGGACTGGCCAACAGCGTGTTGACGCGCAGGTCGAGCGGCGCGCGGGCCACCAGCGCCTCCTGTTCGGCGCGGCCGATGCCCGACGCGGTCAGGCGCTTGCCCAGCCAGATCGGCACCACACCCGCCTTGGCCTTCGGCTCGTCGGGGTGGATCGGAGGCGGTCCATGGCCCTCACCGTCGAAGGTCGCGGCGATGCCCGCGTCGCGGTCGGCGAGCAGCAGCATCGCGGCGCGGCCGCCCCCCGGTCGTTCGCCCGCGGCGCGGATCGCAGCGTAGACGAGCTCGCGAACGGCGCGGCGGTCCTTGGAGCCGGCGTAGCGGCGCGTGGCGAAATAGCGCTGAATTAACGTATCCGCGGCCGCGCCACCCTCTCGCGCGGCTGCGATGATGGCGTCGAGCAACTCGATCGCGGCCTGGGTGCGGGCGGGAGGTGTCATCGGAAGTTCACGATCTTCACGTCACGTCACCGCGAAACGTCGGCCAGTCGACCAGCCATAGGGATGGGTCGAGGACTCATGATAAGGCTGACCGGGCATGATCGCCGCATGGCATGTCGCGCGCTTGTAGGACAGCAATGACTAACGTGTCGGGTAGTTCGGCGCTTCCCTTGTGATCGTCACGTCGTGGACATGGCTTTCCATCAGCCCAGCGCCAGTAATTTGGACGAACCTCGCCCGCTCGCGCAGGGCCGCGAGCGTGGCGGAACCGGTATAGCCCATCGCCGCCTTCACGCCGCCGACCAGCTGGTGGACGACCTCGCGCGCCGGCCCCTTGAACGGCACCTGCCCCTCGATTCCCTCCGGGACCAGCTTCATCTGGTCGCGCACGTCGCCCTGGAAATAGCGGTCGGCGGAGCCGCGGCCCATTGCGCCGACCGACCCCATGCCGCGATAGGATTTGTAGGCGCGGCCCTGGTACAGGAAGGTCTCCCCCGGCGCCTCGTCGGTGCCGGCGAGCAGTGAGCCGATCATTACGGTGGAGGCACCCGCCGCCAGCGCCTTGGCGATGTCGCCGCTGGTGCGGATGCCGCCGTCGGCGATTACCGGCACGCCGACGGCGCGCCCGGCCTCGGCGCATTCGAGCACGGCGGTGAGCTGCGGCACGCCGACGCCGGCGACGACGCGGGTGGTGCAGATCGAGCCAGGGCCGATGCCGACCTTGACCGCGTCCGCGCCCGCATCCGCCAGCGCCCGCGTCGCCTCCGCGGTGGCGACGTTGCCGGCGACGACCTGGACCGAATTGGAGAGCTTTTTCACGCGCTCCACCGCGCGCGCGACGTCGCGGTTATGGCCGTGGGCGGTGTCGATGACGATCAGGTCGCACTCGGCGTCGACCAGCGCCTCGGTGCGGTCGAAACCGGCATCGCCCACCGTCGTCGCCGCCGCCACGCGAAGGCGCCCGGCCGCGTCCTTGGTCGCCGAGGGATAGGTGACCGCCTTTTCGATGTCCTTGACGGTAATGAGGCCGACGCAGCGATAGGCCTCATCCACCACCAGCAGCTTCTCGATCCTGCGCTGGTGGAGCAGACGGCGGGCCTCCTCCTGACCGACGCCAACCGACACGGTGGCGAGGTTGTCGTGGGTCATCAGCTCGGCGACGGGCTGGCCCGGATGCTCGGCGAAGCGGACGTCGCGGTTGGTGAGGATGCCGACCAGCTTGCCGTCCGCCTCCACCACCGGGATGCCGCTGATCCGATTGCGCGTCATCAGCCCCTGCGCGTCGGCCAGCGTCGCGTCGGGCGCGATGGTGATCGGGTTGACCACCATGCCCGATTCGTAGCGCTTGACCTGACGGACGGCAGCGACCTGTTCTTCCACCGACAGGTTGCGGTGGAGCACGCCGATGCCGCCGAGCTGCGCCATCGCGATCGCCATCTGGCCTTCCGTCACCGTGTCCATCGCCGACGAGATGATCGGGATGTTGAGCGCGATGCCGCGGGTCAGCTGGGTGCGAGTGTCGGCCATGCTCGGCAGCACCTCCGACTCCGCCGGCACGAGCAACACATCATCAAAGGTGAGGCCGAGGCGAATGTCCATGCCGGCCCTTAGCTAGCGGATGGCGCAGGCGCAATTTGCGTGTTGCCGGGCCGCGCCGCCACCGCTGCTTAAAGCGTCGCCAACCAAGCCGGTTGGTGCGCGAAGACGAGCAATGCTAACCGGGCGCGGTGCCACGCGCGGAGTCGCAAGCGATGCCTGACGAAGACGGCCTGCGGATCGTGCCGACGCCGCCGCAATTGGCCGCGGTGCTGGCGAACGGTACGTTGGAGCAGCCGAGCTTCGCAGCCCGCGGCTGGGGTGCGGCCCGCGCGATCTTCGGTGCCGTCGAAGTTCTGGGCGGCGGTGCTATGCTGGTGGTGCCGGAGCCAACCATGGTCACCAAGGTCGGCGGTGGCGCCCTGGCGGTCCACGGCATCGACGGCTTCCAAGCAGGCGTCCGTCAAGCGATCAGCGGGCTCGGCACCGACAGCATGACCAGCGATGCGACCACCGCGCTAGCGGAGCGGCTGGGCGTTGACCCGGCTACCGCCGAACGGATCGGCGATGGCGTTGACATCCTCGTACCGCTTGCGGTCTCGGGCGGACTGGCGGCTGCGCGGGTGGCGGCAATTCGTGGCGGCCGTCTGAGCCTAGCTGCTCAGGAGGCCGCAGGTGGACACACGATCGCCCGCCATGTCGGCCGCACCGAGGCACAGCTACACGCACAACTGGCGAGCCAGTCAACCATCCCCGCCGCCTCGACCTTCGCTACCTAGCACATGCCGAACGCGCGGTGGGTTCCGTTCTTCGGCGAACAGTCAGGCGATCGCCGCCTGGGCGGGAACCGCCACGCCAGGCGCCACGCGAGCGTTCGTCGGCCCATTCGCCAATGCCGGCAGCGGCGTCGTCCGCGCTACGGGCCAGCTGACGCGAGTGAACAGCGTGCGCGTGGTTCTGCGGAAGCAGGTGGCGAATGGCCGTCTTTATTACGTCCTGACGGCTTTCCCGATTCCCTGAGAGGCGTAATGTCGTATCCCGAATTATCAGCCATGCTTGGTGGGTACTTCCACCAGGATTGGGACTTGGAGCAGGACAGCTTGAGTGGCGTGGTTGCCAACTTCGTCAGCACCACCGATCCGTCCGTCGTGCGCGCGACAGCGGCGGAGGCCGACGATTTCCTAAAAGATCACCCAAGCGATCTGCTTGCCGCTTTTGAGCGCGCCTTCCGCCCCGACATCACCATCGGACAGAATGACGATGAGGCCCGCGACTGGCTCCGATGGCTCGCAGGTGAGCTTCGTGGACGCCTGCTCGAACAACACGATGACTAGAAGTGGATTTGGCATGGAGCTTACGCGGCGTACGGTCATGGGCGCAGGGCTGTCGGCCGCTCTCGCCCCCAGGCTGATGGCGCAACCGGCGAGGCCCGCGTCGGCGCTGCTAGAGGCAATCACCGACGACCTGCTGCGACTGTTCCCGGAGCGTGCATCCGACCTAGGGATCGACACTGGAGCGCGGGCGGCGCTGCGCGGCAGCCTGGTGGATCGCAGCACCGCCGGGCAGCGCGCGATCGCCGATCAATTGCGGCGGCGGTTGCGTGAGATCGACCGGCTCGACATGGCGTCGGTCGCGCCGGCCGAGCGGGTGCATCTGGAGGTGGTGCGGACCTCGTTCGACACCGCGTTGAAGGGCTTTGCCTTCCCCTGTGGCGATGTCGCGGTCGGCGAGTGGCGCAACTCGCCCTATGTCGTGATCCAGAATGTCGGCGCGTTCATCGACATGCCGCGACTGCTCGAGTCGACGCAGAAGCTCGACAGCCCGGCCGATGCGGCTGCGTACCTTGCTCGGGTGGGCGGCTATGCGGCGGCGCTGGACGGTGAAACCGAGCGGCTGCAGGCGGCGACGGCACGCGGGGTGATCCCTCCGGCCTTCCTGCTCGACAAGGCAATCCCGCAGCTGACGGGCGCGCGCGGTGGCGATCCTGCGAAGTGGCCGTGGATCGCGCGATTGGCCGCGAAGTACCCGGCGGAGGGTGCCCGCGCAGTCGAGATCGCGCGGGCCGCCATCGTCCCCGCATTCGACCGGCAGATCGCGGCGTTGAAGGCGCAGCGCAGGCGCGCCGGACAGGATGCGGGCGTGTGGCGGCTGCCCGATGGCGATGCCTATTATCGTTGGGCGCTGGGCGCGGCGACGACGAGCACGCGGACACCCGAAGAGATCCACGCGCAGGGCTTGGACGAGCTCAAACGCTATCAGGCGCAGATGGACGCGATCCTGCGGCGGCTTGGGCTTACGCAGGGCAGCGTCGGCGCGCGGATGGCGGCGCTGGGTCGCGATCCCAAATACCTATTTCCGGAGACCGACGCCGGGCGGGCGCAGGTGCTAGCCTATGCGCGGGCGCGGATCGACGCGATCCGGCCGCTGATGCCGCGCGCTTTCGCAAATCCGGTTCAGGGGAATGTCGAGGTGCTCCGAGTGCCGCTGGCGGAAGAGCCGGGTGCCGCGGGTGCCTATGGCGGGGCGGGTTCTATCGACGGGACGATCCCGGGCAAATACTGGATGAACCTGTCGACCACCGCGCGCTGGCCGCAATTTGCGATCGCGTCGACCACATATCACGAGGCGATCCCAGGCCATGTCTGGCAGGGCGAGTACAGCCACCGGCTGCCGCTGATCCGCTCGCTGCTGTCGTTCAGCGCCTATGGCGAGGGCTGGGCGCTCTATGCCGAACAGCTGGCGGACGAGCTCGGCGTCTATGCCGACGATACCGTGGCGCGGCTCGGCTATCTGCAGGCGATGGCGTTCCGCGCCTGCCGGCTGGTGGTGGACACCGGCCTCCATGCGAGGCGCTGGACGCGGGCGCAGGCGATCGCCTGGTTCGCTGAGGCCAATGGGCAGGAGCCGGGTGAGGTCGCCAGCGAGGTTGACCGCTATTGCTCGTGGCCGGGTCAGGCGTGCGCGTACAAGGTCGGGCACAGCGAGATCAACCGGATGCGGGACGCGGCGCGGACCCGGCTGGGCGCACGATACGACGTGCGCGCGTTCAACGATCTGGTGGTCGGCACGGGCGCGGTGCCGATGACGGTGCTGGACGACATGGTGCGGCGGACGCTGGTCTAGCGTCCGCCGCCTGATCGTCAGGCCGGCTGCATCACCCGTGGCGCGGCCTGGCGGACGCCCTCGTCGACCTGGCTCTCGAACTGCGCGAAATTTGCGACGAAGCGATCAACCAGCTGCGCCGCCGTCGCGTCATATTCGGCCTTGTCGGTCCAGGTGCGGCGAGGGTCGAGGATCTGGGAGTCGACGCCCTGAACGCTGACCGGAACCTGGAAGCCGAAGTTCGGATCGGTGCGCATCTCGGCGTCGTTAAGGCTGCCGTCGAGCGCCGCGCTGAGCAGCGCGCGCGTGACCTTGATCGGCATGCGGTGGCCGACGCCGTATTTGCCGCCGGTCCAGCCGGTGTTGACCAGCCAGCAATCAACGCCGCCGGCCGCGATCCGCTCCTTGAGCAGATTGCCGTAGACGGAGGGGTGGCGCGGCATGAACGGCGCGCCGAAGCAGGTGGAGAAGGTCGCATCGGGCTCGACCACGCCCATCTCGGTGCCGGCGACCCGCGCGGTATAGCCGGAGAGGAAGTGGTACATCGCCTGGTCGGGCGTCAGCTTTGCGATTGGCGGCATCACCCCATAGGCGTCCGCCGTCAGGAAGATCATGTTCTTGGGGACGGGGCCGAGATTGTCCTTGCTGGCGTTCGGGATGAACTCGATCGGGTACAGACCACGGCTGTTCTCGGCGAGCGTCGCGTCGTCGAGGTCGAGCGTCCGCGCGTCGGGGTCCATCACCACATTCTCGAGCACGGTGCCGAATCGCTTGGTGGTCGCGAAGATCACCGGCTCGGCTTCGGCCGACAGCCGGATCATCTTGGCATAGCAGCCGCCCTCGAAGTTGAAGACCGCGGTGTCCGACCAGCCATGCTCGTCGTCGCCGATCAGCGTCCGGTTCGAGTCGGCCGACAGCGTCGTCTTGCCGGTGCCGGACAGGCCGAAGAACACCGCCGTGTCACCCTTCGGCCCGATATTCGCGGAGCAATGCATCGGCATCACGCCGGTCGGCGGCAGCAGGTAGTTCAGCAGGCTAAACACCGACTTCTTCATCTCGCCGCCATAGCGGGTGCCGCCGATCAGGATCAGGCGATCGGTGAAGGAGACCGCGATCACCGTCTCCGACCGGCAGCCGTGGCGCGCGGGATCGGCGCGGAAGCTGGGCAGGTCGATGATCGTGTATTCGGGCGCGAACCCCGCCAGGTCCTTTTCCTCGGGCCGGACCAGCATCGTGCGGATGAACAGGTTGTGCCAGGCGAGCTCGTTGATGACCCGCACCCGAACGCGATGGCTAGGCTGCGAACCGCCGTACAGGTCCTGGACGAACAGCTCCTTGCGTTCGCCCAGCGCGGCGAGGAAATCCTCCTTCAGGCGCGCAAAGGCGTCGGGCTCCATGGACTGGTTCGACTTGCCCCACCAGACCGTGCTCTCGGTGGTCGCGTCGCGGACGATGAAGCGGTCCTTCACCGATCGGCCGGTATGCGGCCCCGTCTCGACCACCAACGGACCATCGGCCGCGAGCTTGCCCTCGCCACGCGCCACCGCCGCTTCGACGAGCGCCGGCGCGGTCAAGTTCCAATAAAGCGTGGCGTCGGTGTTCACGGCGCCGCCGAGACCCTCCGCCAGCCCGGTGGCGGGAATGCGCTGGTTCAACCCTGTTCCTTTTCTGACCAAGTGCTTGGGCGTGGCCCCATCCGGTTCGCGCTTATTGGACGCGGCGGTGACGGTCAAACCGGTAACCACGATGCGTTGAGTGCCGGGCGATCTTGCCCTACCTTGCTCCGTACATGACGGCCACGATCGCCCTGGTCGACGACGACCGCAACATCCTGACCTCGCTGTCGGTGTACCTCCAGACAGAGGGGTTCCTGACGCGCGTCTATTCGGACGGCGAGACTGCGCTGCGGGCGCTGATCGACAATCCGCCCGATCTCGGCGTCTTCGATATCAAGATGCCGCGCATGGACGGGCTGGAGCTGCTGCGGCGGCTGCGCGAGAAGAGCCAGCTGCCGGTGATCTTCTTGACCAGCAAGGACGACGAGCTGGACGAGGCGCTGGGCCTGGCGATGGGGGCGGACGATTATATCGCCAAGCCCTTCTCGCCGCGGCTGGTGAGCGCGCGCATCCGCGCCATCCTGCGCCGCACCGAAGCGCGCGCGCAGGAGGCGGAAGCCGCCGAGGGTGAGCCGGTGGAGGCGCTCGAGCGCGGGCGCCTGGCGATGGACCCGGCGCGCCACCGCACCCACTGGGACGGCAAGCCGGTGACGCTGACCGTCACCGAGTTCATGATCCTGGAAACGCTGGCGCAGCGGCCGGGCATCGTGAAAACGCGCAATCAGCTGATGGACGCGGCCTATCAGGACGACATCTATGTCGACGATCGCACCATCGACAGCCACATCAAGCGGCTCCGGCGCAAGTTCCGGCAGGTCGATCCCGGCTTCGATGCCATCGAGACCCTTTATGGCGCCGGTTATCGCTTCTCCGAAGAGTGAGTGGGAGCCGGAGGCCGGCGATCTCGCGCTCCGCTGGTCGGGGCAGATCTCACTCACCCGGCGCATCCTCGCGGTAAACATCTTCGTGCTGCTGCTCATCGCGGGCGGCTTCTTCTATCTCGATTCCTACCGCTCGCGCATCGTCGACAGCCGCGTGGCGCAGGCGTTGCGAGAGGCGCGGCTGATCGGCGAGGCGATCACCGCCGGCGGCGCGCGGCATCGCGACGAGCTGGTGGTGCGGCTGGCGCAGGACACCGGCGTGCGGGTGCGACTATATGGGCCGGACGGCAAGCTGGTGGCGGACAGCCGCCGACTAGGCGTGCGCAACTTCCGGCTCGCGGACCCGGATCGCGACCCCACGGGCCAGGGCATCGCGCGCTTTCTCGACACCACGGTCGATACGGTGGTGAACGCGCCTCGCGCGCCGCTGTATCGTGAACGCCGGCTGGGCGCGGAATGGCCTGACGCCCATACCGCCCGCGAGCAACGCATCGTTTCTGCAACAGTCTGGCGCGCACCCGACCGCACACCCGTAATAACCGCCGCCGCGCCGATCGGCGGCGACGGCGTGGTGCTGACCACCGTCAACGCGCGCGACATCACCCAGACGGTACGCGTCGAGCGCTATCGCCTCGGCGTCGTGCTGCTGGTCGTTACCCTAGTGTCGGTGCTGGTGTCGTTGTTCCTGGCGCGTACCATCGTCCGGCCATTGCGGCGGCTGGCGCGTGCGGCGGTGAGGGTGCGACTCGGGCGGGCGCGTGAGGTCGTGGTGCCGCGGCTGCCGGATCGCCGCGACGAGATCGGCAGCTTAGCGCGGGCGCTGTCCGACATGAGCCTGGCCTTGCGGGCCCGGATCGATGCGACGGAGGCGTTTGCGGCCGATGTGACGCATGAGTTGAAGAACCCTCTCGCGTCGCTGCGCTCAGCCGTCGATGGTCTCGGCCGGGTCAAGGATCCGGCACTTCAAGCCAAGCTCCTGCAGATCGTCCACGATGACGTGCATCGGCTCGACCGGCTGATCACCGACATCTCGGAAGCGTCGCGCCTCGACGCCCAGCTCAGCCGAGCGACGTTCGAGCCGGTCGATGTCGCTGCCATGCTGGAGGGGTTGCTCGGGCAACGTGGCGAACGCGGTGTGGAGCGCGGCGTCCGCATCCGTTTCGACCGGCTCGGCTCCGGGCCTTTCCTGGTGCTCGGTGAAGGCGCGCGGCTGGAGCGGGTGTTCGAGAACCTGCTCGACAACGCCCTCTCCTTCTCGCCCGAAGGCGGGCTGGTTACGGTCGCGGCGGCGCGTGAACGCAACGAGTTGGTCGTGCGGGTCGAGGACGAAGGCCCCGGTGTGCCGGAGGACGCGCGCGAAGACGTGTTCCGGCGTTTCCAGTCGATCCGCCCTGCGACCGAGGCGTTCGGGCAGCATTCGGGCCTGGGCCTCGCGATTGCGCGGACGATCGTCGAGGGGCATCAGGGACAGATCACCGTCGAGTCGCGCGAGGATAGGCTCGCAGGGGCACGCTTCGTCATTCGCCTGCCGCTGACGCAGGCCCCGATCCTGGAAGGCTGACGTGGCACAGCTCTCGTCCGAAACGCTCCACGCCACCGCCGTGGCGATCCACGGGCAGGCGGTGGTGATCGAGGGTCGCTCCGGTGCGGGCAAGTCCGATCTTGCGCTCAGGCTGATCGATCGCGGCGCGGTGTTGATCAGCGACGACCGCGTGCTGCTGGTGCGCGACGGCGACCGGCTGGTGGCGCGCAGTCCCGCGCAGATGACGGGGCGGATCGAGGTCCGTGGGCTGGGGATCGTGGTCGTGCCGTACCTCGCCGAGGCGCCGGTCTCCCTGGTCGTGCGACTGGCGGACGAGGATCAACGCTTTCCCGAGCGACGGCTGCGGCGGATCGCCGGGATCGCGGTGCGCGAGATGGTGATCGATCCATTCCGCGCGTCGGCGCCGCTCAAGGTCGAGTGGGCGTTGAAGGCGCCGGAGCTGCCACCGGCATGAGCGCGCCGATCCTGATCGTCACCGGCATGTCGGGTGCGGGCAAGTCGACCGTGCTCAAGACACTCGAGGACCTCGGCTGGGAGGTGGTAGACAACCTGCCGCTGCCGCTGCTCGGCCGGGTGCTCGGCGCGTCGCCGGAGGGCGACGAGGAGCCGCGGCCACTCGCGCTCGGGTTGGGCACCACCACCCGCGACTTCGACCCGGCCAAGGTGATCGCGCGGGTGGGCGAATTGAGCCGCTCACGCGGACTCGAGATCGGCACGTTGTTCCTTGATTGCGCGGGCGCCGAGCTGGAGCGCCGCTATGCCGAGACGCGGCGGCGGCATCCACTGGCGGACGATCGGCCTGCATCGGATGGTATTGGCCGCGAGCGCGAGCTGCTCGCACCGCTCCGGGATTGGGCGAACCGGCTGATCGATACGACGACGCTGAGCGCGCACGATCTCGCCGGCCAGGTGCGCGAGAGCTTCGCGGGCGGAGACGACGAGCCGGTGCTATCGGTTCTATCCTTTGGCTTCTCGCGTGGGCTGCCGCGCAACGCGGACCTGGTGTTCGACATGCGCTTCCTGCGCAATCCACACTGGGTGCCGGCGCTGCGGCCGGGGACCGGCTTGGATCCGGAGGTCGCCGCCTATGTCGCCGTCGACCCGGCCTACGAGGAGGCGGTACGGCGGATCGAGGAGCTCGTGGCCTTCCTGCTCCCGCGGTATCGGGCTGAGGGTAAGTCCTATATCACCGTCGCGATCGGCTGTACCGGCGGGAGACACCGGTCGGTCCATGTCGCCGAGCGGATCGGCGCATGGTTGCGCGCGCGCGGCTTTTCGCCCACGGTGACCCACCGCGACCTCCGGGCCGCGCCGCAGGACTCCTTGGAATATCGCCGTCCCACCGGCGCAGGTAGAGAAACAACGACTGCATGATCGGCTTGGTTCTGGTGACCCACGGACGGCTGGCGGAGGAGTTCGTCACCGCGATGATCCACGTCGTCGGCCCGCAGGAGCAGGTCGCGACGGTGGCGATCGGGCCTGAGGACGACATGGAGTCTCGTCGCGAGGACATCGCGTCGGCGATCGCCGAGGTCGATGTCGGGCGCGGCGTGATCGTGCTGACCGACCTGTTCGGGGGCACGCCGTCCAACCTCGCCATCTCGCTGATGGAACGCGGCCGGGTCGAGGTGATCGCGGGCATGAACCTGCCGATGCTGATCCGGCTGGGCTCCGCGCGCCAGGCGATGAAGGTGACCGACGCGGTTGCCGCGGCGCGGGAGGCGGGGCGCAAGTACATCTCGGTAGCCTCCGAAGTGCTGGGCGAAGCGGCGGCGTGACTGAGGTCAGCCGCACGATCCTGATTACCAACAAGCGCGGGTTGCATGCGCGCGCCTCGGCCAAGTTCGTGACGCTGGCGACGCAGCAGCCCTGCGAGGTCCGGGTCGAGCGGGAGGGTGGCGGCGACCAGGTGACAGGCACGTCGATCATGGGGCTGATGATGCTGGGCGCGGCGATGGGCGACTCCATCCGCATCGTCGCTGATGGTGAAGGTGCCGAGAGCACGGTCGAGGCGATGGCCGCGCTGGTCGAGGGCAAGTTCGGGGAGGACTGAGTGCCCCGCGTCATCACGGCCTTTTCCAACCCGCTGATCAAGCAGGTCCGGGAGCTGCGCGACAAGCGGCACCGGCGGGCGAGCGGGCAGTTCCTTGCCGAGGGGCTGCGCATCCTCACCGAGGCGCGTGAGGCGGGGCGGCTGCCGGTGCTGTTGTTCTTTGCCGGCCCCAGCGCGGGGCATGACCTGGTGCGCGAGCTCATCATCGCGGTCGAGACGGCCGGGGGCGAGGCGATCGAGACCGATCCGGATATCCTCTCCAAGCTGTCGGGCAAGGACAATCCGCAGGCCGTGGTCGGTGTGTTCGAGGCCTGGGACACATCGCTCGAGGTGCTCGACCGGAACGCGAGCGGCATCTGGCTGGTGGCCGAGCGGCTGCGCGATCCGGGCAATCTGGGCACTATCCTGAGGACCGGCGACGCGGTGGCTGCGGGCGGGCTGATCCTGATCGGCGAGTGCGTCGACCCGTTCTCGGTCGAGGCGGTGCGGGCGAGCATGGGGGCGCTGTTCACGGTGCCGGTGGCGCGGGCGGAATGGGCGGAGTTCCTGCCCTGGCTGCGAGGCGGGCCGGGGCAGCTGGTGGGGCTGAGCCTCGACACCAATTCCGATTACCGCGGTGCCCATTATGAAGCACCGACGTTTCTGCTGACCGGCAACGAGGCGCAGGGGATGCCGGCGGAGTATGCCGCCGCGTGCGACCTGCTGGTCAAGATCCCGATGCTGGGCAAGGCGGACAGCCTCAACGCCGCGGTCGCCACCGCAGTGATGGCGTATGAAGTGCTGGCGCGGCAGCGGGGCTGAGGACGCTTACTCAGCCGCCTCGGGAAGCGCGACGAGCTTGGCCGAGCTGCTGGCGTTGCGGTCCACCAGCGCGGGCGTGTCGATCAGCTTGCCGCCGGCGTCCATCTTGTAAGCCTCCAGCTTCTTCGCCGTCGTCAAGACGTTACGGTCCAGACTTCCGATGAACTTGTTGAAGTGCTCGACCGTGCCGTCGAGGCTCTTGCCCATACGCATGACGTGTTCGGCCATGACTTGGATGCGGGCATACATGTCCTTGCCGAGCGCGCCGATCTCGCGCGCTTCCTTGGCGAGCTTTTCCTGCTTCCAGACCGCATCGACCGTGCGCGCGATGGCAATGAGGTTGGTCGGCGTCGCGAGCAGGACGCGCTTGTCGAAGGCGTGGTCCCACAGGTCGGGGTCGTGCTCGAGTGCTGCGGTGAGGAAGTGTTCGCCGGGGACGAACATGACGACATATTCGGGCGTGTCCTCGAACTGCTGCCAATAGCTCTTGCCCGACAGACCGTTGACATGGGTGCGCATCGACAGCGCATGCGCTTCGTGCGCGCGCTTGCGGTCGACCTCGTCGATCGCGTTGATCGCGTCCTGATAGCTGTTGAGCGAGACCTTGGCGTCGATGATCAGCGACTTGCCGCCGGGCACGCGCACGATCGCGTCGGGGCGCAGGCGGCCGCCCTCCCCGTCCGCGACGCTGACCTCCATCGCAAAGTCGGTATGCTCCGCGAGCCCACAGGTCTCCAGCACGTTGCGGAGCTGCTGCTCGCCCCAGCGGCCACGCGCCTTGGGGGCGTTGCGGAGCGCGTTGACAAGGCGCGCGGCCTCGGACGAGACGCGCTCCTGCCCTTCGCGCATCGCCTTGATCTGGCCGTCCAGCTCGCCGAACGCGGAGCGGCGCTCCTGTTCGACCTTGGTGACCGTCTCCTCATAGCGTTGCAGGCGGTCGTTCACGGGGGCGAGCAGCTGCGACAGCTTCTCGCCCTGCAGCTTCTCCGACTCGGCGAAACGCTGGTGCGCGCGGTCGAGGAACTTGGTCTGCGCGGTTTCGAGCGCCTTGCCCGCCGCAGCCTCGAAATGGGTGCGCATGGCTTCGAGGTTGGCGCGGTGCGCCTCGTCACGGGCGGCGGACTGCGAGCGCAGCGCGGCAAGCTCGGTCGCGAGCTGGCCACGCTCGGTGTCGATCTTCTCCAACCTCGCGCTCAGGGCGGTGAGCTGCTGCCCTGACTGGACCAGCGCCTCGTCACGCGCGCCGGCTTCGGCGCGGGCGGCCGCCAGGGCCTGAAGCGCCTCGTTGCGCTCGCGCTCGACGGCGTCGCGGGTCTGGCGGACGAGATCGGCGTCCGCGATCCTGGTCTCCGCCACCGCGAGGCTGTTGGCGAGCGTGGCGGACCGCCGGCTGGCGATCAGCCAACCGATCAACAGCCCGGCGGCGAGTGCGAGTACGGCGACCAGCGTCAGGGTCAGCTCAGGACGCATGCTGCGGCCCGGAAGTTTAGGGAAAGTTTAGGCATAAACGCGTCCGATTTCGCTGCGGAGGAGACCCGCGAAGTTGTCGAAGTTGGCGCGATCGGCATTCATTCGCGACGGCTCCCCTCGGCCTGCACCCAAGGTGGCGGGCTCACGGAACGTAGCCGGAACGTCGGCTGTAGGACAGAGGGTATTTTGGTGAGCCTCACGCTCCATCAGAGCGCGCACTGCAACTGGGCCCCGGCCCCTTCGACTGCCTGCCTGCGGCAGTCGCTCAGGACAGGCTCCGCCTGAGAAGATGCAAGGGGAAGGCTAAGCCACCTTGCGGAGCTTGGTCAGCTTCTTGAGCACCATGTCGCGCTTGAGGCGGCTGAGGTGGTCGATGAACAGGACGCCGTTGAGGTGGTCGATCTCGTGCTGCATGCAGGTGGCGAGCAGGCCGTCCAGCTCCTCCTCATGGGCGCCGCCCTGTTCGTCGAGCCAGCGGACGCGGCAGGCGGCGGGGCGGGCGACCTCGGCATATTGCTCGGGGATCGAGAGGCAGCCTTCGTTGTAGGTCGAGAGCTCGTCGGAGACCGACACGACTTCAGGATTGATATACGCCTTCGGGTCGCGGACCGGCTTGCCGTCGGCGTCCTCCTCCGCCTGCAGATCGATGACGAGGACGCGCGACGCGACGCCGACCTGGATCGCGGCGAGGCCGATGCCGCTGGCGGCGTACATGGTCTCGATCATGTCGGCAACGAGCTGGCGGGTGGTGTCGTCTACCTGCTCGACGGGCTTGGAGACGAGGCGCAGGCGCGGATCGGGAACTTCGACGATGGGGAGGACGGCCATGCGCGCCGAGCTAAGTCGCGCGCCCGCGAGCGTCAAGCGACGGGCCGCCTCGCCCGCAAAGCTTGGGCTAGCGTGCCTTCGTCGAGATAGTCGAGCTCGCCGCCGACCGGCAGGCCGTGGGCGAGCTGGGTGACGCGGACAGGAAAGCGCTCGATGCGCTCGGCGACGTAATGAGCGGTGGTCTGGCCTTCCAGCGTCGCGTTCATGGCGAGGACGACCTCGTCGACGCCGCCGGCCTCGACGCGGCGGATCAGCGTGTCGATGGCGAGATCCTCCGGGCGGACCCCCTCCAGCGCGGACAGGCGGCCGCCGAGCACATGGAAGCGGCCGGGGAACAGGCGCGAGCGGTCGAGCGCCCACAGGTCGGCGACCTCCTCCACCACGCACAGCGCGCGGGCGTCGCGGCGCGGGTCGGCGCAGATGCTGCACGGGTCGGAGGTGTCGACATTGCCGCAGGTCGAGCAGGTGGCGAGCCGCGCCTCCACCGCCTGCAACGCGGCAAGGAGCGGGCCGAGTGCTGCCTCGCGACGTTTCAGCAGGTGGAGGACGGCGCGGCGGGCCGACCGGGGGCCGAGCCCGGGAAGGCGGCTGAGCGCCTGGGTGAGAGTCTCGATCTCGGGGGAGGCCATTGGGGGGTATGTAGGTGCTCGGCCTTCCTTCGTCATGCTGAACTTGTTTCAGCATCCATGCGTCACCTCGGCGTCACGGACGGAGGCGGGCGTCGCGCATGGATCCTGAAACGAGTTCAGGATGACGGTGGCTTGTGTTGCAGGCGGCAGGTGCTCAAAGCCCTGTCATGCGGATCGTCTTCATGGGTACGCCCGACTTCGCGGTGCCGACGCTCGACGCGCTGGTCGCGGCGGGGCACGAGGTGCTGGCGGCGTATACGCAGCCGCCGCGGCCCGGCGGGCGGCGGGGGCGCGAGCTGGTGCCCTCGCCCGTGCAGCGGCGGGCCGAAGAGCTGGGCATTCCGGTACGCTCGCCGGTGCGGCTGCGCGGCGCGGACGAGCAGGCGGCGTTCGCGGCGCTGGAGGCGGATGTCGGGGCGGTCGCCGCCTATGGCCTGATCCTGCCGCAAGCGGTGCTAGATGCGCCTCGGCGGGGGTGCCTGAACGTCCATGGCTCGCTGCTGCCGCGCTGGCGTGGGGCGGCGCCGGTGCAGCGCGCGATCATGGCGGGGGATGACGAGACCGGCGTGTGCATCATGCAGATGGAGGCGGGGCTGGATACGGGGCCGGTGCTGCTCGACGGCCGCGCGGTGATCGGCGCCAAGACCGCAGGCGAACTGACCGCGGAACTGGCGACGATGGGCGCGGCGCTGATGGTGGAAACGCTGGCGACGCTCGACGCGCGGGTGGCGGTGCCGCAGCCGGAGGCGGGCGTGACCTATGCCGCCAAGATCGACAAGGCGGAGGCGCGGATCGACTGGTCGCGTCCGCCGACAGAGGTGGAGCGCCTGGTGCGGGCGATGAACCCGGCGCCGGGGGCGTGGTTCGAGGTGGCGGGCGAGCGGGTGAAGGTGTTGGCGGCGGAGGTAATACCCCCATTCCCTACCCTCCCCAGCGATAGTCGGGGCCCGAGCCCACGCGGCGGACTGGGCCCCGGCTTCCGCCGGGGAGGCACTGTTGGCTTGGTGCTCGACGACAAACTCGCTGTCGCTTGCGGCGATGGGGCGATCCGGCCGAGGCTGGTGCAGCGCGCCGGGCGCGGGGTTCAGACAGCGGACGAGTTGCTGCGCGGGTTTTCGATTCCTGCCGAGACCCAGCTTTGACGCGCTTTGCACTGACGGTGGAATATGACGGTCGGCCGTTCCAGGGCTGGCAGCGGCAGGCGCATGGACCTTCGGTGCAGGCGGCGCTGGAGGAGGCGGCGTTCGCGGTCACTGGCGAGCGGGTGGCGGTGCATGCCGCCGGGCGGACCGATGCGGGTGTGCATGCAGAGGCAATGCGCGCGCATCTCGATCTGGCGAAAGCATTGACGCCGTTTCGGCTGATGGAAGCACTCAACGCACGGGTGCGGCCGGCACCGGCGGCGGTGACCGCGTGCGAGATCGTGGGGGATGACTGGCACGCGCGCTTCTCATGTCGTGCCAGGCATTACCGCTATGTCGTTGTGAACCGGCGCGCACCGCTGACCTGGGAGCGTGGATTGGCGTGGCAGGTGCCGCAGGCGCTGGACGCGGGCACGATGGCGGCGGCGGCGGGGGCGCTGGTGGGGCGGCATGATTTCACCACCTTCCGCTCGGCGCATTGCCAGGCGGACAGTCCGGTGCGGACGCTCGATCGGCTCGCGGTGCGACGCGAAGGGGAGCGGGTGACGGTGGAGGCCTCGGCGCGGTCGTTCCTGCATCATCAGGTGCGCTCGATGGTGGGGTGCCTGGCGCTGGTCGGCATGGGGCGGTGGTCGGTGGCGAACATGGGCGCTGCCTTGGCGGCGCGCGATCGAGCGGCGCTGGGGCTGAATGCGCCGCCGGATGGGCTGTACTTCGTCGGGGCCGATTATTGAGCCGCCATGCTGGGCTTGTTTCAGCATCCATGCGCATCCGCCGCCACGGGCCGGGCTGACGTCGCGGATGAACCCTGAAACAAGTTCAGGGTGACGGAGCCCGGCTGAACGCCGACGCCAGCTCGACATGCGCCGACCAGCGGAACTGGCCGACGGGCTGGACCCAGTCGAGCCGCCAGCCGCCGTCGCACAGCGTCTTCGCATCGCGCGCGAAGCTGCTGGGATTGCAGGAGACATAGGCGAGGCGCGGCACCTTGCTGGCGGCCAGGTGGATCACCTGCTCGCGCGCGCCGGCGCGGGGCGGGTCGATGACCACAGCGGCGAAGCGGTCCAACTCCACGGAGGTGAGCGGGCGGCGGAACAGGTCACGGTGCTCGGGGAAGACGGGGCGTTGTCGGGCTTCCGCCGCGGCCTTGAGCGACAGCAGCCCGTCGCGCGCGCCCTCGGCTGCGTAGACGCGGCCGGGCAGCGCGAGCGCGAAGGTGCCGAGGCCGGCGAACAGGTCCGCGATGGTGGTGGCGCCGTGCGTCGCCTCGCGGACGGCGGCGACCAGCGCGGCCTCGCCCTCGGCGGTCGCCTGGAGGAAGGCGGCGGGAGGCAGCGACACGGGCACGCCGCCGAGCGTGATCGTCACCGCCTCCGGCTCCCAGCGCGTCTCCGGACCGAAGCCGTCGTCGAGCGCGATGCGTGCGACGCCGTGCGCCTGGGCAAAGGCGGTGATCGCCTCCGCCGTGGCGAGATCGTTGGCGGTGACGCCGGTCAGCAGCAGGTCCGGACCCTGGTCGGCGAGCGTCAGGTGGATGTCGGCGCGGCGTTTGAGGCGGAGGCGCTGCAACAGGGCGCGCAGCGGCGCCACCAGCGCGAACAGCGTCGGGTGCAGGATGTGGCACTCGCGCATGTCGATAATCGCGTGGCTCTTCTCGGCGGTGAAGCCGATCGTGACGCGCCCGCCCTTCCCCTCCGCATGGAGCGTCGCGCGGCGGCGGGTGCGCGGCGGCGAGAGCAGCGTCGGGCGGATCGTGGTCGCGAGGCCCTGCGCGTCGAGTGCCCCGGCGATGCGGTCGGCGACGAAGCGGGCATAGCTGGCATCGTCGAGATGCTGGAGCTGGCAGCCGCCGCAGTCGGGGAAATGGCGGCAGGGCGGCGACTGGTGGTGCGGACCGGGGATGACTTCGCCCGCCTCGGTCAGCGTGTCGCCCGGAGCGGCAAAGGCGGCGTGGCGGCCGTCGACGGTGATGCCGTCACCGCGCGCGGCGACGCGGATGATCGTACTCATGCTTCGCAGAAGGTCGCCGCCGCGACCGCCGCGGGCAGGCTGGCGGCGAGGTCATCGGCGATGAAGGGGTGTTTCAGCCTGCGCGCGGCGGCCGTATGGAGCCACACAGCGGCAGTGGCGGCGCCAAGCGGATCGTGCGGCTGCTGCGCGAGCATCGTGCCGACCGTGCCCGCCAGCACATCGCCCGTGCCGGCAACTGCCAGCCGCGAGTCGGTCTCGCAGGCGACGTTGGTCCGACCATCCGCGCGCGCGATCACCGTGTCCGGGCCCTTATGGACGACGACGGCACCCGCGCGCGCGGCGGCGTCCTGCGTCCGCGCGATCTTGCCGCCCTCGCCTCTTCCGAACAGCTTGTCGAACTCGCCCGCATGCGGGGTCAGGATCGTCGCGGCTTTGCGCGTGCGAACCGCGTCCAGATCGAGGGCGTGCAATCCGTCGCCATCGATCACCAGCGGATGCGGACTGGCGAGCACCGCCGCAAGCTTGGCCCGCGCGCGATCGTCGCGGCCCAACCCGGGCCCGACCACTACGGCACCGATCCGCGTGTCGACAAGCGCATCGGGTGACCAGGCGCGGCGCACGATCGCGTGTGGCGGCTGGGGGAGCCCACCCGTGAGCAACAAGACGTACCCGGCTCCGGCGCGATGGGCGGCAAGCGCGGCCAGCTCGGACGCGCCGTGCATCGCGCCGGCGACGACGGCGACCATGCCGCGGTTGAACTTGTGCGACCCGGTTTGCGGTGCAGGCAGGAAGGGCCTCACGATCGTCTGGACCCTATTCGCATGCTCGCGCGGACTTTGCACCGGGTGGAGCGACAGGCCGATGTCGATCAAGCGGACCTGTCCGCAGGCATCGGCGGCGGGCTGGAGCAGGTGGGTGGGCTTCAGTGCGCCCAGTGCCAATGTCAGATCGAACCTCGGGCGGCGCCACTCGCCAAGGTACGACCCGGTATCAGCTTCGACGCCGCTGGGCAGATCGACCGCCAGGGCCAGCCGGGCATTTAGACACTGCGCGTCAAGCATCTCCGACACGTCGTCGGAGAGAGGGTGGGACAAGCCTGTCCCAAATAGCGCGTCGACCAGTATCGGCCCGGGGGCCGCATCGCCGAGCGACTGTACCTGGCCAGTCCAGCCCCAACGCGCTCGGCGGGCGAGGTCGGTTGCAGGCTCCCCTGTTGCAGCCACCCGCACCGGGTGCCCCCATTCCCGCAGCACCCGCGCGGCGACATAGCCGTCGCCGCCGTTGTTGCCAGGTCCGCACAGCACCAGCACCTCCGCCCCTGCCGCCAGGCGGCGGACAGCCTCGGCGACCCCTGCCCCGGCCCGCTCCATCAGCGCGTACATCGCGTCGGGGGTGGGCGCGGCCGCCGTCTCCGCGGCACGCATCTGTGTCGCGGTGAGGATCGGCTGGCCTTCGATCGGGAGCATCAGAAGGTCGGCAGGCGGTAGTGGTCACCGGCGATCGTCACTTCGATGCCGTTCGCGCCCCTCTCGACGGTAGCGGGTTGGGCGCCGTCCGCCGATGCGACCGACTGACCGTCCGCGCTGACGGCAAGCCGGCGGAAATGGCCGTCGGGGTGGCGCAGGGTCAGGATCCAGCCCTGGGCGGTGCGGGTGCGTTCGGCGGTACATTCCGCAACGAGGTCGCCGCCGCCATGAGCGCAGGGGAACTTCGGCGCTTCGGCGACCGCGCGCTGCTCGGCGGCACGGGCCTGCTCCTGCTCGGGCTGGCCGCAGGCGGCGAGGGGCAGGAGCAGGAGGAGGCTAGATATCCGCATAGACATGCGACTCCGCCCTGGCGCCGGGGTGGGTGACGGCGCCGGCCCAGGCGGGGCCGACGTTGCGGGCGTAGCGCCACAGTACACCCGAGCCGTAGTCATGGTCGCGCGCTCGCCAGGTGGAGCGGCGTCGCGCGAGGGTGGCGTCGTCGACCAGCAGGTCGATCGTGCCCGCCTCGGCGTCGATGCGGATCGGGTCGCCGTCCTCGACCAGCGCGATCGGGCCGCCATCCGCCGCCTCCGGCCCGACATGGCCGATGCAGAAGCCGCGTGTCGCGCCGGAGAAGCGGCCGTCGGTGATCAGCGCGACCTTCTCGCCCATGCCGAGACCATAGAGCGCGGCGGTGGTGGACAGCATCTCCCGCATGCCGGGGCCGCCCTTGGGCCCCTCATAGCGGATCACGACCACCTCGCCCTCGTTGATCGACCGCGCCTCGACTGCGGCAAACGCCGCTTCCTCGCTGTCGAAGCAGCGCGCCGGACCTTCGAACTGGAGACGGTGCATGCCGGCGACCTTCACGATCGCGCCCTCGGGGGCGAGGCTGCCGCGCAGGCCGACGACGCCGCCGGTGGGGCTGAGCGGTGTCCTCACGTCGTGGATGACCTTCTGGTCGGGGTTCCAGGTGACCTCGTCAATGTTCTCGCCCAGCGTCCGGCCGGTGACGGTCAGGCATTCGCCATTGAGGAAGCCGCCGGCGAGCAGCGTCTTCATCAGCATGTAGACGCCGCCGGCCTCGTGCATATCCTTGGCGACATACTGGCCGCCCGGTTTAAGGTCGGCGATGTAGGGGGTGGTCTTGAACACCTCCGCCACGTCGTGGAGATCGAACGCGATGCCGGCCTCGTGCGCCATCGCCGGCAGGTGCAGCGCCGCGTTGGTCGAGCCGCCCGTCGCGGCGACGACGCGGGCGGCGTTCTCGAAGGCGGCGCGGGTGCAGATGTCGCGCGGGCGGAGCTGGCGGGCGACCAGCTCCATCACCTGCGCGCCCGCCGCGACCGCGATCTGCTCGCGCGAGCTGTACGGCGCCGGCACCATGTTGCTGTTGGGCAGCGACAGGCCGATCGCCTCGCCGACGCAGGCCATGGTGTTGGCGGTGAACTGACCCCCGCAGGCGCCATCGCCGGGGCACGCGACCTTTTCGAGCGCCGTCAGGTCGTGGATCGGACAGGTGCCGGCGGCGTAGCGCCCGACCGCCTCGAACACGTCGACCACGGTCACGTCGCGGCCCTCGTACCGGCCCGGGAGGATCGAGCCGCCATAGACGAAGATGCTCGGCACGTTGAGCCGCAGCATGGCCATCATCATGCCCGGCAGCGACTTGTCGCAGCCCGCGAAGCCGACCAGCGCGTCGTAGCAATGGCCGCGCACCGACAGCTCGACCGAGTCCGCGATCACCTCGCGGCTGACCAGGCTCGCCTTCATGCCCTGGTGGCCCATGGCGATGCCGTCGGTTACGGTGATGGTGTTGAAGCGGCGCGGCATGCCGCCGCCCTGGATCACGCCCGCGCGCGCTGCGTCGGCCTGGGCGTCGAGCGTGGTGTTGCACGGCGCACTGTCATTGCCGGCGCTGGCGAGCGCCACGAAGGGCTTGGCAATGTCTTCTTCGGCGATGCCCATCGCATAGTAATAGGAGCGGTGCGGCGCGCGCTCTGGGCCGACGCTGACGTGGCGCGAAGGGAGCTTGGATTTGTCGAAGCGGGACATGCGAGAAGCTATGTCATGCGCCGATCTATTCGTCACCCCAGGCCGAGCCCGGGGACCGGGTCAGAGCGCCTCCAACGCCTTTGCCACACCGTCCATCGTGAATGGTTTGGTCAGATAGGGCCGGTCACGGAAGCGGGGGTCGAGGCTGTCGTCGCTGCCGCCGGTGGCGAAGACGAAGGGGATTCCCTTGTCCGCCAGCGCCTCGGCGATCGGCGTGCTCTTTTCGCCACCACGCAGATTGAGGTCGAGGATCACGGCATCGATGCCCCCCTGTTCGACCCGCGCCAGCGCGGTTGCAACAGTGTCGGCGGTGCCGGCGGACTGCTTCTCGAGAACGTCGAGAAAATCCTCGAGCATCATGGCGATCAGTGGTTCGTCCTCGACTATGAGGATCTGTTGCGGCCCCGTCATGACCCGCCCCCTAGCAGCTTTTTCAAACGCCGCCAGCGGCTTGTCCGCGCGCCAGGGCGTCACGCGCGGCTCCCGCCAGCTGCTGCACCGAGAACGGCTTGGGCAGGAAGGCGACGCGGTCGAGGTCGATTGAGCGACGCAGCTGTTCCTCGGCATAGCCCGACATGAAGATGACCGGCAGGTCGGGATAGCGTTCGCGGACCTTGGCCACCATCGTCGGCCCGTCCATCGTCGGCATCACCACGTCGGAGATCAGCAGGTCGGGCCGGCCGCTGGTTTCGAGCAGATCGAGCGCGACCTCGCCATTCTCGGCCGTGAGGACGCTATAGCCCTGGCGGGTCAGCGCGCGTTCGGCGACGGCGCGGACCATGTCCTCGTCCTCGACCAGCAACACGGTGCCCGTTCCCCAGGTTTCCGCCGGCTTGGGCTGCGGACGCGTCGGTGCGCGGACGACCGGCCCGGCGGCGTGGACGGGGAGATAGATGGTAAAAGTGGCACCTTGCCCGGGCTTCGAATCGGCGAAGATCCAGCCGCCGGACTGTTTGACGATGCCGTATACGGTGGAAAGGCCCAGCCCGGTGCCCTTGCCGAGCTCCTTGGTCGTGAAGAACGGTTCGAAGATCTTGCCGATCACGTCGGGCGGGATGCCGCCGCCGCTGTCGCTGACGATCAGCGCGGTATAGTCGGCCGGCGGCAGCACGTCGTTGCCGAGCGCGCGGACCTCGGCCGCGGACACCGACTTGGTCTGGATGGTCAATGTGCCACCGCCGCGCGGATTGTGGCTGAGGATCGCATCGCGGGCGTTGACCGCCAGGTTGACCACGACCTGCTCGAGCTGCCCCGGATCGGCGCGCACCGCGCCCAGATTGCGGCCGTGATGGACGTCCAGCCGTACGGTCTCGCCCATCAGCCGCTTCAGGAGATTCGACACCTCCGACACGACATCGGGGAGCTGCAGTACCTGTGGGCGCAGCGTCTGCTGCCGCGAGAAGGCGAGCAGCTGGCGGGTCAAACCGGCGGCGCGATTGGAGTTCGCGCGGATCTGCTGGATGTCGTCATAGTCGCTGTCGCCGGGCGAGTGGCGCATCATCATCAGGTCGCAATGGCCGATGATCGCGGTCAGGATATTGTTGAAATCATGCGCGACGCCGCCCGCGAGCTGGCCGACCGCGCGCATCTTGGTCGCCTGCTCGACCTGGCGCTTGAGCCGGGCTTCCTCGCTATTGTCCTTGAGGCTGAGCAGCACCGCCGCGTCGCCCAGCCCGCGCGCGCCGGCGATGGTGAGCGCGACCGGCTCGTCGGGATGCCGCTTCAACCGCACCGCCATGTCGGCGGAGTGGGTGGCGCCACCGGCGAAGCGGCGCACGGCGTCGGCGACGGCGGCCTTGTCCTCGCGCACCACCAGATCGCCCGGGTAGAGCGGCGGCGCGGCGGGATCGACCTGCGCTGCGCGGAGGAAGGCGTCGTTCATCTGCAGGAAGCGCCCATCGCGATCGACCAGCGCCATGCCGAACGGCATCAGCGACACCAGGCTGCGGACATGCGCCGCCGCCGAGCCGCCGATCGCGGGCGCCCCCTCCTCATCGTCGAGCAGTGCGACGAGTACCGGGCCATCCTCTGCGTCGAGGAAGGGCAGCTGCACAATGCGCAGCGGCGTCCCCTCCAGCCCCTCGCGCTCGAAGCGGACCAGGCCTCGGCTGTCGGTGATGAGCAGGTGCGCGAAATCGCGGCCGGCGAGATCGGCGTCGCCACTTCCCAGCGCGCGCTGCGCCAGCACGGGATTGGCGGCGCGGATGCGGCCATCGGGATCGATCAGCGCGGCCATGACGCCATTCCGGCCGAGCCGCGCCCCGGTGGGGCCGGCGAGCAGCTCCATCAACGTTCCGGTCAGATCCTGTTCCCGTGCGGCGGTGAAGCGCCAGACGAGCAGGTCCGCCTCCGTCCCGGCGCGGGTGACGAGGGCGGCAAGCTGCTGCCCGTCGAGATGGAGGCGTTCGGCCCTGCCCTCGCCGTCGCGCCATGCCGCACGTCCGGCCGCTCCGAGCGCGCTGACCGCCTCGTCAGGGAGCGGTAGGCTGGGCGGGGTGGGGAAGCCGCGGAAGAGGGTCTGGAACGCGTCGTTGGCGCAGACGAGCCGGCCGGCGCGGTCGGTGACCGCGACCGCGTCGTCGCTCGCGGCGGCGAGGCTGCGCGCGAGGGTCCAGTCGGTCTCGGCGGTCTGCTCAGCGGCTTTGGGAGCGAGCAGCCGGTGGGCGGCGGCGGCGGCCGCCACGATCAGCGCGGCGGCAAGAAAGCCTGCGGCGACGATCGGGGAGCCGACCGCCCACAGTGCGAGTAGCGCGGCGAGCAGCCCCGCACCGGTGACTAGGAGCGCGGTGGTGCGGGCGGGCGTGAGGGTCGGGGCGGCGGTGGCCATGTGGGGTGCTTCGGGCCCGGAGAGGGTTGGGTCAAGCCGAACGATCCTCCCCGTCCACGGGGAGATGGCAGCCGCGACAGCGGCTGACGGAGGGGCCTCGCCTCATTGCGGTTCACCCGAGCCCGGCCCCTCCACCACCGCGCGGTGCGCCGCGCTCCCCTCCCCGTAAACGGGGAGGATTGCGTTACCAAATCCGCACCCTTTGCTCCGGCGCCAGATACAGCTTCTGGCCCGGCTTCGGCTGAAATGCCGCGTACCAGGGGTCCATGTTGCGGACCACGGCGGCGCGCTGCGGGCTCGGGCTGTGGGGATCGGTGAGGAGCTGCTGACGGAGCTGCGCCTCGCGATAGTTGCGGCGCCAGACCTGGCTCCAGCCGAGATAGAAGCGCTGGTCGCCGGTCATGCCGTTGAGGACCGGCGCGGGGCGGCCGCCGAGCGACTTCTTGTAGGCGTCGTACGCGACCGACAGGCCGGCGAGGTCGCCGATATTCTCGCCCAGCGTCAGCGCGCCCTTGACCCGCTGGCCGGGCAGCGGCTCGTACTGGTCGTACTGCGCGATCAGCTTTGCCCCGAGCGCGGTGAAGTTCTTCACGTCCGCGTCGGTCCACCATTGGGTGAGCTGACCCTTGGCGTCGAACTTCGCACCCTGGTCGTCGAAATGATGGCTGATCTCGTGGCCGATAACCGCGCCAATGCCGCCATAGTTGACCGCCGGATCGGCCTTGGGATCGAAGAAGGGCGGCTGCAGGATCGCGGCAGGGAAGACGATCTCGACCATGCCGAAATTGGCGTAGGCGTTGACCGTCATCGGGGTCATGCCCCACTCCCAGCGCTGCAGCGGCTTGCCGAGGCGGCTGATGTTGTAGTCGCTGCGCCACTGCGCCGCGCGGACCGAGTTTCCGAAGGCGTCACCGGGCGTGATCGTCAAGTTGGAATAATCGCGCCAGCGCGACGGATAACCGATCTTGGGCGTGAAGGCGGCGAGCTTGGCGCGGGCGCGGACCTTGGTCTCGGGCGCCATCCAGCTGAGCTTGTCGATGCGCGTGCCCATCGCGTCGAGCACGTTGCGGACCAGCTTGTCGGCCTCTGCCTTGGTCTCGGGCGGGAAATATTGCGCGACGTAGAGCTTCGACACCTCGTCCGACACAGCACCACTGGTCCAGCTGACCGCGCGTTTCCACCGGGCTTCCTGCTCAGGCACGCCGCGCAGCTGGGTGCCGTAAAAGGCGAACTGCTCGCGATCGAAGGTGGCCGGCAGCACGTCGGCATAGCCGTCGAGCGAGCGCAGGATCAGCTGGTCCTTAAGCACGTCGAGCGGCGTCTCCGCGATCGCCTGCGCGATGCCGGTGATCGCGCTGGGCTGCGCAACGACGAGCTCGGTCACCGGCGTGCGGCCAGCCGCGAGCCAGGCGGCGAAGTCGAAGCCGGGGGCGGCCTGCTGCAGCTGGGCGACGGTCAGCTTGTTGTAGGTCTTGTCGGCGTTGCGGCTCTCCACCCGTGTCCAGTGCGCCTGCGCGATGCGGGTCTCGAAGTCGACCAGCGCCTTGGCGCGCGCGTCCGCGTTGGCTTCACCGGCGAGCGTGAACATCTTGGCGATGTGGGCCTGGTAGGCGGTGCGTGCTTCGACCAGCTTGGGGTCGGCCGACAGGTAATAGTCGCGGTCGGGCAGGCCCAGCCCGGACTGGCGGACGCCGACTATGTAGATTTCCGGGTTCTTCGCGTCCTGGCCGACGCCGCCGCCGAACGGGGTCCCCACGCCGTTGCGGCTCGCCTCCGCCAGCAGCGCGGGGTAGCCGGCCTTGCTGGTCAGGCCCTTGATCTTGTCGAGCCACGGCTTGGCGGGGGCGAGCCCCTTCGCCTCGATCCCGGAGGTGTCGAGATAGGTCGCGTAAGCCTGGCCGATCTTGCTCCCGCGATTGGCCTCTAGGATGCCGCGGGTGCGCTCACGCGACAGATCGGCGAGCGTGTCGAAGGCGCCGTAGCTGCCCTTGTCTGCCGGCACCGGCGTGTTCCTGACCCAGGTGCCACCCGCATAGCCGAAGAAGTCGTCGCCGGGCGCGATCGTGCGGTCCATGCCGGCGAGATCGAAGCCCCAGGCGCCGATCTGCGGCCGGGCGGTGCTCGGGGCGGCGCGAACCGAGCGAGTGAACGGCTCGCCAGTATCAGGCCTGGTCAACCGCGTCTGCGCATGAACGGCGGCGACGGCGGTCGCGGCGAGCAGGGCGGCAACGACGGGTTTGCGCATAGGGATTCCTTGGGAAAGCGTGATGCGCGGGTTCTAACGGTCGGCTGAGCGGCGTCAATTAACCATTGTCGCGCCGAAGCTTAGCCCTTGTCGCGGAGCAGCCGGCCGGCTTCTTTCTTCCACTCGCGCTCCTTGATGTGCTCGCGCTTGTCGTGCGCCTTTCGACCCTTCGCCAGCGCGAGTTCGACCTTGGCGCGGCCGTGGCTGTTGAAATAGACCGACAGCGGCACGAGCGTCATGCCCTCGCGCGCAACGGCGCCGTGGAGCTTGTTGATCTCACGCTCGTGGAGCAGCAGCTTGCGCGGGCGCTTGGCCTCGTGATTGTAGCGGTTGCCGTGGCTGAACTCGGGCACGTTGGCGTTGACCAGCCACACCTCCTCGCCGCGCACCTCGGCATAGGATTCGGCGATCGAACCCTGGCCAAACCGCAACGACTTCACCTCGGTGCCGGTCAGCGCGATGCCGGCCTCATAGACCGTGTCCACCGCGTACTCGAAGCGCGCCCTACGGTTCTCGGCGACGATCTTCTTCTTGTCGAAGGTAGCGGGTTTCGGACGGGCCATGCGGGCGCATGTAGGCGCGAGCGCCGAATAGGTGAACCCGCTACCGCTTGCCGCCGCCGAGCGGGAGTTTCAGCCGAAACATGAGACGCCGACTCTGCTGGCCGCTTGCAAGCGTCGCCTGTTCGGCCTCGGCGCTAAGCTTCGCACTGCCCAAGTCGATCTCGGCCCGGGTTGGTGCGGGCTCGTCCGGGCGCGGCGGTAGCGGTTGAAGGCGGAAGCTATCCTGCCGTTGCGCGCAGACCACCACCTCCTCGCCGGACTCGACAGGACAGCGCGTCGTGGCCGGCGACCTGACGACGGGCAACACCGGGCCGGCGGCTCCCTGCGCCAGGACCAGCGCCACCAGCATTCAGACAAGACCGGCGTGGGCAAGCGCTGCGTCGATCGCGCGCTGCGCCGTTTCGGACGGCCACGTCATCGGCAGCCGCAGCCCGCGTGGGGTGTCGGGGCGAACCCGGCTCAGCGCGTATTTGATCGGGCCCGGCGAGGCGTCGGTGAACATGGCGACATGGAGGGGGAAGAGGCGGTCATGAAGGTCGCGGGCGCGGGCGTAGTCGCCGGCGGCGCAGGCGGCCTGGAACTCGACGCACAGACGCGGGGCGGCGTTGGCGGTGACCGAGATGCAGCCCCGCCCGCCCATGACGTTGAAGGCTAGCGCCAAGTCGTCATTGCCCGACAGCTGGCACCAGTCCGCGCCCACCGCGGCGCGATGTTCGGAGATGCGCTGCAGCGCCCCCGTCGCGTCCTTGATGCCGACGAAGACGTCCCGATGCGCCCCCACGATCCGCGCCACGGTCGCCGGCAGGATATCGGTCACGGTGCGGCCCGGGACGTTGTAGAGGATGATCGGCAGCTGAGCGGTTTCGGCGAGCACAGCGAAATGCTGCGCGATGCCGTCTTGGCTGGGGCGATTGTAATAGGGCGGGACCATCAGCGCGGCGTCGGCGCCCGCAGCCTTGGCGGCGGCGAGGTTTTCCACCGCCACACGCGTGTCGTTGGAGCCGGCGCCGGCGATCACCGGCACGCGGTTCCTCGCCTGCTCGACGCAGACGCGAACGACGTGGAAATGCTCGATCTTGTCGAGCGTGGCCGCCTCGCCGGTCGTGCCGCACGCGACCAAGCCGGAGGAGCCTTCCGCGATCTGCCACTCGATGAGGTCACGGAACGCGGCTTCCGCGAAGCTCCCGTCGGCCTCGAACGGGGTGACGAGCGCGGGGATGGAACCGGAAAACATTGGGAAAACTTGCTCCTGGGCGGATCACGCGCCCATTTCGTTCAGGACAGATACGGGTGGGGCCGGTATGCTGTCCACCATGCTTGCTCCTGTCTGGAAGATCAGTTTCATCGCCGCCGCGCTGGCGAGCGTCGGCGCCTCGGGGGTGCAGGACTTCGCGTCCCAGCCACGCCTGCCCGCGCCCGCTGACACCAGTATCGCTTCGGCCTTGGCCGAGTGGCGGACGCTCAGCGACACCAGCCGGATGCCGTTCGACAGCTATGCCAACTTCCTGCTCGCGCGTCGCGGGTGGCCGAACGAGGCCGCGATCCGGCGGGCGGCGGAGGCGCAGGCGGGCGTCGCGGCGCCGTTCAATGTGGTGCGACTGTTCCGCAGCGTAGCGCCGCTGACCGCAGGGGGGCGGGTCGCCTATGCCCGCGCTTTGCTGGCGACCGGCTCGACGGCGGAGGCGCTGGTGGCCGCACGGGCCGCGTGGCGCGGCGGTGCGCTGAGCGCTCAGGACGAAGCCCTGCTGCTGTCCGCCTTCGGTGCCCAGCTGACGACGGCCGATCACGAAGCCCGGGTCGACGCGCTGCTCTGGGGTGGACGCGCGGCTGCGGCGCGGCCGGGCCTGCCCTATGTCTCCGCCGGACGCCGCGCCATCGATACGGCCCGCATCGCGTTCCGGACCAACGCGCCGGAGGCGTCGGAGCTCTCCGCGAGCACGGCCGCGCTATACGGCAACGATGCCGGCTATGTCGCCGATCGCGCCACCTGGCTGCGCGCCAACAATGCGGCGCCGAGCGCGCGGACCTGGCTCGCGCAGCCGCGCCGGCTAGCGACGCCGCCGGGAAACGCGGAAGAGTATATGGAGGTGCTGCTCACCCATGCGCGAGGTGCTGCGGCAGACGGGCAGTGGCAGACCGCCTACGACATCGCGCGCCAGATCGGCGACGTGTTCCCGGCCGGCGTGGACGTGGCGACGCGCAGCTATGGCGAGCGCGACGATTACACCAGCCTCGCCTGGCTGGCGGCGACCGCGGCGTTCCGTCAGCTCAACCGCCCGGCGGACGCGATGACGCTGTTCGAGCGGTATGCCAATGGCACGCCGACACCCTCCACGCGATCGAAGGGGCTGTACTGGGCGGCGCGCGCGGCCGAGCGCGCGGGGCTGACGGCGGAGGCGGCGCGGCTGTGGGCGGCGGCGGCGAGCCATCGTGAGGCTTATTACGGGCAGCTCGCCAACGAGCAGCTCGGCCGTTCGCTTTCCGCTCCGGCGCCGGTGCCCGCGCGGATGGTGGATCCGCTGGTCAAGGCGGCGTTCGGATCGCGCGAGGTGGTGCGCGCGGCGCGCTTCCTCGGCAATGTCGGGATGTATGAGGAGCAGACCGCTTTCGTCCGCCAGATCGCGCTCGACGCGAAGAGCGAGCCCGATCATCTGCTCGCCGCCGACCTGGCGCGCGACCTGCAACGCCCGGACCTGGCGGTGATGATCGGGCGCAGCGCGCTGACCAACGGCCACCTGGCGCTGGCCTCGGTGGGCTATCCGACGCTGCCGGTGCCGATGGGCTATGAGGGCGACTGGACCTTCATCCACGCGATCGGCCGGCAGGAGAGCCAGTTCAACCGCGCCGCAATCAGCTCCGCCGGCGCGCGCGGGCTGTTGCAGCTGATGCCGGGCACCGCGCGGGAGCAGGCGGGCAAGATGGGGATCAGCTATCAGCCGAGCGAACTGCTGACCGATCCGAGCCTGTCGATGAAGCTCGGCTCGGGTTACTTCCGCCGGGTCCATGCCATTTACGGCAGCTATCCGATGGCGCTGGCGGCGTACAATGCAGGGCCGGGAAACGTGAACAAGTGGCTGCGCGCCAATGGCGACCCGCGCGCTGGCGGCATCAGCATGGTCGACTGGGTCGAGGCGATCCCGATCCAGGAGACGCGCAACTATGTCCAGCGGGTGCTGGAGAATGCGGTGGTGTACGACCTGATGCGGCCGGACCGGGCGGTGAGCCGGGGGCCGAACCATCTGAGCTGGTATTTGGGGCGGCGGCCGGGTTGAGCGCGCCGCAGCGTTGCATCTTCCCCGGCGAAGGCCGAGGTCCAGTTGCGGCGGTCTCGAGAAGGTGGACAAGTACCGCGAGCAGCTCGAGACTGGACCCCGGCCTTCGCCGGGGAAGATGAGGTTGTGGACAGGCCGAACTACATCACGCCCGCAGGCTACTCCGCCCTTAGGCAAGAATACGAACAGCTGTTCGCCACCGAACGTCCCGCGCTGGTGGAGACGATCGCCTGGGCGGCGGGCAATGGTGACCGGTCGGAGAATGGCGATTACATCTATGGTCGCAAGCGGCTGCGCGAGATCGACCGGCGGCTGGGTTGGCTGTCGAAGCGGATGAAGGCCGCCAAGGTGGTCGATCCGGCGGCGCAGGAAGACCGGAGCCGCGTGTGGTTCGGCGCCTGCGTGACGATCGTCGACGAAGAGGATCGCGAGCGGACGCTGACGCTGGTCGGCGACGACGAGGCGGACGCGGGCGCCGGGCGGGTCGGGTGGAACTCGCCGTTCGCGCGGGCGCTGCGTGGCGCGGGCGTCGGCGACGTGCGCCGCGTCGACCTGCCGGCCGGCGAGCGGGAGTATGAGGTGCTGGCGATCCGCTATCCGGATTAGGAACGCTCCCCCGCCCTCGCCCGTTCTTCGCGCCGAAGGAGAATGACCATGGCCGAGAACCCCCGCACCACCACCGCGCGTGACAATGACGACAGCGCCATCATCGACGCCGCCGTAGCGGAAGCGGTACCCGGCATCGGCGGCGGGGGCGGTAGCCACAACATCGGCAACGACGTCGCCACCCAAACCGATCTCGCGCAGGTGACCGAGCCCGACGCGAACGTCAGGCCGCAAAAGTCGGACGATATCCACAACAATCAGGCCTATCCCCACGCCACGCCCAACGACGCCGGCCGCACCGGTTGACGGCGGCGGCGGCGGCGGCGACGGTGCGGGGATGACCGACATCCGCACCCGCAACGTCGCCCTGCTGATCGACGCCGACAATGCGCAGCCGAGCGCGATCGACCCCGTCCTGACGGTGTTGGCGGAGCTGGGCACGGTCAATGTGCGCCGCGCCTATGGCAACTGGTCGGAAGGGCGGCTGAAGGGCTGGCGCGAGAAGCTCGTCCAGTACGGCGTCGAGCCGCTCCAGCAGTTCGACCTGACCAAGGGCAAGAACGCGACGGACATGAAGATGACGATCGACGCGATGGACTTGCTCTATCGCGGGCGGATCGACGCGTTCGGCATCATGTCGTCCGACAGCGACTTCATGCCGCTGGCGATGCGGATGCGGCAGGACGGGCTGGAGGTCTATGGCTTCGGCACCAGCCGGACGCCGCAGGCATTCCAGAATGCATGTTCGCGCTTTATCGACGTCGGCGCGCTGCTCGTCACCACACCGCCCGCCAAGGAGCCGGACATCGCGGTGGAGCGGGAGGCCACACCCGAGCCGGTGGCCATCGCGGACACGGACGAGCCAAGGTCCCTGGCGGACAGCCTGCCGCCGCCGATCCGCGCCAAGCGGCTGAAGGACGATCCAGAGCTCGTGAAGCTGTTGGTCGATGCGTATGACTCGGTGAAGAAGGACGCGAAGGGCTTCGTCAGCCTGTCCGCGATGGGTCAGCTCGCCGGCAATCGGTCGAGCTTCGACGCGCGCAACTACGGGTTCAAGCGGTTGAGCGACCTGATCGAGTCGGTCGACATCTTCCAGGTCGACCGGCGTGAGAACGGACTGTGGGTGAAGCGGGTGCGGTGAGCTTCCAAATCGCTGCCGTCCCTACTATACTCGTGGCATGACGGTTCATCAGCCTATCGTCGCCGATACCGGACGGGTCTGGAAGATCGGGCAGGATGAATTTCTGCTGCTGGAGGCGAACGGCTCGTTCGACAGCTATGCCCGCACCGAATTGCTCGATGGGGAAATCTGGGTCGTGAACGCAATTCACAGCCGCCATGCCGGTGTTCAAGCCGAACTGCATGGCCGCCTTTGGACAGCGCTCGCCGCCCTCAATAGTCCGCTGAAGACGTACATCGCTCCGTCGGTGGATATCTCCGACAAGTCTCTTCCCGAACCGGACTTGGTTCTGGGTGTGCCGCATCAGCAAGGCTTCGTCCCGTTGGCGAAGGTCGCCCTGGTGATCGAAATCTCCGACACGACAGTGGATGTGGACCTGGGGCGAAAGCTCCGGATCTACTCGGAGGCAAGGGTCGCGGAATATTGGGTCGTGGACGTGAATGCAGGCGTCATCCACCGGATGTGGGCACCGGCGGGCGAGCAGTTCGGCAAGCGAGACGAAGTCGCCTTCGGCGAACCGCTCGCCTCCGCTACGATCGAGCAGCTTGTAATCGAAACGTCTGGGCTCTGAGCCGAGGTGCAGGCAGGAAACAGGCCTGTCTGAGCCTCACCGCGTGAGTTTCTTGTACGCCAATCGCGTCGGCCGGTCCGCGGCATCGCCGAGACGGCGGCGCTTGTCCTCCTCATAGCCTTCGAAATTGCCCTCGAACCATTCGACGTGGCTGTCGCCCTCGAAGGCGAGGATGTGGGTCGCGAGCCGATCCAGGAAGAAGCGGTCGTGGCTGATGACAACGGCGCAGCCGGCGAAATTCTCGATCGCCTCCTCCAGCGCCCCTAGCGTCTCGACGTCGAGATCGTTGGTCGGCTCGTCGAGCAGCAGCACGTTGCCGCCGCGCTTCAGCATCTTGGCGATGTTGACGCGGTTGCGCTCACCGCCGGACAGCTTGCCGACGTTCTTCTGCTGGTCCTGACCCTTGAAGTTGAAGGCGCCGACATAGGCCCGGGTCGACTGGTCGAAACCGTTGATCTTCATGGAATCAAGCCCGTCGGAGATTTCCTCCCAGACGTTCTTCGAATTGTCGAGGTGATCGCGGCTCTGGTCGACATAGCCGAGGCGGACGGTCGAGCCCTTGTCGATCACGCCGCTGTCGGGCTGTTCCTGCCCGGTAATGAGCTTGAACAGCGTCGACTTGCCGGCACCGTTGGGGCCGATCACGCCGACGATCCCGCCGGCGGGCAAGGTGAAGCTGAGGTTCTCGAACAACAGCTTGTCGCCATAGCTCTTGGATACGTTCTCGACGTTAATGACCTTGCCGCCGAGGCGCTCGGGCACCTGGATGACGATCTGCGCCTTGCCCGGCGTGCGGTTCTCCTGCGCGGCGACCAGGCGATCGAAGTTGGCGATACGCGCCTTGGACTTAGTCTGGCGGGCCTTGGCACCCTGTCGGATCCATTCGAGCTCGTTGCGGATCGCGGTCTGGCGGCCGGACTCCTCCCGGTCCTCCTGCTCCAGCCGCTTCGCCTTCTTCTCCAGATAGGTGGAGTAATTGCCCTCGTAGGGGAAATACTTGCCGCGATCGAGTTCGAGCACCCAGCCGACGACGTTGTCGAGAAAATAGCGGTCATGGGTGATCATCAGCACCGCGCCGGCATATTCCTTCAGGTGGTTCTCCAGCCATTGGACGCTCTCGGCGTCGAGATGGTTGGTGGGCTCGTCAAGGAGCAGGATCGACGGCTTCTGGATGAGGAGACGGGTCAGCGCGACGCGGCGCTTCTCACCGCCCGACAGGCTGTCCACCGGCCAGTCGCCGGGCGGGCAGCGCAGCGCCTCCATCGCGATCTCGAGCTGGTTGTCGAGCGACCAGCCGTCGACCGAGTCGATCTTTTCCTGCAGCGTGCCCATCTCCTCCATCAGGGCATCGAAGTCGGTGTCGTCCTTCGGATCGCCCATCTCGGCCGAGATCGCGTTGAACCGGTCGACCATGTCGGCGACGCCGCGCGCACCGTCCTTGACGTTCTCGAGCACGGTCTTGGTCGGATCGAGCTGCGGTTCCTGCTCCAGATAGCCGACCGTGACGTTCTCGCCCGGCCATGCCTCGCCGGTGAAATCCTTGTCGATGCCCGCCATGATCTTGATCAGCGTCGACTTGCCCGCGCCGTTCGGACCGACGATCCCGATCTTCGCGCCGTGGTAGAATTGCAGGTTGATGTTCGACAACACCGGCTTGTTCGCGCCGGGGAAGGTCTTGGTCATGTCCTTCATGACATAGGCGTATTGGCCGGCCATAATGGTCGCTTGCACTCCGAACTTACAACGATGCAGGATGTACCCACGAGATAGCGACGAGCACGCCGCAACGCAACGCGCGCCGGCGGGTTGTATTCGGAGGTGAACAAGGAGGGGCGCCCTGCCCGATCCCATACGCACGATCCGCGGCGTGTCCTGTCGCCGCTTTCGCCAGGTGTTCCCCGGGAAGCACCTGTTCCTGGTCACCGTAGGACAGCATGCGAACCGCTCCGCCAATGCGCAGCAACTGCGCAGCGGCCACAACTATCTGGCCGTCTGGATACCCACCACCAGCTTAGCGACGACCCGGGTGCTTCCCGGCGGGTTCGGCGTTATCGATCTGATCGGCACCGATCCCCCCTTGTACCGGCGGGTGATCCAGTGGATCACCGGTCAGTGAGCAGGCATATGGGGCTGCTGGGTGGCGTCGCGGCCTTGCTGCTGATCGGCTGCAACGGCGGCGCCCAGACCGACGAGCTGTCGCGGCCGGTCGCCGGCAGCTACATTCTTGTCGACGGCGCCCCCGATCAATCGGACGCAATCATGGCCGCGGTCGGCGCGATGCTCGCGCGCGAGCCCGGCTTTCGGCCACTCGCGCTCTCGAACGGGCTGGAGAGCGCCACGCTGTACAGCTTCAAGTTCACAGGTAGCTGTGGCACCCAGGCCGCGCTGGTCGCGGCGGTGCGGGCGGAGGTCGCGCGGGTGACGAAGGCGACGGCGCGCTGTGTCGACCGGCGCCGAGCGTGGGACGTAGTAGCTGGCGCCAACGGCTGCGGATGATCGCCGCCTTCCTGGCGGCGATGGTGCTCGGCGACGGCGCCCCCGTGATCGGTGGCGCCTGTCGGCGATGGCGCGGGAGGTCTGTCGATGGCCGCACGCGAATGAGCGCGACTGATCTCTTGCCCGGGTCAGGGCGATACTGCACACCGCGTGACTTTCCGGAGTTTCCCATGCGTCGCCGTTCGGTCCTGCTTGCCACCCTTCTCGCCGCGACAGCCCTGCCCGGCTTGGCCCAGACACCCGCGGCAGCGCCCGCCGCCGCCCCTGCCTCGATCCCGGCGAAGGTGGACCCATTCGTCGCCAGATTGCGGGACACGGCGCTGAAGGACGACATGGCGTATGACCTCGTCGAGGGGCTGACGACGGAGGTCGGGCAGCGGCTGGCGGCGACCGAGGCGGAGGCGCGGGCGCGGAGCTGGGCGGTGGCGAAGCTGCGTGCGATGGGCTTCCGCAACGTGCGGGTGGAGACGTTCCAGATGCCGGCCTGGGTGCGCGGCGAGGAGACGGCGGAGATCGTTTCACCCTTCGCGCAGAAGCTGGTGCTGACTGCGCTCGGCAATTCCGGCGCAACGCCGCCTGAGGGGCTGACCGCGCCGGTGGTGGTGTTCCCGACCTATAATGATCTGCTCGCCGCGCCGGACGGATCGCTGACCAGCAAGATCGTCTATATCGGCCATGCGATGGCGCCGTCACAGGACGGATCGAGCTATGGCGCGTACGGCGCCGCCCGTCGCGCTGGCCCGGCGGCGGCGGCGCGCAAGGGTGCGGTGGCGGTGGTGATCCGCTCGATCGGCACCAGCGACAATCGGCTGCCGCATACCGGCGGCACCAGCTTTCCCGCCGGGGTGACGCCGATCCCGGCAGCGGCGCTGTCCAACCCGGACGCCGATCAGCTGGAGCGGATCGCGGCGCGCGGCCGGCCGGTGACGATGCGTCTGGTGCTCACCCCGCGCTTCCTGGGCCAGGCGGAATCGGGCAACGTCATCGCCGAGGTGCCCGGGACGGATCCCGGCGCCGGCGTGGTGCTGATCGGCGGGCACCTCGACAGTTGGGACTTGGGCACGGGCGCGATCGACGATGCCGCCGGCGTCGCCATTACCGCGGTGGCGGCGAAGCGGATCATGGATTCAGGGCGCCGGCCGCGCCGCACCATCCGCGTGGTCTGGTTTGGCGCGGAGGAGGTCGGCGTGTTCGGCGGCCGCGCCTATGCCGAACGGCATCCCGAGCGTCACGCGTTGACGGCGGAGTCCGATTTCGGTGCCGACCGCATCTGGCGGTTTGAGACCAATCTGCCTGCCGGCGCCAACGCGGTCGGCGACCGGTTGCAGGCGGCACTCGCCCCGCTCGGCATTCCACGCGGCGCCGGCGTCGCGGGCGACGGCGCGGATGTCGGCCCGATCATGGCGCGCGGCACGGCGGCCATCGACCTCAACCAGTCCGGCATCCGCTACTTCGACACCCACCACACGCCCAACGACACGATCGACCGGATCGACCCGGAGCAGCTGCGACAGAATGTCGCGGCGTGGACCGCGATGCTCGCGGTGGTCGCCTACGCGCCCGAGGACATTGGGCCGGTCACGCCCGCCAAATAGGCGGATTGTGATGGCTGCCACTTTTCTGCCGCATTTTCTTCTTGACCCCCCAACTAGGTAGGATATTGAAATCCCATCGCGACGGCGCGGGGCTGGACGCGATTGGCTCTCTTGGGGGAACCCTGATGAAGAAGATCGTTCTGGTCGCGCTTGGCGCCGGCCTGATGTCGTTGACCGCCTGCAACTCCAAGGCCGACGAAGCTGTCGAGCAGAACCGGGAAGCGGTCGCCGACAACATCGAAGCCGCCGCAGACGCGAACGACACCGCAGCCGAGGCTGCCGACGACGCCGGCAACGATGTCGCCGAAGCGGCACTCGAGAACACCGCCGCCAACCAGCATGACGCCGCGGCGAATGCCGAGGATCATGCCGACGACACCACCGACGTTAACTGAGGCCGCGTTTTCGTCCTGACTGACCTGGAGACATACCCATGAAGAAGATCGCACTCGTCGCCGTCGCCGGCGCCCTCCTGTCGCTGACCGCCTGCGGCGGCAACAGCTCGCCCGAGGCTGCGGCCATCGACAACAACGCCGCCGCGATGGAGGCCAGCCTGGAGAACCAGGCCGACAACCTCGAAGCCGCTGCCGAGAACGCCGCTGACGAGAACGTCTCCGACGCCCTCGAGTCCGCCGCCGACAACGTCGAAGACGTCAAGGACAATGTCGAGGATGCCGCCGAGGCCGCCAAGGCGAACCTGCAATAAGGCGACGTGCGGCCTGCGCCATGCTGGCGCAGGACTCGCGCAAGTCCGGCCGGCAGGTCGGCAAAGCCGGGCCTGTTCGACGACGCGGAAGTCACGTCCGCGTCAGGCCAGCCGAAAAGGAGGGGCGCTCTCGTTCGCGAGGGCGCCCTTTTTCTTGAATGGAGAAGCTGGTGGGCCCGGCAGGACTCGAACCCGCAACCTAGCCGTTATGAGCGGCCAGCTCTAACCATTGAGCTACGGGCCCCACCAGGGCGCGGCTTAGCGGAGGCAGTCCCGACGCGAAAGGCCACGCCACGGGGAATGCCCGCGGCTCACGTCGAACGGGCTTGGGTTCGCCGACCCGCCGTCCGCGCCGGTTGCGCGTCGGCGGTAGCTCCGCTACCGGCGTCCGCAACCGGCGGGGAGTGGCGCAGTCTGGTAGCGCGCCTGCTTTGGGAGCAGGATGTCGCAGGTTCGAATCCTGTCTCCCCGACCATCATCCTGCCGCCGCCAGCACCTCGACCAAGGAAGCGGGACGGATCCCGAGCCGGTCGAGCAGGATGAGCATCTCATTCCACCAGCGCCAAAAGGCCCGGAGATCGGCGGCGTCGCGGACATACGGCGTGTGTCCGGGCGCGAGGGACGGCGAGTGGAAGGAGAAGGTGAGCAGGCGCAGTCCCTCCCCTGCGGCGACGCGGACCGCCTCCGATGCAGCGGCGAGCGGCATGTCCTCGGGCGTCAGCGCGATGCGGGACAGCAAACCGGCGCGAGCGAACAGGCCACGCCCTTTCGGCAAGTGTCCGAGCAGACTGTACAACCCCGCGCCTCCCGCGCGCGCACTGCCGGTATATACGGTGGTAAGCGGTAGCTCGATCAGACCCGCCATCCGCCAGGCATCGCTGCCGACGCGCGAATAATTCGGTCCGCCCTGCGCGGTGTAGTCATAGCCCGCACGCACCGAGCTATCGAGCCGATAACCCGCGTCGACCAACAATGCGGTCGTGTCCGGCCCCAGACCATAGCGGCCTGCACGAAACGCCAGCGGATGCCCGAATGCGCGCGTGATCGCCTCGGTCAGTGCGGTGATCTTGGCGGCTTGCAGCCTGCGGGGCAGATTGCCGGAGAAGCTGGTCCGTGGGCTGACGATCTCCTCATGCGGCGGATTGACCCAGGCATGCAGCTGCGCGCCGATCGCGGAACGCCCGTCGCCGTGGACGGCGCGGAGGATGTCGATCGAGCGTGGATCGGTGGCGATCGGGTAATCGGCCAGGCAGGTCAGCGGCACTCCCGCCGCGGCAAAGCGGCGATGCGCGTCGGGAAAGGCCGCCATCGCCTGCGTCGACCGCTGCGCGCGATCGAGCGGAGCCGTCCAGTCGAACTCCTCCTCCACATCGACGGTCACCAGAAAGCGCGAGCCGAAGCTGTCCGGCCAGCACACCGGATCGCCGGGCACCGGGCGGAAGGACTCCCTTCCTGCCCCTTCGGTCACTGCGACGCCGTCCGCTCCATGCCCGACGATTGCGCGGCGGGGAGCCGCAGTGTCAAGCGATCGGCGGCGACCGTGAAGGAGCCACCCAGCGCCGTCGCCAGGTTGCTCACCAGGCGTAGAGTGAAGCCGGTGCCGAGCAACGGTCCGTCGACCAGCTCCACGTCCGTGTCGATGGCGAGCAATGCGTCATCGCCGGTCGCGGTCAGACTTTGCGGCCGAGTAACGTGCAATCGGACGGTGCGGGTCTTGACGGCGAGCTGTGCGCGCAACCGCTCGCCCGGCTCTGCGACAGCCAGCGCGGTGGTCAGCAGCCGGTCGAGCAGCCGCGCGACGGCGCGGTCGTCGGCGTGGACCAGCGCACCCTGCTCGCTGTCGACGATCAAGGTCGCTCCACGCTGGATTGCGAGCGGACGCAGGTCGGCGGCGATGCGGCTCAGCAGCACACCCAGGTCCAGCGCGTCGGGTCGGAGTTCCAGAGCGCTGCCTTCGATGCGGGCGGCGGTGTCGAGATCGTCGATCGCCGCAACCAGCGCCGCGGCCTGACGCTGGATCAGCTGCGCCCGATCGCGATAGACGATCGGCACCGGGCCGAGCAGCTCGGTGCCGATCAGCTCCGAAAAGCCGGCGATGGCGTTGGCAGGGGTGCGGAGTTCATGAACTAGCTGGCGCAACGCATCCGAGGCGGTTGCGGGCGCGGCGACGGCTTCCTCGCGGCGCGGGCGGCGGGCGGTGCCGCTCAGCCCTTCGAAGCGCCCGCTCAGCGGTTCGAAACGCGGCACACCCGAAAGCCGCCACGAACCTGCCGCGGCGGAATCGCCCGCCACTTCCAGGCGCACGTCGCGGAAGGTGGAGCGGGTGCGCAGCGCACCACGCGCCGCCGCGTCGACCTGTGCCACGCCCTGTAAGGCGCTGTGCGCCAGGGTGAGGCCGATCAGCGGGCCGCGTGCGACCCCGTCTACCCAGCGGATGACGCCGGCCGCATCGGTTTCGAACCGGAAGTTTTCCGGCGGCTCGGACGTGGCCGACGCAAGAGGAGTTGTCGCCACCGGCTTGTCGCGCCGGAATGCGTCGATCCGCGCGACGAGATCGGCGATCTGCGACCGCGACGGATCTTGCGCGTGCCGCATCGCCGCCGCGACCACGGGTAGCGCGCGGGCGGCTTCGCCTAACGTCACGAAAGGCGTTCCCGTCGATTGCACAGGGGGCTGGGGCGCGGCGGGCTCATGGATGGGAGCCGGCGGTGCCACGGCGAGCGCGCCTTCATGATCGAGCACGAAATCGGTCGCGCCGAAGCTTCCGAGCGCGCGCTCTACCTCTCCCGGCAAGTCCCGGCGGTGGCGAAGCACCGCGCGTTGCGCGGGCGTCAGGCGCGGCAACAGCGCCGCCCATTCGCGTGCCGTGAGCGTCGCCGTACGCAACACCGGCGCTGCGACCGCCAGTTCCTCTTCCGCGAAGAACGAGACCAACGCCGCCGGCGGCTCACCCCATGCCAATGCGCGACCGCTCGCGGCACGGACGGCGTCGGGTACCTGCTCGCGCAGCGCGCGCAGCCGCCCAACGGCCTCCGCCAGATCCGGAACGCGACGGCGCGCGATCAGGTCGACGAGCTGACGCCACGCCGATTGCGCGCCAAAGTCCGTTGCCGTGTCGGCCGCCAATACGGTGGCCAGGCTGTCGTCGAACCGCACCCGGAATTCTCCCCCGCGCCGGGCGAGAGGCCGGGTGCGGTAGGGATTCCTTAACGACACCATGCGTCGTCGGGAATGACAGAATTGAGCGCGTCGCAATGTGGGACGATTGCGTTACCCCGCAATTTTATTACAGGATCGTCCACGGCGGCGGACGTTAATCGTCGCGACGGGAGCCCGACATGACGCTCGACAAGACGGATCGACACATCTTGTCGCTCCTGCAAACCGAAGGCCGGATGACCAATGTCGATCTGGCCGAGCGCGTCGGGCTGACCGCCCCACCCTGTTTGCGGCGTGTGCGCGCGTTGGAGGAAGCGGGCGCGATCCTCGGCTATCATGCACAGCTCAATCCCGCGAAGCTGGGCTATTCACTAAGGGTGTTCGCGATGGTGTCGCTGCGCAGTCAGGCCGAACAGGATCTGGCGGCGTTCGAACGCCATGTGGCCGCTATTCCGGAGGTGCGCGAGTGCCACATGCTGAATGGCGAGATCGATTTTATCCTGAAGATCGTCGCAAATGATCTCAGCGCCTTCCAGACGATCCTGATGACCCAGCTCACCTCCGCTCCCAACGTAGCAAGCGTCAAGACATCGCTGACCATCCGCACCGCCAAGGCATTGTCGGGGATCCCGATCGCCATAGAATGACCCGCCGCGCAGCACGGCGCGGCGGGTCGCCCTTGGATCAGGCAGACGGCGTGTTGTTCAGCCAGGTGGTCCAGAACGACGCGATCTCCGCGCGCGGCCCGGTCTTCACCGCGCCGAACGCGGCCTGTGCCCCCGCCTTGTCACCCGAGCGGGCGAGGGCGATCCCCAGATGCGTGTTGATCGCATCGGTATCCCCGCCGCCCTTCTGCAGGGCGGTGCGGTACAGCGCGGCCGCCTTGGTGTAATTCCCCTGGCTGAGATAGGCATCGCCGGTCTGGCCGGCGAGCTGACCGTTCGGGGACGCATTGGCCTTTGTCTCCAACGAGGCCAGCGAACCCTCCGCCGCCGCGGCGCGGGCGAGTTCGGGGAGCAGCGCCTTGGCTTCGGTGTTGCTGGCCGGGATCTTGCCGTTGGCGATCCCCTCCTTCAACACCGCCTGCGCCTCCAGCGGCAGACCGGCGTTCTGCGCCTTTTGCGCATATTCGATGTAGAAATAATGGTCGGGCAATCCACCGGAGGCGCGCATCAGGCGGAAGAGGTCGATCTTCTGCGGGTTGGTCAGCGTCGCGGTCGAACCCTGCTGGAAGCCATAGGTCGCCAAGACTTCGTACCAGGCCTGCGGGCTGGGATGCGCGGCCAGATAGCGATTCATCCAGGCGACGGTCTGCGGGCCGAGGCGCTTCTTGTTCGACTGACTGATCGCGAAGCGGTAATACTCGACCGGCGCCTTCTGCCCCTTCGCGGTCGTCGCGGCGATCACCTGCTCCAGCTCGGTCATGCCGCCGGCGACGTCACCGCTGTCCACCTTCGTCTTGACGATCGCGAGCGCAAGCGTGTCGCTGGTGTAGCCGCCCGCGCGGGCACGGTTGTAGTAGTCGAGCGCGACCGGATACTGGCGCGACGCATAGGCCATCTCGCCGCGTGCGACGAGGAACTTGGGCCGATCCTCCGCCGGAGTGACGGGGTTGGCGATCAACGTGTCGAGCGCGCGCGCGAGGCCGTTCTCGTCCACCGCCGCCTTGGGATTGGCGGTGCGGAGCGCGTTGATCTTCTGCGCTTCGACGCTGTAGCGGAAGCGCGCGGCAATATACTTCTCGAAATCGGAAGTGGCGACCGCCTCGAACGCGGTGACGAGCGGGTCGGCGGCCGCGGGGTTGTTGAGGGCGAGCGCGTCCTGCGCCTCCTTGGCCGCCGGTGCGGCCTTGGCGCTCAATGTCGGACCCTTTGCCTCCTCCTTCTTCTTCTGCGCGACGGCGGGTGCGCTCAGCACGACCCCGGTCGCGCCGGTGGCAAGCAGCGCCCCGAGCAATAGCTTGGACATCGACTTCATCACTACTCTCCTTCAGGGCGCGTCAGCACCCGCGCCTACGCGGCACGGCTCTAATGGCGCCGGATAAACCCTTCAAGCGACCTTGGCTTGCGTCGCCGTACCCGGTGGCGGCGCGGCGTTGAACGGAGATTGAACGGCCGCTAACCCGTCCGCGCATGATCGCCGTCATCTCGCCCGCAAAAACGCTGGACTACCAGACCGCCCTGCCGTCGGTGACGCCGACGGTGCCGCGCTTCGCTGACGAGGCGGCGGCACTCGCCCGGTCGGCGGCGCGATTGCCGCAGAAGCGGCTGCGCGAGCTGATGCATATCTCCCCGGCGCTGGCGAAGCTCAATCGTGCGCGGTTCACCGACTTCGCCTACGCGCCCGAGCGGCCGGCGATGTTCGCCTTTGCGGGTGACGTGTACCAAGGGCTCGACGCGGCGACGCTGGATGAGCCGGCGATCGACTTCGCGCAAGATCACCTGCGGATGCTGTCGGGCTTGTACGGCCTGCTGCGGCCGCTCGACCTGATGCGGCCCTATCGGCTGGAGATGGGGACGCGGTGGGCGCCGCGGCGCGATCGCCTGACCGACTGGTGGGGCGGCCGGATTGCGACCGCGCTGGCCCAGGATCTCGTGGAGGAGGGCTCGGGCACGGTCCTCAACCTTGCATCCAATGAATATTGGGCCGCCGTCGAGGGGCGGCTGCCCGCGAGCGTAACCGTGATCGCCGTCGATTTCCGCGAGGGCGAGACGCGGAGGTTTGTCAGCTTCAACGCCAAGCGCGCGCGCGGCGCGATGGCGCGTTGGATGGTCGAGCACCGGGTCACGCAGCCTCAGGACATGCGCGCCTTCGATTGGGACGGCTACAGCTTCGTCGGCGGCGAAAGCGGGCCTGACCGATGGCTGTACGTCCGGACCTGATCGTCCGACCTCGACTCAGGCGGGCACCGTTCCCACCGCACCTGCCGTGACCGTCCTGCTTTTTCTCTGCGCCCGGTCGGTCGGTTCGGCGACGATCTCGTCATCGGCGAGCGTGACGTCCTGCACCTCGGGCGCAGGCGCGGCTCGACCACCCCGCCCCTTTTCCTGGAAGTCGTAGGTGAAGCCGCCCTGCCCGTTAGCGCCGTCCACCCCGACCACGATCCCCTCGACCTCATCGCCGGACATCTGCTTGCCCAGCAGCGCGATCGACATCTCCGGCAGCATCGTGTTCGTCAGGATCGCGTCGATCATGCGGCCGCCGGACGCAACCTCGTTGCAACGGCTGACGATCAGGTCGACCACCGCCTGGTCGTATTCGAAGCGGATCTTGTGGTTTTCCGCGATGCGCTTCTTGATGCGGTTGAGCTGGAGCTTGACGATCCCGCCCAGCATCTCGGGCGACAATGGGAAGTACGGCAGCACCACCAAGCGTCCGAGCAGTGCGGGTGGGAACACCTTCAGCAGGTCGGGGCGGAGCGAGGTCGCCAGCGCTTCGGGCTCGGGCGCCATTTCCGGGTCCTCGCACATGCTGGTGATGAGGTCGGTGCCGGCATTGGAGGTGAGCAGGATGAGGCAGTTCTTGAAGTCGATGAACCGCCCTTCGGAGTCGTTCATGAACCCCTTGTCGAACACCTGGAAGAACATCTCGTGGACGTCGGGGTGCGCCTTCTCGACCTCGTCGAGCAGCACCACCGAATAGGGTCGCCGCCGTACCGCCTCGGTCAACACGCCGCCCTGGCCATAGCCGACATACCCGGCGGGCGCGCCCTTCAGCGTCGAGACGGTATGCGCCTCCTGGAACTCGCTCATGTTGATGACGATCATCGAATCGTCGCCGGAATAGAGCAGCTCGGAGAGCACATGCGCGGTCTCGGTCTTGCCGACGCCCGACGGGCCCGCGAGCATGAACACGCCGACCGGCTTGTTCGGGTTGTCGAGCTTGGCCCGGCTGGTCTGAATGCGCTTGGCGATCGCATCCATCGCATGATCCTGGCCGACCACGCGCTTCTTGAGCTCATCGGCGATCTTGAGCACCGACTGGATCTCGTCCTTGACCATGCGACCGATCGGGATGCCGGTCCAGTCGCCCACGACCGCGGCGACCGCGTCCTGGTCGACGACGCCGAACACCATCGGCTGGTCGCCCTGTACCGATTTCATCTCGCCGATGGCTGTGTCGAGGTCGCCCTTGAGCTGCGCCTCCATCGGGAATGGAACCTCGGGACCGGCGCTGGCGGCGTGATCGTCCCGACCCTTCTTGAGCGCATCCCGCGCGGCGACCAGCTTCTCCAGCGCAGCCTTCTCGGCCGCCCACTTCGCATTGATCGCCTCCGCCGCGGCACGGGCTTCGGTCAGTTCCTCGTCGATCTTCTCAAGGCGATCGTCCGCGCGATACTGACCGGAACGTTCGCGCTGGACGATCTCGCGCTCGACGTCGAGCAGCTCGACGCGGCGCTTGCGGTCTTCAACCTGCGCCGGCGTCGAATGCTGCGACACCGCGACGCGCGCGCTGGCGGTATCGAGCAGGCTCACCGCCTTGTCCGGCAGCTGCCGCGCCGGCACGTAGCGCTGCGACAAGGTAACGGAGGCGGCGACCGCCTCGTCCAGCACCACGACGTTGTGGTGGCTTTCCATCATCGGCGATACCGAGCGGATCATCGCGATCGCCTTGGCCGTGTCGGGCTCGGCGACGTCGACGGTCTGGAAGCGGCGGGTCAGCGCCGGGTCCTTTTCGAAATACTGCCGGTACTCGGCATAGGTGGTCGCGGCGATGGTGCGCAGGCGGCCACGCGCCAGCGCGGGCTTGAGCAGGTTGGCGGCGTCGCCGGTGCCGGCCTGGCCGCCGGCACCGATCAGCGTGTGCGCCTCGTCGATGAACAGGATGATCGGGGTGGGGCTCGACTCGACCTCGTCGATGACGGCGCGCAGCCGCTTCTCGAACTCGCCCTTCATGCTCGCACCCGCCTGCATCAGGCCGATGTCGAGCGAGCGCAGCGTCACGCCTTGCAGGCTCGGCGGCACGTCGCCGTCGACGATGCGCTTGGCGAAACCTTCGACCACGGCGGTCTTGCCGACGCCCGCCTCGCCGACCAGGATCGGATTGTTCTGGCGGCGTCGAAGCAGGATGTCGACGACCTGACGGATTTCCGCGTCGCGGCCGACGATGGTGTCGATCTCGCCCGACCGCGCCTTGGCGGTCAGATCGACCGAGAACTTGGCGAGCGACTCGCCCGCGACGACCGGGCCGGCTTCGCCCTCGCCGCCCTCGGCGACGGCACCCGGCCCAGCGTCGCGCTGCGTCTGTTCGGTCGAGGCACGGACGATCTGTTCGAACTCAGCGCCGAGCTTCTCGACCTGGACCTTGCGGAACTCGCCCGAAATCGAGAACAGCGCGTTGCGGAGCGTCGCGGTCTTGAGCATGCCGTACAGCAGGTGCCCGGTGCGGATGCGGCCGGCCGAGAATTGCAGCGAGGCGTACAGCCAGCCCTTCTCGATCGCTTCTTCGATCTGGGGCGAGAAGTCGCTGATCGCGGTCGCCCCGCGCGGCAGCGAGTCGAGCTGCGCCACCACGTCGCGCGCCAGCTGGGTGTCGTTTAGTCCGAACGCGGTGCGGATCGCCGCCAGATCGTTCTGCGCATCCTGCACGAGGATGTGGATCCAGTGCACCAGCTCGACATAGGGGTTGCCGCGCATCTTGCAGAAGCCCGTGGCGGTCTCGACCGACTTGAGCCCGGTCGGATTGAGTCGGCCGAACAAGGCCGAACGACTGATCTCCGTCATGTGGTGTTCCCCCCAAGTGTCGCGCGCATTCCCCTCGCGCGACGTGTCAGATGTGCGTCCGAACGGATGTTATCGCCGCTGCCGGGTTTGAGCCAGCCCGTCCAACCCAGCTGCGTGCGCCCGTCGAGATGCGCCGGACGGGCGTGCCGCTCCTCCATCTCGATCATGATGTCCCATTCCAGATGGCTGGGTGCGAAAGCGTCGAGCGCCTCGGACGCGATCGCGAAGCGCGGGCTCGACGGCAGCAGCCGCTCATATTCCTTCATCGAATTGGCGCGGATCGCGACCCGGAAGGCGTCGGACGCCTCCCGGGTCCGCGCACCGACCACCACGCCTTCGTCCAGCCGGGCGAAGCTGCGCCCCAACCGGGTCTGGTCGGCGACCTCGATGTCGCGCCAGCGGGGCTGGTACTCCAGCACCCGGACGGGCTGCCGCAGCAGGTGGCCGAGCGCGTCCTCGATCGCCACGGCCGAGCGCCGCGATCCGAACAACGCCGCATAATAGAGGCGCGCTCTGGCCGGGAACAGCGCATCCTCCCCCACCCCTTCCGCCGCGCCCGACAGCGCGCCGAGATAATGGGCAAAGCGGTCATCCTCGGGCCGGTCCGCCTGCACCGCAGGCTGAGAGTCGCCCCACACGCGGTAGAAGAGCTGGAGCATGCGGTTGGCGATGACGTCCAGCCATCGCCCGAACGGCCGCGTCGTGCCGTAGCGCCGCTCGTACAACGCAAATTCGGTGAGGTGGGTCGGCAGCGGCCCCATCGGTCCGGTCAGGCCGAGCCACAGCCCGTGCGCGGTCGGGCGGCCATGGCGAACCTCGACCTCCTGCATCGTCGAATCGGGGAAGCCCAGATGCGGTACCTGAGCGAGGTCGACGATGCTCTGGGCCGGCAGCCGCGATCGGCCGACGCGTGGCATCGCCGGCGCGCGTGCCTCGGCACCACGGACGAGCGGGAACATGCCGTATCGGCGGACCTGCGCGCCCGCGCGTTGCAGGAAAGTCAGATGTTCGGCCGGCGGCCGATCCGCGGCGACCATCGCGCGAACTCTCCTTCTAGCGGGCTCTCGAAACATGTTTCGGTGAACGAGTTGATGCTGGCGAACTCGCACAGGAAGCGTTCGAGCACCGCCGAGAACAGGAACATGCGGCTGCGGTCGAAGGCGGCATCATCGAGCTTGATCGCGATGCGATGCCCGCGCGCGATCGCCATGCGGTCCAGACCCGGCACCCGACGCGCGACCTTGCGCGACTGGATCGACAGCACACCGTCGATCTGCCGCCGCAGCGATGCGTCGTCCTGGCGGCCATAAAGCGCGAGATGATCGCGTAGCACCGAGGGGTCGCTGTGATCCTCCGGCGCCAGCGTCATATAGTTGGGCGTCAGATGACCGATCACGCGCCAGGCTGCGTCGCCCAACCCCAGTGGCGGCCTGGGTCGGGTCGGCGCGCGCAGCACGGATACGCCACGCGCGGGCACGCCGGAGATCAGGAAATGCTTATCGCCGCGAAACTGCAACAGCTCGGGCAGCTCGCGATTGGTGACCAGCGCACGCACCGACAGCTCCTGGATATCGTCGAGGCGTGATGCATCGCCGGGCGCGGTCAGGCTTATCCAGGTCTCCGTGCCGACATATTCGGTTCGCCTGCGCAGCCGCTGCTCGCGCGTCGACAGGCGCCGTGCGCGCAGCTGCGAGGTATAGAACAGCGCCTCCCGCCAGTCATAGAGCAGCGCGCCGAAGGCATAGAGCGGCGCCACAGTGCGGGCGTTGACGTTCTCGCGGTCATAGGCCTTGACCTCAAGGAGCCGGAACACCTCGAAATCGAGCGGCCTCGTCCGATCGGGAACGACGTGGTATTCATGCTCATAGGGCGTGATCTGAACCCGCCCGAGCTGCTTTTCGAACAGGTTGATCGCGGGCGTCGCATAGAGCCGGAAGTTGCTAGGCTCGATCGCGCCGGTGAGCACGGCCGACGAGCGCGAGAACAGGAACACCACGTCGCATGCGGTCGGCGACTGCTTGAAGGCGCGCGCCAGCTCGAGCACGTCGACGAACAGGAAGCGTTCGGGGCACGCAAAATATTCCGACAGCAGGCGATAGCCACGAAACGAGCGTTCCTCTGCCGGCAGGAGTGCTTCGTCGTCGTCGAAACCGCGCTGGACCGGGTCGGGCAGCCGCACCCAGGGCGCATTGGCGGCGGCGTCGCTGGACCGTGCGAGCACCGCCAGGTTTTCGCCGATCAACTGGCGGTACAACTCGCCCGGCACCGACTCCGCCCCGGCCAGATAGATCGGTAGATTCGAAGGCAGTACCTTGGGCAGCTCCGCGCCACCCGTCGCTTCGAAGCGGATGCGCAGACCCGCTTCCGCGCGCACATCGGCGGCGGCGGCGAACGGAGCGACGGCGGCGCGGCTGGACAGATACTCGACTTCGCTGATCCGCAGCGGCCACAGGGTAACCTCGTGACCGGTCCGAAACGGAACCGCGGCATTACCCTGATCGCTCGCAGTCGCCACCAGCTCGGTCCCGCGTGGCACCTTGTGCCCCTTGATCAGGATCTGGTCGCCTTCCTTGGGGTCGAAGCCCGCGACGCAGATCGACGGCATCGGCGCCAGGTAATGCGGCTGGACGGCATGGAGCAGATGCTGGGTGAACTCGGGATATTGATCGTTGAGCTTGAGCTGGACGCGCGCCCCCAGGAACGCGACGCCCTCGAGCAGCCGTTCGACATAGGGATCGGGATCGGTCGGCGTCTTGAGGCCGAGGCGACCGGCGACGGTCTCATTCTCCTCGCCGAATTCACGCGCGGCTTCGCGGAGATAGCCTAGCTCGTCATTGTAGAAGCGGAGCAGGCGCGGGTCCACCGGTGCCTATTCCTCGACCGCAACGGAGGCGGTGTCGGGGTCGATATGCGTGTGGAACTTGACCGGCATGGCAAACGCGGCCGCGGTGATGTCGCCCTGGATCACAAACGTGACCTGGTGGACATGCTCAGCGCGCTCGATCAGGTCGACCACCAGCGACTTTGGTTCGATACGCGGCTCGAAATAGCGGATCGCGGTGCGGATCTCGCGCGCGCGCTGCAGCACGGAGCGGCGGTGCTGCGCGCGGCCTGCCATGTCCGGCAGGCCATAGTTGAGCACGGACGTCTCGACCTGGGGATAGGCTTCGAGCGATCGGGTGGCGCCCAGGTTTGTCGTGTTGAGCAGCCAGCCGAGCTCACGCTTGATGGTGGATCGTAGTGCCGCCTCGTTGAAGCGCTCGATCTGCGGTACCGTGTAGAAGCGGAAGTTCTCGCGCGCGACGGTGGTGCGGTCGGATTCATTATCGACCAGGCCGGCCATGTCGATGTCGGCGACGAGTTTGTCGAACAGGGTGGGCGTCAGGCGGTGCTTGACGGCGGCCATGCGCGTCCGTTCAGGCGAAGACGAGATGGCGGACCGACAGCAGGTCGCGCTCGTCCTCGCTCGAGAGCGCCCAGAGGTGCTGGCCGCTGCCGACCTGACCCCAGTCGGTGTCGCGCCAGCGGGTGGCGCGGCCGAGCCGCTCGTTCACGTCGTTCGACGCTTCGCTGCCCGGGTAGCGGGTCGGCAGCAGCGCCGCGACCGATTGGCCGGACTTGAAGGCGAGCTGGACGGGGTACCAGACCGTATCGCGCAGGTCCTTGGGCCCTTCGCTCTTGATGCTCGCGACCGTATCGAACGGCACCAGACCATAGCGCCCGCCGATGATCGCCTCGAGGGATGGACCAAAGCGGCTGTCGGCATCGCCGATCCAATCGAAAGCGGTGCCGTCAAGTGCGCCTGGCGTGTCGGGCGCTGCCTCGAACGCCGCGTCGCGCCGATCGCTGCCTTCATCGGCGCGACCGTTGCCGTAGAGCTGGATCGCGTCGCACAGGCCCTCGGCCCAGTCGCTGGCGAGAAGCAGCTGCATGCGCGTCTTGCCTGCGAACACATCGGCGCGCTCGCGCTCCGCCTCGAGCGCCTGGCCATAGGCGGTGCTCAGCATCTGCGCCTCGGGCGAGAGCTGGGCGAGCAGGCTCAGCTGAGTCCGCGCCTTGTCCCATTCGCCCGCGATCGCGAGCAGCTGAAACAGGAACATGCGCGCGCCCTCGTCGGAGGGCTTGGCACGGACGACCTCGACGAGCGCGCGTCGCGCTCCGTCGAGGTCCCCTGCTCGCAGCAGTTGGTCGGCATCCGTCGCCATCGCCGCCCCCTGCCGCGCTCTTGTAGTGGTTAGGCCGCCTCGCCCTCGACGACGTTGAACGACGCCATGTTCTTGGCACCGGCTCCGCCGGTCTTGCCTTGCTCGATATACTCGAACTCGATCTTCGAATAGCCGATCGAGACCTGCTCGGTCATCTCGCTACCCGACGCGCCCGCGTTTTGAAAGCTCGACACCATCACGTCGGTGAGGGTGACCTTGTAATAAAGCATCGGCTTGTCACCCGCAGCCTTCTGGCTGGTGAATACGACCGAGGGGATGTGCGTGCCGCCGCCGGCTGCCTGGAACAGCTTGGGCGACGCCTTGTCCGTGAATTTGGTGAAGTGGATCTCGCCAAACGAGGCCTTGCCGGCCGAAAGACCCGCGCCGCCACGTCCAACCTGCAACGGCTGGCTGACGCCGAAGCTCATCGAGTGGATGTCGATCTCCTTTTCGTGACCCCGCTTCGTGCACTCGCCCTCGATACCGTCGATCTTCAGGAAAAAGTCGGCTGACATTGATCTATCCTCCATTGTGGCCGCCCGCCTTCACTGTCGGCAGGCCCCGATGTTGTGCTGCCTGGGTATCAGGCGGCCTTGGGCAGACGCGAGACCATGCTCATGGCGATGTCCATGCCCTCCATCTGGTAATGTGGAACGAACATAAACTTCCCCTTGTAGTAACCCGGGTTCTCCGGGTCGGGCAGGATCTCTACTTGCGCCCCCTTGAGAGGTAGTTTGGCCTTGGTCGCTTCGCTCGAACTTTGCGGCGAACCGTCGACGTATTGCATGACCCAGTCGTTCAGATCGCGCTGCAGCTGCGGCGCTTCCCGGGTACCGCCGATCCAGTCGCGGACCATGCACTTCAGATAATGCGCAAAGCGGCACGAGGCGAAGATATAGGGCAGCCGGGCCGACAGATTGGCGTTGGCGGTCGCATCCTGGTTGTCATACGCCTTTGGGCGGTGGAGCGTCTGCCCCCCGATAAAGGTCGCCTGATCGGTGTTCTTGCGGTGCACCAGCGCGAGCAGCCCGGCTGCGGACAGCTCCGCCTCGCGTCGATCGGAAATTGCGATCTCGGTCGGACACTTCATATCCACCCCACCATCGTCGGTCGGGAAGGTCGCGGTCGGCAGCCCCTCGACCGTCCCGCCAGACTCGACGCCACGGATACGCGTGCACCAACCCCAGGTCTGGAACGCCTCGGTGATCCGCGTCGCCATGGCATAGGCGGCGTTGACCCACAGGTGGTTGTCGTGATCGCCCGCGGTGTTCTCCTCATAGTCGAAAGCGTCGACCGGCTCCGTCTTCGCGCCATAAACCGGTCGGCCGAGAAAGCGCGGCATCGTCAGCGCGAGGTAGCGCGCATCGTCGGACTCGCGGAAGGAACGCCAGGCGGCATAGTCGGTAGCATCGAACAGCTTGGCGAGATCGCGGGGGTTGGCGAGCTCCGTCCAGGACTGCATGCCGAACAGTGTCGGCGCGGCGCCGGCGATGAACGGCGCATGTGCCGCGGCACCGATCTTGGCGAGGCCACGCATGACCTCCAGGTCGGGGGCGCTGTGGTCGAAGCTGTAGTCGCAGGTGAAGGCGCCATAAGGCTGGCCGCCGAGCTGCCCGAATTCCGACTCATAGATCTTCTTGAACAGCGGGCTCTGGTCCCAGGCCGCGTCGCGATATTGCCGAAACATCTTCCGGCACTCGTCCTTGGACATGTTCATCACCCGGATCTTCATGTCCTTGCCGGTCGACGTGTTCATGACGAGGTATTGCAACCCACGCCAAGCCGACTCGAGCTTTTGAAAATCGGGGTGATGGATGACGGCGTCCATCTGCTCGGAAATCTTTCGGTCGAGCGCGGAGCGCATCGCGTCCACCGTGGTGAATACGTCGTCGCCGATCACCGCCGCGTCCGCGAGCGCCTGTTGCGCCAGGGTCTGTACCGCGAGGCTGATGCGATCGGCCTTCTTGTCGTCCTGTGGCTTGAACTCCTTTTGCAGGAGCGAGGAAAAGTCATCGAACGCGATCGTCTCGCCCTGGGTCTGCCCACCGCCCTGAAGTGCTTGCTCGGCCATGCCACGTCTCCGCGCCCGCCATCGGGCCTGTCGCTGAAAGAAAGACGGCGACCGCTACGGCCGCCGTGGATGCTCTATTGTGCCGCCGGAGCGTCGTCCGCAGCCGGTGCTTCGCTGTTCTGATTCGCCGAGGACAGCGCCTGCATCAGCGAGGGATCCTTCAAGACCTTGTCGAGCAACTCCTGCGCCCCGTCCTTGCCGTCCATATACAGCATCAAGTCGTTCAGTTGCTGGCGCGCTTCCAGCAGCTTGGCCATCGCGGGCACCTTCTTGGCGACTTCTCCCGGAGCGAAATCGTCCATGCTCTTGAAGGTCAGGTCGACCGCCAGCTTGCCCTCGCCGGTCAGCGAATTCTCGACGTTGAAGGCGGCCCGGGGCGCGATCGCCTCCATGCGCTGCTCGAAATTGTCCATGTCGAACTCCACGAAGTCGCGCTTGGACGCTTCCTTCTTCTCGACATGACTCTTGCCCGACAGATCGGACATCACACCCATCACGAAAGGCAACTCGACCTTCTGCTTGGCGCCGTAGGTTTCGACCTCATACTCGATGTGCACTCGCGGCGCCCGGTTTTCCCGGATGAATCGCTGTCCGCTCTTTCCCGCCATTGCCGTTCCCCCAGTTTACCTGCCGAGCGTTTCCGAGTCGCACCCGCCGGCCCCATGCTAGCCGGAGGTTACGCCCATCGCGCCTTGAATCAATAGTCCGATTCCGCCGCGGCCTCGTCGAGTTTCGAGACGAGCACCCGCTTGGCATCGACCATGCTGTCGGGGACGAGATCGTCCAGAACCTCGAGGAAGTCCATGCCGACCCAATGGCGCGCGCGCTTCATCAGTATCGGCACGGGGCTTCCGGGCTCCCGCGCCATATAATATTCGACGATTCCGTCGATCGCGCGCAAGACGTCTTCGCGCGTGTTTACCCGGCCGGTCAGGCCAGGACCGGCCGCCACCGCGCCGCCGCCCGTCGACCCGGCCTCGCCCGCCCCGCTCGGCGGCGCCTCCCCCGCCGGCTCCTCGCGAAGGCCGGCATAGGGAGCGACCGCCTGACGCAGCGAGGCGAGCGCCTCGTAGGTCGCGCTGAAGTTGGTGCCCGTATCGTTGCCCGCGTGCGCAACCAGCACCGCATCGGTGCGCTTCAGCGCGTCGCGGATCCTATCGAGCTTCCCGACCGCCGCCGCGAACGCTTCGGTAATCTCCGCCTTGCGCTCCGGATCGTTGGTCTCGATCGCGCTGCGGAACTGCGCATAACCATCGGCCGCGCCACCCTCGGTAGCAAACCGCTCAAGGTCCTCGCCCGAGACCTTGCCCTGGCGATGCTCGAAAACTATCACCTTCTTAAGCGGGCCCAGGAACTCGCGGATCTTAGTCAGCGAGTCGCACGATGTCTTACGACCGACGAAGTCAGCCTCCTCCAGCGTCGGATGCACCTCGTCCCACAAACCCTCGAGCAAGCCGGCCAGCATCTCGGTACCGTCGGTAACGACCTGGAGATCGCCGACCTTTGCACCGGCGCGCGCGAGATACACTGCAAGCCAAAGGTCGCGGGTTTCCTCCGATTGCGTGATGATCGCCTTGATCGAGTCGCGCCAGGCGCCGGCATCGACTTCGCTGCCGTTGGCGTCGAGCTGGAACGGCGCCTCGATGGTCGCGCGCGCATCCGAATAGCCGAGGTCGGGCCCAGCTTTGGCGCCCTCCTCTTCGGAGAGCGGCGTCACCAACGCTTCAACATTCACGTCGCGTCAACCCTCCCCCCAGAGGCCGGCCATCAGCCTTGCAGCTCAGCTCAGGAGAGCAACACCGCCTCGACACGACGGTTGGCCTCGGCACTGGCGGCGCGGCCGGGCAGCGGCTCGTCGGGCCCATAGCCCTTGGTCTCGACCCGGCTCCGCTCGACACCCTGCGCGATGAGAAAGTCGGCCACCGCCTGCGCCCTGCGACGGGACAGGTCGATGTTGACCGCGCGCGATCCACGCGCATCGGTGTGCCCCTCGATCAGGAAACGTTTATCCTTCAGTTCCGGGAGCAGCAGCGCCTGCGCGAAGCCGCGGGCGCGGCCCTCGGCCGCCTTGGTCATCGCTGCCGAGTTGTACTCGAAGGTCAGCATCAGATCGGCGCGAGCCGCGCCCGGCGTCGATGTCTCGGGACGAGTAGCGGCGGCATAGTTCCGCCTGGGCGAAGCGATGGCCATGCGCGGTGCACGACGGGCGGGCCCGATGGCCGCCACCGACGGCGTCCTCGCCACCCGGAAGCCACGCGTCGACGGCGCGGCGACGGTTGGCTGGTTCACACCGGTGGCCAGCCGAAACCCCTTGGTCGCGGGTGCCGGCAGGGTCGGCTGCTGCGACGTCGCGAGACGGAATCCCTTGGTCGCCGGCGCGGCCTTGGTCGGCGTTGCCTCCGGCGCGGTCTCTGCGCCGCACTTGCCGGCAAAGGTGCACAGATAGCTGTTCACGTCCGCGTCCTGCGCGATGGCGGGCGCGCCGGTGATCGCCACGGCCATCGCCGTCGCAGTCGCAAAAATACCGCGCATAATTCCCCCTGTTCGTCTCATACTGAGCCCAAAGCAGAAGCGCGGCGTACTCCAATCCGGCCATGTTGACAAGCGACCCGCCTGTCGCGGGTTAAGACAGGTTTGGCGCCCGCACCATAGTAGAGTACGGACGCCAGGCCGTTCGGTGGGGGCGCGACGGTGTTGCGCCGCCGCCCGGACGAGAAACAGGGGAAGACGGCAATGGCCGCTGTAAGCGACACCCGGCAAGCGCAGATGACCGTCGATCTGGGCGGCGAACAGGTGGTGCTGGAACGGGCCAGATGCACCGAGACACTTGGCCAGCCCTTTTTGCTGCAGGTCGACATCATCGCGGCGCTCGGCGAGATCGACCTGATGCCTCATCTCGGCAAACCGATCGCGGTTCACCTGTACGAAGATGATGATCTGGTGCGGGAGTTCCACGGCCTCATCACCGCCGGCGAGTTCACGCATGAAAGCCAGACCGGCTTTCACTATCGTCTGATCGCCCGGCCATTCACCTGGTTCTTGTCGCACAATCGCGACATGGCCATCTTCCAGGATCTGAGCGTCCTCGACATCATCAAGAAAGTATTCGGCGCGGGCGGGATCACGGATTTCGAGTTCAAGACGACCAGAGCCTACCGGCCGCGCACCTATTGCGTACAGTATCGCGAAAGCGACTTCGCCTTTCTCACGCGGCTGATGGAGGAGGAGGGCATCTATTACTATTGGCGCCACGAACCGAGCAAGCATGTCATGGTCTTCGCCGACGCGCCATCAGGCCATTCGCCCGGCAAGCCCGCTCATCTCGAGTGCAGTATCACGACCGCCTCGATCAACCGCGTCGGTTCCTCGCAACGCGGCGAGCACCGGCACTTCCTGGAGAAACTGGGAGAGAAGGTCTCGAGCGGCGGCGAGTCGCTGGTCACGCTCCGCGCCTTCGACTTCGAAAAACCGGAGCGGCCGTTGCAGGCGCAGTCGCAGGACAAGGGCAAGCACCCGCACGACGAGAAGGAATTCTACACCTATCCCGGCCGCTATACGCAGGAGTCGGACGGGGCCGCCCTGACCGCCGTCCAGCTTGCGGCACTCCGCCGTGATCGACAGGAATATCTGGGTCGCACCCGGGCGATCAGCCTCGCCTGCGGCACCACGCTCGCGGTGACGAAGCATCCCGCCGGGCGGCTCAATTCCACCTATCTCATTACCCACACCGTTCATGTCGTGCAGGCCGAAGACTATCGCGGCGGCGACGATCAAGAGAAGCTCGACGACGAGGAGGACACCCATGTCGAGTTTCACGCGATCCCCGCGAGCACGACCTTCCACAGTCCTGTCGTCACTCCCAAGCCGGTGGTGCAGGGGTTGGAAACGGCGATCGTCAGCGGCCCCGATGGCGAAGAGATCTACACCGATGAATATGGCCGGGTGAAGGTCCGGTTCCACTGGGATCGCGCCGACACGACCGGCGAGAAGAGCACCTGCTGGATCCGCGTCGCGCAGTTCGGCGGGCTCGGCAACATCATCCTGCCGCGCGTCCATCAAGAGGTCATGGTCGACTTCCTGCACGGCAACCCCGACGACCCGATCGTGATGGGTTGGGTGTTCAACAAGGCGCACATGCCGGTTTATCCGCTGCCCGATAACAAGACGCGTGCGCTGTGGCGGACGCGGAGCTATCCGGGCGGCAAGTCGTCGTCCTTTCCCGACACCATGAAGCTCGACACCGGCGACCCCGGCGCCAACGAGCTCCGCTTTGAGGACAAGTCGGGCAAGGAGGAGGTCTTCTTCCACGCCGAGAAGGACCTGAACACCCGCGTTCGCCACGACTCGACGCTGCAGGTCGGTCACAACGAGAAGCTGACGATCGGCTACGACCGCGACGACGAGATCAAGAACGACGAGCGGACGATCATCGGCAAGGACCAGACGCTGACGGTCACCGGCAACCAGACCGAAACGATCAAGGCCGACCGCACGATCGAGGTCAAGGCCGACGACAAGCTGACGGTAGGCATGACCCAGACGGTGGAGGCGGGCACCACCATCTCCGTCACCGCTAACCAGTCGATCACGCTGCAGGTCGGTGGCAACAAGATCATCATCGACCAGAGCGGCATCACGCTCGATGGCATCATGATCAACATCAAGGGTCAGGCGATGGCGAAGCTGTCCAGCCCCCTGACCCAATTGGAGGGGTCGGGCATGAACAAGATCACTGGCGGAGTCGTCATGATCAACTAAAACGCCCGTCATGGGGTGGAATCAGGTCAGGTGGACGGAGGCGCATCAGATCGCCTCTTTGATGGGGGTGGAGGACGAGGCCCTGCCCGAATCGGGCATCGCGCCGCACGTCCATTTCGCGGGCCTTCGATCGGCGGGTGACCGCCGCACCGCGGTCACGTTCCTGGGTCATGCCCTGCCCCGGCTTGAGGCGCTCGCCTGGGCCGGACGCGTTCTGGAGACCGAAGCTGCGACCCGCGAGCTCCGCCGTCCCGACCAACAGGCGCTGGAACATGCGCTGCGGTGGCTCGGCGATCCCGGCGATGCGACGAGGCGTACCGCGATGGAGGCGGCCGAGTCGGCGGGCGAGCGCAGCCCGGAGCGGATGTTGGCCACCGGCGTGTTCTTCTCCGGCGGGTCGATCTCCGAACCGGACCTGCCGGTGATCCTGCCCGCGCCCGAACTTGCGGGCCGGTTCGCCGCCGTTGCGGTGATCCTGGCCGCGGCGCGGGTGCAGGACGGGAACGCGTTGCTCGACCGTGCGCTTGACCTCGGCGAACGAATCGCCGCCGAAGGGACAACCGCGCTGCGATGACGCTGACGCTTACCATCCGGAACGTCGACAGGCTCGACAACGGCATGCCGTGCGAATTCGTGCTCAACCGGCGCGGCGCGATGATCGGGCGCGCCGCCACCTGCGATTGGAGCCTGCCCGACCCGCGCAACTACATTTCTTCGCGGCACGGCGAGATCGTGTACCGCGACGGCTTCTACCTGTTCAACGACATCAGCACCAACGGCACCTTCCTGAATGGCGACGGCGAGCGGATGACCGATCCGCACCGGATCGAGCATGGCGACTTGTTCCTGGTCGGCCACTATGAAGTGGTCGCGTCGCTTTCGGGCGAAGCGGCGGCGGCCGTCGAGCGTCATGACGCGCAGCAGGCGAGCGCCGCGCACGAGCAAGGCGGTTGGGGCTGGGACGCGCATGGCGGAGCGAGCACTCCACCACCGGAGCCCGAGCGCGGTGGCTGGGGTGACGCGCCCGCGAACAGCGGTCTCGCCAGCGGGATGGGCGGCGCGGCCGCGCCACTCGATGGCGGCTGGAGCGCGCCGACGGGTGGTGGCGGCGGGTGGGACGATGCTCCGGCACCCTCGTCTGGTGGCGACTGGGGCGGTGCACGCTCTTCGAACGATGGCTGGGGCGCGGCACTGGCTCCGACCGCGCCGGACGCCGCCGCCTGGGCGCCGCAAGCAGGCCCGAGCCTCAGCGCCCCGACCCCCTATGCCGCGCGCGGCGGCGCTGGTGGTGCGGCGCCGCCGTCGGGTCCAATGGATAGCGGCAACAGCTGGACGCCGGCGCCGGTGCAGGCGGAGGCGCGCGCCGCCTCCCCCTGGGACTCGGCGCAGGCGCCCGTGCAGCAATCCTCCGCCTGGTCGAGCGCGGTGCCGGACCGACCCAAGGCCGCCACCCCCAACGACATCTGGGGGTCGATGGAGAACAGCAATGTCGTCGATTGGGCGCGCGCCGACTTCGGCCAGAAGCAGGCGGAGAACGCCGATCCGCTCGGCCTGAACAAGCTCGCCGCGGATGCGCTGCCGAGGCAGTTGCCGACGGGGCCGCAACCACAGGCGCCACCCGCCGGCGACGGGGGTTGGAGTAGCGCGCCTCAAGGGGCGCCGATGGCACCCGGTGGATGGGGAGCGGTCGCCGCGCCCTCTGCTGCCGCAGCTGCTACCCCGGCTGTCGAGCCGACGAATCGTGCTGCGTCCCTGCCGTCAGCGCCGCCGCCGCGTGTCGCCGCGCCGCCCGCACCGGATGCGGCGGCTCTGGCGATGGCGCTCGCAATGGCCGCGGGTCTGAAGCCCGAGCAGGTCACGCAACCCGGACCCGAGACGCTGACCCGCGCCGGCGAGCTGCTGCGGCGCCTGATTTCCGGTCTGGTCGTGATGGTTGAGGCCCGAGCGCGCGCCAAGTCGCAGATGGGCGCGGAGCAGACCGGCCTCGAATTCGACGGCAACAACCCGATCAAGTTCGCGCGCAGCCCCGATCAGGCGCTCGCCGCCTTGCTGAACCCGCCCGAGCGCGGCTTCATGCCGGCGGAAAAGGCGATCGAGGACGCCTATTTCGACCTGCAGTCGCACCAGATGGCGACGCTGAAGGCAATGCAGGGTGCGCTGCGCGCGACCCTGGACCGGTTCTCGCCGGATGCGATCCGGAAGAGGGCGGAGACGGGTGGCTTCCTACAACGGCTACTGCCGGGCGGCCGCGAGGCGACGCTTTGGACGACCTACGAGCGCGAATTCTCCGGCGTCGCACAAGGGTCGGACGAGGCGTTCATGGACGTGTTCGCGAAGGAGTTCCGCCAGGCGTATGACGAGCAGAGCCGGAAGCGGCGGCGGTAAGTTGGCCGACGGGTAAGCGTCAAGTCTTTCCCTGCGAAGGCGGGGGCCCAGTTGCGATGAAGCCACTGGGTCGGACCGCCCTCGCGGAACGCTCGTTCTGGAGTCCGGCTTTCGCGGATCAAGTTCAACGCCACGCCGCGGCAAAGCCGCGTCGTCGAACCTCGGTGCTGAGGCCGGCCGAGCTTGCCGGTCTCGCCAGCAGCTTGCGCTGCGGCGTGCCGGCTGCGCTACATATTCGGGTAGTTCGGCCCCCCGCCGCCCTCCGGCACCACCCAGTTGATGTTCTGCAGCGGATCCTTGATGTCGCAGGTCTTGCAGTGGACGCAGTTCTGCGCGTTGATCACGAACTTCGGGTCGTCCGTTTCCTCACCCACCACTTCGTACACGCCGGCCGGGCAGTATCGCTGCGCCGGTTCGTCATACATCGGCAGGTCGTACTCGATCGGGACATCGGGATCGCGCAACGTCAGGTGGACCGGCTGGTCCTCCTCATGGTTGGTATTCGACAGGAACACGCTCGACAGCCGGTCGAAGGTTAGCACGCCGTCCGGCTTGGGATAGGCGATCGGCTGAACCATGTCCTTGCGCCACAATGATTGGTGGTCGGGATGGTGCTTCAGCGTCACCGGCCATTTCAAGCCGAAATGCTCAGTCCACATCGCGATGCCGGAAATCCCGGAACCCATCAGGTCGCCGAACTTCTTGACCAGCGGGACGACGTTGCGGACGGTAGATAGCTCCTTCTTGAGGTCCGATCGGTCGAACGCGTCCGGATAGGCGTGGAGCTCGTCGCCCTCGCGCCCGCCCTGCACCGCCTCGAATGCCGCTTCCGCCGCCATCATCGCGCTCAGCATCGCCCCATGCGTGCCCTTGATCCGCGGCACGTTGAGGAAGCCGGCCGAGCATCCGATCAGCGCGCCGCCGGGGAACACCAGCTTGGGCATGGACTGCAACCCGCCATCGTTGATCGCGCGGGCGCCATAGGAGACGCGCTTACCGCCCTCCAGCAGCTCGGCCACCGCCGGATGCGTCTTCCAGCGCTGCATCTCGTGGAACGGCGACAGGTACGGGTTGGTATAGCTCAGCCAGGTGACGAAGCCGATCGATACCTGGCCGTTCGCCTGGTGATAGATCCAGCCGCCGCCGTTCGATCCTTCGGTCTCGCTCAGCGGCCAGCCCTGGGTGTGCACGACCTTGCCGGGCTCATGCTTGTCGGGAGCAATGTCCCACAATTCCTTGATTCCAAGGCCATAGACCTGCGGTTGCGAATCGCGCGCGAGGTCGAAGGTCCGGATCACCTCCTTGGTCAGATGCCCGCGCACACCCTCGGCGAAAAAGGTGTATTTGGCGTGCAGCTCCAGCCCCGGCTGGTAGTCCGGTTTGCGCGTTCCGTCGCGCGCGACGCCCATGTCGCCGGTCGCGACGCCCTTCACCCGCCCATCTTCGTGGAACAGGATCTCGGCAGCGGCGAAGCCGGGAAAGATCTCGACGCCCAGCGCCTCGGCGCGCCCCGCCAGCCAGCGGCACAGGCTGCCGAGACTGCCGGTGTACGTCCCCTTGTTGTGCAGGAAGGGCGGCGTCCACAGGTGCGGCAGGTTGAACTTCTTCTTGGGCGTCAGCACCCAGTGCAGGTTCTGTGTCACGGGCGTCTGCGCCAGCGGGCAGTCGGTGTCGCGCCAGTCCGGGATCAGCCTGTCGAGCCCGCTCGGGTCGATCACCGCGCCCGACAGGATGTGGGCGCCGACTTCCGACCCCTTCTCGAGGATGCAGACCGACAGCTCCTTGCCCTGCTCCTCGGCGAGCTGTTTCAGGCGGATCGCGGCGGACAGGCCGGCGGGCCCCGCGCCGACGATCACCACGTCATAGGGCATCGACTCGCGTTCGGACATTCTCTTCGCTCCCGGGCCGTCCGCGCGGCATATCGCGGCGGCGCAACGTCTTGACGTATAAGCCGATCAAGTAAGTTGACCGCCGCGTCAACCGCGTGAACCCGGCAGATGTGGGTGTCGAGCATCTGGGTCAATGGCAGGCGGCGGCGATCAGCACGCTCGACTGGTGGCGCGAGGCCGGCGTCGACACCCTGGTCGATGATGCGCCACGCGACTGGCTCGCACGGCCCACGCAGACTGCGGCCGTCGTCACACCGCTTGCGGCGCCCACCGCCCTGCCCGTCACCCTCCCGGAATTCCTCGCCTGGCGCGTGAGCGGCGCCGCGCCGGAGACGGCATGGCGCGGTGCCTCGATCAGCGCCGCCGGGCCGCTCGACGCCAAGCTGATGGTGCTGGTCGATTGCCCCGACCGCGACGACCGGGACTGCCTGCTCGACGGCGCGGCGGGCAGGCTGTTCGACCGCATGCTCGCGGCGATCGGGCTCAGTCGCGGGCACGTCCACCTTGCAGCGGTATGTAGCCGCCGCCCGCTCGCGGGCCGGATGCCGCGCGAGATCGAGGCGGAGCTGCACCGGCTTGCGGTGCACCACGTAGGCCTGCTCGCGCCCGAGCGACTGCTGCTGATGGGTGACGCCGCGAGCCGCGCGGTCACGGGATCGGAAGTGCTGCGCGCACGCGGGACTTTACGCGCCTTTAACCATGCGGGTGGTGAAAGCCTGACCGTGGCGACCTTCCATCCGCGCCTGCTGCTCGAGCGGCCGGCGCAGAAGGCGGACGCCTGGCGGGATTTGCAAATGCTGATGGGATCACGATGAAGTTCGCAACGTTCGTGGCGCTGCTCGGTGCGACGTCGCCTCTACCCGTGTTGGCGGCGGAGCCGGTGGCGGAGGCACGGCTGGCCGGGACGGCGACGGTGCCCGCGCAACTCGATGGCACGCAGCGCGAGGGCTATCGCTCGGTGTTCGCCGCGATCCGGGCATCGCGCTGGCAGGACGCGCAGCTGCTGCTCCAGACCATCAAGCCGGGTCCGCTCCACGCGATCGCGCGCGCCGAGCTGTATACCGCCAAAGGCTCTCCAAAGGTCGAACTCGAACCCGTCGTCCAGCTGCTCACGGAAGCGCCCGAACTGCCCCAGAGCGAGGCGCTGTCCCGGCTCGCCAGGGCGCGCGGTGCGGTCGAGCTGCCGCCGCTGCCCGTCACGCGGGCGCTGATCTGGCAGGCCGGCGCCCCCGCCCGCCTCCGCGCCAAGGCGACCAAGGGCGATCAAGTCGCCGCCGACCTCGCGCTCGCCATGCAGCCCTTCGTCAAGGTCGACGACGGGGCTTCAGCGGAGGCGTTGTTACTGGCGACGGAGGGCCTGACACCGGAAGCATTGACCGAATGGCGCCAGCGCGTCGCGTGGATGTATTATCTGTCCGGCCGCGATGCCGACGCGCGCCGGGTTGCGGCAGAGGGCGCCGAAGGCGTTGGCGACTGGGCGATCCAGGCGCGCTGGGTCTTGGCCCTAACCGCCTGGCGCCAGCGCGACTTCGCGGTCGCGGGCACGACCTTCGAAGGCGTCGCCGCGCGCGCGGGCGATGTCGATCTGCGCGCCGCCGCGCTGTACTGGGCGGCACGCGCCGACATGGCCGCCGGCCGGCCCGACAAGATCGAGGCGCGGTTGAAAACTGCGGCGCAATGGAACGAGAGCTTCTACGGCCAGCTCTCCCGCCAGGCGCTGGGGCTGCGCAACCCCGCCAAGGCAACCGGCGGCATGATCCCGGCCGACTGGGCGGCGCTCGACAAGCGCCCCAATGTCCGCGTCGCGGCCGCGCTGGCCGAGATCGGCGAGACCGAACTGGCCGACAGGGTCGTGCGCCAGCAGGCCCGCATCGGCGAGCCGCGCGAGTTCGCGTCGCTGGTGCGGCTGACCGAGGCACTCGACCTCCCCGCGACCACCGTCTGGATGGCGCACAACGTGCCGGCGGGCTCGAGCGCCGCCCCCGAGGCGCGCTTTCCGATGCCGAAGTGGAAGCCGGACAGCGGCTGGCGGGTCGATCCGTCGCTGGTCTACGCGCACACGCTGCAGGAATCGGGCTTCCGGCATAAGGTCATCAGCCCCGCCGGCGCATACGGCCTCATGCAGATCATGCCGGCGGCGGCGACCGATTTCGCGCGTGAGCGCGGGCTGCCCGAGGTCGATCGCGCCGCGCTGACCCGCCCGTCGGTCAACATGGATGTCGGCCAGCGCCATCTTGAGCGGCTGCGGGACATGACCAGTACCACCGGCGGGCTGCTGCCCAAGGTCATCGCCGCCTACAATGCCGGCGCGAAACCGGTCGGCGAGTGGAACGCCATCGTCCGTGACGGCGGCGACCCGCTGCTCTACATCGAAAGCATCCCCTACTGGGAGACCCGCGGCTACGTTACCACCGTGCTGCGCAACTACTGGGTCTATGAGGCGCAGACGGGGAAACCGAAATCGGTCAGCCGCGCGGCACTTGCGCAGGGCATGTGGCCGCGCTTTCCGGGCCTGCCCGGCGCCCCCGCGGTCCGGCTCGACGCGCGGCCGAATACCACCGCGGTTGCGTCGGTAGCACCCTCTTCCGGAACCGACTGACCGGATGCCGATCGACTCGGCACTGACCTTTCTTCCTGTCCGCATCGCTGTCCTCACGGTCTCCGACACGCGCGGGCTGGCGAATGATCGGTCGGGCGACATCCTGGTCGGCCGGCTGAGCGACGCCGGGCACGTCCTGGCAGACCGCGCGATCGAACGGGACGATGCGGATGCGATCGTGGCGCGGCTCGCGACCTGGATCGCCGATCCGCAGGTGGATTGCGTAATCTCGACCGGCGGCACCGGGGTCACCGGCCGCGACGTGACGCCCGAAGCCTTCGCACGGGTGTGGGAGAAAGAGATTCCCGGGTTCGGCGAGCTGTTTCGGTGGCAGAGTTTCCAGACGATCGGAACTTCCACCATCCAGTCGCGCGCCTGCGCTGGGGTGGCGCACGGCACCTATCTCTTCGCGCTGCCCGGCTCCACCGGCGCGGTGAAGGACGGCTGGGATGGCATCCTCAAGGACCAGCTCGACAGCCGCCATCGACCCTGCAACTTCGTCGAACTGATGCCGAGACTCACCGAACGTTGACTCGGGCTTGAGCAATGCGACCCAAGCCGCTGGAAAGGTTTCGGTTCATCGTCTCCGCGACGCACCTCGTCGCGCCGCGGCCCTGAACTGACAGTCCGTTCATCTTCCCTGCAGCTTCGGCCTGCGCAAACATGGGTGAGCAAACCGCCGGGGAAGTTGGGATATGGCGACACGCGTTGCGTTCAGCCGACGGGAATCAGCATACTACGATCAGCGGAACGAACCGCGTCACCGGGTCGAGTGCGTGCGCGCCACCGCCGGCGGCGAAACGGAGGAGTCGTTCGTCGCACAGCTCGAGGATATCTCCACCTTCGGCTGCCGGCTGATAGAAGCGGAACCGCTGGAGAGCGGCAAGCGCATCTGGCTCAGACTGCCTCATGCCGCTCCGATCACCGCGCGCGTCGCGTGGGCCAGCGATGGGCGTGCGGGCTGCCGCTTCGACACTCCGATCAGTCAAGGTCTAATGCGATCGCTGCTGCTCCGGGCGGCAGTGCACTAGTTCTTGCTATGTTCCGTTGGTGGGCTTAGCCTGCCGCGATGGCCGGGACTCGCCCCGTCCGGGGCGCGACGCTAAATGCGGAGAGCCGCCGGTTTAATCTGCCCTCGACCGAGGCCGACGGCGATTGGCTCGACGCGCGGGGCGATGTGGACGGTGCGCCGCCGCCGCTGAGGACCACCGTCACCGTCGAGCAGCCGCGTACGATCATCAACCGGGTTACGTCACCCGACATCCCGTTCGATCGCTCGATCAACCCGTATCGCGGCTGCGAACATGGCTGCGTCTACTGTTTCGCTCGCCCTACCCACGCCTTTCATGATCTGTCGCCGGGGCTCGACTTCGAAAGCAAGCTATTCGCCAAGCCGACCGCCGCCGCTCTGCTGCGGGCGGAACTCGGCAAGCCCGGCTATGAGGCTCGGCCGATGGCGCTGGGCACCAACACCGATCCTTATCAGCCGATCGAGGCGGAGTGGCGGGTGACCCGCTCGGTGCTCGAGGTTCTGCGCGACTGTGATCATCCGGTCACCATCACCACCAAGTCGGACCGCGTCGTCCGCGATCTCGATCTGCTGGCGCCGATGGCGGCGAAACGGCTGTCGGTGGTGTGCCTTTCGATCACGTCGCTCAATCGCAAGGTTGCGATGACCGTGGAGCCGCGCGCGCCCTCGCCAGAGCGCCGGCTTACGGCGGTGCGGAGGCTGGCCGATGCCGGCGTTCCGGTCTTCGTCTCCATCGCTCCCGTCATCCCAGCGATCACCGATCACGAGCTGGAACATCTGATCGAACGCGCGGCCGAGGCCGGCGCGCGCGGTTGCTTCTTCATTCCGGTGCGCCTCCCGCACGAGGTCGCGCCGCTGTTCCGCGCCTGGCTGGACGAGCATTTTCCTGAGCGCGCGGGCAAGGTGATGAGCATCATCCAGTCGTTGCGCGGCGGCCGCGACAATGATCCCGATTTCGGCACGCGAATGCGCGGCAGCGGCCCCTGGGCGGAGCTGCTCCGCACCCGCTTTCATCGGGCGTGCCGAAAACATGGATTGAATAGCGAGCGGATACAGCTCCGCTCCGATCTCTTTTGCCCGCCGCGCGGGCCCCAAGGCGAGCTGTTCGGGTGAACCAATCGCGATGACGGACCGTTAGAGCATTACAATCGAACAAGGAATCGCGTCATGCCCGATCAGGCTTACATGCAGGAACTCTTCATCACCGGCCTCAAGAACGCGCACGGTGTCGAACACCAGGCGCTGCAGCTGATGGACCGGCAGATCGAGCATCTGCGGAACTACCCGGAGGTCGCCGACATGCTGCGGATGCACCGCGTCGAGACCGAACAGCAGATCGCCCGCATCGACGAGCTGCTCGCCGGCTTCGGCACCGAAGCGTCCGCGCTGAAGGACGCGGTGCTGAGCTTCACCGGCAACATGGCGGCGCTTGCGCACATGCCCGCACCCGACGAAATCCTGAAGAACAGCTTCGCCAACCACGCATTCGAGAATTTTGAGATCGCCGCTTATACGTCCCTGCTGACGATGGCGGATCTGGGCAGCTTTGGCCACGCCACCGTGGCATTGCAGCAGTCGTTGGGCGAAGAGCAGCGCATGGCGCAGCTGGTGCTCGACAGCATCCCCGCCGTCACCCGTAAATATGCCGAGCTCCGCTCCGCCGGCGAGACGGCGGGTCACTGATCGTGGGCGACAGCGATCGCGAGGCCGCGGCCGACAAGCTCAACCGTAACGGTGCGGAACCCGAAGCTGAGTCCGGCGCCGGCTATGGCAGCCATGCGCAGGAAACCGAGAAGCCGGACGAGCCAGCCGCAGGCACGCAGTAAGGGTTAACACCCGCCGGTTGCTTGCGCGATCGGCGGGTCGGGCTGACCGGTCAGGCTGTTTCCAGCTTGAAGTCCTTGTAAGTGTCACGCAGCGCGGTCTTCAGCAGCTTGCCCGTCGCGGTGTGGGGTAGCGAGTCGACGAACAGGATCGCGTCCGGCAGCCACCATTTCGCGACCGTGCCGGAAAGATGCGCGCGAACCGCCGCCTCGGTCACGTCGCTCCCCGGCTTGCGCACGACCAGCAGCAGCGGCCGCTCGTCCCATTTCGGATGATATATGCCGATCGCCGCGGCCTCGGCCACGCCCGGGCAGCCGACCGCGGCATTCTCCAGCTCGACCGAGCTGATCCACTCACCGCCCGACTTGATGACGTCCTTGGCGCGGTCGGTGATCTGCATCGTGCCGTCAGGGTGCATCACCGACACGTCCCCGGTATCGAACCAGCCATCGGCGTCGATCGCGTCCGCCTCGGCCTGGAAATAACGTTTGACCACCCACGGTCCGCGCACCTGCAGCCGCCCCGAGCTGAGGCCGTCGCGCGGCTGCTCGGCACCTGCATCGTCGACGACGCGCAGCTCGACCCCGAACGGCACCTGGCCCTGCTTGCTGATCCGGTCGAGCTTCTGATCGTGGGTATATTCGTCCCAGTCGGGCGGCGGCGACCCGGCGGTGCCGATCGGGGAGGTCTCCGTCATGCCCCACAGGTGCTTGACCTCCACGCCCATGCCCATGATCCGCTCGATCATCGCTCGCGGTGCCGCCGAGCCGCCGATCGTCACCTGTTGCAGGTAGCGCGGCGCCTCGCCGGTTACATCCATATGACCGAACAGGGCCAGCCACACGGTCGGCACGCCTGCGGAATGCGTGACCTTCTCGCGGTTCATCAGGTCGCACAGCACGGTCGCGTCATTGGTCGCCGAATAGACGAACTTCGCGCCCGCCAGCGCGCCGGCGAAGGGTAACCCCCACGCCGCGGCATGGAACATCGGCACGATCGGCAGCACGACGGATCGCGTGTCGAGATTGAACACCGCGGGCGCGATCTCGGCCATGGCGTGGATCATGGTGGAGCGGTGTTCGTAGAGCACGCCCTTGGGGTGGCCGGTCGTCCCGCTCGTGTAGCAGAGCATGCACGGCTCGCGCTCCGGGCCCTCGTGCCACGCGTAATCGCCGTTCTCCGCCCCGATCAGCCGGTCGAAGCTTCCATCGTCGAAGCAGACATAATGTTCGATGCTGGTCCACTGCCGCTTCAGCCGGTCCACGATCGGCTGGAAGGCCCGATCATAGAACAACACGCGGTCCTCGGCATGGTTGGCGATATAGACCAGCTGCTCGTCGAACAGCCGCGGGTTGATGGTGTGGATGACGCCACCCATGCCGATCGCGCCGTACCAGGCGGTGAGGTGATGGGCATGGTTCATGCCCAAGGTCGCGACCCGGTCGCCGACGCCGCAGCCGAGCTTCTCGAGCGCCTGGGCGAGCTTCCTCGCATTCATGGCGACCGTCGCCCAGTCGCTGCGCGTCTCCGATCCATCGGCCCAGCGCGATACGATCTCACGCCGTCCATGCTCGCGCTCGGCGTGTTCGAGGAGCCGCGGCACCCGCAGTTCGAAGTCCTGCATTCCGCCCAGCATCAACGCTTCTCTCCTCTAGCCGACGAGCTGCAGGCGCGTTTCGGCCTGCTTGAATTCGACCGTCGAGATACCGTGCAACGACTCCAGTCGTCCCGCAAGCTCGGCGTCGAGCAGGAAGTCGCGCCCGAGCAGCAGCCGCGCTTCGCGGCCGTCGGCAAGCGTCACCCGCGCGCGTATCTCTCCGCGCGCACCGCGGTGATGGACGAGGAGCGTCGCCAGATCAGTGAACGCCGACCGATCTGTCACGGTCAGCTCGACAGCGAAGCGCGCGGTTGAGGCGAGCGCCTCGAACGGCTGGATGCGCTTGACGGTGACACGCGGCGCTTCTTCTCCCGGCCGCCGATCCAGTTCCACGGTGGCGAGGCCACAGCCGCCGTTCGCCGCCGCCTCCTCCAGGTCCTTGGCCACCGAGTCCTCGAAGCAGGTGGCGACGAACTGACCCGATGCGTCCGACAGCGTTGCCATCAGGTATCGCTTGCCCCGCGCCGAGGTGCGCCAGCGCGCTTCCTCGACCAGCACCGCCATCGTTGCGCCCGCCCGCGTCCCGTCGTCGGGGATCTGCAACTCGCCCAGCTTCGCATAGGCACGCGCGCCGTGCATCCGCGCGAGATGCGCATGGCGGTCGATCGGATGCGCGGAGAAGTAGAAGCCGAATGCCTCCTTTTCCTGCTCCATCCGCTGCGCCAGGCTCCATTGCGCGGAGATCGGCAGCGTAATCGCATTACCCGCGACCTCGGTCTCGCCGAACAGCCCGCCCTGGCCGCTGGTCCGATTGGCATGCGTCCGAGCGGCGACGGCCAGCACCGTCTCCGCCACCGCGAACACGCCGGCCCGGTTGGCGTCGATCGCGTCCAGGGCCCCCGCCGCGGCCAGCGTTTCCAGCTGCCGCTTGTTGAGCAGGCGCGGATCGACCCTGGCGGCGAGATCGTCCAGGCTCTTGAAGGGCCCGGCAGCCGAGCGTTCCGCCACCAGTCGATCCATCGCCCCCTCGCCCACCGACTTGAGCGCCCCCAGCGCATAGCGAACAGCGGGACCGTCCGCCGCCTGTTCGACGTCGAACTCGGCCGCGCTCGCGTGGATGCAGGGCGGCAGCACCGGCACGCCAAGCCGGCGCGCGTCCTCGACGAACAAGCCCAGCTTGTCGGTCAGCGCCATGTCGTAGCACATCGACGCTGCGTAGAACTCGGCCGGATGGTGCGCCTTCAGCCAGGCGGTCTGATAGGCGAGCAGCGCGTAAGCGGCGGCGTGCGACTTGTTGAAGCCATAGCCTGCGAACTTGTCGATCAGGTCGAACAGCTCGTTGGCCTGCTGCCGGCCGATGCCGTTGACGCTCGCGCAGCCCTCGACAAAGCCGGCGCGCTGAGCGTCCATCTCCGCCTTCACCTTCTTGCCCATCGCGCGGCGCAGCAGGTCGGCACCTCCGAGGCTGAAGCCGGCGAGCACCTGTGCTGCCTGCATCACCTGTTCCTGATAGACGAAGATGCCATAGGTCTCGGCGAGAATCGGCTCGAGCAGCTTGTGCGGATAGCTGATCGGCTCCTGCCCTTGCTTGCGGCGCCCGAAGCTGGGGATGTTATCCATCGGTCCGGGACGGTAGAGCGACACCAGCGCGATGATGTCGCCGAAGTTGGACGGCCGCACCGCGCTGAGCGTCCGGCGCATTCCCTCCGACTCCAGCTGGAACACGCCCACCGTATCGCCGCGCTGCAGCAGCTTGTAGACCTCCGGATCGTCCCAGGTCAGCGCGTCGAGGTCGACCGTGATGCCTTGCTTGGCGAGCAGCTGCAGCGCCTTTTGCAGCACCGACAGCGTCTTCAAACCCAGGAAGTCGAACTTCACCAGGCCTGCGCCTTCGACATATTTCATGTCGAACTGCGTGACCGGCATGTCGGAACGCGGATCGCGATACAGCGGCACCAGCTCCGCCAGCGGCCGATCGCCGATCACCACGCCGGCGGCATGGGTCGAGGCGTGGCGGGGCAGCCCCTCCAGCTTCATCGCCAGGTCGAGCAGCCGCCGGACCTGATTGTCGTTGGCATATTCGCGCGCCAACTCGCTGACGCCGTTCAGCGCGCGGTCGAGTGTCCACGGATCGGTCGGGTGGTTGGGGACCAGCTTCGCCAGCCGGTCGACCTGGCCATAGCTCATCTGCAGCACCCGCCCCGTGTCCTTGAGCACCGCACGCGCCTTCAGCTTCCCGAAGGTGATGATCTGCGCCACCTGGTCGCGTCCGTACTTCTCCTGGACGTAACGGATCACCTCGCCGCGCCGGGTTTCGCAGAAGTCGATATCGAAGTCCGGCATCGATACGCGCTCAGGGTTCAGGAAGCGTTCGAACAGCAGCCCGAGCTGCAGCGGGTCGAGATCGGTGATCCGCAGCGCCCAGGCGACGACGGAGCCCGCACCCGAGCCGCGCCCCGGCCCCACTGGAATGTCATGGTCTTTTGCCCAGCCGATGAAGTCGGCGACGATCAGGAAATAGCCGGGGAAACCCATCTGGATGATGACGTCGAGCTCGAACTCCAGCCGCTCGCGATAGGGCGTTTGCCAGTCGCCCTCGCCCGCCAAGCCGAGCGCGACGATCCGGTTGAGCCGCACCTCCAACCCTGCTCGCGCGTCCGTGCGCAGAAGCTCCGCCTCGGCGGCCGGGTCGCCTGCGAGACTGGGCAGGATCGGCTTGCGCGACGGCGCCGCCACCGCGCAGCGTTGCGCGACGACCAGCGTGTTGGCGATCGCCTCCGGCACGTCGGCGAAGAGCTCGACCATCGCCGCGGCCGGCTTGATCCAGGCGTGCGGGCAGCTCCGCTGCCGGTCCTCGCTGTCGACATAGGACGAGCTGGCGATGCACAGCATGACGTCATGCGCGTCGCCGAACTGCGCTTCGGCAAAGCAGCTGGGGTTGGTGGCGACCAGCGGCAGGTCGCGCGCATAGGCAAGATCGATCAGCCCCGCTTCCGCCACCGTTTCGGTCGCGTCGTCGCGGCGGCAGAGCTCGACATACAGCCGCTCCGGAAACAACGCTTCGAGATGATCGAGATAGGCGGACGCGCGCGCCGCCTGGCCCTCCGCCAGCAGCCGCGCCACGGCGCCCTCGCCTCCCGCCGTCAGCGCCAGCAAGCCGGCGGTGCGGCCCTCCAGCGCGGCGAAGGTGACATGCGCCGGTTGCTCGATCGGCCGGTCGAGATGCGCCTCGCTGACCAGCGCGCAGAGCGTCTGGTAACCGCCCTCGTCCTGCGCATACAGCGCGAGCCAGTCGAGCACGGGCGCGGTGCCCTCCGGCATGTCGGGCCGCGCGATCGCGAGCATGGTGCCGATGATCGGCTGCACACCCTTCTTCCGCGCCGCTTCGGAGAACGCCATCGCGGCGTAGAGCCCGTTGCGGTCGGTCAGCGCCGCCGCAGGAAAGCCGAGCTTGGCGGCATGGGCGGCGATGTCCTTCGGCTCGATCGCGCCATCGAGCATCGTGTAGGAGGAGAAAACGCGAAGAGGGACAAAGCCGGCATGCATCGCGCCACCATGGCCGCCGCCGCCGATTCGGGAAACGCCTAAAGCAACGCCTCGATGTCCGCGGTTAGCGCCTCCGGCTTCACGGTCGGGGCATAACGCCGCACGGGATTGCCGGAACGGTCGACCAGGAACTTGGTGAAGTTCCACTTCACGCCGCGCGAGCCGAGCACGCCGGGTGCAGCCTCCTTCAGCCGCTGGAACAGCGGGTCGGTCCCCGGGCCGTTGACGTCGACCTTGGCGAACACCGGGAACGTCACATCATAGGTCAGCGAGCAGAAGTTCGCGATCTCGGCCGCGTCGCCGGGCTCCTGCGCCCCGAACTGATTGCACGGGAATGCGAGCACCTCGAAGCCCCGATTGCCATAGTCGCGATGGAGCTGCTCCAACCCCTCATATTGCGGGGTGAAACCGCATTTGGACGCGGTGTTGACGATCAGCAGCACCTTGCCGCGCCAAGTGTCGAGGCTGACGACGCCGCCATCGGCTGCTCGCACCTCCATGTCGGTGATTGCGGTCATCGCCGTCCTCCGCCCTTGAGCAACAGGCGCAGGTTGTCGCGCACGCCCGGCCATTCGCGGTCGAGGATGGAGTAGACCGCGGTATCGCGCAAGCGGCCGTCGGGCAGCCGCTGATGCCCCCTCAGCACCCCGTCCAGCTTGGCGCCCAATCGCTCGATCGCGCGACGGCTGTTGCCGTTGAGCCAGTCAGTCCGGATCTGCACGCATTGGCACTCCAGCGCCTCGAACGCATGGCCGAGCAGCAGCAGCTTGGCCTGGGTGTTCACGCCGGTCCGCTGCACCCGGCGTGCGTAGAAGGTGCCGCCGATCTCGACGCGGCGATCACGCTCGCTCATGCGCATGAACCGGGTGGTCCCGACGATCTCGCCAACGGCGTCCAGCACGGTGAACGGCAGCGCCCGCCCCGCCTCGCGCTGTGCCAGCGTCGACGCCAGCCACTGATCGGGCTGCTTCAACTGCGCCACCACCGCGTAGAAGGTGTCCCACAAATCGTCTTCCGCGGCGGCGGCGGCAATCGCAGGGAGGTCGTCGGCAGCGAGCGGGCGCAACGTCACATGCTCTCCGCTCAGCGATGGGGTCTCGCGCCACACGTTCACGCGAGCGTGCCCTCGTGCAGCCGCACCACCCGGTCCATCTTGGCCGCGAGCCGCTCGTTGTGGGTGGCGACCAGCGCGGCGGAGCGTTCGCCGCGCACCAGGCGCAGGAACTCTGCCAAGACGCGATCGGCGGTCTGTTCGTCGAGATTGCCGGTGGGCTCGTCGGCGAGCACCAGCGCCGGGCGGTTGGCGAGGGCACGGGCCACGGCAACGCGCTGCTGCTCACCACCCGACAGCTTGGACGGGCGATGCTGGAGGCGATGGCCGACGCCGAGCGCCGTCAACAGCTCGGCCGCGCGGGCGTCCGCATCCGCCCGAGCGCGCCCGCCGATCAGCTGTGGAAGGACAACGTTCTCGAGCGCGCTGAAGTCGGGCAGCAGGTGGTGGAATTGATACACGAAGCCGAGCTTGTCGCGTCGCAGCACCGTCCGCTCCGCGGCCGAAAGCTGCGCCGCCTCGACGCCGGCGATGCGGATCGACCCCGCGAAGCCGCCTTCGAGCAGCCCAACCGCCTGCAGCAGCGTCGACTTGCCAGAGCCGGACGGCCCCAGCAGCGCGACGATCTCGCCGGGCGCGACCTGAAGATCGACGCCGCGTAGCACCTCGATCGTCTCGCCGCCCTGGGTGAAGGCCCGCGCCAGACCGGTGGTGGCAAGGACCGGCTCATTCATAGCGCAGCACCTGCACGGGATCGGTATTCGCCGCCTTCCAGGCCGGATATAGCGTCGCCAGGAAGCTGAACAGCAACGCCATCGCCACGATCAGCGTGATCTCGACCGGGTCGGGCTGGGACGGCAGCTCGGTGAGGATGCGCACAGACGGATCCCACAGGTTCTGGCCGGTCACGAACTGCACGATGCCGACCACGCCCTGCCGGTAGAACAGAAAGAAAAAGCCGAGCAGCAGCCCCGCGATGGTCCCCAGCACCCCGATCGAGGTGCCGACAGTCATGAAGATGCGCAGCATCGCGCCCCGCCCCGCGCCCATCGTCCGCAGGATGGCGATATCCCGGGTCTTGGCGCGGACCAGCATGATCAGGCTGGACGCGATATTGAAGGCGGCGACCAGGATGATGATGCACAACACCACGAACATCGCCACCCGCTCGACCGCCAGCGCGCCGAACAGCTGCGCGTTCATCGAGCGCCAGTCCTGGATCACCGCCTCGCCGCCGATCCTGCGCTGCAACGGCGCCAGGATCTCGCCGACGCGGTCGGCGTCGGTGGTCTGCACCTCGATCATCCCGGCCTGATCGCCCATGAGCAGCAAGGTCTGCGCGTCCTCGATCGGCATCACCACATAGGCCTTGTCGAGATCCCAAACACCGATCTCGAAGATTGCCCCGACCTGATAGCTGACGATGCGCGGCACGGTGCCGAACGGTGTCGTCTGCCCTTGTGGCGAGAACAGCGAGACCTCCGACCCGACCTGCGCACCCAGGCTTTCGGCCAGCCGCGAACCCAAACCTATGCGGTTGCCTCCGGGCGCCAGGCTCGCCAGGTCGCCGGCGACGACCTTGCCCTTCAGCGTCGGGTTGGCGCGGATATCCTCGACGCGCATGCCCCGCACCAGCACCGCCTCCGCGCGGCCGTTATAGGTGGCGGCGAGCGGCTGTTCGATCAGCGGCGTCGCGCGGACGACGCCCGGCGTCCGCCGCGCTTCCTCGGCGATGTCTCGCCAATTCGGCAGCCGGCCGCCGACACCCTGGATGACGGCATGACCGTTCAACCCGACAATCTTGTCGAACAGCTCCGCGCGAAAACCGTTCATCACGCTCATCACGATCACCAGTGCCGCGACGCCGAGCATCACCGCGCCCAAGCTGAAGCCGGCGACAAGGACAATGAACCGCTCCCCCTTGCCCGGCAGCAGATAGCGCCGGACGATCATCCGTTCATATCGAGAAAGCAGCATGATGGGGCTCTAGGGGGCGGGGGACGGCGCGGCAACCGCCAGCCCTGTGGCGCGACGGCCACAGAGTCGCCGCAATCGATACGGGAGCGTAGCGCCCGCTAGTGACAAGGCCGTCGCTTGGACCTAGCCGCGCTGTATCGAGACACAGGCAATGGCCGTGGTTCGGGGATGCAGGCGCTCCTGCCCCGCTTCTGATCGAAGCGCGCGGGCGGGGAGCCAGGATTGGGGGCTGACGAGCGATCGTCACGCAGGCGCCCGGGTCGCGAGAGCGGCCCGGGCGTTTGCGTTGTGGCGCAGGCGCGGCAACGTCCGCGCCGTTGCGCGGCCCAGCCGAGCAGCGCCGCAACCGGCCGGCGGGCGGCCGGGCCGACCCGTCCGACGTCACGGTGCGGCTTTGCCGCGCCGCACTTCCTTCAAAACGAGCGCGACACCGTCACCCCGTACGTCCGCGGATCGCCCGGCTGCCCCACGACCAATCCGGTGCTGCCGGACTGCACCGCCAGCACCTCGTAATAGTCTCGGTCGAAGGCGTTGCGCACCCAGCCGAACACGTTCCAACTGTCCCGCACCTTGTAGCCTGCACGGAAGTTGCTGAGCGCGTAGCCGGCGACATTCGTATAGGCCGACGGCGACGGGTTGGACGAGAAGCCGGACCGATAGCTGCCGTCATAACCCAGATAAAATTGGCCATCGAGGCCACCGAGTTGCGCGGGGATGCCGTATTCCGCGCCATAGGACAGCGCCCATTTCGATACGCCCGGCAGGCGCTGTCCGGAGATGTCGCAATTCGCCGGCGATGCGCCGCCGATCGTCCCGGCCGGGCTCGCGGGGCTGGTCGCCGACGCGGCGCTGCCGCCCGACAGCTCGGGCGGGCACGGCGCGTCGACGAAGCGGACGTATTTGGCGTCCGTATAAGCGGCGTTGAGGTACAGATTGAGCCGTGCGGTCGGACGGAACGCCGAGTCGATCTCAATCCCCTGGGTCCGCACCTTGCCCGCGTTGGCGAGATAGCCGCGCAGCACGCCGAGTTGCCCATTGGTGACCGTCGCCTGATAATCGGAAATGTCGGTGCGGAAAGCTGCCAAATTGACCGTCGCGCGCCGGTCCAGGAACTGCGTCTTCAATCCGAGCTCGAAATGGTTGACCTTTTCCGGCCGCACGGTCGCGGCCGCGAGGATCGGATTGTTGGCGAGGTCGAGCGGCAGGCCTGACAGGTTGATGCCGCCGGACTTGTAGCTTCGCGCGAAGGTCGCATAGGCATTGATGTCCGGCGTCACGCGGAAAGCGGCGGTGATGTCGCCCGAGAGGTTCCAGTTGTCGAATGCGGGCTGATAGCTCTGCGGCGCCAGCACCCCGCGTTGGTCGGCGAAGCGCGCCTCGCCGGTCACCAGCTCGCCGCCGCCGGTGCGCACGACGGAGACATAGTCGCCGTCCTTCTTGTCATAGTTCAGCCGCAGCCCCGGCGCAATCGACAGGCGCTCGCTGACGTTCCACGTCAGCTTGCCGAACAGCGCCGCGCTAGTGTTGGTGAAGCCGATCGTATTGGTGCTGGTCAGTCCATTGAGCGTCGCGGGGTTGCGGCCGCCGACGCTGGTCGGATTGAGCAAAAACGCACTCGCCGCGGGGCCCTGCACCTGCAGCCCCTGAGTGTCGATCGTCTGATAGAAATAGAATGCGCCTAGGGTATAGTCGACGCGGTTCTCGCCGGTGGAGCCGATCCGCAACTCCTGACTGAACTGGCTCTGCTGCGACGGGTTGGCCGACACGGTGGTGATGGGCAGCCCGATGAAATCGCGGTCGTTCGATGGGTCCCAGTGCCAGAACCGCCACGCGGTGACCGAGGTCAGCTCCGCCCCTCCCAGGTCGAGGCGACCGACCAGCGACAGACCGCCCAACTCCTGCTTGGCGCGCAAATCGGTGTCGACATCGGTGATCCGGTCGAACGCGTTGGTCGACGGCACGGCATAGCCCTGCGCTGCGGTCAGGGCGGCGTATTGCCGGTTGAGCGGCCGCTGCGTCGCACCGGTGCGCACATAATATTGGACGCAGCAGTTCGGGTTCTGGCGGTTGTAATCGCCATACAGCGTCAGGTCGAGATTGGGGCTCGCCCGCCACAGGATCTGGGCCCGGCCGCTCAGATTGTCCTGGCTGTTCTGCCATTCGTCCTGGCGGACATTGTAGATCGTCCCGCGCCGCGTCGTAACGGAGGTCGACAGGCGGATCGCGATCGTGTCGGCGACCAGCGGTCCGGAGATCGACGCCTTGCCTTGGAAGAAGTCGTAGTTGCCGATCGACAGCTCGGCGCGCGCCTCCGGCTCGAAACTCGGCGGCCGCGTGGTGATGTTGATCGCGCCTGCGGTCGTGTTCTTGCCGTACAGCGTGCCCTGCGGCCCGCGCAGGATCTCGATCCGCTCGGTATCGGTGAAGTCGAACGTCGCCGACGCGATGCGGCTATAATAGACCTGGTCGACATAGATGCCGACGCCCTGCTCGATGCCGTCGTTGGTCAGGCCGAACGGCGCGCCCAGACCGCGGATGTTGGCAGCCGAGTTGCGCGGGTTGGTCGAATAGAATTGCAACGACGGCTGCAGCTGGGTGATCCGGTTGACGTTGTAAGCGCCGGTCTCCGCGATGGCAGAGCCGCCGATTACCGAAATCGCGATCGGCACACGCTGCACCGTCTCGGCCCGTCGCCGCGCGGTCACAACCACGTCGCCGCCGCCTTGCTGGGCGGTGCCCAGACGGCCGGTGACCTCCTCTTGCGGAGCAGGCGGACCGGCGGTCTGGTCGACCGGCGCGGACGCACCCGCGGCTTGTCCGGCGAGCAACAGGGCTAGCGTCAGCGACATGGAAGGCTCCGCGATCAGGAGAGCCGAACCTCTACTCGTTCGATGGGAAATGCGCGGAGGCGAATGTTGGGGGGCGTGAAGGGCAGCTTTAGTCGCTTCGAAAAATTGCGAGATCGGGGCCTGAACTCCTCTTGACGCTACGGAATGCGATCCCATTTCCTCGCCGCGCGGCGCCTCTGAAGGGCCGCGTGGGACGCCGGCTCCGGCGGGCGGCCCCATTGTCAACTCGCTCTGATGAGGATTTGATCATGCGTCTGGACCTGACCCCCTACCGCCGTTCGACCATCGGCTTCGACCGGCTCTTCGACCTGCTGGAGACCAGCGCCAAGGCTGCGACCAGCGACAATTATCCTCCCTTCAACCTCGAGCGCGTCGCCGAAGACCGCTACCGCATCACGCTGGCGGTGGCCGGCTTCACCCGTGACGAGATCGAGATCACCGCGCAGCAGAACCTGCTGCTCGTCACCGGCCGCAAGGACGAGAAGGCGCCGAACGGCGACTTCCTCCACGTCGGCATCGCCAACCGTTCGTTCGAGCGCCGCTTCGAGCTCGCCGACTTCGTGCTGGTGCAGGACGCCCGGCTGAACGACGGGCTGCTCGTTGTCGACCTGGTGCGCGAGGTGCCCGAGGCGATGAAGCCCAAGACGGTGGCGATCAAGACCGGCACGCCGCTCGCCGCGGTCGAGAACAAGGCCGACGATCAGGCGCAGGCCGCCTAAGTCGTCATTAGCCGTACAGGGGAGCGCCCGCACCGAGAACGGACGGGCGCTCCTCATCTTTTAACCGCTTCAGGGTCGCCGAGGGCAGTGACCTCTAACGGGCGGCGCAAGCGGGCGGACCTGTTCGAAGGCGTCGAACAGGCCTGTGGTCGGCACCTGTCGATAGTGATCCATCACCCTCGCGAAGTCAGCGCCCTGAAGAAAATAGCGCCGTGGGTTATCGGCCGCGCTGGTGACTATGTCGGGCACCCGGCCCGGATAGAAGACGACGCGCCGAGGCGGCAGGCACCGGAACGTGTGCGCGGTCTTGCGCACCATTTGCCGACCGAGCTCCGCGATGCGCGGATCGCGGGCGCCTGCCTCATTGCCGTCAACGGCTTGCAGGATCCACAGCGACCCGCCCTGGCCGGCGAAGCGCAGGCCGCGGTTCGCGAGACCAGGCCAGCTGGTCCAGCCCTCCCTGGCGATAACCGCGACCACATCGCCTTCCCCGAGCCCGACAAAGGCCGGCGCGATGTCGGTTCGCGCGTCCGGGCGCCACTGCGTCGGGATGGCGAACAGGAGGAGTGGCAAGATCAACCCGGCGAGCGGGAGCACGCCGAGTCGGAGCCCCCGATCCCCTGCCCCACCAAACGCAAACGCCACCAGCGCGAGAGCGAGGCAGCCGGTGGTCGGGATGCTGTGATATGGCCAACCCTTGAGCTGGATGAGCCAGGCCGTCGCGAAGCCTGCAGCGGCGAGCAAGAACGCGACACTCAAGGAGGGCAGCGCCCGCCCGCTCGATCGGCGCAAGCCGATGATGCCCAGGATCACGAGCGCCCAGATCGGCTGCGCGGGACGGATCATGAAGCGCAGCTCGGGTGTGCTCGCGGCCGGATAGGCCAGCATCGTTGCTGGCACAGAGGCGGTGAGGAACTCGGGCGTCAGGACGTGCACGGCGGCGGCGTAAGCGACGGCCCCGGCCGCGAGGGTAAGCGTCTCGATCCGCAGCGGGCGCCATCGCTGGCGAAGGGACACGGCAAGCCATAGTTCGAGCAGCACCGGCACGGCGACGAAATAGTGCTTGAGCGCAAAGCCCAGCGCGGCCTGAACCCCGACAAGGAGCGCCAGCCACAGCGGCAGGGCCATCCCCTCCCGGCGCATGGCTGCAAGGAAGATGTACGGTAGCGACAGGATCAGCGTCAGCTGCTCGCGCTGCCCGAGGTCGCGCATCGGCATGATGATGAGGATCGCCGCGGCATAGGCGAGCAACAACCGCCGGACCGAGCCCAATCTCGCACAGGTGGCGAGGCTGAGCATCGTCACGCATCCTATCGCGACGATCAGCACGTCGGCGGCTCTTGCCCGCACCGTGTCCGCGATCGCGTCGATCGGCATCGCCAGCCAGAACCACAGCGGCGGATTGGGTTCGCTGATGTCGAGATACAGGCGGGCGCCGTGGCGGAGCTGATCGGCGATCCAGAGCTGGCCGGTGACATCGGGGGTCAGCGGTCGGGGCAGGAAGGCGAGCGTGAGCAGGGTAGCCGCAACGACCAGGATAGCCGCCGTTACGAACGCGCGCGTCATCCAGCCGATCTGGGGCCGGCGATCGTAAGCGAACATCCCCTCCCCTCCGGCCGCGCTTCAGCCGAGCGGCGAGCACCACCAGCGATGCCGGATCATGGTGAAGATGCGGTAAAGCTCAGACCAGCCGGCTCTGCTTGACCGCCGCTTCGATGAAGCTCGCGAACAGCGGATGCGGGTCGAACGGTTTGCTCTTCAGCTCCGGGTGAAACTGGACGCCGACGAACCACGGATGGTCCGGCCGCTCGACGATCTCCGGCAGCGTACCGTCGGGCGACATGCCGCTGAACACGAGGCCACCCTGTTCGAGCGCGGCCTTGTAGCCGGTGTTCACCTCATAGCGGTGGCGGTGACGCTCGGTGATCGCCGTGCCGCCATAGATGCTCGACACCACCGAGTTGCCGTCGAGCCGCGCCTCATAGGCACCCAGCCGCATCGTGCCGCCGAGGTCGCCCTGCGCCTCGCGCTTCTCCAGGCCGTCGCGCCCCATCCATTCGGTGATCAGCCCGACCACAGGCTCGGGGGTCGGGCCGAACTCGGTCGAACTCGCCGCCGCGATGCCGGCGAGGTCGCGCGCGCCCTCGACGCACGCCATCTGCATCCCGAAGCAGATGCCGAAATACGGTACGCGGCGCTCGCGGGCGAAGCGTACCGAGGCGATCTTGCCCTCTGCGCCACGCTCGCCGAACGCGCCGGGAACGAGGATCGCGTGGCAGGGCTCCAGCGCGGCGGCGACCTGCGCCTGCTCGCCCTCGAACAGCTCGGCGTCGATCCAGCGGATGTTGACCTTCACCCGGTTGGCGATGCCGCCATGCACCAGCGCCTCGTTCAGCGACTTGTACGCGTCCTGCAGCCCGACATATTTGCCGACCACACCGACCGTGACCTCCCCTTCCGGGTTGGTCAGACGATCGACGATATCGACCCAGCGGCCGAGGTCCGGCGCCGCGCCGGGCTCGATGCCGAAAGCGCGCAGCACCTCGGAGTCGAGCCCCTCGGCGTGATACTGCATCGGCACCGCATAGATGCTCTTGGCGTCGAGCGCGGGGATGACGGCGGCGGCCGGCACATTGCAGAACAGCGCGATCTTGGCGCGCTCGGACGGCGGTAGCGGGTGTTCGCAGCGGCACACCAGCACGTCGGGCTGAACCCCAAGTGCCGCGAGTTCGCGCACCGAATGCTGGGTTGGCTTGGTCTTCAGCTCGCCGGCGGCGGAGATATAGGGTACCAAGGTGACGTGGATCGAGATCGCGTTGCCGCGCCCGACCTCGTTCTTGAGCTGCCGGATCGCCTCGATGAAGGGCAGCGACTCGATGTCGCCGACAGTGCCCCCGATCTCGCACAGCACGAAATCGAGGTCCTCGGTCTCGGCCTTGGCAAAGGCCTTGATCGCGTCGGTGACGTGCGGAATGACCTGCACCGTCGCGCCGAGGTAGTCGCCGCGGCGCTCGCGTTCGATGATCTGCTTGTAGATGCGCCCGGACGTCACATTGTCCGATTGGCGCGATGCGACGCCGGTGAAACGCTCGTAATGACCGAGGTCGAGATCGGTCTCCGCGCCATCGTCGGTGACGTAGACCTCGCCATGCTGATACGGGCTCATCGTTCCAGGATCGACGTTCAGATAAGGATCGAACTTGCGGATGCGCACGCTGTATCCGCGCGCCTGAAGCAACGCGGCGAGACTGGCGGCCATCAGGCCCTTGCCCAGCGAAGACACCACGCCGCCGGTGATGAAGATGAACCGGGCCATGGGAGGACTCGCTTAGTCGGGAACACGCGCGAACGGCAAGCGCCTGCTCGCCGCAGGACGCGCCTCTACGTTCTTAATCTGTGGATTACTGGCCGAGCGGAACCTGGCCGTTTGCCGGCGGCGCTGCCGGATCGGCGACGTTGGGTGCCGCGGCCGGCAACGCGCCCGGGCCGACGATCGGCGCGTTGGAAGCAGGCGCGGGCGCCCTGCTCCTGGCCAGCGACGTGTCGATGGCCGCGCTCTGCCGGCTGGCGGCGAGCACCGCAAGCAGGATGGAGAGCGCGACGAACACGCTCGCCAGCACTGCGGTCGCGCGGGTCAGGAAGTCGGCGGCGCCGCGCGCGGACATCAGCCCCGACGGGCTGCCGCCCATGCCCAGTCCGCCGCCTTCCGAACGCTGCATCAGGATGACCGTCACCAGGACGGCGGCGACGATCGCGTGGACGACGAGCAAAAACGGAAACATGGGCTGGAACGGCCTCGGGTAATGCGGGTGAAGACCGGCGACATAGGCGGAGGCGTTCCGGCGATCAACCGGAACGCCTCGACGCAATATGTGCGACGTCGGAAACTAGCCATTAGCCAAGGCGTTATGATCGCGAAACAAGCCCCGCACGGGGCCTGTATGCGGAAGCAGCAACGTCGTGGCGAGTTTGATCCCAACCCTGTCGAGCTGGATGACGACCCTGGTCGACTATGTCCGCTCGGGGGAGCCCGACCTGACCAACCGGCAGATGGCGCTACTCATGGTGGTCTACCTCGATCCCGGACCCCACACCGTGCGCGGTCTCGCGCGCGCGCTCAACGTGTCCAAGCCGGTGGTGACGCGCGCCTTGAACAGATTGGGTGCGCTCGGCTATCTGCGCCGCCAGCGCGATGACAGCGACAAGCGCAACATCTTCGTCGCGCGTACACCCAAGGGGGCGGCCTTTCTTGAAGAGTTCGGGCAATTCATCGGCGAAGGCGAGCCCCGGCCCGCGCTCTTCGGGCACACGGCCCCCCAGCACGTCCCCGCTTGAGGCCGGCTCGCGGCCGAGCTTCGCGCTGACCGGACCTTCGGCGCGGCTCGATCCGCGCATCCACGCGGTCCGCGGCGATCTCGCCGACGTGCGGCTGGCGGAGCAGGTGTTCGCTCCGCATTACGCACAGCCGATGGCATGCCTGATCAGCCGTGCCACGCCGCTGTTGAGCAAGCCCGAAGGCGGCGAACCGGTGGCGGAACTGACCGCGGGTACCCACTTCGAGTTGCTCGAATTGGCCGGGCGCTATGCCTGGGGGATTGCGCCGGGGCCGGGGCTGGTGGGGTATTGCGACCGTACCGCGCTAGAACTGGCGTGACGGTCAGCGTCTTCATCGACGGCGCGGCCGGAACCACCGGGCTGGAAATCCGCGAGCGGCTAGGCACCCGCGCGGACCTGGCACTGATCGTCCTCGACGATGCGCGGCGCAAGGACGCTCGGGCGCGGGCCGAGGCGCTCAACGATGCCGATATCGCTATCCTCTGCCTCCCCGATGAGGCGGCGAGAGAGGCGGTGGCGCTGATCGGCGACGGGGATACGAAGGTCATCGATGCATCGAGCGCGCATCGCGTGGCGGGCGGCTGGACCTATGGCTTCCCCGAGCTCGGCTTCGACGTCGCAGCGTCGTCCCGCGTTTCGAATCCCGGCTGCTATCCGACCGGCTTTCTGGCCTTGATCACACCGCTGGTGCGCGCGGGACTGGTGCCTGTTGATTGGCCCCTGACCGTCAACGCGGTGTCGGGCTATTCCGGTGGTGGTAAGGCGCTGATTGAGCGGTTCGAGGCGGACGCGGGGCTGGCATTGCGCGGCTATGGTTTCGGCCTGGAGCACAAACATGTCCCCGAGATGCGGGTCCATGCCGGGCTTATCCATTCGCCGATCTTTGCCCCGAGCGTCACACGCGCGTTCCGGGGCATGATCGTCGAGGTGCCGCTGCACCTAGCCACCCTCGCCGGCAAGCCGTCGCGCGCGGCCTTGCTCGACGCGTTAGGCGCTGCGTTCGAGGATCGACCCTTGATCCGGGTACATGACGTCATGCCCGACGAGCTGCTGATCGCCACCGCCGAGGCACCCAATGACCGGCTCGACCTCTATGTCGCGACGGACGCCGCGAGTACGCAGGCGCGGCTGATCGCCACCCTCGATAATCTCGGCAAGGGCGCCGGTGGTGCCGCGGTGCAGAACCTGAACCTGATGGCCGGGCTTGATCCGCTCGCCGGGTTGATCCTGTAGGAGCCCGTGATGCAGCGCGATCCGGTGGCGAAACTGCTCCTGTTCGGGGCGACGGGCGATCTGGCCAAGCGGATGCTGCTGCCCTCGCTCTATGGACTTCATGCCGACGCGCTGCTGCCGGCAGGGCTGGCGATCGTCGGCTCGGCGCGGCAGCCGCTCGACGACGCAGGCTATCGCGACTTCGCGCGTAAGGCTCTGGACGAGTTCCTGCCCGCGGACCGCAAGCAGGAGGAGGCGATCACCGACTTCCTCCAGCGCCTGACCTATCAGCCCGCCGACCTGTCGGACGAGGCGACGTTCCAGCCACTGGCGGACAAGGTCGGCGATGTTTCCGGCGGCCTGGCGATCTTCCTGTCGACCGCGCCTTTTCTGTTCGAGCCGGCGGTGCGGGGCCTGCACAAGGTTGGGCTCGCCGGCTCCACGGTGCGCATCGGCCTGGAAAAGCCGCTCGGCTATGATCTCGCCTCCAGCCGCGAGATCAACGACACGGTGGCCGCCGTCTTCCCGGAGGATCGGATCTTCCGGATCGACCACTATCTGGGCAAGGAGACGGTACAGAACATCCTGACGCTGCGCTTCGGCAATTCTTTCTTCGAGCCCGTCTGGAACGCGCGCGGGATCGACAATGTCCAGATCACCATCGCCGAGACGGTCGGGCTGGAGGATCGCGCCGGCTATTATGAGAGCGCGGGCGCGCTGCGGGACATGATGACCAATCACATCCTCCAGCTACTGGCCCTGGTCGCGATGGAGCCGCCCGCCCGCTATGAGCCGAGCGCGATCCGTGACGAAAAGGCAAAGGTGTTCCGCTCGCTGCGGCTCATGACCGCCGAGGACGTCAAGGCGACCACCGTCACCGGCCAGTATATCGGCGGCGCCGTCAAGGGTGAGATCGTCAAGGGCTATGACGAGGAGCTGGGCAAGGAGTCCGACGTCGAGACCTTCGTCGCGGTCAAGGCGCACGTCGACAACTGGCGATGGCAGGGCGTCCCCTTCTACCTGCGCACCGGCAAGCGCATGACCACCCGGCGGAGCGAGATCGCGATCCAGTTCAAGCCGGTGCCGCATTCCATGTTCGTCGGTCGCGGCGGCTTGCTGCAGCCCAACACGCTGGTGATCCGCCTGCAGCCGGAGGAATATGTCCAGCTGCTGGTGATGGCCAAGGAGCCCGGGCTCGACCGTGACGGTGTCCGCCTGCGCGAGGTGCCGCTCAACCTCAGCCTCGACGCCGAGTTCAAGGGCGCGCGGCGACGGATCGCGTATGAACGCCTGCTGCTCGACCTGATCGAGGGCGACCAGACGCTGTTCGTGCGGCGCGACGAGGTGGAGGCGCAATGGACGTGGACCGATGCGATCCGCGCCGGCTGGGCGGCCAACGGGGTGAGGCCGAAAAGCTATCCGGCGGGCACTTGGGGACCATCGGCCGCGATTGCGCTGACCGAGCGCGATGGCGTGACGTGGCAAGATGATTGAGCCTAACCCTCTCCGATGTTTGTGGGAGCGGGTTTTGCGCGTGCGACTGAACAAGGAAATACGATGATCGAAGTAGAGTGGTGGGAATATGACGACGCGGAGGAGCTCGCGGCCGCCGTCGCTGGCGATCTCCAATTCGTGATTGAATCGGCGCTCGACGCCCGTGGCACCGCAGTGATCGCGCTGGCCGGCGGCAACACGCCCAGCGCCGCCTATACGAAGCTCGCCGCCGCCAAGCTCGATTGGAAGCGGGTGACGATCATCCCCACCGACGAGCGCATCGTGCCGCTGGGCGACAAGCTGTCGAACGTGACGATGATCGGCAAGACCTTCATCCCCAAGGGCGCCCGCGTCATGCCGATCGTTCCGCAGGCGACTACGGACCACAAGGCGGCGGGGCGCTCCGCCGACGCGCTGATGCAGGATCTGCACTGGCCGCTCGACCTCTGCCTGCTCGGGATTGGAGAGGACGGCCATACCGCGTCGATCTTCCCCGGCGCGGACTATGACGAGGCGCTGTCCGGTCCGCGCGAGCGCCGCGCGCTCGGCGTCATGCCCGATCCGCTGCCGCCGGAGGCGCCGGTCGCGCGCGTCACCCTGTCACGCCAGGGCATCGTCACCGCCAAGGCGCTGACCATCATCATTGCCGGCGCGGCGAAGCGCAAGGTGTTGGAGGACGCGATCAAGCAGGGGGAATCATCCCCCTATCCAATCGGGCGGGTGCTCGCCGAGGTGGAGCTGCCGGTGGACATTCACTGGGCCCCGTGACCGAGCTGGTCGCGGCCGACATCGGCGGCACCCACGCTCGCTTCGCGATGGCGGAAGTCGCGAACGGAAAGGTTATCCGGCTCGGCGAGCCGGTGACGCTCGACACCCGCGAGTACGACGACCTGGACAGTGCATGGCGCGCGGCAGGCGCGCGTTTCGGCCGCCCCCTCCCCCGTGCCGCCGCACTGGGCGTCGCCTCGTCCTCCGGTGCCGCGAGCGGGGGCCTGACCTCTGACATCTGGTCGTTAGACGACGATGCGCTCCGCACCGCGTTGGGGGTCGACACCCACCTCCTCATCAACGATTTCGGCGCCGTCGGGCATGCGGTGCAGCATCTGGACTCGGCCGGCTTCCAGCATCTGTGCGGCCCCGACACGCCGCTGCCTGCGGGCGGCGTCATAACCATCTGCGGCCCGGGCACCGGCGTGGGATGCGCCGAGCTTGTGCGCGGCGCCGGCTGCTACGACGTGATCGAGACCGAGGGCGGCCATATCGGCTTTGCCCCGGCCGACTCATTCGAGGATGCTTTGGTGGCGCGGCTCCGCGCAGAGTTCGGGCGTGTCTCGGTGGAGCGGGTCTGCGGCGGACCCTCGATCCTACCGCTTCATGCCCAACTCGCGGCCGACCGGGGCCTGAGCCCTCCACCCGCGGGCGAGCGCAAGATATGGCAGGCGGCACTGAACGGAACCGACCCGATCGCCGTCATGGCTATGGAGCGGTTCTGCGGCATTCTGGGGGCGGTGGCCGGCGACCTGGCGCTGGCGCAGGGCGCCAAGGCGGTGGTGATCGCCGGCGGTCTCGGTCATCGGCTGAAAGACCGGCTGCCCAGCTCCAGCTTTCCGGAGCGCTTCCTCGCCAAGGGGCGCTTCCGGCACCTGATGGCGACCCTGCCGGTCAAGCTCGTCACCCACCCGCAGCCTGGGCTGTTCGGCGCGGCGGCAGCCTTCGCGCAACGATATCCTGCCTAGTCCTCTTTCGTCCGCGTAGGACCGACCGATCAAATCCCGTTCACCCGCCTGAACTCGCGCCACTTCGCGACATTGGCGTTGTGCTCGGCCAGCGTGTTCGCGAACACATGCCCGCCCGAGCCGTCGGCGACGAAATACAGTGCCGGGCTCTGCTCGGGGTCTAGCACCGCGTCGATCGACGCGCGGCCGGGATTGGCGATCGGCCCGATCGGCAGGCCGGCACTGGCATAGGTGTTATATCCGTTCTTCGCGTCGAGCTCGGAGCGCAGGATGCGGCGGCCGAGCGGCCGGCCCTTGGTGATCGGATAGATGACCGTGGGATCGGCCTGCAACGGCATGCCGCGTCGCAGGCGATTGCTGTACACCGCCGCGACCAGCCGCCGTTCCGACGGCTTGCCGGTCTCCTTCTCGACGATGGAGGCGAGGATGATCGCCTCCTGCGGGGTGTTGACGGCGATGTTGGGCTTCCGCTTGGCCCAGGCTTGCGCAAGGTAGCTCCGCATCGCTCCCTCCATCCGATCCGCCACGCTCTGGCGGGTGTCGCCGCGCTGGAAGGCATAGCTGTCGGGCAACACCGCGCCCTCCGCCGGCAGCGGCGCCGGGCCGGTCAGCCCCTGCGCCCGACCGAGCGCGTCCTGCACGAGGACCGACGGCCAGCCTTCGGGCACCACCACCAGCCGCTGCAGCGTTTTGCCGCCCTGCAGCATCTTGAGGATGTCGGCCGGGCTCAGCTTCGCGGGAATGCGGTACTCCCCCGCCTTGATCGGAGCGCCCGAACCGAACAGCCGGGCGAGCAGGCGGAAGCGGCTGGCGGAGTCGATTGCGCCGGCCTTTTCGAGCTCACGCGCGGTGGACGAGAGCGACGCGCCCTGCGCGACCTGAAAGGTCAGTGTCCGCGGGTTCGGCCCCGCCCCGCCCCAGCCCTGGATGACGACGAACAGCGCGACCGCGGCGACCAGCACGGCCATCAACGCGAAGCAGCCTAGCTTGCGCATGCTTCTATCCCTCCCCGGCGCGAGCCGGGGCCCAGACTGACGCCCGGGACTGGGCCCCGGCGTACGCCGGGGAAGGAGTAAGCGCCGCGGAAGGGGCAGCGTGCATCAGATCGCCCGCATCACCAGCGACGCGTTGGTGCCGCCAAAGCCGAAGCTGTTGTTCAACACCGCCTTGATCGGCCGCTGCTTCGCCTGATGCGGCACCAGGTCGACGCCCACGCAATTGTCGCTCGGATTGTCGAGATTGAGGGTCGGCGGCGCCACCCCGTCGCGCATGGCGAGGATGCAGAAGATCGCCTCCACCGCGCCGGCGCCGCCCAGCAGGTGCCCGATCGCCGACTTGGTCGAGCTCATCGACAGCGAACCGATCGCATCGCCGAACAGCCGCCGCACCGCGTTCAGCTCCAGTTCGTCGCCGAGCGGCGTCGACGTGCCATGGGCGTTGACATAGTCGATGTCGGACAGCGCCAGGCCCGACTTCTTCATCGCCATCTGCATCGCTCGGAACGCACCCGAGCCTTCCGGGTGCGGCGCCGTGACGTGGTAGGCGTCGCCCGAAAGGCCATAGCCGATCACCTCGGCATAGATCTTCGCGCCGCGCTTCTTGGCGCGCTCATATTCCTCCAGCACGACGACGCCCGCGCCCTCGCCCATGACGAAGCCGTCGCGGTCCTTGTCATACGGGCGGCTGCCGCGCCACGGCTCGTCGCGAAAGCCGGTGGACAGCGCGCGCGCCTGGCCGAAGCCGGCGATACCGATGGGGCAGATCGCGCCCTCCGCGCCGCCCGCCAGCATCACGTCGGCGTCGTCCATCGCGATCATCCGCGCCGCGTCGCCGATCGCATGCGCGCCGGTCGAACATGCCGTCACCACCGCATGGTTCGGCCCCATCAGTCCGTATTTGATCGTCACCTGACCGGTGATAAGATTGATCAGCCGGCCATGGACGAAGTGCGGCGACACCCGCTTGGGCCCCTTCTCGTGCAGGACCAGCGACTCGCTCTCGATGCCGGGCAAGCCGCCGATGCCCGAACCGATCGACGCGCCGGCGCGATAGCGCTCCTCCTCGGTCATGTCGGTCAGCCCGGCATCCTCGAGCGCCTGGCCGGCCGCGTCGATGCCATAGACGATGAACGGATCGACCTGGCGCTGCACCTTGTGGTCGACCCGCTTGCCCGGATCGAAGCCGTATTCGTGGCCCGCCGGCTTCACCTCGCACGCGTAGTTGCTGTGAAATTCGGTCGCATCGAACCGCGTGATCGTGGCCGCGCCCGATTTCGCCGCGATGATGTTCTTCCAGGCGGTTTCCACCTCCGCGCCCAGCGGGGTGACGAGGCCGAGGCCGGTGACGACGACGCGACGCATGCGCTTATTCCTCTGCGTTCAAACAGAAACGGCTCCCGACCCGTTGCCGGGCGGGAGCCGCTTGATCTTCTACCGAGCGTAGGCTCAGCCCTTATGCTCGTCGATATAGCTGATCGCGTCCTTGACGGTCGAGATCTTCTCGGCGGCGTCGTCGGGGATCTCGACGCCGAACTCCTCCTCGAATGCCATCACCAGCTCGACAATATCGAGCGAGTCCGCGCCGAGATCGTCGATGAAGCTCGCGTCCTCCGTGACCTTCTCGGCCTCGACGCCGAGGTGCTCGACGACGATCTTCTTCACGCGGTCGGCGGTCTCGCTCATGCTCTTGTCCCTCTTGGGTTTGGAAGTTTCTGAACGTCGGTAGAACGCAGGTGGTTGCGAAGCAAGCGTGGTTTGACCGTGCCTGGGCCCCGACCTGCCGCCGGATCACAGCATCGCCATGCCGCCGTTGACGTGCAGCGTCTGCCCCGTGACGTAACCCGCCTCGCGCGAGGAGAGGTAAACCACCGCCGCCCCAACATCCTCGCCGCTGCCCAGGTCGCCGGCAGGGATGCGGGTGAGCAGCGCCGCTTTCTGCGCGTCAGGCAGTCCATCCGTCATCGCCGAGCGGATGAAGCCGGGCGCAATGCAGTTGACGGTGATGTTGCGGCTGGCGAGTTCCTGGGCGACGGCCTTGGACATCCCCACCAGCCCCGCCTTGGACGCCGCGTAGTTGGCCTGTCCGGGATTGCCGGTTGCGCCAACCACTGAGGTGATGGAGATGACGCGCCCGAACCGCGCCTTCATCATCGGCTTGGCAGCCGCCCTGATCAGCCGGAACGCCGCCTGCAGGTTGACCCGAATGACCGTGTCCCACTCATCGTCCTTCATCCGCATCGCGAGATTGTCGCGCGTGACCCCGGCATTGTTGACCAGGATGTCCAGCCTGCCGAGCGCCTCTACCGCTTGCGGCACCAGCCGGTCGACCTGCCCCGCATCCGACAGGTCGCAGGCGAGCGCGACATGGTCCCTTCCCAGCCCGGCACGGAAGCGCTCCAGCTTGTCGGCGTTGGACCCCGACACCGCCAACCGTGCTCCCTGACCCCCCAACGCGTGGGCGATGGCCGACCCGATGCCCCCGGACGCGCCGGTGACGAGGGCGGTCATGCCTGTAAGATCGAACATGCTCATTCTCCTTCAGAGCGTCCTGGAGAGCGCCTCGATGTCATCCATGGAGACGACGCCGGTGACGGTCACGTCGGGTGCAATCCGCTTGACCATCGGGCCAAGCACCTTGCCGCCGAATTCGACGAACTCCGTCACGCCCGCCGCCGTCATCGCTAACACGGACTCGCGCCACCGGACCATGCCGGTGACCTGCTGGACCAGCGCCACGCGGATCATGCCTGGCGAAGCGATCGCCGCCGCGTCGACGTTGCAGAACACGGACACGAATGGCGCGCGCAGATCGGCGCCGAGCAGTGCGTTCTCCATGACTTCGGCGGCGGGCTGCATTAGCGGGCAGTGAAACGGTGCCGACACCGGCAGCAGCACCGCGCGCTTGGCGCCCAATTCCTTGGCGAGCGGCACCGCCCGCTCGATCGCAGCGCGATGGCCGGAAATCACCACCTGTGAGAGATCGTTGTCGTTGGCGACCGTGCAGATCAACTCTGCTCCACCCTCTGCCAGGATCGCGTCCACCGCCGCACCGGCGATGACGCGCGCCAGCTCCAGGTCGCAGCCGAGCAGCGCCGCCATTGCCCCTTCGCCGACCGGCACCGCCTCCTGCATCGCCAGCCCGCGCGTCCGCAGCAATCGCGCCGTGGTTGCGAGGTCCAGCGCCCCCGCCGCGCACAGCGCAGTGTACTCGCCGAGCGAATGCCCGGCGACATAGTCGCACTTCTCCGCTAGCCGGAGGCCACCTTCGCGCTCCAGCACCCGCAGCGTTGCGATAGCGTTCGCCATGATCGCGGGCTGCGCATTCTCGGTCAGCGTCAGCTCGTCCGCCGGTCCTTCGGCCATCAACCGCGACAGGCTTTGCCCCAGGGCGTCGTCCACCTCCTGGAACACCTCGCGCGCATGGACGCTGGCGTCCGCCAGGGCCTTGCCCATGCCGACCGATTGGCTGCCCTGTCCCGGGAAGATGAACGCGCGCACAGGCCTCTCCTTGTTCTGTTTTGTCCGGTTAGGCCGGGCGGTCCAGCTTCGCAACGTGAGCACGCTCGCGTGTTCTGACACATTCTGCGACCAATTCGGCCCTTCTGGAACAAGGCCCTGCGACAAGGGTCTCCTATTTCCTCATTCGACGCCGACGAGAGGCGCCAGCAGTGGAGTAGACCCATGAAGAAGATCATTCTCAGCGTTCTCGCCGCCACGGTGGCGATCAGCCCGATGGCCGTCAGCGCGGCCGAGGCGCAGCAGTATCGCGACCAGCGCCAGCGCACGACGGTGGTGCGGGAGCGCCCGAACGGCACGGTGGTCACCCGCACGGTGGTCCGCCAGAACCAGAGCCGGGGCCGTGCTTGGCGCAAGGGCCAGCGGTTCGATCGCCGCTATGCGCAGAACTATCGTGAGATCGACTATCGCACCTATCGCGGTCGCGGCCTCTATGCCCCGCCGCGCGGCCATCGCTGGGTGCGCTCGGGGAACGACGCGGTGCTGATCGCGATCGGCAGCGGCCTGATCGGCGCGGTGATCGGCAACGCCATCCGCTAAGCGCCGCGGGAGCGGGAGGTTCGGACCTCCCGCTCCTATGGCCGCTTGGCGACCTGCCCGCCCTTCATCACGAAGCGCACCTGCTTCAGCACCGTCACGTCGGCGAGCGGATCGCCCGCCACCGCGATGATGTCCGCCGCCTTGCCCGCTTCCAGCGTCCCGATCTCGCTGGACAGCCCGAGCAGCTCGGCGGCGTTGATCGTCGCGGCCGTCAGCGCGGTCGCGGGCGTCATGCCGTGCTTGACCATCAGCCCGAACTCGTCGGCGTTGCGTCCGTGCTTGGACACGCCGGCATCGGTGCCGAACGCGATCTTGACCCCGCCCGCGACCGCTCTCTCCAGCGCCTTGCCGGTGATGCCGATCCGCCAATCGATCTTGGCGCGCACCGCCGGCGCATAGGCATTCGGATTGGCCGCGATCCGCTCCAGATAGCCGTTCACCGTCGACAGCGTCGGCACATAGTAAGCACCCGTGCGGCGGAACAGCGCCACCTCCGCATCGGTCAGCAGCGTCCCGTGCTCGATCGAATGCGCGCCTGCGCGCAAGGCTAGCGCGATGCCATCGGCCCCATGGGCGTGGACCGCGACCTTCTTGCCGTACAGCTTGGCCGTGTCGACGATCGCCTTGGCCTCGTCGTCGAACATCTGCTGGCCCAGCCCCGCCGCGATCGGGCTGTTGACGCCGGCGGTGGTGGCGATCTTGATGACGTCGGCACCGCGACCGACCTGCCGACGCACCGCCCTGCGGCAATCCTCTACCCCGTCGCACAGGTTCTCGGGCGCATGCAGCCGCTCGACGACATCGTCGGTCAGGCTGAGCCTGCCATCCATGTGGCCCGACGTGGTCGAGATCGATTCGCCCGCGTCGAGGATACGCGGCCCAACCATCCAGCCCCGCGCGATCGCGTCGCGCAGCGCCAGCGTCACGCCGCCGCCATCGCCCAGGTTACGCACCGTGGTGAACCCCGCCTCCAGCGTCTTGCGCGCGTTCATCGCAGCCTCCAGCGCGTTCATCGCCCGGTTCTCGGTAAAGGCGGCCAGCGCCGCCTCCGTCCCGGCGCGATCGGACGAGAGATGGACATGGGCATCGATCAGCCCCGGCAGCACCGTCATCGCACGCAGGTCGATCAGCGTCGCCCCGGCGGGGGGCGGCGTGTGCCCTTGCTCGACCCTCTCCACCTTGCCGCCGCGCACGATCAGCGTCGCCGGTCCGCCCACCGGCCGGTCGGCGCGCACGATCAGGCGGCCGGCGTGAATGACGGTGACCACCTCCTGCGCCGTGACCGGAGTGGCGACGAAGACGGCGGCGAGCAACAGGTGGCGCATGATCTCTCCCTTTGGCGAGGCAGCCTATCGCCTGCCCGCCCGCTGCCCAGCTTGTGTTGCCGGGCGATCCGCGTTAGGGGCGCCGCAGCGGGCGAGGACGCAAGTCCCTCGCCCGCTTGCTTTTGAACGACGGCCGGAGGGGCATGGCATGGGGCCATGTCAGCGATCGGCAGGAGAATGAACGACATGGCTCTTTACGAGCATGTGTTCCTTGCGCGCCAGGACCTGGCGCAGGCGCAAGTGGACGCGCTGGCGGAAGCCGCCACCAAGATCGTGACCGATGGGCAGGGACGCGTCACCAAGACCGAGTCCTGGGGGCTGCGCAGCCTCGCCTATCGCATCGCCAAGAACCGCAAGGCGCATTACGTCATGCTCGAGATCGACGCTCCGGGTACGGTCGTCGCCGAGCTGGAGCGCCAGACCCAGATCAACGAGGACGTGATCCGCTTCATGACCGTGCGCGTCGACGAGGCCGAGGCCGGTCCGTCGGTGATGATGCGCAAGCAGGAGCGCGACCGTGAGCGCCGCGCGGACCGCGAAGGCGGCCGCGAGGGCGGCGGCTTCGGTCGTGACGGCCGCGACGGTGGCCGCGATCGTGACCGGGACGCACCCCGTCCACGCCGTGACCAGGAGGAGGCAGCGTAATGGCCCGCCCGTTTTTCCGCCGCCGCAAGTCGTGCCCGTTCAGCGCCAAGGATGCGCCCCGGATCGACTACAAGGACGTCCGCCTGCTGCAGGGCTTCGTGTCCGAGCGTGGCAAGATCGTCCCGGCACGCATCACCAGCGTGTCGGGCAAGAAGCAGCGCGAGCTCGCCCAGGCGATCAAGCGCGCGCGTCACCTGGGCCTGCTGCCCTACGTCGTGAAGTGAGGAGTTAGCAGATGGATGTCATTCTGCTGGAGCGCGTCGAGAAGCTCGGCGCCATCGGCGACGTGGTCAAGGTCAAGGACGGGTTCGCCCGCAACTTCCTGCTGCCGCGCAAGAAGGCGCTGCGCGCCAACGAAGCCAATCGCAAGGTCTTCGAGGCGAACCGCGCGCGGATCGAATCCGACAACGCCTCGCGGCGCGGCGATGCCGAGAAGGAAGCCGCTGGCTTCAAGGACGCGACCGTCACGCTGATCCGTCAGGCCTCGAACACCGGCCAGCTCTACGGCTCGGTCGCCGCGCGCGACCTGGTCGATGCGCTGGCGGCGGACGGCCACAAGGTGCTGCGTTCGGCGGTCGTGCTTGACAAGCCGATCAAGGCGATCGGCCTCTATAACGTCAAGCTGGCGCTGCACCCAGAGGTCGCGGTGACCGTCAAGGTCAACGTCGCCCGCTCGCCGGAAGAGGCCGAGATGCAGGCATCGGGCGTCGACGTGATGACGGCGATGTTCGAAAAGGACGAGGCCGGCTTCACCGAGGATTACGATCCCAACGCCGAGCCCGGTGCTACCGCCGAGGTGTCGACGACGGAGCCGACCCAGGCTTAGTCACCAAAGTCGCTAACGCAAAAAGGCCGCCAGGATCGCTCCGGGCGGCCTTTTTCGTGTCCCTTGCAGGTGCGGCTCAGATCACGGGCAGACCACGCACGCGCTGGCGACCGCTGCGAGAGGGATAAGCGCCAGGACGAGGGTGAAGATGGTCTTCATGTGCGATGCAGCCTGCTGGAATGATCTGCTGGCTGAATGCACGATGCCAAGAAAGGTTGCCGCCAGGTGAACGTCAGGTGCGACGCGCCGATTGTGCCACTTCGGCATTGCGCCGCGTCGCCGCCGCCAGTGTGGCGCTCAGCAGCTTCATCAAGGCCGCGTCGTCATCAAGCACATCAAGCCCCTTGCGGGTAGAGCCGCCGGGACTGGCCACGCGTTCGGCCAGTGCCCCCGGTGCAACATCGGCAGCGCCCGCTAGGAACGCCGAGCCCTCCACCGTCGCCAGTGCCAGCCGGCCGGCCTGCTCGGGTGGCAGTCCCAGTGCCTCACCCGCCTGCGCCAGCGCGTCGATGAAGCGATAGAGGAACGCCGGGCCACTCCCCGCCAACGCGGTCACCGCGTCGAACAGCCGCTCGTCACCGATCCACTCGACCAGCCCCAGCGGCGCCATCAACGCCGCCGCCCGCTCGCCGGCTTCGGTGCCGCGCGCGCCATGCAGCGCCACGACCCCCTTGCCGATCGCCACCGGCAGGTTGGGCATCGCCCGCACCACCGGCGCCTGCATCAGCCCGGCCAGTGTTTGCAGCTCCACGCCGGCGAGGATCGACACCACCAGGCGCGGCGCGTGCCCGCGCAATGGGGCTCGGATACTGTCGAGCTGATGCGGCTTCAGCCCCAGCAGGATCGTGTCGAACACCGCGCTCGCCGGTATCTCGGAAACGACGCGAACTCCGCCGGGCATCGCCCGCCCGCTCGGTGAGACCACGGTCACCGCATCTGCCGGCATCCCCGTGGCGAGCCAGCGGGCCAGCATAGCGCCGCCCATGTTGCCGGCGCCAACCATCAACAGCCGGCCGGCCGCGACGGCGGGGTTCACGCCGCGCGTACCCTAGGCTTCACCCTGGGTCTCGATCAGCGCGGCGACGATCGCCTCCTTGGGGCTCTTGCCGCCCCACAGTACGAACTGGAACACCGGATAGAAGCGCTCGCACTCCTCGACCGCCGTCTCGACCAGCAGCTCGGCCGCGGCCAGCGACAGCGTCCCCCCGTCCTCGCCGTCGACCATGGCGGCGTGGCGATAGAGCAGCACGCCCGAGGACGACCACAGCTCGAAATGACCAATCCACAGCTGTTCGTTGACCAGCGCCATGGTCTCCCACATCGCCGCGCGGCGATCGTCGGTGACCTTGATGTCGGGAAACGCCAGGAACTGCAGCACGCTGTCGTCCTCGCGCCACAGCGCGCGGAGCTCATACGTCGTCCAGCTGCCCTTTACCTGGGCGACGATCTCGTCCTCGTGGCGCTCGTTCTCCCAGCCATGCGCGTCGTAATAGGCCTCGAGCATGTCGATCGGGGCAGCATCGTCGGTTTCGTGTTCCTGCTCGTTCAGCATGCGCCCCGTCCCCACCTGGCCGCGCATAGCACAACCCGGCGTCGGCCGCCCGCCGCGTGCGGCCGGCGCGGTGGACAGACCTGTAGAGAAAGCTGTGGAAAAATCAGCCCAGTAACTCCGACGGCGCGGATGCCGGTACCGTCTTTGCTTCCAGCGCGTCCAACCGGGCACGCAGCACGTCGGCTTCGTCGCGCGCCGCCGCGGCCATCGCCTTGACCGCTTCGAACTCGTCCCGGCCGACGAAATCCAGGCCGCCGATCCACTCGCGCGCGCGCTCCCGAGCGGAGGCCTCGGCCTCGCGACCGACGCCTGCCAAGGTGCCGGCGGCGCCGTTCAGCACCTTCACGAAATCGCTCACCATCCGGTTTTCGGACTGCATCCACCCAACTCCTGTCGTCTCACAGCATCTGGGAGGTGCGCGCGCCCGGCGCAACCCGCTCCGCGTCGGGGTTGAGCTGGCCGATGCGCCAGTTCAGCCCTGCCGCGAACGTCACCCAGACGAGCAGCGGCACCATCAGCCACGCCGCCGGCTTGCGCACGCGCGCGAACAGGACCGTGGTGACGATGCCGGCCAGCAGGATGGCGAGGATCACCCCCAGCCCTGCCCCGATCCACTGCGCCCCGAAGAACACCGGCGTCCACGCCGCCAGCAAAACCACCGTAAGCGCGAACAGCGCCACGCCCGGCCACCGGCCCCCCGCGCCGCGCGCGTTCAGCACCGCCGCCACCGCCAGCCCCATGCAGATATAGATGATCGTCCAGGCGACCGGAAAGGCCCAGTTCGGCGGGTTCAGCGCAGGCTTCGCCAGCGCCATGTACCAGGCATTGTCGTCGCCGGTGGGCGCGCTGCGGCCGGAGCCGAAGCCGATCAGTAGCACCAGCGGCACGGCGACCGCCGCCCACCTGGCGAAGGACCACCGCAACTGCCCTCTCGACGCGATCCCGCCCATGGCCGTCCTCTTGCTGTCGATCAACCGTCCCTGCCCCACCACAGGCGCCGGTTCAACCGAGCCGGGCGGCGAGAAGGAATTCTATATTGCCCTCCGGTCCCGTGATGGGACTGGGGGTGGTGCCGACGACGCTCCAGCCCTGCCCCTCGATCCAGGCCGCGACCGCGTCGCACACGCGCTGGTGGACGACGGGATCGCGCACCACGCCGCTCTTGCCCACCTCGTCCCGGCCCGCTTCGAACTGCGGCTTGACCAGTGCCAGCAACCGCGCACCCGGCCCGGCGAAAGTCAGCGGTCGCTCCAGCACCTTGGCTAGCCCGATGAAGCTCGCATCGCAAACAATGAGGTCGATCGGCTCGGCGATGTGCGCAGGCGTCAAGATGCGCGCGCTGGTCTGCTCCAGCACCACCACACGCTTGTCCTGCCGCAGCTTCCACGCCAGCTGATTGGTGCCGCTGTCCACGGCATAGACGCGCGCCGCGCCCCGCGAGAGCAGCACGTCAGTGAAGCCCCCCGTCGACGACCCGACGTCGATCGCCACTGCGCCGCTGACGTCCCAACCAAATTGATCGAGGCCATGCGCCAGCTTGATCCCGCCGCGCGATACCCAGGGATGATCGCGTCCCCGCACCTCGACCACGGCATCGTCGGACAGCAGCTGCCCTGGCTTGGCAATCTTGCTCTCGCCCGCGAACACCACCCCCGCCATGATCAAAGCCTGCGCCCGCGTCCGGCTCTCGGCCAATCCACGGTCTGCGAGCAGCTGGTCGGCGCGGAGCTTGGGCAATCCGACATCCTTGACGAGACGGGGTTGCGCGCTACCTTGCGTATATGAACGATGCAAGCCCGGCTCGGCACAACAAGTTCAAGGCGTATCGCGCCCGCAAGAAGGCTGCCGGACTGCACGAAGTACGGCTGTGGCTACCTGATACACGTTCCCCCGCGTTCATCGCAGAAGCCCGACGGCAGGCCGCGCTGGCCGACGAAGGCGATGATGTCACGGTGGCTTCGGACATGATGGAACGCCTCTCAGCGGAGGCTGGGCAGGATTGGCGCTGAGGCGTGGGGACATCGTCCGCATCGCGGACGGGAAGCCGGCGGTGGTCGTGCAGTGGGACGGTCTGCCGACGCCGACCAACATTCTCGTCTGCCCGCTCACCTCACATCTGATCGACGCCCCGACCTATCGGCCCACCCTCGAACCCGACGCAGAAAACAACCTCCTGTCGACATCACAGGTGATGGTCGACCGCCTCGGCTTCATCCGCCGAGATCGCATTGACGGCGTGATCGGACGATTAGGATCGACCGACCTCTCCAGGCTCAACCTTGCGCTGGCTGTGGTGCTCGACCTCGGCAGCTGAGCGCGCCGCGCGCAGCCTTCGCCATACTGCAAGATTGAGCCCGATGAGCCCAACCATCGCCACCACCGTCGTAGCGATGACCTTTTCCCAGCCGCTCACGCGCGCGCCTCGGAGACCCCGCTGCTGTTGTGGCGCAGCGCGGTCAGCACGGTCGCGACGATGTGCTCGGCGTCGAGCCCGGCTTGCGCGTATTGCAGCTCGGGCTTGTCCTGATCCTGAAAGCTGTCGGGCAGCCGCATCGTCCGCAGCTTCAGCCCGCCGTCGATCAGTCCCTCGTCGCTCGCCAGCGTCAGCACATGCGCGCCGAGGCCGCCGACCGAACCCTCCTCGATCGTGACCGCCACCTCGTGCGTGGTCAGCAGCCGGCGGATCATCGCCTCGTCGAGCGGTTTGGCGAAGCGCAGATCCGCGACGGTGGTCGACAGCCCCCTTGCCTCCAGCTGCTCGGCCGCGCGAAGCGCCTCCGCCAACCGGGTGCCGAGCGACAGGATCGCGACCGTCTTGCCCTCCCGCACCACTCGGCCCTTGCCGATCTCCAGCACCTGCGGCTCGGCCGGCAACGCCACGCCGGTGCCGTTGCCACGCGGATAGCGCACCGCGATCGGCCCGGAGTCGTGCAGCACGGCCGTATGGGTCATGTGCACCAGCTCGGCTTCGTCCGCCGCCGCCATCACGACGAAGTTGGGCAGCGTCGCCAGGTATGTCACGTCGAACGACCCGGCATGCGTCGCTCCGTCAGCCCCGACCAGCCCGGCACGGTCGATCGCGAAGCGGACCGGCAGGTTCTGGATTGCGACATCGTGGACCACCTGGTCATAGGCGCGCTGGAGAAAGGTCGAATAGATCGCGCAGAACGGCCGCATCCCCTGCGCCGCCAGCCCAGCCGCGAAGGTGACGGCATGCTGTTCGGCGATGCCGACATCGAAGAAGCGGTCAGGATGCGCCGCGGCGAACTTGTCGAGGCCGGTACCTGACGGCATCGCCGCGGTGATCGCGCAGATGCGGGGATCGCTCTCCGCCTCGCGCGCGAGCGCCTCGCCGAACACGTTCTGGTACTGCGGCGGGCCGGCCGGCGCCTTCGCTTGCGCGCCGGTGATGACATCGAACTTCTGGACGCCATGATATTTGTCGGCCGATGCCTCGGCCGGGGCATAGCCTTTGCCCTTCTTGGTCACGACATGGACCAGGATCGGGCCTTCCTCGGCGTCACGGACATTCTCCAGCACCGGGATCAGCTGGTCGAGATTATGCCCGTCGATCGGCCCGACATAATAGAAGCCGAGCTCCTCGAACAGCGTGCCACCCATCGCCATGCCGCGCGCGAACTCGTCGGTCTTGCGCGCCGCCGAGTGCAGCGGCCGCGGCAGCTTGCGCGCCAGCTTCCTCAGCACCTCGCGCATGCCCAGGAACTCGCGGCTCGACACGATGCGAGACAGGTACGCCGACAATCCGCCGACCGGCGGCGCGATCGACATGTCGTTGTCGTTGAGGATCACGACCAGCCGGTTGCCCGCCTGCTCGGCATTGTTCATCGCCTCGTACGCCATGCCCGCCGACATCGCGCCGTCGCCGATCACCGCGATGCCTTTGCCCGGCCTGTCGGACAGCTTGTTGGCGATGGCGAAGCCCAGCGCCGCAGAGATCGAGGTCGACGAATGCGCCGCGCCGAACGGGTCGTACTCGCTCTCGCTGCGCTTGGTGAAACCCGACAGCCCGCCGCCCTGTCGCAGCGTACGGATGCGATCGCGCCGTCCGGTCAGGATCTTGTGCGGATAGCATTGGTGCCCGACATCCCAGACCAGCCGGTCGGCGGGGGTATCGAAGACATAGTGGATCGCGGTAGTCAGCTCGACGACCCCAAGCCCCGAACCCAGGTGCCCGCCGGTGGTGCCTACCGCCGAGATGGTCTCGGCGCGAAGCTCGTCGGCAAGCTGGCGGAGCTGTTCGGGCTTGAGCCGGCGCAGCTCGGCGGGGGTGCTGACGGTATCGAGCAACGGGGTTGCGGGGAGTTCGGCCATGGACCGACGCTTACCCGTTCGCAAAGGGGGTGTCGATTGCGCGTAACTGGACTGTAACTCTGCATCATCTGCATAAGCGCGCCATGGTCCAGACTCGCCGCCTCGCCACCCCCGACGACCTGCCCGCGATCGCCGCGCTGATGGGGCGCGCGATGGCTGTGCTCCAGGCCGCGTTCCTGACACCCGAACAGGTCGCGGCGAGTGCCGCCAGCATGGGCCTCGACACACAGCTGATCGCCGACCGGACCTATTTCCTCATCGAGGAAGACGGCGCGCTTGTCGGCTGTGGCGGCTGGGGCAAGCGCGCGACGCTGTACGGCGGCGACCATGCGGCGCTACGCGACGACACCCTGCTCGATCCGGCGACCGACGCCGCCCGCATCCGCGCCATGTACACCGACCCTGCCCATGCGCGGAGAGGCATCGGTCGCACGATCCTGAGCCTGTGCGAGGACGCAGCGCGCGCCGCCGGTTTCCGATCGATCGAGATGATGGCGACGCGGTCGGGCGAGCCGCTTTATACCGCCTGCGGCTATGCGGTGGTCGAGCGCGTCGAGCGCATGGCCCCGACCGGCGTCGCCGTGCCCGGCGCGGTCATGCGCAAGGCGCTCTAAGCCGCCTCGCACTCGCCGCAGCGGCCGCGCACCTCGATTACCGGCCGGATCGGCGAGAAGCCGGCCGCGGTGGCCGCGTCGCGGACGCCGTTGGTGACGCGATCGTCGTCCAAATGCGTCGTCTGCCCGCAGGAGTCGCAGACCAGGAAGATGCAGTCGTGCAGGCAGTCGGGATGCGCGTTGGCGACGTAGGCGTTGGCGCTCTCGACCTTGCGCGCGAGATTGGCGCCGACGAACAGGTCGAGGATGCGATAGACGGTGTTCGCCGCCACCCGCCGCCCCTGCAGCGTGGAGACGGCCTCGGCGATGTCATAGGCCGACGCCGGCTTGCTGAACGCGGCGAGCGCGTCGAACACGCTGGCGCGCATCGTCGTCCACTGCTCGCCCGCCTTCTCCAGCGTCGCCTGCGCGGCCTGGGTCAGCGCAACGCCTTCGGGCTCGTGGTGATGATGCGCGTGTGCGGCCATATGATCTAGGTAAGCCCGCACCTGCCCAGCGGCAAGCGCGGCGGCGATCAGTGCGTGGCGCGGTAGTTCAAGTCGTGCCCGAAGGCGAGCACGCCGACGCCGAGCACCGTCCACAACGCCTCGGTCCCATCATGCGGCAGCGCCAGCGCGCCCGCCATCATGCCGATCCCAAAGGAGCCCACGGCCGCCGGCATCATATAGCCATGCTCCAGCGCGCCGCGACCCAGCGCCACGATGCCGAGGATGATCGCCAGCGTCAGCCCGATCTCATGAAACAAATGGCTGAAGAACAGCCCGCCGGCGGCCGACATCAGCGCCAGCGCGACCGACGTCGCGATACAATGGACCACGCACAGCCCCGACAGCCCGATCGCAAGGCGGTCGAGCCCACCGGACCAGGGCTGGCGAATCAACGTCGTCACGTCCGCCCATATGCGCGGCGATGTCCCAAGTTACAATATCTCATTTCACCCTCACCTAGGGCAATCGACGGGATAGCGCGCGGGCGCTATGGCGCCTTGATGCTTCAGCCCAGCCCGCAGTTCATGACCCGAGCCCGGCCGCTCGCGCTTGCGCGCTGGCTGTTCGTCGTGGCCGCGCTGGTCGTGGTGATGATCGTCGTCGGCGGCATCACCCGGCTGACCGAGTCGGGGCTCTCGATCACCGAATGGAAGCCGGTCACTGGCGCGATCCCGCCCTTGAACGCGGCCGAGTGGCAGGCGGCGTTCGACGCTTACAAACGTATCCCCGAATACCAGGCGATCAACCAGGGCATGACGCTGGCGGGGTTCAAGACGATCTTCTTCTGGGAATATGCCCATCGCCTGCTCGGCCGCATCATCGGCCTCGCTTTCGCCGTGCCGCTGATCTGGTTCGCCATCCGCAAGCAGATCCCGGCCGGCTATGGCTGGCGGTTGACCGCGCTGCTCGCGCTGGGCGGTGTACAGGGCGCGATCGGCTGGTGGATGGTCGCGTCGGGCCTGTCGGTGCGCACCGATGTCAGCCACATCCGGCTGACCGTCCACCTGCTCACCGCGCTCGTCATCCTGGCGGGCGTGGTGTGGACGGCGTTCGATCTCCTCGCGCTCCACCGCCGGCCGCTCGCGGGGTCGGCACGTCTGACGCCGGTCGCCGGCGTCGCGCTGATCCTGCTGTTCGCGCAGCTCGCCTTCGGGGCGCTGACCGCCGGGCTGAACGCAGGCCACGCCGCCACCAGCTGGCCGCTGATGGGCGACACGCTGTTCCCCGCCGGCGCGCTGCCCGCTGCGGCAGGCGCGCGCGAGCTTATCGACAACCCGTTCGTGGTCCAATTCGTCCATCGCTGGCTCGCCTTTGTCGCCGCCGCCGGACTGTTGACGCTGGCGTGGCAGGCGGGTCGGGTCGGCAGCCGCTGGGGCCTTGGCGTCGTCGCGCTGGTCGTGACCCAGATCGCGCTCGGCATCGCGACGCTGCTCAGCGGCGTCCACCTCCATGTCGCGGTCACCCACCAGCTCACCGCCGCCCTGCTGCTAATCGCGGTCATCGCCACCGCGCATCGTACGGGTACTCGGGTACCCGTCAGCAAACCCGCCTGAAAGCTTGACTTTGCCGCCGTCGGGCGGCATTGCCCCTGCCATCGCGCCGCCTTTCATCGGGCGGCGTTTGTTCGTTTGAAAGGTCTGCCATGAAGGCGCTGATGAAGACCACCAAGTCGGCCAAGCCGCACGAGGTGGAGAAGAAATGGCATATCGTCGATGCCGAGGGACTGGTCGTCGGCCGTGCGGCGGTGGTGATCGCCAACGTGCTGCGCGGCAAGCACAAGACCATCTTCACCCCGCACGTGGACTGCGGTGACAACGTCGTCGTCATCAATGCCGACAAGATCCGCTTCACGTCGAACAAGGCGCAGAAGAAGATCTATTATCGCCACACCGGCTATGCCGGCGGCATCAAGGGCATCACCGCCGCCAAGGTGCTGGAGGGCCGCTTTCCCGAGCGTGTACTCGAAAAGGCCGTCGAGCGGATGATCCCGCGCGGGCCCTTGGGCCGTGAGCAGATGCGCAACCTGCGCATCTTCAAGGGCGCCGAGCATCCCCATACCGCGCAGGATCCTCAAGTCCTCGACATCGGCGCGATGAGCCGCAAGAACAAGGTGGGTAACTGATGACCGACAACCGCCAGTCCCTGTCGGACCTCGCCGGCCTGACCTCTCAGCCCGCGCCGGTCGCCACGCCTGCCGGGGGTGACGACGCAGCGCTCGTCAACCTGTCTGGTCCGGCGCCCGCGCCGATGCCGCTGCGCGAGCAGATCATCGACAAGCAGGGCCGCGCCTATGCCACCGGCCGCCGCAAGGACGCGGTCGCCCGCGTCTGGCTCAAGCCCGGCTCCGGCAAGATCACGGTCAACGGCCGCGATCAGGAAGTGTATTTCGCACGCCCGACGCTGCGCCTCGTCATCAACCAGGTGTTCGGCGTCACCGAGCGCGATGGCCAGTATGACGTGATCTGCACCGTCAAGGGCGGCGGCCTTTCCGGTCAGGCGGGTGCCGTGAAGCACGGCATCAGCCAGGCGATCACCAAGTACGAGCCCGTCCTGCGCGCGCCGGTCAAGGCGGCGGGCTTCCTGACCCGCGACAGCCGCACGGTGGAGCGCAAGAAGTACGGCCGCGCGAAGGCACGCCGCTCGTTCCAGTTCTCGAAGCGTTAAATGAGCTTGGAATAGCCCGGCTATTCCAAAATTCGTAGCGCCGGCCGGCGGGCGGCTCGCCGCCCGTTCGACGTCACGGATTCACTCCGTGACGTCGCGCCACAAGCGAAACAGCAGAAGGGCGGTCCGGCAACGGGCCGCCCTTGGCATGTGTGCACCGCCCGCGTCCCCGCCCCACTACTCATATTCTTCCCCGGCGAAGGCCGGGGCCAGTTGCCATGCACTAGATTGGAGAGAACCTCCCTCCCTCACAGAAGCCGCGGCAACTGGGCCCCGGCCTCCACCGGGGAAGATCTATGGTCCGGCGCAAGGCACTCAGCCTCTTCGAGCCCCCTGCACCCAATCTCCACATCCTCCGCGTCACCGCTGCAACCCGGCGCTCTATCCGGCATGAAGACCACGAACAGGGACACGCTCCATGACCGCCACCACCCGACCCGCCACTTACGGCAGCTTTATCGTCTGGGGCCTCGTCGCCACCCTGCTGCTGATCCCGACAGTGGCGATGCGCTTCACCACCGAGGTCAACTGGACCGCCTCTGACTTCGTCGTCATGGGCGTGCTGCTCGGCAGCCTCGCCGGCGCCTATGAGTTCCTCGCGCGCAAGGCGCCCAACTGGACCTACCGCGCCGCCGCGGCCTGCGCGCTCCTCGCCGCCTTTCTGCTGGTCTGGATCAATCTCGCGGTCGGCATCATCGGCTCGGAAAACAACGACGCCAACATGATGTACGCCGGCGTCCTCGCGGTCGCGGTCGGCGGCGCCTGCCTCGCCCGCTTCCGAAGCCCCGGCATGGCCCGCGCGATGGCGGCGACCGCAGCGGCGCAGGTGCTGGTGGCGCTGATCGCCCTGGCGACGAACGCCGGCACCGAGGGAGCAGCCTGGCCCAAGGACGTGATCGGCGCCACGGTAATCCTGACGACGATGTGGCTGGCGGCGGCGGGGCTGTTCCGGCGGGCGGGATAGTTTCTTAGGTCAGTCCCGCCTTCTTAGCCCTCTCCCGCTCGCGCGAGAGGCTAAGAAGGCGGTACCAAATCGTTCACTAGTCAACGCTCTCCCGATCCGCGAACAACGCCCCCAGCTCCCGCTTCATGATCTTCCCATTCGCATTCCTAGGCAGCGTCGCCTCCACGAACCGGATCGCCACCGGCGTCTTGAACGCTGCGAGCCGGGCCTTCACCCACGCCTGCAGCTCCGCCTCGCTCGCCGCCATTCCCGGCGCCAGGTGCACCACCGCCGCGGGCTCTTCCCCCAACGTGCGGTGCGGCAGGCCGATCAGTGCGCAGTCGGTGACCGCCGGGTGCGCATACAAACAGTTCTCGACCTCGGTCGAATAGATGTTCTCGCCGCCGCGGATGATCATGTCCTTGGCGCGGTCGACGATGTAGACGAAGCCCTCCTCGTCCAGCCGCGCCAGGTCGCCGGTGCGCACCCAGCCATCGACGAAGGTTTCGGCCGATGCCTCGGGCTTGTTCCAGTACTCCTTCACGATCATCGGTCCGCGCGCCCACAGTTCGCCCACCTCGCCGGTCGGCAGGACGGTGGTGCCGTCGTCGGCCCGGATCTCCAGGTCCGCGACCGCGACCGGCGGCCCGGCGCTGGTCGGGCGGTTGAGGTAATCCTCGCTCGAATGCGACGTCACCGTCGCCATCGTCTCCGTCATCCCCCAGCCATTGCCGGGGAGCGCGCCGAATTCCTCATAGATCTTCTTGACCAGCTCGGGCGCCGACGGCGCGCCGCCATAGGCGATCGCCTCGATCGAGCTCAGGTCATATTTGTGCCGATCGGGGTGCTCGATCAGCTGCCAAGCGATGGTGGGGACGCCGCCAGTGAAGTTGACCTTCTCGCGCTCGATGATCTCCATCGCGCGAACCGGCTCCCAGCGGCGCATGTAGACCGCGGCCGAGCCACCCGCGACCAGCCCCATCAGCCCGGCCGAGCAGGCGGTGACATGAAACAGCGGGATCACGGTCAGCGAGGTACGCGGGGTCGGCTCCGGCACCGGGTCCCCCCGGCGCAGGAACGAGCGCGCGCCCGCGAACCCCGCCGACAGGATATTGGTCATCAGGTTGCGGTGCGTCCCCAAGGCACCCTTTGGCGCACCGGTGGTGCCGCTGGTGTAAAAGATCGTCGCGTCGTCGTCGGTGGCGATCTCGGCGGGCGGCAGCGTCGCCTCGGCCAGCGTCGCCCAGTCGTGCGGCGTGCCGATTACCTCCTCCAGCCGCGACGCCATGCCGTTGAGGGGCGCAGTCGCGCGGGTGACGATCACCTGCGCCAGCGCCGGCAGCGCGGCATAGTGGGGCAGCAACCGCTGGTGGCGCTCGTCATCGACGATCAGTAGCGTCGCGCCCGAGTCGCGCAGGCCGTATTCCAGCTCCGCGCCGGTCCACCAGGCGTTGAGCGGCACCATGATCGCGCCGATCGAAGTCGCGGCGAAGAATGCGACCGGCCACTCGGGCAGGTTGCGCATGGCGAGTGCGACCCGGTCACCCTTCCCCACTCCCAACGCCGCCAGCCGGTTTGCGAGCGTCGCGATCGCGCGCCAGTTCGCGTCATAGGTGACGCGCTCGTCCTCATAGATCGAGATCAGCCGTTGCCCGTGCATCCGGCTCGCCTCCGCCAGGAAGCGCAAGGACGGCGGTGCGTTTTTCCACACCCGCGTCGGTACGCCGCGGATGGTGACGGTTTCCATCTCGAACTTGGCGCCCGGCGCCGTCAGCGCGGCGGTCGCATCCGCCAGCGACATGGCGGGCCACGAGGGCGGGAGGGCGATTACGGGTTGGCTGGCCAAGGCGTCCTCTTATACTGATCCGAAGGTCGGGTTTTCCCGTTGCGCCCAAGGTTAGAGTTGATTCGCGCCGCGCTCAAGGCAATAGGGCGGGACCGATTAGAAACAGGGGTATGGAGCGCCGATGAGAATCGCGGACGCCGGCAAGCTGGGCTTCGACGCGGGTCGCCTGGCGCGGATCGACAGCTTCCTGCGCGACCGCTACCTGCAATCCGGCAAGCTCGCCAACGCGCAGCTGCTGATCGCGCGTGACGGCGAGATCGCCCATTTCAGCAGCGCCGGCGAAGCTAGGGACGGCGGTAAGCCGATCGACGAGGGCTCGCTGTTCCGCATCGCTTCCATGACCAAGCCGATCACCTCGCTCGCGTTCATGCAGCTGGTCGAGGACGGGCTGGTCGCGGTCGATACCCCGGTCCACCACGTCCTGCCGGAGTTTAAGGGCATGGGCGTGTACAACGGCGGCGGTGCCGGCGTGCCCTTCGTCACCAAGCCCACCGCCGAGCCGATGCGGATGCTGGACCTGCTCCGCCACACCTCGGGCCTCACCTATGGCTTCCAGAACCGATCCAACGTCGACGCCGCTTATCGCAAGGACAAACTGGGCGAGTGGCACGGTGGCGACGATCTTCAGGGCTTCATCGCCAAGCTCAGCCAACTGCCGCTCGAATTCTCGCCGGGCGAGGCATGGAATTATTCGGTCGCGACCGACGTGCTCGGCGCCGTGGTGGAGCGTGTCTCCGGCAAGACGCTCGACGTCTACTTCCGCGACGGCATCTTCGCCCCGCTCGGGATGGACGACACCTTCTTCCAGGTGCCGGGCGACAAGGTCGACCGGCTGACCGACTGCTACGCCTTCCACGCCGCCAAGCGCGAGCGGGTGATGTACGATCGCGGTGCTGAGTCGAGCTGGTCGCGCAAGCCGAACCTGTTGTCGGGCGGCGGCGGCCTCGTCTCGACCGCGCTCGACTATCATCGCTTCTGCCAGATGTGCGCGAACGGCGGCACATTGGACGGCGTCCGCGTGATCGGGCGCAAGACGCTCGAGCTGATGCGTCTCAATCACCTGCCCGGCGGCGCCGACCTGTCTAGCATGTCCAAGTCGCTGTTCAGCGAGACGCAGAATGCCGGCACCGGCTTCGGCCTCGGCTTTGCGGTGGTGCAGGATGTCGCCAAGACGATGATGCCCGGCAGTGTCGGGGAATATTACTGGGGCGGCATGTTCTCGACCGCCTTCTTCATCGACCCCGTCGAGCGGCTGCACATGGTGTTCATGACCCAGCTGATGCCGTCCGCGCTTTATCCCATCCGCCGCGAGCTCAAGACCATGATCTACGCGGCGCTGACTTGACCCCCACCAGCACCCTCCCGAGCGAAAGCCGGGGCCCAGTCCCCAGCGTCGTCGCCCGGCCCCGGCTTTCGCCGGGGAAGGTTTAAGGAGAACATCGTGACCGCCTCCCCGATCCGCACCGAGCGCCATGACGACGTGCTCGTCATCATCTCCAACAACCCGCCCGTGAACGCGCTCGGCGCCGCCGTCCGCACCGGGCTCAAGGCCGGTCTCGAGGAGGGGCTCGCCGACGCCGGCATCAAGGCGATGGTGATCCGCTGCGACGGCCGCACCTTCTTCGCCGGTGCCGACATCACCGAGTTCGGCAAGCCCATGCAGGGGCCGGGCCTGGGCGAGGTGATCGACGCGATCGAAGCGTCGGACAAGCCGGTCGTCGCCGCGATCCACGGCACCGCGCTCGGCGGCGGCTGCGAGGTGACACTGGGCTGCCACTACCGCGTCGCCGTCCCCTCGGCGAAGATCGGTACGCCCGAGGTCAAGCTCGGCCTGCTGCCGGGCGCCGGCGGCACGCAGCGCATCCCGCGCATCGCCGGCGTCAAGCTGGCACTGCAGATGACCGCGGTCGGCGACCCGATCTCCGCCAAGGCCGCCCAGGCCGCCGGCCTGATCGACCGCATCGTCGGCGAGGACAGCCTCGAGGCGAACGCGATCGCGTTTGCCCGCGAGGTTGCCGGCATACGCCCCCTGCCCCGCGCCCGCGAGAAGAGCGTGCAGGCCGATGAGGCCGCCGTCGCCGAGTTCAAGCAGGCCAACGCCCGCAAGTTCCGCGGCTTCGACGCGCCCGCCGCCAACATCGCCTGCGTCGAAAAAGCCGCCTCCGGCGCGACCTTCGACGAGGGCATTGCCTTCGAGCGGCAGGAATTCATGAAGCTCATGATGGGCACCCAGTCCGCCGCGCAGCGCCACCTGTTCTTCGCCGAGCGCCAGGCCGCCAAGGTCGACGACATCCCCGCCGACACGCAACTCCGCCCCATCAAGAAGGTCGGCGTGATCGGCGCCGGCACGATGGGCGGCGGTATCTCCATGAACTTCCTTGCAGCCGGCATCCCGGTGACGATCGTCGAGACCGCGCAGGAGGCGCTGGATCGCGGCACCGGCGTGATCCGCAAAAACTACGAGAACTCGGCCAAGAAAGGCCGCTACACGACCGAAAAGGTCGAAGGCATGATGGGGCTGCTCTCCCCCACGCTCGACCTGCAACAGCTCGCCGATTGCGACCTCATCATCGAGGCGATCTACGAGAACATGGACGTGAAGAAGGAGCTCTTCGGCAAGCTCGACCAGATCGCAAAGCCCGGCGCGATCCTGGCGTCGAACACCTCCTACCTCAACATCGACGAGATGGCGGCGGTCACCAGCCGCCCCGGCGACGTGATCGGCATGCACTTCTTCTCGCCCGCCAACGTCATGAAGCTGCTGGAGGTGGTGCGCGGCGCCAAGACCTCGCCCGACGTGCTGGCGACGGTGATGGCGCTGGCCAAGCCGATCGGCAAGGTCGCGGTCGTCTCCGGCGTCTGCCCCGGCTTCATCGGCAATCGCATGCTGTCGCAGCGTCAGGGCCCGGCCAACAAGATGCTGATGCAGGGCGCCCGGCCCGAGCAGATCGACAAGGCGCTGACCGATTTCGGTTTTCCGATGGGCCCGTTCCAGATGGGCGATCTGGCCGGCGTCGATATCGGCTGGCACCGCGATCCAACCCGGATCGAGAGCATCCGCGACGCGCTCGCCGCCAAAGGCCGCTGGGGCCAGAAGACCGGCAAGGGCTGGTATGATTACGACGAGAAGCGCACCCCAACGCCCTCGCCCGAAGTCGCCGAGATCATCGAGGATTTCCGCTCCAAGTCGAACCTGCCCAAGCAGGACTTCTCCGACGAGGACGTGATCGCCGCCACGCTCTACCCGATGGTCAACGAGGGCGCGAAGATCCTCGAAGAGGGCATGGCGCAGCGCGCGTCGGACATCGATGTGGTGTGGATCTATGGCTATGGCTGGCCGATCTATCGCGGCGGCCCGATGTTCTGGGCGAACACCGTCGGCCTCGACAAGGTCGTCGCAGGCTTGGAGAAGAACGGCGTCGAGGTCGCACCGCTGCTCCGCCGCAAGGCCGAGGCGGGCGAGAAGTTCTGATGGAGCCCGCTTATCTTCCCTCTCCCCTTGCGGGAGAGGGACAGCCGCGTAGCGGCAGGGAGAGGGGTGGCGCCCTCGATTCAACGGAAGGTTTCACCCCTCTCCCGACCTCGCTGCGCTCGGCCACCCTCTCCCGCGAGGGTAGAGGAAGGAAGTGAACTCCGCCCTCGCCACCGCCGCCGCGATCCGCGCGGGCGAGACCACCGCGCTTGCCGAGTGCGAAGCCGCGATCGCCCGCATCGAAGCCCGCGACGGCGAGATCAACGCGGTCGTCGTCCGCGACTTCGACCGCGCTCGCGCCGCCGCCCGCACCTTCGACGCGGCGGGCGACAAGTCCCTCCCCTTCGCCGGCGTACCGATGACGGTGAAGGAGAGCTTCGACGTCGCCGGCCTGCCGACCAGCTGGGGCTTCGCCGAACATGCCGACCATATCGCCGGCGAAGACGCGAACGCCGTGCAGCGGCTGAAGGCCGCCGGCGCGATCATCCTCGGCAAGACCAACACGCCGGTCGGTCTCGCCGACCTGCAATCGGTCAACCCCAACTATGGCCGCACGCGCAACCCGCGCGATGGGGACCGGGTCAGCGGCGGCTCCTCCGGCGGCTCGGCGGCGTCGCTGGCCGCAGGCTATGTCCCGATAGAGCTCGGCTCCGACATCGGCGGCTCGATCCGCGTTCCCGCCGCATTCTGTGGCGTCTGGGGGCTGAAGCCGACCTTCACCGCGCTCAACCCCGATGGCCATTATTTCCCCCGCACGGACAATGCCCGCCTCGCACTGTCGGTGATCGGCCCGATGGCGCGCGACGCCGCCGACCTGGACGTGATGCTGAGCGTACTCGCCGAGATCCCGCTGCCGCGCGCGAACGACAAGCCCGTCGGCCAGCTCCGGCTGCTGGTGCTGAACGGACACCCGATGGCGAAGGTTCAGCGCGCGATCGTCGGCGCGATCGACATACTCGCGGAGGCGCTGAGGGCCGCCGGCGCGGCCGTCGATCGGACCAGCGACCTGATCCCCAACCTGGAGAAGCAGCACCGCGCCTATTGGCGGATGCTGAGCGTCGGCATGAGCCGGGGTGTGCCCGTCGACGGCGGCGAGCGCGCCTCGCTTTCCGAATGGTTCGAGCTGTCCGACGAGCAGGCGCGCAATACGCGGCAATGGGCACGGCTGTTCGCGCACTATGACGCGGTGATCGCGCCGGCGCTGGGCAGCACCGCTTTCCGCCACGACGATACGCCGCTGGCCGAGCGCACACTCGACATCGACGGCGAGGCGACGCCCTTCATCCATCAGTTCGTCTTTCCGGGCCTCGCGACCTTTCCCATGCTGCCCGCGGTCAGCATGCCCATCGGCAGCGATGGCGACGGCCTGCCGATTGGTGTGCAGGTCATCACCGCCCTCAACCACGACCACGACGCGATCCGCATCGCCGCTATCGCGCACGACCTAGTCTGGAGCATATGATGACCGACCTCGAGACCTTCCGCGACGAGACCCGCGCATGGCTGGCGGAGAACTGCCCGCCCGAGATGCGTGAGCCGGTGCGATCCGACGCCGATGTCTGCTGGGGCGGGCGCAATTACGATCCCTCGGCGAACCCCGCCCAGGCGCAATGGCTGAAGGTCATGGGCGAGCGCGGCTGGACCGTGCCCGACTGGCCTGAGGCCTATGGCGGCGGCGGGCTGTCGCCGGCGGAGACCAAGGTGCTGCGCGAGGAGCTGGCGGCGATCCGCGCGCGCAATCCGCTCAACTCCTTCGGCATCTCGATGCTCGGGCCGGCGCTGCTGAGATACGGCACCGAGGAGCAGAAGCGCGAGCATCTGCCCAAGATCGCACGCGGCGAGATTCGCTGGTGCCAGGGCTATTCGGAGCCCAACGCCGGCTCCGATCTCGCCGGGCTCCAGGCGAGCGCCGTGTCGGACGGCGACGATTACATCGTCAATGGCCAGAAGGTCTGGACCAGCTATGCCGACAAGGCCGATTGGATCTTCTGCCTGGTCCGCACCAGCAAGGAATCGAAGCAGGGCGGCATCAGCTTCGTGCTGTTCGACATGGCCTCTCGCGGTGTTTCGACCAAGCCGATCCTGCTGATCTCCGGCTACTCGCCCTTTTGCGAAACCTTCATGGACAATGTCCGGGTGCCGAAGAAGAACCGCATCCATGACGAGAACAAGGGCTGGGACGTCGCCAAATACCTGCTCGGCCACGAGCGCGAGATGATCTCGGGCATGGGGCTGGGCGGCCAGGGCGAGAACCCGCTGATCGCCGGCGCGATCGCCACCGTCGGGCTCGACCATGACGGCCGCCTCGCCGATCCGATCCTGCGCAGCCAGATCGCGCTGTTCGAGGTGCGCGCCAAGGCGTTCCGCTCGATGAGCGAGAAGTTCATCGACGAGCTCAAGGCCGGCCAGGCGCACCCCGCGCAGCCGAGCATGATGAAGTATTTCGGCACCGAGCTGAACAAGGCGCGCCACGAGCTGATCGTCGCCGCCGGCGGCTCCGACGCGCTGGAATGGGAAAGCGAGCGCTCCAACGGCGGCTCGACGCCACGCGCGTGGCTGCGCACCAAGGCCAATTCGATCGAGGGCGGGACAAGCGAGATCCAGCTCAACATCATCGCCAAACGCATCCTCGAACTGCCGGGAGCGTGATGGGCAGGATCTCTAACGACCACCCTCCCCGTTCGTCCTGAGGAGCCACTGAGCGAAGTCGAAGTGGCGTCTCGAAGGATTTGTGGTTCGAGACGAACCACGAACGACTATCATTCTGATCGGACCAACAATGCCCCTCTACCTCAACGACGAACAACAGATGCTCCGCGACACCGCCCGCAATTTCGTGGGCGAGACCGCGCCTGTTTCGCACATGCGCGCGCTGCGCGACGCGAACGATCCCACCGGCTTCTCGCGCGACCTGTGGAAACAGTTCGGCGAGATGGGCTTCACGGGCATCCTGATCGGCGAGGACCAGGGCGGCCTCGGCCTCGGCCATGTCGAGGCGGGCGTGGTGCTGGAGGAGATCGGCCGCAATCTCTCGCCCTCGCCCTTCCTCTCGACTGCCGTCGCGGCCGTGGAGGCGCTGAAGGGCACCGCGGCGGCCGAGCGCTGGTTCCCCGGCATCATCGCCGGCGAGACGGTCGCCGCGCTCGCGTTGGACGAGGGCGCCAAGCACCGCGACAGCGTCACCCTGCGCGCGGAACGCTCCGGCAACGGCTTCAAGCTCTCGGGCGAGAAGCGCTTCGTCACCCACGGCCACGTCGCCGGCTTCTTGATCGTCTCCGCCCGCACCGCCGGCGCCGCCAACGACCGCGATGGCGTCACCCTCTTCGTCGTTCCCAAAGACGCCGGTTTCGTTGCGGAGCCGGAACGACTCGCCGACGCCAGCATCGCCACTAGGGCGAAGTTCGAGAACATTCAGCTCGACGCCGACGCCGTGCTTGGTGAGGTCGACGCCGGCCGCGACGCCCTCGACCGCCTGCTCCGCGCCGGCCGCACCGGCGCGTCGGCCGAGCTGCTCGGCGTTGGCGGCGGCGCGATGGACCTGACGCTCGGCTACCTCAAGGAGCGTAAGCAGTTCGGCACCCTGATCGGCAGCTACCAGGCGCTTCAGCATCGTGCCGCGCATCTCTACAGCGAGATGGAAGTCGCCCGCGCCGCCGTCCTCAAGGCGCAGCAGCTGCTCGACTCCGGCTCCGATCAGGCGGACGAGGCGGTCTCGGTCGCCAAGGCGTTTGCCGCGACCGCCACGGCGCTATCCGTCCAGGAGGGCATCCAGATGCACGGCGGCATCGGCATGACCGACGAATACGACATCGGCTTCTACATGAAGCGTCACCGCGTCCTCGCCGAGCTGTTCGGCGATGCCAATTTCCACGCGGACAAGCTCGCGCGCGACGCAGGCTACTGATGGAGGAATGGACCCCGCCGCCCCCGGAGACGCTCGCGGCCAACCTGGTGGCGCTGCTCGACGTCGAGGAGATCGACACCGATCTTTACCGCGGCGCCAGGCTGCCGGACGGTCGTGGCCGCGTGTTCGGCGGCCAGGTCATCGCGCAGGCGCTGCAGGCGGCGCAGCGCTCGGTCGACGACAAGGACGCCCACTCGCTCCACGCCTATTTCATGCGCGCCGGAGACGAGAACTTCCCGATCATCTACCGCGTGGTGCGCGACTATGACGGCAAGAGCTTCGCCAACCGCCGCGTCATCGCGTTGCAGCGTGGCCAGCCGATTCTCAACATGATCGCCTCCTTCCAGGCGCCGGAGGAAGGGCTCCATCATCAGGACCCGATTCCGGACGTGCCGGGCCCCGAGACCTTGAAGTCGGAGTCCGAACTGCGCCGTGATGCGGCCGAGGACATGCCGGAGAAGTTTCGCGCGTTCTTCCTGCGTCGTGCGAGCCCGATCGACATCCGACCGCTGCACCCCCGCAGCTGGTTCAAGCCCGTGCAGCGGGAGCCGCGCAATGCCAGCTGGTTCCGCGTCGTGGCACCGATCGGCGACGATCCCGCCATGCACCGCGCGGTGCTCGCCTACGCCTCCGACATGGCGCTGATGGCGACCAGCATGATGCCGCACGGGGTCAACTGGACCACGCCCGGTATGCAAAGCGCCAGCCTCGACCACGTGCTGTGGCTGCACGAGCCGGTGCGCGCGGACGAGTGGATGCTCTACGCGACCGACAGCCCCTGGGCCGGGCACGGGCGCGGCATGAACCGCGGCAGCATCTTCAGCCAGGACGGCCGACTGGTCGCCAGCGTCGCGCAGGAGGGCTTGATCCGGCTGCGTCAGCCCAAGACCTAAACGGCGGTGCGCCCGTATTCCTGCTTGGTAACGGGATGCGACGACGATAGCCCGCCGTCGACCGCAATCGCCTGCCCGTTGACATAGCTCGCATCCTCCGATGCGAGGAACAGCGCAACCTTGGCGAGTTCATCGGGCTGCGCGCCCCGACGTAAGGGGTTGAGGCGGCCGACACGGTCCATCTTCCCCGCCTCGCGCGCATAGTCGAAGGTCGGCTTGGTCATTCCGGTCTCGGTCAGTCCGGGGCAGATCGCGTTCACCCGTACATTCGAGCCGCTGAGCTGCTGCGCCGACACCTGCGCCAGATTGATGACCCCCGCCTTGGATGCCGAATAGGCTGGCGACCCCGCGCCGGAACGGATCCCCGCGACGCTGGCGGTCAGCACGATGGCGCCGCCACCACGCTTGGCGATCTCCGGCGCGGCATGCTTGATCGCGAGGAACGGTCCGATCAGATTGACCCGCAGCACCTCCGCGATCAGCTCGACGGGCGTGTCGAAGATGTTGGCCATGCCCCCCGAGATGCCGGCATTGGCGAACATCACGTCCAAGCCGCCGAACCGATCAACGGCCAGCGCGACGGCGCGCGCGACATCCTCCTCGGACCCGGCGTCGATCTGCAGCGACTCCGCCGCACCGCCGGCTTCTCGGATCGCGGCGGCGGTCGCACCAGCGCCATCGGTTTTGTCGGCGCACAGCACCTGCCCGCCCTCTGCAGCGAACTGCAGCGCCGCGGCGCGCCCAATGCCCGACCCCGCGCCGGTGACGATGATCGATTTGTCCTGGAATCGCATCAGATCGTCACTCCGCCGTCGATCACCATCGTCTGTCCCGTCATGAACGCCGACGCCTTGCTCGCCAGGAACACCACCGCGCCCGCGATCTCCTCGGGCTCGCCGATGCGGCGCAGCGGTACGCGATTGTTCGCCTCCTCCGTGCGCTTGGGATCTTCCCACAGCGCGCGCGCGAAGTCGGTCTTGATCAGGCCCGGCGCGATGCAGTTCACGCGCACGCCATGCGGCCCATATTCATGCGCCAGGTTGCGCGCGAGCTGCATGTCGGCCGCCTTGGAGATGCAATAAGCGCCGATCACCGTCGATCCGCGCAGGCCCCCGATCGACGAGATGATGACGATGGAGCCATCCCGCCGCTCGCGCATCGCGGGTGCTGCCATCGCGATCAGCCAGTGGTTGGAGACGATGTTGTTGTCGAGGATCTTGCGGAACTGCTCGTCCGCTATCCCCTCTTGCGGCCCGTAATAGGGGTTAGAAGCGGCGTTGCAGACCAGGCAGTCGATCTGCCCGAACGCGGCGACACTCGCGTCGACCAGCTGCTGCAGCCCTGGCTTGTCGGAGATGTTGGCGGCGACCGCGATCGCTCTACCCTCCCCGAACCGCGCGTTGATCTCGGCAGCGACCGCGTCGCAGGCGTCCTGCTTGCGCGACGAGATGACGACGTTGGCGCCCTGCTCGGCACAGGCGATGGCGGACGCCTTACCGATCCCGCGCGAGGAGCCGGTGATGACGACGGTCCGTCCGGTCAGATCGAATTGGCTCATGCTCTTCTGAACTCCCCTCCCGCTTGCGGGGGGCTTGGGGAGGGCATGTCCATGCACTTCCGACAGCCCCTCCCCTAACCCCTCCCGCTTGCGGGAGGGGGAAATCACGCCCCTGCCTTCTCCGCGAAGTCCCAGCTCGCTTTGGCCAGCCGGTACACGCCCGCCGCCGACCGCTCCGCCTGCGCGCTCGACGCGGTGCCGTCGACGATGCGCTTCTTAATTCCTTGGACGATGCCGGTCAGGCGGAAGAGGTTATAGCTGAAGTACCAGTTCAGGTCCGGCACCCCGTCACGTCCCGTCGCTGCGCAATAGCGTTCGACCATTGCCTCGATCGGCGGAATGCCGGTCTCCGGCCCCGTCCGCCCCATTACGCCCGAGCGCCCCTCGGGCTGCGTCACCCAGCTCATCAGGAAATAGGAGAAGTCCGCCAGCGGATCGCCCAGCGTCGACAGCTCCCAGTCCAACACCGCGATCACCCGCGGTTCGCTGGCGTGAAGAATCATGTTGTCGATCCGATAATCGCCATGGACGATGCTGGTCCGCGTCTGTTCCGGCACAGTCCGGGCGAGGAACTCGATCAACCGCTCGACCTCCGGCATGTGCTCGGTCTCGGACATGCGGTACTGCTTGGTCCAGCGCTCGACCTGCCGCGCGAAGTAATTACCGGGCTTGCCATACTCGCCCAACCCGGCCGCGACATGGTCGGTGTTGTGCAGCGCAGCGAGCGTGTCGCCCATCGCATGATAGATAGCGGTCCGTTCCGCCGGCGCATAATCGGGCAGCGTCCCGTCCCACAGGTTGCGCCCACGCGCGAACCCCATGACGTAGAACATCGTCCCGATCACGCTTTCGTCGGTGCACAAGCCATAAGGCCGCGCCACGGGAAAGCCGGTCGGGTGCAGCCCGGCGATGACGCGGTACTCGCGATCCACCGCATGCGCGCTGGGCAGCAGCTTGCCGAACGGCTTGCGGCGCAGGACATAGGTGCCGGACGGGCTGGTCAGCTTGTACGTCGGGTTCGACTGGCCGCCGGCGAACTTCTCGTAGGACAGCGGCCCGGCAAAGCCGTCGACGTTCGGCTCCATCCAGCCGGTCAGCCGCTCTAGGTCGAGCTGATCCTTCTCCTCGACCGGGATCGTGCCGGCCATGCTCTGGGCAGCTGCGTCGGTCACGAGAAGGTGATCACCGACCGCGTGGTATCGCCCTTGCGGAGCTCGTCGAACGCATCGTTGATGCGCTCCAGCGGCATGCGATCGGCGATGATCGTGTCGAGATCGAGCAGCCCGCGCTGGTAGAAGTCGACCAGTCGGGGGAGATCGACTGGAAAGTGGTTGCGCCCCATCAGCGCGCCCTGAAGCTTCTTGTCGGCAAGCAGGTCGAGCGCCGACAGCCCGACCTTCTCGCTGAGCGGCATCATGCCGAGGATCGTCGCGGTGCCGCCACGGCGCAGCACCTTGACCGCGGTCGCGGCCGACTGCGGCCGACCGACCGCTTCGATCGCGTGGTGGACGCCACCGCGTGACATCTCAACCACCTGATCGGCGGCCGTGTCGCTCATCGGGTCGACGACATGCGTCGCGCCCAGCTTGATGGCGAGATCGCGCTTTTCCGCCACCGGATCAACCGCGATCACCTTGCCCGCGCCCGCGATGCGCGCCGCGTTCACCGCCGCCAGACCGACGCCGCCGCAGCCGACCACGCACACCGTCTCGCCCGGCACGACGCGCGCGGCGTTGAAGATCGCGCCGGCCCCCGTCGTCACCGCGCAGCCTAGGATCGCGGCGCGGTCCAGCGGCATGTCGCGATCGATCGAAACGCAGGCATGTTCGTGTACCAGCATCATCTCGGCATAGGCGGACAGGTTGAGCATCTGCGCGATCGGCCGGTCACCGAGCATCAGGCGCGGGGGCTGCCCCTTGGCGCGCTTCACGCCCGGATCGATGCACAGCGACATTCGGCCGGTGACACAGAACTCGCAGTGGCCGCAGAACGCCGACAGGCAGGTTACGACATGGTCGCCGACCTTGACCGTGCGCACCTCGTCGCCGACCTGCTCGACCACGCCCGCCGCCTCGTGCCCCGGAATGCCGGGCAGCGGATGTGGATAGGCGCCGTCCACGAAATGCAGGTCAGACCGGCATACCCCGCACGCGACGGTGCGGATCAGCACCTCGTGCGGCCCGGGCTTGTCGACGGTGACGTCCTCGATGCTCAAGGGCGTCTTTGCTTCAAAGAGTACAGCGGCTTTCATCACTATCCTTTTCCTTCGTCGCCCCGGCCTTTAGCCGGGATCCCGCTGACCTGGCGTGGTCAGATAAAGCGGGATCCCGGATCAAGTCCGGGATGACGAAAGCTAGCGCGTAGCCGCCATGTCGCCCGAACTCACCCGGTCGTTGTTCGCCTTGTAGTCGGCGTACTTGCCGAACTCGTTGCGCGCGATCGCCCGGTTGTGGACCTCGTCCGGGCCGTCGGCGAAGCGCAGCGTGCGCATCGACGCCCAGGCGCTCGCCAGGTGGAAGTCGCCCGACACGCCGCCGCCGCCATGGGCCTGGATCGCGTCGTCCAGGATCTTCAGCGCCATGTTGGGCGCCTGCACCTTGATCATCGCGATCTCCTGCTGCGCCGACTTGTTGCCCGCCCGGTCCATCATGTCGGCGGCTTTCAGGCACAAAAGGCGGGTCATCTCGATGTCGATGCGCGCGCGTGCCAGCCGCTCCTCCCACACCGAGTGGCTCGACAGCGTCTTGCCGAACGCGACGCGGCTCAGCAGCCGCTTGGCCATCGCCTCGATGCCCGTCTCGGCGACGCCGATGGTGCGCATGCAGTGGTGGATGCGCCCCGGCCCCAGCCGCCCCTGCGCGATCTCGAAGCCGCGGCCCTCGCCGAGCAGCACGTTCTCGACCGGCACCCGCACATCCTTCAGCTCGACCTCGCCATGACCGTGCGGCGCATGGTCATAGCCATAGACGCTGAGCATCCGCTTGATCGTCACGCCGGGCGTGTCCATCGGCACCAGGATCTGGCTCTGCTGGCTGTGGCGCGAGCTTTCCGGGTTGGTCTTGCCCATCACGATCGCGACCGCGCAGCGCGGATCGCCGACGCCCGACGACCACCATTTGGTGCCGTTGATGACGTAATGATCACCGTCGCGCTCCATGCGCGTCTCGATGTTGGTCGCGTCCGATGAAGCCACCGCCGGCTCCGTCATCAGAAAGGCGGAGCGGATCTTGCCCTCCATCAGCGGCCGCAGCCACCGGTCCTTCTGCTCGCGGGTGCCGTAGCGGTGGAACACTTCCATGTTGCCGGTGTCCGGCGCGGAGCAGTTGAAGCATTCCGACGACCAGCCGAGCTTGCCCATCTCCTCGGCGCACAGCGCATATTCCAGATTGGTGAGCTGCGTGCCCTCGAACTCGAAGCTGTCGTCGACATGCGTCTGGCCCGAGTGCGGCGGCATGAAGAAGTTCCACAGCCCTGCGGCCTTGGCCTTCTCCTTGACCTCCTCGATCACCGGCAACACCTTCCAGCGCTCGCCCTGGTAAGCCTGTTGGCGGTACTCGTCGTTACGCGGCGCGATCTCCCGGGCGATGAAGTCCTTCACCCGATCCCGGAAATAGGTTTCGCGCTCGCTGAGGGTGAAATCCATGGCCGCCGTCCTCGCCTTGCAGATGCTGTCAGTGCGGGCTTAGGCCATACCGTGTTTTCGGTAAAGCCGGGTTCGGCACCCTCCTGCACCTGAAACCCAAAGCACTGTTGCTTCTAAACGTCGGTCCGTTAGGCTGGCGCGATGAGCGGGGAACAGACGGCGGAGGGGGAGCAGGACCGGGGCACCGTGCGCTTCCGGCTGAAGCGCGACGCGATCCTGGCGGCCGCCGCGGAGGCGATCAACGAGCAGTCGGCCAAAGGCATGACCTTTGCCGACGTGGCGCGCCGCGTCGGCCTCAACACGACCAGCGTGACCTACTATTTTAAGCGCAAGGAGGATCTCGCCGCTGCCGCGTTCGAGCACACGCTCGACTATCTCCTGGTCATGCTCGATGCCGCCATGGAGGAGCCGACGCCGACCGATCGCGTCCGGCGCTATCTGGCGCTCAACATGGCGCGGCTTGATCGGATCCGCCGCGGCGAGGAACGCCCGATGGCGGTGCTGTCGGACCTGCGGGCAATGGAGGAGCCGGCACGCGATCGGCTGCTCGCCGGCTGGCGCGAGGTGTTCCGGCGGACGCGCGCGCTGTGGGGTAAGGCGACCAGCCGCGCGGCCAAGGACCTGTACGGCGCGCGTGCGCATGTGCTGCTGGAGAACACCTTCTGGCTGCCGGTCTGGCTGCCCCGCTACGCGCCCGAGCAGTATGATCGTGTGCAGGCCCGGCTGTTCGACATCCTGGCGCACGGCATTGCCGGAGCGGACGCGGCCTGGGCACCGAAACTGCTCGACTTGAACCATGACGAGCGCGAGCCGGGGCGCGCGGCGTTCCTGCTCGCGGCGACGCGGCTGATCAACGAGCTTGGCTATCGCGGCGCGTCCGTGCAGCGCATCGCCTCGCAGCTCAACGTCACCAAGGGCAGCTTCTACCACCATCTCGACGCCAAGGACGAGCTGGTGATCGCCTGTTACCGGCGCAGCTTCGACACGATCACGGCTGCGCAACGGCTGGCGGACGAGGCGGGCGGTACCCACTGGCAACGTCTGTCGAGTGCGATCGCGACGCTGCTCGATGTCCAGTTCGCCGAGCGCGCGCCGCTGCTCCGGACCACAGCGTTGAGCGGTCTGCCGATCGATGTCCGCACCGCGATGGTCGATCGCTCCAACCTCGTCGCGCGGCGCTATGCCGGCACGATCATGGACGGGATCGCAGAAGGCTCGTGCCGTGCCGTCGACGCGCTGATCGCCAGTCAGACGCTGATGGCGCTGCAGAACGCCGCCTTCGACATGCGCAAATGGGCGGGCACCATGCCGCGCAACCGCGCGATCTCGCTGTATGCCTCCACGCTCTTGTTCGGCCTGTTCGACGATCGTTCCGCGGCCGGCAGGGACTAGCCGCGGCCAGGCTCAGCGGTGTGGCGCGAGCGGCGGGCACCACCGGTGCCCGCCGCCGACCGTCAGAAACGAACCCGCGCGCCGACGCGGATCGCGCGACCGATCGGATTGCCGAAGAACGGATCGTAACCTAGCTCCAGCCGCGCTGCCGACGGTGCCTGATCGAACAGGTTCTCCACCGAGGCCTGTAGCTGGATGGCCGCGAACTCGAACGGCAGATCATACAGGATCGTCACGTCGGACTGCGTGAAATCCTTGATCTTGCGGCCGAAGTCCGTGCCGCCCGCCACCGTCGCCAGACACGGCGCGGGAACGCCGACGCAGCGATCATCGTCGACGCCGCTGGCGTAACGGAACACATAACGCGCGTTCAGCCCGCTCCAGTTGAGGTTGGCGAACGCGTTGCCCTTCCACTCCGAAACCGTGCCCGGATCGCGGAAGTAGTTGGAGAAGCCCAACGCGCTGTAAGCCGGAAGGATCGTCACGCCGTTCAGCTCGAAATCGCCGACTTCATATTTAAAGATCTTCGTGAACGCGGCACCGAAGGTCAGCTTGGGCTCGCCGAAGTCGAAGGTGTAGTCGACCTCGACATCCAGGCCCGAGGTCTTGGTGGTGGGCCCGTTCACGAACTGCGTGATGACGCGAGAGATATCGTTGCCGCGCGTGACGCCCTGCACACAGCCGTTCTGGAAGACGACACTCGAGGCCAGCGGGCTGGCGCAGTTCGCCAGGCCGTTCACCGTCGGCACCACGGCCCGCGCGATCGGGTTCGCCGGCGTGGCACTGATGCGCCCGTCGAAGTCGAAGCTGAAATAATCGACCTGCAGGTTGAACCCGCCCGTCTTCACGACCGCGCCGATATTATAGGTGAAGGCGGACTCCGGCCCGAGGTTGGTCGGATTGCCGAGCACGTCGACCGAGCGGAAGTTGCTCGACGCGACCTCGATCGTCTGCAGCGCCGTGACGCTGGTCGCCGCGACCTGTCCGGCAAGCGGCGCGCGGAAGGTGGTGGTGACCGAGCCACGCAGCGTCAGCCAGTCGAGCGGCTGCCACCGGATCGACGCCTTGGGGTCGAGGGTAGAGCCGACCGGCTCCCCATAGTCTTCAAAGCGGACCGCACCCGTGAGCTCCAGGCGGCTGGTGATCGGCACCTGAACTTCGCCGAACACCGCGTATACGCCCTGGCTGACGTTGACGCGCGTCGACTGACCCAGGAACACGAACGGCCCGGTCTGGACGTTGCAGCCCCGAAACCCGACGATCGAACACGGCGTGATCGTGCGATCGTTGAGGCCCAGCCCCTCGTCGTTGCGCGGACGGCTGGTGAAGCGCGACGACCGGTATTGCGCGCCGATGCCGAACTTGACTTCGCCACCGCCGAAATCGATGCCGGTGCCGCCGCTGATGACGCCGTCGACCACGACCTGTTGCTCTTCCTGCAAGGTGCCCGTGTTGCCGAACAGCCATCGGATCAGTGCCGGGTCGTTGCTGTTGCCGGCTAGGTTGCTGGTCGCCGGCCCGGTGTAGAACGGATTGGCGACGCCGAGCACCGGATTACCCGCGATGGAGTTGGAAAAAGGATTGAAATACTGGCAGCCGCCGGTGCCCGCGGTGCCGTTCACGACGTCGCAGCCGGGGCCACCGAAACCGGACAGCGCATCCTGAAGCCGGGTACCGATAACGTCGGGCACCAGCGAATCGGACGTGGCGTTGACGTAGGTCGCGAACAGCGACGCGTTCAGACTGTCGCTCAACTCATGGTCGAACCCGCCGGACACACGCCAGCTGTTGTTCTTGGAATAGCTGTCGTTCCCGAACGGAAATTCGGTCAGCGGGTTGCCGCCGAGCGCGAACGGGCGGAACAGCAGCGTCGAGACGCCCGGCACCGGGATCGTGCCCAGCCCGGCCACGGTCACCGTCGCAGGCAGACCGACCTGCTGCCTGAATGCAGCGAAGCCCGGATTGCTGGCCGGGACGAAGAAGTTGAACTGCGTACCCGGCCCCGCCGGCGCGGACGTCGAGGCGTAGGACGGCGACAGCTTCGTGTCGGTTCTGCTGCGCGCCCACAGCACGTCGAGGTGGAAGCGGGTACGGTCCGACAGCCGCACATTGAGCTGCCCGAACGCCTGGTAGAAGTCCTGTTTTTCCACCAGATTGTTGTAGTCGGTATATTGGTAATAGCAGGCCGGAACCGGGCTGCCGATCGATGCGGGCAGCACGGTCCCGCCGAGCTCAGGACAGCCGCGATCGAGAAAGGGCGTCGCCGCCAGCGTCGTCGGGCGCACCGCGAGCGCTGGGTTGTTTCGGATCGCGCCGTTGGTCCCGGGCTTCGTCGCGATGAAGTAGGTCGCGGGCGTCGCGATCTGCGAATAGCCGGCCGGGTTGATCGCATAGGGCAGGTTCGAAAAGTCGCGGTCATTCGCCGCGAGCGGTGACCGGTGGCGATAACCGAAGCCGCCGAGCAGATTGACGTCCTCGTTCAGGTTTTTGCCGACCAGGATGCTGCCCGTGTAATCCCCATCGCTGTCCTTGATGAAGCGCCAGTCGCCCTGCACCTCGACCCCATCGAAGCGCGAGCGAGTGATGAAGTTTGCGACGCCGGCCACGGCATCGGAGCCATAGGTCACGGCCGCCCCGTCCTTCAGCAGCTCGATCCGCTCCAGTGCGAAGATCGGCAGCAGGTTGGTGTCGACCACGCCGTCACCCGGCGACACGATCGTCCGCCGGCTGTTGAGCAGCACCAGCGTCCGCGTCGAGCCGAGCCCCCGCAAGTTGATCGAGCCGACCCCGCCCAGCCCTTGCGCGGCGGTGGAGAACTGGTTCGAATCGCCCAGCACCGCGCCGACCGCCGGGATGTCCTTGATGAAGTCGAGCGGCGACGTCTGGCCCTCCGCCGTCAGCTCGGCGGACGAGAAGACGTCGACCGGCAGCGCCGAGTCCTCGCGCGTACCCGCAATCAGCGATCCGGTGACCACGATCTCGCGCACCGTTGCGTCGTCGAGCGTCCTCTGCTCGATCGGCTCCTGCGTGACCGCCTGGGCCGGCGCGCCCTGCGCACCGGTGTCACCTGCCACCTGCGCCACCGCCGGTGACGCGCTGGCGAGCGCCAATGCGGAAAACGCGCACGCCGCCAGGAATTGCTGCTTGGCCATCCATCCCTCCTATGCGGTCGGCGACTTGCGCGCCGTACCGTCAACTCGAATTGAACGCCGATGGCGAAGAGCCGTCAAGCGGGAGAGATGCCGTGGAGGTGCAATTTAAATCAGAAACCCGTCCCGTGTTGCGCATGTGCAACGGATCGGCGCCGACCAAACCGCTTGTTCGAGACCAATCAACGATCGCGCCAGGTCCGCGCGGCCCGCGTCCCCGATCGGGGCACGACTACGCTGCAGGCGCGGCTGCTCAATACCCGTTCAACCGCGCGAACCGCTCGCGGTGGTAGGCGGCATTGCCCCACATCGCTTCCAGCACCGCCGAACGCTTCATGTAGAAGCCCGCGTCATGCTCGTCCGTCATGCCGATGCCGCCGTGCAGCTGCACCATCTCGCGGCTGACCAGCTTCAGCGTGTCGGACGCGATCGCCTTGGCAAGGCTCACCGCCTGGTCGAGATCGGAGCGCTTGGCGTCGATCGCCTCCAGCGCCGCCTCCACCGCCGAGCGCATCAGCTCCAGCTCGGTGAACATCTTCGCCATCCGGTGCTGCAGCGCCTGAAAGGTCGACAGCGGCTGCCCGAACTGGACGCGGGTCTTCAGGTAATCGTTGGTCTGGTGAAACGCCGCCTCGGCCATGCCGAGCATCTCGGCACAGACCAACGCAGTAGCACGGTCGACCACCGCCGCAGTCAGCTCCGGCCCACCAAGCTTCACCGCCGGCGCGTTCTCGAAGCGGATCTCCGCATGGCTGCGCGCGTCGGCCATCTTGCGGGTGGCGCGCGCCACGCCCTCGCCTTCGGCGACCAGGTACAGCCCATCCTGCGCGGCGACGACGAATACGCCCGCGCCGTCACCCTCGGCCACGAACGCCTTGGTGCCGGTCAGCTTGCCGCCCGCGACGCTGGTCTTCAGATTGAACGGATCGTGATGCGGCCCCTCATCCACCGCCAGCGTCGCGATCACCTCTCCCGCCGCGATCTTCGGCAGCCAGGCAGACTTGGCGCCCTCATCCGACCCCATCTCGATGGCGGTCGCGGCCGGGCCGATCGAGGCGAGTGGCGACACCGCCAGGTTGCGCCCCAACTGCTCTACCACCAGCCCGAGTGACAGGTAGCCGAACGCCGAACCGCCATGCTCTTCCGGCACAACGACGCCCGCCCAGCCCATCTGGGCGATCGCGTTCCAGGCCTCGGGGTCATAGCCCTGCGACGGCGCGGCATTGCGGAGCTTGCGGAAGGCGGTGACGGGCGACTCATTGTCGGCCCATTCGCGCGCCATGTCGCGCAGCATCACCTGTTCGTCGTTGAGGACGGCCATGTCTCATGTTCCCTTTTGGCAGAAGGCGGGCGGGAGGTCCGGCGCTGCCGTCCTCCCGCCCTCTCCCCTCTCCGAACCTTATTGGTGGTCGAGCATCCCGAGGATGCGCTTGGCGATGACGTTGTTCTGGATCTCGGTGGAGCCGCCATAGATCGACACGGCCTTGCCCCACAGCCAGGTGCGCGTCTGCGCGATCTCGGACGCCGAGAAGCCCTCGCCGTCCCAGCCCAGCCCCTGCATTCCCATGATCTCGATGCCCAATTCCGCGCGATCCTGCGTCACCCGCGCACCAACGTTCTTCATGATCGAGGTCGCCGCCGACGGGCCCTGATTGGACTTCGACTCCAGCGCCGCGCGTCGCAGCGTCAGCGCGAACGCGCGCGCGTCCATCTCGTGGCGCACCAGCCGCATCCGCAGGTCGCTGTCGTTCAGCCGGCCCTTCTCGTCGGTGCCGCGGTACTTCTTCGCGAGGTCGGCGACGGTCGGTCCCGCCATCATCCGCCCGGCCGAGCCGCCGCCGCCCGACAGCGACGAGCGCTCATGCTGGAGCAGCCGCGTACCGATCTCCCAGCCCTGCCCCTCGCGACCGACCAGATTCTCCTTGGGCACCTTCACGTTGGTGAAGAAGGTCTCGCAAAAGGGCGATTGGCCGGAGATCAGCCGGATCGGCCGCACCTCCACGCCCTGGGCGTGCATGTCCTCGATCAGCAGAAAGCTGATGCCGGCATGCTTCTGCGTCTTGTCGGTCCGCACCAGGCAAAAGCACTTGTCCGCCCACTGACCGCCCGAAGTCCAGGTCTTTTGCCCATTGACGATGTAGTGATCGCCCTTGTCCTCGGCGAAGGTCTGGATGTTGGCGAGGTCCGACCCTGCATTGGGTTCCGAATAGCCCTGGCACCAGCGCACGTTCGCCTGCGCGATATCGGGGATGTACTTCTTCTTCTGCTCCTCGGTGCCGTATTCCAGCAGCGTCGGCCCGAACATCATCACGCCCATGCCGCCGATCGGGTTATAGGCGCCGGCACGGCCGAGTTCCTCTTGCAGTACGCGCGCCTGCGCCCGGTCGAGGCCACCGCCGCCATATTCGCTGGGCCAGGTCGGCACGCCCCAACCCTTCTTGCCCATCGCGATCCGCCAGGCCTCTTCGTCCGCCGAAGCTTCGCCGCCGCCCTCGATCGCGGACATGCCCAGGTCCTTGCCCTTGAGCGCGGCCGGGAAGTTCTCGGCGATCCAGCTACGCGCTTCCTGGCGGAAGGCGTCGAGCGGGTCGGTCCTTGATTCGGGTTCGGCGAGCGTCGCCATCGGGCATCTCCTGGATTCGAGTATCTGGTATGCAGCGAAACCTGCGCCGCTTCAATCCCGCAGGCCCGCTATCGTACCGGTGCCCCCAGCGGGGTGTTGTCCATCTCTCGCGCCCGCGCCTCTGCTTCCCGCGCGCGCAGCACGTCGACATTGGCATCGTGCTTGGCCTTGGTCAGGGGATAGAACATCAGAAACATCGCCCCCGCCGTCCACAGGCAGATCACCGTGGGGATATAGTGGATGAGCAGGCTGTCGGTCATCGCGTCCGTCACCGCGCCCGACGGTTTTTCCGGAAAGGCCGACCAGGTCAGGATCACTCCCGTTGCCAGGATACCCAGCGCCGACGAGCATTGCTGCATGAAGCTGGATGCGGCGAAGAACACCCCGGCTTCATGCCGACCGGTCTTCACCGCCGAATCCTCGACCACGTCGGCGAGCATCGACGATGTGTTGATGAGGCTGATCGCCACCATCGCGCCGTACAGTGCGCCGATCACGAACAGCGTCGGCACCAGCATCGCGTGTCCCACCGGCCAGAACAGGTCGAGATACGACAGCACCAGCGGCGACAGGCCGAGGCTGACGCCGGCCACGGCGAAGAACATCGAGCTCGCGCGCTTGCCGATCCTCGCCGACATGACCGGCGCGAGCGGAGCCGCGATCGTCGCCGCGATCAGGCTGTCGAAGGTCAGCAGCGCCAGCTCCCCGCCGGACAGCTTGAACAGATAAGTGCCGAAATAGAGGCTGCAGCCGCTGTACAGACCGATGGCGGTGTATTTGAGGACGCCGAAGCCGAAAATCGCGAGAAAGGCGCGGTTGTGCAGCGCCTGCCCCATCTCGCGTAGATGCTCGCCGAGGCTGCGGCGGTCGGCGCGGACCTCCGCCTGACGCAGATAGGGGATGCGATTATGCGTACCCAGCCCGCAGATCAGGATGACGAGGACGATGATCGCCGCGCCCGTGAAAGCAAAGCCGACATAACCCTCGGGGTTGAGCTGACCGCGGGGATATTCCGGCGTCGCCGCGAAAAAGAAGGCGAGCGAGAACGCGGTGAAACCAAAGGCGCCGGCATAACCGAACCAATAACGCAGCGAGAACAGCCGGGTCCGCTCGCGATAGTCGCTGGTCAGCTCCGGGTTCATCGCCGAGGTGGCGATCTCGAAGGCGCTGAGCGCCACCCGGGTCAGCGCCGCGAAGGTGAAGATCCACAGGCCGTAGACCCAGGGCGTCGCGCCCTCCGGTGGAAACCATACCAAGGCGAACAAGAACGCGGTCGGGATGGCCGCGCCGTAGATGAACGGATGCCGCCGCCCCCAGCGCGATCGCGTGGTGTCCGACCAGCGGCCGATCAGCGGATCGGCGATCGCGTCCACCAGGAGGGTGAGCGCGATCGCCGCCGACACAACGGATGCGGAGACGCCGATGACCTGGTTGTAATAGAACATCAGGTAGGTGGTGAACGCGGCGTTCTTGATGCCGTTCGCGCCCGCGCCGATGCCGTAGCTGATCTGGGTGCCGAGCGAGATCGGCGGCGCGTCCGATGTTGCGCGCCTCGCGACCGTCGCGCCGCCCGGCGCTGCCTGCTCCGCCATCGTCGCCATGGTTCGTTCCTCTCGCGGTCGCCTTCACCGGCGCTCTCCACAATTTGAAAATGCGGTATGTGACGGCGGGGGTCAAGCGGCGAGTGGATCGGCGGTCGCCGGCATGCCGTCCCGGACTTGCAGCTCCGGCCGGGTCGCGGCCGCGTCATCCGGCCTGTCCTACAAGTCCCTGCCGTGCCATCAGGCGATGTGAGCACGTCCCGCCTCCTCGCCGCCGCCGCAAAGACGCCGCGAGATTCTGTGTTTATGCCTAAACTTTCCCTAAACTTCCGCCCCGCGCTTGCCGCGCGCGAGCCTCAACTTTCCCTCAACTTCCGCGCCGCCGCATGATCCGCTTCCATCACCGCGCGGTGCCGATCGCGCTGGCGGCGGTGCTGATCGACTCGATCGGGTTCGGCATCGTGCTGCCCGTCCTGCCCTCGCTGATCGTCCAGCTCGGCGATGTGTCCCTAACCGACGCGGCGCGGATCGGCGGCTACATGCTGATCGCCTATGCCGCCGCGCAGTTCGTCGCCGGCCCCATCATGGGCAGCCTCGGCGACCGCTATGGCCGTCGGCCGGTGATGCTCGCTTCCATGCTCGCTTTCGGAATCGACTATGCGCTGATGGCCTTTGCGCCGAGCCTGCTGTGGCTATTCGTCGGCCGCCTGGTCGCCGGTGTGACCGGCGCGCTCTACGGTCCCGCCAACGCCATCCTCGCCGACGTCACTCCACCGGAGAAGCGCGGCCACGTCTTCGGCCTGATGGGCGCGGCGTTCGGAGTCGGCTTCATCATCGGCCCCGCGATGGGCGGATTGCTGTCCGATCTGGGCCCGCGCGCGCCGTTCCTCGCCGCCGCCGCCTTCGCCTTCGTCAACGCCGCCGCCATCGCCCTGCTGTTGCCCGAGACCCATGCGCCGGAGAATCGCCGCGCCTTCACCTGGGCGCGCGCCAACGCGTTCGGCGCGTTCAAGCCGCTGTTCGCCGCGGCACCCGGCGCCGCCGCGCTGCTCGCCGCCGCCCTGCTCTGGCAGCTGGCGCATATGGTCTACCCCGCGACCTGGGCATTCTGGGCGGAGATCGCACTCGACTGGACCCCGCGCGAGATCGGATGGTCGCTGGCGACAACGGGGGTGTGCATGGCCGTCGTGCAGGCCGGGCTGACCGGCCGGGTGATCGCCGCCATCGGCGAGGCGCGGACGCTGATGCTAGGCCTGTGCGTGGGCGTGGCCGCCTTTCTTGCCTACAGCCTCGTGACCGCGAGCTGGCAGGTTTACGCTATCTTGATCCTCTCCTCGCTGACCGGCGTCGTCTTCCCCTCGCTCAACGCGATCCTATCGCGCAGCGTCGACGCGACCAACCAGGGGGCGCTGCAGGGCGGCATGGCGAGTCTGGGCAGCATCGCCGCCGTCATCGGGCCGCTGCTGCTGACCCAGGCGCTCGCCTATGGCTCCGAACGCGGCGAAACGAGCGGCAACTTCCTGCTTGCCGCGGCGCTCGCGGCGGCGACGCTGCTGGTCGTCTGGGTCGGCGTGGTCCGCCGCGGCTCGCTCAGTTCTCCCGCCCCGGACGTCGGCTGAGGCCCACGTCCAGGTGCGCGCCGGCGTCGAGCAACAGGCACTCGCCGGTCATCACGCGGGCGGCGGGATCAAGCAGCATGACGATCGGCCCCGCGATGTCGTCCGGCCCCGCCGCCATCCGCATCGGCGTCGCACCCGCGATCCGCTCGTTGACCTTGGCAAAGCCGTCCGCGCCGAGCCGCTTCTCGAACCAGCCGGTGCCGACATAGCCGGGCGCGACCGCGTTGACCCGGATCGCCGGCCCCAGCGCGCGCGCCAGGCTGGTCGTCATCGTGATCAATGCGCCCTTGGACGCCGCATAGGCGACCGACGAGCCGTGCCCGAACACGCCCGCGACCGACGCGACGTTGACCACCGCACCCATTTCGCCAGCGCGCATCGCCGGTGCCGCGGCGCGGATCATCTGAAACGCCGCGATCGTATTGAGCCGATAGATGTCGACGAAGTCCTCTGCATTGAGCGCGTCCAGATCCTCGTGATTGGCAAACTTGGTTCGGCCGGCATTGTTGACCAGGAAATCCACACGCCCGAAAGCCTCTGTCGCCGCCGCGACGAGCCCCCGGCATGCGGCGTCCTCGACGATATCCGCCTGCACCGCGATCGAGCCGTTACCGACCTCCGCCGCCAGCGCCTCCGCATCCTCCCGGCTGGAGGCATAGTTGATGACGCAGCGCACATCCCGCTCCGCCAGCCTTCGCACTACCGCCGCGCCGATGCCGGTGCCGCCGCCGGTGACGATCGCGACACCCTCCTTCATGCCTCCGCACTCGGGCGCGCGGAGGCGCGTTCGTACCAGTCCTTCAACGCCGTCATCTCCTCGGGCATCGCCACCCCGACGAAAGCCGCGAAGTCGATGGTGGTCAGCAGCACGATGTCGGCGATCGTATACCGCTCCCTATCCAGCCACTCGCGGCCCTGCAGCGCCCGGTCGAACTCCTTCATCGCGGCCACCACGCGCGGCCGCTGGCTCTCGCCGAACTCGGTATATTGCGGCTTCACGACCCGCGCCGTGAAAGGATGGGTATGCGCCCACACCATCGCCAGCGGCGTCATCAGCCGCAGCTCGACTCGCCTGGTCCACATGTCCACCTGCGCGACATTGAGCGCGCCCTGCCCGAACAGCGGCGGCTCCGGATGCAGCTGTTCCAGATAGCGGCAGATCGAGACGCTCTCCGTCAGCACCGCGCCGTTATCGAGCGCAAGCGACGGCGTCTGGCCGTACGGATTGACCGCCAGATAGTCCGCACCCTTGTGCTCGCCCGACGTGATCGACACCGTCGTGCTCGGCACCCGCACGTTCTTTTCGGCGAGATAGATGCGCACCCGGCGCGGGTTCGGCGCGGGGTTCGGACTGTCGTAGAACAGCATGGGTCTCTCCGGTTTTCGAAGATCGCGTATGGCATTTGCGTGTCGGCTCGCCTAGCCTTGCCGCGATGACGGAAGCCACCGACATGCTCGCCGCCGGGTTCGGCCTCCTCCCCGACCTGATCGCCGCCCACGCCCGCGAACGCGGCTCGAAGACCGCGATCGCCGACGACATGAGCGCGATCGACTACGCCACGCTCGACCGGTTGATGGACCGCATCGCGGCGGCGCTACAGCGGGACGGCACACGGCAGGGCCAGGCGGTCGCCATCGTCGCCTCGCCGACCGTAAACTACGCCGCCGTCTTCGTTGGCGCGCTGAGGGCTGGCAGCGTCGCCGCCCCGATCGCGCCGTCGGCAACGCCGGAGCAGATCGCGGCCATGATCGCCGACAGCGGCGCGAACCTCGTCTTTCTCGATCAAGCCAACGAACAGGCACTCGCCGGCCAGACGCTCGCCGCCAGGCCGGTGCGACTGGAACACTTGGACTCGTGGCTCGCACCCGAGGGAGCGAAGCCCAGCCCTGTGACGATCGCGCCAGACGACGGGTTCAACATCATCTATTCCTCTGGCACCACTGGCACACCCAAGGGCATCGTCCAGAGCCACGCGATGCGCTGGGCACACCTGTCGCGAAACAGCACGTCGGGCTTTGACGAGGCGGTCACGGTCAACGCCACGCCGCTCTACTCCAACACCACGCTGGTCAGCTTCCTGCCGACGCTGGGCTGGGGCGGAACCGCGGTGCTGATGGCGAAGTTCGAGGCTCGCCGCTTCCTGGAGCTGGCGGAGCGATACCGCGCCACCCACACCATGCTGGTACCGGTCCAGTACCAGCGCATCATGGCGTTGCCGGATTTCGATCGTTTCGACCTGTCGCGCTTCCGGCTCAAGACCTGCACTAGCGCGCCCTTCTCCGCCGTGCTCAAGGCCGACATCGTGAAACGATGGCCCGGGGCGCTAGTCGAATTCTATGGCATGACCGAGGGCGGCGCCTCGTGCGGCCTCAACGCCACGCAGTTCCCGGACAAGCTCCACACTGTCGGCCAGCCGCTGCCCGGCCACGAGATGAAGTTGATCGACGCGGATGGGAACGAGGTCGCGGCCGGCGAAATGGGCGAGGTCGTCGGCCGTTCGCCAGCGATGATGAACGGCTATCACGGCCGCGCCGAGGCGACGCGCGACGCAGAATGGTATGACGCAGAGGGCCGCCGCTTCATCCGCCATGGCGATGTCGGACGCTTCGACGCGGACGGCTTTCTCATCCTGCTCGACCGCAAGAAGGACCTGATCATCTCCGGCGGCTACAACATCTACCCGTCCGACCTGGAGGCGGTGCTCGCGCAGCATCCCGATGTCGCCGACAACGCCGTAATCGGTGCCCCGAGCGAGGCTTGGGGCGAGACGCCGGTCGGGTTCTACGTGCCGCGGTCCGATGCTACCGACAGCGCCGACGAGATCATGGGCTGGGTCAACCAACAGGTCGGTAAGACCCAGCGGCTGTCGGCGCTTCATGCCGTCGGGGAGTTGCCCCGCAGCGCCATCGGCAAAGTTTTGAAGCGCGAGCTGCGTGACCGCCTGATCGGAGTACCGGCATGAACCCGCTCCCCGAAGTCCTCGCGGCGTTCGAGCCGGTCGAAGGCGGGTGGCGCGGCGTCATTCCCGATACCTGGCTGCAGGGGCGCACGGCCTATGGCGGCTTCTCGGCCGCCTTGGCGCTGCATGCGGCGCAGCAGTCCGATGTCGACCTGCCGCCGCTGCGCTCGGCGCAGGTCGCCTTCATCGGTCCCCTCGCCGGGCCTGTCACGATCCGCGCCCAACGTCTGCGCCGCGGCCGCAACGCCGCCTTCATCCAGGCCGATGTCGAGAGCGAGGCAGGCCTCGGGCTGCGGGCGACGTTCGTGTTCATGGGGCCGGTCGAGTCAAAGGTGGAGCTGCGCCAGGGGAAGCCCCCCGCCTTCGAGAAGCCGGACAGCAAGACCGCCATTTTCAGTGGCAAGGCGCCGTTTTTCACCCGTAATTTCGAGTTCATCGACCGCCGCGACGAAAATGTCGGCCCTGCCGAATGGCTGCGCTGGGTACGCCTGATCGAACGCACAGGCTTGGACCCGATGGTGGAACTGATCGCCATCGCCGACTGCCTGCCCCCAGCCGCGCTCAAGCTGATCGGCGGCCCTGCCCCGGTCAGCTCGATGACCTGGATTCTCAACGTCCTCGGACCCCACCCGCGCACCGAGGACGGCTGGTGGCTGCTGCGCGCCAATGCAGATTACGCCAGCGCCGGCAGCTCCAGCCAGCTGATGGGTATCTGGAACAGCGACGGCGAGGCGATTGCCGAGCAGATGCAGAGCGTGGCTATTTTCGCCTGAAGCCCGCATGCGCGCAGCGAAGCTGCAACACGAGATAGTGGAGGCCGGCTCAGGCGTAAGCGGAAGTTTGATCTCATGGGATCAACTTTCCATGACGCCGGCCGGCGACAATTTGCGACAAGTGTTCGCCTCTGCGACACACCATTGCGACGAAGCTCCATCATACGAGCCGCGCAACCTTGGAGGGCCCCATGCAGACCATCTTCCTCGCCGCCCTGCTCTCGATCACCGGCACGGCCATCGCGCAAGACGCGCCGCCCCCGCCCCGCGGCGGCGGCATGCTGATGCGCGCCGACGCGAACAACGATGGCGTCCTCACCCGCGAAGAGGCGATCGCCCAGGCGACAGAGCGCTTCGACCGCATGGACCTCGACCGCGACGGCAAGCTGACCCGCGAGGAGCTGCAGCAGGTCGGCCAGCGGATGCGCGGGATGCGCGGCAACGACGCGCCGCCATCGGCGCAGTAAACCGCGGGCATGTCCGACTCCCCTCACCTCCTGCTGGTCGATGACGAGCGCTCGATCCGCGAGCCGCTCGCCCAATATCTCATCAAACAGGGTTTCCGCGTCACCCAGGCCGGCGACGCGGCGGCGGCACGCACGCGGCTCACCGCCTATGCGATCGACCTCGTGATTCTCGACATCATGATGCCGGGGGAGGACGGGCTCAGCCTGTGCCGCCACATCCGCGCGACCAGCGAGCTGCCCGTCATCCTGCTCACCGCCCGCGCGGAGGAGACCGATCGCATCGTCGGGCTGGAGATGGGCGCGGACGATTACGTCGTGAAGCCCTTTTCTCCGCGCGAGCTGGCGACCCGCGTCAAGGTCATCCTGCGTCGCGCCAGCGCCGGCGGTACGCGCCAGCATGCGCCGGAGACGGGCAGCTATGCCTTTGCCGGCTGGGTGCTGAAATCGGGCGAGCGCGCGCTGGTCGATCGCGAGGGCGTGACGGTGCCGCTCTCCACCGGCGAGTACAATCTTCTGCTGGCGCTGGTCACCCGCCCCCGCCAGGTGCTCGCCCGCGATCAGCTGCTAGACCTCACCCAGGGTCGCGAGGCGGCGGCGTTCGATCGCGCCATCGACAATCAGGTCAGCCGCCTGCGCCGCAAGATCGAAGCCGATGCCAAGGCCCCCGAGCTGATCAAGACGGTCTGGGGCGGCGGTTACACTCTGGCAGCGGAAGTCACCCGGCTTTGACCAGACTATGGCCGCGCAGCCTCGCCGCGCAGATGGCGGCACTGATCGCGGTAGCGTTGTTCGTGGCGCAGGCGATCAACCTCGGCTTTGCGTTGCGCGATCGACGCGAGTTCAGGCTCGCCCAAGCCACTCGCCCGGTTGCGACGCGGATCGCCGACGCGCTGGAGCGCGAGGCGCAGGGCGCCCGCGCGATCCTACCCGATCGAGGCCGTGTGCGCCGGGTTCCTACCAATCCGCTGCCGGGTGCGGCGATTGAGCGCCGCCCCGAAGTCGCGACCGAGCTGCGCCGTCAGCTTGGCGAGGTCGACGTGCCGGTCGGCCGCATCGAGGCCGGCGTGGTGCCCCGCCCCTTCACCCGACGCGAAGCGGACCGAGGCCCTGGAGAGATGCTGCTGATTGCCGTCGAGCAGCCGGGGCGAGGCTGGTTGACGGTCATCGTCCCATGGGGGAGCGGCGGCGGGCGGTTGTTGATCGTGCTGCTACTGCAGACGATCATCCTATACATCGTGGTCCTGCTGCCGGTCCTGTGGATAGCACGGCGCATCTCTCGCCCTCTTCGCGGCCTCACCGCGGCGGCGGGTGCATTCGACCCCGCGACTCCGCCCGCGCCGCTGACCGAACAAGGCCCCGACGATCTGCGCCAGCTGATCGCCGCCTTCAATGCGTTACGCCTGCGCGTTACGGCCATGCTCGACGAGAAGGACCGGATGCTCGGCGCGATCGGGCACGACCTGCGCACGCCGCTGGCGGCGCTGCGCGTACGCATTGAGTCGGTCGAGGATGACCACGACCGCGCGCGCATGGCGGACACCGTCGCGGAGATGAGCCGCACGCTGGATGACATCCTTTCGCTCGCCCGCATCGGCCGTCCCAGCGAACCACCCGTGGAGGTCGACCTTGCTGCACTGGTTGATGCTGTGGTGGAGGACTTCCGCGACCTCGACCAGGATGTCGTCTTCGAGGACAGCGAGCGACTTCCGCTCCGCCTCCGCCCCGGTCTAATGCGGCGCGCGGTCCGCAACCTGATCGAGAACGCCGTCAAATATGGCGGCGGTGCTCAGGTCAGCCTGGTCGCGGACGCACGCCATGCCGCCATCCTAGTAAGAGACAACGGTCCGGGCATTCCGCCAGACCAGCTGGCGGCCGTGCTCGAGCCGTTCACGCGATTGGAAACCTCGCGCAACCGTTGCACCGGCGGAGTCGGCCTCGGGTTGGCATTGGCCCGCTCGATCGTCTCTGCGGCGGGCGGATCGCTGCACCTCGCCAATCGCGCTGAGGGCGGGCTGAGCGCCGAGATTAGGCTGCCGCGCTAGGCGGTCTCTTGCCGCCGCGCCGCTTCGGCAGCGGCGATCAACCGGCGACCGGTCTCCTCGGCCGCCTCAGGGGTCATCGAAACCGCCACCCCATCGGGTCCGTCGAGCATCACCATACCCTCTTCCGCACTAGCCTCGCCCGCTCCGGACTGTAGCGCTTGCGCATTAGCCATCTGCCGTTCCCTTCACTGGCTCCGCCACCCACATGGAATGCTGACCATAGAGGTACACCGGGTCGAACTCGGCCAGCTTGCACAGTCTTGCTTGATCGAGGATCCGCACCTCGCCGGAACGAAAGGTTGCGAGATCGCGCTCCCGCATCAGCCGGAGCACGCGATTGACATGTACGCCGGTAATTCCGCAGGCTTCGGCCAAATCAGCCTGGGTGGCGGGAAACGAATACCGCCCGCTCTCGGCCAGTCCCACCATCTCCAGCCGCGCGTAAAGCTCGCAAAACAAGTGCGCGACGCGGCCCTCGGCGCCCAATCGACCCATTCGGAAGATCCATTCGCGGTGGATCGCGGCATCGAGCATGGTCGAGAACCACAGCCAGCGCATCAGCCGAGGATGACGCTCGAGAATGTGCGCGATGGTGCGGTGCTCGAAGGTCGCGACCGTGCAGGGTCCGAGCGTCGCAACGTCATGATCGAGTCGCTTAAGCGGGAAGCCATGCAGATCGACGAAGTCACCCGGCACATGCACCGACACGAGCTGTCGATACCCCTCCCTGTCGTCCAGGTAGCGGCACATGAACCCGTCCAGCAACAAGGTGCTGGACGTAACGAGCTCGCCGCGGCGCTGAATGGTCGTGCGGGCCGGGATCATCCGCACCGCAGAGACCGACTCCTCCACAACCTGCCGCTCCTCCTCGCTCAACGCATCGCGCGCCCGACCGAGGAGAAAACGGTGGGTGAGCATTGGAGATTTCTCCTGATTAAAATGCCGTTCTAACGCGGGAGTCGCTGTCTCCCCAGCGAATCAGCCTAACAAACATCAACTCGTAACGTGGGTTGCGCAACATTCCTCGTCACTCGCCGGTTCGTTCGCCGATGCGACCTATCACTTACGACAATCCCCTCCCACTCGCGCAACGGTTCGTCCAGAATGTAGAGCGACCCACTTTCCCCTGCGTCGGCGCAAAGTCGGCGCTGGGGCGCGGGCAGATGGATATCCTGGTGGCACGCGACCTTCGCTCTGCCTGGGATGATTTACGCATATTGCCAGCCTTGGCAGCGACGGTGGGCAAGTACCGCGCGGATCGGGCGATCTTTCGCACTTTGGTGGTCATTTTCGAAGGACCAATCGAGCTGACCGAACGGGAGTTCGAGCAGCATCTTTGGGCGCGCGCGCAGTCGCTATCGGACAAGGATGCTTGGGTCGGATACAGGCCTGATCCCTCGGTCAGCACCGATCCGGAAGACCCGCATTTTTCGCTCAGCTTCGCCAGCGAGGCGTTCTTTGTCGTCGGCCTGCACCCGAACGCCAGTCGCCCGGCACGGCGGTTCGAGGCACCCGCGATGGTGTTCAACCTCCATGATCAGTTCGAGGTGCTGCGTAGCCAGCAGCGCTACGAAAAGCTGCGCTCGTCGATCCTCGATCGCGATCTGGCGCTCGCGGGCTCGGTCAATCCGATGCTGGCGCGCCATGGCGAGATCAGTGAAGCGCGGCAGTATAGCGGTCGAAAGGTGGAGGCCGACTGGAAATGTCCGTTCCGGCGCGCCGAGGCCGTGCCCGCGCTTGATGTCTGAAGGATTAATCTCGCCGCGTTCCGGCACCGCCTTCACGCTAGGCACAGGCGACCTTCTGACCGTGATCGACCCGCAAGGGATGCAGGTGGCCGACCTGCTCGCCTTCAACGCCGCCGATCTGGACGAGGTCATTTCGTCCGGCCGGACGCTCGACTATGGGGAGACCATTCGGCTGACGACGGGGCACCATCTGTACTCCAACCGATCCCGGCCGATGCTCAAGATCGTCGAAGATAGCGTCGGCGTTCATGACTTCCTGCTGACGCCCTGCTCGACCGACACCTTCCGCCATTTCTACCCGGACCAGCCACGGCATCGTGGCTGTTTCGGCAATCTCGTTGCGGCGCTTGAGCCTTGGGGGATCGGGGCCGATCGCATTCCCAGCGCCTTCAACTGCTTCATGAACGTGCCCGTGGATGGCGCCACCGGTCGGCTGACGGTCGAGCCGCCGCTGTCGAAGGCGGGTGACCGCATCACCTTCCGCGCGGAGATGGACCTGGTGATCGGACTGACCGCCTGCTCCGCCTATGCTTCGAACGGCGGCAGCTTCAAGCCGATCGCCTATCGGATCGAGAAGGCTGCTTGAGCGCAGGAGGAGAGCCTCACCAGTTCGGGTCTGCTAGCCAGGGCGCGAACTGTGGCCATGCTTCGCTGACCTTGTCCTGAAAGACGGCAGGCCGCTTTTCGATGAAGGCCTGCACACCCTCGTGTGCGTCCCCGCCGCTACCGCGCGCCCATACCGCGCGGCTGTCGAGCCGGTGCGCGTCCATCGGATGCGCCGCGCCCATCATCCGCCACATCATCTGCCGCGTGAGCGCGACGGAGACAGGTGCGGAATGCTCGGTCAGTTGCCTCGCCAGCGCACGGGCGGCGGGAAGCAGATCGGCCTGCGGATGAACCGAGCGAACCAGCCCCGCCGCCTGCACCTCCTCGGCGGGCACGAGACGGCCGGAGTAACACCAATCGAGCGCGGTCGAGATGCCGACCAGCCGCGGCAGGAACCAGCTCGAGGCCGCCTCCGGCACGATGCCGCGGCGCGCGAAGACGAAGCCGAACCGCGCCCTGTCGGCGGCCAGGCGGAAGTCCATCGGCAGGGTCATGTCGCGCCGATCCCGGCCGCCGCGCCGTTGATCGCGCCGATCACCGGCTTGCGGCAGGCGAAGATGCGTAAGGTGAGCAGGCCGCCGCCGTCGCGAACGCCGGGGTGGTCGTAGTCGACGCTGCCATCGGGTCCGACCGGTGACCCCGGTGCCCAACCTTGCCCTTGCGCATAGTCGAACGTCCTGGCGCCACCCGACAGGTCCGCGCCCGCGCAGAACGCGCGGTCGCCCGCGCCGGTGACGATCACTGCGCGTACGGCATCGTCGGCGTCGGCGCGGTCGAAGGCGGCGACCAGCTCGGCGAGCATCTGTTGGGTAAACGCGTTCATCGCATCGGGACGATCGAGGGTGATCGTCAGGATGCCGTCGGACAGGCCGGTGCGGGTTTGCTCGGTCATGCCCAGGCACTCAGGACGTCATGCTGAACTTGTTTCGGCAGCCATGCGAGAGAGCTGTCCCCGGCGACTCGCGCGGGGTGAGCGTCGCGCATGGATCCTGAAACGAGTTCAGGATGACGGAGTAGATGAGGCAACGTCACGCCCCCTTCTCGATCCGCACCAGCACCGCCCCCTCGCTCACCTGCCCGCCGGCCTCGACGTTCAGCTCCGTCACCGTGCCGTCGAATGGCGCCGTCAGGCTATGCTCCATCTTCATCGCCTCCAGCGTGACGAGCTTCTGGCCCTTGGTGACCTGCTCGCCCGCCGCGACCTCCACCGCGATGACGCGGCCCGGCATGGGGGAGAGGATGACGCCATCGGCGGCGGCACCTGAAGCCGTTCCACTTGCGCGAGGTATGGACACCAAAAAGGAGAGCCCATCATCATTGACGGCCACACCACCGAGCACGGCTTCTCCGACAATAGTGGCGTAGCGCCAGTTTTCGGGCAGCTCCGTACTGTAGGGTCGACCCTCAATCGATACATGAACTCGCCGGTTTGCCGGCGCGTTCATCCGGAAGCCCAGAACCGCTCGCCAAGGCTCGCGCTGCGGATAGGCTAAAAGATCATCTGCCCAGACTGAGAGAGTCGTCGGCTCGCCATAATATTGCTGTACCAACAGCGCCGCAGCAGCTTGCCGAACCATGTCTTCGGTGGGCTCGCCCGGCGGTAGCAGCGAGGCTCCCTTGGCGGCGATGAAGCCGGTGTCGATGCGTCCCGCGCGGAAATCCGCATCGTCCAACGCACGCCAAAGGAACGGCGCATTGGTTTTCACCGGGAAGATATCGGTCGCGGCGCAAGCACGCGCGAGTGCCTCGCACGCCTCCTCACGAGTATCTTCGTGGACGATGATCTTGGCGATCATTGGATCGTAAAACCCAGTGACCTCCGCGCCCTCGTAAACGCCGGTTTCAAGTCGCACGTCGCGATGTTCGCGGAATATCTCCAGCTTTCCGATAGAGGGCAGAAATCCCCTCGCCGGATCCTCCGCATACAGCCGTGCTTCCATCGCCCAGCCGGTGATGCTCAGCTCGTCCTGCCGCCTCGGCAGCGGCTCCCCGCTCGCGACGCGGAGTTGCCATTCCACCAGGTCGACGCCGGTGATCTCCTCCGTCACCGGATGTTCGACCTGGAGGCGGGTGTTCATTTCCATGAACCAGATGCGGTCGGCGCGGAGGCCCTCGCTGGCGTCGGCGATGAACTCGATGGTGCCCGCACCCTCGTAGTCGACCGCCTGCGCGGCGCGGACGGCGGCGGCGCAGACCTGCTCTCGGGTCGCCTCGTCCATGCCGGGCGCGGGGGCTTCCTCGATCACCTTCTGGTGGCGGCGCTGGAGCGAGCAGTCGCGCTCGAAAAGGTGGACGACGTTGCCGTGACTGTCGCCGAACACCTGCACCTCGATGTGGCGCGGAGAGAGGATGTACTTCTCCAGCAGTACGCGGTCGTCACCGAAGCTCGACGCCGCCTCGCGCTTGCAGCTCAGCAGCATGTCCGCGAACTCGGCCGCGTTCTCGACCCGTCGCATGCCCTTGCCGCCGCCGCCGGCGACCGCCTTGATGAGCACGGGATAGCCGATCGCGTCCGCCTCCGCCTGCAACCGCGCGGGCGACTGGTCGTCGCCGAGATAGCCGGGCGTCACGGGCACCCCCGCGGCGATCATCCGCGCCTTGGCCGCGTCCTTCAGTCCCATCGCGCGGATGCTGGCAGGCTTAGGCCCGACCCAGACCAAGCCGGCGTCGATCACTGCTTGCGCGAAGTCGGCATTCTCCGAGAGGAACCCGTAACCTGGATGGATCGCCTCGGCCCCGGTCTCAAGTGCCGCGGCGATGATCCGCTCGCCGACGAGATAGCTCTCGCGCGCCGGGGAGGGCCCGATATGCACGGCCTCGTCCGCCTGGCGCACATGCAGCGCCTTGGCGTCAGCATTCGAATAGACCGCGACCGTGCGGATGCCCATCCGCCGGGCGGTGCGAATCACCCGGCAGGCGATCTCGCCACGATTGGCGATGAGGAGCGAGCGAATCACCGCCTCGCCCTGCGGAAGTTTAGGGGAAGTTTAGGCATAAACGCCCTCCATCCCTTGCGACCAACTGAGTAGAGCCGGAAGTTGCGGGGAAGTTGAGGCATCAACACGTCGCCGCCGATCCAGCCTTCGCCGCCCGAGAAAAGGACTGAGTCTCACCGGGTTCGTCGGCTGCATCTGGTAGCGCTCCGCCGTGTTGTAGGACAACGGTCATCGTGCGCAGCCGGTGGTTCGCTGCGACCAGGTGGCATTCAGGATCTTCCACCCGCCACTGTCCCGCAGCAGGTCGAAGTGATTGGTACCGCAGTGACGCACCTGACCATCCACCAGGAAGACATATGGCGCCCACACCATCGCGATGTCGCCGTCGATCTCGACCGCCGGGAAAGACTGTCGTTCCTCAACGCTTTCCGTGCCAGCCTTGATACTCGACGCGAACTCCGCCCAGGTCATGCGGCGGATGGCGCGGGTGCCGTCGGCGCGCTCGACCGCGGCGGTGGCGCTGCCCTCGGGCCGCGTCTGGGTAAGGGCGGCTTGCCCGTCGCGCGCGGCGATGGCGCGCAGCATGGCATCGACGGGGACCATGACGTTGGCGACGTCAGGTTGGGTGTAGGGAACCGGATTGGCCGGCGGCAGCCGGTCCTGCGGTGCGGCGGCGGCGAGCAACAGACTGAGCAGCATGGTCTTCCCCATCACATCCGGAACACGCCGAAGCGCGGGGCGTCCGGCACTTCGGCATTGAGCGTCGCGGCAAAGGCGAGCCCGAGCACGTCGCGCGTCTGCGCCGGGTCGATCACCCCGTCGTCCCACAGGCGCGCGGTCGCGTAATAGGGGTTACCTTCGTCCTCGTACTTCTGCCGGACGGGTGCCTTGAACGCCTCCGCCTCTTGAGGCGACCAGCGCTCGGCGTCGCGGTGGATGGTCGCCAGCACCGACGCCGCCTGCTCGCCGCCCATCACGCTGATGCGGCTGTTGGGCCAGGTGAACAGAAAGCGGGGCGAATAGGCGCGGCCGCACATGCCGTAATTGCCCGCGCCGAAGCTGCCGCCGATCAGCACCGTGATCTTGGGCACGCTCGCGGTCGCGACAGCGGTAACCAGTTTGGCGCCATGTTTAGCAATGCCTTCGGCCTCGTACTTGCCGCCGACCATGAAACCCGAGATGTTCTGGAGGAACAGCAACGGTATGCGGCGCTGACAGGCAAGCTCGATGAAATGCGCACCCTTCTGTGCGGATTCGGAGAACAGCACGCCGTTATTGGCGAGGATAGCAACGGGGATGCCCCAAATGTGCGCGAAGCCGCACACCAGCGACGCCCCGTATAGCGCCTTGAACTCGTGGAACTCGGACCCGTCCACCAGCCGCGCGATCACCTCGTGCACGTCGTAGGGCGCGCGCACGTCGCTCGGTACGATGCCGTAGAGCTCCTCGGCATCGAACCTGGGCGGGCGTGGCTCGCGCATGTTGACGTCGGGGGTGCGCGGCGGCTGCAGGGTCGAGACGATGTCGCGGACGATCGTCAGCGCGTGCTCGTCATTCTCGGCGACGTGATCGACGACGCCCGACTTGCGCCCGTGCGTGTCCGCGCCGCCCAGCTCCTCGGCCGAAATCACCTCGCCCGTCGCCGCTTTGACCAGCGGCGGGCCGGCGAGGAAAATCGTTCCCTGTCCGCGCACTATGACGGTTTCGTCGGACATGGCGGGAACATACGCGCCGCCGGCGGTGCACGACCCCATCACGCAGGCGATCTGCGGGATGCCCTTGGCGCTCATGTTCGCCTGGTTGAAGAAGATGCGGCCGAAATGGTCGCGATCCGGAAAAACCTCCGCCTGATGCGGCAGGTTGGCGCCGCCGGAATCGACCAGATAGATGCAAGGCAGTCGGTTTTGTTCTGCGATTTCCTGGGCTCGCAGGTGCTTCTTCACGGTCAGTGGGAAGTAAGTGCCGCCCTTCACCGTCGCGTCGTTGCAGACGATCATGCACTGTCGGCCGGAAACGCGGCCGATGCCGGCGATCAGTCCCGCGCCGGGGACCTCGTCGTCGTAGAGGCCGTTGGCCGCAAGCTGGCCGATCTCCAACAGCGGCGAGCCTGGATCGAGCAGCCGCTCGACGCGGTCGCGAGGCAACAGCTTGCCGCGGCTGGTATGGCGTTCGCGCGACGTCGCGGTCCCCCCGAGCCCCGCCTGCGCCACATCGGCGCGCAGCCGCTCCACCAGCGCGCGGTTGTGCGAGGCGTTGGCGCGGAACGGCTCGGCGTCGGGCGAGAGCTTGGTGTCGAGAACCGGTGCGCTCACTGCGCCACCACGCCGACCGCGCCGATCAGCTCGCGGCCGATCAGCATGCGGCGGATCTCGTTGGTGCCGGCGCCGATGTCGAGCAGCTTGGCGTCGCGGAGGTAGCGCTCGACCGGCCAATCCTTGGTGTAGCCCGCGCCGCCCAGCGCCTGCACCGCCTCGCCCGCGACCTTGAACGCATTTTCGCTTGCCAACAGAATCGCACCCGCCGCGTCGAAACGCGTCGTCCGGCCGGCGTCACAGCTCTTCGCCACCGCATAGACGTACGCGCGCGCCGAGTTGAGCGCGACGTACATGTCCGCGACCTTGGCCTGCATCAGCTGGAACGACCCGATCGGCACGCCGAACTGCTTGCGCTCACGGACATAGGGCAGCACCGTGTCCAGACACGCCTGCATGATGCCGAGCTGGATGCCGGCCAGCACCGTGCGCTCATAATCGAGGCCGCTCATCAGCACCCCGACGCCGCCATTCTCCGGGCCCATGACCTGCTCGTCCGACACCTCGCAATCGGTGAACACCAGCTCGGCGGTCGGCGAGCCGCGCATCCCCATCTTGTCGATCTTCTGCCCGATCGCGAAGCCGGGCATGTCGCGCTCGATCAGGAAGGTGGTGATGCCGCGCGACCCCTCGCCGGTCTTGGCATAGACGACGAGCGTGTCGGCATAGGCGGCGTTGGTGATCCAGAATTTCGTGCCGTTGAGGACATAGCCGCCCTGCACCTTCTGCGCTTTGAGCTTCATCGACACCACGTCGGAGCCGGCGCCCGCCTCGGACATGGCGAGGCTGCCGACATGCTCGCCGGAGATCAGCTTGGGCAGGTATCTCGCCTTCTGCTCCGGGTTGGCGTGGCGGGCGATCTGGTTGACGCACAGGTTCGAATGCGCGCCGTAGGACAGCCCGATCGAGGCGGACGCGCGGGCGATCTCTTCGCAGGCGACGACATGCTCGAGATAGCCGAGGCCAAGGCCGCCATCGGCCTCCGCGACGGTGATGCCGTGCAGGCCGAGTTCGCCCATCGCGGTCCACAACTCGTCGCGCGGGAACCAATCGTCCGCGTCGATCCGCACCGCCAGCGGGGCGATCCTGTCGGCGGCAAAACGGCGCGTGGTGTCGCGGATGGTGTCCGCCAATTCGCCCAGCGCAAAATCGAAATCGGGTGACATGGCCTCTCCGCAGCTCTCGCACGCCGCTATAACGCAGGCGGAGGCGAAGGGAACCGAGCAGCTAGCGCTTGCGGCACGGTGGCTGCCAACGATAGCAGGAGCGGCATGGTGCAGCTGTCGCGTCATTTTACCCTCGCCGAGATGACCGCGAGCGATGCCGCGCGCGCGCTTGGACAGGCGAATACCCCGTCGGCGGCGCACCTCGCCAACCTGCGGGTGCTGGCGCTGGGTATGGAGCAGGTCCGCGCCATCCTCGGCGACCGGCCGATCACGATCGAGTCCGCCTATCGCGCCAGGCGGGTGAACGAGGCGGTCGGCGGGGTGCCTAGCTCCGCCCATGCGCGGGGTCTGGCGGCCGACTTCACGGTCGCGGGGCTCACCGCGCCGGCGGCCGCGCACAAGCTGGATTCGTCATGGCTCGTCTTCGATCAGCTGATCCTGGAGGTAAGTCGTGGGGTTTGCCACCTGTCCTTTGCGCCGGAGCTACGGCGCGAGGTGTGGACCCAGCGGGGCGGGCCGGGGACGGCGACCGTGAAGGGGCTGCCGCGATAAAAATAACGGAGCCGCGGCAGAGGCTCTCCTGAGTGCCTGCCTTGCAGGCAGTCGAAGGGCCGCGTCTTGACGTCGGACGGGTTCTGCATCGCCGACCCGCCGGCCGCGCTTGCGCGAGTCAGCCGTGCGTGGCCGGCTGCCGCGCTGCGCTGGTGCGGGTGGTCGGGCTCGAACCGACACTCCTTGCGGAACCGGATTTTGAGTCCGGCGCGTCTACCAATTCCACCACACCCGCACGAGAGCCTGGCCGCCGCGCCTCTAGCCGAGGGCGGCGCCGGACGGCAAGCGCCCGCTCAGTAGCTGGTCGGTACGCCGGCGCCGCCGCGCTCCCCCGCCAGCGGATCGAGGCCGTATCGGTTCTCGCCGACCGTCCCGGGGAGGCACATGAAGACCAGCACGACCAAGCCGCCGAGATACGGAATGAGGTTGATCAGCACCATCCAGCCGCTGCGGTCCTGATCGTGGAAGCGGCGCACCTGCACCGCCAGCGAGGGGATGAAGATCGCGAGACCAAGCAACATCAACAGGCCGGTGACGACAAGGCTGCCGCCGAGCGCCCCACCGCTCAAGCCGCCGGCTGGGTCTGCCCCGCCCGAGGTGGCGCCAAGGACGACTCCGAGCAGCAACGCGGTCAGCGTGAACACGATGACCACGCCGAGCGCGAACATCCAATATTCCTTACGCCGCGATCGCCCGCTGAAGTCGGCATAGCGCCTCAACGGCATCAGCATCCATTCCATGTCGCACTTCCCCCGGTACCCGCGCGCGCAGCCCCCTGCCCGCGCCGTCATAGTGCCCAACTCGCCGTCGGCGTCAATGCTTCAGGCGCGCGGCCGCTGGCGCCGGTAGCTGAGCGCCTCGGCGACGTGGAGCCGCCCCACCCCTTCGCTGCCCGCCATGTCGGCGATCGTGCGCGCGACCCGCAGGATGCGCGTATATCCGCGCGCCGAAAGCCGCATCGCCTCCGCCGCCTGGGCGAGCAGCTTGCGGCCGGGTTCGTCCGGCGTGGCGACGCGCTCGAGCAGAGCGCCTTCAGCTTCGGCATTGGTGCGGACGGGCTCCTGCGCATAGCGGTCCGCCTGCACCCGGCGCACGCTCGCGACCCGCGCCGCGACCTCGGCCGAACCTTCGGCAGGCGGCGGCAGCACCAGGTCGGCGGCGCTCACCGCCTGCACCTCGACATGCAGGTCGATGCGGTCGAGCAGCGGGCCCGACACCTTGGTCTGGTAGTCCGCCGCGCACCTCGGCGCGCGTGCGCAGGCCAGGCCCGCATCGCCAAGGTGGCCGCATCGGCATGGGTTCATCGCCGCGATCAGCTGCACCCGCGCGGGAAAGGTGACGTGCGCATTGGCACGAGCGACCGAGACGGTGCCGGTCTCCAGCGGCTGGCGCAGCGAATCGAGGACGGCGCGGTTGAACTCGGGCAGCTCGTCGAGGAACAGCACGCCGAGGTGCGCCAGGCTCACTTCGCCCGGCTTCACCTTCAGCCCGCCGCCGGTCAGCGCCGCCATCGATGCCGAATGATGCGGGGAACGGAACGGCCGCGTTCGCGTCAGCCGGCCGCCGGTCAGCGTGCCGGCGACCGACTGCACCATCGACACCTCCAGCGCCTCGGCGGCGTCGAGCGGTGGCAGGATGCCGGGCAGGCATGACGCCATCAGCGATTTGCCCGCGCCCGGCGGTCCGATCATCAGCAGATTGTGCCCACCCGACGCAGCGATCTCCAGCGCGCGCTTGGCAGTCTCCTGTCCCTTGACCTGTTTGAGATCGGGGCCGCGCACCGTCTCCTCCGCCTCGCCGGGCAGCGGCGTCGCGAGCAGCCCCTGCCCCTTCAGATGGTTGAGCAGCGACAAAAGGTCGGGTGGCGCGACCACCTCCACCGTCCCCGCCCAGGCGGCCTCCGCCCCTTGCGCGGCAGGGCAGATCAGCCCCTTGCCTTCTTCCGACGCGTGCAGCGCCGCGAGCAGCACGCCGGGCGACGGCGCGATGCGGGCATCGAGGCTGAGTTCACCGACCACGATATAATCGGCCAGCGCCTCGGCATCGACGATGCCCATTGCCGTCAGCAGCGCCAGCGCAATCGGCAGGTCGAAATGCGAGCCCTCCTTGGGCAGGTCGGCGGGCGACAGGTTCACCGCGATCCGCTTGGGGGGCAGCGCGAGGCCCATGCCGGCCATGGCGCCGCGCACGCGCTCGAGGCTTTCGGTCACCGCCTTATCCCCAAGCCCAACGACGCGAAACGCGGGCAAGCCGGGGATGAGCTGCACCTGCACCTCCACCCCGCGCGCCTCCAGCCCGAGATATGCCACCGTGGACACGATCGCCGCCATGCACTTCCCCCTTGCGGCCTGTCTTACCGGCTTTTCGGTTCGGCGGAATGGGCAAGGAAGCGCCTTGCATCCATAATACACCGGTCCCAGATGCCGAGTGATGCCGCGTCTTCCCGCCTCCCGTCCGCTGCAACTGGTGCTCGCGGTCTTCCTGATTGTGCTGGCCCCGGTCGTCGGACTGCTGCCGGGGCCCGGCGGCGTGTTCGTGTTCGCGGGCGGCCTGGTGTTGCTGCTGCGCAACTCGCGCTGGGCGCGGCGGCACTTCGCCAAGGCGAAGCGGCGTTGGCCGCGGATCGGCGCGCTGGCGGACAAAGGGCTGCGGCGGGGCAGCGCGCAGCGGCGCCGGGCGGTCGAGCAGGAACGGTCGCGTTGACTTGGACCGCTCTTCGCCTTATGCGCGCACCCATTCAGGCCGTTCCTAGGGCGGCCTTTCTCTATTCTGACTATTGGGAATGACCGATGAAGCGGACCTTTCAGCCGAGCAACCTGGTGCGCGCACGCCGTCATGGCTTCCGCTCGCGCATGGCGACGGTCGGCGGCCGCGCGGTGATCCGGGCACGCCGCGCGCGCGGCCGCAAGAAGCTGTCGGCCTAAGCGTTATAACTCTCCGCCGCGATTTCCTTGCGGCGAATGGCGGCAGGCGGGCGCCGATGCCCGGGTTCGTGCTTCTGATGCGGCCGCGGAACGACGGCTCGCCCGCGATGCGGGTCGGCTACACCGTCACCAAGAAGATCGGCAACGCGGTCGTCCGCAACCGCATGAAGCGCCGCTTCCGCGCGCTAGCGGCGGAACTGCTGCCGACGAGCGGCGTACGCGGTGCCGACCATGTCCTGATCGGCCGCGCGGGCGGGGTGGAGCGCGAGTTCGCGCTGCTGCGGGCGGAGTTGGCCAAGGCGCTGCGCAAGGTGACTCCGTCATGCTGAACGCGTTTCAGCATCCATGCGCGACGGTTTTCACAACCAGCGTTGCCAAATGTCGAGGGCGTCGCGCCTGGACCCTGGAACGAGTTCAGGGTAACGTGGGCTTCTGGGCAGGTGTTGGCTCCCGATGCTGACCCGCCTTCTCATCCTCCTCGTCCGTGGCTGGCAGGTCGGCCCTTCCGCCATCCTGCCGCCGACCTGCCGGTTCCAGCCGAGTTGTTCCGCCTATGCAATCACAGCACTTCGCCGCTATGGCGCGATGAAGGGCGGGTGGCTGGCGGTGAAGCGGGTCGCGCGCTGCCATCCCTTCGGGTCGTTCGGCCCGGATCCCGTACCTTAGCCTGGGCATGCCATAAGTGACCGAAGACCGTCGCAACTTCATCCTGTTCGCGGTGATCGCGTTCGTGATCCTGATCGGATGGCAGCTCGTGGTCGATCGGTTGATCCCGCCGGCGACGCCGCCCAAGTCGGTAATCGTGGAAGGCCAGTCGAAGCCGGTCAGCAACCCCGCCGCCGACCCGACCGCCGACAGTCCCGCCGCGACCCGCTCGCGCGATCAGGTTCTGACCGCGTCGCGGGCTGAGCGGATCAGGATTGACACGCCCGCGCTGGCCGGCTCGATCAACCTGCGCGGCGCGAAGATCGACGATCTGGTGCTCAAGCGCCATAAGGAGTCGCTGAAGACGGACTCGCCGCCCATCCGCCTGCTCTCCCCGGCCGGTGCTCCGGAAGCCTATTTCGCGCAGCTCGGCTGGCGCGGTCTGCCGGCCGACACGGTGTGGCGGGCGAATTCGAACCTGCTCGCGCCGGGGCGGCCGGTGACGCTCGAAGCCGCCAACGCCACCGGCCAGCGCTTCCGCATCGAGCTGGCGGTGGACAGCGATTACCTGTTCACAATCAAGCAGACGGTGGCGAATGCCGGTGCCGCAGCGGTCGCGGTCGCACCTTATGGTCTCGTCAACCGGTCGGGCATCTCCAAGGACCCGGACTATTGGACCATGCATGCCGGGCCGATGTGGGTCGGCAACGGGGCGGCGCATTACGCTCCCGACTTCAGCGAGGTCGATGAAGCGCCGCAGAGCTTCCGCACCACCGGCGGGTGGCTCGGCTTCACCGACATGTACTGGCTGACCGCGCTGGTGCCCGACCAGGGCCAGGCGTTCGACGGCCAGTTCAGGGCCGGGCCGAACAAGACGTATCAGGCCGACTTCGCGCTCTCCGAGCGCGTGTTGCCGCCCGGTAAGGCGCTGACCACCACCAGCCGCCTGTTCGCGGGCGCCAAAGAGGTCGCGACGCTTGACCGTTACACCGAGGCCGGGGTTCCCAAGCTCGACTATGCGATCGACTGGGGCTGGTTCCAGGTCGTCGAGAAGCCGATCTTCTATTATCTCGACTGGCTGTTCCGGCTGGTCGGCAACTTCGGCGGCGCGATCATCCTGCTGACGATCACCATCCGCCTGCTGATGTTACCGATCGCGCAGAAGCAGTTCGCGTCGATGGCGGCGATGAAGGTCGTCCAGCCCAAGATGAAGGTGATCCAGGACCGCTACAAGGACGACAAGGAGAAGATGCAGCGCGAGGTGATGGCGCTGTACAAGGCCGAAGGGGTCAACCCGCTCGCCGGCTGCCTGCCGGTGATCCTCCAGATCCCGATCTTCTACGCGCTGTATAAGGTGCTGATGCTGACCATCGAGATGCGGCACCAGCCGTTCATCGGCTGGGTCAAGGACCTGTCCGCGCCCGATCCGCTGACCCCGATCAACCTGTTCGGCCTGCTTCCCTTCGATCCGCCGAGCTTCCTGCATCTGGGCGTGCTGGCGATCCTGCTCGGCGTCACCATGTGGCTGCAGTTCAAGCTCAGCCCGCCCGCGGGCGACCCGGCGACGCAGCAGGTGATGATGTTCATGCCGTGGCTGATGATGTTCATATTCGCGCCGCTCGCGGCGGGGCTGCAGCTCTATTATGTGATGTCGAACATCATCTCGATCGGCCAGCAGAAGCTGCTCTACATGCGCCACCCCGCGCTCAAGGACGCTCCGGCGACATGAGCGACGAGGCGGACCTGATCGAGCCCGCCCGCAAGCTGTTCGCGGGGCCGATCACGTTCCTGAAGTCGGCGCCGGCGCTGGTCCACCTGCCGGACGCCGACTATCCGGAGGTGGCGTTCGCGGGCCGGTCCAACGTCGGCAAGTCGTCGCTGCTGAACGCGCTCACCAACCGCAACGGCCTGGCGCGCACCTCCAACACCCCGGGGCGGACGCAGGAGCTCAACTTCTTCGATGTTGGCGGTGGTGGGGGCGAGCCGCCGACGCTGCGGCTGGTCGACATGCCCGGCTATGGCTACGCCAAGGCCCCGCCCGCCGTGGTTCGGCAGTGGCGGTTCCTGATCAATGACTATCTCCGGGGCCGGCAGGTGCTCAAGCGCACTTTGGTGCTGATCGACGCGCGCCACGGCATCAAGGAGGTCGACCGGGAGGTCATGGCGATGCTCGATCACGCCGCCGTCGGCTATCGCCTCGTCCTCACCAAGGCCGATAAGATCAAGGCAACCGACCTCGCGGCCGTCACCCAAGCCACGGCCGAGGAAGCGCGCAAGCGCCCCGCCGCGCACCCCGACATCATCGCCACCTCGAGCGAGGGCGGCCTCGGCATTCCCGAGCTGCGCGCGGCGGTGCTGGAGGCGATCGGCTAGACCGCTCCGGGCCGCGCCGCTAAGCCCGCGGTCATGAAGCTCATCATCGGCAACAAGGCCTATTCCTCCTGGTCCCTGCGCGGCTGGCTCGCCTGCAAGCAGTCCGGACTTCCCTTCGAAGAGGTCGTCGTGCCGATGTACGATGCCGACTGGGACCAGCGCCGCCAGGGCGACGAGTTCGCGCCGTCGGGTGGCAAGGTGCCGGTGCTGTGGGACGGCGACGACACGGTGGTGTGGGACAGCCTCGCGATCGTCGAGTATCTCGCCGACAAGGTGGGGCGCGAGAAGTTCTGGCCCGCCGACGACGGCGCGCGCGCGATGGCGCGGTCGATGGCGGCGGAGATGCATTCCAGCTTCGCGGCACTCCGCCGCAAGCATTCGATGAACGTCCGTCAGATCTTCGAGGCCAAGCGCCCCGACGAGGATGTGTTCGCCGACCTCGCCCGCATCATGCAGCTCTGGGCGCAGGCGCGCGCGCGATATGGCGGCGCGGGCGACTACCTGTTCGGCGAGTTCGGCGCGGCCGACATCATGTTCGCGCCCGTGGTGACGCGGCTGCTCACCTATCAGCTTCCCGTGCCTCGGTTTGCGTCGGGATATTGCGGGGCGATCATCCACCACAAGTGGATGCAGGAGTGGATCGCCGGGGCGCAGGAGGAGGAGTGGGTGATCGAACAGTACGAGCAGCCCGCGACGGCCTAGTGGACGCGCTGCCGCTCCTCCAGCAGCTGATCGCCTGCGACAGCGTCACGCCGGCACGGGGCGCGGTGTTCGACGTGCTGGAGGCGGCTCTGACCCCGCTGGGGTTCGAGGTCGATCGCTTCCTCTCCGGCGAGCCGGAGTCAGCAGGTTCGGGCGGCCCGGTCGAGAACCTGCTTGCGGTCCGTTCTGGCTCCGGGCCGCTTTTCGCCTTTGCCGGCCATGTCGACGTCGTGCCGCCGGGCGAGGGCTGGACCGGTTCACCCTGGTCGGGCGAGGTGCGCGGCGGCATGCTTTACGGGCGTGGCGCCTGTGACATGAAGGGCGCGGTGGCCGCCTTCGTCGCTGCCTGCGCCGCCGAGCCCCACGCCCATGTCGCGCTGATCATCACCGGCGACGAGGAAGGCCCGGCGCTCTACGGCACCCGCAAGCTGATCGAGCGCATGGCCGAACGCGGCATCCGCCCCGCCATGTGCCTGGTCGGCGAGCCAACGTCCGTGTCTCGGCTGGGTGACACGGTGAAGATCGGCCGGCGCGGCTCCGCCTATCTGTGGATCGACGTGCCGGGGCGGCAGGGCCACGTCGCCTACCCGCACCTCGCCGACAACCCGGTGCCCAAGCTGGTCCGCGCGATGGCCGCGATCGACGCGCTGGTCTTGGACGAGGGCACCGACTGGTTCCAGGCGTCGAACATCGAGTTCACCGACCTGGAGGTCGGCAATCCCACCGGAAACGTCATCCCCGGCCGCGCCAAAGGGCGACTGTCGGTTCGCTTCAACGACCTCCACCGCGGCCCCGCGCTGATTGAGCGCCTCTCCGCGATCGTCCTCAAACACGCGCCCGACGCGGAACTGACCCACCGCATCGCCGGCGAAGCTTTCCTGACCGAGCCCGGCGAGCTGTCGATCCTGCTCAGCGAAGCGGTGGAAGAAGTCACCGGCCGTCCGCCCGAACTCTCCACCAGCGGTGGCACCTCCGACGCGCGGTTCCTGGTGGCGGTCTGCCCGGTGATCGAGCTTGGGCTGATCAACGCGACCATGCACATGGTGGACGAGGCGATCGCGGTGGAGGATTTGCAGGCGCTGACGGCGATCTATGGGGCGGTGTTGCGGCGGGTGAAGGTCTGCTGATGGCAGACGAACTCGGTTCGTACGGCCGTTAGCGTTCCGGTCGCTTCTACCGGGAAATACGATCGAGTTCCTTGTCTCGTCCGCCGGACATCACCTATCCTGAGCGCGATCGGCCGAGGAACAACCCGGCGACTCCTCCTGCGGTGATGAATGGTAGCCACACGATCGACATGATCAGCACGAGGCCCCAATCGTCGCCTTTAACCTTACCCGAAACCAGCGCGCCGAGATGGAGGACCGAGAAGCCGGCGAGGACGGCTACCGCCAAGCTCCACCCGCTATTCCGGCCGCTGCGTCTTGCCTTGTATGATGTCAGCCCGGCTAGAACGGGGCTGAATACGATGAGGTAAGTCCACCACATGTATTCGGCTTAGCCTGCCCGAGTTAACTTAGCTCCCACGCCGCAGCACGATATACAACGCCCCAGCTCCGCCATGCCGCGAGTGCGCTCCCCTGACGGCCGAGATGCGGTCGGCGAAGCGGCTGGCGGCGAGCCAGTCGGCGACGGCGGCGCGGATCGCGCCGCGGGCGTGAGGGCGTTCGCTTTCCGGGCGGGGCGGCTTGCCGGTGACGAGCAGGAGCATGCGGTCGCCTCTCGCGAGGGCGCGTTCGAGGCCTTGATCTAGGAGGGTGTGGGCGGAAGCGAGCGTGTGACCGTGGAGGTCGAGCGTCGTGTCGGGCTGGGCGAGGCCGCGGGAGAGGCGGCGGTTCCAGGAGCCGTCGAGGGTGTTGTCGTGAGCTCTGGACGCAGCGGGTGACGGGCCCACCCGTTGGTGGGAGGGCGAACCTAAGCTCCCCTCCCGCTTGCGGGAGGGGTTGGGGGAGGGCTTGTCACCAACAGATCCGCCCGTGGACATCCCCTTCCCTAGCCCCTCCCGCAAGCGGGAGGGGGACTCTGCAAGTGGGAGGGGGATTGCGCGCAGCGGCCGGACGCTGGCCAACACCCGCGCCCAGGCCTGCGCCTCCTCGGCGTCAAGGCGTCGGTGCGGCACCCGCGCTGGCCCCCGACTGCAGTCGCGCGAGCGTGCCCACCGGCAGCAGCAGCCAGGCGGTGCCGCGCGCCGACATGCCGCCCGCGATCGCCTCCGCCGGTGCGCCCGCACCCCAGAAGGTGTCGAAGCGGTTGGCACCCTTGATCGCGCCGCCGGTGTCCTGCGCAACCCACAAAGACGACGCGTCCTGCCGGTCCATCGACAGGAACACCGGCGCGCCGAGCGGCGTGAATTTAGGATCCGCCGCGACGGTCACCCCGCCTGCGACCTCGTAGCCCATCGCGCCTAGCGCGCCGCCGGACAGCTCGCGAAAGAACACATAGGAACGGTTCTCGCGCATGATCGCGGCGCCCTCGGTCGGGTTGTCGTGCAGATATTTGACTAGCCCCTGCATCGACGCCTGACCGGGCGCGAGCAGCCCACGGTCGCGCATCAGCTTGCCGATGCCCGTATAATCGCGCCCGTTCTGCGTGTCGTAGCCGATCCGCATGATCCCGCCGTCGGGCAGTCGCAGATTGCCCGAGCCCTGGATCTGCAGGAAGAACAGCGCCACCGGGTCCGCCGCCCAGGCGAGCACCCGGGCTTTCCCGGTCAGCGCGCCCTGCTCGATCGCGGTACGGTCGTGATAGGGCACGAAGTTGCTGCCCTCGACCCGGCCCCTGATCTTGCGACCCTTCAGCTCGGCGGAGAACTGGCCGAGATCGACATCGACCAGATCGCTCGGCCGCGCATAGATCGGTACGTCATAACCCGACCGCCGGTCGCGCGAGGCGGCGATCTCCGGTACATAATAGCCGGTCGCGAACGCCTTGCCGTCACCGACCTGGACTGGCTCGAAATGCCGCTGGAAGAAGGGCAACGCCGCCCCGCCTGCGCGCGCCGCCTCACATGAGGGGCGCCAGTCTTCGCCGCGTGTCAGGCCAGATTGGTCAGCACGGCGCAGCAGGCCCGGACAGGACAGGAGGAAGGAGGCGCGCGCCGCCGTCGCCTGCGCCTCGGTGATCGGCAAGGACGTGATCGCCATCCCGGGCACCAGGCCGGCCGCAGCCGCCGTCGTCGCTCCGACGACCGCCACGGCGGGCATCGGCGCCAGCGGCATGGCGGGTACGACGCGCGCGACCGGGGCGGGCACGAGCCGGCCCGGAGCAGCCCTTGGCGGTTGATAGCTCGCGCGCTGCGGTGGCGGTGCGCCGACGCTCGGCGGCACCACCCGTCCACCGCAGGCGGCGAGCGTCAGCGCCAGCGCGGCGGCAACGAGGGCGCGCATCAGGCTTCGTCGGTGTCGGCGAGCTTCCAGTTCGGATCGCTGCTCTTCAGCGTCCGCGCGAAGGTCCAAACGTCGTGGGTCTCGACCGCGTCGGTCATCGTGCCGGCGATGACGTTGCCTTCGGCATCGCGCGTCACCGCGGCGATGTCGGCGTCGAAGCGGACGGTGATCCGGGCGTCACGGCCTTGAACGACGGTTTCGACGATCGTCGCGCCGTCGATCCGGACCAGCCGGTTCTCCAGCGTCTCGCCCGCCTCGCGCCGCGCGGCGATCGCGGCGGCGAAGGCATCGCGCACCTCGGCGGTGCAGAGCTCGTCCAGCGCCGCTTCGTCGCCGCGCCAATAGGCCTCCAGGATCATGCGGTACGCCGCCTGCGAGCCGTCGAGAAAGCGGGCGACGTCGAAGCTGGGCTCGCCGGCGATCACGGCGCGGACACCCTGCTCGGCACGCGGCTCGATCGGCTGCGGCCCGACCTGACGCGGCTCGGGCGTGCTCTCGACCGAGCGCGGCACCGTCAGAGGCAAGCCGCGATCCTCCGCCGCGCGCACCAGCGGGCGCTGTTCATGCCCCGTGCGCTTGCCGAGCACGCTGTACAGGCGCAGCGCCAGGAACGCCGCCACCATTGCCAGGACCACTATATAGACTGTCATGAAGATCACATAAGCGAAGCGCGCGCCGTTTCAAACCCGCGCCCGTTGAAAGGTGCCGCGGCCACTGCTAGCTGCCAGCGCTTTCCAGGCCGGGCCGCACCGCCTGCAGCACCCACGAAGGACATCCGATCCATGGCAGACGAAGGCTTCTCCCCCGACGGGCAGCCGCTTCCCAACGGCGCGGACACCGCGCCAACCGCCGGCATGATCTCGCAATATGTGAAAGACCTGTCGTTCGAGAACCCGAACGCGCCCGGCATCTTCCAGGCGCAGGAGCCGCCCGCGATCGACGTCCAGTTCAACATCGGCTCGGGCCAGGTCGGCGAGGACGTCCACGAGGTGACGCTCAAGATCGAGGCGCGTGCCGAGGTGGGCGGCCAGGTGGCCTTCATCGTCGACCTTTCCTATGCGGGCCTGTTCGGCTTCCGCAACGTGCCCGCCGACCAGGTCCAGCCCTTCCTGCTCGGCGAGGCTCCGCGCCTGCTGTTCCCGTTCGCGCGGCGCGTGCTGGCGGATTCGGTCCGCGATGGCGGCTTCCCGCCGCTGCTGCTCGAGCCGATCGACTTCGGGCAGCTCTATCTGCAACAGCAAGCCGCGCAGGACGAGGGACAGCAGGGCATCGTCGGACAGGCCTGACGCGCTTGCCATACTCCGTCATGCTGAACTCGTATCAGCATTCCTGCGCGACAGCTGACGACAGGCACGAGGTCGGATGTCTCGCATGGACCCTGAAACACGTTCAGGGTGACGGAATGCCGATGGCCATCGCTCGATCATGAATCTTACCCGCGCCCTGGGCTCGGTGGGAGGGCTCACGCTCGCCTCTCGCGTCCTCGGCCTCGTCCGCGATTCGCTGTTCGCGCGGTTCGTCGGCGCGGGCTTCGCGTCCGACGCCTTCCTGATCGCATTCCGCCTGCCCAACATGTTCCGCGCGCTGTTCGCGGAGGGCGCGTTCTCGGCAGTGTTCGTGCCGATGTTCAACCACAAGGTCGCGGCCAAGGACGGGCGCGGCCTGCCGGACGGCATCCGCTTCGCCGAGGACGCATTGTCCGTCCTGCTGCCGGTGCTGATCGTGCTGCTCGCGATCCTGGAGGTCGCCGCCTGGCCGCTCACCTGGGCGCTGTCGGGCGGGTTCAACGATCGCGGCGAGGCGGACTTCGCCTTCGCGGTGATGCTGTCGCGCTTCACGTTGCCCTATCTGCTGCTCATCAGCCTGGTGTCGCTGCTCGGCGGCATCCTCAATTCGCTGAACAAGTTCTGGGTCAACGCCGCCGCGCCGATCCTGCTGAACGCAACGCTGATCGCGGCGCTGCTGCTGTTCCATGACGCGAATCCGCTGCTCACTGCCCGCAATCAGGCGATCGCGGTCACCGTCTCCGGGGCGCTGCAGCTCGCCTGGCTGTGGTGGGCGTGTCGGCGCGCGGGCATCTCGCTCAAGCTCCGCCGGCCGCAGATCAGCCCCGACGTCAAGAAGCTGCTCAAGCTGATCTGGCCCGCCGCCGCGGGCTCGTCGGCGGTGCAGATCAACCTCGTCGTCTCGACCGCGCTCGCCGCGACGCTGCTGCCGGCCGGGTCGGTCAGCTACATCTACTTCGCCGACCGGCTGAACCAGCTGCCGCTCGGCCTGATCGGCATTGGCCTGGGCACCGTGCTGCTCCCCACCATCTCGCGCCAGCTGGGCGGCGGTGACGAGGCCGGCGCGATGGCGACGCAGAACCGCGGGCTCGAGCTGGCGCTGCTGCTGACGCTGCCGGCGACGGTGGCATTGATCGTGTGCGGGGTGCCGATCGTCGCCGCGCTGTTCCAGGGCGGCCGCTTTACCGCCTCCGACAGCCTGTTCACCGCCCAGGCGCTCGCCGCCTTTTCAATCGGGCTGCCGAGCTATATCCTGGTCAAGGTGCTGACGCCGGGCTTCTACGCGCGCTCCGACACCCGCACCCCGGTTCGGTTCGCGACGATCTCGATGCTGGTCAACCTGATCGGCAACCTCCTCCTGATCCCGACCATCGGCCATATCGGTCCGCCGCTGGCGACCGCGCTGGCGTCCACCGTCAACGTCGTGCTGCTCTATGCGGGCTTGCGCAAGCGCGGCCATTTCGCGCCTGACGCCCAGCTCAAGCGCCGCATCCCGCGCGCCGCGCTGGCGGCGCTGCTGATGGGGGCCGCGATGTGGTTCGGCAACGCGCTCTTCCAGCCTTATGTCACCGGCACCGCGGTCGAGCGGTGGGGCGCGATGCTGCTGCTGGTGACCAGCGGCGGCCTGATCTATGCGCTGGCCGTCCTCCTCACCGGTGCGTTCCGTCCGGCCGAGGTCCGCCAGCTCCTTCGCCGCTCTCCCAAGGCCTGACCCCATGATCGTCGTTTCGGGCATCCAGCCCACCGGCAACCTCCACCTCGGTAACTATCTGGGCGCGATCCGGCAGTGGGTGGCGATGCAGGACGCCATGCAGGCGGACGACACCTGCCTGTTCTTCCTCGCCGACCTCCACGCGCTGACCCAGCCGTTGGTGCCGGCGGAGCTCGCGGCGAACACGATCGAGATGGCGGCGACGCTGATCGCCTGCGGGGTCGATCCCGACCGTGCGATCCTGTTCAACCAGGCGCGCGTGCCCGAGCATAGCGAACTCGCCTGGCTGCTCGGCGGGACCGCGCGGGTCGGCTGGCTTAACCGCATGACGCAGTGGAAGGACAAGGCGGGCAAGAACCGCGAGGGTCAGTCGGTCGGGCTGTTCACCTATCCGGTGCTGCAGGCAGCCGACGTGCTGCTGTACCGCGCGACGCACGTCCCCGTCGGCGACGACCAGAAGCAGCATCTGGAGCTGGCGCGCGACATCGCGACCAAGTTCAACACCGACTTCGCCGTCGAGCTGTTCCCGCAGCCGGAGCCCTATATCTCGCCCGCCGCGCCACGCATCATGAGCTTGCGTGACGGCGCGGCGAAGATGTCGAAGTCCGATCCTTCGGATGCCAGCCGCATCAACCTGATCGACGACGACGACACGATCGCTCAGAAGCTGCGCCGCGCGAAGACCGATCCGGAGCCGCTGCCCGACGATCCCGCGGCGCTCGCGGGCCGGCCCGAGGCGCAGAACCTGGTCACTATCTACGCGGCACTGGCCCGCCAGACGGGCGAGCAGGTGCTGGCGACGTTCGCGGGCAAGGGCTTCGGCCAGTTCAAGCCGGCGCTGGCCGATCTCGCGGTGGCAGAGCTGTCGCCGATCCGCGCCCGACTGACGCAGCTGCTGGGTGACCGGGCAGAGGTCGGCGCGCTGCTCGCACAGGGGGCGGCACGGGCGCGGACGTTGGCTGCGCCGACGCTGCTGGCGGCACAGCGCGCGAGCGGATTGCAGATCTAGCTGTCCTCGTCGGGTTTACCCCGCTCGGGCCTTAGCCTTCCAGCTCGCGCAGCAATACGCGCACCGCATTGTCGATCTCGCGGTCGGAGTCGCGGAGCTGTTCGACCTTGCGCACCGCGTGGATGACAGTGGAATGGTCGCGGCCGCCGAACTTGCGGCCGATCTCCGGCAGCGAGCGGGTCGTGAGGCGCTTCGCCAGATACATGGCGATCTGCCGCGGCCGGGCGACAGCGCGTGCACGGCGGGCGGAGACGAGGTCGAGCGGCTTGAGCTCGAAATGCTGGGAGACCAGCTTCTGGATCTCGTCGATCGTCACCCGCCGCTGCGAGCCGCGCAGCGAGTCGCCCAGCGTCGCCACCGCAAAGTCGAGGTCGATCGCCTCGCCGGTGAGCTGCGCATAGGCGGCGATGCGGTTGAGCGCCCCCTCCAGCTCGCGGATCGAGCCGGTGATCCGGCCGGCTAGCAGGTCGAGCACGTCCAGCGGCACCTCCGCCTGCACGTCGCCGAGCTTGCGATCGAGGATCGCGCGGCGCAGCGCCAGGTCCGGCGCCTTGATGTCGGCGATCAGCCCGACGCCCAGCCGCGACAGGATACGCGGATCGACGCCATCGAGCGCCTGCGGGCAGCGATCGGCGGAGATCACCAGGCGCTTCCCCGCCCCCATGATCTCGTTGATCGTGTGGAAGAACTCCTCCTGCGTCGAATCCTTGCCGGCGATGAACTGCAGGTCGTCGATCATCAGCAGGTCGGCGGCGCGCAGCCGCGCCTTGAATGCGAAGGTGTCGCGCGACCGCAGCGCCGACACGAAATCGAACATGAAGCGCTCGGCCGACATGAACAGCACGCTGGCGTCGGGCTGTTCCTCCAGGAACGCGTGCCCGATCGCGTGCATCAGGTGGGTCTTGCCGAGACCGGTGCTCGAATGGATGAACAGCGGCGAGAAGCGGGGTGTGCCGGGCTCGGCCAGCGCGCGCGCGGCGTTGAGCGCGACGCGATTGGACGGCGCTGCAACGAACCGCTCGAAGCACAACCGCTCGTCGAGTTGCGGGCGGGGCAATGGCGGCTGCACCGGCACGGCCACGGCCGGCTCCGCGGTCAGAACGATCGGCTGCGCGCCCGGCAGGCGGGTTTCGATGCTGACGCTTCGCACGCTGGGGACCATGGCGCGGAATTCGAGCAGCAGCCGGTCGGCATAATGGCCGCGCACCCAATCGGCCATGAACTGCGACGGCAGCGCCAACCGAACCGAGTCGGTATCGTCATCGGCGACCAACTCCACGGGCTTGAGCCACTGGTCGAACAGCCGGGCCCCTGCCGATTCACGCAAGTTGGTGCGAATGCGCTGCCAGGCTCGTTCCAAGTCGCTTCCCGACCCCATTCGCTGCCCGTGAGTCACGCACACGTCTCCCATGCCCGCGCGCTACATCCGCGCGGACGGCTGTTGTTCTGCTGACGATAGTCCTCCGCGACCCCCCGGCCGTTCGGTTACTCGCCCCGATGCTGTATGCCACCGGGTCGGATTCGCCCCGGCGGAAGAGGTTTATGCGGGGGTAGCGATGAGTCGGGCAAGCCCCGCCGCTGTCACTTTTCCGAAATAAAGCCGTTGACAGCATGTCAGCCACGCAAATGCGTGTAACTATCTTCTAAGTGTTTGGGTTAGCGCAATTTAGCTCCGTATTTGCGGGGCGACCGAGCGCGAATCGCGGCAAGTCCTGCCTTTCCCTTTACGTTCCGAAGCGGACAGCAAAAAGCCCGCCGGACCGGGGTCCGACGGGCCTCTATACTGCCGTGCGGAAGGCTCGATCAGGCGAGCGCCGAGACCGCCTTGGTCAGCCGCGCGAACTTGCGGCTCGCGGTGTTCTTGTGCAGCACACCCTTAGCGACGCCACGCGCCAGCTCCGGCTGCGCCGCCTGCAGCGCGGTCGCGGCCGTCGTCTTGTCGCCAGCCTCGAGTGCGGCTTCGACCTTCTTGATGAAGGTGCGGATGCGGCCGACGCGGTTGCCGTTGACCACGGCACGCGCCTGGTTGCGACGGATACGCTTCTTGGCTTGCGGCGTGTTCGCCATTCGACTGAAACCTCTTGATCCAAATGGAAACGGAGCGCGGAAGCAGCTTCCACGCTCACGTTGCCCGCGCCGTACCCAAACCCTCCCGTCAGGTCAACCGCGCTGGCATGCCGGGCACCAGAAGGTGGAGCGCCCGGCTTCCACCCGGCGCCGCACGACGCCGCCACAGGCGCACGGCTCGCCTTCGCGGCCATAGACCCGGAACTGCTTGGAGAAATAGCCGAGCGCGCCGTCGGGATGCGCAAAGTCGCGCAAGGATGAACCTCCCGCCGCGATCGCATCCCGCAGCACCGCCTTGATGGCGTCGGCGAGCCGCTCGAGGCGGGGCAGCGCGATACGACCCGCCGCGCGGGTCGGCGCGATGCGGGCGCGATGCAGCGCCTCGCAGACATAGATGTTGCCCAGCCCCGCCACGATCCGCTGGTCGAGCAGCATCGCCTTGATCGGCGCGGTACGCCCGTTCAGCGCGGCGAGCAGATAGGCGCCCGTCAGCGTCGGCCCGAGCGGTTCCGGCCCCATGGCGGCAAAGGGTGGGTAGGCATCGAGCTCAGCCGTCGGCAGCAGATCGAGGAAGCCGAATCGCCTTGGATCGTTGAGCGCCAGGCGGCGGCCGGCGTCCGTCTCGAGCAGCAGATGGTCGTGCGGCTCGACCTTCGTCGGGTCCACCCGCCACCGCCCCGACATTCCAAGGTGAAAGATCAACGTATCGCCGCGCGCGGTTCCGATCAGCCCGTATTTTGCGCGCCGCGCCAATGCCGTAACGGTGGCGCCAGTCAGCCGCTGGCGCAGGTCAACCGGAATCGCCTTGCGCAGATCGGCGCGGCGCGGCTCGACCGACGTCAGGCGCTGGTGGAGAAGCACCGGGGTCAGCCCGCGCATGGTAGTCTCGACTTCGGGCAGTTCGGGCATCTGCATCACATAAGCGCCGAACCCGCCTTTGCCACCGCCCGCGCGCGCCTCTACAGGCTCAGAGCATGACCGAGACCGTCTCCTTCGGCTACGAAGACGTGGCCCCCGACGAGAAGACCCGCCGGGTCGGCGGCGTTTTCTCGTCGGTCGCCAGCCGCTACGACCTGATGAACGACGCGATGTCGGGCGGCATGCACCGGCTGTGGAAGGATCGCTTCGTCCGCAGGGTGAAGCCCCGCGCCGGGGAGCAAATCCTCGACATGGCTGGCGGCACCGGCGACATCGCGTTCCGGCTCGCGGCCGGCGGCGCGGGGGTTACCGTGGCCGACATCAATCCTGAGATGCTGGCGGTCGGCATGGAACGCGCCCGCAAACGGAACGTGGAGGGCCTGATCTGGACGGAGGCGAACGCGGAGACGCTGCGCTTCGCCGACCGGAGTCTCGACGCCTACACGATCGCCTTCGGCATCCGGAACGTGACAGACATCCCGGCGGCGCTCCGCGAGGCGCATCGCGTCCTGAAGCGTGGCGGCAGGTTCTTCTGCCTCGAATTCTCGACCACGGTATGGCCCGGCTTCGCGGAGGTGTACGACGCCTATTCGCACCGTGTCGTGCCCCAGCTCGGAAAGGCGCTGGCGGGCGACCCGGACAGCTACCGCTACCTGATCGAATCGATCCGCCGCTTTCCCGACATGCCTGCGTTCGAGGCGATGATCCGGGCCGCCGGCTTCGCCCAGACGCGGGTGGAGCCGATCGCGGGTGGACTGGTCGCGATCCATTCGGGCTGGAAGATCTGACGGATCCGTGACCTCCTCCTCAACCCATATCTGGCGGCTCCTGAAATGGGGTCGCATCCTCGCCCGGCACGGTGCGCTGCGCGGGATCGAGCGCGACCCGAACACCCCTGCCCCGGTCCGCCGCCTGGTCCGCCTCGCCCGCCTCGGTACGCGCCAGCCCACGCAGCCGCGTTATGCCGATGCGTTCCAGGCGATCGGCCCCGCCGCCATCAAGCTCGGTCAGACGCTCGCCACCCGACCCGATCTGGTCGGCGACGTGGCCGCACAGGATCTGCTGCGTCTCCAGGACCAATTGCCCGCCGTCCCCTTCGCCGTCATCCGCCGAGCGATCGAGGCGAGCCTCGGCCGGCCACTGGAGGTGCTGTTCGCCTCAATCGACGAGGAGCCGGTCGGCGCCGCCTCGATCGCGCAGGTCCATCGCGCGGTGACACCCGACGGCCGCATCGTCGCGGTCAAGGTGCTGCGTCCGGGCGTCGAGGAGGACTTCGCCCGCGCCATCGATACCTATCAATGGGCGGCCGCGCAGCTCGAGGGGATGAGCACCGAGGCGCGGCGCCTGCGTCCGCGGTTGACGATCGAGACGTTCAAGCGCTGGACCGCGCGCGAGCTCAATTTCATGCGCGAGGCGGCGTCGGCGAGCGAGCTGGCGGAGGCGATGACCGCCGAACCCGACTTCGTCATCCCGGGCATCGACTGGCAGCGATCGAGCGCCAAGGTGCTGACGATCGAATGGATCGACGGGGTCAAGCTCAACGATCGCGCCGCGCTGACCGCCGCCGGGTACGACACGGCCCGGCTCGCGCGCATCCTGATCGACGGCTTCCTGCGCCAGGCGATCGCCGAAGGCTTCTTTCACGCCGACCTGCACCAGGGCAATCTGTTCGCGCTACCGGGCAACCGCATCGCCGCGATCGACTTCGGCATCATGGGCCGGATCGACCGGCGTGCGCGGATGTGGCTGGCCGAGATCCTCTACGGCCTGATCACCGGCAACTACCGCCGGGTCGCCGAAATTCATTTCGAGGCGGGCTATGTGCCGTCGCACCACAGCGTCGAGGAGTTCGCCACCGCGCTGCGCGCCGTCGGCGAGCCGATGCGTGGGCTGCCGGTCAAGGACATGTCGATCGGCAACATGCTCGACGGACTGTTCTCGATCACCCGCGACTTCGACATGGTGACGCAGCCGCACCTGCTGCTGCTCCAGAAGACGATGGTGATGGTGGAGGGCGTCGCGACCGCGCTCGATCCCGACATCAACCTGTGGGAGACCGCGGCGCCGTTCGTGCGCGAGTGGATCCGCACGGAGCTGGGACCGGAGGCGGCGGTGGCGGACCGGCTGATCCTCGACCTGCGCACGCTGATCGGCCTGCCCGACCTCGTCCGCCGCATCGAGGCGCGCTACCCGGCGCCGGGCGGCGAACCCCCGGCCCCGCCGCTGGCGCAGATCGAGCTGGTGCGGTTCGGCGGCGGCTGGCGCTACGCGGTGACGGCGGTGCTGAGCGCGGTGGCGGCCGTGGTGGCGACGGTGGCGGCGCTGCGGTGAGCGGATTGAGCGCAATGGGCCTCTTCCGCGGCGAAGGCCGGGGCCCAGCCGCAATCCGTTCACAGGAGAGCGTGTCGCGCTTCTTCGAGCAGCCCGCAACTGGGCCCCGGCCTTCGCCGGGGAAGATTTGAAGGTCAGGTGATGCGCCGCCCCCTGCCCCCCCTTTGGCTGGCCCAGCCTTCACGCTACGCCGGCCTCTCGCCCTACGCCGCTCGTGTCACGCTTGCTGTCCTCGCAGCGGTCGTTCTACTCAGCTTCACCGCGCTCTCGAGCGCCGACCCGACCGCAGGCGGCCCGGCGCCGGGCGAAGGCGGCGACCTGCAGCTCTATGGCGGCATCGTCGAGGCGCTGCGCCATGGCGGCGGCTATTATGCGGTGGCCGCCGACGCGCTCAGGACCAACGACTATCCCTTGCGCCCGTTCGTCACCTTTCGGCTGCCGACCCTCGCTGTGATCCTCGCGGCGCTCCCGCAATGGGCGATCGGTGCGCTCCTGTACCTCCTGGCGGGCGCGGCGACGCTCGCCTGGTATGAACGCTTCAAGCTCGGCCTCGGCCGCCCTGCGGCAAGGCTCGGCGCAACCCTGCTCCTCCTCGGTGGCTCGATCGCATGCTGGCAGACCGATCTAGTGCCCTTTCACGAGGTCTGGGCGGGCCTGCTGATCGCGCTTTCGCTTGCGCGTTATCGTGCTGATCGCTGGCTGGAGGCGGTCGGCTGGGGCGTTGCCGCCACGCTGATCCGCGAGACCGCCGCGCTGTACCTGCTGGTCATGCTGGCGCTCGCCTGGCGCGACGGCGCGCGGCGGGAGGCGCTGGGCTGGACCGCTGCCATAGGCGCGGTGGCTGTGGTGGTCGCAACCCACGCCTGGGCGGTGGCGCAAGTGGTGGGTCCGCTCGACCCGGCCTCGCCCGGCTGGTCGGGGCTGCTGGGACCCGGCTTCGTGGTGCGCACCTGGCAGGCATCCACCGCGCTGGTGCTGTTTCCGTTGATCCTGGCCGCGCCGCTGGTCGCGCTGACGATCGCCGGATGGACCGCTTGGCGCGACCCGACGGCTACCCGCGTCGCCGTGACGCTCGCCTCCTATGCCCTGCTGCTCGCCACCGCCGGCCGGCTCGACACCTTCTACTGGGGCCTGCTGACCGCGCCGGTGCTGCTGGTCGGCCTCGCTTTCGTCCCCGACTTGCTGCGAGACCTCACCGCCGCCGCGCTCGACAGGCGGCGGATCGTCGTGCGACGGATCACCTCGTGAAGCGCATCCTCCTCATCGTCGGCGGCGGCATCGCAGCGTACAAGGCGTGCGAGCTGATCCGCCTGCTGCGCAAGGCCGGTCATGCGGTGCGGTGTGTGTTGACGGAGGGCGGCAGCCACTTCGTCACGCCGATGACGCTCGCGGCACTGTCCGAGGATCAGGTCTATACCAGCCTATGGGATCTGAAGGACGAGGCGGAGATGGGTCATATTCAGCTCAGCCGCGAGGCCGACCTGCTCGTCGTAGCGCCTGCCACCGCCGATCTGATCGCCAGCATGGCGGCGGGCCGTGCGCACGACCTCGCCACCACAGTCCTGCTCGCGACCGACAAGCCGGTGCTGGTGACGCCGGCGATGAACGTGCGGATGTGGGAACATCCGGCGACACAGCGCAACGTTGCGCAATTACGCGCCGACGGGCTGACGGTGCTGGAGCCCGAGGAAGGTGCCATGGCATGCGGCGAGTACGGCCCAGGCCGCCTGCCCGAGCCGGCCGCGATCGCCGCTGCGATCCAGGATGCGCTCCTCCCCTCCCGGTCGCGGGGAGGTACCGCCGATCTCCCCTCCCGCTTGCGAGAGGGGTCGGGGGAGGGCTTGTCCCATCTCTCCACAATCCCACCCGCAAGCGGGAGGGGAGCTCTCGCCGGCAAGCACGTTCTCGTTACGGCCGGGCCGACGCATGAGCCGATCGACCCGGTCCGCTACATCGCCAACCGATCCTCCGGCCGACAGGGGTTCGCCATCGCCGCCGCCGCCGCACAGGCGGGCGCGCGGGTCACCCTGGTGGCAGGACCGGTCGCTCTACCCACCCCCGCCGGCGTCGCTCGGGTCGACGTGGAAACTGCGGTCGACATGTCTGCCGCTGTCGACGCGGCGCTGCCCGCCGACGTCGCGATCATGGTCGCCGCCGTCGCCGACTGGCGGGTCGAGGCGGCGGGACAGAAGGTGAAAAAGGGCGAGGGACTCCCCGCTCTCACCCTGGTCGAGAACCCCGACATCCTGGCCACGCTCGCACGCTCGCCGCAGCGCCCCGCTTTGCTGATCGGCTTCGCCGCCGAAACTGAGCAGGTCGTCGAACATGCGGTCACCAAGCGCGCGCGCAAGGGCTGCGACTGGCTGGTCGCCAACGACGTGTCGACCGACGTGTTCGGCAGCGACGGCAACAGCGTCCACCTGGTTACCGCAGGCGGCATCGAAAGCTGGGATCGGCTGCCCAAGGTTGAAGTGGCGCGGCGGCTGATCGAGCGGATCGCAAACGCATGATCGAGATCCGGCTGAAGCGCCTGCCGCACGGCGAAGGTCTCCCTGCCCCCGCCTATGCCACCGCCGGCGCGGCAGGGATGGACGTGGTCTCGGCCGAGGAACTCGTCCTGCCGCCCGGCGCGCGTCATGCCGTCGCGACCGGCTTCGCGCTCGCCATTCCCGAAGGTTATGAAGTGCAGGTCCGGCCCCGGTCCGGGCTTGCGTTGAAGAACGGGGTGACCTGCCTCAACACGCCCGGCACGATCGACAGCGACTATCGCGGCGAGGTGAAGGTAATCCTCGCCAATCTCGGCGCCGACCCGTTCCCGATCCGTCGCGGCGACCGCATCGCCCAGTTGGTGCCGGCGCCGGTGCTGCGGGCGACGCTGGTGGCGGTGGATGAGCTGGACGACACGGCGCGCGGTAGTGGTGGATTCGGTTCGACCGGAACGTCCAGCCTTTGATGTGGCCAACTTCCCCTCCCCGGCGGAAGCCGGGGCCCAGTCGGCCGCGCCGGAAACAAGCGCTGCGCTGGGTCGGAAATGCCGCATCTGGGCCCCGACTTCCACCATGGAGGCGTAACGAGGCGAGGGCACAACGTTGCCAAAGCTGACCGACGAAGAGCTCGCCCGCTACGCTCGCCAGATCGTCCTCAAGGAAGTCGGCGGCGCGGGGCAGGTCCGACTGAAGGACGCGACCGTGGCAGTGATCGGCGCCGGCGGCATCGGCTCACCGGTCATCCAATATCTTGCTGGTGCCGGGGTCGGTCGGCTGATCGTGGTCGACGACGATATGGTCGAGCTGTCCAATCTCCAGCGCCAGACATTGTTCGCGACCGCCGAGCAGGGGCTGGGCAAGGCCGTGCAGGCCGGCCACGCCGCGCGTCGGCTCAACCCGCGGGCGCGGGTGCAGCCGGTGAGCCGACGAATCGACGCAGCGAATGCGGAGGCGCTGCTCGCCGAGTCCGATGTGGTGGTCGATGGCTGCGACAATTTCGCGACCCGCCTCGCGGTCGCGAACGCCGCATTGGCGCTCCGCATCCCGCTGGTGTCGGCGGCGGTTGGGCAATTCGAGGGGCAGCTCGCGGTGTACCGCGGTTGGGAGGCGGACCGGCCCTGCTATCGCTGCTTCGTCGGCGACGCGCCCGATCGGGCGGAACTGAGCTGCGCCGAGGCGGGCGTGCTCGGCCCGGTGACGGGAATGCTTGGCAGCATGGCGGCGCTGGAGGCGATCCGCGCGATCGTGCCGTTCGGCGACGATCCCGCCGGCAGGCTCCTGCTGGTCGACCTGCTGAGCTGGCGCTTTCGTACCCTGACGCTGCCCAAGGATCCGGGTTGTCCGGCCTGCGGGTCGAGCTCTTCCCGGTCGAAGGCTAGGGCCCAGTAGCTTCGCAGCCGGTTGGAAGGGGAAGCGCGCTCGGACTGAGACCATGGCAACTGGACCCCGGCCTTCGCCGGGGAAGACGCAATGAGCTACCCCCGCCCTACATCATTCAACAACCCGCGCGCAAAATCCCGCACTGCCGGCCCGATGTCATCCCGCGCCAGCGCCAGCGCGAGGTTCGCCTGGATGTACCCGGCCTTGTCCCCGCAGTCGTAACGCGCGCCGTTGAAGGTGTAGCCGTGGAAGGGCTGTCGCCCGATCAGCTGCGCCATCGCGTCGGTCAGCTGGATCTCCCCGCCCGCGCCGCGCACCGGGTTGTCGAGCACGCGCATCACCTCGGGCTGGAGGATGTAGCGGCCGGGAATCATCAGGTTGGACGGCGCCTTGCCCTTGGGCTTCTCGACCAGCCCGGTTACCTCAGTCAGTCGCCCGTCTACCCGGCCCGGCGAGATGATGCCGTATTTGTCGGTCTCGCTGTCGGGCACCTCCAGCGCGCCGACGACGTTGCCGCCGACCCGGCTATAAGCCGCGACCATCTGCGCCAGGAAATTGGGGCTACCGACCATCAGCTCGTCGGGCAACAGCACCGCGAATGGCTCGTCGCCGACGATCTCGCGCGCGCACCACACTGCGTGACCCAGTCCCAGCGGCTCCTGCTGGCGGACGTACACGGGCGAGCCGGGCTTCTGGCGGATGTTCTCGATCGCGGCCAGGCTCTTGCCTCGCTCGCGCATCGTCATCTCCAGCTCATAGGAGATATCGAAATGGTCCTCGAGCGCCGCCTTACCGCGGCCGGTGACGAAGATGATCTGCTCGATCCCCGCCTCCAGCGCTTCCTCCACCGCATATTGGATCAGCGGCTTGTCGACGACCGTCAGCATCTCCTTGGGCATCGACTTGGTCGCCGGCAGGAACCGCGTCCCAAGTCCGGCCACCGGAAACACTGCCTTGCGCACTCGCTGGATCGTGTCGGTCATAGTCTGTGATACTCGCGATACCATTGCACGAAACGCGGAACACCCACGTCGATGCTGGTGGTCGGCGCGTAGCCGAGATCGCGCGTGATGGCGCTGATGTCTGCAAAGGTATCGCGGACATCACCGTCCTGCATCGGCAGCAGCTGTTTCTCGGCGGACCGGCCGCACGCCCGCTCGATCAGCTCGATCATGTGGCCGAGTTCTTCGGAGCGGTGGTTGCCGATATTGTAGAGACGATGGGGGGAAAGGCTGCCCCCCGCCTTCTCCTGGCCGTCGTCGGAGGGCGGGTTGTCGAGCGACGCGACGATGCCGGAGACGATGTCGTCGATATAGGTGAAGTCCCGCCGCATGTCGCCCTGGCCGAACACCTGGATCGGACGCCCCTCGAAGATGGCTTTCGTGAAGAGCCACATCGCCATGTCGGGTCTGCCCCACGGGCCATAGACGGTGAAGAAGCGCAGGCCGGTTTGGGGCAGGCGGTAGAGATGGGCGTAGGTCTCGCTCATCAACTCGTCGGCCTTCTTCGTGGCGGCGTAGAGCGAAAGGGGATGATCGACGCGATCCTCGACGCGGAACGGCAGGGTCTTATTGCCGCCATAGACCGACGAGGACGACGCGTAGACGAGATGCCTGCTGTTGCGGTGGCGGGCGAGTTCGAGAATGTTGACGTGCCCGACCAGGTTCGATCGCACATAGGCTCGGGGGTTCTCGATCGAATAGCGTACCCCGGCCTGGGCGGCGAGATGGACGATGCCGTCGAACTCCATTCCAGCAAGTGCTGTGTCCAAGGCCGCATCGTCGGCCAGGTCCGCTTCCACCAAGCGGAAACGATCGCCGCCGTCGGCCGCCAGCTTCGCCAACCGGTCACGCTTCAGCTGGACGCTGTAATAATCGTTGACGACGTCGAGGCCGATCACCTGCTCGCCACGCGCCAGCAGGCGTTGGGCGACGTTGAAGCCGATGAATCCGGCCGCACCGGTGATGAGCGTGGTCACTGCGCGCCTCTAGCTGTGGCAAACCAGGGTAGGATCGACCGGAGACCGGTGACGTGTCGGGCCGTTCAAACGCGGACCAGCTTGCGGCTGGCCATGTCCTCGATCAGCTGGATCACCGCCGTCTGGCACGTCGCGCGGTCGATCGCGAACTCTTCCAGGAGGGTATCGACGATCGCGCTGACCGAGCGCGGCTGCGCGAGGATTTGCCAAACCCGAGACGCGGTCGCGTTGAAGCCGAAGCAATTGCCCTGCTCGATGTCGAGCGCGACCAAGTCGCCGTCGACTTCGGTCTCGATCAGCTCGGCAGCCCGTTCAACGATGGTGTCGCCGTTCATCTAGTCCCATTCCCTCGCGGGAGCCATTAGGAGGCTTGCCGCGGGTGGGCAAGCTACAGTCGGGGCGGTCTTAGCGTTGCATTCAGCATCCGCAGATAGGGTGCGACCCATGTCCAAGCGCAAGATCCTCGTCATATTCGGCACCCGACCGGAAGCCATCAAGCTGTTTCCGGTGGTGCGCGCGCTCGTGGCGCGGCCGGAACTGACCGTTCGGACCTGCGTCACCGCGCAGCATCGCGGGCTGCTCGATCAGGTGCTCGCGATCGCGGACCTGAAACCCGACATCGACCTCGACATCATGGAACCCGGCCAGACGCTAGACCGGCTCACCGCACGGCTGCTGGTCGGCCTGGGCGAGGTGATGGACCGCGAACAGCCCGACTGGGTGGTCGTCCAGGGCGACACCGCCACGGCGATGGTCGGAGCGCTCGCCGCCTATTATCGCAAGGTGCCGGTCGCCCATGTCGAGGCCGGCCTGCGCTCGGGCGACATCTACCACCCTTGGCCCGAGGAAGTGAACCGCCGCATCGTCGCGCCGATCGCGCGCCTGCACTTCGCGCCGACGGAGACGGCGGCGGCGGCGCTGCGAAGGGAGAACATCGCGCCCGAAGCGATACACGTCACCGGCAACACGGTAGTGGACGCGCTGCACTGGACCCGCGACCGAATCGCCGCCGACCCTGGCCTTGCCGCCGCGCTCAATCCGGTGCTGGCGCGGGTGGCGGGCAAGCGGCTGGTGCTGGTCACCACCCATCGCCGCGAAAACTTCGGCGGCGGCATGGCGGCGATCGCGCGCGCGCTGGTGCGGCTGGCGGATCGCGGCGATACCGCCCTACTCTTTCCCGTCCACCCCAACCCGCAGGTCGGCCCCGTGATGGATGCCATCATCGGCGACCGTCCCGAAATCGTCCGCATCGCCCCGCTCGACTACCCCCAGTTCGTCCGCGCGCTCGCCGCATGCGACCTCGTCCTGTCCGATTCGGGCGGTGTGCAGGAGGAGGCGCCGGCGCTCGGCAAGCCTGTGCTCGTCATGCGCGAGACCACCGAGCGGCCGGAGGGCGTCGAGGCGGGCACCGCCAGGCTGGTCGGCACCGACGAGGACCGCATCGTTTCCGAAGTCTCAACCCTTCTCGACCATAGCGACGCCTATGCCGCGATGGCCCGCGCCCACAATCCGTTCGGCGACGGTCATGCCGCGGCCCGTATTGCGGAGCTGATCGCGGATGCTTGCCGACACTGACCTGTCCGTCGTCGTCCTGGGCCTCGGCTATATCGGGCTTCCCACCGCCGCCGTGATCGCGCGCACCGGTGCCCGGGTGCTCGGAGTGGACGTGACGCCGAGCGTCGTCGAGACGGTCAATTCGGGCAAGGTCCATATCGAAGAGGTCGACCTCGACGCGTTGGTGTCCGGCGTCGTCGCCCGAGGTACGCTGCGCGCGTCGACGCAGATCGCGGCCGCCGACGTGTTCGTGATCGCCGTTCCCACTCCCTTTTCGGCCGATCACCAGCCCGACATCGGCTATGTGCTGCGCGCCGCGACCACCATCGCCGCGGTGCTCAAGCGCGGGGACACGGTGATCCTCGAATCGACGTCGCCGGTCGGCACCACCGAGCAGGTCCGCGACCTGATCGCGGAGCTCCGGCCCGACCTGACCACGCCGGGTCGCGGCAGCGAAGCCGATGTCGCGATCGCCTATTGCCCCGAGCGCGTCCTGCCCGGCCGCATCCTTCACGAACTGATCGCCAACGACCGGGTGATCGGCGGCATCACGCCACGTTGCGCGCGCAAGGCGCTGGGCTTCTACCGTCGCTTCGTGCGCGGCGCCTGTGTCACCACCAATGCCAAGGCGGCGGAGATGACCAAGCTCGCCGAGAACGCCTTCCGCGACGTCAACATCGCCTTTGCCAACGAGCTGAGCCTGGTCGCCGACCGCATGGGCGTGGACGTGTGGGAGGTGATCCGCCTCGCCAACCGCCACCCACGGGTCGAGATCCTGCAGCCGGGGCCCGGCGTCGGCGGCCACTGCATCGCGGTCGACCCCTGGTTCCTGGTCGCCGCGGCACCCGAGCAGACGCCGCTGATCCGCACCGCCAGGCTGGTCAACGACGGCAAGGTCGACCATGTGGTCGCGCAGGCGGCTGCGCTGCTCGACGCCGTTCCTGGCGTGCCGGTCGCGTGCCTGGGGCTCGCGTTCAAGGCGAACATCGATGACTTCCGCGAGAGCCCGGCACTGGCCGTATCCGTCGCGCTCGCCCGGCGTTTCGGCAACCGGGTGCGCATCGTCGAGCCCTATGCCTCGGCGCTTCCGGCAGCCTTCGCTGGCACCGGCGCGCAGCTTACCGACCTGGACACTGCACTGGCGACCTGCCCGCTGATGGTGGTGCTGGTGGATCACGACCTGTTCCGCTCGGTGCCGGTGGAGGAGCGCGTCGGCAAGACCATACTCGACACGCGCGGCATCTGGCTCGACCAGCCTCGCGCTCTGCCGGCACCGCCGCTCCGCCTGGCGAGCTGACCCGCGCGGCTTGCGACCAGGGGGATAGACGCTAAAGGAGCGCGCTTCCGTCAGCGTTGCAGGAGCGTATCGGCACATGGCCGAATCGAAGCGGGTCGTCGTGATCGGCCTGGGCTATGTGGGACTGCCGCTCGCCGCTGCGCTGGCGAAGACCGTCGAGACCTGGGGCCTGGACATCGATGCAGGCCGCGTCGGCGAACTCGGGCGGGGACATGACCGCACCGGCGAGCTGACCGCCGAGCAGCTCGCGGCGACCCCGTTGCGCTTCACCACCGATCCCGCCGCCTGCCCGCCGGCCGACTTCTACATCGTCACCGTTCCGACCCCGGTGGATGCCGAAAACAAGCCCGATCTCTCGATCGTCATTGCAGCCACCCGCACCGTCGCAGGAATGCTGCAGGCCGGGCGCAAGCCGATCGTCGTCTATGAGAGCACCGTCTATCCCGGTGTGACCGAAGAGCTGTGCGGGCCGGAGCTGGAGCGGCTGACTGGCCTGACGTGCGGCGTGGACTTCTTCCTCGCCTATTCGCCCGAACGCATCAACCCGGGCGACCGCGAGCATACCGTTGACCGCATCACCAAGGTCGTCTCGGGCCAGACCCCGGAGGTGCTCGATAAGGTGTCCGACCTGTACGGCGCCGTCACCTCCGGCGGTGTCTTCCGCGCCACATCGATCAAGGTTGCCGAGGCCGCCAAGGTGATCGAGAACGCGCAGCGCGACATCAACATCGCGTTCATGAACGAGATCACCCGCGTCTTCGCACGCATGGACGTGTCGGTGTGGGACGTGCTCGCCGCCGCGGGCACCAAGTGGAACTTCCTCAAGTTCGAGCCGGGTCTGGTCGGCGGCCACTGCATCGGGGTCGATCCCTATTACCTCGCGCATCGCGCGCAAGAACTCGGTGTCCAGGCGGACGTGATCCTCGCGGGGCGCGGGGTGAATGACGACATGGCCCGCTGGATCGCACAAGAAATCCACTTCCGACGCGGCGAACGGGCTGGAACCGCGCTCGTCCTGGGCCTGGCGTTCAAGCCCGACGTGCCGGACCTGCGCAATTCAAAGGTCGCTGATCTCGCCGGCGCATTAGGACAGCTCGGGCACCAGGTTACGGTATATGATCCGCTGGTCGACGCAGGCGCTGCGCTGCACGAATACGGCATCGCCCTTGATCCGCTCGCGCTGGACCGACATTATGACACGGTCGTTCTCGCCGTCCCGCATCGCGTGTTGATCGAAGCTGGGCTGGATCGCATTTTCGGGGCGACCGCACCAGGGGGGCTGTTGGTCGATCTGAAGAACGTGATCTCGCCCGATCGGCGCCAAGCGGCGTCGGTGGAGGTGTGGACACTATAGACATTCGGTCGTGGCGTCACCAGTTAACGCCGCTGGCGACGTTCGCGCCGGCGGGTAAGGTGCTGGCATTCTATGAATATCTTCAGCCGCATGCTGGGTGCCTTGTCACCGGCGCGCACGTTTCGGGCACAGCAGGGCTCCCGCATCTACGCCATCGGCGACGTTCACGGTCGACTGGATTTGCTGGAAGAGCTGCTGGCGCAGATCAAAGGGGACATCGCGGAGCGCCCCTCTGCGGCCAATTTCGTCGTCCTGCTCGGCGATCTCATCGACCGCGGGCCGGCCTCTGCCCAAGTCATCGAGCGATTGCTGAACGTGGCCGACGTCCCCGCCAAATTCAGCTACATCATGGGCAACCATGAAGAGATTTTCCTACGCGCGCTGTCGGCCGAGCCGGGCGTGGCTTACGACTGGCTCACCTTCGGCGGTGACGCCTGCGTGGAGAGCTATGGGCTGAATCCCGCCACGCTGAACGCCATGCCGGAACAGGCAATCGCTGATCTGCTCACCGAGACGATTCCGGTGCGACATATCGAGTTCGTCCGCGGCTTCGTCGATACCGTTCGATCGGGCGACTATCTGTTCGTCCATGCCGGCATCCGTCCGGGGGTGGCGATCGAGGAGCAGCTGCCCCACGATCTTCGCTGGATTCGCAGCAGCTTCCTGCGCGACAACAAAGACCATGGCGTAATGGTCATCCACGGCCATACGATCACCGACGAGGTGGACGAGCATAGCAATCGCATCGGCATCGACACGGGCGCGTATCGCACCGGGCTCCTCACCGCCTTGGCGCTCGAGGATGACCAACGCTGGACCTTGTCGACTGGGCTAAGGGGGCAGCGCACCTTGCAGTAGAGGGTCTTGCGCTATAATGCGGCGCGGAGATCGACCGCGGCGACGACGAGGCCGCGCACGGGAATTGCGTATGCGTCTGACCTTCCTTTTGCGCCTTATGGCGATCTGCGGGTTTTCCCTTTTCGCCTCCGCTTGCTCGACGCGCGGAGGTTCGATCCCGTACGCGCCGCAGGGTTTCGTGGCGCCCGACGCGCCTAAGGCGCTGGCCGCCGATACCTACAAGCTCGCGCCACTCGACGTGGTCACGGTGACCGTGTTCCAGGTGCCCGATCTGTCGCGGGACTATGCCATCGACTTCACCGGGCGCTTCACCATGCCGCTGGTCGGCAATGTCCAGGCGACCGGGCTCAGCACCGGCGAGCTGGCGGCCGACTTACAGGCGAAGCTCGGCGTGAAGTACCTCCGCAACCCCAACGTCACCGTGGCGCTGAAGGAATCCGGCAGCAGGACGGTGACGGTCGACGGCTCCGTTCGGGAGCCCGGCGTGTTTCCCGCCGTCGGGCCGCTGACGCTCATGCAAACGGTGGCTCTGGCCAAAGGTGTCGATGGGTACGCCAACCCGCGCCGGGTCGCGGTGTTCCGGATGGTGGGCGGCAAGCGTATGGCTGCCGCGTTCGACCTGACGGACATTCGTCGCGGCAAGCAGGATGACCCAGCGATCTATGCCGGCGACACGGTGATCGTGGACGGTTCGAAACTACGCCAAGCGCAGCAGCAGCTCTTCCAGGCCATTCCGCTGCTTCCGATCTTTATGGCGCTTTAAACCGCCGCTAATGCGCGGATGTCGATTTAGGAATACTTGATGAACATGATTGGGGCCGATAGCTCCTCCAGCTTGGCCCTGAGCGGAGGTCAACGGCGCGACATCGCGCCGCTGCCGATCGGCAATTATGGCTATGGTACGGATATCCGGACCCAGGATCTGTCGCTCAGCCTCGTCTGGCGGGTGGCGAGCGAGTGGCGTTGGCTGATCCTCGCTGCGTTCGGCGTCGGCATCGCGGCGGCGGTGCTGATCACGCTGCTGACCCCCTTGAAGTACCGGTCGACCGCCGTGGTCGAGCTGAATCCTCCGCAGATGGCGGTGCTCGACCAGGCAGGCGGCGAAGGCGGCGGCGCCCGCGCGACCGCGCAGGCGAGCGACCTGTCTTTCGTCGGCACACAGATCGGGTTGCTCGGCAGCCAGGCCTTGTCGGAGCGTGTCGCGCAGGATCTCAATCTGGCGGCGAACCCCGCGGTGGTGGGCGATCCGCCGCCCAGTCGCGATATCGCGCAGCGGATCGCCACGAACTACGTCCGCGGCGGGCTCACCACGAAGACTGCGCCGGCGAGCCGGTTGGTAACCATCAACTTCGTGTCGCTCGACCCGGCTTTGGCGGCGCGCATCGTCAACGGGGTCGCGGACGCTTACATCAACACCAACCTCGAGCGACGCTACCAGTCCTCCTCCTATGCGCGCGACTTCCTGCAACGGCAAATCGTGATCGTGCGGCGTGAGCTGGAGCGGTCGGAGCGTGATCTCGTCGCCTACGCCCAGCGCGAGCGGTTGATCTCGACCGGCGGCGGCGGCGCTTCGGAGCAGGCGGGCGACACCAACTCCCTGGCGGGCAACTCGCTGGTCGCCCTGAACGGCGCGCTGTCCCAAACCATCGCGCGGCGGATCGCCGCGGAGCAGCGCTATCGCGAAGCGATGACGTCCGGCTCGACCACCGAGACGAGCGCGACGGCCGCCCCCTTGCGGGGACAGATCGCGGCGTTGAACGCCGAATATGAGCAGAAGCTGCAGACGTTCCGCCCCGACTACCCGGAAATGGTGGCGCTCAAGGCGCGCATCGACGCGCTGCGTGCTTCCGTGGTCACCGAGACCCGGACTGCCGGCAGCGACCGGGCGGGCTCGCTGCGGCAGGAATTCCAGGCAGCGCGCGCCGAGGAAGCGAGGCTGCGGCAACAGGTCGCCGGACTCAGCTCGTCGGTTCTGGATCAGCGCGGCCGGCGCATCCAGTACAACATCCTCCAGCGCGGCGTAGACACGAATCGCGCACAATACGACGCGCTGCTGCAGCGCTTCAAGGAGATCGGCGTCTCCAGCGGCATCGGCACGGCGGTCGCGTCCGTGGTCGACCGCGGAACCGTGCCGGCGGGGCCGTACGCGCCCAGCCTGTTCTTCAACGTGTTGATCGGCGCGGCAGTGGGGCTGCTGTCGGGCTTGCTGGCGGCGATGGCGCTCGAGTTCATCAACGACACCATCAAGTCGCCCACCGACGTCCGTGACAAGCTTGGCCTGCCCTTCCTTGGCGGCATCCCGGTCGCCAAGGACAAGCCGATGGCCGAGTTGAAGGATCCGCTGTCCCCAGTCACCGAAGCGTACCTGTCGACGGCGACCGCCTTGCAGTTCCTGACGGAAGCGGGTGCGCCGAAGACCATGCTGGTCACCAGTACGCGTCCGGCGGAAGGCAAATCGACGACCGCCTGGGCACTGGCGCAAAGCTATGCGCGGCTAGGCCACTCCGTGCTGCTGATCGACGCCGACATGCGGCGTCCTGCCTTTGTCACCGGTCAGGACGATGTCGGACTGTCGCATATCCTGACAAAAACGGACGCACTGAGCGAGCACATCCTGAAGACCGATGTGGACCAGCTGTGGATGATCCCGGCCGGGCCGACGCCGCCCAGTCCGCCCGAGCTGTTGGCGTCGCCCCGCTTCGCATCCCTGCTGGCGGAGGCGTCGAGCATGTTCGATCTGGTCGTCCTCGACGGGCCGCCGATCCTGGGGCTGGCCGACGCGCCGCTGCTGGCGACCACCGTCGAGGGGACGCTCATGGTGATCGAGGCCGGACGCACCAGGACGCGGGCGGCCGTCGAGGCCTTTAACCGGCTGCGCACCTCGGGCTCCCATGTCATGGGCGCCATCCTGACGCGTTATCAGGCTCAGGCATCCTATGGTTACGGGTACGGCTATGGCTATGGCCAGAAGCAGGGCGAGTATCGGTACGTCGCGGATGACGAGTCGAAGCGTCGGCGCATCCTGCTGACGGTGTCGCGTGACAAGGAATAAGCTGGCGACACCCGCCGCCCTCGCGGCGGCGGTTATCCTGCTTGTCACTGCCGTGTTCCTTGGCTGGCTCGTCGTTCGCGTCGCCGCGGTCGAGACGCTGGCTAGCCAGGGGGCGAGGCCAGGCATGCTGGTGGCTGGTCGGCCGACCGTCGTGCTCGCGCAAGCAGTAGGAGGGCTGATCATCGGTCGGGGCAAGGTGGACCCGGCCACCCTGCCGGCCGTGCGCAGGGCAGCGGCCGCGCTTCCGCTCGACGCGCGCCCCTATCTGCTCATCGCCAGCGACTATGCTCAGCGCGGTCGCAGAGATCTGGCGATCAAATCACTGGAAGCCGGCCGCCGCCTCGATCCGCGGCAGCGTTGGATCCACATTCTGCTGCTCGATCGATACCTGCGCGACGGGAAATATGTCGCGGCGGCGGAAGAGCTTTCAGTGCTGTCGCGGCTGGTCGGCGGGGCGCAGGGCCCGATCGCCACCGCGATGGCCCAGATGAGCGTCGCTCCCGAAACCCGCGACGCGGTCCGCGAGACGCTGCGACAGGATCCGGTGCTCGAGCGATCGGTGCTGACCTCGTTGGCGAGCAGCGGCACCGAGCCGGCAACCTTGTTCGCGATGGCCAGCCCGTCCGCAGTGGCGATGGCGAACGTGCCGGGCGGCTGGGGAACCGTGCTGGTCGACCGGCTCGTCGAAGCGCGGCGCTACGCGCAGGCGCGGCGGGTATGGCAGCGGATCAACCGACTGAACGACCAGCAGGTCGCACCCTTGTTGTATGATGCGGTACTGGACCGACTTCCGGGAAGCACGCCGTTCAACTGGACCTTCAACAGCGGCGCGCTCGCCGCGGTCGATGTCCGGGGCAAGAAGCTCGAGGTGAACTATTATGGCCGTGAGAGCGGCGAACTCGCTAACCAGCTGATCCTGCTTCCGCCCGGCACTTATCGCTTCGGGTTCGTGGTCAGCGGCATGCAGCCCGCGGCAACACCGAAGTTGGCGTGGGTGTTCTCTTGCCAGGATGCGCCAAAGCAGACGCTCGCCTCTATTCCGCTGCAGGTCGGTGACAGCAACCCGCGACGCATTGCCGGAACGGTGATCGTACCGGCGGGATGCCCCGCGCAAAGGCTGCGGCTGACCGGCATCGCCGACGAATTCCCGGCCCCGATCTCGGCAACGATCGAAGGCTTGCGGCTGGACAAGGTGGCGGCGCGATGACGATCAGGCACGCGCTCGTTCCCGCCTACCTTGCCGCATGCCTCTTGCTGGGTGGCGCCAGCGCCGCGGGCTTTGCGGCCAACATGGTCCTCCAGCTGGCGGCCTTGCCGATCATCTGCGTTGCGCTGTGGAGTTTGATCTTCGCTCCGCCGCCCAACCTCAACCGCGCGCCGCTGATCTTCTTCGGCATCTGCCTGGTGTTCATGGCGCTGCAACTGTTGCCGTTGCCGCCCGAATTGTGGACGGCTTTACCCGGCAGGGCGCCGGTAGCCGACGGATTACGGTTGCTGCAGGTGCCCCTGCCCTGGCTGCCGCTATCCTTAGACCCCGCCGGCACGTTGGCATCCTTGCTTTGGCTGCTACCCGCAATTGCGACACTGTTGGGCGTGGTGGTCTTGGGGGCGTTCCGCGGGTCGCTGCTGAGTTGGTCACTGCTCGTGGTGACCGTCCTCTCTATCGCGGTCGGCGCCTTGCAGCTGGCCGGCGGCAAGGTCGGCGGCGCTTATATCTACGAGATTACGAACTACGGCGTCGCAGTGGGCTTCTTTGCGAACGGCAATCACATGGCGACGTTGCTGCTCGTCGCGATTCCGTTTCTCGGCGCGTTGCAGCTGAGCTTGCTCCGACGGGCGCGTTCGCCGCGCAACGCGTCGGCGGTGCGGGTCCTGACCGCCACAATCTTCGTCGTCCTGATCGTTGGCCTGCTCACCAACCTGTCGTTGGCGGGGCTCGGCTTGAGCGTTCCCGTGGTGCTCGTCAGTTTCCTGTCGTTCCGGCGCAAGGACATCAAGCCGAGATGGTGGATCTTCGCTGTAGCCCTGCTGCTCTCCGTAGCGGCCGTCGCGACGGTGGTGCTTGGACCGTTCGGCAACAATCTTGTCGGAAGTCAGCAGCACAACGCCGAACTGTCGAGGCGGACCTCGTTCCAGCTGACGCTCAACGCCGCTCGCGAATACCTGCCGTTCGGGTCTGGTGTCGGCACCTTCCAGGAGGTTTATCGCACGCAGGAGCCGTTGAAGAGCGTGACGACGGTCTACATGAACCACGCTCACAGTGATTGGTTGGAGTTGCTGCTCGAGACCGGATTGCTCGGTATCGGCCTGGCCGCGATCTTCCTGCTCTGGTGGGCGGCTCGGGTCCGCGCGATCTGGACCGCGACCGGACCGGATTACTATGCGCGCGCGGCCGCGATCGCCACCGGCACCATCCTGCTCCACAGCCTGGTCGACTATCCGCTGCGCACGGCCGCGATCTCGGCCGTCTTCGCGATGTGCGCGGGGCTGATGAGCGATGCGCGGCCGTTCACCCGTCGCCAGGCGGCGAGTGCATCGACCAGGCATGTCACGATCTGACGCCAGGCCGGCCCTTCACCGGGGCGCTATGGAAAGTGCGTCCACAACCTTAAGGTAACGGTCGGTGACAAGCCGTTCCGCGAACTCGGCGACGGCAATGCGACGGCCCTCGGCACCCAGCGCATCGCGCTCTGCCTGCGGTAGCTCGATCATCCGCGTCATCGCGTCTGCGAGCGAACGCGCGTCGCGCGGCTCGCACAGCAGTGCGTTGCGCCCGTCCCGGGCGATCTCCACACAACCCGGTACCCTGGTCGCGATCAGCGGCTTCCCCATTGCCGCCCCTTCGAGCAGGGACCGCGGCATGCCTTCCCGATAGGAGGGCAGAACGATGCAATCGGCGGCATGGACATGGGGTCGGACGTCGGCGACTTCACCCAGATAATCGATCAGCCCCTCCTCGATCCAAGCGGCGAGTTCAGCACGGCCGATCGCCGTCCGGTTCGCGGCGTCGAGCGATCCCAGCAATTGAAAGCGTACGTCAGGCCACGCCCCCCGCATCAGTCGCGCCGCATCGGCATACTCGACCAAACCCTTGTCGCGGAGCAGCCGCGCCACGAGCAAGAAGACGAAGGGCCGTGCGGGCTGCGGATCGAACTCCGACGCGGGAGAAGGGCTGAACCAATCGGTATCGATGCCGGAGCCGGGCAACAGGCCGGCACGCCGTTCCGCGACCAGCCGCCCGTCGACGAACGTACGCAGATCTTCGGGGTTCTGGAAGAAGACCCGGGCCGAGCGCGAGAATGCGAGCACATACAGCGCCGAGACAAGCCTTGTCAGCAGGCCCTTGTGGATGAACGCGGTGCCCAACCCGGACACGTTGTTAATGACCGGAATCCCGAGCAGATGCGCCGCGATCGACCCGTAGATGTTCGGCTTGATCGTCCATGTCAGGAGTGCCGCGGGCCGTTCCTGCCGCAGCACGCGCCAATAGCGCACCAGCAATCGCAGGTCTCCGATCGGCGACAGTCCCTTGCTGTCGATCGCGGCGGGAATATGCACGACGCCCAAGGCGGCGAGCTCGGGCGCATGCGCATCCGCAGGCGAGACCACGCTGACGTCATAGCCCGCATCTTGCAGCCGCCGTACCATCCCGGCCCGAAAGTTCAGGATGTTCCAGGAGTTGTTCACCGAGAGCAGGACCAGGCGTCGCATCCCACCCGTTAGTACCCTACGCGGCCGTCATACAAGCCGGACGCGCCACGGGGTCGGTTCGGTCAGCCGGAGTGCTCGACGAGCCGATAGAAGGTGCCATCGGGCAGCTCGACCTCCAACGCCGCCTCCCACGCGCCGGTGGGGGCGGTCGCGACCGAGATCGTCGATAAAGTCGCGCGCTCGGCCGCGTGAAGACTCGCCGCGCCGCGATGGGTGGAGCGATTGCCGCCGCCGCCCACCTCGAGGACGAAGGACGCGCGGACGGCGGTCGGCCAATGGCCCAGCACACGCAAGGTGACGCCACCAACGGCCTTGTCGACCTCGAGCGTGAGCGGGTACGCGTTCAACGTGGCGGCGGGGTGGACGATGGCGGGGGCGCACGGTCCCGCGCGACGCTAGCGGCCGCATCGCCACTCGCCGCGCTGCCAACATCGCCGTTAGCGAGCTGCCGGGATACTTGATCGGCGTTGGTCGAGCTGCCCTCGTTGACCTGGGATGTCGCAGTCACGTCAGAACTTTGCCCGAGCAGGTTGAGCAGCGACCCTTCGGCGGACGGTGCGGCCTTCGCCGCCGTCACCTGAAGCGCCCGGACGCAATCGACCCCCGCAGGCGCAGGCCGATCGGCGGCTTGCGCTTCCTGGCAAACCGCCAGCACCTTGGCCGAGACCGCCGGCGCCACTCTCTCCGCATCGGCGCGCTGTACCGTCGCCGAAGAGCGCGACGAGTCGATCTGTTCAATCGCCGCCACACCGCGGCTCTGCGCAGTCGCCGAGTCCGACGCAGCCACGGCAAGAACGCCTGCGATCACAAAGACAAGCGCATTCGCCATGGTTTTGATGTAGGCGCTGCCCCTGCACCGGTCCAGGGGAGAAGCCGCGCGGCTATGACGAAGTTTCAGCACATCCTGATCGCGCTACCGACAGTGGCGCGCGCGATGAAGAGCGGCACCGCGATCTCCATCGCCAAAACGGCAATGGCGCTGCAAGCACAGGGCATAGCCGTGGACCTGCACAATATCGACTCCGCGGAGATCGTCACCGCGCGCGACATGTTCGCGAACATGCTGCTCTATTCCGACAGCTGGGACGCCATGCTATTCGTCGACTCCGATATGGGGTTCGACCCTCGGCTGGTTCTGCGTCTGCTCGGCCAGGGCGCCGATGTGGCAGCGGCGGCCTGTCCGCGGCGAACGCTGGACCTGGTGCAGCTGGTCAACGCCGCCGCGAGCCATGGCGACCTCGACCGCGCCCGATCACAAGCGTCACAATTCACCATCGCGCATGATTGGGATGACAGGAGCGCTCCTCCCCGAGAGCTTCGTGACGGCTTCTGTTCCGCCGCGACCTGCGGAATGGCCATCGCGTTAATCGGCAAGGCGGCGTTGCAGACGATGGTGGCGCAGAAGGTCGTCGAACCGCGGCTGGATCTGAGCACCAGCAGCGGCGAACCGTGTTATTCCTTCTTCGGCATCCTTGAACCCGATGGGGGCCGTCTCGGCGAAGATTATTCCTTCTGCTATCGCTGGACCAAGCTGCTCGGCCGCGAGATGCGGGTGTGCCTGGACGAAACCGTCTCGCACTATGGCGATTTCGAATTCTATGGGCGGTACACCGACGTCCTTTGATCAAGGACGCCGGACGACATCCGTAACCGTGTTGTTGCTGCCGGTCTGCGAAACCAGGACATAGGAATTGGCAGTGTCCTGGGTCACCGCATAGCTGTTGTTGCTGCCGGTCTGGCGGATGATCGCGGTGGCAAAGGCCGCACTGGTCTCCTGCAGGATGGATGCGGTGTTGCCGCCACCCGGGCCCTGCTCGATTCGCGCAAGCTGGCTTTGGCCGCGCTGCTCCACCGTCGCGCTGTTGCCGGTGCCCGACTGCAGGATGGTGATCTCCGCCGACCGCGGACCACCGGCGAAGTAGAAGGGATCGCCTGGCTGACCGGTGGCGGCGGCGCTCGATGTGCCCGAACCGACGCCCGCACGCTGGATGGCAACAGCCGTGTTGGCGCTCCCCTGCTGTGCGATCCGCACGACATTTGCCAGCGAACTCGTCCCCGAGCCGAGCTGTTGCACCGTCGCCGCCAGATTGACGCCGTCCTGACCGACTTGCGTCAGGTTCCAGCTTGCGGAATCCGGGTTGTTGCCCTGGACGACATTGGCGCTGAGCCCGTTCGTGGCGGCGCCGACCGTCGCAGCGGTGTTGCCGAAGAAGCCTGCGGAGAACGCCGCGGTGCCGGTGGTACCGGTCCCCTGCTGCACCTCCACGGCGTTGTTGCGACTGCGCGCCGATGGCGCACCGGCCTGCTGCCAGACCGTGGCGGTGGCGCCTGCGGTGTTCTGGCTGACGATGACGCCATTGGAGTCGCCATATTGCGCGATCGCGACGCGGTTGAGGCCGGCGGAGCCGACCTGGATGACCTGGACGGTGCCGCCGATGCCGAGGCCCTGCGTCACCTCCGCCCCGTTGTTCAGACCGTCCTGGGTCGTGGTGGAGCTGTTCGCCTGGCCGCTGACCGCGACGTTCACCCGATTGTTGGAGGATATGGTAGCGCCGGCGCCGGCGGTCGCGTTGCCTTGGACGACACTCGTCGTGTTGCGGGTCGCAGCCGTGATCCCGCCATCGCGCTGGAAGATATCCGCGAAGTTGCTGCGGCTCTCCTGCACGACCGAGCTTGAGTTGCCTGCGCCGCGCTGAGACACGGTGACCCGGTTATCGTCCGCTGCCTGCCCCCCGCCGGCCCGCGCGCGCTGCCGGACGGTGGAGGTGAAGTCATTGCCGACTTGGGAGATGGACACGCGATTGTTGCCGCCGGTGCGGGCCACACCGTTGGCGTTGAAGAAGGTGGCCGAATCGAAGTCCTGATTAGCACCGGCGTCGATCCCTTGCGCGATCTGGCTGAGGTTGCGCAGCCCCGCCTGGGTCACGGTCGCGCTGTTGGGATTGCCCGCTTGGCGAATAGCGCTGCGATTGGAGTCGCTGGTCTGAAAGGTCTCGGCTCGATGGACGTTGCCTTCCTGAGTATGCGCGACCGTGTTGCTGTTGCCGAGTTGCCGCGCTTCGGAGGTGTTGAGGTCGCCGATCTGCAGCACCGAGGCGCGGTTGACTCGGCCGTTCTGCACGATCGTCGAGATGTTGTTGTCGTTGCCGCTCCGCGCGTTATCGACCGCCGCGACGTTGTCGGTGCCGGTCTGCGTCACGTTGTTCTGATTGGCCGTCTGCCCCGAAGCCCCGGCCGCAAGCGCAAGCGACGAGATGCCGACCAGCCAAGTTTTCGAAGTCATCGCAATCGCTCCAAGGCCCGCAGCCGCCTTCGCATACCGCCTGGCCCGTAGGAAGAGGTTACTGGCTGAGGGCTGAACGAGCCGTGGTCGAGGAGGACTGTGGCTTGGCGCGGCTCTCCCAACCATCGCGCAGAGCTCAGTGACAATGGTCTCCTGCCCTCAATTGGCACGAATAAGCACCTGACCAAGGATGGAGCACGATGTCACCGGGCGGTCCGCAACCCATAGTCCAGACAAGAAAAGGCCCCCGCCGACAATGTCGCCGAGGGCCAATCCTTAAATCAAGCTTCTAGCAAGCGGTCGATCAGAACGCGATCGGCGCGCCCTGAGTGACCGTCCCGCCATTCGCGCCCTGACCCGAGAACTCGGTCGTGGCGGTCGAAGCGTTGCTGTTACCCGTCTGCTGAACCCGAATGTACTGGCCAGCGTCAGTCTGAGCAATCGTCAGATTGTTGCCGTTGCCGGTCTGCTCCAAGATCGCAACCGCGTTGGTGGCACCAACGGCCTGAGTGATCGTGCCGCTGTTGTTCACGCCACGCTGCTCGATGCGGGCGTACTGGCCGCGGCCGCTCTGCGTGATGCTGGCGCTGTTGCCGCTCGTCGTCTGGATGATGATCGCCTCGGCCGAGGACGCACCAGCAGCACGCGCGTTCGGGAACGCCGAGTTGCCCGCGATACCGGAAGCCGGAGCCGCCGCCGTCGAAGCGCCAGATGTCGCAGCCTGGGTGATCGTCGCATTCTGGTTGAAACCAACCTGCGAGACGGTCGCCTTGCTCTGCAGCGCATTGGTGCTGTTGACGCCCGACTGCTGCACATTGGCGGTCAGCCCGTAGCCGTTCTGACCGATATCGGCGACCTGGAAGCTGTTCGCCTGCGAGACGGTGACCGCATTGTTGCTAGCCGCCGGCGACGCGCCGGTGGTGTTCGAGCCGGCCTGCGCGATGGTCGCGGTGTTATTCGTACCATCTTGGTTGATCGTCACCGTGCCACCGAAGCCCTCCTGGCGGAGATCGGCCTGCAGGTTGAACGAGTTGGCGCCCGTCGTCGTGCCCGCTGCGGTGCCGGTGCCGGTGTTACCCGTGCCGGTACCCTGGTTAAAGGTCGCGGTGTTGTTGCGGCTGCCACGCGTCTGGAACAGGGTCGCACGGCCGTTCACCGTGGTCTGGTTGACGGTGGCGCTGTTCAGCAGACCCGACTGGCTCGACTGAAGCGTGTTGACCCGCGTCGTGTCGGTGCCGGAGCTGCCTCCGCCGCCGAAGGGATCGCTGCCCGGGGTGCTGCTGCCCGCCGTATCACCCAGATCGGTCTGATTGACCGAGATGAAGAGCTGACCGCCGCTGTTGTCGGCGTTCAGGCCCTGCGAAACCTCAGCCCGGTTGGTGCCCGACTGGGTCACCGTCGCAGTGCTGCCGACGCTCAGCTGCGACACGTCGGCGATCGACGCGCCCTGAACTGCGGCACCGATGCCGTTGGTGTTGTTGTTCTGCGTGATCGTCACCGTATCGGCGGTGCCGCGCTGGAAAACCGTGGCGCGCATGTTGAGCGCGTTGGAGGTGGCCGAGGTGGCAACCGTGTTGTCGCCCTGCGTCACCGTCGCAAGGTTGCCGCGGCCGCCGTTCGGGTTGGTCGACGTGCGGCCGCCCGAGCTGATCTCGAAAGAGTTGCCGCGGCCGGTCTGCACCAGCGACAGTTGGTTGCCCTCCGGACGGTTGGCGGGCAGCGCCGGGTTCGGAACCTGCGCCTGGTTGGTGTTGCCACCGCCACCGGCCAAGATCGAGACCGTCGCCGAGTTGTTGATGCCGTTCTGGCTCACCGAGCTCGAATTCTGCAGACCGATGATCGCGACGTTCGCCTGGTTGTTAGACGTCGTCGTGCCGACTGCCGCAGTGTTCGTGAAGGTGCCGTTGGCATTGGCCTGCAGGCGGTTGTTTTCCTGGCGCACGAAGCTGGTGTTGGTGAAGTTGGACGTGCCGCCGGTGTTGGTGCCGCCGCCGCCCAGGGTCACCGTGGCGCTGTTGCCCCGGCTGAACTGCTGCACGGTGCTGTTGCTGCCCGTACCGGTCTGGCTGACCGACGCGCGGTTGTTGCTGGCAGCAATTGCGTTGCCGCCGTTACCGCTCTGTCCGATGAACGAGCCCAGGTTGGTGCCGTTCTGCGTCGAGGTGGCGACGTTCAGCGCCCCGCCGTCGCCGAAGCCCTGGTTGATCTGCGAGAAGTTCGAGCCTGCAGCAGCGGCCGCACCGGCAGTGCGCGTCTGCGTGATGGTCGCGCTGTTGTCGTTCTGCGTCTGGTTGAGCGACGCCTGGTTCGCAGCGTTGCCGCCGGTGTTGCTGCCGGTCTGGTTCACGACGCCGCTGTTGTTGTTGCCGCTTTGGCTGACGAAGCTGTTGTTGTTCGAGCCGTTCGCGGCCGTCGTGCCGAACTGACGGTTACCCGTCTGGTTCACGTTCTGACTGTTACCCGTACCGCCGGTCGCACCGGCCGAACCGGTGTTCTGCGTGGCGCCCGCGCCGCCGTTGGTGACGGTGCAGGTGTTGTTAGGGGCGCAGCCGATCACGGCGCGGTTGCCATTGGCATCAGTCGTATCGGTGTTGGTCTGCGCGGAGGCCGAACCGGCGGCGAAGGCGAGTGCCGACATGCCAACCAAGAATGAAGTGCGAGTCACGGTGATACTCCCCTAAAGGTACGGTTACTGAAATCTGGTCAATTGCGAGCCGGTCATAGTGGGAAGGTCGAGAGCAGCGCAAGAGGGAAAACAAGCGATCCTGATCTGGATCGACAGATTGTGACGCATTCCCTTCCGCTTACAGGCGAACCGCCAGTCCAGGACGGGCGCCGTGGAGGCGTTCGCCGCCGGGGCGTGACCAAAAGGCCACACGCGCAGCGCCGGTCGGCACAAGCTACTTGGCCGACCTACTCACCGGCAGGCCGCCATTATCCTCATACACCTGCGCCAGCGACTTGCGCCGATCATCGGCGTAGCGGTCGAGCCAGGCTTGTCCCGCCTTGGCATCGGCGAAGCTCCACAGCTGCTTGGGGCCTGGCTTGGCCCCCTCGAGGATCAGCGCGTACACCGCCTTTTCGATCGCGGCCTGGACGGCGATCTGGCTCGGCTCGTTGGCGGCAACGCCGACTTCGGCCTCCAGCAGCCCGTCGAATTTGACGTATTTGAAGACACCCGCAGAGGTCGCATAGGAAGAGATGCTCTTTTGCGTGACGACATTGGCGAGCACCTCGCCCGTTTTCACGCTCACCGCGCGCAGATACACGGTTGCGGTGCTGGTCCGGTACTGGGTCGAGGCGCCGATGCCCAGGAAGCGCGCACCGATGCCCCCGGATTTGACGGCGCTGTCGAAGCTGATGATGCCGCCTTCCAACGTCACGCCCGCGAACAGCAGCGACGGGAGCACCTGCGCCGGCGTCTCCGCCTCGTTCAAATACTGACGACGCATCTCCCGGATAATCTGCCGCTCGCGCAGCAGGTTATCCAGCCGCTCCCGCTCGATGACGGTGAACCAGTTGCCGTTGCCGGCCGAGTTCAGCGCGCTGATCAGGACCGACGTGCCACCTTGCGTGATTGCGCGCGAGTAGTTGATGCCGGTGTCCGACGCCTTCAGCTGACCGGTCTGGTCGGTGAACGCATATACCGCCACCGGGATCGGCTGCGGCGGAATCGGCATGTACATCAGGTCGCGTTGTCCCACCGTGACGGGCGCCACCACGGAAGGCGTGTTGAACTGGGGCAGCAGCCCGGGTGTCGCGCAACCCGTCATCAGGACGGCAGGCAACAGGCAGACGATGCGGGCAGCGCCCTTCGGAAACGACATAAAGCTAAGCAGACCTGTATGGGCGAGTGGATGCCGGATCGTTCACAACGGCGCTAGGCCGGAACCTGCCAGCGTTGTTCCGGTGGCGCCCAGCGCCTGCTCCGCGGATCGGGGCGTCGCATCATTGGCCGTTGGCGTCCGCCCGATCAAGGAACCGGCGCTGGTGCCGAGCGGCGCGGTACCCGCGAGCGTGATGCCCGACACGCTGCCGGGCGGCACGTCGGTAGTCGACACCGAACGACGGCCCGCCGCCGCGATGCTGGCGCTGTCCGTGGTGTTACTCGACGCGGCAGGCGCGCCCGGGATCACCACGGTGTTGACCTCACCCGTCGTGGTGTTCGTGAAGGTGACGGTGGTCTCGGTCGCGGTGCGCCGGAAGCTGACCGTCTGATTGCCGAAGGTGAAGTTGCCGGTATCGCCGACCGCGGCGTTCTGGATCGAATCCAGGATGTTGCCCGACAGCTGCGACAGCAATCGCGCCCGGAGCTGTTGGGCCAACAGCTCCTCGTCCGTCGGGGTGGTGACAGGTGTCGTCGGCGCGGCCGGCCGATCGACGTTCGCGACCGCAAGCAGATGATCCGAATAGAACGGATTGCCGCCGAACGACGGATCGATGAAGCGATGCACCAGATCCTGGCCATGCGCGGGGCTCGTGCCGGCGATCAGGAGCGCCGCGCCGGCGAGCGCCAGCTTCGCCGTCCGAGTGCGCCTCTGGCGTGAGTGCTCGCGTGTCGTGGATGTCATGGCGATTCCTGGAAGTTACATACGCAGTTCTGCTGGGCGCAACCACCAAGGACCAAGCCCGATCTGCGCCGCGCCATACTGGATCAATCGCACGCGTTCAAGGCGAAGGCGCCTGCGGATAGTGCCCGCAGCAACCCGATCCGGTAGGTGCCGATCGTTCGCGCCGAAGCCCAGCCGCCCACCGGCCACTCCGCGATCAGCCGATGCACGGCGTCGAAGTCGACCGCGGCCGCCGCCGCCGGACTGGCGGCGACCTTGTCGGCGAAACGGGCCAGCGCGTCGCGGTCGAGCTCCTCAAACCAGTCGGCAAACTGATACCCTCGTACGCCGTCCAGGATGGTGGCCGGCAGCCGGTCGGACAGCGCGCTGCGCGCCAGCCGTCGCGTCTTGCCCGCACCCAGCAGCTGCGAGGGCGGCAGCGAGAAGCAGAATTCGATCAGCCGCCGATCCGAGGTCGGGTCGCGTTCCTCGACGCCCCAGTTCAGCCAGGCGCCTTTCCGGAACGTGCCGGGATCGACTTGCTTCAACAGGGCCCAGCGCCGATCCCGCTCACTCCGATAGGTGGGCGACGTGGTGGTCTGAACGGAGGTAACGGGCGAAAGCTGACCGGAAGCATCGCCGCGGCCTCCCGCCGACAATCTGGTGAGCGCGTTCCAGAGCTTGTCCGACATCCACGGCGCGAACGACGCCGCCATCAGCCCCCGCCAACGCGGCCCGTTCCGCCGCAACGCGATCATCTCTCGCGCCCAGCGCAGCACATCCCCGCCCCGGATGAAATCCGCAAGGACGCCGAGACCGCCGGCGCTGATGGTCAGATTACCCATCTCGCCGGTCAGCATGATCCCCGCACCCCGCGCTTGCGCCGCCGCGTTGGCCGCGCGCCACCAGACATTGTTGCAGGGGAACCCGACCGGCTGGGCAAAGAGGCGCGAGTCGGACTCCAGCGAGGCAAGGGGCGAGGCGCCCCCCGATCGGAGGATCAGATGCTCCAGGTTCGGATAGCGCGCGACCACCGTTGCGGCGATCTCACTCTCGTCGGCGATCCGGCCGCTCGGCACCGGCCCGGCAAAGCCCAGCCGTGGTGCCGACGTCACGGCTAGCACCCTGCCCTCGCCCGCCAGCAGGCGCGCTGCGGTGGTGGCGACCGCGCCGCTATCGAGTCCGGCGCTGAGGTGCGCCGCCACGAGTCCGTCATGCCCCCGCAGTCGCGCTCGCGTGGCACGATCCAGCTGCTCGCGATACGCCTCGACATAGTCGCGCTCATCACGGTAGCGGAGCTCGTGCGTGGGCATCGACCAATAGGTGCGGGCCCTCACTTCGTCGCGAGTGATGCGCACGATCTGTGCGGGTTCGACCCGCAGGATGCCTTCGTAAAAGGTCTCCGGGCCAGCTTGATGGACGTCGGCCACGAAACGGCCGAGCCGGGCGGTGTCGGGCCGGCATGGACCCAGCCCGAACAACCCTTGCGGCATCGAGGCGAAGGCGACCAGTTCACCCGTTCGCCGGTAGTGGAGCGGTCGCTGGCCAGTCGGATCCCGGATGAGCGTGAGCACACCGGCTATCGGATCCCAGGCCGCGATGGCAAAGTCGCCGAGGATATGGTCGACGATCTGTTCGCCCCAGCGCCGATAGCCCAGCAGAACCAGGGAGGGATCGTCAACGGCCCGGTCCGGCAGGTCCAACTTGGCGATCAGCTCGCCTCGATTGTCGAGCCGCGCATCGACCGCCAGGAGCGACCGCTGCGCTGCCAGGCCGTCTTGCTGGTCATCCTGCGCCCGACGAAATCTTGGCGCGGTATTTGTCTGACAGACGCATGCCACGCCGGAGACACTTGCCCAATCCGAATGGGGGTCGGGTCGGGTCGCGGCCGACGATACAGCTGACTGTGCGGTGAGTATTGCCCTTGCGGACCGGATCAGATCAGCCGGATCGCAGTGCCGCGAATGGTACCAAAGGCCTGCAAGGACGGTCACCGGTACGCGCACTCACGGAGGCAGACAAAAAGAAGGCCAGCGCCCGGATCACGGGCACTGGCCAACTTCTAAAATAGGTCGCGGCTTACGAGCGAGCGTTGCCGGGAGGGCCACCGTCCGGGATGTTCTGCTGACCACCGGCTTCGGCGGAGCCGGCCTTGATCACCAGGAGTTCCGGAGCCACCCAAAGCTTGCGCCCGTCGTTTTTCAACTCTGTGTCATTACGCATAAGTCGCTCCTTGAAACCCCAACTTGAACCGAAAGGTGACGATGATGCACCACCGGTGCAACATCAGCGCTGCCTGTCCATGCATCACTATGGCCTATAAAACGCCATTTCAAGAACAAAGTTGCCTCGGCGCTACGATCCACGAACCTGCGGGCTCGCAACGCGAATTTCAACGGCCCACTGTGCGAATCATGTTACAGCATGGGTTAGCCGCGATGGGCAGATCAGGTCGGGCCCGTCGGGCCGCTCCGCTCGTGGCTTGACGAACGCGGACCGGACAGGCCAGGCGAACCGCCATCGCTTCCGATCGCGCCCTATATTTCGGTGTCCCCGAGCAATCCGCTTTGATGACGTATCACTCCTATCACGCGTTCGGTCTCAGCCTCGACTCCGAGATACCGCTCCCCGACCTGCCAGGTATGGATCGGCATGCGGCGCCGGCCGACGTGCTCATCACCAGCGGAACGGTGAACGCGCCGGTCGGCCACGAAGATGTCGGGCTTTATATCGTGCCGCGCGGCGCGGTGCTCAACATCCCCGAGGTCGGACGGTACCTGATCACCAAGGGAAACCGGATCGTGGTCGATCCTGCCCCATCGGCGACTGACCGCAACGTGCGACTTTACCTGCTCGGGTCGGCCTTCGGCGCGATCCTGCATCAACGCCAAATGTTGCCCCTGCACGCGAACGTCATCGACTTTGGTGGCGCCGCTGTCGCCTTCATGGGTCACTCCGGCGCCGGCAAGTCCACCTTGGCAAACTGGTTCCACGATCGTGGCCTCGCGATCCTCGGGGACGACGTCTGCGTCGTCAGGGACGTTGACGCCGGCCATCCCGTCGCCGAACCCGGGCTGCCCAGGATTAGGCTCTGGGGTGATGCCCTGCGAGCGAGCGGCCGCGACGCGAGCGAGTTCGAGGCTTCATTCGACGACATGGACAAGTACGACGTCCCGATCCCGGCGATACCGGCGCGTGATCCTGTCCGGTTGGCGGCGATCTACCATCTCCAGGCGGCGCAGCCCGACCATGCGGGCGGCGTGGATCGGCTGACCGGGGTGAACGCCATCGAGGCGCTGGTCGCCAACACCTATCGTGGCGGCTACCTTCCATTGATGGGCGGGGTGCGGCGGCACTTGGAACAATGCGTCGCGCTGGCTCGGCGGGTGCCGGTCTTCGCGTTGCACCGACGCTGGGGGCTGGACATCTTTGCGGAAGAGGCCGCCCAGGTCGAGGCGCATGTCCGTGCCGTGCTCGTCGAGACCGACTGGCGGGCGCGCCTTAACGCGCCGTCGATAGTCAACTAGACCGACGGCTCAATTGCAGAGACTTGTCCGCCGGATCATGGGCTCCCCCTCCCCGCTCGCCTCGTTCAGGCGGTTCGTCGCCGACTTCGCCAGCGGAGCGCGGGGGGTCGGCGGTCGCGCTGCGCTCTTCACCTTCCTCGGCGCGGCGACGGAGGGGATCGGGCTGGTGCTGCTGCTGCCGCTGATCAACGTGGTCGGCCAGGTCGGGCTGGGCGGCGGGATCGTCGATCGGGTCGCCGCGCGCGCCGTCGCGCTTCTGCCGGGCACGTCGATGGTGATGCAACTTGCGTCGCTGCTCGCCATTTTCCTTGGATTGATGGCGGTGCGTGCTTGGGCGATCATCAATCGGGACGTCTTGCTAGCGAAGCTGCAGACGGGCTTCGTCGAGCTGTTGCGGATTCGGTTGGTCGAAGCGATGGTGCGGGCCGATTGGAGCGGGCTGACCCGCCTTCGTCATGGCCGCGTGTCGCACATCCTCAGCAACGATATCCGCAGCTGCGGGCTGGCAGCCCATCTGACGCTGCAATCGATGGTAGCGGCGGTGATGCTGTCGGTTCAGATCACGCTGGCGCTGCTGCTGTCGCCCGCAGTCGCCCTGATCGTGCTGGCGCTGCTCGCCGGCGGCGCCTTGACGTTGCGCCCGGCGCTGCGGCGGTCGCGCCAACTCGGTACTCAGCTGACCGACGCGGGCTTTCAGCTCACGGACGACACCAATCAGTTCCTCGGAGGTTTGAAGCTCGCGTTCAGCCAGAATCTTCAGCATGGGTTCGCGCAGGAGTTCCGCGAGACGGTGGCGTTTGGATCATCGCGGGAGGTCGCGTTCGCGCGCCACCGGTCGATCGGCCAGGTGGCGTTGACGAGCCTTGCGGCGGCGGTCGCGGGCGTGGCATTGCTGCTCGGCTTTGGCGTCTTCAAGACGTCACCCTCCGCCCTGATCGCGTTGCTCGTCGTGCTCGCGCGGATGAGCGGACCCGCCGCGCAGCTTCAGCAAAACCTGCAATATATCGCGCACAGCCTCCCCGCCTACGAACAGATCGGTAAGCTGACGCGAGAATTGTCCGAGGTTCCGGGCACGATCGGGCAGGATGCTCGGCCGCGCCCGGCGCGCGCGACGTCCGCGGCCGACGTTGTGTTTTCTGGCGTGTCCTATTCCCATGGCTCCGACCCGGCCGGGCGGGCCGGCGTGACCGATATCGACCTGGTGCTGCGGAGCGGCGAGCTGGTCGGCATCACCGGCCCGTCCGGAGCTGGCAAGACCACGCTGCTCGATCTACTTGTAGGTCTGCTCAGCCCCGCTTCTGGCACCATCACGGTCAACGGTCAGATTCTGGATCTGGCCTCCGCCCCGGACTGGCGCGCGCGCTTGAGCTATGTGTCGCAGGACCCGTATCTCTTCCACGACACCGTCGCGGGCAATCTGGCCTGGGCCCACCCCGGCGCAACGCCTGAAGCCATGTGGCACGCGCTGGAAGTCGCCGGCGCGAACCGGCTGGTCGCGGCCATGCCCGATGGTCTGGCAACGGTGGTCGGCGAGCGCGGTACCCTTCTGTCCGGCGGCGAACGTCAGCGTATTGCGCTCGCCCGCGCGCTGATCCGCAACCCTGCGTTGCTGATCCTGGACGAGGCGACCAACGCGATCGACGTCGAGGCCGAACGCGCTATCCTGTGCGGCTTGGCGTCGCTCGCGTCCCGACCAACGGTGATCATGGTCGCCCATCGGGAGCAGAGCCTCGCCTTTTGCGAACGCGTCATCACGCTTGAGGCCGGCCGGATCGTTGCCGAGCGATCGTCGCCGACACTTTCGCAGCCGCTCGGCTGAGCGGACTGACCAGCAGCCGTCGCAGTTCGGATTGCTTGTAGCGCCAGCCCGGAAGAAGGCCCAGTTGCGCGACATGGATCAAGGCGGTGCCGAGGATCACCCGGTCGAGCTCGCGTTCACCCGTGCGCCCCGCGAGCTTACGCAGCGCGATCGCCACCAGCAGCCGATTCATCGGGTCGGAACGCAGCTCGCGCCCAAGCTCCGCCGAGATTTCGAGGTCGAACAGAGCAGCGGCGAGCAGCAGAGCCTGCGCGGCGGCGCGCCCGGCACCAAGCTCGCCTGCGCGTTGATACAGGCGATCGATCTCCTCAACTGGCTGGTCCCCGATCAGCCCGGCGAGATCCGCGATCCATTTGAGCCGGAACCAGGCGCTCGAGGCGCCGTGCACACACAGATACGCAAACAGTTCGTCGCGCCCCAACGTCGGCAGGAACATGCCTGGCGATACCTCGACCGATCGGCGTGGGGAGGTCGTCCCGACACTCGGGAGCAACAGCGCATTGTTCGTCAAGGCGGTATGCAGCTCTACCCAGGTTCCGCCATCCGCGCTGCGCCAGACAGACTCTTTCTCGCGCTGGTGCCACCGGGTCAGGTCTTCCGGATTGGCGTTGCTCGGGATCGTCAGCGTGTAACCACGCGTGCCGAGCACCGCGGCCGCCTGGTGGAGGTCAGAAGGTGCTACCAACAAATCTATGTCCCACCCCGCCTTGCGGCCGATGTCGCCATAGACCAGCTTGCCCAACGATATGCCTTTGACGAACAACGGCGAAAGGCCGACCTGCTCAAGCCGACGTAGCAGCTGTATCGACTCCGCAGCCAAGGCCAGGTTCTGATGGGCGATGCGCGCGGCCGCAGCAGACAGCTCCGCTCGGGCTGGCGCGGGCACTTCGACGCTCGCGGCGGTCAACGCCTTCCACACCATGCCTTCGACGCGGTGCCGAGCGGCCAGGCGTGACAGACGCGGCCAGTCGATCTCAGCTGACCGAGCCTTGATATCGCCGCAGGCCGCCGCCGACAGCGGCCATCGACAGCATGCCAGCAGCAGGGCGAACTCGGCGGAACGGGGGCGCGGCATCGGCGCTCCTTAGCAAGGGCTGCCCCGAAGCGCACGGTTTGCAACGTCATAGGACCTCTTTATGGACGCCGTGTGCCGACGACCGACCCTGCCATCATCCCTGCCGAACGCGGACGGGCGACGCGCAAGCGCCAGCTCGGCTTGCGGGAATGGCTGCTCCTCGGCGAGACGGTGGCCACTCTCGCCGCTGCGTCGGCCGCCATCGGATTGCTGCCGTTCCGCAAGGTGGTGAGGCTTGCCTCGCGTGGCCGGACGGTCAAGCAGTCGAATGCGTCGGGCCGCGTCGGCACGGATCAGGTGATCTGGGCGATCGAGGCGGTCGCGCGCCGGATGCCATGGCGAACGGTTTGCTTTCAGAAGGGGCTGGCGCTGCACCTCATGCTGCGGCGCCGGGGCGTGCCTGCGATGCTCCATTACGGAGCGGGCAAGGACCCGGAAGGTGCATTGGCCGCGCATGTCTGGATCAGCGTCGACGGGCAGACCGTGCTTGGGGGCGACGTGGCGGACCGGTTTCACTGCCTTGCGACCTATCCTCAAACTGGCTGAATGCGGATGATAGATGGTGGCGCGCGGCTGGACCTGCCGGATGCGAGCCTTCTATAGGCGGCGGGCGGACCTCCGCAGGGTTGGATCAGGCGGAACTTCGTGGCAGCGTACTGGACGATTTACGGGATGTGGGCGCTGGGTGCCGTGCAGTTCGCACGCAAGCACTCGATCCGAGGCGACCGGTTCCTCTTTGCCGTGGGGTTGCTGCTCACCGCCTGTTTCGTCGGCTTGCGGTTCGAGATCGGTGGCGATTGGCACCAGTATCTCGAGCTCTACGAGCTTATGTACTTCCAGCCGTTGTTCGACTCCCTGCGTGTCACGGACCCCGGCTATGCGTTCTTCAATTGGGCGGGCGCTCAGGTCGATTGGGGGGTCTGGTTTCCTAACCTCGCATGCGCCTTGATCTTCTGCGCCGGGCTTGGGCGGCTGGCGCGCGATCAGCCGAACCCCTGGTTGGCGGTACTGGTGGCGGTCCCCTACCTGATCATCGTCGTGGCGATGGGCTACACGCGGCAGGCAGCGGCAATTGGTGTCCTTTGCTACGCCGTCGTTGGAGCGTCGGAGCGCAATATCCTCCGACTCGTCGTTATCGCCGGCATCGCCGGCTTGTTCCACAAGACCGCCATCTTGATGCTGCTGGTGCTGCTCGCGCCGGTAATCACCCGTCGATTCGTGATTGGTACGCTGGGCACGTTGATGTTCGGCTTCTTCTTCTATTTCTTCCTCAGTTCATTTCAGGACCGGCTCGTCACCAATTATGTACAGGCCAGCTACGACTCACAGGGCGCCGGCATTCGCGTCGCGATGAATGTCGTTGCTGGCGGCATGATGCTGGTATTCCGCAATCGGATGGGCTTCGATGAGTATCAGAAGACTTTTTGGACGCTCAACGCTTTGCTCGCGGTGGTATCGGCGGTCGCGCTGGCCTATCTGGAGTCTTCGACCGGCGTCGATCGGATCGCGCTGTTCTTGATTCCGCTGCAGATTGTCACATTCTCCCGGCTGCCGTACGCCTTGTCCTCGACGAAGGACAAGGCTTTGCCTTCGCTACTCTTCGGCGTCATGGCATATAGCTTCGCCGTGCAGTATGTCTGGCTCAACTTCGCCGACAACGCCGCCTCCTGGGTGCCGTATAAAAGCTTCGTCTGGACACCGCCTGCGCCGAAAGTGTCCTGACCGATGCCACGGCTGAGGGTGAGTTCGGGCGTCCGGATGCTCGATCGCAGAAGCAGGGTTTCCGATTGATATGGCTGGACCTACGCCCAGCAATCGCCTGCTTGTGCTGTGCCCGTTCCCTGTCGGGGTCGCGGCCGGTCAACGTCTAAAATACGAGCAGTATGTCGATGACTGGCGCGCCGCCGGCTGGGATGTGACGCTGTCACCCTTCATGGACCTTGCCCTTTGGGATGTGGTCTACCAACCCGGCCACTTGGTCGCCAAGGTGACGGGAACCATCAAAGGAGTGCTCCGGCGGTGGCGGGATATTTTTCGGGTCCGGCGGTATGATGCGGTTTACGTCTACATCCATGTGAGTCCGATCGGCACGACGCTGTTGGAGCGGTTGGTGCGGCGGTTGGCGAAGCGGCTGGTGTATGACATTGAGGACAACATCCTCGATCGCCCCGGCGCAGGTCCCTCGATCAATCCGATCACGCGGATGGTACGAAGCCCCGCAAAGCCCCGCGTGCTGACCGTCGCGGCAGACGAGGTGATCACCGCCTCGCCATTCCTGGTTGAGCCGTGCCGGGCGCTGAACCGCCACGGACGCTGCACGATGATCCCGCCCTCGGTCGATACGGAGCTGTTCGTGCCCGGGCGGCGCGACCCCGCCCGCATTCCGGTGATCGGCTGGACCGGAACCTTCAGCTCGGAGCCGTATCTCGACCTGCTGCGTCCCGTACTCCAGCGGCTGGCACGCGAGGTCGATTACAAGCTGCGCGTGATCGGCAACTTCGATTACGCCCTGCCCGGAGTCGATCTGGAGGTCGTCCGTTGGACAAGGCAGAACGAGGTGGCGGACATGCAGGCGATCGACATCGGTCTGTACCCGCTTCCCGACGACGATTGGATCCGCGGCAAGGCCGGGCTCAAGGTGATTCAGTACATGGCCTTCGGGATCCCGTCGGTGTCGTCTAACGTGGGCACTGCCCCCCTGCAGGTCCGCCACGGTGAGACGGGGTTTCTCGCGGATACGGACGAGGATTGGTTCACGATGTTGGCCATGCTCGTTCGAGATCCCGCCCTGCGCGCCCAGATCGGCGTGGCGGCGCGCACGGAAGCAGTCCGGCTCTATGGGCGGCACGCTGTCGCCGGACAGTACCGGGCCGTCCTCGACCGCGTGCGGGCACGATGACCACCCTCCCACGCCGCGAGGTCATCACCGCGATCGGCGCCTCGCTGGTCGGTTCGGCGTGTCACGGTCAATCGCCCACGCCTGACCTCACGCCCGAACAGTTCGGCGCGAAAGGCGACGGCGTCACCAACGATACCTTGGCATTCGCCGCTCTCGCAGCCGAAATCACTCGGCGCGGCGGCGGGCAAGTGAGCCTGCGCCGCACCGTCTATATCGTTGGCCAGCAGCGGCTTACCCGTGGCGGCGCCGAGTCATACAGCGCCGCCGCCCCGATCTTCAACGTGACCGGGCTCGTCCGTCCGCTGCGCATTTCGGGCAATGGCGCGACGCTGCGATGCGCACCGGGATTGCTGTACGGCAGCTTCGATCCGGCGACCGGGCGAAAGCTGGCGCCCCGCGGACCCAATTACGACCGGCGCACCATCGCGTCGCCTTACTATGCCATGTTCTTCATTGAGCGGTGTCTGGCAGCCGTCGAGATCACCGACCTGGAACTGGACGGCAACAGCCCCGCCTTGCAGGTCGGCGGGGGCTATGGCGATGTCGGCATCCAGATCGGCGCCATCGGGATCTTTCTGCGAGACAATCGGGGTGACGAGATCCTGCGGCGCATCCGCACCCACCGGCATGGTCAGGATGGCCTGATGATCGACGGTCTTGCGCAGCCACCGACCGGAACCCGCCGCTTGGCCGAGGAGGTCCGCTGCGAACAGAACGGCCGTCAGGGATGCAGTATCATCGGCGGCCGCGGCTGGCGGTTCGAGCGCTGTACCTTCGCACAAACGGGCCGCGGGCGTATCTCGAGCCCACCGGCCGCTGGCGTCGACATCGAGGCCGAGGGGGCGAAGACGAACCGCGACCATGCGTTCACCGATTGCGCCTTCATCGACAATGCCGGCTGCGGCCTGGTTGCCGACAACGGAGACAGCGCCGATCTGTCGTTCACCCGCTGCCGGTTTGTCGGCACCACCGCGCCCTCGATCTGGCCGAACCGGCCGGGGATGCGGTTCGAGGACTGTCAGATCGTCGGCACCGCGGTGGCGTGTTTCGGCGATTCGAGCGGCGCACGGGCTGCCCGCTTTACCGGCTGCCTCTTCACCGACGATCCGGCGCTGTCCCCGACCGGCAAAGTGTACCGCCAGGATCGCGCCGACGGCTCGCTTGCCGATCTGTCCACGACCCAGAACGTGCGGTTCGACCGATGCCGATTCCTGGCCGTCGCCGGGGCGACGCTGCCCTGGTCGACAGGTGCGATCTACCGCGATTGCACCTTCCAGCAGCGGAGCAAGTCCATGGCCTATCCCCGCGGCCGGTTCGAGGGTGCCAACACGATCCTCGGACCGGTGGACCTCGCCGGATCACGGATCCTGGGCCCACTCACCGTCAACGGTGTCCGCCGGCGCTAGTCGGTGCTGCGTTCGATCGACACGGAGAGCTGGGGCAGCGGATAAACGAGGACCGCGTCGCGGAGCTTGGGCAGCGCCTCAAAAAAGGCGCGGAAATGCCAGGGCAGGACCAGCAGATAATCCACCTCCCCATCGAGCAACGCGTCTTCGAGCACGATCGGGATGAAGCTGCCCGGCGTATACGCGCCGAACTTGTCGGGGTTCACCTCGCCCACCGCGACGATCTCGTCGGGGGTGAAGCCGCAATATTGCAGTAGGACGTTGCCCTTGGTGGATGCGCCGAGCGCCCCCACCCGCTTTCCGGCGGCCTGCGCGCTGGCGACGAAGCGTTGCAGCTCGTTGCGTGAGGCCGCGACGCGGTCGGCGAAGGCGTGATACGGTGCCAGCGTCTGCAGACCGGCCGCTTCCTCGCGGTCGAGGATCGCCTGCACGGCCGGGAGAATCGGTTCGCCCGGCCGCGCCATGCCGACGGTGACCGAGAAGCTGCCGCCGTTCACATCGTTGAACTCGACGTCGAGAATACGCAGCCCGACCCGCTCGGCCATCCACTGGATCTGGCGAAGTGCGTAGAATTCCAGGTGCTCGTGACAGACCGTGTCATAGGAGTTGGTCTCGAGCATGAAGGGCATGTAGCTCTGTTCGAGCACCCAGATGCCATCGTCTGCCAGGATGTCGTGCACCTCCTGCATGAACGCCATCGGGCGCGGCAGATCGTAGAACATCGAGAACGACGTCACGACCTTTGCCTTCCGCCCCGGGAACCGCTCGCTGACCAGCGAGCCGGAGAAGAAGTCGGGGATCAGCGTGACATGATCGGGGTAGAACGCCGCGAACTTCGACCCGGTCGGATCGATGCCCACCAGGGTGAGATCGGGGTCATAGGCACGCAGCGTCGTCGCATCGTTGCTGCCGATATCGATGACCAAGTCGCCCGGCGTCAGGTTCACCAACGTCCGGATCCGCGCGACCTTGCGCTCCAGATGGGCGACCATGCTGGCGTTCAGGCCGGACCGATAGCCGTAATTCTCGCCATACATCTCGTCGAGGTCATAGCTATGGGCAAGCTGCAGCAACCCGCAGCAATCGCCGGCACCGGTGCACTTGACGAGCTGAAGCGGCCCGGTCGTGATCCGGGCGTCGGGCGAACGCGGAAACACCCCGGTCAGCATTTGCTCGCCGAGGTCCAGAACGAGCTCCAGCTCGGTGTTGCCACAGATGCGGCAGTTGGACAGTTGGGTAATCATCACGGGCTTTCACATTGACCGCCGCGCTTTGGCCGGTGGACGCGCGGCTGTCGAGCCTTGTGCCCCGGCGCTTGTGGTGGGTGGCGTTCGCGTTTACCTGCACCGGCCAGTTACGACGGCGGCGCATTCTTGACTATGAACTCACTCCATCGGGCGGAGGACATCTCTTCCACCGACCAAGTCGACATCGTCACGGTCAACTGGAACGCGGGGCACCAACTGGCCGAGTGCGTGGAGTCGGTGCAACATCATGACGAACAGGTCGTCCGTCGCTTCATCGTGGTCGACAACGGCTCCCATGACGGTTCGGCCGATTTCGCCTCGGACTGGCCGAAGCTGCTGATCGACCGGACCCAAGCGAACCTGGGCTTTGGCAGGGCCTGCAACCGGGGGGTGGCGCTGAGTGACGCGCCCTTCATTTTGTTCCTCAATCCCGACACCAGGCTGACGGAGCCGGCGATCAGCAGGGCGCTTGCCTTTTTGCGGTCCGCCGCGGGGCGCCCCTATGCGGTCTGCGGCATCAAGCTGATCGACGAGACCGGCCATGCGACCCAGCACTGCGCGCGCTTCCCGACCCTGGCCACCTTCGCCGGGCTGACGTCGGGCGCCGACAAGGTGGCGCCAGGGCTGGCCCCTCCGCTGCTGATGAAGGACTTCGACCATCTGTCGAGCCGGGATGTCGATCACGTCCAAGGCGCCTTTTACCTCGTCCGGCGGGAGGTATTCGAACAGGTCGGCGGCTTCGACGAGGACTTTTTCGTCTATCTCGAGGATCTCGATCTGTCGCTTCGGATCGCCCGCGCGGGGTACAAGAGCTACTATCTGGCCGACACCAGCGCCTTTCATCGCGGTGGCGGCACCAGCGGACAGGTCAAGGGGATCGCCCGCTTCTACGGGGTCGAGGCGCGGCTGCTTTATGCGCGCAAGCATTTCGATCCGGCGGCCCGCCGCGCCCATGCGGCGCTGACCTATGCGGTCGAGCCCTTTGCTGTGTTCGCCTGGCACCTCGTAAAGTACCGAGGGCGTGGGCTGGGTGGGCTACGCGACTACCTCCGGCTGCTCGCGCGGAACACGCCGGACGTCCTGACGGGCAGCTCGAGTCGCCAACGCGGGGACAAAGCGACGCAACTCGCATCGACGCCCGATCAGCGTGTCGGCGCGCCCTGATCCTCGATCGCGCGAAGCTCGGCGTGCACCATCATCCGGACCATCTCCTCGAAGCCGACCTTCGGGAGCCAGCCTAATACTCGCGCCGCCTTGCCGGCGTCGCCGACGATCTCCACCGGCTCCGCGGCCCGGAACGCGTCGGGGTCTTCGGTCACGAAGCTGCGATAATCCAGGCCGACATGCCCGAACGCGCAGGCGCACAGATCGCGTACCGAATGGGTCCGACCGGTGGCGACGACATAGTCCGCCGGCGCCTCGGCCTGCAGCATCCGCCACATCGCCTCGACGCTGTCGCCGGCATAGCCCCAGTCTCGGCGCGCCTCCAAATTGCCCAGCGAGAGGCGCTCGAGCCTGCCGACCTTTGCCTCCGCCGCCGCCCTGGCGATCTTGCGCGTCACGAACGCCGGTCCGCGCAGCGGGCTCTCGTGATTGTAGAGGATCGCGGAGCAGGCGAAGACACCGTATCGCTCGCGATAGATGTCGATCATCGCGTGCGCGTATAGCTTGGCGGCACCATAAGGACTGCGCGGCCTGAACGGCGTGCTCTCGTTTTGCGGCGTTTGCTGGGCGAGACCGAACAGCTCACTGCTCGATGCCTGCGCAAAGCGGGTGTGGGGGCTAGCCGCCCGGATCGCCTCAAGGATGCGGCCGACCGCGAGCCCGTTGATGTCGCCGATCTCGAGCGGGCGATCGTACATGCCGGCGCCGCTCGAAAACGCGGCGAAATTGTAGAGCTCCTGGGGTTGTTCCGTCTGCAGGAGCCCCTCGATCACCGATGGATCTATTAAATCCCAGGCGACGACAGGCACATCCAGCCCCGTCGGCCCGCGCCCACTGCGGCTGGTGCCGATCACCCGATAGCCTTTTTCCAGCAGCAACCGCGCCGCCATCTGCCCATCCTGCCCTGTGATGCCCGTGACGATGGTGGTTTTGGCGCTCACGTTCGAGGTCCACGCGCCGGAAGCGAGTAGCCGATCAACCGGCCGATCCCGCGGCTGATCGGGTTCGAATGTCGGCTGGCGATCAGCAGGTTATAGACGACGGAGCTGTTCCGGTTCCTCGACAGGGCCGACTTCGCCACCACCAGCAGGTGCGCAAGCCCACCCGGCAGTGCCAGAATCAGCCGCAGCGGCAGCCGCTTGCGCCCGGATCGGAACTCCGTCTGCCGGGCACGATATTCTCGTCCGGTGAAGCTTCCATAGGCACGATAGGTCAGCACATCGCGTAGCCCCCGCCAGGGCTCGCGCGCGACCACCTTCGCCTTTGCGGCATCGGAATAGCCGGCGAACCCCCAGATGAGCTCGGGCCATTTGAACATCCAGATATCGAAGGCGCGACCCGACCACATCGCGTTACCCATCCGGATCCGCACCAGGGGTTTTGCGAGAACGCGGGCCAGCGGCAGCGGCGGCTGTTGGAAGATCACGCCGACATGGACGAACAGCGTACCGTAGTAGCTCGCCCGGTCGCGCGCGAGCCAGGCCGACCGGCGGATGATCACGCAGCCGATGAAGGACAGGGTATCACCTGCATCGGCCATGAAGGCATCGCGGTCGGCTGGGAGATAGTCGCGCCGCCCCGCGGTCTTCAGCCGGGCAGGCTCGAACACATGATCAAGGTGTACGTCGCGCACCTCGGCGTCGACGATCAGCACATCGGGATCGCCATCGGCCAGTTCGGCCAGCACGGTCGCGACGGCGTCGGGCGCGAGGACGTCGTCGTCCGAGAAAAGCCAGCAATGCTCGCCGGACGCCAGCCCGACCGCACGATCGAAATCGGCATCGATGCCTGAGTTCGTCTCTGCACGGACATACCGAACCTGAGGGTATTCGGCGGCAAAGCGGCCGACCACCTCTGCCGTGTTGTCTGGGGAAGCGCCATCGAGGATCAGGATTTCGGTCTGGTCCGTCAGTTGCGGAACGATCGAGGCCAGGGTCTCGCCGATATAGTCCGCCCGCTTGAAGGTGGCGATGCAGATCGAAAGCCTAATCATGGCGGCGGCTCACTTGCCCATGGCCTTGATGCGGCGAACAAGAGGGAGCACGCCCGGAACGCGCGCGAGTGCGCCTTTCAGGGGTGCACTGGCCATGCGCCAGCGGGCCGATATCAGCGAGACACCATAGCGGAGCCGGCGGTGGCGTCCTGCTAGCACGGTGTTGCCGCGCTCGCAGAACCAGTCGTTTACGCCTGTGCGCAGGAAGCGGACATAGCCCAGATTGCGCAGGTGATCGCGCACCTGGCGATCGCGCGCTCCGGAATTGTCCTCCACGATGATGATCGAGGGACGCCAGCGGTGCACCGAGAACCCCTGCAATGCGGGGAGTTCGTGGCCTTCGACGTCGATGGAGATGAAGTCGATGTGGTCGACACCCGCTTCGTCGAGAATGTCGTCGAGGCGGCGGATCGACACATCGACGGGGCGGACGCGCACGCCATGCCGCCGCAGCGCCTCGGCCGCATCCGCGCCCTGCTCCAGCGTCGACACCGCATGGGCCAGATGACCGCCCTCACCCAGCTGCAGCGTCGCGGTGCCGTTCTCAGCCGACGCGCCGCACTCGAAGATCGGACCGGCTCGGAAGCTCCGCAGGATCGCGCACAGCTCGGGATTGGGTTCGACGAGGACACAGGTCCAGCCCAGCTGCTCGAAATGCAGCGTTGTGCTGCCGTCGCGGCCGTTGTTCGCCCCGACTTCGACACAGGTGCCTGCCCATTTTCCGGCGAAGAGCCTGGCAAGGATGCGATCCTCGCCGAATTGTGAATAGTAGCTGGGACCGGGCAAGGAGCGCTCTCAGGACTTTGCCGAGCGCAAGCTCGAAGGAAGCGGGCGGTTAGCATCGTGGTCCGCGCGGATGCAAGCGCGCGACGATGGGATCACGTCGTCAGGAGGCGCTTGAAGGCCGCAAGCCGGTAACCGCTCGACAGCAGCGCGGCGCCCATCGCTCCCAGCCCCGCTCCCGCGCCGACGAGCAATTGCAGCCACGGCGGATCGGTCCGCGCGATCAGCGCCGCACCGGCCGCGCCGAACACCAGACACCAGCCGAGCCTTGGATAGACATCCCGCCACAGCCAGGTCAGCCCCCAGCCGCGCATGATCCGACGGTGCATCAGGAAGGTACCGAGATGAAGATAGACGAGGTGAAGGACCAGCCAGGCGAAAGCGCCGCCTAGCGCCCCCAAGCGGAGCGTGAGCAGGACGATGAGCGGCACTTGGATGGCGACCAGCACCAGGTTGATCGTCAGCGGTAGCCGCGTCGCTCCCATCGCCAGCTGGACCGAAAACGGCAGGTACATCATGCCGTGAAGTGCAGTGCCGATCGCCAGGATGGACAGGATCGGAGCCGTCGCATCGGCCACCGCCGGGCTGCCGGTCCAGAGCAGCAGGAGTGGGTGCGCGCAGATCGCCACGACAGTCATCATCGGCAACCAGGTCGATCCCAGCCCCGCGGTGAGCAGACGGTAGTCGCCGATCAGCTCGTCCTCCGAGCCCCGCGTGACCACTGCGGTGAAACGGGGGAAAACCACCCGAAAGACCGCGTTGATGAACCCGTAAAGCGCGGTGACGACCGCCGTCGCCAGCATGTACTGGCCGAAGGCGCTTAGCGGCAGCAGCCGGCTCAGCATCACCTTGTCGAGTTGCGTCACGACGATGCCGGTCAACGCCACCCCGCTCAGCCCAATGGCGAAGCGCGCGATCGAACGCAGCTTCGCCAGGTCGAACCGTGCCCCGCCCCGCCCCTCCAGCACACGCCACGCCGCGATCCGCGCTGAAAGGGAATAGGCGAGCGCGCAGCCCGCCTGCCAGATGAAGAAGGCCTCGATCGTGGCGGACCAGAAGGCGAGCACCAGCACCACCCCCAGATTCGCGATGAGGATGTAGCCGACGCCGAGCGCGCTCACGACGGTCATCCGGTGTGCACCCACCAGCGCGCCGGCGTATAGCCCAGCGGGCCAGCGCGCGGCGATGGTGATCCCCATCAGCGCCACGGCGGCGGCGACGCTCCCTTGCCCCAGCGTTCCGGCGTCCAGCCAACGGTCGGCGATCAAGGGCGCAGACAACGCGATGCCGATCCCGATCAGCGCGGCGACGGCCCAGAACACGACTTCCAGCGTCCGCAGCAGCGTTCGGGCGCCGCCGGCGTCCCGTATCTCCCGCGCACGCGCCACTTCCCGGCTGACGGCAGGCGTGAGGCCAAGGTCGAGCAACTGCAAGACGCCCTGCAGCGTCATGTTGAACCCGATCAACCCATAGGCTTCGATGCCGAGATATCGCAGATAGAGCGGCACCACCGCTAACGACACGGCGGCCGTGATCAGGGTGTAAGCGATTCCCGCCGCCAGGTTGCGACCGAATCTCACGCCCGGCTATTCGTGTGGACGGTTGGCGGTGAAACCATGCCGCTTGAGGAGTTCGTCACGCTTGGCTGCGCGCAGATCCTCGCGCACCATCTGCCGCACCAGATCGTCGAACGCCGTGCGCGGCACCCAGCCGAGTTTCTCGCGCGCCTTGCTGGCGTCGCCCAGCAACGACTCCACTTCGGCAGGGCGGAAGTAACGAGGGTCGACCGAGACGATGCAGGCGCCGTTCTGGTCGTAGCCCCGCTCCTCAAGCCCTGTGCCCTCCCACCGCATCTCGATGCCCAGCTCGGCTGCGGCGATGGTGACGAAGTCTCGTACGCTGTATTGCACCCCGGTGGCGATGACGAAGTCCTCGGGCTCCGTTTGCTGCAGCATAAGCCACTGCATCTCGACATAGTCTTTCGCATGGCCCCAGTCGCGCTTGGCGTCCAGATTGCCGAGGTAAAGCTGCCGCTGTGTGCCGACCTTGATCGCAGCCAGCGCGCGCGTGATCTTGCGGGTGACGAAGTTCTCGCCCCGCAAGGGGGACTCGTGATTGAAGAGTATCCCGTTGCACGCGTAGATACCGTACGCCTCGCGATAGTTGACCGTGATCCAGTAGGCGTAGAGCTTGGCGACCGCATAGGGCGAGCGCGGATAAAAGGGTGTGCGTTCGGTTTGCGGCGTTTCCTGCACCAGACCGTATAGTTCAGAGGTCGACGCTTGGTAGAAGCGGGTATGGTCCTGCAGGCCAAGGATGCGGATGGCTTCAAGGATCCGAAGGGTTCCGAGCCCGTCTGCGTTGGCGGTGTATTCCGGCACTTCGAATGAGACTGCGACGTGGCTCTGTGCCGCCAGATTGTAGATCTCATCCGGCCGGGTCTGCTGGATGATGCGAATCAGGTTCGTCGCGTCGGTGAGATCGCCATGGTGCAGGAAGAACCGCACGTCGCTCTCGTGCGGATCGCGATACAGATGGTCGATACGCGCGGTGTTGAACGAGGATGCGCGGCGCTTGAGGCCATGCACGACATAGCCCTTTTCCAGCAGCAATTCGGCGAGATAGGCGCCGTCCTGACCGGTCACGCCCGTGATCAAAGCTACCTTGCGAGACATGGAACCCTTGCTTCGGCTGTACTGGCTAGGTCGCCGGCGCGGCGCGCGGCGCGAAGCGGCGGTGCCTTACCTGCGCAAGCCCTTTTGTCCAGTCCCGCGCCTCGCGCGACGGCCGGCAGGTAGATTTTCGAAAGCTCCTGCCCCAAGGCGGTAGCCGAAGGCGAGGAGTATAGGGACTCATGTGCGGCTTGGCGGGTTATTGGACGGCGCAGGGCGATCAGCCCGATGCCTCGGCCATGGCCATGGCGTTGTCGCATCGCGGTCCCGATGACGCGGGTGCCTGGGCCGATGCCGATGCCGGCATTGCTCTCTCCCACCGCAGGTTGGCGATCGTTGATCTTTCGCCGGCCGGGCACCAGCCCATGCATTCGCCGTCGGGCCGCTACGTCGTCGTCTTCAATGGTGAGATCTACAATCACTTGGATTTGCGCGCTGAGCTCGAGCGTGATCGCCCGATCGAGTGGCGGGGCCATTCCGATACGGAAACGCTCATACGGGGCATCGAGTGCTGGGGGTTGGCGCCGACGCTGGAGCGCGCGGCCGGAATGTGGGCGCTCGCCCTGTGGGACAGGCAGGATCGCGTCTTGCACCTCGCGCGCGATCGAATGGGCGAAAAGCCGCTGTTCTGGGGCTGGAGCGCTGCCGGCCTCGTCTTCGGCTCGGAGCTTAAGGCGCTTCGGCGAGCACCCGGCTTCGACAATCCGGTCGACGAGGGCGCCCTGTCGTTGTTCCTGCGCTTCAACTACGTCCCTGCCCCATTCTCGATCCTGCGCCATATCTTCAAGGTCGAGCCGGGCGTGATCGTGACGGTGGACGCGCGGGCGCTGTCCGCCCGCCCGGACCACCCGCCGGTCGCGGAGAATGATGGCCGCTTCGCCGGCGTAAGCTGCCGTCGCTACTGGTCGATGGCTGCACTGGTGAAGGCCGGGCCTGACGAGTCGATGAGCGAGCAGGATGCGGTCTCGGGGTTGGAGGCCCGCCTGACTGATGCGGTAAGGATGCAGACCGTAGCCGACGTGCCGGTCGGCGCGTTCCTGTCCGGAGGCGTCGACTCCTCGGCGGTGGTCGCGTTGATGCGGACCGTGTCCGCGAACGTGAAGACGTTCACGATCGGCTTCGAGGAGTCCGGCTTCGACGAAGCCCCGTATGCGCGCGCGATCGCGAAGCACCTCGGTACCGACCACACGGAGATGTACGTCACGCCCGGTGATGTTCTGTCGGCCATCCCCGAGCTGCCGCGCATCTATGACGAGCCTTTCGCCGATTCCTCGCAATTGCCGACCGTGCTGCTCAGTCGCCTGACGCGACGGGCCGTCACCGTGGCCTTGTCGGGGGATGCGGGCGACGAATTGTTCGGGGGTTACAACCGTTACCAGACCTCCAGACCTTGGTGGAACGCGGCGGCCGCGCTGCCACCCCCTGCCCGTCGCGCGCTAGGTAGAGCGATAACGGCGGTCCGCCCGGCAGCGTGGGATCGGATCGGACGCCTCCCGCTGGCGCCGCGCATCCCGATGCTCGGCAACAAGGCGCACAAGGTCGCCCGGATGCTCGGCACACCCCTGGCCACACGCGACATCTACCGCATGGCCACCGAGGAATGGAACGGCGCTCCGCCGCTGGTGAGCGGCAGCGGGTACGCCGCACCGGTGGAGACCTTGCCCGGGCTGGGCCGGACGCCGGCTGAAACCATGATGTATTGGGACGCATCTTCCTACCTTCCCGACGACATCCTCGTGAAGGTCGATCGTGCGGCGATGGCGGCAAGCCTGGAAACCCGCGTACCGTTCCTCGATCACCGCGTGGTCAAACAGGCCTGGCGGACGCCGCAGGCCTTCAAGATCCGGAACGGCCAGGGAAAATGGATATTGCGGCAGATCCTCTACCGACATGTGCCTGCATCGCTGATCGAGCGGCCGAAATCAGGCTTCTCCATCCCTATCGGAGAGTGGCTCCGGGGGCCCCTGCGTGATTGGGCGGAGGCGTTGCTCCGGGTAGACGCGCTGAGCCGCACGCCGTCGCTGGACGCTGCAATGATCCGTCGGCAGTGGGCCGAGCACCTGTCGGGCTCGAACGATCGGACAGCTGCGATCTGGGGCGTCTTGATGTTCCAGGCCTGGGCCGTGGAGTGGCGTCGCCCGTTGAACGATGCGGCAGATGAGCGACCCGTCCGGTCCGCGGCCGGCATTGCAGCCCGTTGAGGGACCGGCTGTTTGTCTATCGGCTGAGTGTGCTAGCAGGTGTTGGAACCCCGGCCACCCGGTTGAGTTCAGCCTCCGGATCTGGAGTTTGGCGGTTGAAAAGCGGCCGGTTTCGGGTTGACACCTGACGAGATTATCAGCATGAGGGCGATGAGTGGATCGCCGCCAATTGCTTAAAGGGAGAACCTGTTGTGAAGCTTCGTAACATTCTGGCAGCGTCAGCTGCTTTGTCGCTGATGGCGGCGCCGGCGATGGCCGCTCCGGCTCAGGTACGCTCGGTGCAGACTTCGGCTCTGACGCCGGCCGACGAGACCGTTGAGGGTGACAATGCACTGCGTGGCGGTGGCTTCTTCGTCGCGATCCTGGCTGCGATCGCGGTGATCCTCGGCATCATCATCGTCGCCAACGAGGACGACGAGCCCAACAGCCCGTAAGGTCTGGTTCGCGGTTTAGAATTTGGGGCCGGACGACTTCGTCGTTCGGCCCTTTTCTTTGGAGGCAAGATGCTGCGCACTGCTGGCGCGCTGACGGCGGCGACCCTGCTGCTAACCTCCGCTCCTTCTTCGGCGGCTGGAAGACCTCCGGAAGAGGTGATCAGGGTCGAAGATCAGCGCGTAGCGGAGACCGCCTATCGGCTCGCGGTCGGTGGCGTGGCGCGCTGTCCGGCCAAGACGCATGTGCTTGGCCTGACGCTTCAACATCTTGGTCAATTTGGTCTAGCCGACCGCCAGGCAGCGGCTACGCTCTACAACCTCGATCGAGGCCCAGGCATCCTTGTCGTGGTGCCCGGCGGACCTGCCGCGCGCGCAGGGGTGCGAGCAGGGGACGTTCTCGTCGCGATCGAGGGCGTCATGGTCCCGGCCGAACCGCTGCTCGACCAAGCTCACGATCAGAGCCGCGCGCGGGAACGCGCCGATCGAATCTCCGACCTCCTCGACACTGCCGCGGCGGACGGGACTGTCGCGCTGACGCTATGGCGTCCGGCGGGAGAGGTGACGCTGCCGGTCGCTGCGGTCCACGCCTGTCCCTCGCGTGTGCACCTTGCCCGTTCGAAACAGCTCAACGCCTTTGCGGATGGCACCCATGTGCTGCTGACCACGCGGCTCCTCACCCTCACCCGTGATGACGACGAGCTCGCCTTCGTCATCGCGCATGAGATGGCCCACAACATCCTCGGCCATGCGGCGAAAATGCGGGCCGTCAAGCAGGAGAAAAGAGGCCTAGCGGCCTTGCTGGCCAGGCCCGCGCTGACGCGGCGGATAGAGCGCGAGGCCGATCTGCTCGCGGCCGACCTGCTGCTCGACAGCGGCTACACAGTCGACGGCGCCGCGGGCGTGCTGCATGCCCTGGACAGTGGCTTCGGAGGCCCGGCGGTCCTTGCCGATCACGACAGCATCGAAGACCGAGCCGCCGCCTTGCAGGCACATGCGGCCGGACGAGTTCCGTCAGCGAGATGAGCGAACCGCCCAACTATTATCATGTCCTGGGCCTCTCGCCGCCGGTCACGTCCGATCAGGTCCGTGCGTCCTATGTCCGCCTGCTGAAGCAACATCATCCCGATCGTGTCCGCCCCGGCCCGCGGTCGCGGCAGTTGCAGCACCTGCAGCGCGCCTACCAGACACTGCGGGATGCGGAGCGGCGGGCGGATCATGACCGGATGCTGCTGGAGCGGGAGCGCGAGCACCGGGTGGACATGCAGCGCGCGCGTCGGCGCCTTCGGCGTTTGGATCATCCACCGCCAAGGCAGCGACGCCAGCGGATGCCCTGGCGCGGGCGATTGCTGCTGATAGCGGCGGGCGGTCTGTTGCTGGTGATCTCCTATTTGACGATGACGTTAGGGGATCGTCACTTCGCCCCATAGCCGGTGAGGATGATGGCGACGGTGCGCAGCGCGATCAGCGCATCCAGCCATGCGGAGAAGTATTTGATATAGTAGAAGTCGTAGTGGAGCTTGATGTGGACGTCGCCGAGCTCCGCGACATGGCCCTGATTGACCTGCGCCCAGCCGGTGATGCCGGGGCGAACGATGTGACGGTAGGCATAGAAGGGCAACTCGCGCTCATACCACTCGGACAGCGGCAGTGCTTCCGGTCGCGGACCCACCCAGCTCATCTCCCCGCGCAGGATGTTGACCAGCTGCGGCAGCTCGTCGATCCGGGTGCGCCGGAGGAAGCGCCCGACCCGGGTGACACGCACGTCATCCGCCTGGGTTATGGCCGCATGCAGCTCCTCGTCGCAATCCCGGTGTTCCATCGTGCGGAACTTGATCATATCGAAGGGGTGCCCCTGATAGCCCATCCGCCGCTGGCGGAAGAACACCGGCCCCGGCGAATCGAGGCGGATCAGCAACGCAACCCCCAGCATCGGCACGAACAGCACCGGCACCGCCAGGACACAGGCAAGCAGGTCCATCGTCCGTTTCACGCCGCGATACGCAAGGTTGGGCAGCAGCGACCCGAAGCTGTTCTCGGACAGATGCTCGATGTCGACCCGGCCGGTCAGCGACTCGCGCAGCTGTTTGGTATGGTAGACAGCGCGCCCGGAGATCGCGGCGCGCGCCAGCATCCGCTCCCAGGCCGGATCATGATCGAAACGCAGGTCGGCGACGACGGCCGCGTCAGGGTCGGCGGGTAGTTCGGGCACACGCAGCTCAACCCACTCGATCTGTGGTGAATCGGCGATGATGCCGGTGTTGCCGGTCGGGACGTAGTACATCCTGGTCGGTGCCGCTCGGCGCTGCGTGACGAATGCGATCAGGAAGGTGATGCCGAGCGAGGCGACGTAGCCCGCGAGCAGCATCGTGCCGCTGTAGGGGATACGCGTGGCGAGCAGGACGGCGGTGGCAAGCCCGAAGGTGGTGGAAAAGGTCGGCAGCACATAGGCGAAGGCACGCGCGCCAGGGTAGAGCGTCACTCGGCGAAAGCCGAACAAGGCCGCGATCGCCGCCAGGAAAGACGCAATCTGGCTGTTCCAGGTCTGCGGCAGATCGGTGCCCAAGGTGCCCGAGATCAGTAGCGGGCTGAGCAGCGGCACGAAGAAGGACGCCAAGGACACGCCGAGCAGCTGCAGCAACAGTTGAAGGCCGGGCTTACCGCTGGCCCGCTGGCCGACCGGATCCTTTGCCATCAACACGGATAAGCTACCTTGGCTGGAAGCCCCTGATCTTGTTTGGGGAAACCCTGAACGTCGCTGCGCCGAGACCGGCGATACCCTATAGCTCAGCCCGGCGGAATAGCACCCGGGGGAAGGGCACCGCCCATGCCCTGTTGCTGCTGCATCTGGCGGATCTCGGCTTCGGACCGGAAATCGACCAGGTCGATGTCAAAGACCAGCGTTGAATTGGCCGGGATCGGGCCCGTCGCCTGCGCGCCATAGCCGAGCGCCGGCGGCAGCCAGACCCGGTACTTCGCGCCCTTGGTCATCAGCTTCAGCGCCTCGGCAAAGCCGGGAACGACGCCGCCGACCTGGAGCGGCGTGGGCTGCTGAGATTTATCGAAGGTGGTGCCGTCCATCAGCCGGCCATGGTACTGGATTAAGGCCACGTCGGTCGCCGTCGGGTGGGCGCCACCCTTCTCGCCGGCCTTGAGCACCTTGTACTGCAGGCCAGACGGCGTGGTCACCACGCCCTTGCCGCGGGCCTCGCGGAGCAAGGCGGGGTCGCCCTGACGCGCCAGCGCATAGGCGGAGACGCAGGCGAGCAGGATGCCCAGCCAGAGCCAGATGAGGTAGCCGCGCTTGACGGGCTGGAGCGGCACGGCGGTGACGGTGGTCATGGCTACCCCGGGGTCAGATGCCACCCGAGGTATGCAACGGGCGGCGGAACTTCAGGCGGACTTGATGCCTCGTTTCCCCCTTTCCTCTCGCGGAAGTTGAGGGAAAGTTGAGGCATAAACGCGTGTCTTACCGCGCCCCGTCGCGCTCGGCGCGCTTGCGCTCCAGCTTGCGGGCGCGGCGCACGGCGGCGGCGCGCTCGCGCGCGCGCTTCTCCGACGGCTTCTCATAGTGGCGGCGCAGCTTCATCTCGCGATACACGCCTTCGCGCTGCAGCTTCTTCTTGAGCGCGCGCAGGGCCTGATCGACGTTGTTGTCGCGAACGATGATCTGCATAAAACCGACACTTCTCCGAAAAACGGCTGTGGCGGCGCCGGATCGGGTCCGCGCCGTCAGAACGGGAGGCCGCCTAGCAGGGCAGGTCCGACAAAACAAGCCTGGAGCGTCGCGACCGGCTTTCGTGCAATCCGCCATGCTGCAGGTGCGAAAACAATGTCGATCTCGCTCCTTTTGATCTTCCGCGTCGTGCCTCCTTCGCTATGGGAGGGTGAAGACGGGGGCAGATATGACCGAAAAGACAGCGTTGATCACCGGCGTGACCGGACAGGACGGGGCGTACCTCGCGCGGCTGCTGCTGGAGCAGGGGTACCGGGTGCATGGCGTCAAGCGGCGCTCCTCGTCGTTCAACACCGGGCGTATTGAGGACATCTATGAGGACCCGCACAACCCCAATCCCCGGCTGTCTCTCCATTATGGCGACCTGACCGACGCGACCAACCTGATCCGGTTGGTGCAGGAGACGCAGCCCGACGAGATCTATAACCTGGCGGCACAGAGCCATGTCCAGGTCAGTTTCGAAACCCCGGAGTACACCGCCAACTCGGACGCACTGGGCACGCTGCGGCTGCTGGAGGCGATCCGTATCCTCAAGCTGGAAGACAAGACCCGGTTCTACCAAGCGTCGACCAGCGAGCTTTACGGCCTGGTGCAGGAGGTACCGCAGCGCGAGACGACGCCCTTCTATCCGCGCAGCCCCTATGCCGTCGCGAAGCTCTATGCCTATTGGATCGTAGTCAACTATCGCGAGGCCTATGGCATCCATGCCTCCAACGGCATCCTGTTCAATCATGAGAGCCCGCTGCGGGGCGAGACCTTCGTCACCCGCAAGATCACCCGGGCCGCGGCCGCGATCTCGCTGGGGCGTCAACAGCGCCTGCACCTCGGCAATCTCGATGCGAAGCGTGACTGGGGTCATGCGCGCGAATATGCGCGCGGCATGTGGATGATGCTCCAGCAGGACGAGCCGGACGATTATGTGCTCGCGACCGGCGAGACCACTACCGTGCGCCAGTTCGTCGACTGGGCGTTCGAGGATTCCGGCTGCGCGCTCGAATGGCGTGGCGAAGGCGTGGAGGAGCAGGGGGTATGCACCCGTACCGGCGAAATCCGGGTCGCGGTGGACCCACGGTATTTCCGACCGACCGAGGTCGATCTGCTGCTCGGCGATCCTACCAAGGCGCAGCAGAAGCTCGGCTGGCACCATGTCACGCCGGTGCGCGAACTCGCGCGGGAGATGTTCCAGGCCGATCTCGCGGTGATGCGCGAAGCGCCGATCGGCAAAGGCGCCTGACGCGGGTGCGTGACCGGCGGATCATCGCTCGCTAGAGCGCGGGCGATGCTTCCCCTCACCTTCTACAACAGCCTGACGCGCGCGACCGAGCCGTTCGCGCCGATCGACCCCACCGACGTGCGCGTCTATTCATGCGGGCCGACCGTCTACAACTACGCCCATCTCGGCAATCTGCGCGCCTATGTCTTCACCGACACGCTGGCGCGGGTGCTGCGGTGGAGGGGATATCCGCTCACCCACGTCATCAATATCACCGATGTCGGCCACCTGCAGTCGGACGCCGACGCAGGCGAGGACAAGATGGAGGCGCGCGCCAAGGCGACGGGCCAGGATATTTGGGCGATCGCAGCGCATTACACGGCGGCGTTCAAACAGAATCTGCGCGATCTGAACGTCGTCGAGCCGACCCACTTCCCACTCGCCACCGATCATGTCGCGGCGATGATCGCGTTCGGCGAGGCGATCGAGGCGAAGCATTGTTATCGCCTCGACAGCGGCCTGTACTTCGACGTCTCAACCGTGCCCGAATACGGGCGGCTCGCCCGGTCGCGCGATGACGAGGGTGAGGGCCGGATCGACCCGGTCGCGGGCAAGCGCCATCCGCAGGATTTCGCGATCTGGCGCGCCTCACCCCCCGGCGAGAACCGGCAGATGGAATGGGACTCACCCTGGGGCCGTGGCGCGCCGGGGTGGCACCTGGAGTGCTCGGTGATGAGCCGGCAGTATCTGGGAGCGCCGTTCGACATCCACACCGGCGGCATCGACCATCGCGAGATCCACCACCCAAACGAGATCGCGCAGAACCAGGCGTTCGGCGGATGTGCGGACACTGGCGCGAAGCTGTGGATGCATAACAACTTCCTGGTCGATCGCACGGGAAAGATGGCTAAATCCTCCGGTCAGTTCCTCACGCTGCAAGCGGTGATCGACCGGGGCTACCATCCGCTCGCCTATCGGCTGATGTGCCTGCAGGCGCATTATCGCTCGGAAATGGAGTTCAGCTGGGAGGGACTGGCGGCCGCCCTGACGAGGCTGAAGCGGTTGGCGTCGGGGGTTGAGAAGGTCGCTCGCGCAACCACCGGCAAGAAGCGGAACGATCCGAACCCGATCGTACAAAATGCTCGCGACGCCTTCGACCGTGCGGTCAGCAACGACTTGAACACGGCCGTTGTCGTGACCGAGTTCGAGAAGCTGATTAAGTATTTTGGTCAGGGCACCCTTCCGGCGGACGATTGTTACGACGCGCTTCTCGACATGGACGAGGTGCTAGGGCTCGGCATCGCGTCGCTGAATATGCGATCGCTGCGGGTTCGCCCGCCGGGCGTGATCTTGTCTGACGAGGATGTGGAGCGGAAGCTCGACGCGAGGCGTGAGGCCCGCGCCGGGAAGGATTATGCCCGCTCCGATGCGATCCGAGACGAACTTGCCGCGGCCGGCGTCGAGGTGATGGACGGCGACCCCCTCGGTTGGGACTGGCGCCCCCTGGAAGCCGAAGCATGACGGCGTTCGCGCAGGGCTATTACGACTGGATCAGGTGGGTCGTGGACATGACGCACCTGTCCGACGAAGTGCTCCATATCCACGCCGGCATGGCGGTGCTGTTGATCGCGCGAGTGGTGACCGGGCGGTCACTGGGCAGCTTCGTCCCGCTCGCCTTCGTCTTGGTGGCGGAGGTGGTGAACGAAGCACTCGATTCGCTGGCGCATGGATCGTGGCAATGGGCCGATACCCGCCTCGACCTGTTCAACACCCTGCTCTGGCCGGTCGTCTTGTGCGTGGCGATCCGCCTCCGCCCGGCGGTTGTCACGCCGCGCAAAGTCGAGGACTAGCGCAGCGGCTCGTCGCGCCCGGCGAGCAGCGGCGGCAGCGAGGGGCCGGCGGGCGGCAGCACCGCGATCTCTGCGGCGATCATGTTGATGCGGGTCTTGGTCGGTGGATGGGTCGGACCCCGGAAAAGGCCGCCGGCGATGCGACCGCCCTCCCCCGCCCAGAACCGGACCGCCGCATGGGGGTCGTAGTCGGCATTGTGGAGCAGGTGGACGCTGAGCCGATCCGCCTCCTCTTCCGTGTGCCGAAACAGCCGCGCATTGCGGCCGAACTGCGCGAGCACGCCCCATCGCACCCCCGCCGCCTCCAGCCGCACACGGTGGCGCAGGATCGTGTGGGCGAGCTCGTGCGCCACGACGGCGGCGACCTGCTGATCGTCCAACCGCTCGAAATAGCGGGCACCGACTTGCACGGTCCTGCCGTCCGATCGGGCGGTCATTCCGGAGCCGAGCAGCACCTCGAACCCCGACGCGCAGCCCGGACTGGGCGCGATCGTTGCCGTTCTCAGCTGACCGGCGCGTTCGAGGGTGAGGCGCAGCGGTGCGGTCACCTCCTGTTCGGCGAGCAGCGCCAGCGCGGCGTCGCGCGTCATGCTGGTTGCAGCCTCGCCGGCCGGGGCGGGCACGGCATCGTCGCCGATCATGACCACGGCATCGTCGGCCATGACCCCCGCCGCCGCCGCCGGGCTGTCCGGTACCACCGCCTCCACCTGCACCGGCTGGGTGAAGCCGAACGCGGTCCGCACCGCGGCGCGGCTGGCGGCGCCATATTGATCGATTGCATGAAGCTGCAACCCCGGCACGGGTTGAAGCTCGCGGCAGAGCGCGGCGTTGCCGGTGGCCAGCCGATAGGCGATCGACGCCATGCGGGCATCGACGGCGCGGACCGCTTCCCAAGGTCCGGTATCCGCAGCGGCCGCCGGCGATATCAAGAGCAGGGCCGCGACCCCAAACCCGATCTTCATGCGTCGCTTCTAGCGCCGCCCGGGTCCGACGGCTAGGACGGGAGCGATGAAAGCCGTGCTCCCTGCCCTCGCCCGCCCCCTTCTCGAACCGGCGCTGCCGCCGGGGCTGGAGGTCGCCTGGTTCGCCAATCCGACGGAGGCGAAGGCGGGCATCGCCGATGCCGATATCGCCTGGGTGGACATGCAGCCGACCAGCCTGGTCGCGGACGCGATCCGGGCTTCGGGGCCCAGGTTAAAATGGGTGTCGACCATCTATGCCGGGCTCGACGCCTTTCCGCTGGACCTGTTGCGCGAGCGCGCGGTCACACTGACCAATGGTGCCGGCATCAACGCCTATGCGGTCGCCGAATACGCGGTGCTGGGGGTGCTCGCCGCCGCGAAACGGTTTGACGAGGTTGTCCGGGCGCACGACCGGCAGCAATGGCCCAAGGATGCTCCCGGCAAGATCGAGCTCTTCGAGACCCGCGCGCTGGTGGTCGGCTTTGGCGCGATCGGCCGGCTGATCGGCGAGCGGCTGGCGGCCTTCGGGATCGACGTGACGGGCGTGACCCGCAGCGGGCGCGACGGCACGATCACGCCCGACGCCTGGCGCGGCCGGCTGGGCGAGTTCGACTGGGTGGTGCTCGCAGCACCCTCCACGGACGAGACCAAGGCGCTGATCGGCGCGGACGAGATCGCAGCGATGAAAGCCGGCGCGTGGCTGATCAATATCGCGCGCGGCGACATGATCGAGGAGGGCGCGTTGCTCGCCGCCCTGCACGAGCGACGGATCGGCGGCGCCTTCCTCGACCCCACCAGCCCGGAGCCGCTGCCGCCCGAACATCCGCTGTGGTCGGCGCCGAACTGCATGATCACCATGCACCTATCGGGGCGCAGCCAGACCAAGATGTTCGCGCGCGCGGCGGCGTTGTTCCTGGAGAACCTGGCCGCCTTTCGCGAGGATCGGCCGATGCGCAATGTCGCGGACCTGCAGGCAGGCTATTGACGCGGGCGGTTGCCGCTCCACGGACAGCGCGCTAACCGCAGGCGGCATGACCTCCAGCCCCGTCCAGCTCATCGAGCCCAAGCGCCACGGCGACGCGCGCGGCTGGTTCACAGAGGTCTACAGCGAGCCGGATTTCGCCGCGCGAGGGATCACGACGCGCTTCGTTCAAGACAACCACTCGCTGTCGCGGCCGCGGTTCACGCTGCGCGGCTTGCATTTTCAGGCGCCGCCGCGCGCGCAGGACAAGCTGGTGCGCTGCATTCGCGGCCGGATCTTCGATGTGGCGGCCGACCTCCGACGAGGCTCACCGACCTATGGGCAGTGGGTCGGCACCGAGCTGTCGGCCGAGAATGGACATCAGCTGTTCGTGCCCGCCGGCTTCGCGCACGGTTTCCTGACGCTGGAGGAGGATTGCGAGGTCAGCTACAAGGTGTCGGACACCTACGCGCCCGATTGCGACGGCGGCCTCCGGTGGGACGATCCGACCATCGCCGTCGCCTGGCCCCTGCCCCCCGGCGCCGAGCCGGCGCTGTCGGCCAAGGACCTGGAGCTGCCGACGCTCGACAGGTTTGACTCACCCTTCCCCTATGACGGGCGCCCACTGGCGCCGCTCGCCTGAGGTCAGTTGATGCGCATTTTGGTTACCGGCGGCGCCGGCTTCATCGGCTCGGCGCTGGTCCGGCACCTGATCGAATGGACCGGCCATGAAGTGCTGAACTTCGACAAGCTTACCTATGCCGGGACGCTGTCGACGGTCGAGCGCGTGGCGGAGAGCGACCGCTATCGTTTCGTTCAGGGCGATGTTTGCGACGCCGAGGCGGTGCGCGCGGCGATCGCCGGGTTCAGGCCCGACGTCATCACCCATCTGGCTGCGGAGAGCCATGTCGACCGCTCGATCGACGGGCCGGGTGCGTTTATTCAGACCAATCTGGTCGGCACCTTCGTGATGCTGAGCGAGGCGCGCGTCTATTGGCAGTCGCTGGAAGGAGCGGCGCGCAACACCTTTCGTTTCCACCATATCTCGACCGACGAGGTGTACGGGTCACTCGGTAAGACGGGGCTGTTCACCGAGGCCACCCCTTATGATCCGCGTTCTCCCTATTCCGCGTCCAAGGCCGGGTCCGACCATCTGGTGAGCGCCTGGGGGCACACCTATGGTTTGCCAGTGCTGATCACCAATTGCTCGAACAATTACGGGCCATATCACTTTCCCGAGAAGCTGATCCCGCTGATGATCGTCAAGGCGCTCGGCGGTGAGACGCTGCCGGTCTATGGCAAGGGCGACCAGGTCCGCGATTGGCTTTATGTCGAGGACCATGTCAGCGCGCTCGTGGCGGTGTTCGAGCGCGGCGCGCCGGGCCGGACCTACAATGTCGGCGGCAATAACGAGATGCAGAATATCGAGGTCGTGCACGCGGTCTGCGCGCATCTCGACCGGCTGCGGCCGCGTCCGGACGGGAAAAGCTATGCCGCGCAGATCGGCTATGTCGCCGACCGGCCGGGGCACGACATGCGCTATGCGATCGATGCGAGCCGCATCCGCGACGAGCTGGGATGGGAGCCGCAGGAGACGTTTGCGAGCGGTATTGCGAAGACCGTCGAATGGTATCTCGCTAACGAGGACTGGTGGCGCCCGATCGTTGCGGAGCGCCAGGCGGACGCGCGTCGCGGCTTGCCGGGTTGAGGCAGGTTCCGATCACCGACCTCAGGCTCTTCCCCGGCGAAGGCCGGGGCGCGGTTGCGAGCTGCGCAATGGGCGAGCGCATGGCGCGCCTCCTCGACCGGTGCAGGGCTCCGGCGTTCGCCGGTGAAGATGATCGGGCATGAAGCAGGTTCTGGTCACCGGCGGCGGCGGGCAGGTCGGGACGGCGCTCGCTGGCCACGTCTGGCCTGCCGGGTGCGAGGCGGTCGCGCTTACCCGCGCGGAGCTCGACCTGACCGACCCGGCGGCGATCGCCGCCAAGGTGGCCGAGCGGCCGTGGGCAGCGGTGATCAACGCCGGCGCCTACACCGCGGTCGACAAGGCGGAGTCCGAGCCCCTCCTCGCCTGGCAGGTCAACGCGCTGGCGCCGGCGGCACTGGCGGCGGCGTGCAAGGCGGCGGACATGCCGCTGGTCCATGTCTCGACCGACTATGTCTTCGCCGGCGACCGTGATGGCGCCTGGGAGGTCGACGATCCGGTCGGGCCGACCAGCGTCTATGGCGCGTCCAAGCTCGGCGGCGAGCTGGCGGTGCGCACCGGCTGCTTCCGCCACGCGATCGTCCGCACCGCCTGGGTGGTGAGCGCGACCGGCGCGAATTTCGTCAAGACGATGTTGCGGCTCGGCGCCGACCGCCCGACCTTGCGCGTCGTAGCCGACCAGCATGGCAGCCCCACCAGCGCCGCCGATCTCGCCGAAGCTTTGGCGACGATCGCGATCCGCCTGGCCGACGATCCCGCGGCACCCACGGGCACCTGGCATTTCAGCAACGCCGGCGCGACGACGTGGCACGGCTTCGCGACCGAGATCTTCCGGCAGGCGGCGGCTCACGGCGGACCCTCCGCTATCGTCGAGGCGATCGCCACCGCCGACTTCCCGACCTCCGCCCGCCGGCCCGCCAATTCGCTGCTGAGCACCGCCGCGCTGACGCGCGACTGGGGCGTCGTGCCCCGGCCATGGCAGGAGGCGCTCCGCCCCATCCTCGACGACCTGATCGGACCAAAGCCATGAAGGGCATCATCCTCGCCGGCGGCTCGGGCTCGCGGCTCCACCCCGCCACGCTGGCGATCAACAAGCAGCTGCTGCCGATCTATGACAAGCCGATGATTTATTACCCGCTGTCGGTGCTGATGCTCGCCGGCATCCGCGAGGTGCTGATCATCTCCTCGCCGGAGTTCCTGGACAATTACCGGCGAATGTTCCGCGACGGCTCCGACTGGGGACTGACCATCAGCTATGCCGAGCAGCCGCGCCCCGACGGGCTGGCGCAGGCGTTCACGATCGGCCGGGATTTCGTCGCGGGCGAGCCGGTGGCGCTGGTGCTCGGCGACAACATCTTCTTCGGCGCCCACCTGACCGACCTGCTGGCGAGCGCGGTGGCGCGGCAGGGCGGCGCGACCGTGTTCGCCTACCGCGTCGAGGACCCCGAGCGGTATGGCGTGGTCGAGCTGGCCGCGGACGGGCGCGCGCTGAGCCTGGAAGAGAAGCCGGCAGTGCCGAAGAGCAACTATGCGGTCACCGGCCTCTACTTCTACGACGGCCGGGTCTGCGACTACGCGGCGGCGCTTCAGCCCTCGGCGCGCGGCGAGTATGAAATCACCGACCTCAACCGCTGCTACATGGAGGCAGGCGACCTGTACGTCGAGCAGATGGGGCGGGGTTATGCCTGGCTCGACACCGGCACCCACGACAGCCTGCTCGAGGCGAGCGAGTTCGTCCGCACCATCCAGCACCGCCAGGGTATCCAGATCGCCTGCCTGGAGGAGATCGCATTCGAACAGGGCTGGATCAGCGCCGACCAGGCCCGGGCGCAGGGACAGGCGCTGAGCAAGACCGCCTATGGCCGCGCGATCCTCACCGCCGTAGACGGGCACTAGCTTCCCCAGGTTTGCACACCCGGCGCTTTGGGCGCAAAGGCCCGCGTGGACCCTTTACCATCGAGAGCCACGATCATGGCCGCCTGGACTCCCCATAGCTGGACCGCCCACGAGGCGCTGCAGCAGCCCGACTATCCCGACGCGGCCGCGCTGGATGACGCCACCGCGACGCTGAAGAACTTTCCGCCGCTCGTCTTCGCGGGCGAGGCACGCAACCTGACCGCCGCTCTGGCGGAGGTTGCGGAGGGCCGCGCCTTCCTGCTCCAGGGCGGCGACTGCGCGGAGAGCTTCGCCGAATTCCATCCGAACAACATTCGCGACACTTTTCGCGTCATCCTGCAGATGGCGGTCGTCCTCACCTATGCCTCCAAGCTGCCGGTGGTGAAGGTCGGGCGGATGGCGGGGCAGTTCGCGAAGCCGCGGTCGGCGGGCACCGAGACGATCGATGGCGTGGAGCTGCCGAGCTATCGCGGCGACAATGTCAACGACATCGGCTTCACGCCCGAGCAGCGGCACCCCGATCCGCAGCGGATGATCCGCGCCTATAGCCAGTCGGCGGCGACGCTGAACCTGCTGCGCGCCTTCGCACAGGGCGGGTACGCCAACCTGCACCAGGTCCACCGCTGGACCCACGACTTCCTGGGGTCGAGCCCATGGTCGAAGAAGTATCGCGAGACGGCGGACCGGATCGGCGACGCGCTGGAGTTCATGCGCGCCTGCGGGATCGACCCCGAAACCGTGCCGCAGCTGGCGCAGACCAGCTTCTATACCAGCCACGAGGCGCTGCTGCTGCCGTTCGAGCAGGCGATGACGCGGCAGGATTCGCTGACCGGCGACTGGTACGACACCAGCGCGCACTTCCTGTGGATCGGCGACCGCACCCGTTTCCCGGGCTCCGCGCATGTCGAGTTCCTGCGCGGCATCGGCAACCCGATCGGCATCAAGTGCGGGCCGAGCCTGGACCCCGACATGCTGCTGCGGCTGCTCGACACGCTCAACCCGGCGCGGGTGCCGGGACGGGTGACGCTGATTACGCGTTTTGGCCATGACAAGATCGAGGCGGCGCTGCCGCGACTGGTCCGCACCGTCACCCACGAGGGTCAGCCGGTGATCTGGTCATGCGACCCGATGCACGGCAACACGATGCAGTCGGTCACGGGCTACAAGACCCGCCCGTTTGAGCGCATCCTGGCCGAAGTGCGCGGCTTCTTCGCCGTGCATCGCGCCGAGGGCACCCACGCCGGTGGCATTCATGCCGAGATGACCGGGCAGAACGTGACCGAATGCACCGGCGGCGCGGTCGACGTGACTGAGCAGTCGCTGGCGGATCGCTACCACACCCATTGCGATCCGCGGCTCAACGCGTCGCAGTCGCTCGAGCTGGCGTTTTTGCTGGCCGAGATGCTGAACGAGGAAATGGCGGAGCGACGCCGCGCCGCGGCTTAGTCGGCGCCGAACACCTGGACCTTAGTGTTCTTGAACCGATAGGCCAGTTCGCCTCGGCGCAGGAAGACGTCCACCGTGTCGCCGGTCGGTGACGGCTCGACCATCAAGGTCATCGCTCCGGGCCGGTCCGCTGCGGCGAGCTTCTTGAAAGCCGCGACGCTCTCGACGGGGTCCAGCGCGATGTCGGCTGACAGCATTCCCTGAGCCGATCGCCAGTTGAGCCGCAAACTCGCCGGTACCGGCAGGTTCGGCGGGAGCGGCTCACCGCCACGTTGCGGGTCGGCCAGGTCGAACCAATCGCGCTCCCCGTTGACGCCGCTGAACCACAGAACCGCCCCCTGCGGCGACCCGCCCGCCAGCTGCGCCGTCCAGGCGAGGCGGCGCGGATAGTCGCCCCAGGCGGCAAGCCGCTCGGGCTGCGCGGCGGCGGATCGGGCCGCGTCGTCCTTGATCGCGAACTCTAGATTCTCGCGGATGAACGACTCGCGGGTCACCTCCGGATTGTCGGTGACCTGGGAGAACGGCACCTCCGTCGGCGACGCCTTGAAGGTCGCGACCTCCGTTACGACCTCGCCCGCCGTCGCCCACACCGACACATTCCCACCCGGCGCCATGCCGAACACGACTCGGCCATAAGCGGCGCGTTGCCGGGGGGCCGGCAACGGCGTCCCACGGTCGAACAACACGGTGAGACGGTCCAGCGGCAGCGCGAACTGGCCGGCATAAAAGCGGTTCTCGAGCAGGGAGAGCCAGGTCAGCGACACGTTGGTCGGCAACGGCTTCTTGTCCTCGCCAACTACATGGGTCGAGCCGATCTGGCCCCAGCCGTTGCTGACGATCCGGGTATCCGGAACATAGGTGGTGCCGCCGCCTGCCAGGACGAGGTCGCCGCGCACGAAGTAGATCGGCGCCTCCTTGGGGGCGGATTCCGATGGCAGCCAGTCATATGTCTTCATGTTCGCGCCTTCCTGGGCGATCGAGTCGCCGCATGCCGCCGACAACAGCGCAAGTGCCGTCAGTGCATAGCGCCGCATCCTAACCATTGAAGATCACTCGCTGACGGCGCCCGTTGATCTTGCCACCCACCCAATTCGGCCAATGTCCTATCTCTCCATATCGGGCGGAGAAATGCAGATAGCGATGACGGAGCCGGCGGTGCACGGCATCGCGGCTGTTGAAATAAACCCCGGGGCTCTGCGCATTGATCCGGGTGACGGATGCTTCCACACCGCGCAGGTCGGCCGGGACGGCGTGCCGCTGTTGCAACGTCGGCAGCCACACCAGCTGCAGTTCACGCGCCAAGCGCGCCTGCATCTGCAGCGGAATGCGCGCGAAGGTGTTCCGGATGCCCGTTCGATTGACGTTGATCTCGTTGAAGAAACTGGTGTCGCCGATTTCGGCCGGCAGGTACCAGCCCAGCGCGATCAGCCAGTCGCGCTCGCGCTGCAGAGCGGCACGTTCCGCCTGATTGAGCCGGACCGTATCCAGGTCGAACACCTGATAATTGGTCTCCGCGCCGTTATCGACATAACCGCCGCCGACGTCCGAATGGACGCCGGGCAGGAAAATCTGCGTCCCGTTGCCCGCGCTGTCGATGTTGGTGAGCGGGAAATACTCGCGATGCTCCTCGGCGGCGGCGAGTTGCACGACCTTTTCCGCCACCGCGATGGCGTTGAGGCTGAGCGTTCGGGTGTCGTCGCTCCGATCGCCGCCGTGCGAGGCGACGGTGTCGAACAGGCCGACATACCGCATCTTGACCTGGCCGACCTCGAACCCGCTGGCCTGCAAACGTGGCATCACCCGCTCGGCACCGTCGCGGACCGCTCGCTGGATGAAGTGACGCGCGGCGGCCGCGCCACGGCTGAAGCCAAAGCTGTCGATATGGACATGGGCGATCCGGGTATTGCTGGGATCGCCCACCTTGGATGCGATCTCGCGGACCATCCGGTCGAGCCCGCTCTTGACCTTCGCCTCGATGCCGGTCGCCCCGGTCCCCCGCGCCACGCCGGGCATCGTCGTGTCGCTGTCACGATCGGTGGTGCCGATGCCCTCGACATAGAGCGGCACGAAATAGTCGTAGCCCGGCTGCTCCTTCGCGATCACCTGTTCCAGGATCGCGACGTTGCTGTAGTCATTCTCATAGCTGCCGCTGCCGGGCGACCTGGCGCGACCACCGCTTGCCCGTTGCCGGTCATAGGCGAGCCGCAGGTCCGTGTTGGTGCGGTTGTTCTGCGTACCGTCGAAGAAGATGCTCGCCCGGACCGTGACGACGCGCCGGGGCTTCTTGTTGTCCGGACAGGTCTGGCAGGCGACGCTCTGCGGTCGGGCCGGCGGGGTCTGCGGCGACCGGGTCGGCGTTGCGGCGCGCGCCATTAGCGCGCCGCCGCCGGGAGCGGCGCGTCGAGGTCGATCAGCGTCACCTGCGGCTGGATCAGCGCCTGGCGGAACTGTTCGACGCGGGTCGGCTCCGGAAAGCCCGCGCGGGTCAGGAACATGGCGGCAAGCTCGGGCAGCGGATCGCGCCACCAGGACGACAGCCGCAGCTCCAGCAGCGCGTCGAGGCTGGCCTGCTCGCGCAGATCGCGCGCCTCGGCAAAGGCCTGCATCTCGGCCGCGACCGGTCTGATCTGGTCGGGCGTACGCGCCACTCCTGCGGCGGCCAGCCGGGCCTGTGCGGTTGCGGTCGCGCGGCGGGTCATGCGCTCGCGCACCGCCGCCTCCAGTCCCGCGAGCTGGGCGTCTGAGATGCGCAGCATCAGGCGGCCACCGGCGCAATCATCTCGGCCGACAGCTGTCCGTCGGCGAAGCGGACGTGGTAGTGGCCGGGCTGGTCGTCTGCCTCGATCACATAGCGTTCGACGCCCTTGAACCACGGCGCTTGCTCCTCCGGAGACGAGGACCGGAACAGCGCCTGCAGGACAGCGGGATCGAAGAAGCGGAACCAGACCAGCCGGCCATCGGGCAGGCGGGCATTCTGGAATTTCTTCAGGTGAGTGCGCAGGCTGGCGAAGGGCAGGTCGGAGGTCAGCAGGATGCCCCAGCCCTTCCCCGTCCCTTCGCCACGCCAGGCGCGTGCGAGCGGCTCGGCCGGGTCGAACGCGACCAGCCAGGGCAGCGTCGCCGCCAGCTCTGGCTCCAGCGTGCCGCCGACCAGGCACTGGTGCTCACGGCAGCCCTGGACGAGGCCGAGCAGCCGCTCGTCCTGTGCCGTGTCGACGACGGCGTACCAGCGCACATCCGTGCCGCTCATGCGCGATCCTGGCCCGGGTCCGGCGGGCAGCGTTCGATGAACGGCGTACGCGCGGCGGCGGCGTCCTTGTTCGCCTTCGCTTGCGGCCGGGGCGTATAGCCGCCCATTGCGAGCGCGCCGATCGCCGCGCCGATCGTGTCCGACATGGTGTCATGGGAGGCGCCGCTTGACACCCCGACCGACTTCGCCCCACCGCCGCCGCCACCGCCGCCGCTACCGCCGCCGATCAGCACCGTGAACATCCCAAAGACGATGACGCCACCATGCGCGGTCATGTCGCCCATCCGCGCCGCCAGCAATCCACCGACCAGCACGGTGGGCGAGCCCTGCACGATGACGTCGGGAGGGCCCACGCATACACAGGTGTCGGTTATGCGCGCCTGCGGCAGCATGCCCGTCAGCACCGTCGGCATGCCGGGCGCGAGGATCGGACCGCCGACGTGCGGCACTACGCCCGTCACCATCGGACAGACGTGCATGTCGGTCAGCCGTGCCGCAGGTTGCCCCAACCGCGTCTCCCCTCTGGCAGCGGATGTCGCCCAAACCTCGCAGAAACGCAATCGCCGCACGGCGCAAGCTCGTCGCATCGCTCCGGCTTGACGCCCCGCCGCCCCTCGCCTAGTTGCCCGCGCTCACCCGCACGGCCCCTTCGTCTAGCGGTTAGGACGTCGCCCTCTCACGGCGAAAACACGAGTTCGATTCTCGTAGGGGTCACCACGGAGCAAGGCTGCAATTGCGGCCGGCCCGCCGGGAGATCAGCCTCCCGTCAGCACCACCAGCGGCACCCGCAACACGGTGCGCAGATCGGTCGCGTCGTCCGTCGCACCCGCCTCGACCGACCAGTTGAGGCTGGAGCGGTCGTTGAGGCGATAGGTGACGCCGAACAGCAGGCGACCGACCTGCAGGTCGCGGGCCCGCTGCTCGCGCATGCCGTCGTCGCCGGGCCGCGGATCCTCGATCATCGAACGGATGCGGGTGCCGAACGCCCAGGTGTGCGCATAGCCGATGTTGAGCGAGGTGCGGTCGTTGAGCGACAGGCCGATGCCGGCGCTGGCGGAGACCGAGTCGCCGGGCTTGACGTAGATGATGCGGGTGTCGCCGATCAGCGTGTCGACATCGTCGCCGAAATTGCGGGTATAGCCGATCGTGCCGAACAGCACCGCCGGGTCGGTCGGGAGGATCGCGGTAAGGCTGGGCGAGACGCCCCAGAAGCCCGCGCCCGTCGCGGCGCGCAGCTCGCGCCCTTCCTCGTCGCGCGGCACCCGGAACGGATTGGAGCCGGTCGGCGCCACCACCTGCAGATTGCCGATCAGAAAGGCACGGCCCGGGCGGGAGCCGGTCAGCTGATAACGCGCGGACACCTCCAGATCGCCGAAGCCGTCACCCGTCGCAGAACTGTCCCGAGTGGCGGCCGCGTCATTGGGGGTGCTGCCCGCCACGGGTGCGAGCACACTGGCGTTGTTGCGGTGCACGAACGGCGCGCGGATGCCGAGCTCCAGACGATTGCTGAGCCCATAGCGCGCCATCAGCGCGCCACTCACCACGTCCTGCCGGCTTTCGTTGATGTCAAAGACGCCCACCAGCACCGATTCGACGAGCTCGATGCCGCGGAACAGCGCGCGGTTGCGGTCGGCGCGCGCATATTCGATCTGCGCCTCCAGCGTGAGCTGCCCGGCGCGGGTGATGACGCTGCCCTGATCGCCGAGCACGGCGACGGCCGGGGCGCGCTCGAAATCAGGTGCGGCACCGACGGTCTCGACGGGTGCGGCCTGGATGGCGCTGGGATCGCCGGGCGAGATCGAGGCGCTGCCCTGCGCCGCGTTGATCGCGGGCAGGCGCGCGGTGGCGGCGACCTGTGGGCCCGCCGCGTCGAGCCGCGCTTCCAGCGCCCGCAGCCGCTCCTCCTGCCGCGCCAGCGCCGCGCGCGCTTCCGCCAGATCGCGACGCAGCGCCTCGACGCTGTCGGGCGCAGCCGTCGCCTGTGCCAGCGCGACGCCGGGCAGGCCGAGAGCGAGGGCGAGGCCGCCGCCCAGTATACAAAGTCTCATGATTTTCCCCGGGGGTTGGGTCAGCGGATCAGCCGCGTGGTGGCGTCCAGCGCGAGGTTCTCCGCCCTGATCGCGGCGCCACCCAGCGCGTCGGGCCGGACGCCGCTCAGCCCGATGTCGACGGTGGTGGTGACGTCGATGCTTCGATCGTTGGCGCTGTTCGCGACCACCGTGCCCAGCGCCCCGCCGAGCAGATGGCTGACCTCGATCGCCTCGCCCGACAGGTCGACCCGGACGCCGTCGGTGGCCGATCGTACCCGCACCACGCCGTCACGAGTCATCAGCCCGGCTCCGTCCGCCGTCACGGAAACTGGAACGACCCCAGCGCCATCGGCACGGTCCGCTAACACCTGCACCCGTGGCAGATCATCACGCAGGTTAAGGGTTGATCGGAGAATTTCACGGCCGTCGATCCGTGTCGCGGTGGTGACGCCGATCGTCACCGATATGCCGCCGGGTAGCTGGAACCCGCCGCGCAGTTCGGCCAGGCGCTCGTCCGAAAGCGAGGGGTGAGCCGTCAGGCTGCGCGCATCCGCGGCGGGCGCCGCCGCCAGCACCAGCGCCGCCAGGATCGAGCAGAGGCGAAGCATGTCAGAAATCCCGGTAGAAAGGGGCGGTCAGCGACAGCGCCTGGATGCTGAGCGGGTCCGCGAACCGCGCGCCCAGCGGCGCGCGGGCGACAGTGCTCCAGCGATCGGCGGCGTTGAACCGCGCGCGGGCGACGCTCACGTCGCTGTCGATGGCGAAGAAGATGCCGTTCCAGCTTTTTTGGAAAGCGGCGGCCGTCTCGACCCGCAGGCCGAGCGCCGGGTCGGCGATCAGCACCTCGTCGCCACGCACACCCTGCACGACGACGAAATGGCGGTAGTTCTTGACGGTCACCAGCGCGATCCCCGGAACCCCGGCCTTCTCGATATCCGCCAGCGTCACCTGATAGCCATTGGCCGGCTTGCCGCGCGCGGCGAGGTACCGCTTCATGTCGAGCAGCGAGAAGCCCAGGGTCCGGATCTGGGCATGATCGCCGCCCTTCCACATGCCGCGAAAGGTCGTCGCCTCGTCCGGCGTCTCGCCATAGAAGCGCAGCAGCGTCGCCAGCGCCGCCGAACCGCAGCTGAAATCGAACTGCTGACGGACGACGCCGCGGTACTTCAGCGCCTGCATTGACCGGACCGGGCCCGAGAAATCGCCCATCGGGCTCGTGCCCAGGAACGGGCGCGGCGCTTCGTCCTCGGCACTTGCGACGCTAGCCGGCAGGACAAGGGCCGCTGCCACGACGAAGAAAGCGCATGCGCGCATCACGGCGCCGGCGTGAACTGGATGTTGACGTTCAACGCCGCGTTGATCGACACGTTGTTGCCGGTGTTGGCGTTGATGATCGACAGGCCCTGGAGGTTCTGAAACGCATTGCCGTCGATCGTGGCGGTGCCGGTGACCGACGGGCCGTTGATGGTGTTGTTGGAGACGCGCGAGGTCTGCTCGGAGATCGCGACCTGTGACACGTCCTCACGCGCGGTAGCCTTGTTCAGCGCGGCGCCGTCCATGGGGGCGGCGGCAAAGGCGGGCGCCTGCGGCGGCGCCTCCTGGGCAACCCCAGCGGCGAGTAGAAGAAGATGGATCATGGGGGGCGTCCTGTACGTCCGGAAAGAAGATGCGGCCCGGCGAGATGATCGCCGGGCCGCGGTTCAGGAGGTTACATGCCCACGTCGCGGGTGCGGACCGCGACGCTGACGCTGGCGTTCTGCGACGCCGCCGCGCCGGTGTTCTGGTTCTGCGCCAGCATGCCGGAGAAATTGGAATAGGCGCTACCAGAGGTCGACAGGCTGGCATCGGTGCCGCCCGCCTGATCGGTCGAACCGTTGTACGTCACGGTGATGCCCGTGACATAGGACGACAAGGTCGAGCTGGCGACCAGTGCCCCATCGCCGAACGCGCCCGTGGAGCGCGCCGCGCCCGTCAGCGTCGAACGATCGCTGGCGTCGAGGCTGGCGGTGCCACCATTGTTCGCCGCCACCAGGCCGCCGACGGCCGTGCTTTGGTCACGGTTGTCGGAGTTGTTGGTGTTGTCGGTGTTGGTGCCGCCATTGTTCGCCGCCAACCGGCTGCCGCTGGCCGAGCTCTGGTCGCGGTTGTCCGAGTTGTTGGTGTTGTCGGTCGCCGTCGCGCCGTTGTTCGCCGCGACGCGGCTGCCGCTGGCACTGCTGTTGTCCCGCTGGTCGCGGTTGTCGGAGCTGTCGGTCACGGTCGAGCCGTTGTTCGCCGCGAAACGCCCGCCACTGGCGGTGCTGTTGTCCGACTGATCGCGATTGTCCGACTGGTCGCGATTGTCGGAATTATCGGTCACGGTGGAGCCGTTGTTGGCGGCGAAACGGCCGCCGCTCGCGGTGCTGTTGTCGGACTGATCACGGTTGTCCGAATTGTCGGTCACGGTCGAGCCGCCGTTCGCGGCGAACCGGCCGCCATCGGCGGTGCTGTTATCCGACGTGTCCGTCACGGTGCTGCCACCGCTGGCGGCGAAGCGGCCGCCCTCGGCGGCGCTGTTGTCGCGGTTGTCGGCGGTCGTGCTGCCGTTGTTCGCCGCATACGCCCCGTTGGCGGTGCTGTTGTCGCGATTGTCGGCAGTGGTGCCGCCGTTGTTCGCCGCATAGGCGCCATCGGCGGTGCTGCGGTTGGAGTTATCCGAGTTGTCGGTGTTGTCCGTCGCCGTGGCGCCGTTGTTTGAGGCGACGCGCGAACCCGTCGCGGCGCTGTTGTCGCGGTTGTCCGTCGTGGTGCCGCCGTTGTTCGCGGCATAGGCGCCGTCGGCGGTGCTGCGGTTGGAGTTATCCGAGTTGTTGGTGTTGTCCGTCGCCGTGGCGCCGTTGTTGGAGGCGACGCGAGCACCGCTCGCCGCGCTGTTGTCCGACTGGTCGCGGCTGTCGTTCTGGCTGTCCGTCAGCGAGTTGTCGGTGGTGGAGTTGTCGGTGTTGTCGGTGACGGTGGCACCGTTGTTGGCCGACATGCCCGAATTGTCCGCCGTCGCGGCGCTCTGGTCCGAGCTGTCGGTGGCGGTGGCGCCGTTATTGGCGCTGATCGTGCCCGTCGCATAGCTGTTGTCGCTGCTGTCGGTCGCGGTCGCGCCATTGTCGGCGCCGATGCCGTTGGTGCCCGGACCCGAGCTCGACGTGGCCTCGACCGAGTTGTCGACGCGGTTGTCGCTGTTGTCGGTGGCGGTCGACGCATTGTTGGCGCCGACGCGGCCGGCGCTGACGGTACCGCCGTTCATCGAGTTGTCGGTGGCGCTGGCGCCGTTGTTGGCGCCGACGGTGCCGGCATGGGCGCCGCCGGTCGTGCGGTTCGTGTTGTCTTGTGCCTGGGCGGGCACGGCGACGAGCGCGATGGCGCTGCCGGCCAGAAGAAGGGTGGTCTTCATGGATGGATCCTCGGGTGGGGGCATGTGGTCGCCGCGCCGGACCTGCCCGATGCGACGGCACCGCCTGGGTGCCTCATCCATGTATTGCCGCCCGAGCGATCCCTCCACACCAAGTTGCAACCTAGCTGTGCTTGAAGAGACGTAAACACTACCCGCATTTGGGGGTAGTTGTCAGGTAATCTATATTATTTCACCTACGCGAACTCGAATGATGCTGGAGAGCAGTAGACGAACAAGATCAATCTGTCGATTGACATTGGTCTTTGCAAATATCTGCTTGAGATAGCTGCGAGCAGTGTTTTCGCGGATCCGCATCGACTCGCTGGCTTCCGCCAGTGACTGGCCTGCGGCGAGGTGACAGGCGAGACCGGTCTCCACGCTCGAAAGACCGAACAGACGGCAGGCCGAAACCGCCATGGTCTTGAGGCCGCCCCCCGGCTTCAACACGATCAGCATCGCCGCCACCGCGCCGGGCTCGTCCGCAGGGCGGCTTGCCGACAGCGCCGCCACGATGACATGGTCATCCTCGACCGTGAGCTTGATCAGCGCCGCGTCGTGATCCGCCTGCGATGCCGGTACGCGCTCGCCATGATGACTGATGGCGGCGGCGAGCGCGGCCTGTAGACGCATGGTCTGCCGTAAGTCGCTCGCATGCAGGGTGGTACCGCGCTGACGCAGAAAACGGCCCTCGCGCAACAGCGACGCGGCCGCCGCGTTGGTGACGAGCGGCGCGCCGTCGCGGTCGACCAGGATGACGCCCAGGTCGATCGCGTCAAGCGCCGCGTGCAGGTCTGCGTTCCTGTGCTCCGTCGCGCGCAGGCGTTGCCAGAGTAGGAAATACGCCTCCAGCATCGGCATCAATCGGCGCAAGGTGGCGACGATCAACTTGCGGTCGGGTGGGCCCTTGTCGCCGAACACCGCACTGAAGATCACCTTGCTGCGAAGCTGCCCGCCTTCGAAGACGAGGGTCAGCAGCGGCCGCTGGTCCGGACCGACCCGCCCCAGCCACGCGCGCTGCATCAACTGTGTGTCCGACAGGGAGGGCCGGCGGGCGAGGCCGCTCGCATGATCGATGATTGCGCTGGTGAGATCGCCGCCGACCACACCACCGGTGCAGGCGAGCGCACGACCCGGATCGCCGTCAGCGAAATGCATCGACAGCACCGAGCCGTCGACGCTCAATGCCCTGATCAGAGGCGCAAGGAGGGTTTCGTACGGCAGCTCATCCATGGCATCCTGGCTCATGCCGAATGGCACGGGCCCCGCAGCGGGAGCGGAAGGGATGCTGTACGTCAGCGGCATGTCGCTCTCCCCGCCCCGGTCCAGCGTACCGGCCGAAAGGGACGGGCTCCATCCGGCGTGCGCTCTTTGAAGTACGCCCAAGCCGAGGAAAGGTTTCTCTAAATCTAAGTCAGTCTTTGGCGTAGAATGGGAAAAAGTTGCGACGGATCAGAAGTTGAAGCCCAGGATCAGGCCATAGGTCCGCGGCGGGTTGAGATTGCTGAACCGCAGGCCCGACGCGGCGCTGAGCGGTCCGCCCTGGTTGAGGGCCGCCTCGTCCTCGACATTGCGGACAAAGCCGGTGAGCCGCCACTGATTGTCCGGCGCATGGTATCCCAGCGTCAGGTCGGTACGCGTGTAGGCCGGCTGGAACTGCGATTCAAACCGCTCGAACCACAGATAGGCGGCGTTGCGGAAGATGGTGCGCGCCGACCCGACGATCTCGCCACCGCTGATGAGCGGAAAGCGCTGGGTATAGCCGGCGGACACGGTGAACTTGTTGACGCCGGGCAGGGTCTGGCCGGCATAGCTGACAACCGCGTTGGTGAACGCGTTCACGACATCGAACTGCAGGAACTTGGTGTCGTTGTAGAGGATGTTCGCGCTCAGCGTGCCGTTGCTGCCGACACGCAGCAGGACGTCCGCCTCCACCCCGCGGATGCGTGCCTTGGCGGCGTTGTCGATGCGCAGCGTCAACGGGCAGGTAGTGCGGATCAGCAACACCGAACAGGTCTGCGACCCGTCATTGATATAGCCGAGCGAGGATTGCTGATAGTTGCGGTAATCGTTCCAGAAGCCCTCGACGTTCAGCTGCAGGCGATTGTCGAAGAAGCGGTTCTTGATCCCGACGACATAGCTGCGCACCTTTTCCGCGGCAAAGGGGTAGCGGTTGGGCCCCTGCTCCACCCCGACGTTGAGCCCGCCGACGTGGAAGGCGGTCGAATGGGTGGCGTAGAACATCGACTGCGGCGCCACATCGACCTCGACGCCCAGCCGATAGCTGGTGTCGTTGAAGCCGACCCGCCCGGCCGACGGATAGCTGCGCGTCAATCCCGGGGGAGAGGCGTAGACCAGGGTGATGACCCCGTTCTCCTCCGACTTCTCCTCACGGGTGAAGCGCAGGCCGGCGGTGAAGCGCAGCCAGTCGGTGGCGGAAACGGTGGCCTCGCCGAAGCCGGCATAGGTCTCGTCGACCAGCTTCGGACTGTCGAGGCGGGTCTCCTGCTGGATCAACGCCGGCCGGGCGACGCAGAACCCGGCCACCGGCGCCGTGGCGCAGAAGACCCCCGGCCCGCCGATCGCCTGATTGTTGCTGTCGATGATGGTCAGCGTATCCTGCTGCTCGCGCAGGTAGAAGGCGCCGACCAGCCACCGGAACCGATCCTCGCCGGTTGCCGCCGAGGAGATGCGCAGCTCCGCCGAATATTGATCGGCGGTGCCCGAGACGCGCTGGCGCCCGAAATCGATGCGCTGGAGTGAGTCGATCTCCGTCCTACGATAACCGCCGATCGCAGTGACATCGGCAAAGCCGAGATCGGCGTTGATCGTCAGGTTGCCGCCATAGAATTCGTTGGCGAGGAAACCGTCGCGCGCGATCGGTGCCACGCCGAAGGGATAGGTGCATAACAGCCTGGCCGGGATGCCGCCGGGCGTGGGCGCGCCGACGACCTGCGCGCGGCAAAAGGTGCCGGGCCCCGGCCCCGCCACCGCCTGCGCGGGCAGCGCGCGGGCCAAGACGGCGTTGGAGCGTGGGTCCGACGGACCGACAAAGGGATCATCAGGCACCACGAAGCGGGTCGCGATCGACGAGTTGTTGACGGACGGGCCGGTGATTATCGCGCCGGCACCCTGGCCGCCTTGCGCGGAATAGTCGGCGGACACGAAGATGGAGAGCGCGGACGTCGGCTCGATCAGCAGGCTGACGCGCCCCGCCTTGATATCGGTGTCGTTGTAGCCGTCGCTCAGGAAGCCGCTGTTGTAGATCGACTGGCCTGCCACGCGCAGCGCCGCGTTGTCGCCCAGCGGCAGGTTGAGGCCCATCACCGCCCGAACCGCGTTATAGTTGCCGACCTCGATCTCCGCGTCGACGCTGCGCACGCCGAGCTTGGGACGGCGGCTGACGACGTTCACCGCGCCGCCGGTCGCGTTGCGGCCGTACAACGTGCCCTGGGGCCCCTTCACCACCTCGACCCGGTCCAGGTCGAACAGCGTCGTCGTGGTGCCCGATGCCCGCGAGTAATACACCCCATCGACGCTGAACGCGACCGCCGGATCCTGGTTGGGACCGACCACGCGCGAGCCGATGCCTCGGATGTAGATCGACGATGACGACCCGTTCTGTTCGATCTGGAGCCCGGGGACCAGCTTGTTGAGATCCTGCGCCGTCGCCACGCCTGCCTCGACCAACGCCGAGCCGTCGATGACGGTGATCGCCTGCGGCGTCTTTTGCAGCACCGTTTCCACCTTCGTCGCGGTGACGATGATGTCGCGGAGGCCATCGTCCGACGACGGCGCGGGATCCTGGCCGGTCGGGTCGGTGCGCTGGGCGGTACCCGAATCCTGTCGCGCCGACTCCGCCGCGGGCGAGGTCTGGGCCACAGCCGCCGTCGAGAGGAAGGCCGCCAGCGCCGTTCCGCAGATGAGCGTTGTCCTGTTCATACAATCCTCCCTGTCCGCGGGCGCATTCGCCCTGCGTAGCCAGCACCGGATACCCGGTCGCCGGGTGTAAGTCCGGGAGAGCCGCGCCCTGGTCCAATGCAAAAAGGCTATGCTCGTATAAGCTTGGCGAAAGACCCAGCGATTTGCGTCGGCCCGGATGGGGTGCCATGCTCACATTCGGGGAGTGCGCGCGCTGGATCGGTTCAATCTCAACCTGTTTTTCGCGCTCGACGCGATCCTCAACAGCGTCACGTTGACCGAGGCGGCGCGCAAGAGCCACCTGACCCAGCCTGCCATGAGCGTGTCGTTGAAGAAGCTGCGCGGCATCTTCGGCGACGAACTGGTCATCTATCGCAGCGGCGAGGAAGCGCGGCTGACCGAGCTCGCCCTGGCGTTGCGCCCGCGGGTGCGCCAGATCCTGCAGGCGTCGCGCGAGGTGATCGACTTCACCCCGGCTTTCGATCCCGCGACCGACGAGGGCACCGTCCGCATCGCCGCCCCCGATGTCGTGGAACTCATCATCCTGGGTCCGCTGTTCGCGCGGATCAGCAACGCGGCGCCGCGGATGCGGGTGATGTCGCTGCCGTTCGAGTACGAGCCGGTATCCACCCTGTTCGAGATGCCGCTGGACATTGCGATCGTCGGGGAGGCCTTCGCCTCGCCCGATCTCGCCAAGGTACGGCTGATCTCGGAGACGATGAGCTGCATGGTCTGGAGCGGCAGCCGCCACGCCGCCGGTCTGACCGAAGCGGCATTCCGCAACGGGCGCCATGTCGGCATCAGTCGCCCCAGCGGGCGGACCGGCGGACGCCCAACCCCTCTTTTCGCTCACCCGGTCGGGCAGACGCTGCACCGCATGTCCGAGGACGTCGACATCGTCGCCCGGGCCAGCACCTATGCCGCGGTGCCGCATGCGATCATCGGCACGGACCTGATCGCGACCACGCTGACGAGCTATGCCGAGCTGTGCGCGACGATGCTGCCGGTCGTGGTGTTGCCGGCCCCGATCCCGACGCCGACGATGAACTTCGTCGCCCAATGGCAGCATTACCGTGAGAGCGAACCCATGCTCCGATGGCTGTTGGAGCAGTTGCAGGCGGTCGCGGCCCTGCGGCCGGCGGCGGCCGCCTTGGGATAGAGCGGCCGGCGGCGGCGGCCCCTGGGGTGGTAACGGGCCCCTGCCCTATTCGTCGATCCGCACATGCACGGCCGGGTCGCCCTGTTGCCAATACCCGGCCGCCTTGATCCAGCGCGCGGGCTGGCCGAGCGCCTCGACCGCGTGTCGCGCCGCGCGGGCCGCGCCGGCCTCCGCCGCGATCCACACGAACCCTTCGCCGGGCGGCAGCGTCAGGCCGCCGATCGCCTCGGTCAGCAGGTCCGCGTCGGGCCGTTCGCGCACGATCCAGCGCGGCGTCCACTGCGCGGCGGTGTCGATCGCCTGCGCATCCTGGGCGCTGTCGACCAGGACGATGCTGGTCACCGGCACGTCGGCGCGCAGCTCCTCCAGCCGCCGGCCGATGGCGGGCAGCGAGGTCATGTCGCCGATCAGCCAGTACCAGTCGAAATCGTCCGGGATGATCGCCGAGCCGCGCGGGCCGCCGATCTCCAGCACGTCGCCGACCGCCGCGTCGCGCGCCCAGTCGATCGCAGGGCCGGCATCGTGGAGCGCATAGTCGATCGCGATCGTGCCCGCCGCCGTGTCGAACCGCCGGGGGGTGAAATCGCGCATCGTGCCGCGCTCACCCGGTGCGGGCGCCACCTCGCCCGGCACGAACATCTTGATATGATCGTCGAAACCGACGCTGGGAAAGCCGTCCAGGTCGGACGACACGAAGTGGAGGCGTCGCATGCCCGGCGACAGCTGTTCGACTCGTGCGAGCGTCAGTTTCCGGCGGCGGAGCTCGTGGCGGACGCGGGTGATCTCGTGGGTCATGGGGTTCCCTTTGCGGTCGGCATCATCTCGCCGGTCGACCAGATGATCGTCAGCACGACCGAGCACAGCCGCCATCCGGCCGCGGTGCGCGTCAGCTCGGCATCATACCACCCTCCCGCGCGCGCATTCCCGCCGGGCACGGCGGCATCGAAGACATGGGCTGCCATCATCTGCACCCGCGCGGTGGCCTTGTCGCCGTTCAGCAGGATCTGGTGTCCGGCCTGGAGGTGATGAGTGGCCCAACGCGCTGGTGGGGTGCGCATGTTGAGGATCGCGTCCCGCCCCTCGAAGCGGCCGTGCGGCAGCGCCACCACCCCGTCCTCGGCAAAGCAATCGGTGTAGGCGCGCTGGTCCTTGTCGTCGATCGCACGGGCAAAGGCGAGGAACAGGTCGGTGATCGCGGCACGATCGACCAGCCACTGCAGTTGCCCCTCGGACGCGACCGGGATGGCGCCGGGCATCAATGCCTTACCACCCACGCGGGAAGGCGCCGGCGGCGATGCTGGTCGCGATCGGGCGGCGCGGGCTCGGCGCCTCGCGCACGCGGAGCTGCTCCGGCAGCACCTCGGGGTCGCCGATCCGGCCGATCGCGATCATCGCCTCGATCCGGAAGCGGTCGGGAACGCTCAGGCCCGCGCGCGCCGCGTCGAAATCCACCCCCGTCATGCCGTGGGTATAAAGGCCCTGCGCCTGGGCCTGGAGCGCGAGCAACGCCCATGCGGAGCCGGCGTCGAAGCTGTGGCTGTGGGACGGCTTCGGCTCGCCGCCCTGGGGCGGAGTCATCATGGTGTCGGACAAGACGAGCACCAGCGCGCCGGCGCGCCGCGCCCACACCTGGTTGAACGGGAGCAGAAAGCCGACGAACGTCTCCCAGTCGGGGCCGCCCGATACCGCGTAGAGGAAGCGCCACGGCTGGACGTTGAACGACGACGGCGCCCAGCGCGCGGCTTCGAACAGCGGCAGCAGCTCCGTGGGCGCCAGCGCGGAGCCGTCGAACGCGCGGGGGCTCCATCGGCTGAGGAAGGCGGGGTCGATCGGGTGTTCGGCGACGCGCGGCTCGATGGTCATGCTCGGTCCTTGTTGATGCTACGCCGCGGACTGCGGAGCGGACTCCAGCCGACGCCAGGCGAGGAGCGCCAGCGACCATCCGACCAGCACCGCGACGGGTGCCATCAACATCGCATAGCGCAGGGATTCGGTGCCCAGCGAGCCGGACAGTCCATCGCTGATCGCGCCGACGATCAGCGGACCGAGGCCAAAACCGATCACCGTCTGCCCGAGGATCACGAGGGAACTGGCCATGCCGCGCCGGACCGACGGCACCCGGTTGAGCGCCACGGCGACCAGCGAGCCATAGTGCATCGAGGTCAGCACACCGCCGAACAGGCCGCCGATCACGGCGAGCGGGACGCTGGGCGCGAGCAGGAACAGGATCATCGCCGGCACGCCCGGCAAGGCGGTGAAGAGCATCACCAGCAAGGGCGCGTGCGGGCGCGGGTTCCGCTTGGCGATCATGGTGCCCAGAAAACCCCCGGCCAGGGTGCCGACCAGCCCGCCGATGCCCATGACCGGACCCAGCACGACACCGACCTGACCCTGGGTCAGCCCGTGCGACCGCATCATATAGGCGGCACCCCAATTGGCGAGAGAGGCGCCCCCCAGCGCCATGAACAGCCCGGCGAGCACCATGATGACGAACGGTCGGTCGGCCACCAGGAGGCGGAGCGCTTCGCCGAAGCCGGCGCCCTCGCCGCGTCGGTCGTTGGTGACGTCCAGGCGCCCCCGCGCCGGCTCGCGCACCGTTAGCAGCAGGATGCCGGCCAGCACGACCCCGGGCAGTCCGAGCACGGTAAAGGCGGCGCGCCAGCCGTACCGCTCCGCGATCGTACTGGCGACCCCCGCGCCGACAATGAAGCCCAGATGCAGGCCGATCTGGAACAGCGCGATGGCGCGGGGGCGGTGCTCCGGCTTGAAATAGTCAGCGATCAGCGACAGCGATGCCGGATAGCAGGTAGCCTCTCCGGCGCCGACGCCGAAGCGCGCGACCAGCATCGACCAGAACCCCACTGCCCGGCCCGTGACGATCGTCATCGTCGACCAGGCCGCCAGCCCGGCGGCCAGCAGGACTTTGCGGTTGCCGCGGTCGGCGAGTCTCGCGATCGGGAGTCCCAGCAGGCCGAACACCAGCGCGAAGCCCAGCCCGCTGATCAGGCCGATCTGCGTGTCGGTGAAGCCCAGGTCCTTGCGGATCGGCTCGACCAGGATGTTGACCACCGCCCGGTCGACCGAGTTCATCATGTTGACCAGGATCAGCACGAACAGAACATAGCCCGCATAGGCGCGGCCGTTGTCCGTCTGCGGTCCCGTTGTCGCTGCCGTCGTCGCTGCCGTCGCCATGTCGTGCCTCTCCGCACCGCCGCGCTGGTGGCGACTTCCTCCTGCCTAGTCCCCGGCCGAAGACGCGGACTAATCATATTTGATGATGAGGCCATTACCCGCGCTTAGAGCTGCGGCGGCGAACACGATCCGGGTCGCAGCGGATAAGTTTCGTGCATGAAACTATTGCCCATTCTCATTGGGCAAGTGGCGACCGATGGCCGACATCGCCTCCCAACGAAAAGACAACAGGGGAGGCCGAACCGTGCGCATCGACGTGCATGCCCATTATTTTCCGCAGTCGTACACCGACAAGCTGGTCTCGCTCGGCCTCAATCACGCGCGTGGTTCCGGGCAGTCGGAGGATCTGACCGGCCGGTTGAAGACGCTCGACGAGAACCACTGCGATCACCAGATCCTGTCGGCAGTCGGGCTCGACACCCAGGTCCATTCGCTCGACGGCGCGGTCGAAGGCGCGCGGTTCATCAACGACCTCTATGCCGAGACGGTGGTCCGCAGCGGCGGCCGCTTCCGCGCCTTCGGCTGGGTGCCGCTCCCTTATGTCGAGGAGGCGATCACCGAGGCGATCCGCTGCCTGGACGAGCTGCGCTTCGAAGGCATCTGCTTTCCGTGCTTCTTTCACGGACGCCCGCTCGACGATCCTGCATTCGAGCCGTTCTGGGCCGAGCTCAACCGCCGCAAGGCGAAGGCCTATATCCACCCGGTCGGCGCGCACAGCTGCAGCCATCCCGGCATGGCCGAGTACAACCTGTCGATGGCATCGGGCTCGCTCGCGCAGTTGCAGATCACCGCCCAGCGCATTGTCTATTCGGGGCTGTCGATGCGCTTTCCCGATGTCGAGTTCATCTTCGCGGTGTGCGGTGGTCACCTCCCCTATGTGTGGGAGCGGACCAAGCGCAACCTGGTGCGCGGCCTCACCACCCGCGCGTCCGGCGCCGTCGCGGCCAATTTCTACACCTGGATGGACGACGCGCCGATCACGCTCGACGATCCCATGCAGGCGTTCCGCAAATTCTGGTACGACACCTCGGTCCAGGACATTCCCGAAGCGATGCTGCTGGTGCAGAAAAGCTACGGCACCGACCGGCTGCTGCTCGGCTCCGACGAGATCTTCGCGAGCCTGACCGAAGCGGTCAGCTACGTCGAGACCAACCCGTATCTGTCGGCCGACGAGAAGGTCGCGATCCTGGATCGCAACGCCCAGTCGCTCTTCAATCTGTAACATAAAGGAAGCATCGCCATGCACATCGCGATCTTCATGGGCCCGTTCGCGCGCGGCCCTCGCGACGACAAGCCGCTGATCGACTGGTGCCTGCGGAGCGCCGAGACGGCTGCCTCCGACGGCTTTTCGATGATCACCTTCGGCGAGCAGCATTTCAACAATTACGAGCCCTATTGCAATCCGCTGCTGATGGGCGCGCGGCTCTCGCCGGTGCTGGGCGACGCCTGGTTCGCGACGACGATCTTGCCGCTGCCCTATCACAATCCGATCCGGCTGGCGGAGGACCTGAACGCGCTAGACCAGCTGATGGAGGGGCGGTTCATCGCCGGGATGAGCGCAGGCCGGATCGGCTTTTCGCCCGATTTCGAGAATTTCGGGCTGGACCCCAAGCAGCAGCGCGAAATCTTCGCCGAGAAGATGGCGGTGCTGAAGTCGCTGTGGGGACACCGGCAGGATGATGGGCCGCTCGCGTTCGGCGGACCGTGGGTAAAGGGCGGGATGCACGGCCGATTGATGCCGGTCTCCTATCGCGCGCCGCATCCGCATGTCGCGATCGGCACCAACACCGATCCGCTCGTCCGTCAGGCTGGGGTCGACGGCAACGTCTTGTTCCTCGGCCCCTGCCCGCTCGACGACGCCGCGGCCAAGCTTGCGCTGTTTCGCGAAGGGCTGGAGGCGGGCGGCCATGACGCTGCCGTCATCGCCGACCGCATGGACAAATCGATGGTGCATCATCAGTTCGTCGTCGCCGATACCGACGAGGCCGCCTGGGAGCAGATGTCGCAGATGACGCCCTTTCACCCGCTGATCGACCGGCGCGACGACCGGCGCAGCTATGCGCGGATGCACGCCGATTCGCTGGCGGGACGGCCGGGTTCGCCGGTCGCAAAGGCGAACGAGACGATCGTGCGCGGCTGGATGATCGCGGGCAGCCCGCAAACCGTGATCGACGCCCTGAACGCCCATGCCGCCGCAGGCTTCGCGATGGTGCATACCCGATTCGGTTTCGGCACGTACGATCCCGCTTTGTGGGATAGGAACTACCGCATGTTCGTCGACAACGTCCTGCCGCATGTCGGCTGCACACCCATCCCCAAGCCCGGCGGGTCCGAGATCCAGCCCGACGTCGCGGCGGGGCCGATGCCCGCCGGGGGTGGCCGGCCGACCCGCCCGATGGGAATCGCGGCGCAAGACTCGCCCGAGCCCGCGCGGCGGGCGGGCTGATGAAGGTTCTCGGTCTCAACTGCGGCAGTCCCGGGGGGAATTCCGAGCTGCTGCTCCAGGCTTCGCTGATGGCGACGGAGGCGGCGGGGCACGAGGTTCAGCTGGTCCGGGTCGCGACGCTGGCGATCCCGGCTGGACGCCCGGGAACGCTGCCGCCAGAGGTTCCGGACGATCGCGCCTGGCTGACCGAACAGCTGGTGGAGAGCGATGCGCTGATCATCTCCTCGCCGGTCACCTCGCGCAGTCCGTCCGCCGCGCTGAAGCTGATGGTCGACCGCGCGTTCGGACCCAGGGTGGACGTGGCCGCGGTGCTGCGGATGAAGGCGGGCAAACAGGGCGACGATCCCCGCTATAATACGACCATCATTGACGATCGCGTACTGAAGCCCCGCGTGGCCGGACTGATCTCCGTCGGGGGGGCGACATCGCCCGACTGGCTCACCTTCGGCCTGCCGCTGATGCACATGGCCACCTTCTCGATGCACATCGCGGTGGTCGATCAGGTGCAGTTCATGGGCGCCGCGCTGCCCGGCACGATCCTGTTCGACGAGGCCGCGATGGATCGCGCCGCCGCCGTGGGCCGCCACGTCGCGGCCGAGATCGGCAAGAGCTTCGACGAGGCGGCCTATCACGGCGAACCCGGGGTCTGTCCCGTTTGCCATTGCGACGTGATCGTGCCGCATGCGGACCACACCGAATGCGCGACCTGCGCAGCGCGCGGCGAGCTGGTGATCGAGGGTGGACGCCCCCGGCTGCTGGTCACGCCAGACGGGCGAGCGCGATCGATCCTCACCCTGGCTGCGAAACATCATCACCAAGACGAAATCGACGCCGTCAGTGCCGCGTCGCTGCCCCGCATGTCCGAAGTGCCCGCTCTGCGCGCCCGCTTCGACGCCTATGACCGACTGATCGCCCCTGAAAGGAACGCACCATGACCAACGTCGCCGAGCCCACCCCCGCCCACGTCCCCTATCACCTGAAGCCGATCGACGGGCCACCGCCCGCGGACATCGTCGCCGGTGCCGACAACTCGATCATGGCCGGGCTGGTCCTGGAATATCGGTACAGCTCCGGGCGCGAGTACCGGCTGACCTTCGCGGTCGATCAGGTCACCTTCGAGATGCTCGACTCGCCCGCGTACAAGCCCGAATATGCCATCCCCGTGTCGCTGCCCTATTATGCCCGACCGCTGCGCGAGGAACAGGTGTTGATCCACTGGATGGTGCCCAACCGCATCGGCCATGTCGCGCTGGTCATCGATTTCGCCGCGAACAGCATCTACGCGTCGGCGCTGATGCCGTTCAAGATGGAGATGTTCGACGTCGCGGAGATCTCAAGCGTAACCCGCAAGTTCGACTGACGCGAGGCGGCTGTTCCGGGGCGGTCCCGGATCAGCGTTCAACGGGTGCCGGCGGCAGAGTGCCGGCACCCACCGCGTTGACGGCGCTCGCGGCGAGACCCCGCACATTCACCTTCGCCTTGAGCCTGGCGGCGAGCAGCGCCGTGCCGCTCACCTTGCGCTGTACGAACAGCGTCTCGATGTCCGGCACATGCCAGCTCGCCCGGTCCTCGACGAGGCCGCGCACCTCCTCACGGATCACGGGCACGAAGGCGCGGTCGCCGAAATCGAACAGCTCACCCCGGTTCATCGCCGCGTCGATCGCGGCGATCATCCGATCCACCGCCGGCCGATGCTGGCTCGCTGCGTCGGCACCGAGAAAGCCCGTCTCTACCGCGATCTCGCGGATCAGGTCGAGGTCGCGCGCCAGGCCGGCCTCGATGAGCCTGTGATAGGCGTCAGCGGTAGCAGCAGGCACCGCGCGCGTGGCGCCGAAATCAAGCAGGACCAGGCTGCCGGTGTCCGGCTGCCACCGATAGTTGGCGAAGTTCGGATCGGTCTGCATGACGCCGAAGTCGAACAGCTCGCGCAGCACCAGCGTGATCAACGCGGTCATCGCCACATCGCGGCTTTGCTCGTCCGCTTCCGCCAGCGTTTCGATCGGCCGACCCTCGACGAAGCTCATCGCGAGCACGCGGGACGTGGTCAGCGCCTCTTCTAGGCGCGGCACGACATAGCGGGAATCACTCCCAAGTCGCTCGCCATAGGCGCGCATCTGCGCACCCTCGCGCAGATAGTCGGCCTCCTCCGTAAGCTGCCGTTTCGCCTCGCCGAGCAAGGGCGCGAGATCGAGCGTCGCCGGCAGCAGGCCGGACACGCGCAGTAGCGTCGCGACATTGTCGACGTCCGAGCCGATGCTTTCCGCGACGCCTGGATATTGCACCTTCACCGCCAGGACGCGGCCATCCGGCAGCGTCGCACGGTGCACCTGGCCGATCGAGGCGGCCGCGATCGGGGCGGCCTCGAAGCGGGTGAAGCGACGCCGCCAGTCGGCGCCCCACTCGCTCCGCAGCACGCCGTCGAGCTGCTTGGGCGGCATCCGGTAAGCCTGGTTGCGCAGCCGGGCGAGGATGGCTGAAAGCTCCGGCGGCAACAGGTCGCCGGCATCCATCGAGATCATCTGCCCCAGCTTCATCGCCGCGCCGCGCAGATGCGACAGGCGATCGGCAAGGCGGTTGGCGTTCGCGGGCGTCAACAGCAGGTCGTTGAGCCGCGGCCGCTCGCCCGCCGCGAGCCGGCGCGCGCCTTCCGCGATCATGCCCCCGGCGACGCCGCCCGCGAGGCGACCGAAGCCGCCGAGCCGGGCGATGCGTCCCGATGGGACGGCGCGGCCGCGATCCGATGACCGGTCGCTATCCTCGTCATCCATCAGGTCAGGACCCTCGGCCGGGCGATCGGTGCCGCGGCCGCATGTGAGCAGGACGACAGCCAGCTCGCTGCCGAAAACGGAAACGGGAGGGCTCGTCGCCGAGCCCTCCCGTCCCGATCATGGTACGCCGAGGCGCGACCATCGCGTCGATCAGAAGCGCAGGCCCACCGTCGCGCGCAGGCTGTGCCAGCGAAAACGATCGTCGGAACGACGCAGATTGGTGCCGGCGGTGTTCGGGGCGAGCACGAACGGGTTGGTCGCGGGCGCGGTGCCCTGACCGACGAAGATGTTGTAATCGTCGTCCTTGTAGTTGTGGTAGCTGTACTCGAGCCCGATCGACAGCGCGCGCCCGATCCGCTGCTCGATGCCGCCACCGACGATATAGCCCTTGCGATCGCGGTCATCGGCGGTGGTGGTGAAGCTGTTGGCGGTGTTGGTGGTCGAGAAGCGATGGTCGATCCGGGCATAGCCGAACTTGCCGACGCCATAGAACAGCGTCTGGTCAGCGGCGAGACCGGCGCGCAGGCCGGCCGAGGCCTCCCAGTCGATGCTGCGCTCGAACACATAGTTGGCGGGCGTGGTCGAGAAGCCGGAGGTATAGTCGCGGATCTCGGTCTTGCCGAATTCGCCGACGAGGCCGATCACGAAGGCCCCCATCTGCTTGTCGACGCCGACACGACCATAATAGGACCAGCCGTCACGATCGTTGGCACAGCCGGCGGAACCGCGCGCGGCGGCGACGGCCTGGCCATCGCAGAAACCGGGCGAGAAGGCATTGGCGCCGGCCGCGGTCGAGACCGTGTCGGTGAAGCTGCCGTCGTTGTTGCGGTCGAAGACGATCGAGGCGTTCGGGTTGTTGTTCTGAACGTCATAGCCGCCGGACACTCCGACGTAGACCCCGTCGAATGGCATCCGCCCGGTCTCGTCCTGCGCGGCGGCAGGCGCCGCGACGGCGGCAACGGCGGCGGCGGTGAACAAGGCGAGTTTCTTAGTCATCATGAGCTTTCCCCTAGGAACTGGACGCCGCCTAAACGAGACGATTGCAGAAGCTTTCCCTCCGCGGGGCGATTAGCCATGGCTGTTGCTTTCATGTCACAGACCCCCCGGGGGCATGCGCCACACGACGATGCGTCGCGTGACATGCTTAACGTCTTGGAAACCATCGCCCCATATTGGTCATCAAGCGCGCCCTCGGGATTGACGCGCCGATGTTGGCGGTTGAACCCCGCCGCTCGTCATCAAGGTGGAAGGCGATGCCGTGAACGCTGTCGAAGTCAAAATGCTCGATGCCCTGAAACGTGGGCGCGACGAGTATGGCGTGGTGGCGATCAAGGCCGAGTTCGAAGCCGAAGGCACGCGGCCCGACGAGTATCTGCGGCTGCTGGAGCTGACCCAAAGGGCCGACCTGAAGACCGCGCTGAAGATCGGCGGCTGCGAGGCCGTATCCGACCTTCACGCCTGCCACACCTACGGCATCGACTATGTTATCGCGCCGATGGTGGAGACCCGCTACGCGCTTTCCAAGTTCATCGACGCGAAGAACAAGACGCACGGGCCGCAGAAGCAGCGCACCGAATTTCTGTTCAACCTGGAGACGCAGACGACGCTGGCGAACCTGCAGGAGATGCTGCCGCTCGCCAAGGAAGGCGTCGACGGCATCGTCTTCGGCCGGGTCGATTTCACCCTGTCGCGCGGCATGGCCCGGACGGCGGTGAACGAGCGGTCGATCACCGACGCCGTGCTGCGGGTGGCGCGGGTCTGCCAGGACCATGACCTGGAACTGGTGGTCGGCGGATCGGTGTCGAGCGACGCGGTCGACGCGCTGCGCGAGATCGCCTCGGTGCGGCTCGACCGCTTCGAGACCCGCAAGGTCGTGTTCGCCGGTGACGCGGTCAGGAAAGAGTCGATCTGGGACGGGATCGCCAACGCGGTCGATTTCGAGCTGATGTGGCTCCAGAACAAGCGTGACTATTACCGCCGCATAGCCGAGGAGGATCGCGCGCGCATCGAGATGATGGAACAGCGGACCGCCCGCTTCGCGCCGAAAATCGCGGCGGTCGGTTGAGCGCAGCGCGCGCCATCCGCCGGCTGCTGGTCTTCGGCGCCTCAGGCGCGATCGGCGGCGCGGTGGTCCGCCATGCGCGGGCGCGCGGCTGGGCCGTGCTGGGCGTCGGTCGGGGCGAAGCGCCCGCCGACGCGGAACCGGCGCCGTGGCGACGCTACGATCCCCTCGCCGATGATATCGCCGAAGCCCTGGCGGGCGAACTCCCTTTCGACGGCGTCGCGTTCGCGCAAGGTGCGAACCTCGCCGACTCGGTGCAGAGCTTCGACGCGGCGCGCCACCTGGAGCTTTACCGGGCCAATTGCCTGTCGGTGATCGCCGGCCTGTCGGCGCTGCATGGCGCCGGGCTGCTCGCTGCCGCCGGCGCGCGGATCGCGGTGGTGAGCTCGATCTGGCAGGACCGGGCCCGCGCCGACAAGCTCTCCTACACAGTCACCAAGGCGGCGATCGGCGGGTTGGTGCGCTCGGCGGCGGTGGACCTCGGCGCGGAGGGGCATCTGGTCAACGGCGTGCTACCCGGGGTGCTCGACACGCCGATGACCGCAGCCAACGTCTCGGCCGAGCAACTGGCGGTGGTCCGGGCCAAGACCATGGTCGGCCGCCTGCCCGATCTCGACACCGTCGCCGACCTGATCTGTTTTCTGTGTTCGGCCGAGAACAACAGCATCAACGGCCAGTCGATCACGGTCGATCTCGGGATGAGCAATGCACACCTCCTTTGACGTTTCCAGCTCGACTGGCAGCTATCCGGTCCGGATCGGTCCCGGCCTGATCGAAGAGGCGATCGCTGCCCCGGGTGAGCGGGTGTTCGTCGTCGATGCCTTTGTGGCGGAACGGTTTCGCGCTGCCGGGCTCGAACCGCTGGTCATCGAGGCGGACGAACACGCCAAGTCGCTCGACCGCATCACCGAGGTGATCGTCGCGCTGCGCGAACGGCGCGCGACGCGGGGCACCCGCCTGGTCGCGGTCGGCGGCGGGGTGGTGCAGGACGTCGCCGCCTTTGCCGCGTCGATCTACATGCGCGGTCTCGACTGGACCTATGTGCCCACCACGCTGCTGGCGATGACCGACAGCTGCATCGGCGGCAAATCGTCGATCAACGTGGGCCGCTACAAGAACATCGTCGGCACCTTCCACCCGCCCGCCGAGGTGCTGGTGGACCCCGCAATGACCGCGACCCTGTCCGCCGAGCAACGCGCGGCCGGGCTGATCGAGGCCGCCAAGATCAGCCTGTGCCGGGGCGCGGACAGCCTCGACGCCTATCTGGCCCTCGCCCCGTCCACCATGATGGACACACACGGCTATGCGGCCATCTGCAACCACTCGCTGCGCGCGAAAAAGTGGTTCGTCGAGGTCGACGAGTTTGACGCGAACGAACGCCTCCTCCTCAACTTCGGCCACACCTTCGGCCACGCCCTAGAAGCCGCAACCAACTTCGCCGTCAGCCATGGCATCGGCGTCGGGCTGGGGATGCTGGCGGCGTTAAGGTTGGGGGAGGCGATGGGGCGCAGCTATGTGGCCGCGCCGCAGATCGCCTGCTTTCGTAAGCACATCGCGCGTCTGCTGGACGCGTCGCCGGACCTTCCCGCCGTGCTGTCGCGTATCGCGCTGCCGTCGGTGATGGATGCCTTCGCGTCCGACAAGAAGCATGGCCGTGACCGCTTCGCGCTGATCACCGTCGACGTCGGCGGCCGGGTGCAACGCGAGTTCCTGCCGCGCGACGACCGATCTGCCGCGTTGATCGAGGGCGCGTACACCGCCGCCATCAACGACCGGCTGGGCACGTCTTGAGACAATCTTAACCGGCTTCGCATACCCCTCGTTAGGGTTGCCGCGTGGAGCGGTGCGGGCGGGATTTCCTTTGTGATTCACCAGAACATCTCAGTCGAGGGCGCCACTCCCCTCGCCTTTCCGTGTCGCAACGGCGACGGATCGCGGGTGGAAATTTCCTTCGCGATCCCCTGCTTCAACGAGCAGGCCAATGTCGTCGCAATCTATGAGGCGGTGACCGCGCAAGCCGAGGCGCACGCCGCCAGCCACGAGATCATCTTCATCGACAATCACTCCACCGACCGAACGCGGGAGCTGCTGCGGGAGATCTGCGCGCGCGACCACCGGGTCCGTGCGATCTTCAACAACCGCAATTACGGCCAGATGCGCTCGCCCACCCACGCCATCTTCCAGGCGGACGGGCAGGCGGTGATCGCAATGTGCTGCGACTTCCAGGACGCGCCGGCGCTAATCGGCGAGATGGTGCGGCAATGGCGCGCCGGCGCACAGGTGGTGCTGGGCCAGCGGCGCAGCGAGAAGGTCTCGATGACGCTGGGCCTGATCCGTCGCGCGGGTTACGCGTTCTTCGCCCGCTTCGGCGATTACCCGCTCATTCCCGGCGCGACCGGCTTCGGCCTCTACGACCGTGCGGTGGTCGACACCCTGGCGCAGTGGAACGAGCCGGAGCCCTTTCTGCGCGGCATGGTGGTCGAGAGCGGCTATCGGATGGCGGTGCTGCCGTTCGACCGGCCGCCACGCGCAGGCGGCAAGTCCAGCAACAGCTTCTGGACGCTGCTGAACTTCGCGTTGTCCGGCATCGGCGGCTCCGCAAAGTCCCTGCTGAGGCTGCAGCTGGTGCTGAGCATCTACTTCTTCGTCGCATCGGTGCTGCTGGCGGGCGTGGCGATTTTCCGCTTCATCACGATCGGCTATTCGCCGGTGGCGTTGATGCTAACGGTCATGCTCGGCATGTTCTCGCTGGTGCTGCTGTTCCTGGGGTTGATCGGCGACCAAGTGAGACTGCTGTCCGAGCGGGTACGCAACGTGCCGCTGGTGATCGAGGAGGAGCGCGTCAATTTCCCGCCTTCCCGCGCGGAGCCGACCCGGCGCACCTCAGCGCGCGGACCATTGTCGCTGACCGCATGAGCGACCGCACCTTCGCAGACGATATCGACGCGGCCGTGGACGCGGTCGGCGACGCCTGGCGGACCCTGTCGGGCAAGCGGCTGCTGGTTACCGGCGGGACCGGGTTCATCGGCCGCTGGATGCTGGAAGCCCTGCTCGCGGCCGAGCATCGGTACGGGCTGGGCGCGAAGGTGCGCGTGCTGTCGCGCGACCCCGCGGCGTTCGCGCGCAAGGCGCCCCATCTCGCCGCCGCCTTCGAACTCGTCGCCGGCGACGTGCTGACGCTCCCTGCCTCGGGCGAACCGGTCGACTATGTCCTCCATGCCGCCGCCGATGCCAGCGCCGAGCTGAACCGCACCGACCCGGCCCGGATGTTCGACACGGTGGTGACGGGCACCCGGCGCGTGCTCGACCATGCGGTGGCGGCGAGGGCGACCCGGTTGTTCTTCCTGTCGTCCGGCGCGGTCTACGGCGCGCAGCCATGGGACACCACGCATGTCGGCGAGGACTGGCTGGGCGGCCCTGATCCCCTCGACCCGCGCAACGCCTATGCCGAGGCCAAGCGCGCGGCCGAACTGCTCGGCGCGATCTACCGCAAGCAGCACGGGCTAGAGGTCGTCAACGCCCGCATCTTCGCGGTGTTGGGCCCGCTGCTCAGCCTCGACACTCACTTCGCTGCCGGCAACTTCATCCGCGACGCGCTCGCCGGCCGGACCGTGCGCGTCGAGGGCGCCGGCACAGCAATGCGCTCCTACCTCTATGCCGGTGATTTGACCGCATGGCTGTGGACGATCCTGCTGCGCGCCGCGCCCGGAAGCACCTATAACGTCGGCTCGGAAGAAGCCGTCTCGATCGCCGACCTCGCCCGGCGCACGGCGGCGTTGCTGGGCGATGCCGGGCATGAAGTGCTCGGCCGCCCCGATCCCGGCTGGAACCCCGGCCGCTATGTGCCCGCGACCGCCTTGATCCGCCGCGATCTGGGCGTCAGGCAGCGGGTGGACCTCGACGAAGCGATCCGCCGGACGGCGGCCTCTCACGGATGGCGTCCATGACCAAGATCAAGCTTTCCGTCTGGGTCGCCGAGCAGCTGGTGGCGCACGGCATCCGCGACGTCTTCATGCTGACGGGCGGCGGCGCGATGCATCTCAACCACGCGCTCGGCACACACCGCGAGCTGACCACCACCTTCTGCCACCACGAACAGGCGTTGGCGATGGCGGCCGAGGCTTATTACCGGCTGACCAACCGGCTGGCGGTAGTCAACGTCACCTCCGGTCCGGGCGGTACCAATGCGATCACCGGCGTCTTCGGCGCGTTCGTCGATTCGATCGGGATGCTGGTGATCTCGGGGCAGGTGAAGACCGAGACCACGGTGCGACATTCCGGCCTGCCGCTGCGGCAGCTGGGCGACCAGGAACTCGATATCGAGCCGATCGTCGCGCCGATCACCAAATATGCGACGATGGTCACCGACCCGCGGTCCATCCGCTACCACCTGGAAAAAGCGATCTACCTGGCCACCACCGGCCGGCCGGGACCGTGCTGGCTCGACATTCCGCTCGACGTGCAGGCGGCGCTGATCGACCCCGACGACCTGCTGCCCGGCTTCGACCCGGCGGAGCTCGACGAACCCTGGAAGACGACCGACCTGCAGGCGGCGGCGCAGGCGATCATGGCCCGGCTGAAGGAGGCCAAGCGCCCGGTGATCCTGGCCGGCGGCGGCGTCCGGCTATCGGGTGCGCATGAAGCGTTCATCCGGCTGGTCGAGAAGCTTGGCGTCCCGGTCGTCACTGGCTGGAACGCGCATGATGTCATCTGGAACGATCACCCGCTCTATTGCGGGCGGCCAGGCTCGATCGGCGATCGTGCGGGCAACATGGTGACGCAAAGCGCGGACTTCCTGCTGGTCCTGGGGTCGCGGCTCAACATCCGCCAGGTCAGTTACAATTGGACCAGCTTCGCGCGCGAGGCGTTCAAGGCCTGGGTCGATATCGATCCGCTCGAGCTGCAGAAGCCTACCGTCAAGCCAGACCTGCCGGTCGTCGCCGACCTGAAGGACTTGCTGCCCGTGCTGCTCGATGAGCCCTGGGACGGCCCCAGCACCGAGCAGCGCGAATGGCTGGAATGGGGCAAGGAGCGCGGGCGGCGCTTTCCGGTCGTGTTGCCGGAGTACCAGCACAACCAGCTCTGCCACCCCTATGTCGCGATGGCAGCGCTGTTCGACACGCTCGACGAAGACGACATCGTCGTCACCGGCAACGGCAGCGCCTGTGTTGTCAGCTTCCAGACCGCGCACCTGAAGAAAGGTCAGCGGCTATGGACCAACTCCGGGTCCGCCACGATGGGCTATGACCTGCCCGCCGCGATCGGCATCGCCGCGGCCACCGGCATGAAGAAGCGCATCATCTGCATCGCCGGCGATGGCAGCATCATGATGAACCTGCAGGAGATGCAGACCATCGCCGGCTATGGCATCCCCGTGAAGGTCATCCTGCTCAACAACAGCGGCTATGTCTCGATCTTCCAGTCTCAGCGCAACTTCTTCGACGGCGACGAGGTGGGCGGCGGGCCCAAGAGCAACGTCACCTTCCCCGATTTCTCCCGGCTCGCCGGCGCCTTCGGCTTCACCTATTTCCGTGCCGCCGACCATTGCGCGCTAGGGCCTGTGCTGGCGGAAGCAATAGCCGCACCCGGCCCGGTCCTGTGCGAGCTGATGATCGACGAGCATGTGCCGTTCGCGCCGAAACTGGCAGCGAAGGTCCAGCCGGACGGACGCATAACCTCGCCGCCGCTGGAGGACCTGTCGCCGTTCCTTCCGCGCGAGGTGCTGCGCGAGAACCTGCTGATCGACCTTCTGGACGAATGACGCGATGAGCGACCGCCCGCTACGCTTCCTTGTGGTGGGCGGCATCAACACCGTGGTCGGCATCGCGACCTTTCCCGCGCTCCAGTGGGCGTTCCCGCCGCTCGTGCGCCACTACATGGCGGCGCTGCTGATCGCGCAGGCCGTCAGCCTCCTCTTCGCCTACACCACGCAGAAGCTGCTGGTGTTCAGGACCCGCGGCGGCGGCCTCGCAGAATTCGCGAAATTCTGCTCCTTCTACCTTGGCATCTACGCGCTGAACTGGGCCGCGCTGCCCCTGCTGGTGGAGGTGGTCGGGCTGAAGCCCTGGGTAGCGCAAGTCGGCTTCGTCGTGGCGACGGTGATCGGCAGCTGGTTCTTCCATTCCCGGCTGACCTTCCGATCCGCACCGACGAGCCGTTGACCGCGCGCGCGGCTGCCCGTTAGTGGCGCCCATAAGGGACTGAGGGGTTTTGCGTTGACACTGGACGAACAGCGCGCCGAAATCCTCCGCCTGTCCCGCGCCTATCACGACGCGCGACAGGTGGCGCCGTTCGAGCCCGGGGTTACCTACATCCCGCCCAGCGGCAAGGTGATGGACGCCGACGATTGCGAACATCTGGTCGATGCGTCGCTCGACATGTGGCTAACGGCCGGGCGCTATGCCGACCAGTTCGAGGCGGAGCTGGCGGCCAAGTTCGGGCGCAAGTTCGCCAAGCTGACGGTGTCCGGGTCCGCCGCCAACCTGCTCGCCTTCGCCACCCTCGCCTCGCCGCGCCGCCGTGGTCGTCGGGTACGGCCGGGCGACGAGGTCATCACCGTCGCCGCCGGTTTCCCGACCACCGTCACCCCGATCGTGCAATATGGCTGCACGCCCGTGTTCGTGGATGTCGACCCGGCGACCCACAATGTCGATGTCGACCTGCTGGAGGCGGCGATCGGGCCCAAGACCGCCGCGGTCATGATCGCGCACTCATTGGGCAACCCGTTCGACGCGGCGCGCGTCGCGGCACTGTGCAAGCAGCACGGCCTGCTGATGGTCGAGGATTGCTGCGACGCGTTCGGCGCGACCCTCAACGGCCAGGGCGTCGGCACCTTCGGCGATGTCGCCACGCTCTCCTTCTACCCGGCGCACCACATCACCATGGGTGAAGGCGGGGCGGTGCTGATGAACTCAGCCCTGGACGCCAAGAACTGTGAATCGCTGCGGGACTGGGGTCGCGATTGCTATTGCAAGCCGGGCATGGACAACACCTGCAACAAGCGGTTCGGCTGGAAGCTGGGCCAGTTGCCCAAGGGTTATGACCACAAATACACCTACAGCCATGTCGGGTATAACCTGAAGGTCTCCGACATGCAGGCGGCGGTCGGCGTGTCGCAGCTCAAGAAGCTCGACCGCTTCATCGCGGCGCGACGCGAGAATTTCGATCGCCTGACCCGCGGCCTGCGCGACCGCGGCCTGGACGAGCACTATCTGCTGCCGCAAGCGACGCCGGGCAGCGACCCCAGCTGGTTCGGCTATCTGCTCACGGTGCGTGACGGAAACGCGATCGACCGCAACGTCCTGGTTCGTGAACTCGAGACGCGCAAGGTTGGCACGCGCCTGCTGTTCGCCGGCAACCTGACCAAACAGCCCGCCTTTGCCGATGTGGACTATCGCGTGGTCGGCGAACTGACCCACACCGACAAGATCATGAACGATGCATTCTGGGTCGGCGTGTGGCCCGGCATCGACCAGCCGCGCGTCGATTACATGCTCGACACCCTGGCCGATGTGACGCGGAACTGCTTGAACCGAGCCTACGCCTAAAGCGCGGCTTTCGTCCGGTACGCTTCGACCTGGCGCAGCGTCACGTCGCGCGCGTCGTCTCCGGCGGCGGTGCGCCGGTGCCATTCGACGATCCACCGCAGCGCCTCGTCCAGCGCCAGCGCCGGCCGCCAGCCCAGCATGCTCCGCGCCTTGGACGTGTCGAGCTTGAGCAGGCCGGCCTCGTGCGGCGTCGTGCCCGTCCACGGCGCGGGCGCCGCCGCATCCCCGCCCCACGCCGCGCGAACCTGGTCGACGATCCACGATACCGGCCGCGCATCGTCGTCCGCCGGCCCGAAATTCCAGGCGTCGGCAAAGGCCGCCTCGCCCGCGAGCAGCCGCTCGGCGATCAGCAGATAGCCGCCCAGCGCCTCCAGCACATGCTGCCACGGCCGCACCGCTTGCGGTGAGCGGATCGCCGGCGCCTCGCCCGCTTCGAAGGCGCGGATCAGGTCGGGTATCAGCCGGTCCGCCGCCCAGTCGCCGCCGCCGATCACGTTGCCCGCCCGCACCGAGGCGAGGCCGATCCCCGCCTCCGCCATGAACGAGCGACGATAGGCCGCGATCACCAGCTCGGCCGCGCCCTTGCTGCTCGAATAGGGATCGTAGCCGCCCATCGGATCGCTCTCGCGATAGGGCCACACCCATTCGCGGTTGTCATAGCATTTGTCGGTGGTGACGCAGACCATCGCGCGCACCCCGCCGACCTGGCGCGCGGCCTCCAACACATGGACGGTGCCCATGACGTTGGTGGCATAGGTCTCCACCGGCTGCTCGTAGGAGAGTCGCACCAACGGCTGCGCGGCGAGGTGGAACACCACGTCGGGCCGGGCCGCGCGCATCGCCGCCGACACCGTATCGAGGTCGCGGATGTCGCCCTCGATATGGGTCAGCAGCTCCGTTACCCCCGCGCGCTCGAACAGGCTCGGGTCGGTCGGCGGCGCTAGGGCGAGGCCGGTCACCTCCGCGCCCAGCTGGTGAAGCCACAGCGCCAGCCATGCGCCCTTGAAGCCGGTATGGCCGGTCAGCAGGACGCGGCGGCCCCGCCAGGCGCCTGCCGGAATTGCCCCTACCAGCATTTCCAGGGAGCCTGTCCGCTCGACCACAGCCCCTCCAGCAGGATCTTGTCGCGCAACGTATCCATCGGGTGCCAGAAGCCATCGTGCCGATAGGCGGCGAGCTGTCCGTCGGCGGCCAGCTTTTCCAGCGGCCGCTGCTCCCAGATCGTGTCCGGCCCCTCGACCAGGTCGAGCACGCTTGTGTCCGCGACGAAGAAGCCGCCGTTGATCTGGCCACCGTCGCCGGCGTGCTTCTCGCGAAAGGCGGTGATCATGTCGCCGTCGAATTCGATCGCGCCGAACCGGCCGGGCAGCCCTACCGACGTCATGGTGGCGCTGCGGCCATGGCCCTGATGGAAGGCGATCAGCGCGCGCACGTCGATGTCCGCCACGCCGTCGCCATAGGTGAAACAGAACGGCTCGTCTTCGGTCAGGTAAGGCCGGATCGCCGCGAGCCGGCCGCCGGTCATCGTCGTGGCACCGGTATCGACCAGCGTGATCCGCCAGGGCTCGCTGCGCGACTTGTGCACTTCGAGGCTGTTGGTGTTCAGGTCGACCGTCACGTCGGCGGTATGGAGGAAGTAGTTCGCGAAGAACTCCTTGATCGCATAGCCCTTGTAGCCGAGGCAGACGATGAAGTCGGTGATGCCGCCGGCCTCATAGATCTTCATGATGTGCCACAGGATCGGCATGCCCCCGATCTCGACCATCGGCTTGGGTCGGATCGTGGTCTCTTCGCCCAGCCTGCTGCCGAGGCCGCCCGCCAAGATCACCGCTTTCATGTGCCCGTCATCCCCTTCGTTCGGGCGCCGTCGCCGGGCACCCCCAGTGTGTCAAGCGAAGTGCGCATCGGCCCGGTGGCGGGCGTCGGCGAGGCCGGCCGAGGACGGCATGCGACCGACAGCGCCAGCCCCGCGCCGAAGTCACGGCACTCCCAACGTGGGTCGCGGAACAGCGGTGCCGGCCGGCGGCGAGGGTCCGCGCTGGGCGCGTTGCCGACCCACAGGATGGCCGTGTCTGGCTTCGCCAGCGCGCGCGCCCCAACCAGCGCCGCCGCGTCCGCGCCGACCGGCACTCGCGCGAGCTCGACCGGCGCCTTGCTGCCCGCACGGTGCAGGAAGAAGCCGCCGACCTCGGCGACATTGGCGTCGAGGCCCGTGGACAGCACCGCGGTAGGGTCCGCCCAGAAAAATATTAGGCGTTCCGGCGGCCGCTCCATCAGCCAGCGGCTGGGCAGGTCCATGCCGAACGCATGCCGCTGATCGAGCGAGCGATCGCCCACGCCCGAAGCGGCCAGTCCGAGGCAGGCGATGTTCGCGGCCAGGAAGAACGCCGGCACCGCAACGCTCCCGCGCACCACACCGCCGCGTAAGCACCATGCGAGCCCGAAGATGGCGGCGGGAAGCGTCGGCAGAAAATACCGCATCGCGATGCCCGGCACGACGCAGGCGACCGCGAACAGGAGCAGAAACGCGGCGACCCCCGACAGCCCCGTCCACGCCTCCGGCGAAGGTCGCCACGCAGGCGCATCCCGCCAGTCGCGCGCGCGTTCGACCAGCATCCAGCCGAGCGGCAACGCCAGCAACAGCGCGAACGGCCCGTCGCCGACGATCAGGACCGGCAGGCGTGACAGGTCGCTGATCGCCATGGACGTCGACATCGCCATGCCGCCACCAGCGATCCGCGTGACGAACGACAGATGCAATGCCATCCAGCCGACGAGCAGCGCGAACGGCAGCGCGGCCGGCCACAGCCGCGCCGCCGCTCGGCGATGCACCGCGAGCAGCACCAGCCCCTGCACTAGTCCGGATACCAGCGCGAAATAGTGGGTGAGCCCGATCGCCAGCGTCGGCAACACCCAACGCAGCGCCGCGGCTCGCGTCGGCTCGCGCATCAGCGAACAGAATCCCGCCGCCTGCAATGTGCCGAGCAGGATGAGCAGTGCATAAGGCCGCGCGTCCTGCGCGAACACCGCCATCGGCAGCCACAACAGCAGCACCGTCGCCCACAGCAACCGCATCGTCGCGTCGCGGTGGCCCCAGCGCAGCACGATCAGCGGCGCCGCCAGCGTGAAGATCATGCCGGGCAGCCGCAATGCCTCGGTGGATACCCCGGCAACGCGCGCCCACAGCCAATAGGTGCCGTAGAAGAAGGGTCCGGTCAGCTCGGTCCGCAGCCAATGCCACAGCCCGGCCCCGCTCGGCTGTCCGGCGATGACGCCGGTGAAGGTCTCGTCGAACCATAGCGGCATGCCGTCGCCATGGGTCAGGCGCGCCAGTGTCCCCAGAACAAGGGAAGCGATGAGCAGCGCCGGGCGCCACCACCGCGCCACACTCTCCTCGAAGAGTTTGGCAGATGGAAGGACGAGCGAGGCCATGCCCTCCCCTATCCACCCGAAACTGCGTAATGGTTAACGCTGCAGTGATGGACCTTTGTTGAGGCCGTGTTTACCATTACGCGCGGCGCATAGAAGGGGGCGTCGCGGGCTATGACCACCGGAACCTGGCTCGCGGTCGCGGTGGTGCTCAGCCTGTCGGGTTATGCGCTCTACCTCGTCGGCCTGCGCCGCCATCTTGTCGAGCCCAACCGCGCCTCATGGCTGATCTGGGCCACTGCCGCCGGGATCGAGGCGGCGACCTATGCGGCGGTCAATCCCGGCGCGCCGCAGACCTGGGTGTTCGGGCTTTCGGCCGTCGCGTGCACCGTCGTCACGCTGACCATGTGGCGGCGGTCCCGCTGGCGGGCGCCGAGCGCGGCCGAGGGCGTCTGCATGGCGGCGTCCTTGGGCGCAATCGCCCTGTGGCTGGCGTTCCACGAGACCTTCTGGGCGCACATGCTGGTCGTCGCCGCCGTGCCGATCAGCTTCTGGCCGACCTGGGCCAGCGTCTGGGAGGATCCGGCGCGGGAACGGTCACCGGCCTGGGGATTGTGGACGCTCGGCGACCTGGCGACGCTGATCGTCGTCGCCAACAGCGGCGCGACCCAGGTCGGCGAATACGCCTACATCCTGGTCGAACTGCTGGCGCACGGCAGCGTCTGGCTGATGGTCGGCCTCGCCAGCCTCAATCCCGCGCGCTCCCTGGGGCTGCGCGGCGGGCCGTTCTATATCCTCGATGCCTATCGCCCCCGCCCCAACCCGTTCGCGGTCGGGGAAAGTCACCTGGGCAAGGCCGTGTTCGCCGCGCAGAACTTCGCGCAAGGCGACACCCTGCTCCGGTTCGCCGGTCGCCGTGTGCGGCATGTCCCGCTCGATGCCCAAGGGTCGCGCGATCGGTTTGTGCAGGTCGGCGACGGCGAATATCTCGGGCCGTCGGGGCGGGTCGACGACCTCGTCAACCACAGTTGCGATCCCAATGCCGGGCTGCGCTTCCAGGACAGAGGGGTGTTCCTGATCGCGATCCGGCCGATCGCGCGGGGTGAGGAGGTCACCTGGGACTATTCGACGACACTCCGCGACAGCGCCTGGCGGATGCCCTGCGACTGCCGCTCGGCCCAGTGTCGCGGCATGATCGGCGACTTCGCGACGCTGCCGGACGCACGCCGCGCCTGGTTCGTGGAGCGCGACCTGGTCGCACCCTATCTGCGCAAAGCTGCCGCCCCTTCGCGCGCGTTCGCCGCGTAGTACCGCAGGCTATGCGGCCTCGGCGAGTTCCTGTGCCGCCACCTTCAGCGTCAACACCGCCACCGCGCCCTGGCCCCGGCCCGCGCTTTCGAGCCGCAGCGCCCCCTCCATTGCCGTCATCGAGTTGGCGCACCAGTGCAGGCCAAGGCCGCCGGACTTGTGCGCGCGGGTGGAAAAACCCCGCTGGAACAGCGTCGCTTCCACCTCGCCGTCGAAGCCCTCGCCGTCGTCGCGGATCGACACGATCACCTCGCCGTCCCGCTCCACTACGGTGACCGCAATTGCGCCGCTGTTCGTCCCGCGCGAGGCGATCGCCTCGGCCGCGTTGCCGAACAGGTTGCCGATTACCTGGCTCAGGATGACCCGATTGGCCATCACCCGATGGGGGGCAGACGGGAAGGAGAAGGCGATCGATGCCTTGTCGGAATAACGCGCGATGGTGGCGTTGCGCGCGACGATCTCGGTGACGTCACAGGGCTCCAGCGGCGGCCGCTCGTGCGCCTGCTTTTGCTGTTGGCCGATGATCTCCAGCACATGCGCCATCGCCTCGCGCCCGACCTCGAGCTCACCGCGCATGACATCGCGACTGGTCGCCCACGCATCGAGGCCGGCGGTGACGAACGCGGTGAGCTTGTGCCGACGCGCGGTCGGCAGGTCGTCGCGCGCGAGTTCGGCGATCGCTCGATCCAGCATGGTGCGCTCCACCGGCGGTGGTTGCGCTATACCCTGCGACAAGATTGTAGAAACGGGGTTCAAGGCATTGCGAACATTGTGCATGACCGCCACCGCGCTCTCCGAACGACCCAGCGCGAAGCTCTGCACTTCGATCTGCTCGCGCAGCTCATTCAGCTGCCGCAGCATGGCATTGAAGCTGCGTCCCAGCGAGCCGATCTCGTCGCGCCGCCGGTCTTCGTCGAGCAGCGCAAGCGAGCCCGACCCGCGCACCCGCTGCATGTGCGCCTCGACCCGGTGCAACGGCTTCAGCACCTGTTGCGCGATCATCCGCCGCAGCACCAGCAGGACCAGCAGCAACAGCACCGTGCTACCGGCCACCGCCAGCAGCAGCATCCGCCGGCCGAGCAGGGAGACCTCACGCCGCACGCCGAATCGGACCGTCGCGACGGGGCCGTCGGGCCCGACCACCGGCACCTGGATCTCGGCGAGCGCGCGGCTGGGGGTCAGGATCTCAACCGCATTGCCCGCAGCCGGTGCGATCCGTGCGTCCAGCCGCAATAATCCCGCGACTTGCTCGGACGTCAGCACCCGCGCCATTACGACATGGCCGCGCGGGGTACCGGAGCCGTCGGAGCGACGCACTTGCGCCACCCCCACCGCAGCGACCTCCGGGCCCACCCGCATGTACAGATAGCCGGAATTACCGTTCTTCAACGTGCGCTCCAGCCTGGTGCGCGCGATCGCCGCGACCAGCCTGCGCTGCATCTCAGGCTGTTCGACCGCAGAGTCCCTCCCCAGCCAGCGCGCGATCACCACCCGGCCGCGGGGCGCGACATAGGCCATGCCCTGCACACCCAGATTGCGCATCGCCAGCGGCGAGAAGCTTTCCTGCTCGAACGCTCGCGTCGGTTGCGCCATGTACTCATAGCTGGCGGTCCAGTCGCCATAGTCGCGGACCGCGCTCTCCACCTTGGAGCCATATTCCGACAGCGCCGCCGCGGTGCGCTCGACATGGCCGTCGATCGCCTGTCGCTCGAGGGCGTTGAAGTTGGGGGTGATTACGACCGCGAGCAGCACGGTGATGCCGAGCGCGCCGGCGAGTCCGGTCGCGGTCAGGATCAGGACCAGCTTGGCGCCGAGCGACGCCGGATCGGGCCACCGCCAGCGCCGACGGTGCCGAGCCGGCCGCGCGGGCGGGGGCATCAGCCCAGCGTCCCGCCGCCGCGCCTGGCGCCGGTCTCATCGTTTTCGGCGCCGAGGAACCGCTGATGCGCCATCTCACGGGCCGCGTCCGCCGACATCGGGCGGGCGAAGAAGAAGCCCTGGAGGTGGCTCGCGCCCGCAATCCGCAACATCTGCACCTGCGCGGCCGTCTCGACCCCTTCGGCGATGACGCCGAGCCCCAGCGCACGGCCGAGGTGGACGATCGAATGCACGATCGCCGCCGACTCCCGCTCGCGGCCCATGCCGTCGATGAACGACCGGTCGATCTTGAGACAATCGAGCGCGAACTTGCGGATGTTGTAGAGTGAGGAATAACCGGTGCCGAAATCGTCCAACGCGATGCGGAAGCCCATCTGCCGCAGCTTGTACAGCGTCTCCGCCGCGCGCTCGGCGTCGTCGAAGATCGCGGTCTCGGTGATCTCGATCTGCAGCCGCGCCGGGCTGATGCCCGCGCGCTGCACGCACTCCATGATGTAGCCGACGAAATTGTGCCGCCGGAACTGCCGCGGCGAGAAATTAACGGACACATACTGCCCCGGCCACGCCTTCAGCTCGTTCAGCGCCGCATGCAGGACCCAGTCGCCGAGCTCATGGATGAGGTTCGACTCCTCCGCGATCGGGATGAAGGTGGACGGGCTGATCGGCCCATAGTCCTTGGTGTTCCAGCGCAGCAGCGCCTCGAATCCTTCTACCTCGAAATCGTCGCGAGACACGATCGGCTGGTAGGCGAGGCTGAGCTCGCCCCGGGCCATCGCCTCGCTCAACCCACCCTCGATGCGGCGGCGGAAGCGGATGCCCTCGTCCATGCTCTCGTCGAACAGCCGGACGACCCCGCGGCCCGCGCGTTTGGCGTCGTTCAGCGCCAGGTCGGCGCGCCGCACCACGTCGATGGGATCGCGGCCCTCTCCGCCCTCGGTCACGATCAGCCCGGCCGACGCGCCGCCCTGGACCGAGTGGCCGAACACCGCGACGGTGGTGGAGACCGCCGCGATCAGCCGGTCGCAGGCCATCCCTGCCGCGGCTTCGCCCGGCGTATCGAACAAGACGCCGAATTCGTCGCCGCCCAGCCGCGCGATCAGCGCCTCCTCCGGCGCCGCCTCGTGCAACATCGTGCACACTTCGCGGAGCAGCGCGTCGCCCGCGAGATGGCCCAGCGTGTCGTTGACCAGCTTGAACCGGTCGAGGTCGATCATCGCCATCGCAAACAGGCCGGGCCGCTTTGCGCGGTCGCCCAAGGCCCGTACGAAGGCGAGACGGTTCGGCGCGTCGGTCAGGGAATCGTGGGTCGCGATATGAACGGCACGGCTCTCGTTGGCCGCCAGCTCGGCGGCCTGGACTTCCAGTTGCTCGACATGCTGCGCCAGCCGCGCGCGGGTCTCCGCCAGCGCACGATCGTTGAACCATCGCGCGACCAGCGCAGCCGCGGTCTGCCGCACTTCTGCGACCTCGAACGGCTTGGCGATGTAGAAGATCTTGTCCGCCGGCCCCGCCACCTTGCTGATCTCCAGCGGCGAAAAGTCGGAATAGCCGGTAACGATGACGATATTGATGTGCGGATCGAGCGCGCGGATGCGCTTTGCGGTTTCGCGCCCGTCGATGCCCGGCGGCATGCGGATATCGATGTACGCGACCGCGAACGCCTGCCCGCTTGCCAGCGCGGCTTCCACCAGCGCCACCGCTTCCAGCCCTTGTGTTGCGTGCGTCAGCTCATGGCATGGTTCGTCCGGGGTCTCCGCGGGTGAGTCGTCCCACAGATCGGCCGCCATTGCCTCCAGGGCATCGCCTTCCTGGCTGCGGCTGCTCGCGAAGCTGCGGCGATAGCTGTCGTGCATCCCCTGCTCGTCGTCGACGATGAGGATGCGGCTCGGCGCGGCTTCGGTCTGCAAGGCGGCTCTTCCCACTGGTCGGCGCGCGAGATGAGGCTCCCGGCACGGTTCACTTCGGGTAAGACGACACGGTTAAAGCGCCGTTAAAGCCTGCTGCCCGAGCAGGATCGCGCCGATCGGACCGGCGCGGTCGCCGAGCCCTGCGGGCACGACGAACGTATCGGCGATGGCCACCTCCGGTAGCATCGAATAGCCGGCCAGGCTTCGGGTCATCGCGGCCCGGATGCGCGGCAGCAGGTGACCCGCCCCGGTCATCACGCCGCCGCCCATCACGATCCGCCGCGGTACGCCGGTCAGCACCAGCAGGTGCAGCAACTGTCCCAGGGCATGGACGACGCCCTCCCAAACAGGATCGTCCGTCTCGAGATCTTCCGCCTTGCGCCCCGCCCGTGCGGCGATCGCCGGACCGGAAGCGAGCCCCTCCAGACAGGCGCCGTGAAAGGGACAAGAACCGATCCACTCGTCGCCTGGCAACCGCAGCGGTCGAAAATGGCCAAGCTCCTGGTGCGTCAACCCGTCGACCGGCTTGCCGCCCGCGATCAGCCCAACCCCGATGCCGGTACCGACCGTGACATAAGCAACATCGTCCAGCCCCGCCGCCGCGCCCCAACGCGCCTCAGCCAGCGCCGCGCCCACCACGTCGGTGTGGAAGCCGACCGGAACACCGTACCGCCGCCTCAGCCGCCGGCCGATGTCCGTGTGCGCCCAGCCCGGCTTGGGCGTGACCGTCACCTGACCCCAATCGGCACCCGCCCGGTCGACGCCGATCGGCCCGAAACTGGCAACGCCCAGGCCTGCGAAGCCGATCCAGCGGTCGAGCACCGCCTCGATGCCCGCCAGCGTCTCGGCCGGCGTGGTCGTGGGGAGGCGAACCTCCTCTTCGACGGCGTCGGGCCCATTGCCCAGGATCACCACGCATTTAGTGCCGCCCAGCTCCACACCGGCGACGAGGGGCGCGCTCTCCATCACCTATGTTGTGGCCGATGCCGATCGCGATGCCAAGGCGGCACCAATCGCGGCCCATCGCGTTCACCCGCCAGACAATTCCGGGAGCGCCGCCATGACGTCAGACACCACCCGCCGTACGGTCCTGGGAGGCGCCGCCCTCGGCGTCGCCGCGGCAGCGGCCCCCACGCTCGCGCAAGGGAATGCCGGTGCCGTGCCGATGCGCGATCCCCGCACCGCCTACACCACCGAGCGCTTTCCCGAGCAGCGCCAGCCCTGGCCGGCGCTGCAATCCAAGATGACGCCGCGGCCGGACTGCGGCGAGGTCAGCTACACCGGCTCGGGCAAGCTCACCGGGCGGCGCGCGCTGATCACTGGCGGCGATTCCGGCATCGGCCGCGCCGCCGCCATCGCCTATGCCCGCGAAGGCGCGGACGTCGCGATCAACTATTATCCGACAGAAGAGCCCGACGCGCGCGAGGTGGTGGATCTGATCCGCCGGGCCGGGCGCAAGGCGGTGGCGATCCCCATGGATCTGCGCAGCGAGGACGGCTGCAAGACGATCGTCGCGCGTGCCGTCGCTGGGCTCGGCGGGCTGGACATCCTGGTCAACAACGCCGCCTATCAGCAGTCGAAGAAGACCATCTTCGAGGTGCCGGACGAGGAATTCGATCGCACCTTCAAGACCAACATCTACGCGCCCTTCCGTCTTTCCAAGGCCGCGATCCCGCACCTGAAGCCCGGCGCGTCGATCATCAACGTCGGCTCCGTCAACTCCTTCGATCCTGAGGAGGAGCTGCTCGCTTATGCCTCGACCAAGGGTGCCATCCACATCTTCACCCGCGCGCTGGCGAAGCAGCTCGCCAAGCAGGGCATCCGCGTCAATATGATCGCGCCCGGTCCGTTCTGGACGCCGCTCCAGGTCGCGGGCGGACAGCTGCCGGGCAAGATGGGCGAGTTCGGCCACGATCCCGATCGGCCCCTGCAGCGCGCCGGTCAACCTGCGGAGATCGCGGCGCTGTTCGTCACGCTGGCTTCGGATGAGACCACATATACCACCGGCTCCACCTTCGGCGCGAATGGCGGCAAAGGCATGCCGTGATGTTCAAACAGCTCGTGGAAGTCACGCGGTAGGCGGCTGTTATTCCACCGTAACGCTCTTCGCCAAGTTGCGTGGCTGGTCGACGTCCGTGCCCTTGGCGACGGCGACGTGATAGGCCAACAGCTGGACGGGAACGGCATAGACGAGCGGTGCGATCAGCGGGTGCGCCTCGGGCATCTCGATCGTCGCGAGACAATCGTGACCGGCGGCGGCGATGCCCCTGGCGTCGCTGATCAGCACCACCTTGCCGCCGCGCGCCTGCACTTCCTGCATGTTGCTGACGGTTTTTTCGAACAACGGCCCGGACGGCGCGATGACGATCACCGGCACGGCTTCGTCGATCAGCGCGATCGGCCCGTGCTTCATCTCGCCCGCGGCATAACCTTCGGCGTGGATGTAACTGATTTCCTTCAATTTCAGCGCACCTTCCAGGGCGAGCGGATAGTCGGTGCCACGCCCCAGATAAAGGACGTCACGCGCGCCGGCGACGCTCGGCGCCATCGCGGCAATCTCCTCGTCGTGCGACAGTGCGGCATTGAGCGCGGCCGGCGCCTCGGCCAGATGCTCGACGATCTCGCGCTCCTGCTCGGGCGTCAGCCGGCCTTTGGCGCGCGCGAAATTGGCGGCGAGCGCGGCCAGCACCGCGAGCTGGCAAGTGAAGGCCTTGGTGCTGGCGACGCCGATCTCCGGCCCGGCATGGGTCGGCAGCAACAGGTCCGCCTCGCGCGCCATCGTGCTGGTGGGCACGTTGACCACCGCCGCGATCTTTTGCCCCTCCGCCTGCGCATGACGCATCGCCGCCAGCGTATCGGCCGTTTCGCCCGACTGGCTGATGACGATCATCAGCCCGCCATCCTCCATCACCGGCGCGCGATAGCGGAACTCGGATGCGACATCGAGGTCGACGGGAACGCGCGCGAACTGCTCGAACCAGTATTTCGCGACCATGCCGGCATAGAAGCTCGTCCCGCAGGCAACGATCGTCACCCGCCCGACCGCGGCGAGGTCGAAATCATCAGGGATCGGCAGCGTCACCCGCTCCTCGAGCCGCTGCAGATAAGATTTCAGCGTCTGCGCGACGACAATCGGCTGCTCGTAGATCTCCTTCAGCATGAAGTGGCGATGATTGCCCTTGCTGATCAGTTCGCCGGTCACGCCCGAGTTGACGACAGCGCGTTCGACGGGACGATTCTCGCTATCGTAAATGGCGGCGCCGTCTCGGGTCAGCACCACCCAGTCGCCCTCGTCGAGATAGGCGATCCGCTGCGTCAGCGGCGCCAGCGCCAGCGCATCGGAGCCCAGGTAGAGCTCGTCGCCTTCGTCGTCCGCGCCATACCCGACCACCAGGGGGGAGCCGAGCCGCGCGCCGATCAGCAGGTCCGGATGCGCCCGGAACAGAATGGCGAGGGCGAAGGCGCCGCGCAGCTGTGGCAGCACCGCGCGCACGGCGGCGACTGGATCGTCGCCGGCCTCCACCCGCTCGCTGACCAGGTGCGCCACGACCTCCGTGTCCGTCTGGCTGGTGAACACGCGTCCGCGCGCCTCTAGCGCCTCGCGCAGCGGCTTGAAGTTCTCGATGATGCCGTTGTGCACTACCGCCACATGCTCGGTCGCATGCGGGTGCGCGTTCTCGGTGGTCGGCCCGCCATGCGTCGCCCAGCGGGTATGCGCGATGCCGGTCGCGCCGGACAGCGGGTGGCGACCGAGCTCGGCGGCTAGGTTCTTCAGCTTGCCCGACGCGCGCCGCCGGTCGATCGCGCCGCCATGGACGGTGGCGATCCCGGCGGAGTCATAGCCGCGATATTCAAGCCGCTTGAGCCCTTCGAGCAGACGCTCCGCCACGTCTTCCTGGCCGAGAATACCGACGATGCCGCACATGTGAACGCCTCGAAGCTATAGGGTGTAAGGTACACGAATACCGGGCATTTGCGCCGGGAAATCGCGGGTGTTGCGAGTGACGAGGATGGCGCCGTTCACCTGCGCCGTAGCGAGGATGTAGGCGTCCATCAGCTTCATGCGCATGCGGTGGCGAACATCCGCCGCAGCGACGGCGATCCGCTCATCCACCTCGACCACCTCAAACGGCAGCAGCAGCGCACGGACACCCTGGCGCCGCGCAGGCGGCTCGCCCGCAAGCACCTCTGTCCAGACGACCCGGCTGATGCGATGACCGGCATATCGCGACAGCTCCGCCTGCGCCTCGGGACGATCAAGCAACCAGTCGATCAGGATGTTCGTGTCGAAGAAGGGATGTGCCACGCGCTACGACAGCGGGTCACGGCTGTTGCGCACCCTTTCCTGATAGGCGAGCCCATCGCCGACATCAGTCCGGTGCTTCCAATACCCCGCACCCTTCGCGATCCAGTCGTTGCGCGTGCGATCGCGGACATGATTGCTCAATGCGTCGCGCACCTCCGCGGCGCGCGACCGCTTGTTCTGCTGCGCCAAGGCGTCGAGACTGGCGATCACGTCGTCGGGGATGTCGATCAGGGTCCGCATTCGGTTTTTGATATCATACCTATATATCATGTCAATCGTCGTTGCGTTTGCGGGCACTCATCACGTCCCGGAACCGCTTCGCCCAACCCGGCTTCGCCTTTTGTGGTGGGCGGACCAGAGCCAGCGCGTCCGGTTCCACATCCTGCGTCACCACGCTGCCGGCGCCGACGATCGCGCCGCCACCAATCGTGACAGGTGCGACCAGGGCGGAGTTGGAGCCGATAAAGGCACCTGCGCCGATCTTCGTACGGTATTTGAAGAAGCCGTCGTAATTGCAGGTGATCGTGCCCGCACCGATGTTCGCGCCCGCACCGATCTCGGCATCGCCCAGATAGCTCAAGTGGCTCGCCTTGGCGCCCTCGCCCAGCGTCGCCTTTTTGACCTCGACGAAATTGCCCACCTTGGCCTTACGTCCCAGCACCGCGCCCGGGCGCAGGCGGGCATAGGGACCGACTTCGGCGCCCTCTCCAATGGTGGCGCCCTCGAGATGGCTGAAGGCGCGGATGACCGCGCCCTCCGCCACCGCAACGCCGGGGCCGAAGACCACGTTCGGTTCGATCAGCACGTCGCGGCCGAGCACCGTGTCGTGCGCGAACCACACCGTTTCGGGCGCGACCAGCGACACCCCGTCGGCCATGGCCTGCAACCGCCGTTCGACCTGCCAGGCCGCTTCCACCGCCGCCAGTTCCGCGCGGCTGTTGACGCCGGCGACCTCGTTTGCGGCCGTTTCGATCACGGCCGAGGGGCGCTCGGCGTGCATGACGATGTCGGGCAGATAATATTCACCCGCGGCATTATCGTTGCCGACCCGCGCCAGCAGCGCGAACAGGTCGTCGGCGCGCGCGGCCATCAAGCCGGAATTGCAAAGTGTTACGGCCCGTTCTTCGGACGAGGCATCCTTGAACTCGACCATGCGCTGGATTCGCCCCTCGGTGGTGGCGATCACCCGCCCATAAGCGGCGGGATCGGTGGGGCGGAAGCCTAGGACCACCGTCGCCGGCGCGTCGGGCGCATGCAGCCGCTCGATCATCCGTCGCATCGTCGATGCTGTTACCAGCGGCACGTCACCGTAAAGGATCAGCACGTCGCCCGCAAAACCGGTCAGTGCCGCCTCGGCCTGCCGCACCGCGTGGCCGGTGCCCAGCTGCTCACCCTGCAACGCCGTCGTCGCGCCCGTCGCCGCCAGGGCCGCATCGACCTGATCCCGACCGGCGCCGGTCACCACGACGGTGCGCTCGGGCGCCAGCTCGCGCGCGGTGTGAAGAAGATGGAGCAACATCGGCCGCCCGCCCAGCGGATGGAGCACCTTGTGCAGGTCCGACTTCATCCGTGTGCCCTTGCCGGCGGCAAGGATGATGACTGCGAGAGCGTTGGTCATGGCGACGCTGCTGCCACGAAGTGGTTGCCAAAACCATAGTGGCAGGGGTGCCGACTCGCGGCCGCGCTCAGTCAATCCTACGCGCCATCCCGACGCCGCCACTTGGTCCACAAGTGACGCGCCAACATCGCCGGTGGCATGCGCAGCCAGTGCGAGCGGGCATAGAAGATCGCCCGCGTCACCGGGCGCGCCGCCCTGCCCCAATCGTCGCGAGCGAGCAGCCGGCGCAGGAACAGCCGGTCTGCACGACTCCAGCGCGGGTCGATCAGGAGCGGTGAGGTGTAAGGCGGAACGGGCGTACCGTAGAGCGCCTGCGTCAGCCGCAGCGCCCGCAGCACTGCAGGGCCGAGTTGAAGGAAGAAGGCTTCCTCCACGACGCTGAGATAGAAATCCTCCTGCCGATCGGCGAACTCGCGGCACAGCCGGTCGATATCCCAAAGGTTGCGCAAGCCCCCGGCGAGATCGCCATCCGCAAAGAGATGCGCCGCGGCGTGGACCACCATGTGCTCGGGCGAGAGCGCCGACAGCCCGCCGCCCAGCTCAACCGCATTCGCGATCAGTACCGCCGGATCCGGTTTCGCCTGCGCGGTCAGCGGCAGGATGGTGTGGTGGACATCGGCCATGCGGTCGCGCTCGCGGTGGATCAGCGGCGGCAGCTCGTGCATCCAACGGCGGTAATAGGCATCGTCATAGGGATCGGGCTTAACCCACTCCCACCCGTTCGCGAGCAGCGCCGCCTCGGCGGCGTCGAGCCGATCGCGCGGCACCAGCAGGTCGAGGTCGCCGATGCTCCGCCCCTGCCCGGCCATCAGCCCGGCGGCGGCATAGGCCGTGCCCTTGAGCAGCACGACCGACACCTGCAGCGGTGCGAGCGCGCGGCGCGCCATCTCCGCTTCCCACAACGCTGTGCGACGCTCATGTTCGGCCCAGCGTTTCGCGTCGGCGAGGATGCCGGCGACCGAGTCCGGCACCGGCAGTCCGTCGAGCCGATGCGCCAGCGTTCCGAGCAACTGCTCGGCTCGCGCGACGGTGAGCATCCCCGTCCAGCTCGCGCCGTCCAGCGCCGCGATGCTGCCTGGCCCGGCGAGCGCCCGGACCAGGCTCAGAGCGCCGCGCACAGATCCTCCACCGCCCGCACACCGGTAACACCGTCGGGGTAATCGACCGCGATAGCAGGGACTTGCCGGACGAAGCTCGTCAACGCCAAGAACCCCAACTCGGCCAGGTTGACATAGTTGGTCGAAGCCTGGGTCAACCGCACGAACGCTTCGCTCGGCAGCATCCGGCGGGTCGCGAAGGCGGCGCCGAACCGCGGGAAGAGCAACAGGGCGGGACGTGCCGGTACATCGGCCAATACCCGCGAACGCGCGTCGGGCACCAGATGCCGGATGTCGCCCTTGGGCGTCGCGCGCAGCCATGGGCCCCAGGTCGCGTCCGGGATCGCCGCCGCGACCGCCGCGACGCTTTCGTTCTTGAGGCTGACGAGGCGCGGATGCGGGTGCAGCAGCCCGGTGTCGGGCGCCAGCATCGCGAACTCGTCGCCGAGCAACCGCCAGCCTTGCCCCATCAGCAACGCCGCCAGCGTCGACTTGCCCGCGCCGGATTCGCCGGTCATCACCACCGCGCGCCCGTCGCGCTCGACCACCGATGCGTGGAGCAGCAGATGCCTGCGCCAGCCGAGCGCCACCTGCAGGTTCATCGCCATCTCGGCCGCGAGCAGCCCCTGTGCGAGCGGCAGCGGCACCGCACCCGGCAGCGTCAGATCGCCGCCGATCGCGACCTGCGGCCGCAGCCACCGGCGCCAGGGCCGCGGCGCGGCCAGCCGCACGGTGAAGTCGGGCACGTCCGCTGCAGGATACCCGGCGTATAACGCTCGCAACTGCGCCGGGGGCTCCGCCCGGTCGCTGCCGATCCGGAACCCCACCGGTCCCACCTTCAGGCTATGCGCATGCCTCATGCGACAGCGACAAGGCCTGCCGCCACCAACTCCTCCAACCGCGCCTCCAGCACCGCATCATCGCCGTCGGCCAGGTCGAACATCGCCTCCAGCCGCGCCCGCAGCGCCGCCAGCGTCAGCCCTTCGCCCGCCAACGCCTCCAGGAGCTGCGGCGCGGGCTCCACCAGCAGATGGGTGCTGCCGGACGGCCGGTGATAAAGGGCGGTGAAGGGCTCGAGCTCAACCGCGACCCACGCCTCGGTCGGCGCGGCGCGATAGGTGGTCACGGCTGTCAGCCGCGCGGCATCTGCAACGAGGCGAAGCAGGTGAAGCCGCCCTGCCCACGCTGGAGCCGGCGGATATAGTTGAGATAGGCCTGGTTCGCCTCGCGAGTCGTGCCCGGCAGCTGCTGCGCACCGGAGAGCGCGCGCTTGACCTCCTCCCCCCTGAACGCGCGCCCTGGCGGCGCGAACGCACCCGGCGTACCCGAGGCGACCGTCGCGCCGTCGGGGGCGATGTAGCTGCCGGCGCGGGCCGGATCGGGCACCGGGATCTCGCAGGCCAGCACCGACCCGGCGGTCTGCGCCAGCGCCGGTCGGATCGACAGCACCGCGCTGGCGCCGACCGCGCCCAGCATCAGCGCACGGCGGCCCAGGGCGGGCGACGTGCTGGTCTTTTCGGGCGTGCCGTCGTCGCTCATCTCGTTACCCTTTACGGCGCAGCTGTTTCACAAAGCTGAAGGGTGGGCAAGGCGCGTGCTGGTCGCCGCACGGACGCTGGTGTAGCGCAGCGGGACATGCGACTCGATCAACGATGGCCCGCCATGGTGCTGGGTGCGGCAAGCATTGCGGCGGGCGTCGCCGCGCTGGCGCTCACCCGGCGGCGGTCGGACCTGCCCATACCGGTTCAGCCGGGCGGCCCCGCGCTCGCGGACGTGCTGGACGCCGTCGCGGAGCCCGTGCTGCTGGTCGAGGGCGTCACCGTGACGCTAGCGAACCGCGCCGCGACGACCGTAATGGGCGCGCAGATCGTCGGCCAGGACGTGCGCGAGGCGATCCCCCACCCTGCCGCCGCCGAACTGCTGAGCGATCTCGATCTCGGCGGCGATGGCGCGCCGGTGGAGCTGAAGGGCTTGGGCCCGCTCAACCAGCGTTGGCAGATGCGGGTCAATGCGATCGGCGGCGGGCGGCGGCTCGTCCACCTGATCGACCAGACCGAGAGCCACGCGGCCGAGCGGATGCGCGTCGATTTCGTCGCCAACGCCAGTCACGAGCTCCGTACCCCGTTGGCGGCCGTGCGAGGGTTCATCGAAACGCTGGAGGACGCAGGTGATGATGCGGAAACACGCGCGCGTTTCCTGTCGATCATGGGCGCGGAGGCGCTCAGGATGCAGCGGCTGGTCGAGGATCTGATCTCGCTGTCGCGGATCGAGGCGGAGAAATACCGGCTACCCAGCGACGAGGTCGACATGGTGGACCTCGCCGAAGACGTGCATGCCGAGCTGGTCGCCGCCGGGGCGGGACGCGGCCGTGACGTCATCCTGTCGCTCGACGCCGACGTGCCAAAGGTAATCGGCGACCGCGCGCAGCTTTCGCAAGTGATGCACAACCTGGTCAGTAACGCGATGAAGTACGGGCGCGAAGGCACGCCGGTCGAGATCGCGCTGCGCCGCACCGGCGCCGGCGTCCGCTTCGCCATTTCCGATCAGGGCGAGGGCATCCCGGCCAAGCATATCCCCCGCCTCACCCAGCGCTTCTACCGCGTCGACACGGGCCGCAGCCGCTCGCTGGGCGGCACCGGGCTCGGGCTGGCGATCGTCAAGCATATCGTCGAACGCCATCGTGGCCGGCTTCAGATCACCAGCGAAGTCGGCATCGGCACAACCGTCGCCGTCGTCCTCCCTACTCCGTGAACCAACCTTTGTCATGAAACCGTCACACCGCCGGGCCAGTCCCGGTGCGACCGCAGCCGCGTCTCCGCGGCCAAAGGGATAAGGCATGCCACGGCCTCACATGCTGCTCGTCGAAGACGATCCAGCCATTGCCGAGCTCCTCACCTGGCATTTCCGCCGCGAGGACTTCGAGATCGCGCAGACCGCCGACGGCGAGGAAGCGCTGCTGCTCGCGCGCGAGCGCACCCCGGACATCGTGCTGCTCGACTGGATGGTCGCCGGCCTTTCGGGCCTGGAAGTCTGCCGCCGCCTGCGCCGCACGCCAGAAACCGCCAACGTGCCAATCATCATGCTCACCGCGCGCGGTGAGGAGGAAGACCGGGTGCGCGGACTGGAGACGGGCGCCGACGATTACGTCACCAAGCCTTTCTCGCCGCGCGAGCTGGTGGCGCGGGTCAACGCGGTGCTCCGCCGCGTCCGGCCGGCGTTGGCGGGCGAGGCGCTGACCTATGCCGATCTGGAGATGGACCTCGGCAGCCACAAGGTGAAGCGCGGCGGCGAGACCGTGCCGCTGGGGCCGACGGAGTTCCGTTTGCTTAAGCACTTCCTGGAACATCCCGGCTGGGTGTTCTCGCGCGAACGGCTGCTCGACGCGGTGTGGGGCCACGACGCCGATATCGAGGCGCGCACGGTGGACGTCCATATCCGGCGGCTGCGCAAGGCGATCAACCTCAGCGGCAAGCCAGACATCATCCGCACCGTCCGTTCGGCGGGCTATGCCCTGGACGCGGCGGGCTGAGCGGGGGCCGGGACGCCGCCGAAACAAGCCGGGGTGCTCGCGCGTTAGGGGGATGCGTTCGATCGAGAGCGCTTCCCGTTTCGGAGAACCGCCATGAAATCCTTCCTTCTCGCAGCAGCCGCCGTCATCGCGACCCCGGCCCTGGCGCAGACCGCCCCGACCTCGCCTGCTACGTCGGGCGGCCAGACCACCACCGCGCCGACCACCGGTGCTCCGACCACCAGCGCGCCGAGCACCACTGACCAGATGGCGCCGGCCGGCGCGACTTCGGCGGATCAGGCAGCGCAGCCGCCCGCTCCCGCGAATGACGCCATGCAGTCGACGACGCCGTCGACCACTGCGCAGGCTTCGCCCAACAACATGCCGATGAACGCGGCGCCGAGCGAGGGGTCGGGGGGTTATGCTCCCCAGGGTGGGGCCGCGTCCGGCCCGCCTCCCGCTGGCGCGACGGTGACGTTCCAGCCGGCGCCGTCGCCCGATCAGGCCTATCCGGCGCCCGCGCCGCTCGCCAGCTATCCGATCTGCAAGGCCGGCCAGTTCGATAATTGCATGCAGGCGAGCGATGCCCGCCGGCGCCCGGCTGCCCGCCGCCGGCGCTAAAGCCCGGTTGCACCGTCATCACGGCTGATTAAGGAGGGGCGCTTCTCATCGCAGGAGCGCCCTTTCTCATGTCCATTCGTTTCGACGGCCGCGTCGCCATCGTCACCGGCGCCGGCGGCGGCCTCGGTCGCCAATACGCGCTCGAGCTGGCCCGCCGGGGCGCGAAGGTCGTGGTCAACGACCTCGGCGGCTCGCGCGACGGCACCGGCCATTCCGACGCGGCGCTCAAGGTGGTTGAGGAAATCCAGGCTGCCGGCGGCGAGGCGATGTCCAATGGTGGCAACGTCGCCGAGTACGAGCAGATGGCCGACATGGTCGCCCGCGCGAAGGAGAAGTGGGGCGGCGTCCACGTCCTCATCAACAATGCCGGCGTGCTGCGCGACAAGACCTTTGCGAAGATGGAGCCGGCGGATTTCGAGTTCGTCGTCCGCGTCCACCTGATCGGCTCCGCCTTCGCGACGAAGGCGTGCTGGGACACGTTCCGCGACCAGAATTACGGTCGCGTCCTGATGACCGCCTCGTCGACCGGGCTGTTCGGCAATTTCGGCCAGGCCAATTACGGCGCCGCCAAGATGGGCTTGGCCGGCCTGACCAAGACACTCTACATCGAGGGTGCGAAGAACAACATCCGCGTCAACACGCTCGCGCCGACCGCGGGCACCCGCATGACCGAAGACCTGTTCCCCGCCGAGGCTTTCAAGCTGTTCGCGCCGGAAAAGGTCGTCCCCGCCGCGCTGTTCCTGGTATCGGAGGATGCCCCCACCAACCAGATCGTCGCCAGCGGCGCGGGCGTCACCGGCGCCTCCTATGTGACGCTGACGCCAGGCAAGCTGCTGTCCGGCGACGACCTCTCGCCCGAAGGCATCGCCGCGAACTGGGACGCGATCACCGACCGCAGCGGCGAGATCGTGCCCAAGACGGGCGCCGAGCAGGGAATGATGGCGGCCAAGGCGCTGCAGGGCGGCTGACGGATAACGCGGCCGTAACCTCTTGGCCTCTAGAGCGGCTGCATGCGTATCGCGAAGGCCGATCTCGACGAGTGGAATATCAGTGCGCTGCACGTCGAGCGCGACGGCGCACCACCGTGGACCTTCGTACCGCTCGACGAGGACCGGGTGCAGGTGGTCGAGCCGATCGGCGACGACTACCTGCTGGCCCTCGGCAGCCAGCAACTTGCGGTCTGGCGCATGTCGGACCGATCACTGGTGGTGCGCTGCAAGCCGAATACTTTCTACCCTTACCTCTCGCCATGGTTCTTCGCGTCAAAGCGGCAGTCGCTGTTCCACTTCAGCAGCTTCGCTTCCCAGTTGAGGGAACTGTCGTTCGAAACTGGCGAGACTCGTTTCCATGATCTCGGTGCCTTCAAAGCGCTCTCGGGCGGCGCGATCGATGGCGGCGATGCGATTGCACTACTGGGCGCGACTGGGCCGTTCGACGCCCAGCGCATCGAGATCCTGCGGCTAGACCCAGCGGCGGGCGAGCACGCCGGCGGCTCGCGGTTGCGGCCGGTGCACCTCGATGTGAGCAAGAAGCAGACCTGGCCTTCCGCCTGCAGCCCTGATGGCCGGCTGGTAGCCCGCGTTCATCTGGGCTCGGTCGCCCACGCGCCGGCTGGACGAGGTCGGTCGCTGTTCGGGCTCGGCCGGCCAAGCTTTGCGAACCACCCCGACCTGCAAGCCAATCCTATTCAGGACTGTTACGGCGTCGCGATCGAGCTTTATGAGACTGCGACGGGCCGGCTGACTCACCGGCTACTTGCCGCCTTCCATACTGCGACTGAGTATCAGGAGCTGGTACAACGAAATGGTAGTTGGAGAGAGCAAGGTCAGCTTGCGATGGCCGATTATACCGCTGCCCACGCCCGCAAAGAGGGCGCAGTGCTTACCCCCGAGTGCCTGGTCCGAACTTGGCTGAAGCCGGGCAAGCCATTGTTCCGATCAATCATCGAACGGATGGCGGAGCGCTTTCCGTACGACCGTTGGGACGGCGAGCGACAGGTCGTCTATGCGGGCGACCGTGGCCCTGCAGCCACCAAGGCAGAGCGGGACTTCATCGACTTCCCGTTCGGGTTCTTGACGGACGTCCAACTCGCCTGGCGACATGATGGCGCCGCGCTGACAGTCATGTGTCCGAACGGCCGCGAGCGCGACGTGTACCTCGACGGCAGGGTAACGCCATGGCGCGAAGCGCCTCCCACGATTCGGCAGCGGCAGGTGCCCGAGGCGGCGCTCAAGGCGATGCGCGCCGAGATCCGAGCCAAGGCGAGCATCCCGATCAGGCTGACGGAGCTTGACGTCGCAAGCTGCCGCGCGGCGCTCGACGAGATGGCGCAGCGCATGGCCGCCGGACTGCCGGCACTGCTGTTTCGCGACGTGCTCGACTGGCGGTTTCACCGCGGGCGGCAGCGCTGGAGCGAGCGCCAGTTCTTTGATCACCTGCGCAGCTTTGGCCCTGAGGAGCGGGCAGCCTTGGTCCCGCCGCTCCGCGCGCTGCTGAACAGCTATGGCGAGCAGGCGCGGAAGGTGCGTCCGCAGTCTCATGACATGTTCTTGTCCGGTGTCGGCAGCAAGCATCCCGAGCAATGGAAGGCGGCGCTCAGCGACGCTGCCCTGTATCTGGCCGAGATCGACGCGGGTGCGGGGCCGTTCCTGCGCGGCTGGCTAACATCGATCGACCAGGAGCATGACCAGACCGCTGCCGGCAAGGTGCTGCCCGCCTTCGCGGCAACCTCGCGCTTCGCCGACGAGGACAGCCTTCGGTTCGGCCTCTTCTACGCCCTCCAGCAATGGCAGACGCCCAAGGTGCCGATCGAGAAACTCGGGCTAGTGGCGGCGGCCAAGGCGCAATGCTCGCCCGCCGAATTCTACGCCCTGGTTTTGGAGGAGGCCGCCAGCGCGGGCGGCCCCGACGAGCCTGCCTCGTTCAATAATGTGCGCGCGCTGCTCGGCTCGGGGGAGTGGGACCGGGAGGTGGCCAAGCTGCTGGCGGCGTGATGACCTCGCCCCCGAAGGTATCCCAGCGAACTGGAACGCAATCGACGACCGCACCGGCCAGATCGAGCTCAAGACCGGCTGGGCGCTGCCGGGCGGGTAAACGCTTCCGCAAGCCTTCGGACCTAGCCTTGCGCCGATTGGCGGAAGGCTAGGTCCATGTACGACGACAGCGATCTGGACGCCGCGGTGGCAGCGGGAACGCTGAGCGAACCAGATGTCCAGAAGCTGCGCCGCTTCGTCGCCGCGCGGCGCACAGACCCACCTGCGCTGGGTCGCGACCGTCACTTCCGGTATACCGCGAGCGCCGCGGACCTGCTGCCGACGATAGGCGTGGTGGCCGTGATGATCGGCGTTGCGCTGGTGGCGCAGCCGCTGCTGGGCTCCTGGGGCGCCGCCGCCGTCGCGCTGACGGCGTGGCTGCTCGCCGAGCGATTCGCACCGCGTCGGTTGAGTGTACCGACCACCGTCCTTTTTGTTTTCTTCGCCGTCAGCTGCGCGGTGACGTTGGCCGGCGCGGCGCTGGGCCAGCCGGTGACGCCGGGTATCGCGCCGGGCGGTGGGCTGATCGTGGCGGGCGGGTGCGCGCTTGCGTCCTTCGCATTTTGGAAGCGGTTCCGGCTGCCGTTGGCGATGCCGGCCGCGCTGCTCGCCACGATCACGATCGGCGACCACCTGCTGATGGCGGCGGTGCCAGGCGGACCGTCGGCACTGGTCACCGGCTGGACCCTGGTCGCCGCGCTGGCGATGCTAGTGGCGGCAGTTTGGTGGGATGCAAGCGACGTGTACCGCCAGACGCTGCGGGCCGACGTCGCCTATTGGCTGCACGCGATCGCCGCCTTTCAGCTGATCGCCGCGCTCTTTCGCGGATCTTTCGGCCGGCCTGAAGGTACCGGCTGGGGCCAGCTTTGGGTCGCCACGAGCCAGGTCGGCGTGGGCGCGACCGCGATGGCGTTGGCGATCTGCCTTGGCGCGATCCTCTTGTCGGTGGTATTGGACCGACGCGCGATGGCGGTGTTCGCGTTGTTGTTCACCCTGCGCATGGCGACTCACAGCACGGATGGCGCGGCGGCGGCAGCCATGTTGATCGCGGTGGGCGCGGGCGTTCTTGCGCTCACCTGGCGCTGGACGGCCCTGCGCCGTCTGGTGTTGGCACGGCTGCCCCTGCCCCTGCGCGCGCAATTGCCGCGAAGCGATCCGCAATTCTGGTACGAACGGCCGGTCGCCTGACGGCGATTATTCGACCAGCTTCATCAGCCGCCGCTCCACCGGCGCCAGCACCGGGCCAAGTTCGTGCCCGCGCTTCAGCACCGCGCCGCCCTCGCCGATCAGCGCCCACATGCCCTGCTTGCCGCGCAGCGCAGGCCGCTTCTCGATCCGGAACTCCGGCCGCTCGGCGGCGCGGCGAAAGGCGGCGAACACCGCCGCGTCGCGCCCCAACTCAATCGCGTAATCGCGCCAGTGCCCGGCCGCGACCATCCGGCCGTAGAGGTCGAGGATGCGGGTCATCTCCACCCGCTCGAACCCGATCTGCGTCGCGCGGTTCGGCAGCGGGAACGGAGTCACGATCCCCATTAGGCGCGCTTCTGCTCCTCGTCGGCGATCATCGCGTCGAGCCGCTTGCGCAAGGTCTCCAGCTCGCAGCGCAGCAGCTCGACCTTCTGGGTCTGCGGATCGAACATCTCGGAGCATGGTGTGCCATAGGCGAGGAACCGGGTCTCGCCCTTGCCGCCCTCGACCGTCGTCGGTCGCGCCGGGATCCCCACCATCACCGCGCCCTCCGCCACGTCCTTGGTGACGACCGCATTCGCGCCGACCCGCGCCCGCGCGCCGACGGTGATCGGACCCAGCACCTGCGCACCCGAGCCGACGATCACCCCGTCGCTCAGCGTCGGATGCCGCTTGCCGCGCACGCCGTTGTCGGGGCTCGTCCCGCCCAGCGTCACGCATTGATAGATGGTCACGTCGTCGCCGATCACCGCCGTCTCGCCGATCACGACGAAACCATGATCGATGAAGAAGTTGCGTCCGATCACCGCGCCGGGGTGGATGTCGATCGCGGTCCAGGCGCGCGCCCAGTGGTTGACCATGCGCGCCAGCAGGTACAGCCGGCGCCGGTAGAGCCGGTGCGCGACGCGATGAAAGCCGAGCGCCCAGACGCCCGGATAGGTCAGCACCTCGGCACGGCTGTGCGGCGCGGGATCGCGCGCGCGGATCGAATCGAGATAGGCCCCCAAGCGGCTCGCCATTCGCGGCATTCCTTCACCGTTCAGCCGTCATTTATGTGCGAACGGACCGGATTGCGAGGGGGCGGCATCGCGCGAGCGCGGGCGCCGCATAGCCTATCTTTGTTGTGGGAGATGACGGGGCCGTGCACACAGGCGTGGACTGGCTGAGGCGACCTTGCGTGGACTGGCTGACGAGCATCGACTGGGCGGGACTGCTCCCCTTCATGGCGATCGGCTTCGCCGCGCAGCTGGTCGACGGCGCGCTTGGCATGGCGTTCGGCGTCATTGCCAGCACCCTGATGGTGGGCGCGCTCGGCGTCGCCCCTGCCCGCGCCTCCTCGGCGGTGCATCTGGTCGAGATGTTCACTACCGCCGCCTCGGGCATCAGCCACATCTTGCATCGGAACGTCGATTGGAAGCTGTTCCGCCGCCTCGTCATTCCCGGGGTGATCGGCGGCGTCACCGGCGCGTACCTGTTGTCAATCAGCGGCGACGCGGCTCGACCTTTCGTGATGATCTATCTGACCGGGATCGGCCTGTACCTGCTGTTCCGCGCGTTCGGCATCCCGCCCGAACGCCGGGAGCCGAAGGTGGTGGCGCCGCTCGGGCTGGTCGGCGGTTTCCTCGACGCGGCGGGCGGGGGCGGGTGGGGGCCGGTGGTCACCTCCAACCTGCTGATCCAGGGCGCCAATCCGCGCCTGACCATCGGAACCGTCAACACCGCCGAATTCGTGCTCACCACCGTCATCTCGATCACTTTCGTGCTGACGCTCGGCTGGCAGGCATTCACCCAAGCGACGGTGGGCGTGCTGATCGGCGGCGTCGCGGCGGCGCCGCTGGGGGCGCTGCTGGTCAAGCGTGTGCAGCCACGGCTGCTCCTCGGCGTCGTCGGTGCGGTGCTGACGCTGACCAGCGCCTGGTCGGTGTGGCAGGCCCTGACCTGATCCGGAACGCCGCCACCGTGCGATCGCCGCAAGTGAGGCCTGGACTTTCCAAGCTCCTGCAGCCCCGGAGCATGATCGCGTTCACCCCCACCGCTCCGCCGCAGCGTCGTCGCTCTCGCGCGCCTCGACCCATCGTGCCACCCCGCCCCGGGTCTCGCGCTTCCAGAACGGCGCCTGCGTCTTCAGCCGGTCGATCAGGAAAGCGCAGGCCTCCAGCGCCGCCGCGCGGTGCGGCGCCGCGGTCGCCACGAACACGATGCGCTCACCCGGCCGCATCGGCCCAACGCGGTGGACCACGGTCGCAGCCAGCAGCTCCCAGCGCTGCGTGGCTTGTTCGGCGAGCGCGCGCAGCGCCGCCTCGGTGGAACCCGGATAGTGCTCCAGCTCGAGCAGCTCGACCGCGTCGTCCGCCCGCACGAGCCCGGTAAAGGTCGCGACCGCACCCGCCCCCGCCAACTCGGCGTGTTCAAGCTCGGCCGCCAAGTCGATCGGCGCCGCCTGAACCGAGATGCGGATCACCCGCCCGTCACCGGCGGGAACAGCGCCACCTCGCCCGGCTGGCCCAGCTCGGCGTCGAGCGCCACGAAGCACCCGTCGACCGCCGCGCGCAGCCGCTCGCGATCCGCAAAGGCGGCCCGGTGCGTCGGGCTCAGCGTGGCGAGCCAGTCGACCAGGGCGGATACGGTGGCGATGTCGGGCGGAACGTCGAGCAGCTCCTCTCCCGCTCCCACCGCCTCACGCACGGAGGCGAAGTAGAGCACCCGCAGCATGGTCAATCCATGTGCTTCAAACCGACGCGCAGATAATCCCAGCCGGTGATCAGCGTCAGCACCGCCGCCGCCCACAGGGTTCCCAGCCCGATCTGCTTGATCGACGCCACTTCGGGAAGGGCGCCGGCAAGGATCAGCGCGCCGAGCGACACGAGCTGGAACGTCGTCTTCCACTTCGCCAGCCGCGATACGGGGACCGATACCTGGATGCCGCCCAGGAACTCGCGCAGGCCGCTCACCGCGATCTCGCGCAGCAGGATGACCAGTGCCGCGATCAGGTGGATGCCGGTGATGATCGCGCGATCCTCGAAGCGGGTGCCGACAAGCATCAGGATGACGGCCGCGACCATGATCTTGTCGGCGATCGGGTCGAGGAACACCCCCAGCCGCGACACCGCGCCCTGCGCGCGCGCCAGGTAGCCGTCGAAATAATCGGTGAGGCCCATCAGGCAGTAAAGGACGAAGGCCGCGAGATACCCCGCCTCCCATTGCGGCCACCACAGCAGGGCGACCAGCAGCGGCAGCGCCACGATCCGCGACAGGGTCAGCAGGTTGGGGAGCGTCAGCATCGCCGATCTGCATACCCCGCCTGGCGGCGGGGGCAAAGCCCGACGGTTGGCGGACGCGAGCGGCTCGGCTAAACGACCGGGATGTTGCCGTGTTCGAGGGTCGTTCCTTCATGCTGAATGCCCTCGGTCTGCTCAAGCAGCGCCGGTTCCTGCCGCTGTTCACCACTCAGTTTCTAGGCGCCTTCAACGACAATCTGTTCAAGACCTCGATGGTCCTGTTCGCAACTTATCAGATCTTCAACGACGAGCGGCAGGAAGGGTTCTTCAACGCGCTAGTCGCCGGGCTGTTCGTGCTGCCTTTCTTCCTCTTCTCGGCGCTCGCGGGCCAGCTGGCGGATACGACCGACAAGACGCGGATCATCCGGGTGGTGAAGCTGGCGGAGATCGGCATCATGGCGGTCGGCTGCGTCGGGCTCGCCTTGGGTGCGACGGGTGCGGTGACCATGCCGATCGCGCTGATGCTGGTGGCGGTGGTGGGCCTTGCTTTCCACTCGACCTTTTTCGGCCCGATTAAATATGCGATCCTGCCGCAGCATCTGGAGGACGACGACGTGCTCGGCGGCACCGGTCTGGTCGAGGCGGGGACGTACCTGTCGATCCTGATGGGCACGATCGTCGCGGGCGTGGTCTATGATGAAACCTGGCTGGTCGCCGGACTGACGATGCTGGTCGCGATCGTCGGCTACCTGGCCGCACGCCAGATCCCGCCGGCGCCACGGCTCGGGCCGGCGCTCAAGCTCGACTGGAACCCGTTCACGGCGTCGTGGCGGCTGATCTCGGCGACCATGCACATCCGCCGCCTGTTCCTGGCGATCCTGGCAATCTCCTTCTTCTGGACGATAGGATCGGTGCTGATCATCGCCTTTCCGCCCCTGGTGAAGAACGTGCTGACCGCGCAAGCTTCGGTCGCAAGCCTGGTGCTGGGCGTGTTCTCGATCGGTGTCGCGATCGGATCGGTGGTCATCAACCTGCTGCTGAAGGGCGACATCTCGGCGCGCTACTCGCCCGTATCGGTGATCGCGATGGCGGCGGCGGTGATCGGGCTGTGGCTGTCGGTGCGGCTATGGACGCCGGCGCCGGCAGGACGGCTCTACGGTGTCGCCGAGTTCATCGCGCAGCCCGAGGCGATCCCGGTGGTCGCGTCGCTGCTGGCGGTGGCGATCTTCGGCGGCATGTTCGTGGTGCCGCTCTATGCCTTCCTGACCACGACCGTGCCCAAGGACCAGACCGCGCGCACGGTGGCGGCGAACAACGTCGTCAATTCGGGCGCGATGACGATCGGGTCGGTCGTGGTCGCGGCGATCATGGCGATGGGCGTTACCGCGTCGCAGCTGTTGATCCTCGTCGCCGCCATGTGCCTGGTTGCCGCCTGGATCGCGCAGCGCCTCCACCGCGCCTGCGACGGACCGCTGACCTGCTAAAGCAGGAACGTGTAAAAGCAGGTAAAGAAAGCGGCGAAGCTGAGCAGGAACAGCTTCCAATCGCTGTCGTCCTTGTGCGCCGGAAGCGCGACGACCGGCGGCGGCAGGGACCGGCGGAACGGGTGCCGGGCGGCTTCATGAGTGGTGACGAGGCGTCTGGTCATGGCGAAGGCGTTAACGTCTCGTTTACGATTTCGACCAGCCACAAAGAGGGTTAAGGCCCTTGTGTACCGCTTCGGGACAGCGAAAACGGGTTAACGCGGGGCAAGCCTGCCGGAACCCATGCCCCGCCCGGACGCTGAGCCGCGATGCCCGACGACTCTCCTGGTGCCGGCGCGCTGCTCATCATCGACATGATCAACCGGCTGGATTTTGCTGGCGGCGAGGCGCTGTTGCGGGCGGCTGCGGCGGCGGGGGAGCGGATCCTGTCCTTGCGCGAACAGGCGAGCGCGGCGGGGGTGCCGGTCATCTACGTCAACGACAATCACGGCGATTGGCACGAGGACCGCGCCGCGGTCGTCGCCAAGGCGACCGAAGCGGACTGTCCCGGCCGCGCGCTCTCGCGACGTCTGGCTCCGCGCGACGAGGACTTCTTCGTGATGAAGCCGCAATTCTCGGGCTTCTACACGACCAACTTACCCGCCATTCTGCCCAGGCTCGGGGTTCGTCGCTTGGTGCTGACCGGCATCGCTGCCGATATCTGCGTGCTGTTCACTGCCGCCGACGCGCACATGCGCGAGTACGACCTGTGGGTGCCCGCCGACGCGGTGGGCAGCGAGGACCGGCAGCGCACCGGCTGGGCGCTCGACATCATGGCCAGGAGCATGAAGGCCGACATCCGCCCGACGACCGACCTGCGGCTGACCGATTGGCTGGCGCGGGCGTGAGGTTCCTGATCGCGGACAGCGAGGATGCGGGCGCGCGCGACAAGCGGCGCGCCAGCGTCGGTCAAAGCGCGGGCGAGAGCCTGGTCACTTTTCTGCGCGACCTGGAACCTGCGGCGGAAGCTTTGCTGACCACCTCCGCCGATGCGGACACCCCTCCCTGGAGCGCGGAACCACTCGCGGCGTTCGACGCGGTGTTCCTCAGCGGCTCGCCGCTCCATGTCTATGAGGAGAGCGCCGAGGCGAAACGTCAGATCGCCTTCATGCGCGCGGTGTTCGCGTCGGGCACGCCGTCCTTCGGCTCGTGCGCCGGACTGCAGGTGGCGGTGGCGGCGGCCGGCGGCGCGGTCCGTCCGATGGAGAAGCGGCGCGAGGCCGGCTTTGCCCGCCGTATCGTCGCGACGGAAGCCGGACGCGACCACCCCCTGCTGCGTGGCCGACCCGCGACCTGGGACGCGCCGACGCTGCACGGCGACGAGGTCGACCGGCTACCCGAAGGCGCGACCCTGCTCGCGACCAACCGCTCGGCGACAGTGCAAGCGGCGGAGATCCGCCACAATCGCGGCGTGTTCTGGGGCGTGCAATACCACCCGGAGCTGAACCTTATTGAGATCGCCGCGGCGCTGCGTCGCGATGTTGCGATGCTGATGGAGGATGGGCTGGTCCGCTCCGCAACCGACGCCGGCGCCCATGCGGACCTGATCGCGACGCTCGGCCACGATCCGACCCGCGTTGACCTGTCGTGGCGGCTGGGGGTGGATGAGCAGGTGGTGGACCCCGCCCATCGCAGCCGCGAGGTGCGCAACTTCGTCGATCATCTGGTGCGGCCGACGATGGCGACGCGGGGGAGGTGATGAGGGTGGAAGGGCCGCGGCAAAGCCGCGTCCTAAGGTCCAACGGGTCGACCTTGCCCCCCGTCGGCCGCGCTTGCCGCTCTGCGGATTAGCAGGGCTAATCCGTCTGGCGGCTGCGCGGTGGTGGAGCCGTGGGGGATCGAACCCCAGACCTTCGCAATGCCATCGCGACGCTCTCCCAGCTGAGCTACGGCCCCATTTCCGCCCGGGAAACGCGCCCCTAACGGAGGCGCGTCGGGAAGGCAAGCGGCGCGATGCCGCCTGCCCTCACCTCAATGCCTCGACCTCAATGCTCGTCTTCGTTGGTCCCGGTCTCGACGCCCAGATCGTCGTCACCGCCCAGATCAACTTCGTCGTCCGCACTCGGCTCCTCGTCCTCGCCCGTGATCGCGGCGATATCCTCCTCGCCGCCTTCCAGATCGGCGTCTGGCGTCTTGTCCGCGGCCTTGACCGCCTCGAACGCCATCGGCTGCTTGGACTTGAGGATCGGCTCCGGGTTCCAGGCATAGCTGCACTCGATGCAGGTGACCGGCTCGTCCTTCGCAAGATCGTAGAAACGCGTCGCGCATTTCGGGCACGTGCGTTTCGTGCCCCATTCCGGCTTGATCATGCCGTGTCGTGCCTTTCGGATTTTGATCGTCGGCCGTGTTGCCCGGCCGACGTGGCGCGCGCCTTGCCATAGCGAGACCCCCCTGTCAAAAGCCGCGCCCTCGATGCACCCGGACACGCCCCGCCCTTTTCAGATCACGCCCGGCGGCGCGCTGCGGGGCCGGATCACCGTGCCGGGCGACAAGTCGATCAGCCATCGCGCGGTGATGTTCGGCAGCCTTGCGGTCGGCGAGAGCCGCGTCGAGGGCTTGCTGGAGGGCGAGGACGTGCTGGCTACCGCCGCCGCGATGCAGGCGATGGGCGCGACCGTAAAACGTGACGAAGACGGCGTCTGGCGCATCCACGGCGTCGGCGTCGGCGGCTTGCTCCAACCCGACCGTGCGCTGGAGATGGGCAATTCGGGCACGTCCACCCGCCTGCTGATGGGCCTGGTCGCCTCGCATCCGATTACCGCCACCTTCACCGGCGACGCCAGCCTGTCGCGCCGGCCAATGGCGCGGGTCATCGAGCCGCTGTCCCGCATGGGTGCGGACATCACCGCCAGCCCCGGAGGCCGCATGCCGCTGATGGTGCGCGGCCTCTGCCCCGCCGTGCCGATCGCGTACCACCTTCCCGTCGCCTCCGCGCAGGTCAAGTCGGCGGTGCTGCTCGCCGGCCTCAACACGCCGGGCATCACCCGCGTGATCGAGCCGGTGCCGACCCGCGACCACAGCGAGCGAATGCTGCGCGGCTTCGGCGCCGAGCTGACGGTGGAGCCCGGCCATTACGGCGCCGTCATCAGCCTGACCGGCGAAGCGGAGCTCAAGCCGCAGCATATCGTCGTCCCCGGCGACCCCTCGTCGGCCGCCTTCTGGACGGTGGCGGCGCTGGTCGTGCCCGGCTCTGACCTTTCGATCGCCAACGTCCTGCTTAACCCGACCCGCGCCGGCATCTACCAGGCACTGCGGATGATGGGGGGCGACATCACCGTCGAGAACGAGCGCGAGGTCGGCGGCGAGCGGGTCGGCGACCTGCGCGTGCGCCACTCAGCCTTGACCGCCATCGACGTGCCGCCCGAACTCGCGCCGAGCATGATCGACGAGTACCCCGCCCTCTTCGTCGCCGCCGCCTTTGCGCAAGGCCGCACCGTCGCGCGCGGCGCGCACGAGCTCCGCGTCAAGGAATCGGACCGGATCGCAACCATGGCTACGGCTCTGGGCACCGCGGGCGTCGCCGTCACCGAGCATGAGGACGGCCTCACCATCCAGGGCACCGGTGGCGAGCCCCTGCCCGGCGGCGGCCGCATCGCGACGCAGCTCGACCACCGTATCGCCATGAGCATGGCGGTCGCGAGCTTGTACGCCACGCGCCCGATCATGATCGACGACGTTCGCCCGATCGCAACCAGCTACCCGGATTTCCTCCACACCATGACGCGTCTCGGCGCGTCCCCAACTTGGCTGAACGCATGATCATCGCCGTCGACGGACCCGCGGCCTCGGGCAAGGGCACGGTGGCCAAGGCGCTCGCTCGCCACTACCGGCTCCCGCACCTGGACACCGGGCTGCTCTATCGCGCGGTCGCCGCGACGGTACGCCGTCTGGAGCTCGACCCGACGCAGGAGGCGGACTCGGTCGCCGCCTGCGACTTCGACGAGTTGACGCTGGCCGATCCGGTGCTGCGCACCGACGAGGTCGGGCAGCTCGCCTCGATCGTCTCCGCTCATCCACTGGTCCGCGCCGCTCTGCTCGCGCGCCAGAAGCGGTTCGCGCATCAGCCCGGCGGCGCGGTGCTCGACGGCCGCGACATCGGCACGGTGATCGCGCCGGACGCGACCGCAAAACTGTTCGTCAAGGCGACCCCGCAGATCCGCGCCCGTCGCCGCCACGCCGAGCTGCAGGGCCACGGCTCGACGCTCAGCTTCGACAAGGTGCTCGCCGACATCCGCGCCCGCGACGCCCGTGACAGCGGCCGCTCGACCGCGCCGCTGGTGATGGCCAACGACGCGATGCTGCTCGACACCAGCTTCCTGTCGATCGAGGCCAGCGTGGAAAAGGCGATTGCGCTGGTGGAGGGACGGTTGCGCTGACGGCGGCTGACGCCCGACAGCGCGCGGTCCTGCCGCAGGGAAACTGACGCCCTCGACCCGGTCGAAGACGACAGGTCCGAAGATCACTCCTCGATCAGCTCGCGGATGCGGGTGGCCAGCGCGTCCATGGCGAACGGCTTGGTGAGCACATGCATTCCCGGGTCCAGGTGACCGTGGCTGAGCACCGCGTTTTCCGCATAGCCGGTGATGAAGAGCACTTTCAGGCCAGGCCGCGCCGCGCGCCCCGCGTCGGCGACCTGCCGCCCGTTCAGGCCACCTGGGAGCCCGACGTCCGTCACCAGCAGGTCCACGCGCGCTCCGGAGTTGAGTATCTTCAGCCCGGCCGCTCCGTCATCGGCTTCCAGTGCGTTGTAGCCCAGATCGGAGAGCACTTCGGTGACCAGCATCCGCACAGTCGGCTCGTCATCGATGACGAGGACCGTCTCGCCGTCCCCGCGCGGTGCGTCCGCCAGGTCGGCGCCTGGGTCCTCAGCCACGGTCTCGCCCCAGTGCCGAGGCAGGTACACACAAACCAGCGTTCCCTGGCCCGGTTCCGAGTAAATCCTGACCGCGCCGCCGGACTGCTGGGCGAAGCCATATATCATCGACAGACCGAGCCCGGTGCCGACGCCGATCGGCTTGGTCGTAAAGAACGGGTCGAACGCCTTGCCGATTACCTCGGGCGTCATGCCCGTTCCCGTGTCGGAGACGCATAGCGATATGTACTGACCCGGCTCCAGGCCCCGCTCCTTCGCCGCCCGCTGATCCATCCAGCTGTTCCCGGTCTCGATGGTGATCTTGCCCCCATCCGGCATGGCGTCACGCGCATTGATGCAGAGGTTGAGGATCGCGTTTTCGAGTTGGCTCGGATCGATCAGGCTTGGCCAGAGCCCGGCGGAATTCACCGTCTCGAGCTGGATGTTCGGACCGATGGTGCGCCCGATCAGGTCTTCCATACCGGAAACGAGCTTCTTCACGTCAGTCGGCTTGGGCGCGAGCGTCTGGCGGCGTGAAAAGGCGAGGAGTCTGTGCGTCAGGGCCGCGGCGCGGCTAGCGGCGCCTTGCGCCGCCGTGGCGTATTTCTCGACTTCTGCGGTCCGTCCTTGCGCCAGCCGCATGGTGATCAGCTCGAGCGAGCCTGAGATGCCGGCGAGCAGATTGTTGAAGTCATGCGCCAGTCCGCCGGTAAGTTGCCCCACGGCCTCCATCTTCTGACTTTGCCGGAGCATCTCCTCGCGCCGCAACTCCTCCGAGATGTCACGGCCCACGGTGTAGAAGGTGTTCGAAGCCCGAATGGAGTCCGGCACGGCCGACCAGGCGAACTCGACCGCATCGCCGTCGGCTTTGAGCAGCCGCACCTGGAACTGGTGAACCGGCTCGCCCCCACTCAGCTTCGCGACGACCTCGGCTGTGGCCGGCAGATCGTCCGGATGAATGATGTCGGCGAACGGCCGCGCGAGCAGCTCCTCGTCGGTTCGGCCGAGAGTGCGCGACCAGGCGGGGTTAACGGACTTCAGAAACCCGTCGAAGCTCGCGACGGCGAACAGGTCGCGAGACAACCTGAACAAACCTTCCCGCTCGGCCGCAGAGCGCCGATCGGCGAAGACCTGGTCGGTGATCTCCGTGCAGGCGCAGAAGAAGCCCTGGACATCGCCTTCCTCTCCCCGGATCGGCGTATAGGAAAACGCGAAATGCGTCTCCTCGCGAAAGCCGCGCCGCTCCATGACGAGCGGAATGTCGTCCATGTGGACGGGAGATCCCGCATAGGCTTGCTCGACGATGGGGGCCAGGTCAGCCCTGATTTCAGACCATACGTCGAGGAATGGTCGGCCCAGCGCGGCTGGATGTTTGCTCGCCAGCACTGCCGCATAGCTATCATTGTAGAGCAGGCTCTGGTCGGGGCCCCAGACCACGAACATCGGCTGCTTGGCATCGAGCAGGACACCGACCAGCGCCTTGAGCGAGGATGTCCAGTGCGCCGGCGGACCGAGAGCGCTGTCGGCCCACGGGAACGCGCGGATGGCGGCGCCCATCTCGCCACCGCCAGTCATGAAGCTTAGCATCGTCGCAGCTCGTATCACCGACTGCATGCCATCGTCCAACGGCCCGATAGGATGATGACGATCGCAAGCTCCGTCTAAGCATCACGGAGGTGCCCTATCCGATCATTCCCGCCCCATCGGTGACCTCGAACCCATCAAACGTCCGCTTTCCACAACAAACAGACCTTCAGCATTCGCGTATCGCAATTCCGCCGACGTCGCGAAACCGCTGTCCTACAACCCCGGCGCTTTGCCATGCCGCATCCATGACCCAGCCCGACTCGGCCGAAGCGCCCGACGACCTCCTCCTCTTCACCCCCGTCGTCAGCGCCTATCGCGGCGCGAACGGCTGGACGGCGGAGGTACAGCGCGCCTTCATCGCGGTACTCGCGCGGAGCGGCGTCGTGGCCGTGGCAGCACGATCGGTCGGACGGTCCGCGCGCTCTGCCTATCAGCTGCGGGCGCGTGCCGGCGTGGACAGCCCTTTCGCGCGCGCCTGGGAGGCGGCGCAGGCCCGGGTCGGTGCAGAGGCACTCGACGTCGGCATGGCCGCCGGCCTGGAGCCCCGTCGCGTTGAAGTCTTCTATCGCGGGCGGCATGTCGGCTGGCGAACCCATTACGAGAACCGACTTGCGCTGGCCGCGCTGCGGGCACTCGATAGGCAGGATGTCCGCTGGGCGGCTCAAGGGCTCGACGCAAGAATGTTGCTCGACGCCGCAACGGAACTGCCGAATCGGCGCGAAAGGTGAGAAGCGTCGCCGCGCGCGGGCGTCGACCTTGCTCTCGCGCCCACTCTGCGCTAAGTCGGGGCATCCGGCGGGCTGCTGCTCGCGGAGGTCGGCGCGGAGGCTTGTCCTCACGCGCCCTTTTCGCATTTCGCGTCTAGCTCCTCCGCTGCCTTTGTCTACTCGGATGCCGCGGTTCGCATGGTGCGACCGGGGCGGCACGGCTTGAAGACCGCCGGACACAACCGGCCGGCCGGACATGACTGAGGACGACCTGACCCCTATGGCTACCCAAGCCCTTCCCACTCGCGACGATTTCGCGGCGATGCTCGACGAGATGTTCGGCGGCGCCGACAGCTTCGAGGGTCGCGTGGTGCACGGCACCGTCACCGCCATCGAGAACGACCTGGCGGTGATCGACGTCGGTCTGAAGTCCGAGGGCCGCGTGCCGCTGCGCGAGTTCGCCGCACCCGGTCAGAAGGCGGAGCTGAAGGTCGGCGACGAGGTCGAGGTCTATGTCGACCGCGTCGAGAACATGCACGGCGAGGCGATGCTCAGCCGCGACCGCGCGCGCCGCGAAGCCGCCTGGGACAAGCTCGAGACCGAATTCGCCAAGACTGCGCGCGTCGAGGGCGTGATCTTCGGGCGGGTCAAGGGCGGCTTCACCGTCGACCTGTCGGGCGCCGTCGCCTTCCTGCCGGGCAGCCAGGTCGACATCCGCCCGGTGCGTGACGTCACGCCGCTGATGGACATTCCCCAGCCCTTCCAGATCCTGAAGATGGATCGCAAGCGCGGCAACATCGTCGTCTCGCGTCGCGCCGTGCTGGAAGAGACCCGCGCCGAGCAGCGTACCGGCCTGATCCAGTCGCTCCATGAGGGCCAGATCATCGACGGCGTCGTCAAGAACATCACCGATTACGGTGCATTCGTCGACCTGGGCGGCATCGACGGCCTGCTGCACGTCACCGACTTGAGCTACAAGCGCGTTCAGCATCCGTCGGAGGCGCTTAACATCGGCGACACCGTCAAGGTGCAGATCATCCGCATCAACAAGGACACGCAGCGCATCAGCCTCGGCATGAAGCAGCTCGAGTCCGATCCGTGGGATGGCGCCGCGGCCAAGTATCCGGTCGGCGCCAAGCTGTCCGGCCGCGTGACGAACATCACCGAATATGGCGCATTCGTCGAGCTCGAGGCTGGCATCGAGGGCTTGGTCCACGTCTCCGAGATGAGCTGGACCAAGAAGAACGTCCATCCGGGCAAGATCGTCAGCACCTCGCAGGAGGTCGACGTGATGGTGCTCGAGGTCGACGTCGAGAAGCGCCGCATCTCGCTTGGCCTCAAGCAGGCGCAGAACAATCCATGGGACGCCTTCGCCGCCGCCCATCCGGTCGGCACGACGGTCGAGGGCGAGGTCAAGAACGCGACCGAGTTCGGCCTGTTCATCGGTCTCGACAACGATGTCGACGGCATGGTCCACATGTCGGACATCGCCTGGGGCGTGTCGGGCGAGGATGCGCTGGCGCTGCACCGCAAGGGCGAGACCGTCCAGGCGATCGTGCTCGACGTCGATGCCGAGAAGGAGCGCATCAGCCTGGGCATGAAGCAGCTCGAGCGCGGCGGCCCGTCGGCGGCGAGCGTTGCCACGGGTGGCGAGCTCCGCAAGAACCAGGTCGTCACCGTCACCGTGCTCGAGGTCCGCGACGCGGGTCTCGAGGTGCAGGTCGGCGACGATGGCGTGACCGGCTTCATCAAGCGCATCGATCTCGGCCGTGACCGCGACGAGCAGCGCCCGGAGCGCTTCCAGGTCGCACAGAAGTTCGACGCCATGGTCACCGGCTTCGACCGCTCCAAGAAGCCGACCTTCTCCGTCAAGGCGATGCAGATCGCCGAGGAGAAGCAGGCCGTTGCGCAGTACGGCTCGTCCGACTCGGGCGCGTCGCTGGGCGATATCCTGGGCGCGGCGCTCAAGGCGCGCACCGGCGAGTAACCGCATCGGGGCGTCCTGTGCAGGGACGCCCCGATCGCATCCGAGTCGCATCCATGCTATGGCCGACAGGTAACTTTTGTTAGCGGGTTGATATTACGAGGGGGGCGCGATGATCCGATCCGAGCTGGTGCAGAAGGTAGCGGAAGCGCATCCCGACCTGAGCCCGCGTGAGGTGGAGGCGATCGTCACCACCTTGTTCGACGAGATCGTGGCGCGGCTGGCGCAGGGAGGGCGGGTAGAGCTGCGCGGCTTCGGTGCGTTCTCCACCCGCGCTCGCGACGCTCGAACCGGGCGCAATCCCCGCACCGGCGACACGGTGGAAGTTGACGCCAAGCGAGTACCGTATTTCAAACCCGGCAAAGAAATGCGCGCTCGGCTGAATGTCTGACCGCCATCGCTTGAGGTAAGCCGAGTGCTCAGCGCAGGCGCGGGCAGCCCGATCCCAAACCAAGTTCGACGCCATGCCAAATGCCTCGCTCGAGGCAGCCACCCACCATGTCCGCTTGCAATGTCCGATCGAGTGCGCTTGTCCCGCATGCGTGCGCGGACGTGGCGAAATCGGTAGACGCAGGCGACTTAAAATCGCCTTCCCCTGGAGTGCGGGTTCGAGTCCCGCCGTCCGCACCACCCTTGCCGCGCTGATGCTCGCCGGCTGCGGCTGGCGTGCCGATACCGACCCGGTGTCGGTCAGCGCGATCGGATCACCGCCGACGCTGGCGCCACCCCGCCGTACCGCTGCCGGAACACCGTCGCGGCTGTTGACCGATGCGGTGGCGCAGGGGCTGGTCCGCTTCGATGCGGCAGGCCAGATCGAGCCGGGGCTGGCGGAACGATGGATCGTCATCGATGACGGCGCCAGTTACATCTTCCGCCTGCGAGAGGCTGGCTGGGCCGATGGCCAGCCCGTCTCCGCCGAGCAGGTCGTGGCGCAGCTGCGGCGGCAGATCGCACCCGGCTCGCGCAATCCCCTGCTCCCCTTCCTGAGCGCGATCGACGAGATCGTCATCATGACGCCGCAAGTCATCGAAGTGCGGCTGAGCCGGCCCCGCCCCGACCTGTTGAAGCTGTTCGCGCAGCCGGAGCTCGCCATCCTGCGCGCCGGCCGCTTCGGCAGCGGACCGATGCGGATGAGCGGACCAGCCGACGCGCCGACGCTGCGGCCGTTGGGCGATCCCGCCCGGCCGGATCAGCCGGGCGCCAATGCCGCTGACGCCGTGCGACTGCGCGGTGATCGCGCGGCGGTTGCCCTGGCGCGCTTCGCGGTAGGCGAGGTCGATCTCGTCGCCGGAGGTACTTTTGCCGACTGGCCGCTGGTGGTCGCGCTGCAGCCGCGCGCGGCAATGATACAGGTCGATCCTGCGGCAGGGTTGTTCGGCCTCCTCTTCGTCCGTCGCGAAGGGTTCCTCGCAGACGCCGCCAACCGGCTGGCGATCGCGCAGGCGATCGACGAGGTTGCGGCGGTCTTCGCGGTCTCACCCGACTGGACGGCCGACCCGCGCCTGCTCCCGGACCGGCTCGACTCGGCGGCGGCCACCCTGCCCGCGCCTTGGGCGGGGCGGACGATGGTGGAACGGCAGGCTTTCGCCCGCGCCCGCGTCGCCGCCTTCCGCAAGCCCGTAACGCTGCGCATCGGCCTTCCCGAGGGCGCCGGGGCGACCCGGCTATGGGGCCAGATCGCCCGATCGCTGCTGCTCGTCGGCGTCACGCCCGAGCGGGTCGCCGCCACCGCTCCGGCCGACCTGCGCCTGCTCGACGCGGTCGCGCCCTATGACAGCGCGCGCTGGTATCTCGCCACCGCCTGCCAGCCCTGCGGCGAACCGGCGCAGGCGGCGCTGGAAGCCGCACGCGAGGCACCGACGCTGGCGGAGCGGGCGCAACGCATCGCGGAGGCCGATGCCGCGCTGGCTGCGGACATCTCGTACATTCCGCTGGCTCGGCCGCTGCGCTGGTCGCTGGTCTCTCCGCGGCTACGCGCATGGCGGCCGAACGCGCGCGCCTGGCATCCATTGAACCGCCTGCGTATCGATCCCAACTGAACACCATGAACCAGCCCACCCGCCTTCAAGCTTTCGACCAGTTGCCGATGGGCCGCGACCCGGCGTCGGTGCGCCGCCGTATCGAGGCGGTGGAGCGGGTGATGGAGGGGCTGTTCACAATCCCCGGCACCAACCGCAAGGTCGGGTTGGACGTGATCCTCGACCTGCTGCCGATCGCCGGCAGCACGGCGGGCGCGGCGATCGGCAGTTGGCTGGCCTGGGAGGCGCGCAACCTGGGCATGTCGAAGGCGCAGATCGCGCGGCTGTTCGGCAATGTCGGCGTCGACTGGCTGCTCGGCCTGATCCCCTTCGTCGGCGCGATCCCGGACTTCTTCTTCCGCTCCAACACCCGCAACCTGCGGATCATCAAGCGGCATCTGGACAAGCACCATCCCGCCACCGTGCTGATCGACCAGCGTTAGCGGCGTCCGCGCCAGATCCGGATATCGCTGCCCGGCGTAACGCCCGTGCCGGGACGGCAGCGGACGTAGCGGAACCGCCGATCGAGGCAGAGCCAGATCTCGTCCAGCCACCCGTCGCGCGTCGTGGTTACCGCAATCGCCTCGGCAGCCAGGCCTGGGTTCAGCCGCACCATCTCGGCCGCCAGCCTGCCCGCCTTGAGCCGCCGGCGCGACAGGGCGTCCATATCCGGATAGCGGAGCTTGCCGTACAGGCCGGTCGCGCGGGCGAAGTAGCTAACCGGGCCATAGCCGCGCATGCAGGTGCCATGCTTCGCCCATTCGTGCTGTAGCAGCTGCGCAGACGGCGTCGCGCAGATATTGGCGCGCACCACCGAGTCAGGCAGCAGCGCCGCGGGCGCGCAATATTCCGGCCACTCGCGGCCCGGGCCGTCCGGCCACAACCCATGCAGCGTGAAGCCAAAGCGGTTGCCCTCACCGCATTGAAACCCTCCCTCGCGGCTCCGGCAATATTGCGGGCTCCAGGTCAGCGCGAGCTTGTAGCCGGCAACCGGCAGCACCCGGCGCGGCTGATCGGGCGACGCACGGTCCGGGCGCGGCCGGTCGATGCCGGATGGCACCGCGCACCGCAGAGCCTGCGCACCCGCCGAGACGGGCGCGAGCAGCGCCGCCGTCGCGAGCACGGCCGCCTTCACGCCGAAGGGCTATCCGCCGGACGCTCGCCGAACCACGCCTTTGCGTCGGGCTTGAACAGCATCCACACCGCCAGGGCATTGAGCACCAGCGCCACCACCGACAACACGGCCGCGATGGTGCTGGGGAAGCTCCCCATGCCGAGGCTGATCAACAGGCTCAGAACCCCAAAGCCGAAAAATACGGTGATGAACCATTTGGCGACGACGCTGCCGCGCCGCGCGGTGAAGTACCAGAGCGCCAGCGGAATGAGAAAGCCGATTGCAGTGACCGTGGGCAGATACCAGCTGCCGATCGCCGCCTGCGCCTGGATGATCGCGGGCACCCGCAGATAGGTGGACCAGCTCAAGGCGGTGTTGATCAGCCCGATGGCGAGCGCGCCGAGATAATAGCGTTCGAAATTGATCATCGACGGCGGACGTTGCATGGTGATCCTCCCTTGTTACCCCTGTTCTTGCCTCAGGCGAGCACGAAATCCAGTCCGATATCGGCCGCCGGAGCCGACTGGGTCAGCCGCCCGACGCTGACGTATGTCACGCCGGTTTCGCCGATGGCGCGGATCGTTTCCAGCCGCACGCCACCAGATGCCTCGGTCGGCACCCGGCCGCCGACCAGCGTCACCGCGCCGCGCAAGGTGGGCGGGTCCATATTGTCGAGCAACAGCCGCGTCGCGCCGGCGGCCAGCGCCGGTTCGATCTGGTCGACGCGGTCGACCTCGACGATAACCTCCGCGATGCCGGCGTCGCGCGCGCGGCGGACGGCTTCGGCGACCCCGCCTGCCACGGCGACGTGGTTGTCCTTGATCATCGCCGCGTCCCACAGCCCCATGCGATGGTTCTGCGCGCCGCCCGTTCGCGTCGCGTATTTCTCCAGCACCCGAAGCCCGGGCAGCGTCTTGCGCGTATCGAGCAGGATCGCGCCCGTCCCGAGCAGCTTGTCGGCATAGCTGCGCGTCATCGTCGCGATGCCCGACAGGTGCTGCACGGTGTTGAGCGCAGAACGTTCGGCGGTGAGCAGCGCGCGGGCGCTCCCCTCCAGCCGCATCAGGTCGGCGCCCGCCGACACGCGCGCGCCCTCCTCCACCAGCCGCTCGATCCGCACAGCAGGGTCGAGCGCCCGGAAGAACGCTTCCGCGATCAGTAGACCGGCGACGATGATCGCCTCGCGGCTGTCCATCGTGGCGCCGAACCGCGCATCAGCGGGGATCACCGCGGCTGACGTAATGTCGCCTGCCTGCCCCAGGTCTTCCGCCAGTGTGGCGGTGACGAAGGCGTCGAGGTCGAAGCCCGCGAGCGAAGTTGTCGAAGTTGTCGGCATCGCGCTTTATTCGCCGGAGCCGTAATAGAGCGGAAGCGAGCGGCCGCCGTGCCCAGCCGACCGGCGGCAGCGGGAGGTGAAGACTAGGTTCATCACCCCAGCCTAGACAGGTGATCGGCTGTAGGACAGCGATTCCGGGCGAGGGACGATGACGAGCTATGTGGCGCTGCTGCGCGCGATCAACCTCGGCGCGGCGAGCACGATCCGCAAGGAGCAGCTGATCGATGCCGCGACGACGCTCGGCTACGCGCGACCACGCACCTTCATCGCCAGCGGCAACCTGCTGTTCGACACCGATGCCCACGAAGCCGCGGTAAAGACGGCGCTGTCGACGCAGCTCGCCGCGCAGTTGGGCAGGCCAGTAGCCGTCATCGTCCGCACGGCGGCGGAGATGGCACGGATCAGGGACGACAATCCCTTCCCGGCGGCGTCGGGTAACCGCGTCCTGGTGACGATGCTGGACGCCGCGCCGCCTGCCGACGCGTTGGAATATGCGCGACACCTGGACGGCGAGGAGATGGCGCTGGGCACGCGCGAAATCTACGTCCGCTACACCGACGACGGCATGGGCCGGTCGAAGCTCACCATCCCCGCCGCCGCGCCCGGGACGGCGCGCAACATGAACACCGTGGCCAAGTTGGCCGCGCTGCTTGCCTAGTCCCCCGTCACCGGCCCGGGGCCGAGGTCGCCCTGCCCCACCGTCGCGCTCGCCATCGACAGCATGGCGTCGAGGCTCTTCTTGGCGCGGAGCCGCAGACCCTCCTCAATCTCGATCCGCGGCTCCAGGTCGCGCAAGGAGACGTAGAGCTTCTCCATCGTGTTGAGCGCCATGTACGGGCAGATGTTGCAGTTGCAGTTCCCGTCCGCACCGGGCGCGCCGATAAAGTGCTTGTCGGGCAGCTTCTTCTCCATCTGGTGGATGATGTGCGGCTCGGTCGCCACGATCAGCGTGTCCCCGGGAAAGCTCTGCGCGAATTCGAGGATGCCGCGCGTCGATCCGACATAATCGGCATGGTCGAGGATGATCGCCGGGCATTCGGGGTGCGCCGCGACGGGCGCGCCGGGATGCTGTGCCTTGAGCTTCAACAGCTCGGTCTCGCTGAACGCCTCGTGGACGATGCACACGCCCGGCCAGAGCAGCATATCGCGCCCGGTCTTGCGGGTCAGGTAGCCGCCGAGATTGCGGTCGGGGCCGAATATGATGGGCTGGCTGTGCGGAATCTGGGAGAGGATCTTCTCGGCCGAAGACGAGGTGACGATGATGTCGCTGAGCGCTTTCACCTCGGTCGAGCAGTTGATGTACGTCAGCGCGATATGATCCGGATGCGCCGCGCGGAAGGCGGCGAACTGCTCGGGCGGACAGCTGTCCTCCAGGCTGCAGCCGGCATCCATGTCGGGCAGCACGACGATCTTGTCCGGCGACAGGATTTTCGCGGTCTGCGCCATGAAGCGGACGCCACAGAAGGCGATGACATCGGCGTCGGTTTCGGCCGCCTTGCGGCTGAGGTCGAGGCTGTCGCCGACGAAGTCCGCGATGTCCTGCAACTCGGGCTTTTGGTAATAATGGGCGAGGATCACCGCGTTGCGCTCGCGGCGCAGGCGGTCGATCTCGGCGTGCAGGTCGAGGCCGGCGAGGGTCTGGGGCTGGAAGGTCATGCGGAGTATGTGGCCCGCATGGGGTGCGGGTGCAATGACCTCAGCGGGCCTCGCGCAGCACCTCAGCGAGCGGCCGGCTCTCGTCCCATCGCTCGGCTTCCACCCCGGCCGCCCGTGCCTCGCCCGGCAGCCGGACGACCACTTTCACGTCGCCGATTCCGGCTGCGCTTAGCGGCGCCCTAACCAGGGCCTGGACGGCAGCGCGCGCCGCCGCCTGCGCGCGCGCCATGTTGTCGGGTGCGCGCGCCTTCTCGCCGGCAGCCGCCGCGAGGTTTCCCGCGACGCGCTGGCCCATCGCGAGGCCGGACCCTCGGGAGATGTAGATCCCGTCCTGAAGTGATCGCGCGCGTGCCATGTCGACGCGCGGCGGCGCCGGCGTGACTTCCGGCACCGTCACGATCATCACGCGCTCTTTCGGGTTCCAGCGATAGTCCGCCGTTGACAGGCGGCTGAGATCGACGGTGTAGTCGACGGCGTACGGCGCGCGCGTCACCTGGACGTTGCGGAACAATCCGCCCGGCCCGCTGGCCCCCTGGACACGGGTGATCGCCTCGCCGGAGAGACGGGCGACCTGCAACGCGCTGGTGCGCTCGAACACGGCGCTGAGCGTGCGCGAGGCGGCAAGACCCGCTTCCCACTCCGCCCGATCGGCGCGGCGCTGTTGCCACAGGATCGCGCCCAGCACCGCCAGCAACGCCAGCGCACCCAGGATCAGCCCCTTCGCCACACGCCCTCGTCCCGCTCGCTCACCATGCCGCGCCCGCGCAGATCGAAGAGGTGGGCCAGCACCGAGCGTTCGGCGGCGGGCACCAGACGCGGGTCGAGCCCGACATACATGCGCGCGACCATTGCGCCGATCGGCTGCGGCGAGTCGTCGAGCAGGCGCAGGATCTGCCCCTCGCGCTGGCGGCGATGACCAAGCAGGCCGCGCACCAGGCGGCGGGGGTTGTCGATCCGATCGCCATGGCCGGGATAATAGACCCGGTCGTCGCGGGCGAGCAGCTTGTCGAGGCTGGCCATATAGGCGGCCATGTCGCCGTCGGGCGGCGATACGACGGTCGTCGACCAGCCCATGACGTGGTCGCCGGGGAACAGCGCGCCACTCTCCGGCAAGGCAAAGGCGAGGTGATTGGAGGTATGGCCGGGGGTCGCGATTGCCGCCAGGGTCCAGCCCTCACCCGTCAGCCGCTGGCCTTCCGCCAGGACGCGGTCTGGCTGGTAGTCGACGTCGAAGCCGGCGTCGGCGCGTGGGCCGTCGTCGCGCACGAACACCGGCGCGGCACCGACGATCGGGGCGCCGGTGGCGGCGGCGAGTGGCCGCGTCGCTGGGCTATGGTCGCGATGATGATGGGTGACGACGATGGCGGTGACCGGCCGGCCGGCGATGACCGCGAGCAGCGCGTCCAGATGCCCCGCCTCGTCCGGACCCGGGTCGATGACGGCGAGGTCGTTAGTGCCGACGATATGCGTCTGGGTGCCGGTGAAGGTGAAGGGCGACGGGTTTGGCGCCAGGATGCGCGTGACGATCGGCTCGAGCTGGACGGGAACGCCGGTGGGGTGCTCGGGCATGATCGGCAGATGGCGGTCGCGGGCCGGCTTGGCAACCGGCGACAAAGGGCCCGTCAGGCCGGACGCGTCCGGCCGTTGTCCAACGACGGTCGCGCTGCTCGGGACAGCGCGCACGCCGGCGGACTTCCCTCCGGCGATCGCACGGAGGTGACGGGTCGAGGTTATACCGAGCGGATCGACTCCGCTCGGGATCTCAGTGGGCGCGGACCTCCGCCTCGGCCTGCGCGATGCCCTCCAGCGCCTGCTCGCGCTGCTCGTCGGACAGGTTGCGGTCGCGTTCGATCGCGGCGCGCGCCATCGCCAGGCCGGTGCGCGCGCTCATCATCGCGTGCTGCTCGACCCGCACGTCCTGCAGCGCGAGCCGCTCCGCACTGCGCGCCATCGCGTCAATGCGATTGGTACAGATGACGATGCGCTGCCTGCCGTCCTTGTTGTGGTTTTCGACCACCGGTTTGCTGGCGTTGCCCGGGCAACGGGTGCTGGTCACCTCGGGGATATTACGGGGAACCCAGACCTGATACTTGCCGTCCTTGCCCTTCTCCGAGCGGAACACGCTGGGCGCGTGGGGCGGAAGCGGCGGGGTCGGGCCGCGCAGCACATGCGGCGGCAGCGGCGGCAGCGGCAGGTCGTGCTCGGCCAGGTACTTGTCGGCGTCGGCACCCTCGAAGGTCTCGGTCTTGCCGTCCTTCTTCACCACCACGACATGCTTGCGCCGCGCATTCGACACCTTCGGCATCGGCGGCACGGGCGGGAGCTGCACGGCGGCGGCAACCACCGGTGTCGTGGCTGGCGGTGCGATCGGCGCCAGCGCCGGCAGCGGCAGGTCCAGTCGCTCGCGGATCTGCTCGGCGGCGCTGCTCGATGCGGTCAGCCCCAGCCCGCCCGCGACCAGCAGGGTCACGGCGGCGGAGCCGGCGGCGAGGCGGCGGCGCGAGGCGCGCGACACAGTGAGCATCCTCAATCTCCCCTTCAGATCGGAAATGGTATGGAGGTGGCACGCGGCCGACACCGCGCCGCCATGCGCGGCCTTGACGATCGCGCGGCCATAGGCGTGGCGATCGGCCGGCGCGCAGCCCGCGAGGACGCGCGCGTCGTTGGCGAGCTCCTGGTCGGCGCGGAACGCGTGGAAGGCGCGCCAGGCGAGCGGATTGAACCAGTGCAGCGCCAGCACCACCAGTCCCGCCCAGTTGGCTAGCAGGTCGCGCCGGGCATGATGGCCCAGTTCATGCGCCAGCGCGAGCGCGCGCTCGTCAGCGTCATAGCGGTCGGTGAAGTCGCGCGGAAACGCGACGTAGCGGCGCCAGATACCGAAGGCGAGCGGGCCGGGTGCGACGGGACTGGCGATGACGCGGATGCCGTCGCGGTCCTCGACCTGCTCGGCGGTGCGGACGATGGCGCCGCAGAAGCGCGCGTGGCGGACGAGGTGCCAGACCAGGAACGCGGCCGCCCCGGCCGCCCAGGCGAATGCGAGGACGGTGCCCAGTGGCAGTGCTGCAACCGGGGCGGCGGAGGTGGCGGGCGCCGCGGTCTCGAACACGAATACCGTGGCGATAGTCTCACCGGCGCGCGAGATCGGGGTGGTGGCGGTCTGCCACCAGCCCGCGGGCAGCGGCGGCATCAGCAGCCGCAGCAGCGGCAGCGCCCAAAGCGCATAGGCCACCTGCGGCCCGAATGCGCGGCGGATCGGCCCGCGCGCGACCAGCACCGCGGCCATCAGCAGCGCCGACGCGATCAGCGCGTCGATCAGCCAGGCGGCGGAGCCGAACCCGACAGAGCCGATCACGATTTCAACTCGCGGAGCAGCGCCTCGATCTCGGCCACGTCCTCCGCGGTCAGCTCGTCGCGCTCGGCAAGGTGGGCGACCAGCGGCGTCAGCTTGCCGCCGAACAGCCGGTCCATGAGCCGCCGCGACTCCCCGCTGACATAATCGTCGCGTTGCACGAGCGGCCGGTAGAGATAGCGCCGGCCGTCCTCCTCGTGCGCGATCGCCGCCTTGGCGAGCAGCCGACCGAGCAGAGTCTTGACCGTGTTGGCGCTCCAGCCGCGCTCCGGATCGACCCGCTCGACGACATCCTGGGCGGTGAGCGGCGCCTGCTCCCACAGCACTTCCATCACGGCGTGCTCGGCATCGCTGATGCGTTCGGTCACGACTCACTCCCCTTGGTGACTACGCGTGTAATCCCACTGATTACGCGCGTAGTCAATACCACGAGAAGCAGTGTCGGCGCGGCTTACAGACGGTGAGGCAAAGCTTGAGCCGTTAACCAACGTACCCCGCGCAAACACGCGATCCAGTCCGATTGGCACACCGTCTGCATCGTTGCCGGTACCGTTGCGCGACGCCGCGCTTCAGCAGGGTGGACCGGTCGCTCAGACGATCTCGCGCCGGTCCACCCGCACCCGGTCCCCACGCCCCGCCGCCCTGGTCAGCGCCGCCGGATAGATCTCGCCGAACAGCCGCCCGAACGTCGCCCGCCAGCTGAAGTCGCGCACGACATGCGCGCGTGCGGCACGGCTCACCGCGCGGTGATCGCCGGCCCATAAAGCCTGGACGTGCGTCGCCATGGTCGCGACATCGTCGACCGGCCCTAGCGCCCCCAACCCATCCGGCACCCGTGCGGGCATCGCTCCGGATGCGACCCCGATCACCGGCAACCCGCATGCCTGCGCCTCGATGATCGAGATGCCGAAGGTCTCGTCCGCCATCGCCGATACATAGAGGTCCGACGACGCCAGCGCGCGGGCGAGCTGGTGACGATCCGATTCGAAGCCGGGGAACACGATCGGCAGCCCCCTCGCCTCCTCCTGCAACGCGCTTCGCAGCTTGCCGTCGCCGATCAGCACCATCGCCGCGTCGAGCTCAGGTGGCAGCTGGCGGAACATCGCAACCAGCCGGTCGGCGCGCTTTTCATTGTCGATCCGCCCGGCATAGGCGAGCAGCGGCCCGTCGCCGCCCAGTCCCAGCGAGGCACGGTACGCCGGATCGCGCCTGGCGGGTGAGAAGGTGTCGGTATCGACCCCCAGCGGCAGTACGCTGGTGCGCGTGATCTTGCGCCTGGCCAGCGCCTGCCGCGCCTCCTCGCCGAGCGTGTAGACCCAGTCGAACTCGCGATAGGTGATCTCCGCATAGCCGAGGCTGAGCGCGTAAAAGCCGCGGCCGAGCACCTGCCCCAGCTTGTCGACGCCGACCCGCAGGACGTGCGCGTTGGGGAAATCGGTCCGGTACCCCGCCACCAGCGCGGTGTGCGGATACCGCCGGCGATGGTGGATCGCGGCCCAGGGCAGCACCCAAGGGCAGAGCGATTCGATGATGTCGGGCTGATACTCCGCCAGCAGCGCGCGGACCTTGGCCACGCGCAGGATGAAGCGATAGTTCGGGCTGCCCCGCACCAGGTCGCTCGCCACCTCGACGAAGATGTGGCGGCCGATGACGGTGACCCGATCCTCGCGTCCCGGCACGATCTGGAGCAGCCGGTGCGGCGTATGGGCGAGCACATGGTCGCGCTTCTCGCGCAGATAGGTGCTGATCCCGCCGCCGCCGGCGGGCGAATAGCTTTGGGTCAGGTCGCAGACGAGCAGCGGTCGTTCCGCGCTCGTGCCGGCGCTTCCCCAATCCTGATCGTTCTTCGGCAGCATCCCTGCGCTATGCCGCCGAGCGGGCGACGGAGCACTGAACGCCTCCGTCAGCCCTCATTCAGCGCGCGTCGACCGGCTGTAGCAGCGCGGCCAGTTCACCCGACTCGTACATCTCCATCATGATGTCCGAGCCGCCGACGAACTCGCCATTGACATAGAGCTGGGGGATGGTCGGCCAGTCCGAGTAGGCCTTGATGCCCTGGCGGATACCCTGATCCTGCAGCACGTCGACACTCTCGAACTCGGTGCCGAGATGGTTGAGGATCGCGATCGCGCGGCTGGAAAAGCCGCATTGCGGGAACAGCGGACTGCCCTTCATGAACAGCACGACCGGATTGGCCTTTACCAGGCTGTCGATGCGGGTGTGCGAGTCGTCGGAAAGATTGGGGGTCATGCGCTTACCTTCGGAACGGCGGTGGTGAGTTGCAGGGCGTGGAGTACGCCGCCCATGCGGCCCCCCAGCGCGGCATAGACGGTCTGATGCTGGCGGACCCGGCTCAGGCCCGCAAAAGCGGCACTGGTCACCCGCGCCGCATAATGGTCGCCGTCACCCGCCAGGTCGGTGATCTCGACGTCGGCGTCCGGCAGGGCGGCCCGGATCATGTCGGCGATTTCGTCGGCGGCCATCGGCATCGCTGCTACTTCACCTCCATGAGCTGACGACGGGCCTCGACCATCTGCTCGGCGAGCGCCCGGCGGACGGCGGTGTCGTCCACCGTCACCCCGGCCGCGCCCAGATCGCCGACCAGCTTGCGGACCACGTCCTCGTCGCCGGCTTCCTCGAAATCCGCCTGCACCACCGCCTTGCAATAGGCGTCGGTCTCTTCCGGGGTCAGCCCCATCTGCTGCGCCGCCCAGGCGCCGACCAGACGGTTGCGCCGCGCGGTGATGCGAAACGCCATCTCCTCGTCCCGGACGTGTTTGGTTTCGAACGCGTCCTTGCGGTCGTCGAAGCTGGTCACTGGCACACTCCCCGAAACTGTCGGCCGAGAGATAAGGCGCAGGGCGGGCGCGCGCAACGGCTCGGCGGCAGCCGCTTGCCCGGCGACACGAAGCTGGCAGAATGGCGCGACCAAGGAGAGATCGTCGTACGTTGGCGCGTGACGCCGCCTGCTTAGCGCAACTTCGCCGAGAGGCCCGCAATGGATTGGTTCGTTTCGGGCAGCTTGCCCGCTAAGTTCGGGGGCGAACGCTCATCATCCCTTCCTCGACAAGCACCCATAGCCGCCGCATGCACGGGGAGGATCAAGGGTGGCCTTGCCCCGGCCCCTCACTCCGGCAATACCGCGCCCGATGCCGGAAGAGCTCCTCTCCCACGAACCCGCCACCGGCGCGCTGCTGTGGCGCGCAGGCGTCAGCGATGTGGACGAGGAGGTCGCCTGCGCCCGCGCCGGCTGGCCCGCCTGGGCCGCGAAACCACTCACCGTCCGGGTGGAGACGATGCGCCGCTTTGCCAACACCGTCCGCGCCCGTGCCGACGCCTTCGCCGACCTGATCGCGCGCGAAACCGGCAAGCCGCTATGGGAAGCCAAGACCGAGGTCGACTCGGTGATCGGCAAGATCGACATCTCGGTTAGCGCCTATGCCGAACGTACTTCGCAGCGTCGCTCCGAGGGCGCGATGGGCGCGCGCGTCGCCATCCGCCACAAGCCGCATGGCGTGCTGGCGGTGCTCGGGCCTTATAATTTTCCCGCGCATTTGCCCAACGGCCACATCGTCCCAGCACTGCTCGCCGGCAATGCGGTGGTATTCAAGCCGTCGGAGAAGACACCCGCATCCGGCGCCTTCCTGGCCGAATGCTACCGTGCCGCCGGCGTGCCGCCCGAATGCATCCGGCTGGTGATCGGCGGTCCGGCGGCGGGCAAGGCGCTGGCCGAGCATCCCGGCATCGACGGGCTGCTGTTCACCGGCTCGGCGCGCACCGGCCTCGCACTCAACCGTGCCTTCGCCGCCAAGCCCGAGAAGATCCTGGCGCTGGAGATGGGCGGCAACAATCCGATCGTGGTCTGGGACACGCCCGACATCGCCACCGCCGCGACGATCGTCGTCCAGTCCGCCTTCACCTCGGCCGGCCAGCGCTGCACCTGCGCCCGGCGCCTGATCGTACAGGACGCGCTCTATGAGCCGCTGGTGGCGGCGGTCGACGCGTTAGCCGGCCGCCTGATCGTCGGCGATCCCCATGGCGACCCTCAGCCCTTCATGGGCCCGGTGATCGACAACGCGGCCGCCGATCAGCTCGCTGACGGCTTTGTCGGTCTCATCACCCGCGGTGGCCGGCCGATCCGCCACCTCGAGCGCGCCGATCCGGCCCTGCCGTTCCTGGCGCCCGCGCTGATCGACGTCACCGACATGCCCGAGCGCCCGGACATCGAACTGTTCGGACCGATCCTCCAGGTCTTTCGGGCGCATGATTTCGACGAGGCGATCGAGGAGGCGAACGCCACCCGCTATGGCCTGTCGGCGTCGCTTATCAGCCAGACGCCGGCGCTCTACGACCGCTTCTGGGCCGGCATCCGCGCCGGTGTGGTCAACTGGAACCGCCCCACCAACGGCGCGCCCTCCAATGCCCCGTTCGGCGGCGTCGGTTGGTCGGGCAATCACCGCCCGTCGGCCTATTATGCGGCCGACTATTGCGCCTATCCGGTCGTCAGCAACGAAGCCGACGCCGCCCGCGCCAGCATCGGCGTCGGGCTGCGCGACTCGTAGATCTCGTTCCGACGATTCTTCTTCCCCGGCGAAGGCGGGGGCCCAGTCGCCATCAACGCGTCGAGGGAAGTCAGCGCTAAGCACGAAGCCCGCAACTGGGCCCGGCCTCCGCCGGAGAAGAGGAGATGATCCGATGCTCTCCGTCCCTCGCAAAGCTCTCCTACCCTCACCCCAAGCAACCCCTCGCTTGCACCCGCCACTCCCGAAGCGCATCTGCCGATCATGGCGACACTCCTCGATCCGCAGGCGCGCGGCCGCGTCATCCTCGTCGGTGCCGGACCCGGCGATCCCGAGCTGCTCACCGTCCGGGCCGTCCGGGCGCTGGAGCAGGCGGATATCGTCGTCCATGACGGGCTGATCGACCCGCGCGTCCTCGAACTCGCCCCCGCCGCCGCGCAGCGCATCTCGGTCGCCAAGCGCCGCGCCCGTCACACCCTGCCGCAGGAAGCGATCAACGCGCTGATCGTCGCGCATGTGAAGACCGGCGCGATCGTCGTGCGGCTGAAGGGCGGCGATCCCTTCATCTTCGGCCGCGGCGGGGAAGAGGTCGAAGCGGTGCGCGCCGCCGGCCTGCCGGTCGAGGTCGTGCCCGGCATTTCCGCGGCACTCGGCGCGGCGGCGGAGGCGATGCTGCCGTTGACCCATCGCGATCATTCCAGCGCGGTCAGCTTCGTCGCGGGTCAGTGCAAAGGCCTGGCCGATCAGGACTGGTCCGGGCTCGCCGGCCAGGGCCGCACGCTGGTCATCTATATGGGCGTCGCCACCGCCGCCGACATCGCCGACAAGCTGATCGGCGACGGCGTCGCCCCCGACATGTCGGTGGCAGTGCTGGAGCGCGGCACCTGCCCCGGCTCCCGCGCGCTCAAGACCCTCCTCGCCGATCTCGGCCCGATGGTGGCGCGAGAACAGGTCTGCAGCCCGGCGATCATCGTCGTCGGCGAGGTGGTGGAGCTGAGCGACGCCGCCGACAAGCTCGCCCGCTGGGCCCGCGCGGCTGAGGAGGCGCACGCGTGAAATTGCTCACCGGCAACGACCTCCCGACAGGCGACGTGATCTGGTGGACCGGCTCCAACTGGTCGCGCCATGTCGAGGAGGCGGCGGACGTCGGCACCGAGGGCGAACCGCTCGCCCGCGCCGAGGAAGGCGCGCGGCGCGTCAACGGCGCCTATGTGATCGACGCGACCCCGACCGCGGACGGCCCCCGCCCCGCGCATATCAAGGACCGCATCCGCGCGCTCGGCCCCACCGTGCGCCCCGACCTGACGCTGAAGCCGAGCGATCCCGCCGCCGGCTCCTGGGTGATCTGATGTACAAATATGACGAATACGATCAGTCCATCGTCGATGCCCGTGTCGACGAGTTCCGCGATCAGGTGCAGCGCCGCCTCGCCGGTCAGCTGACCGAGGACCAGTTCAAGCCGCTGCGGCTGATGAACGGTCTTTATCTGCAGCTCCACGCCTACATGCTGCGCGTCGCAGTGCCTTACGGCACCCTAGACAGTCGTCAGATGCGCATGCTCGGCCACATCGCCCGCAAGTACGACCGCGGCTATGGCCATTTCACCACCCGCCAGAACATCCAGTACAACTGGATCAAGCTCGAGGACGCGCCCGACATCCTCGCCGATCTGGCGACGGTCGAGATGCACGCCATCCAGACCAGCGGCAACTGCATCCGCAACATCTCGTCCGATCAGTTCGCCGGCGCCGCTGCCGACGAGGTCGCGGACCCGCGCCCCTGGGCGGAGCTGATCCGGCAGTGGTCGACCTTCCATCCCGAATTCAGCTACCTGCCACGCAAGTTCAAGATCGCGGTGATCGCGTCCGACACCGATCGCGCCGCAATGCGCCTCCACGACATCGGTATCCGGTTGGTCGAGCAGGACGGCGTGCTCGGCGCGAAGGTGTTCGTCGGCGGCGGCATGGGCCGCACCCCGATGATCGCGCCCGAGATCAAGGGCTTCGTCCGCGCCGAGGAGCTGATGAGCTACCTCGAGGCGTGCTTGCGGGTCTACAATCGCTACGGTCGGCGCGACAATATCTACAAGGCGCGCATCAAGATCCTGCTCCACGAGCTCGGCGCCAACGAATACCGCCGCCAGGTCGAGGAAGAATGGGCGCTGGTGAAGCAGCTCGGCATCGACCCGCCGCTGGCCGAACTGGAGCGCATCACGGCGATGTTCGCCGATCCCGCCTTCGAGGCAGGTGACGCAGCGGCGGCGGATCGTTCCGACCCCGACTTCGCGGTCTGGCTCGACCAGAACACGCATCCGCACAAGCGCCCCGGCTATGCGGTGGTGACGATCAGCCTCAAGCCGATCGGCGGCATCCCAGGCGATGCCTCGGCCGACCAGATCGACCTGATGGCGGACCTCGCCGAACGTTACAGCTTCGATGAGCTGCGCGTCACGCATGCGCAGAACATCGTCCTCCCCCACGTTCGCACCGCGGATTTGCCGGCCTTGTGGCAAGCGTTGACGGGCGTGGGGCTGGCCGAGGCGAACCTGGACCTCATCTCCGACATCATCGCCTGCCCCGGCCTCGATTATTGCAGCCTCGCCAACGCGCGCTCGATCCCGGTGGCGCAGAAGATCGCGACCCGCTTCGCCAGCCCCGAGCGGCAGCGCAACCTTGGCGAGCTCAAGCTCAAGATCAGCGGCTGCATCAACGCCTGCGGCCACCACCACGCCGGCCACATCGGCATCCTCGGCGTCGACCGGAAGGGCACGGAGAATTACCAGCTCCTGCTCGGCGGCTCTGGCGCGGAGGACGTCAGCCTCGGCAAGATCACCGGCCCAGGCTTCTCCGAGGACGGCGTGGTCGACGCGATCGAGCGCGTTACCGACCGTTATCTGGCCGAGCGGACGGATGGCGAGCGCTTCCTCGATACCTATCGCCGGGTTGGAATTGAGCCGTTCAAGGAGGCGATCTATGGCTGATCCCGACCAGACCAGCCTGACGCTGTCGGGCGGTTCAGAAGGCCTGCTCCGCTTTCGCGGCGACATCGAGCATCAGGAGCCGGCGGTCACACTCGACGCATTCCTCGACGGACAGACGAACGCCAACGCAGTGCGGCTGGAGGCCGGGGACGACGCGCGCGCGCTGCTGCCGCATCTGGGCCAGCTGGCGCTCGTCGAGGTGAGCTTTCCCACCTACCGCGATGGTCGCGGCTACTCGTCCGCCCGTATCCTGCGCGAGGCCGGCTATGCGGGCGAGCTTCGCGCCGCCGGCGACGTGCTCGTCGACCAGCTGCCTTTCATGCGCCGCTGCGGCTTCGACAGCTTCGCGCCGGAAACACCGATCGATCCCGCGGTGCTCGAGCGTGCGCTCGATCGCTACACCGAGCATTACCAAACCGCCGCAGATGCGGTCGTGCCGGTATGGAAGAAGCGCCATGGCTGAGCCCGCGCGCGTCATCGACTTCATCGACACCGCGCCGCCCTTTACCAAGGTCGACGCGGCCGAGATGCAGGCGCGCTTCGCCGGCGTGTCGGCGCCCGCGATGCTGCGCGAATTGCTTGCCGGTGAACTACACGGCCGGGTCGCGACGGTATCCTCGTTCGGCGCCGAGTCCGCGGTGCTTCTGCACCTGATCGCACAGATCGACCCGGATGTTCCGGTGATATCGGTCAACACGCAGAAGATGTTCGGCGAGACGCTCGCTTATCGGGACACCACGGCCGAGCAGCTCGGCTTCACCGACCTGCGCGTGTTCCGGCCCGACCCGCGCCTGCTCGCCGCCAAGGACCGCACCGGCATGCGCTGGTCCTACGATCCCGACGGCTGCTGCGACCTGCGCAAGGTCGAGCCGCTGCGCCGCGCGCTGACGCCGTTCGACGCCTGGATCAGCGGCCGCAAGGGCTTTCAGGCCGGCACCCGCATCGCCATGCCGCGCTTCGAGGCTGACGAGGGCCGGCTGAAGATCAACCCGCTGGCGGACTGGTCCAAGGCCGATCTCGACGCCTATTTCGCGGTGCACGAACTGCCGCGCCATCCGCTGGAGGCGCAAGGCTATGCGTCGATCGGCTGCGCACCCTGCACGTCGAAGATCCAGCCGGGCGAGGATCCGCGCGCCGGCCGCTGGCGCGGTTGGGACAAGGTGGAATGCGGCATCCACCTGCCCAATCGGCCGGACGAAGAACCGGTATTCTGACAAAGCGGCGGCGGCAAGGTGTCGCCCGCCTCCTCGCATCAGTCGGTTCGGACCGTTGTGGTCGTGCGCACGGTCGCGCTTGCGGCGGGCTTTCGCTTGACAATACGAGCGGTGCGTTTGTGTACGGGCGTACGCACGGTCGCTCGCGCCACGACCGGCGTGGTCCGCACGGTCTCGGTGGTGATGGTGGTAGCCGGCGTCGGTGGCGCGACCACGACCGGCGGCGCTGCCTGGGCCGCGGCGGCATCCGCCTGGGCGGCAGCGGCAGCCTGTTCGGCGGCAGCGGCACGGGCGCTGGCTTCGGCCGCCTGCTGCTGCGCGGCACCTGCGGCGGCCTGTGCTTCGGCCTGCTGAGATGCCGTTGCGCTCGCGCGATTGCGCTCCGCGACACCGATTGCCGTGTCGGCGATGGTCTGGGCGCGATTGGCCTCGGCGATGGCCTCGCGCTCGCGACCGCTTTCCAACCGCTCCTCCGCAGTACGCAGCGCGGCAGCCGCCTCGGCCTGCATGCGCGGTGTCTCGCCGCTGGCGCTCAGCTTGCCCGCGACCTCGATCTTCGCGCGCGCAGCCGCGATCGCGGCCCGGGCGCGATCGCTCTGGCTCTGCGCCATAACGGGCGACGCCAAGACCAGGATGGCGGCGGCGGCACCGCTGAATAGCAAGGGGTTACGCATGGGACACTCCTGTCGATGAACAGGGGGCCTCGACGAACTTGCCTTTTGTTAGGTTCCTGGCCGGTCAGTAGCCTGCATAGTCGCTGAACTTCGTCACCGTTGGGTCGAACTTCATCATCACCTTCCCGGTCGAGCCGTGGCGCTGCTTGGCGACGATCAGCTCGGCCAGGCCATAGACGCGCTCCATGTCCGCCGCCCATTTCGCATGGTCGTCAAAGACGCGGGCATCGTCGCCCTCGCTCGGCCGCTTCGGCTCCTTGGCGGCGACGTAGTAATCCTCGCGATAGACGAACCAGACCATGTCGGCGTCCTGTTCGATCGAGCCCGATTCACGCAGGTCGGAGAGCATCGGCCGCTTGTCCTCGCGCTGCTCGACCGCACGGCTGAGCTGCGACAGTGCCAGCACCGGCACGTTCAGATCCTTGGCCAACGTCTTCAATCCGCGCGAGATTTCGGAAATCTCCTGCACCCGGTTGCCGTCCGTCTGCTTGCCGGAGCCGGTCAGCAGCTGGAGGTAATCGACGACGATCAGCCCGATCTCGTTGTTGTGCCGTCGCTGCAGCCGCCGGACGCGGGTGTGCAGCGCGGAGATCGACAGCCCGCCGGTATCGTCGATGAACAACGGCAGGTTCTCCAGCTCCGCCGCCGCCGACGCCAGCCGGCTGAAGTCCGCCTTGGAAATCTTGCCCATGCGCAAAGCCTCGGAGCTGATCCCCGATTGCTCCGAAAGAATACGCGTCGCCAGCTGGTCGGCGCTCATCTCGAGGCTGAAAAAGGCGACTTTGGCGCCGACCGACTCCTTGGGCGCGATCCCGTCGCGCATGTCCCGCATCCATCGCGACGCGGCGTTGAAGGCGATGTTGGTCGCGAGCGAAGTCTTGCCCATCCCCGGCCGGCCGGCGAGGATCATCAGGTCGGAATGATGCATGCCGCCGATCTTGGCATTGATCGAGTCGAGCCCGGTCGTCACGCCCGACAGATTGCCGCCGGAGTTGAGCGCGCGCTCGGCCATCTTGACCGCCATCGTCGTCGCCTGTGCGAAGGTCTTGGTCGCGTTCTCCGCGCCACCGTCCGCCGCGACCTTGAACAGCTCCTCCTCGGCCAGCTCGATCTGCGCGCGCGGATTGACCTCCTCGGAAGTGTCCATGGCGCGGTCGACCAGCGTGCGGCCCACCGTCACCAGCGCGCGCAGCATCGCGAGATCGTAGATCTGCGTCGCGAACTGCCGCGCACCGATCAGCCCCGCGCCCGATCCGGTCAGCCCCGCCAGATATGCCGGACCGCCCAGCTCCTTCATCGCCTCGTCCGCCTCGAACATCGGCCGCAGCGTCACGGGGGTGGCGAGCATGTCGTTCGAGCGCAGCGTCCGGATCGCCGCGAACACGCGGCCGTGCAGCGGCTCATAGAAATGTGCGGGCTCCAATCGATCGAGCAGATCGTCGGCCAGCCGGTTGTCGATCATCATCGCCCCGAGCATCGCCGCCTCCGCCTCGACGTTGCGGGGCAGCTGCAATGGCTCAGGTGCGGGTACGGGAGCAGGAAACGCGAGAGTGGCCATTGCCGTGCCTTGGCCCGACGCCGGTCGTGCCTCAAGCCGCTTGCGGCAAACGGCTGTGGATAACGGCCCTGGCGCCGGGGTGACGAGTCCCTGACGGCTCGCTAAGCCACTGACGTGGCCGATCCGCGCATCATCGACGTCCAGCTGGACGACCGCACCATCTTGTGGCGCTCGGCCGATGTCGAGCAGGAGCGTCGGATCGCGATCTTCGACCTGATCGAGGGCAACCACTTCGCGCCGCAACGCCCGCATGCCGATGGCTATGCCGGCCCCTACCGGATCGCCCTGTCGGTCGAGGAGGGGCGGCTGGTGCTCAGCATCAAGCGCGAGGACGACACGCCGCTGGAGACGCTGATCCTCGCGATGGGACGGTTCCGCCGGCCGATCCGCGACTATTTCGCGATCTGCGACAGCTATTACCAGGCCATCCGCCAATCCACCGCGCAGCAGATCGAGACGGTCGACATGGCCAGGCGGGCGATCCACAATGAGGCGGCCGAGTTGCTGAGGGAGCGGCTCGAGGGCAAGATCGAGGTCGACTTCGACACCGCGCGACGGCTGTTCACGCTGATCTGTGTGCTCCACATCCGTGGCTAGCGGAGGGCGGCTGCTGCTCGGCGCGCTCCTTGCCGGCGCGATCGGCTTCGGCGCGCACGGCTTCGCCGCTGGGTGGCGACCATCACCTGCGCGCTACCCGCTTCAGGGCGTCGACTTGGGCGAGCGACCGACAGCGATCGAGTGGGGCAGCGTCCGGGCGGCGGGGGCCGACTTCGCTTATCTGGTCGCGACGGTGGGCGACCGGGTCCGTGACCCTGCTTTCGAGCACAATTGGCAGGCGCTGCCAGGGGCTGGGCTTCGGCGCGGTGCGGTGCACGTCTACTCGCTATGCGATGATGGTGCGACCCAGGCCGACGCCTTCAACGCAACCGTGCCACGCACGGCCGATGCGCTGCCGCCTGCGGTCGACATCGACATTCGCGAGGGATGCGAGCCACCCGAGCGCGGTGCTCCGGTCACCGACAACCTCCGCAGCTTCGTCAAGCGGGTCGAGACGCATAGCGGCAAGCCCGTGATCCTGCGCCTCTCCCGCGCCGTCGAGCGACGCTACGAATTCTCCACCGCCCTCGATCGGCCGCTCTGGCTATCGGGCAATTTCCTCCGGCCGGGCTACACCGACCGACCCTGGCGATTGTGGCGCGCCAGCGACCGGCGGCGGATCGAGGGGGTTGACGAACCTGTCAACTGGGATGTGGTGGGGCCATGAACCCCCACGACCTGATCGCCGCCGCGCGCGCCGCCGCCGTCCATGCCCATGCGCCCTACTCCCGCTTCGCCGTCGGCGCGGCGGTGTTGCTGAACGACGGCAGCGTCGTCACCGGCGCCAATGTCGAGAATGCGAGCTATGGCCTGTCGCTGTGCGCGGAGACGGTCGCGATCGCCACCGCGAGCGCGCAGGGTCGGCTGCGCGATGTCGTCGCGATCGGCGTGGTCGGTGGGGTCATGGACGGCGCGGGCGACATGCCGGTGCGCCCGTGCGGCCGGTGCCGCCAGGTGCTCAACGAGGCCGCGCAGCTCGGCGGCCGCGATCTGCCGGTCTATTGCGCCGGCCTGACCGGCGAAGCGATGGAGGAACATCGGTTGTCCGAGCTCCTCCCCCATGCCTTCGGTCCCGCCGATCTGGGCATCGCTGCCGGGTAGCGTGGCTTGCCGGGGCGCCGCTTTGCCCGCATGACCGGTCGCCATGGCCATCCAATCCGACCGCTGGATTCGCGAGCGCGCGCTGGCGGACCGCATGATCGAGCCGTTCGTCGAGGCGCAGCGCCGCGAGGGCTGCATCTCCTATGGCCTGTCCTCCTATGGCTATGACGCGCGCGTCGCCGACGAGTTCAAGCTGTTCACCAACGTCGACAACGCGATCGTCGATCCGAAGGACTTCAAGGCGAACAGCTTCGTCGACCGCAAGACCGATGTCTGCATCATCCCGCCCAACAGCTTCGCGCTGGCGCGGACGGTCGAATATTTCCGGGTGCCGCGCGACGTCCTGGTCATCTGCCTGGGCAAATCGACCTATGCGCGGTGCGGGATCATCGTCAACGTCACGCCGCTCGAGCCCGGCTGGGAGGGGCATGTGACGCTGGAATTCTCCAACACTACGCCCCTACCCGCCAAGATCTATGCCAACGAGGGCGCCTGCCAGTTCCTGTTCCTGCAGGGGAACGAGCCGTGCGAGGTCAGCTATGCCGACCGCGCCGGCAAATATATGGGCCAGCAGGGCGTCACCCTCCCCCGGCTATGAGCCAAGAGCGGTGGCGCGCGGCGTACGGCTTCAGCGCGAGGCGAGTGCCGCGCCGGTCCGCTCCAGACCAACGACCGCCAGGTCGCGGGACGAAATCGGATCGCCATTGGGCCGGTCAAGCATTACCGCCGGACGGCTGAGCACTGCGGAGTAGAGGGCGCGCGCCTCGGCGAGACGTCCCATGCCGCGATAGGCCGCGGCGAGGTTGAGCATCAGCTCGGGCCGCTGTGGGTAAATTCGGCGTTCGCTTTCGAGCTGTTGCGCCGCGGCGGCGAAATCGCCTGCCGTGATCGCTTGATAGGCCACCCGGTCCGCTGCCGCCGCAGAACCGGCCAGCCCCGCTGCAATGATCACCGCTAACCCTGCTTTCTTCATGACATCTCTCCACATGACTGATTTGTGACGAGAGAGTGACACTTCGGTGACTCGTGTGCAAGCGGACTTTTCGTCGAGGTCACAACGGCTCGGAAGTTGGCCATGTTGAGCCTCCGTCGCACGCAGAGCCTTCCGTCCCGGCAGCGACGGTCAACCGCCCATTCAGCGCCTGGATCTCGCGCTCCTGCTCCTCGAAGATCTTCTCGTACCGCTCGGTCATCTCTTCGAAGGCCGAGACCGGCTCGGTCTCATCCCCATCTTCCTGTGGTGCGTTGATCAGCTTGAGAAGATTGCGCTTGGGCCGTGGCGCGCCCTGCTCGTCGGCGAGCGCGTCTTCGGCGACCGCCCGCACCGCCGCCTTGAACAAGACCGCCAGCCCATCGGGGTGCGCCCGGGTTTGCACCGTCTGATCGCGCCACGCGCCATACCGCTCGGGGGCGTGCATGCGGAGCAGGAACATGGTCAGCCGCTCGTTGAAAACCCGCCGCTCGCCGACCTTTTCACCCTTGTAGAAGATGGGAACAGCCACTCCGTTCATCGCCCGGGCCATGGCGCGATCGGCAAGCCTGGATGTGCCGAGGTCGAGCGCGACCGCCCACGCCTGTCGGAAGCTCACGGCATCTGTCCGAGTACGGAGCTGATAGGCCGACTGCTGCGACATCTGCACGCGGCGGCAGGCCTCGTCGACGCAGGCGGTTTCGGCGAGCGCATGGATGAACGCCACCTGCTTGCCGGGAGTCCAGCCGTCATGGCGCGGGCGTACCGACACCGGAGTGAAGGGAATCGGCTGCTCCTGGCCGGAGGCGCCGGGGGTTGCGTGTGCTGTGTTGCTCATCGAAGAGCTTAGGGCACAGGCCGGCCCTTGTAGGACAGCGAGAAATTCTCGGCGCGACCACGGACGTTGAAGGGCGACCACGAAGAGCCGCCCCGATCGGTCTCCCGTGACCTCCCGTCACGGCAGCGGATCAACGTAAAGTCGGACCCGGCTCAGGCCGGGGCCAGCCGGACATGCACATCGCCGCGGCGGTTAGGCCGCGGCCGAGCGCGCTACGTCAGAAGCGGTTGTAATATTGCTCGTTGCCGATGAAGCCGAGTTTGGTAATCGGCGAGCTCTTGATCACGGCCAGCGTCTTGTCGACCACCTCATACCGGGTGTTCGCGTCCGGCTGAAAGTGCAATTCGGGCTCCGGGTTCAACGCTGCGGTCTGGCCGAGGTACCCCGCCAGCGTGGCCTCGTTGACCGGTACGCCGTTCCAGGCGACCGTGCCCGCCGGATCGATGGTGATCTTGTTCTTCTGCGGGTCGATGATCTGCTGCGGCTGGTCACTCTTGACCGGCAGATCAACCTTCACCGCATGGGTCTGGATTGGAATAGTAATGATGAACATGATGATGAGCACGAGCAGGACGTCGATCAACGGCGTCATGTTCAGATCCATCATCGGCTCGCCGTCGTCGTTGCCGCCGCTCACTGCCATGAGGTCTTACTCCTAAATCGCTTGATGTCAGCTGCCGAGGCTGAGGCGCGGCGCATTCTCCGTCGCCGTCGGCGCGGAGATGAAGCCGACCTTTGCAAAGCCCGCCATCTGCATGTTGTAGATCGCGCCGCCCACACACTCCCAGGGCGTGTTGACGTCGGCGCGGATGTGAGCCTCCGGCAGCTCCAGGTCGGGATTGCCGACGCCACCCTGGCGCGCGATCTCCGCCTTCAACTTCTCGACCGCGCGGCTCAACAGCTCTTCGTTGCCGACCTGCGACATGCCCCAATAGACCGCACACTTGCCGCCGGCGTCCGAGATCACCGACAGCGAGACATTCTCGGGCTTGGTGTCCGTCGGCTCGAACTTTACGTCGGGCAGCTTCATCTTGACCGACTGGACCACGACGGGGACCGCGATCAGAAAGATGATGAGCAACACCAGCATGACGTCGACCAGCGGCGTCGTGTTGATGTCCGACATGGTGCCGCCTTCGTCACCGCCAACACTCATTGCCATGACAGAACCATCCTACTCGATTGAAACCAGGGCATATTCTTGCCCGTGGCCGGTATATGCGGCCGGCGTCGCCAGAGTGCAACGCCGGCTCGTCATTGTTCAGCTCTGCGTCGGGTTCGCGCCGGTGGCGCCCATCGTCGTCGAAGCGCTGGTGGCGCGTGCCGGCGCCTTGGCTGCCGCGGTCCCGCCCGACGAGGCGGTCGCGGTGGCGCCCGCGTTGCGATAGTTCGGCTTCACCGCGCCGTTGGAGGCGAGGAAGCCCAACACGTCGTTGGAGAAGGACGACAGATCCTCCTGGATCGACTTGTTGCGACGCTGCAGCCAATTGTACGACAGCACCGCCGGCACCGCGACGACCAGGCCGAGCGCGGTCATGATCAGCGCCTCGCCGACCGGCCCTGCGACCTTGTCGATCGAGGCCTGACCCGACGCACCGATCGCGATCAGCGCGCGATAGATGCCGACCACGGTGCCGAACAGGCCGATGAACGGCGCCGTTGCGCCGACCGTTCCGAGGAACGCGAGACCGGCGTTGAGCTGCGAGTTGATCGAAGCCTCCGATCGGGCCAGCGAACCGTGCAGCCAGTCATGCGCCTCGACCGGATCCGTCAGCTTGGTGTGCTGATCCTGCGCGGCCAGACCGTCGTCGACGATCTGGCGATAGGCCGAATTCTTCTCGAGCTTGGCAGCGCCCTCGCGCAGCGAATTGGACGCCCAGAAGCTCTGCTGCACCCGCTTGGCCTGGTTGCGGATCTTCTGTTGCTCGAACAGCTTGGTGAAAAGGATGTACAGCGACACCACCAGCATCAGCACCAGGATGGCGAAGGTGGCCCAGGAGATCGGGCCTCCTTCCTCGAGCGCCTGCACGAGGCCGTACTGTTGGGTGCCGGCTGGCGCAGCGGCGAGGATGGTGGTGAGCATGATCGGAACGGTCCTTTAGCAGATGGTGGCGAAAGCGGCGGGCCGGAGCCCGTCACCATGATCTCAGTCCGTGGGCAACACCCAGCGAACGTTCAGCGGATAGGTGGTGCTCATCGGGTTGCCATTGTCGTCCTTCGCCGGCGTGAACCGGATCCGGCTTCGCGAAATCCGACACACCGCGTTGTCCAGTGAGTCGTTGCCGCTCGACGACGTAACGGCGCAGTCCGACACGCGTCCGTCCGTCCCGATCGTCAGACGAGCCGAGACGCGACCCTGCGCCTGAGCACGCAGTGCATCGGCCGGGTAGTTGTCCGCGCTGAAATACTGGCCCGGATTGCCCCTTGCAACGGCCGCCTGCGAAACCCGAGGCGGTGCGGGCGGAGCTGGAGGCGGCGCCGGCGGCGACGGCGGCGGCGCGGTCGGCGTCGGGATGTAGACCGGCGGCGGCGTCGGCACGGTGTTCATGGTCACCGGCGGCGGCGTGTTGGTCTGCACGATCGGCGGCGGCGACACCACCGGCGGCGGTGGCACGTTCTGGTCGGGCGGCGGGGGTGGCGGCTCCTCCGGCGGCGGCGGCGGCGGTGGTGGCGCCACGTCGAACACGTTCAGGTCCTTGTTGACCTTCTTCGCGAAATCCTGCGCGAGCCCGGTCACAAAGGCATAGCCGAGCCCTGCGATGAGGAGGCAGACGATAACGATCGCCACCGTGCGGCTACCGGTTGTATCACGATCAGCGTAGGCCATTCGGCTCCAACTCTCCCTTGATCTCCCGCCTTCGCATGCCGGAGGTGAAGTCCATTAAGGAAAAACGCGTACACTGGGATGTTGTATCCCTGTGCCTGTTATTGCCGTCTAATGCCGCCGCCTGTGACACGCAAACGCTTTGTAGGCGCAACGATATTGCGTGGCGGAGTTCGGCTTTGTTGCTTGGCGGTTCAGGTCCGCGGGCGTAGCCGTGCCGCCATGACCCGCATCCGCTCCGCCCTCCTGCCCCTCTCCGTCCTGTTGCTGGCGACGACGCCGCCGCCGATGCAGCTGCCGGCGGCCGCCATTGTTCAGCCCGCCTATGCCGATCTCGCCGACCTTGCGCTCGCGGCGCCGGTGATCGGGGATGCCACGATTCGCTCCACCGTGCGGCTGAAAGGGCCGGACGCGGCGGGCGTACCGATCGGGCTGGTGCGGCTGTATGTCGAGGCCGACATGACCGCGCTGATCCGCGGTGCCGGCGGGCTGCCACCGCGCGTCGGCTATCTGCTCGACGTGCGGCCGGACGCGCGCGGCAAGCTGCCTCAGCTCAAGAAGGCGCGGGTACTGCTGTTCGCGCGACCCTCCGCCCTGCCCGGCCAGCTGCAACTCGTCGCGCCCGACGCGCAGCTGCGCTGGACCCCGGCCGCCGACGCGCAGGTCCGCGCGATCGTCCGCGAGGCGTTGGCGGCCGACGCGGCGCCGCGCCTGACCGGCGTCGGCAACGCCTTCCACGTCCCCGGCGCCCTGCCCGGCGAGGGAGAGACCCAGGTCTTCCTCCAGACCGCCGACGGCCGGCCGGTGTCGCTGTCGGTGCTGCGCCGGCCGGGCGAGCGGCCGCGCTGGGCGGTGGCGTTGTCGGAGATCGTCGACGAGGCTGCGGGCCCGCCGCCACGCGACACGCTGCTCTGGTATCGCCTCGCCTGCGCGCTCCCCCCGACGCTGCCCGCGACCAGCACCGCCGCGCTGGCACCCGCCGACGCGGTCAAGGCCGAGGAGGATTATCGCTTCGTGCTGGCTCAGCTCGGTCCCTGCGGACGAACGCGCGGCTGAGCCGGCGACCCGAGCCGAAGCCGGGCTCGGTTCAGCGCCGGTGCCGCACCAGCGTGATGCCGATCGATTCGGCGGCTTCGGCGATCGCGAGCTTGACGATCTTGACCTCAACCCGCGTGACGCGCCGGTCCTGCAGGAACAGCGTCTCGCAGATATGGTCGGCGACCGCCTCGATCAGCGTGAAGTGGACGCCGGGCGGCAGCGCGGTGGTGGCGGCGTGCTTCAGGTCCAGATAGTTCTTCGATTCGGTCAGCCGCGCGTCCGGCCGGAACTGCGCCGGGCAGGCAAGGTCGGCGGTGACGGAGATGCGCAGCGGCTGGGTCGCGCCGGTCTCCTCCGAATAGATGCCGGTCAGCACCTGCACCTCAAGATCGTGCACTTCGAGGCGCAGGCTGTCGTCCATGCGCCGGCGTCTAGCATGCATGGCCCGGGAGGAAAGCCGTTGCGTTCGCGCCGCCGGCCGCTACAGCGCGCGCCCTTTGTGAAGGGGTTGTCGTGATCGGGCTGGTGCCGTTGGCCGAGGTGGAGGAAACGGCGGTGGAGCGACTGCTCGACCGCGCGTTCGAGCCCACCCGCCGGCAGCGCACCGCCTACCTGGTACGAGGAAACGCGACGGCGGTGGCGGCGCTCAGCTTCGCCGCGCTCGACGCAGGCGCGTTGGTCGGCACCGTCCAGTGCTGGCCGGTGTGCTTCACCCCCGATCTCGGTGCGTCCGTTCCCCTCGTCATGGTCGGGCCGGTCGCGGTCGCCCCCGAGCGTCAGCGCGATGGCATCGGCCGGCGGCTGATGGTGCGCGCGCTCGCCGCGGCCGGCGAACACGGCTGCGACGATCGTCTGGTGCTGATCGGCGACCCGGAATATTATGGCCGCTTCTTCGGCTTCACCGCCGAGCGCACCGGCGGCTGGCGCCTTCCCGGCCCGATCGAGCAACGCCGGCTGCTGGCGAGGGGCGATGCGGTTCCCGATGGCGCGGGGACGCTGGGCCCGGCCTGACCCGCCGCCGGCCAAGCATTGCAAGCCGGCGCCAAGTCGCTACCTCGCGCCCATGCCGATGCCGCCCCTGCCCGACCTCGCCGCACTCAGCCTCGCCGAGATTGCGCAGCTCGCCGCCGACCAGCGGCTGCCGCCGGTCGAACGCTGGAACCCGACGCATTGCGGCGACAGCGAGATGCGGATCGCTCGCGACGGTACCTGGTTCCATCAGGGCTCGCCGATCGGCCGGCCGGCGATGGTGCGGCTGTTCTCGACGATCCTGCGCCGCGAGCCGGACGGCGGCTTTGTCCTAGTCACGCCGGTCGAAAAGCTCGACATCGCGGTGGAGGACGCGCCCTTCACCGCGGTGGAGATGAAGGCGGAGGGTGACAGGCGGCAGGCCAGGCTCGCCTTTCGCCTCAACACCGGCGACCTGGTCACCGCCGGTCCGGAGAACGCGCTGCGCTTCGCCGGCACGCCCGACGAGCCGCGCCCCTATCTCCATGTCCGTGGCGGGCTGGAGGCGCTGGTGGTGCGTTCGATCTATTACGACCTGGCCGAGCGCGCGCTGTCCAGCGACGAGGAGCCCGCAGGCGTGTGGAGCGACGGCGTGTTCTTCCCGCTCGAGCCGGCATGACGCTGGCCGAGCGGCTGGCGGCGGCGCTGGCGGCCGATGGCGACGGGCCGCCCGAGCTGCTGACCGGCGACCAGGTCGGGCTGGATCAAGGGCCCGATGACGCGCTGAGCGCCGCGGCGGTGCTGGTCGCGGTCACCGACCGGGCTGAGCCCGGTGTCATCCTGACCCAACGCACCGACACGCTGCGCCGCCATGCCGGGCAGGTCGCTTTTCCGGGCGGGCGGCTCGATCCCGGCGAGGACGCGATCGCCGCCGCGCTGCGCGAAGCAGAGGAGGAGATCGGCCTCCCGCGCGACCGGGTCGGAGTCGTCGGCGAGGTCGACCGCTACCGCACCGTCACCGGCTTCTGCGTCACCCCCGTGCTCGCCGTCATCGCGCCCGATCTCGCTTTCGTCCTCAACCCCCATGAAGTTGCCGACGTGTTCGAGGTGCCGCTGGGCTTCCTGCTCGACCCGGCGAACCAGATCGAGTCGGAGATGATGTGGCGCGGCGTCGACCGCCGTTACTGGGAGTTCCGCTGGGAGGAGCGCCGGATCTGGGGCGCGACCGCGGCGATGATCGTCAACCTGTCGCGGCGGCTGCGATCATGGGCGTGATCTTGCCTCCTGCGCCGTGGCGTGACCGGCCGGGCCTGGCCGAGCTGATCGCGGTGTTGGGCGACGCGCGGTATGTGGGCGGGGCGGTGCGCGACACGCTGCTCGGGCTCGCGGTGTCCGACGTGGACCTCGCCACCCCGCTCGAGCCCGTCGAAGTGGTGCGCCGTCTCGAGGCGGCGGGGATCAGGGCCGTGCCCACCGGCATCGCGCATGGCACCGTCACCGCCGTGTCGCAGGGGGCGATCGTCGAGGTGACGACCCTGCGCCGCGACGTCGCCACCGACGGACGCCACGCGGTGGTCGCCTATACCGACAGCTGGCACGAGGATGCCGCGCGGCGCGATTTCACGATCAACGCGCTCTACGCCGACCCAGGCACGGGCCATATCGACGACTTCTTCGGCGGCTGCGACGATCTCGACGCCAGGCGCGTCCGCTTCATCGGCGATCCGCTGCGCCGCATCGCCGAGGACCATCTGCGCATCCTGCGCTTCTTCCGCTTCCATGCGCGGTTCGGAGCGGAGGTGGACGAAGCCGCTCTCGCCGCCTGCGTGGCGCGGGCCAACGACCTGATGGCCTTGTCGCGCGAACGGGTGGCGGCCGAGCTGCTCAAGCTGCTGGTCGCGCCGCAGGCGGTGGCGGTCGTCCGCCTGATGGTGACGAACGGCATCCTGCGCCCAGTGCTCCCTGAAATCGAGGTCAGCGGTGTCGAGCTGCTGACGGCCCTTGCCGAGGCCGAGTCGCGGGCAGGTGTCGCGCCCCATCCGATTCGCCGGTTGGCCGCCCTCATCCCGCCTGCCGATACGGAGGCGGTCGGCGCCAGGCTCAAGCTCTCCAACGTCGACCGCAGGCGGCTCGCGGCCGCGCGGCTGGGGTCGGGCGACGAAGGCAAGCGGGCGCTCGCCTATCGTGCCGGCATGGAGCTGGCGGTCGATCGGCTGCTGCTTTCTGGCGGCGACCCGAGCGAGATCATGGATTGGCTGCCACCGCGCCTGCCGATCTCCGGCGGGGCGCTGGTAGAACGTGGCCTGCAGAAGGGGCCGGCAGTCGCGACTGCGCTGAAGGCCGTTGAGAATCGCTGGGTAGCGGAAGGCTTCCCCGATCAGCCGCGGCTGGAAGAAATCGCGGACGCGGTGGTCTCCGAGCAGCTGGAAGGCGCGATCATCCGCCAGGCGGACGACGCCTCGAGCGGCCGGGCATAATAATAGCCCTGGCCATAGGTACAGCCCAGCGCCGTCAGCGTTTGCGCCAGGGCGTTGGTCTCCACCCCCTCCCCCGTCGTCTGCTTGCCCAGCGCTTGCGCCAGGCCGAGTATCGCCCGGACGATCGCCACCTTGTCGCGATCGCCCAGCATGTCGGTCACGAAGCTGCGGTCAATCTTGAGGATGTCGATCGGCAATTTTTGAAGGTGCGCGAGATTGGAATAGCCGGTTCCGAAATCGTCCATCGCCAGCGTCGTGCCCAGCGCCTTGAGCTCATGCAATGCGCGCGCGACGCGGTCGGGATCGCTGACGATCGCGCTCTCGGTCAGCTCCAGGGTCAAGCGGTCGCCGGTCAGTCCGGTGGCGGCGAGCGCCGCCTCGATCACCGGTGCCACCCGGTCTCGCTGCAACTGGATCGGCGACAGATTGACCGCCATGTTGACGCCGCACCGTCCGCCCGCCGCCCGGTCCCAACCGGCCAGCGTCCGCGCCGCCTCATCGATCGCCCATCGTCCCAACGGCACGATCAGCCCGGATTCCTCGGCGACCGGGATGAACTCGTCCGGCGAGCAGTCGCGTCCGCCCTCGTCCGTCCATCGCGCCAGCGCTTCGAACGCGACGACCCGGCCGTTGGCCAGGCTGCAGATCGGCTGAAAGGTGAGGCGGAGCCGACGGTCCTCGATCGCGGAACGAAGGGCCGTCTCCATCGCGAACTGCGCGCGCGCGATGGTGAAGGCTTGCGCCAGATAGATTTCGGTCCGGCCGGTCGTCTTGGCGCGCTTCATCGCGAACTGGGCGTGGCGGATCAACTCCTCGGCCGCGTCTGCTTCCTCCGCGCCGATCGCGATTCCGATCGAGCATTCCATGCCGATCTGGAAGTCGGTCAGCCGAAACGGCGCCTGCAGCGCGTCACGGATGCGCTCCGCGACCGCCATCGCCTCGGCGCGATCGTGGGCCACATGAATGAGCACGCCGAACTCGTCACCGCCGATTCGGGCCAGCACGTCGCCGGCGCGCAATGCGCCCTTGATGCGACGCGCGACGGTGATCAGCAGCTCGTCGCCTGCGAGAGAACCCATACAGGCGTTGATCCGTCCGAACCGGACCAGATCCACGACCAACACCGCCCGGCCCTCACGCTGGTCCGCCAACGCCTCGATCAGGTCGCCAAAGCCGGTGCGATTGAGCAGCCCGGTCAGGCTGTCGGTGGTCATCTCGCGCCGCAACGTCCGCTCGGTCGCGAGCCGCGAGCTCTGGTCGAGTAGGGTCATCGTGCACCGCCGTCCGCCCACCGCGAGCCGGCCGAGACCGATGCGGTAGTGGCGCCCGTCGATCTCCTCGCCGGTGGTCCAGTCGAACTCCGTGTTGCAATGGTTCGACGCCATGAAGCGGTCCAGCCGATCGGCGATCGCCATCAGAAATGGCGAGCCGACGGGGGCGATGTCGAGCCCGGTCTGACGATAAGCTCGATTGAGCGCCTCGAACGCCCATACCCCGTCCTGCTTGATCAGATGCGCGGCAGGCACCGGAATCAGCTCGATCCCCGCTTCCAACAAGTCGGACAACGTGGGAGGAGCGCGCGCGACCATTGCGCCATGCTCTAGGCCGTCGCGGTTAAAGCGCGCTAAAGACGTTAATCCAGATTATGGAAGCGGTTATCGCGCGGGAAGCCGGTCGGCGGCATCCGCCCCGCCGCACCGCGTGCCGCGCGCCACGGGCCCATGTCGGGCTCCGCGCGCGTCCGGCCGGTGTCGCCGCCCATCGGCCAGCTCAGTCCGGCAGCGAAGAGAAAGGTGACCGCGTCGGCAAGTCCGCCGTCGCGGTACCGCTGCAACTGCGCACCTTGCCCCCGGGTCATCTCCGGCAACTCCACCAGAGGGAACACCAGCAGCTTGCGGTTGTCGCCGATCGCCGCGACGTAATCGTGCGTGGGTCCAACCGGCCACACCACCTTCAGCTTCGCGCCGGGTCGCGGCGTCATCACGGTCTTGCCCTTGCGGGTCTCCGCCAGCACGTCGGCGGCGGGAACGACGAAGCCGCGGCCGTCCGAAGCCACGACCAGCAGTCGCGTACCCGCCTTTGCCTTCAACAACGACACGATGCCGACGCTGCCGTCGAGGTCGATCGACGCGCGCACCGGCTCGCCGAAGCCGCGACCGCCAGGCAGTCGGTCGGAGGCGAGCGTGAAGAAGCGGCCGTTCTCCGCCACCAGCAACAGCTTGTCGGTGGTCTGAGCGTGAAAGGCAAAGGCGGGGCCGTCGCCCTCCTTGAACTTCAACGTCTCCGCCGAGCCCAGGTCGAGGTGGCCGCGCATCGCCCTGATCCAGCCGCGCTGCGACAGCACGACGGTGATCGGCTCGCGCTCGATCATCGCCTCTAGCGGGATGTCGCGGGTCGGCGCCGCCTCCTTGACCGTGGTCCGCCGCTTGCCGAGCGGTGTGTCCGGCCCATAGCGATCGCGCAGCTTTTTCATGTCGCGCTTCAGCCGCGATTTCTGGCGCGCGTCGGAGCTGAGCAGCAGTTCCAGCTCCGCCTGCTCTTTGGTCAGCGCATTGCGCTCGCGGGTCAGCTCCATCTCCTCCAGCCGGCGCAGCGAGCGCAATCGCATGTTGAGGATCGCCTCCGCCTGACGATCGGTCAGCTCGAACTCCGCGATCATTACCGCCTTGGGCTCGTCCTCGGTACGGATGATCTCGATCACGCGATCGAGGTTGAGGAATGCGATCAGATAGCCGCCGAGCAGCTCCAGCCGGTCGGCGATCTTCGCCAGCCGATGCTCTGACCGGCGCTTGAGCACCACGAACTGGTGATCGACCCATTGCGCCAGCGTCTCGCGCAACGACAGCACCCGTGGCGTCCGCTGCGCGTCGAGCACATTGAGGTTGAGCGGGAAGCGGTTCTCCAGCTCGGTCAGCCGGAACAGACCGTCCATAAGCACCTGCGGGTCGACCGTGCGGCTGCGCGGCTCGATCACCAGCCGGATCACCGCGTCCGATTCGTCGCGCACGTCGCCCAGGATCGGCAGCTTCTTCTCGTTCACCAACGCCGCGACCTGTTCGATCAGCTTGCCCTTGGTGACGCCGTAGGGGATTTCGGTCACGATGATCTGCCAGCCGCCGCCCTTCTCGCGCTCGATCTGCCAGCGCGCGCGGACCCGGAAGCTGCCGCGCCCGGTGGCATAGGCTTCGGCGATCGCAGCGGGGGTGTCGACGACAAGGCCGCCGGTCGGGAAATCGGGGCCGGTGACGTGCTCCAAAACCTGCGCGTCGGTGGCGTTGCGGTCGTCGGCCAGCAGCATCGCGGCGTCGAGCAGCTCGGCGGCATTGTGCGGCGGAATGCTCGTCGCCATGCCGACCGCGATGCCGGCGGCGCCGTTGGCGAGCAGGTTGGGGAACAGGCCGGGGAAGAGCTCGGGCTCCTCCTCCTCATTATTGTAGGTCGGGCGGAAATCGACCGCGTTCTCGTCGAGCCCCACCATCAGGTCGATCGCGACCTGCGTCAGCCGCGCCTCGGTGTAGCGATAGGCGGCGGGGTTATCGCCGTCGATATTGCCGAAATTGCCCTGCCCGTCGACCAGTGGATAGCGCAGCGCGAAATCCTGCGCGAGGCGGACCATCGCGTCATAGACTGACGCGTCACCGTGCGGATGGTATTTGCCGATCACGTCGCCGACGACGCGCGCACATTTCTTGTACCCCGATGCAGGGTCGAGCCGCAGCAGTCGCATCGCCCAGAGCAGGCGGCGGTGGACCGGCTTCAACCCGTCGCGCAGGTCCGGCAGCGAACGCGCGGTGATCGTCGATAGGGCATAGACGAGGTACCGCTCCGACAGCGCGGAATCGAACGGCGCGTCGACGATGGTGTCGAAGGGGTCGGCGGCGGCGGTGACCATGTATGACGCTCGCTAGCAGAGGGCAGGATCGTTCCACAAGCGTTCCGCTCGCTCTCCCATCGACAGCGCGGCTGTGCCAAGCTGCGGTGATGATCCGACCCGCACTCCTCCTGCTGATGCTGACCGCCATGACCGCGCCCAAGCTCCTAACCTGGCCAGACCTTACGAGCCGACCCAAGCCGAAGCCCGACGCGACCGTCACCTATGGTGCCGACGGCATGCAGAAGGTCGATGTCTGGCTGCCTGCGGGAGCGGGGCCGCACCGGACCTTGGTGATGGTGCACGGTGGCTGCTGGCAGACCTCGATCGCCGACCGCGGCCTGATGAACTGGATCGCCGACGATCTGCGTCGCAGCGGCTATGCGGTGTGGAACATCGACTATCGCGGCGTCGATCGCGCCGGCGGCGGCTATCCGGGTACGTTCGCCGACGCCGCGGCGGCGACCGACGCGCTGGCCTTGCATGCGCGGCGGTACAAGCTCGACCTGCGCCGGGTCGTGGCGATCGGGCACTCCGCCGGAGGTCACCTGGCGCTGTGGCTCGCCGGCCGGCCGAAGCTGCCCGGGAACAGTCCGTTGCGCACGGCCAAGCCGTTGAGGATCGCGCATGTCGTCAGCCTGGGCGGCCTGCCCGATCTGGAGGCGACCGCCGCCAGCCCGGACAATGGCTGCGGCACCGAAGTCGTCGCGCAGCTCACCGGCGGCCGCTTTGCCGACACCTCCGTGCCCCGCCTGCTGCCGCTGGGCGTCCCGCAGGATCTGGTCAACGGCCGCGAGGATCGCATCATCCCCTTCCGGCTCGCCACCGGATATGAGGAGCAGGCGCGCAGGGCGGGCGACCGGGTAGTGCTGCACGCGGTGGCGAACACCGGTCATGTCGAGCTGATCGCCCCGGAAAGCGCCGCCTGGACCAAAGCCAAGCAACTGATCGCCGCCGCTTTCGGTCCGCCACGTTCCGGAGAGAAGTAAGTGGACCTCGCCCAAGCCCGCGCGCGCGACGCCGCGGACCCGCTCGCCTCGATCCGGGACCGCTTCCAGCTGCCCGACGGCATCATCTACCTCGACGGCAACTCGCTCGGCCCCCTGCCGCGGGCGACTGCCCCTGCGCTCGAGGATCTCACGCACCGGCAATGGGGCGAGCGGCTGATCCGCAGCTGGAACGAGGGCTGGATCGACGCGCCGCAGCGGCTCGGCGCCAAGCTGGCGCCGCTGCTGGGCGCGCGGGCGGATGAGGTGATCGTCGGCGACTCCACGTCCGCCAATCTGTTCAAGCTGCTGGTGGCCGCGCTCCGCGTCCATCCGGCCCGCACCACGATCCTGAGTGAATCCGGCAACTTCCCCACCGATCTTCACATCGCGGAGGGCGCCGCCGGGTGCGTGACCGGCGGGCGGCTTCGGGCGGTGCCGCGCGCTGAGGTGACGGCGGCGCTCGACCCCGACACGGCGGTGCTTCTCCTTACGCATGTCCATTACAAGACCGCCGAGCGCTGGGACATGGCCGCGCTGACCGCCGCCGCGCACGAGGCAGGCGCGCTGGTGCTGTGGGATCTCAGCCACTCGGTCGGCGCGGTACCGCTCGACCTGACTGGCTGCGGCGCCGATCTCGCGGTCGGGTGTGGCTATAAGTATCTGAATGGCGGGCCGGGCGCGCCAGCCTTCCTGTATGTGGCGGAAAGATGGCAGGAGCGCCTTGCCAATCCGCTGTCCGGCTGGATGGGCCACGCTGAGCCCTTCGGTTTTGCCGATGCGTACGCACCCGCGCCCGGGATGAAGCGTTGGCTCACCGGCACGCCGTCGATCCTCGCGATGGCGGCGTTTGAAGCCGGTCTCGATCTCTGGACCGGAATCGAGCCGGCGGCGGTCTGGGCGAAGAGCGCGGCACTGTTCGACATCCTCGCAGCGGCCGGCGACCGCCTCGGCCTCGACTGCATAACGCCACGCGACCCAATCCTGCGCGGCAGTCACATCAGCTTTCGCCACCCACATGCCTATGCGCTCTCGCAGGCGCTGATTGCGCAGGGCCTGATCGGCGATTTTCGCGCCCCAGATATTCTCCGACTTGGCCTGGCCCCGCTGTACCTAACTCACGAGGACGTCTGGCGCGCGGGAGAGCTGTTGGCCGGGGTGGTGAGACAAGAACCCTGGACCGATCCTCGCTTCTCCGAACGGCATCTGGTGACCTGACCACATCATGGCCCAAATATGGCAAGAATGTGTCTTGACCTATTCCACACCAGCTGAGTAGGATATCCCCGACGTAGGCGGGGAGGTTGCGATGACGCGTTTGCTGCTGATCGGACTGGGTGCGCTCACCGTCGCCGGATGCGGCCAACAGGAGAGCCGTGAAGCGGCGCCTGCGGAGATGACCACGACCGACATGGCGGCGGCGTCCCGGGCCGAAAGCAGGGCGGCCGGCTTCACCGCGCCCGGCATCAACGTCACCGCCGCGCCGGGCGTCGCATTCATCTACCGCTACGGCTTCCGACTGCCGGCAGCACGGATCTCCGCAGCGCAGGAGAGCCATGCCCAGGCCTGCGAGAAGCTGGGCACCGCGCGCTGCCGCGTCACCGGCATGCGCTACCGCCTGCTCGGCGAGAACAACATCGAGGCGGCGCTCGATCTCAAGCTCGCGCCCGAACTGGCGCGCGGCTTCGGCAAGGAGGGGATTGCCGTCGTCGAGCGCGCCGACGGTACCCTGGTCGACGCGGAGATCACCGGCACCGATGCCGGTGCGGTGATCGACCGCTCCAGGAGCGATGGCGCGCGCGCCGGCGACGAGCTCCGCCGCCTCGATGCCGCTATCGCAGGTGCCCGCACCGGCGTTGAGCGCGCAGAGCTGCAGGCGCAGCGTGCGGAGATCGCCCGCCGCATCGCTGCGGCCGGCGACACGGCGGCGACCGCGCGCGAAAGCCTGGCGCAGACTCCGGTCAGCTTCCTCTACGAATCCGGTCCGGCGGTGCGCGGCTTCGACACCTCGGCCCCGCTCACCAGCGCGATCGACACCGCTATCGGCTCGGCGCAGGCGACCTTTGCGGTGCTGCTCGGCATCCTCGCCATCTTCGGCCCACCCGCGCTCGCCCTCGGGCTGGCCCTTTATCTGTTCCTGCGGGGGCGCGCTGCGTGGCGGCGGCGCACCCCGCGCGCGACAGTCTCCTCGGCGCCGCCTGCCGATTGATCGGCTAGCCCCCTTCGCCTATGGCGCAGGCCATATCCGCCCCGGCCGCCGTCCGCCGCCGGGGCTTTGCGTTTTTTTGGGGGACACACATGGCTCGCCGCCGCCAGATCTACGAGGGCAAGGCCAAGATCCTCTATGAGGGTCCGGAGCCGGGCACGCTGATCCAGTATTTCAAGGACGACGCCACCGCCTTCAACAATCAGAAAAAGGGCACGATCAACGGCAAGGGCGTCCTCAACAACCGCATCTCCGAGCACATCTTCACGCTGCTCGACCTGATCGGCGTGCCGACGCATTTCATCCGCCGTCTCAACATGCGCGAGCAACTCATCCGGCAGGTGGAGATCGTCCCGATCGAGGTGATGGTCCGCAACGTCGCCGCGGGCACGCTGTCGAAGCGGCTGGGGATCGAGGAAGGCACCAAGCTGCCGCGCACGATCATCGAATATGCGCTGAAGGACGACGCGCTCGGCGATCCGATGATCACCGACGAGCATATCGCCGCGTTCGGCTGGGCGTCGCAGGAAGAGATGCACGACATCGCCGACTTGGCGATCCGCATCAACGATTTCCTCTGCGGGCTGTTCGCCGGCGTCGGCATCCGTCTGGTGGATTTCAAGCTCGAGTTCGGCCGGATCTGGGACAATGACTATGGCCGCATCATCCTGGCCGACGAGATCAGCCCGGATTGCTGTCGCTTGTGGGATATGGAAACCAGCGAGAAGCTCGACAAGGACCGGTTCCGGCGTGACCTGGGTGGCGAAGTCGAGGCGTATCAGGAGGTCGCGCGGCGACTGGGGCTGTTGCCCGAGGGCGGCGACCACGCCGTGCTCGATCTGGACAGCCACCGTAAGAAGCGAGGCCGCTGAGCCGCCGGCGCCCACGCGCCTACCGCAGCTAGAAACGAGAAGCGTCGGGCCTGCCGGGCTCGGCGCTGCCGAGCTTCGGGGTCACGGGATCTACCCCCGTGACGGCCCGCGTTCTGGAGCTACTTCACCCGATACCCGCAAATAATCCCGAAGATGAAGCTGGAGAATAGCGCTAGCGACACGCGCCCGCCGGGATCCTCCCAGCCGAAATAACTCGCCCCGAAGGCGAAAAGCGCGATGAACATGACCATGGCAAGTCCAGCCATGATGCGTCTCCCCGTCCCGAGCGCGACACCCCACGCGCCGACTCGGCCGGGGGAGGGTCGGCTTTCGGCGTAAACAAGTCGTGAAGCTTGCCCGGCGCCGGCGGCGACGGCATAGCGGCCGCGCCTCGGGAGCCGCCAGAATGAAATTGCGCATCTTCGTGACGCTCAAGCCCGGCGTCCTCGACCCGCAGGGTCGCGCCATCCAACATGCCCTTGGCGCCCTCGGCTTCGCCGGTGTCAACGACGTGCGCGCCGGCAAGCTGCTCGAGTTGGACGTGGACGACGCGACCGACGACGCCGCTATCGACGCCATGTGCCGGCAGCTCCTGGCGAACACCGTGATCGAGAACTACCGCATCGAGCGGCAAGAGACGGCCGCGTGAAAACGGCGGTCATCGTCTTTCCCGGCTCCAACTGCGACCGCGATCTTGCGGTCGCGCTGGAGAGCGTGACCGGCGCGAAGCCGATGATGGTCTGGCATGGCGACAGCGAATTGCCCGAGGGCGTCGGCCTTGTCGCGGTGCCGGGCGGCTTCTCGTATGGCGACTATCTCCGCTCGGGCGCGATCGCCGCGCGGTCGCCGATCATGCGCGCGGTGGTCGATGCGGCGGGCAAGGGGCTGCCCGTGCTCGGCGTCTGCAACGGCTTTCAGGTGCTGACCGAGGCGGGACTGCTGCCCGGCGCGCTGATGCGGAACGAAGGGTTGAACTTCGTGTGCCGCGACGTGGCCTTGACCATCGACAATGCGGACACCGCGTTCACCAGCGGCTACCAGTCGGGCGAGACCATCCGTGTGCCGGTCGCGCACCACGACGGCAACTATGTGGCCGATCCCGACACGCTCGACCGCCTCGAGGGCGAAGGCCGAGTCGCCTTTCGCTACGCCGAGCCCGTCAACGGCTCCGCCCGCGCCATCGCCGGCATCGTCAGCGCGGCCGGCAACGTGCTCGGCATGATGCCCCACCCCGAACGCAAGGTAGAGGCGGCTCATGGCGGCGCGGATGGGCGGCGGCTGTTCGAGGGGCTGCTCGGCGCGATCGCCTAGCGCCCGAACAGCCACGTGCGGCGTGCCAGCAGCAGGAAGACGCTGGGCCAGAACAGCGTGTTCCACAGGTCGTGCCAGTTACCGGACCATTCTTGTGGGAAACCGATCACCCAGCGGTCGCGGATGTCCCAAGCCTCACCCGCAAGCGCGGCGATGAGCACCGCCAGCCAGGGTCGCCAGCTCGACAGCCGCCACCCGAACAACAACGCGCTGCCGAACATCACGGTGAGGCCGACATAGACGTGGAGCGCATCCTTCGCTAGGCCGAGGTTGAGGATCAGCCACCATTTGACCTCCTGAAACGGGCTCACGGAGTGGATCAAACCGCGGATCTGAACGGCGAGAAGTCGGTGGCCTGGTCGTACACATCCACCCCTTCGCGCCGCTTCAGCCAGCCGACGACCAGGTAGGTGAACGGCGTCAGCAACACTTCCCAGCTCACCTTGAGCACCCATTGGGTGACCAGCACCCACCACACCTGTTCCGCCGTCCACCCCGGCGCGCCGAGGAACGCCAGCGGATAGAAGAGCAGGCTGTCCACCCCCTGCCCCACCACGGTGGAACCGATCGTGCGGCTCCACAGCGCGCGGCCTTGCGTCCACACCTTCATGCGCGCCAGCACATAGGAGTTGACGAACTCGCCCGCCCAGAACGCCATCATCGACGCAAAGACGATGCGCGGCACCTGCCCGAACACCGCCTCGTACGCCGCCTGCCCCTCCCAACCGGCGTCGGGCGGCAGCGCCACCACGATCCAGCTCATGCACACCATGAACAACAGCGCCCCGAACCCCGCCCAGATGCAGCGCCGCGCCCGGGCATAGCCATACACCTCGGTGAGCACGTCACCGATGACATAGGCGATCGGGAAGAACAGGATGCCTGCCCCGAACGGCCAAGGCCCGAAGAACGGCAGGTCGATCACCGCCCGCTTGCCCGCGCCCAGCACGTTGGAGAGCAGCAGCACCGCGACGAACGCGGCCATGACATAGTCGAAATAGCGGAACTGCCCGCCCGCCACCTCGTCGGCGGCCACGGCCCGTGGCGCGGCCTCAGATGCCATCGGCGACCACGTCACGGCCCTGCGCCCGCAGCGCCTCCGCCAGCGCCGTCAGGCAGCGCTCGACCAGCGCGGCATCGGGGCTGCGCACCACGAAGTTGGCGCCGACCCGGCCGTCGCGGAAGAACGGATAGCTGCCGATCGCGACGCCTTCGTGCGCACGTTCCGCGTCGCGGAGCAGGTCCGCGACCTCGCTTTCGGCCACCCAGCAGCCGATCGAGCGCGACACCACCGGGCGGCCGCCCTCCAGCATTCCCGTCAGCGCGTCGAGCATGCCCGCCGTGATGTGCGGCACGCCCGCCATGATAAAGATGTTGCCCCAGCGGATGCCGGGCGCGCCCGACACCTTGTTGACGATCAGCGTCGCGCCCGCCGGCACCCGCGCCATCCGCGCGCGCGTCTCGGTCAGTCCGCCGCGTGTCGCGTAATAGCGGTCGAGCATCGCCATCGCATCGGGGTGGTGCTCGACGCCGACCCCGAGCGCTTCGGCGATCGCATCGACGGTGATGTCGTCGTGGGTCGGCCCGATGCCGCCGGTGGTGAACAGATAATCGTTGCGCGCGCGGAGCGCATTGATCGCCTCGACGATCGCCTCCGTCCGATCGGCGACGACGCGCACCTCGGTCAGGCGGATGCCCTGGACGTTGAGCCAGGCGGCGACCTGTGCGACGTTCTTGTCCTGGGTCCGCCCGGACAGGATCTCGTCGCCGATCACCACCAGCGCGGCGGTCCAGATACGTTCGGGCTGCATCCGCGGACCCTAGCCTCGCCAAGCCGCCGCCGCCACGCTATATCGTCGGCACGATGACCGACTATACCACCGTGACCGCCGACCTGCCGATGGCCCGCACCGGCGCGATCAAGCTTTATGGGCGCGAAGCCTTCGCCGGCATGCACAAGGCGGGCAAGCTCGCCGCCGAGACGCTGGACATGCTCGTGCCGCACATGATGCCGGGCACGACGACCGCCGCGATCGACCGGCTGATCTACGACTTCGTCCTCGCGGCCGGCGGGGTGCCGGCGACGCTGGGCTATCGCGGTTATACGCACTCGACCTGCGTCTCGATCAACCATGTCGTGTGCCACGGCATCCCATCGGACAAGACCTTGAAGGCGGGCGACATCGTCAATGTCGACGTGACGCCGATCCTCGACGGCTGGCACGGCGATTCGAGCCGCATGTACCTGATCGGCGAGGTTCCCTTGAAGGCCAGGCGGCTGGTCGAGGTCACCTATGAATGCCTGATGCTCGGCATCGAGCAGGCGCGGCCGGGCAATCACATGGGCGACGTCGCCAACGCCATTCAGCGCCACGCGGAGAAGCACCGCTACGGCGTAGTGCGCGACTTCTGCGGCCATGGCCTCGGCCGCCTGTTTCACGACGCGCCCGAAGTCGTGCATGTCGGCAAGCCCGGCACCGGCCCGGAGCTCAAGCCCGGCATGATCTTCACGATCGAGCCAATGATCAACATCGGCCGCGCCGACGTGAAATTGCTAGAGGACGGCTGGACGGCGGTGACGCGTGACCGCTCGCTGTCGGCGCAGTTCGAGCATTCGATCGGCATCACCGACACCGGCTGCGAGATCTTCACGCTGGCGGGCTACGATCGGGAACAGGGCTACTGCTGATGGCGGGTCAACAGACCTGTGCGAAGTGCCAGGGCCGGATGGCCGAGGGCTTTCTGATCGACGAAAGCTATGGCACCCGCGCCGTCGCCAAATGGTACGAGGGTCCGCCGGTAAAGAGCATGTGGACCGGCCTGAAGATTCGCGGCCGCACCAACTATCCCGTCGTCACCTGGCGCTGCGGCCGCTGCGGCTACCTCGAAAGCTACGCCCCCGCTTAAAAGCGTCTCCCCTCCCGCAAGCGGGAGGGGAGAGGCGAAACTACTGCGCGGTGGGCGCCAGCCCGGCGACGTGCTGCGCGCCCTCCTTCACCTGCGCCGTCGACGCCGCGATGGCGCCGCCGACCGGCTCCGCGCGGCCGCCCAAACAGCCGGCGAGGAAATTCTCCGCCGCCGCGTTGAAGGCGATGTTGTTCGTCGGCCGGGCGAAGCCGTGCCCTTCGTCCGGGAAGACGATGTAGGTGACAGGGATGTTCTTGGCCTTCATCGCCGCGACGATCTGATCCGATTCGGCGACGTTGACGCGCGGATCGTTAGCACCCTGCCCGATCAGCAGTGGCTTCTTGATCTTGTCGGCATAGGTCAGGGGCGAGCGCTCGGTCAGCATCGCCCGCCCGGCATCGGTGGTCGGATCACCCATTCGCTTGTAGAATTGCAGCTTCACCGCTTCCCAATAGGGCGGGATCGTCTTCAACAGCGTGTGCAGGTTCGATGGTCCGACGATGTCGACCCCGCAGGCGAAGGTGTCGGGCGTCATCGTCAGCCCGGCCAGCGTCGCATAGCCGCCGTACGAACCGCCCATGATCGCGACCTTGTCCTTGGTGGTGACGCCACGCTTCACCGCCCAGTCGACCGCGTCGATCAGGTCGTCGTGCATCTTCCGTCCCCATTGCCCGTCGCCGGCGCTGGTGAAGCTCTTGCCGAAACCGGTCGAGGCACGGAAGTTGACCGACAGCACCGCATAGCCGCGATTGGCGAGCCACTGGTGCGCGCTGTTATAGCCGAAGCCGTCGCGCGCCCACGGCCCGCCATGGACCAGCAGCACCATCGGCACCGCCGCGTTCGGCTTGCCGTCGCCATCGGGATCGGCGCCCTTGGGCAGCGTCAGGTACGACACCAACGTCAGCCCGTCGCGTGACTTGATCTCCTGGGGGTGCATGCCGACCAGCGGCGCGCCGACCAGTTCGGGTCGGCTGACGTACAATTGCGTCAGCGTCTTCGCGCGGCGATCGTAGAGATAAGTGGCGGCCGGCGCGGTGACCGGATCGAACGAAACCAGCCACTTGTCGTCCGCTTCCGTCCGCGAGGTGACCGCGAAGTCGCCCTTGTTCTGCGCCTTGAGGAAGGCAAGGTCCGCACGCACCGAGTCGCCGACCGGAACATAGTCGTTGCGCAGATAATAATCTGAATAGGCCTCCAGCGCGCCGGTGCGCGGGTGGAACAGCCCGCCCGACACGTCGGCGCGGGCACTTTCGCCCACCACGGTCATCTTGCCGGTCGCGACATCCTGCGCGAACAGTGCCGCCCGGTCGCGGCCGCGCGCGTCGGTCCAGTACAGCGTCTTGCCGTCGGTGGTGAAGCCCAGCGGTGCCGTGGTCTGCGAATCGTCGAGCCCGTAGCTGACCACCGCCGTCTTCTCGGGCACGTTGTTGGTCACCCGGAACCAATCGCTGCCGGCGTCCGGCCGAGGCTTCGACACCAGCCGCAGCCGCAGATCGTCGTCGGCGACGAAGCCGGAATAGCCGTCATTCTGGAACACCAGCGTCAGCTTGCCGGTGGTGAGGTCGAGCAGGTGGACGTCGTGCCAGCGCGGATCGCGGTTGTTGACGCCGACCAGCAGCTTGTCCTTGATCTTCTGACTGCCGCCGATCAGCTGGACGCGCGTTTTTTCGAACGGCGTCAGCGCCCGTTGCGCGCCGGTGGCGACATCGACGCCATAGAGCAGGAAGTTCTCGTCACCGCCCTTGTCGTTGATGAACAGCAGCTGCTTGCTGTCGGGCGACCAGAAGGCGTTGCGGATCGGCCGCACCTTCTCCGCCGTCAGCGGCCGCGCCTCGTTGGGGGCGGACGCGGGCGCGACCCACAGGTTCATCACCCCATCGCGCGGCTGGATATAGCTCAGCCACTTGCCGTCCGGGGACAGCCGACCGGCGGCACGGGTGGGGTTTCCGAACAGCTTGGCGCGTTCGATCAGCGGCACCGCCGACCCAGGGGCGCTCTGGGCGGCGAGCGGCACGGCGGCGCCGGCGGCGGTGGCGAGCAGCAGCAGCTTGGCGGTTCTGGTCACGGCGAGTCTCCCCCTTAAGTGTGTTAGCCGGATGATGCACAGGCGCAGCGCGGGTGGCAAGAAGAACCGCGCGCCGCTATCGCGCGCCCCATGAGCCAGATCACGCCCCAGATCGTTGCCGATCACGGCCTCTCCCCCGAGGAATATGCCAACGTCCTCCACGCGCTCGGCCGCGAGCCGAACCTGGTCGAGCTCGGCATCTTCTCCGTCATGTGGTCGGAGCATTGCTCCTACAAATCGTCTCGCATCCACCTGAAGAAGCTGCCCACTACCGGACCGCAGGTGATCTGCGGCCCCGGCGAGAATGCCGGCGTGGTCGATATCGGGGATGGCCAGGCGGCGATCTTCAAGATGGAGAGCCACAACCACCCCAGCTATATCGAGCCCTATCAGGGCGCGGCGACCGGGGTCGGCGGCATCCTGCGCGACGTGTTCACGATGGGCGCGCGGCCGATCGCCAACATGAACGCGCTGCGCTTCGGCCGCCCCGATCACCCCCGCATGCGGCATCTGATCGCCGGCGTCGTCCATGGCATCGGCGGCTACGGCAATTGCGTCGGCGTGCCGACGGTCGGCGGCGAGGTGAACTTCCACCCGGCCTATGACGGCAACATCCTGGTCAACGCGATGACCGTCGGCATCGCGGATCAGGACAAGATCTTCTACTCGGCCGCGTCCGGGATCGGCAATCCGATCGTCTATGTGGGCTCCAAGACCGGCCGTGACGGCATCCACGGTGCGACCATGGCGTCGGCCGATTTCGGGGACGATGCCGACGCCAAGCGCCCGACCGTCCAGGTTGGCGATCCCTTTACCGAGAAGCTGCTGATCGAGGCCTGTCTGGAGCTGATGGCGACCGACGTCATCGTTGCGATCCAGGACATGGGCGCGGCCGGCCTCACCTCCTCGTCGGTCGAGATGGCGAGCAAGGGCGGCGTCGGCATCGAGTTGGTGATGGACGACGTGCCGCAGCGCGAAACCGGCATGACGGCGTACGAGATGATGCTGTCGGAGAGCCAGGAGCGGATGCTCATGGTGCTGAAACCCGGCCGCGAGGCGGAGGCGGAGGCGATCTTCCGCAAATGGGAACTCGACTTCGCGGTGATCGGACGGGTGACGGACACCGGTCGCATGGTCCTGAGGCATCACGGCGAGACGGTGTGCGACATTCCGCTCGGGCCGCTTGCGGACGACGCGCCGAGCTATGACCGCCCCTGGGTGCCCACCCCCGCGCAGCCGCCGCTGACCGGCATCGCCGACGACACGGACATCGCCGCCGACCTGCTCAAGCTGATGGGCTCGCCCGATCTCGCCTCTCGCCGCTGGATTTGGGAGCAGTATGACCACATGGTCGGCGCGGACACCGTACAGCCGCCCGGCGGCGATGCGGCGATGGTGCGCGTCCATGGTACCGACAAGGCGCTGGCGATCACCACCGATTGCACGCCGCGTTATTGCTTCGCCGACCCGGTCGAGGGCGGCAAACAGGCGATCGCCGAGGCTTGGCGCAACCTTTGCGCGGTCGGTGCGAAGCCGCTCGCGGCGACCGACTGCATGAACTTCGGCAACCCGCAGCGACCCGAGATCATGGGCCAGTTCGTCGGCTGTATCGAAGGCATGGCCGATGCCTGCCGCGCGCTCGACTTCCCGATCGTGTCGGGCAATGTCAGCCTCTACAACGAAAGCAAAGCGACCGGCGGCGGCTCCGCGATTCTGCCCACGCCTGCGATCGGCGGCGTGGGCCTGCTCGCCGACTGGCGCAAGGCGGCGACGCTCGCCTTCAAGGCGTCGGGCGACATCATTCTGGTGCTCGGCACGCGCACCGGCCATCTCGGCCAATCGCTATGGCTACGCGAGATTCATGGCCGCGAGGAGGGCCCGCCGCCGCCGGTCGACCTTGCCGCCGAGCGTCGCGCCGGCGACTTCGTCCGCGCGCAAATCGAGGGTGGCGCGATCACCGCCTGCCACGACGTCGCCGACGGCGGCCTGGCGGTCGCGGTCGCGGAGATGGCGCTGGCCGGCCATGTCGGCGCCATGATCAACAAGCCGCAGCCCTTCGGCTGCGCACGCGCCTTTTTCGGTGAGGACCAGGGCGTCTACCTCGTCACCGTTCACGATCACGCGCTGATGGGCTTCCTCCACGCTGCGCACGCCGCCGGCGTGCCAGCGGAGCCGCTCGGCCGCACCGGCGGTACCCGCCTGATCTTCGAGCGCGCGCATGCGGATTACGCCCTGCCGCTCGCTGCATTGCGCGAGGCGCATGAGGGGTTCTTCCCCAAGCTGATGGGCGCGGACGCGGCGCTGGCGTGATGTTGTAAGCCGCATCACATGATGTTAGCTGCGATGAATGCGTACCACCATCAACATAGACGATGAGCTTATTGCGGCAGCGATCGAGTACACCGGCATTGAAGATCGCGCTGCTTTGGTCCGTCATGCCATGAAGACGCTCGTCGCGGTTGAAGCCGGCCGCCGACTCGCACGGCTGGGCGGCAGCGATCCTACCGCCGAGGCCGCCCCACGCCGTCGCCCTCCTCGCTTCGTGAACGAATGATCCTGATCGACACGTCGGTGTGGATCGATCACTTCCGCCGCCCGATCTCTGCTGTCATTGAGCTAGTGGAACGCAATGAGGCAGCCACCCACCCGTTCGTCATAGGCGAACTCGCCATGAGTAGCCTGCCCAATCGCCGCGATACGCTTCGTGACCTGAACCGCCTGCCCGGCGTCGTTGCGGCGACACATGCCGAAGTCATGGCGCTGATCGAATGGCAGCAGCTTTTCAGCTTGGGTATGGGCTTGGCGGATGTACACCTCCTCGCATCCGCCAGGGTGGCACCGCATGTTAGGCTTTGGACTCGCGACAAGCGGCTTCGGGCGCAGGCGGACCGGTTGATGGTGGCGCATCACGAATAGACGCTATTGCGACCTATTCACAACAGGCTTGCGAACGGTTCTCATTAGCGGTAAACGGCTCCCCAGCGAGGGAGCCGGTCATGGTCGTCTGCATCTGCAATGCCATTCGCGAGAACCAGATCCGCGGCGTGGCGCAGCAATGCCGGACCGCTTGCCAGGCGTATGCGGCGCTCGGTTGCCAGGCGAAATGCGGGCAGTGCTCGGTCGTCGCCCGCGCTATCCTCGACGAAGAGCGCGCCGCCGCCTGATCCGCTGGGAGTGAGAGTGACTCGCGCGAGTCGTTCGCGCTTGCTCCGCGTCGCGTCGCACCGTTAGAGCGGGCGCAAAGGAGCACATCATGGCGATCAAGGGCGACCCCCGGGTCATCGAGCTGCTGAACGAGGCGCTCAGGAACGAGCTGACCGCGATTAACCAATATTGGCTGCACTACCGGCTGCTCGACCATTGGGGCGTGTACAAGCTCGCCCAGTACGAGCGCGAGGAGTCGATCGACGAGATGAAGCACGCCGACTGGCTGGCGGAGCGCATCCTCTTTCTCGACGGCCTGCCGAACTTCCAGCTACTCGGTCGTCTGCGTATCGGCGAGACGGTCGAGGAGGTGCTCAGGTCCGACCTGGCGATGGAGATCGAGGCGGTCGAGCAGCTAAAGGGCGCGATCGCTCATTGCGAGCAGGTGAAGGACTATATCAGCCGTGAGCTGTTCGCGCGTATCCTCGCCAGCGAGGAAGAGCATGTCGACACGCTGGAACGCCAATTCGAGATGATCGGCCGGATGGGGCTGCAGAATTACATCCAGCTCCACTCGGTCACCGAAGGAGATAAGCCGAAGACCGGCGCGGCTGCCTATCTGAAGGGCTGAATCGATCCTCCCCCGCTCGCGGGGGAGCAGCTTGCGTCGAACTCAGCCGACGCGTCGACCGAAGCCACCGCCCTGCGGCTTGCGCATCACCAGCGGGTTGGATTCGCGCTCGAGCAGCGCCAGCGTGTCTTCGAACAGCGGTCGCAGCCTGGCGATCTGCTCCAGCAGATGATCGGGCGTGTCCTGCGCCTCGACACAGTCGCGCGCCGTCATCTCGATCTCCTCGGCGAGCGCGCCGAGTGGCTCGGCGCCGAACTGACGCGCCTCGCCTTTCAGCGTGTGCGCGGGGATCACCAGGCCGGCTGCGCTCTTGGCCTGCATTGCGGCTTCGATCGCGGCGACGGACTTGACGCCGTCCTCGCGAAAATAGCCAAGGATGCGGACGAACCCGGCGCCCAGCTCGCTGCGCGCCTGCGCGAACGCGGTCCAGTTCACCAACGTGCTGCCCTCGAACCCCACTAGCTACTCCCGGTCGCGCCTACCGCCGGTCGGCTCTATCCGGATAGCGTAAACAATTGCTTTCGAATCAAGGATCAAACGGGTTTTTCGGCGCGCGCAGCATGAGCCGCACCGGCACCGCGCCAAAGCCGAGCTCGCGGCGCATCGAGTTGACCAGATAGCGTTCATAGCTTGCGGGCAGCTGATCGACGCGCGTGCCGAACACGACAAAGGACGGCGGCCGTGTCTTGACCTGAGTCACATAGCGCATCTTGATCCGCTTGCCGCCCGGCGCGGGCGGCGGATTGGCCTCGATCGCGCGCTCGAACCATCGGTTGAGCTCACCCGTTCCGACCCGCTTCGACCAAGCCTCGCGCGTTTCGAACGCGGCACCCAGCAACTGGTCGATACCACGCCCGGTCGCGCCGGAGACGGTCAGCAGCGGCACGCCCTTGACCTGGCTCAGCCCGTCCTCGAGCGCCTTCTTGACGCCGTTGAACAGGGACGAGGCGTTCTCCGCCACATCCCATTTATTGAGCGCGATCACGAGCGCACGGCCCTCTTCCAACACCCGGTCGGCGATCCGCAGATCCTGCGACTCCAGACCTAGCGTCGCGTCGAGCAGCAATACGACCACCTCGGCAAAATCGACCGCGTGCAGCGCGTCGGCGACTGACAGCTTCTCCAGCTTGTCCTGCACCTTGGCGCGCTTGCGCATCCCCGCCGTGTCGATCAGCCGCACCCGGCGTGTCCCGCCCTTTGGATCGGTCCACAGCCAGTCGGTCGCGATCGAATCACGCGTGATGCCGGCCTCGGGGCCGGTGATCATGCGCTCCTCGCCCAGGATGCGGTTGACCAGCGTCGACTTGCCTGCGTTCGGCCGGCCGACGATCGCCAGCTTGAGCGGCGCGTCGGGGCTCTCGTCGTCCTCGGGCTCCTCTATGCTTGCCCGACCCTCGAGCAGCGGCAGGATCGCCTCGAACAGGTCGGCGACACCTTCGCCATGTTCGGCCGAAAGCTGCACCGGGTCGCCGAAGCCGAGACTGAGCGAATCGAGGATGCCGTCATCGCCCGCGCGGCCTTCAGCCTTGTTGGCGACCAGCACCACCGGCGTCGTCGAGCTGCGCAGCCAGCGGGCGATCTCCTCGTCGAGCGGCACGATGCCCGCGCGCGAGTCGAACAGGAACAGTGCGACGTCGGCTTCTGCGACCGCCGCCTCCGTCTGACGCCGCATCCGGCCGGGCAGCGACTGGGCGTCCTGGTCCTCGTAACCGGCAGTATCGATGACGCGGAAGTCGAGCCCGACCAGGCTCGCCTCTCCTTCGCGTCGGTCGCGCGTCACCCCGGGCCGATCGTCGACCAGCGCGAGCTTTTTGCCGACCAGGCGGTTGAACAGCGTCGACTTGCCGACATTGGGCCGGCCGACGATCGCGACAGTGGGTAGGGGCATGGGGAGGCCGTAGCCTAAGCGCGTATAGCCGTCACCTTCCCTCTCCCTAGAAGGGAGAGGGTTTCAACGCCAGGCGGTGATCCGCCCCGTCTGATCCAGCGTGTACAAGGTCGCGTTCGCCACCACCGGCGGCAGCGCGAACGGCTCTTTACCCTCGACCGTTCGCACGACCGAGCCATCGTTGGGATTGGCGAACACCACCTCGCCGCGGCTGTTGGTCAGCACCAGCTTGTTGCCCGCCAGCACCGGCCCGAACCAGGTGATCGGCCCTTTCTTTCCCTTGGCGTTACGGAAACGCGGCAGCTGCGCGATCCAGCGCGCCTTGCCGCTCGCGCCCGACAGGCACAGCAGCCGCGCGTCGTCGGTCACCACGAACAACCACTCGCCCGCCAGCCAGGGTGTCGAGATGCCGGCGAGGTTCTGCTCCCACAGCCGCCGCCCGGTCGCGAGCTCCAGCCCGACCATCCGGCCGCCCTGACCCACGGCATAGACGCGGGTCTGGTCGATCACCGGTGCCGCGTCGATATCCGCGATCGACGACACCGACGTGCTGACCGAGGTGCGCGACAGCGCGTCCTGCCACAGCGGTCGGCCGTTCTCGTAGCGATAGGCGTTGAGTTCGCCGGACGAGTAGCCCGCGACGACCGATCCCTGCCCGGCCGCCGGCGCCGCGACGCCGAACACGCCCTGCGTCTCCGCCGTGCCCTGCGCCGACCAGTTGACCGTCCCCTTGGTCTGATCAAGCGCGAAGAGCTGGTCGTCCTGCGTCAGCACATAGACAACGCCGTTGGCGATCGTCGGACTCCCACGCAACGGCCCGCCCGGCTTGGCGCGCCACACTTCCTTGCCGTCCGCCGCCTGCAGCGCGACCACGTCGCCGACGCCGTCGGTCGCGAACACCTGGCCGCCGTCATAGCTGACGCCGCCGCCGAAGCGGGAATTGCGGTTCTCGTCCCCTTGCGCGACCTTCGCATTCCACAGCGCCGCGCCCGTGTCTGCGGCAAAGGCACGCACCGTCGCATCGACGTCGATGACGAACAGCTTGCCCTCGGCAACCACCGGCGCCGCCGCCAATCGCTCGCGGTCCGATCCGCCGTTGACGGTCGCCGACCAGGCGCGCGCGGGGGCGTCGCCAAGCGCCAGCTGGCCCATCGTCTTGGCCGCGTTGCCGCCCGGCTGCGTCCAGCTGTCGTTGGCGGCGGCGGCGGGCAGCAGCACCTGAACATCGGCGATCGTCTTGTCGGCCTCGATCGCGTTCTCCGAGGTGAGGATGGCGACGCGGTTGCCGACGGTCGGGGTCTTCTTCGTGCCCCCTTTGAAGATGCCGCACCCGGACAGCGCGATGAGCGCCGCCACCATCAGCGGCGAACGGAATGAGATCACGAGGGGGTAGCTCCTGCAGACGGGGCGGCGTCGACGCCCAATAGCCCGGCCATCTGAACCGCGCGTTGACGAGTGGAGTCGGGCACGTCCTCGGCCTTGGCGATCTGCCCGAACAGCTTGCCCGCGAGGTCGCGGCGGTTCTGGCGCAGATGCGCAACCGCGGTCATCTCGCCGGCGCTGCCGAACCAAGGGTTGCCCGCGACTGCCAGCGGCCGCAGCCGCTCGATCACCTGTTGCGGCGGCAGCGTGTCGAACTCGATCGCGGTCTGGCGCACCAGCGCAAGATCGCGGAACGGCTGGCCTAGCGACGCGTCGGCGGCGATGCCGGCGAACTTGGCGGCGGCGCCCTTGCTGTCGTTCTTGCCGAGCAGCAGGTCCGCCTGCGCCAACTGCGCCAGCGCGCGATAGCCATCACCGCGTGATTTCGCGAGCGTCGCCAGTGTCGGCTCGGCCTGCTGCGCCTGTCCCGCCTGAAGCTGGTCGAACGCCGCCTGCAGCTGCTCGCCATCGGCTCCGGCCCGCGCTTGCTGGCGCGATTGCCAGTACAGCCAGCCTGCAAGCGCGATCAGTCCCGCCAGGACCGCGACGATGCCGATGCGGCCGAAACGCTGCCACGCGGTCGCGATCTGGTCGCGGCGCAGCTCCTCGTCGACCTCGCGCATGAAGGCTTTGTCGGCAGGGGCAGGCGGAAGAGCCAAGGGAAACTCCGGTAAAGTCGAGTGAGGGTCTCTAGCCGCGCCGGCCCTCAAACGAAAGGGTCACGACTTGGCGGCGTAGACCTGCTCGGGCCCCGGGAAGGCGCGCGACCGTACGTCGCTGGCGTAGGTCTGCGCCGCGGCGGCGATGCGCTCGCCCAACTCGTCGAAGCGCTTCACGAAGCGCGGCACACGCTCGAACATCCCCAGCATGTCTTCGGCGACCAAGACCTGCCCGTCACATTGCGCCGATGCACCGATGCCGATGGTCGGACAATCGACCGAGCGCGTCATCTCGATCGCAACGGTCTCCACCACCCCTTCGACGACGATCGCGAAAGCGCCGGCGGCGGCGATCGCCTGCGCGTCTTCGATGATCTTCGACGCCTCCTCCTGGGTCCGTCCGCGCGCGCCATAGCCGCCGAGCATGTTGACCGCCTGCGGGGTCAGCCCGACATGCCCCATCACCGGAATGCCGCGTTCGGACAGAAAGCGCACCGTCGGCGCCATCGCCGCGCCGCCCTCCAGCTTGACCGCCGCCGCGCCGGTCTCCTTCATCAGCCGCGCGGCGCTGGCGAACGCATGCTCGGGCGAGGCTTCGTAGCTGCCGAACGGCATGTCGATGACGACCGCGGCGTGATAGCTTCCGCGCACCACCGCCGCGCCATGCGCCGCCATCATCTCCAGCGTCACCGGCACGGTGGAGGGCAGGCCATAGATCACCTGCCCCAGGCTGTCGCCGACCAGCAGCAGGTCGCAATGCGGATCGAGCAGCTGCGCGGTGCGCACCGTATAGGCGGTCAGCATCACGAGCGGCTGCCCCTCGCCGCGCGCGATCTCCGCCTTGCGGCGGCGGACGGCGGGAATGGTGAGCCGCTTCATCGGCGCCGCGACGGGGGTGGCACGGCTGGTCGCGGTATCGACGGTGAAGGTGGTGGACATGGCGGTGCGCTTAGGCCCGCAGGGTCAGCCGATCCACCCCCGCGCCCGCGCCGTCCGCGCCGTCCAGGCGCCCAACAAGCCCATGGCGAAGATGAAGATCGGGAATCCAGCCGCCGTCGCAAAGCCTTTGGCCGCGATCAGATCGGTCATACCCAGCGTCCAGCCGAACTGGATCACGATCGCGATCAGCGAGGCGATCGTCAGCGGCACTGCCGCGCGATGGCGCATCAGCAGCGCCGCGGCGCCAAGCAGGCCGCCCCCTACGGCAACCGCATAGACCCAGTTCAACCAGCCGGGCAGCGACCGATAGAGCTGACGATCATAAGCCGCGTTGGCAGGATCGTCCGGATTGTACGTCAGGTGCATCCAGAAGGAAGCGATGCCCGCCAGACCCCAGAGCAGCAGAAGGGCGGCAACCACCCAAAACCAGACCGGCGGCGTGGCGCGTGCGTTGAGCATGTGCGTTCTCCCCTCTCGCCAGTCTGCGCCCAGGTCGAGGCGTGCGCAAGCCGTCAGCCCAGCCCGGCATAGGCCTCGGGCTTGAACCCGACGAGCAGCGTGTCGCCGCTCTCCAGCACGGGCCGCCGAATGGCCGAAGGATGGGCGAGCATCAGGGCCATCGCCCGGGCCCGATCCAGCTCAACCTTGTCGGTCTCGGGCAGTTTGCGGAAGGTGGTGCCGGAGCGATTGAGCAACGCCTCCCAGCCGATCCGATCGACCCAGCCTGCCAGCCGCTCAGGACCGACGCCCGCCGTCTTATAGTCGTGAAAGGTGTAGCCGACGCCGCGCGGGTCGAGCCAGGCGCGCGCCTTCTTCACCGTGTCGCAATTGCGGATGCCGTAAAGGATCATCGCTAAAGCCCTCGTCAAGCTGAACTTGTTTGAGCATCCATGCGAACCGATAGCCGCAAACGTCACGTTCGAGGAAGCGCCTGCGCATGGATGCTGAAACGAGTTCAGCATGACGGGGGTTGTGGCGCTCGTTAGGACGAGAACCATGACCCACCCCTTCTATTCGATCCACGCCCATGGCCTTGTCCGCGTCGCCGCCGGTACCCCGGCCGCGAGCGTCGGCGACGCGCTGTTCAACGCCGACGCGACGATCGCGATGGCGCGTGAAGCGGATGCGGCGGGGGTGGACCTGCTCGTCTGTCCCGAGCTCAACCTCACCAGCTATGCGATCGACGACCTCCATCTGCAGTCCGCGCAGCACCGCGCCACGGCGCAGGCGCTGGCCCGGGTGGTGGAAGCCAGCGCCGGCCTCGCCCCCGTGCTGCTGGTCGGCGCCGCCCTGCCGCGCAACGGCCGGCTTTACAATTGCGCGATCGTGATCGCGCGCGGCCGGGTATTGGGCGTCGTGCCGAAGACGTTCCTGCCCAATTACCGCGAATATTACGAGAAACGTTGGTTCGCGTCAGGCGCCGGGCTGACCGGCTTGACCATTGAGGTGGCGGGCCAGCAGGCGCCGTTCGGGACCGACCTGATCTTTGCCGCCGCCGATTTGCGGGGCTTCGTCTTTCACACCGAGATCTGCGAGGATTACTGGGCGCCCACCCCGCCGTCGACCGCCGGCGCGCTCGCCGGGGCGCTGATCTGCACCAACCTGTCCGCCTCCAACATCGTCATCGGCAAGGCGCGCGAGCGGGCGATGCTGTGCGCGGCCCAGTCCGCGCGCGGCATCTGCGCTTATGTCTATTCTGCCGCCGGGCCGGGTGAGAGCACCACCGACCTCGCCTGGGACGGTCAGGGGCTGATCTACGAGACCGGCGACCTGCTCGCCGAGTCGGAGCGCTTCGTCAGCGGCACGATGGTGATCGCCGATGTCGACGTCGAGAAGATCGCGCAGGAGCGGCTGCGCAACGGCACCTTCAACGACTCCGCCGCTTTCACCGCCCACCCCGAGACGCGTTTCCGCCGCATCGCGTTCGAGCACCAGCCGACGCTCGCCGACATCGGGCTGCACCGCCCTGTCCGCCGCTTCCCCTTCGTGCCCAACACGCCGGAGAAGCGCGACGAAGATTGCTATGAGGCGTTCAACATCCAGGTGGAGGCGCTCGCCAAGCGGCTGTCGGCGACCAAGAGCGAAAAACTCGTCATCGGGGTCTCCGGCGGGCTCGACTCGACGCACGCGTTGATCGTCGCGGCCAAGGCGATGGATCGGCTCGGCAAGCCGCGTAGCGACATTCTCGGCTTCACCCTGCCCGGCTTTGCGACCGGCGAAGGGACGAAGGCCAACGCCTGGGCATTGATGCTCGCGCTAGGCGTCACCGGCGAGGAGATCGACATCAAGCCCGCCGCGCAAGCGATGCTGGAGACGATGGGCCACCCGTTCGGTCGGGGCGAGCCGGTGTACGACATTACCTTCGAAAATGTGCAGGCCGGCCTCCGGACCGACTATCTCTTCCGCCTCGCCAACCAGCGCGGCGGGCTGGTGCTCGGCACCGGCGACCTCAGCGAGCTGGCGCTCGGCTGGTGCACCTATGGCGTCGGCGACCACATGAGCCATTACGGCATCAACGCGGGTGTGCCCAAGACTCTGATCCAATTCCTGATCCGCTGGTGCATCCGCACGGATCAGTATGACGTAGCTACCGACACGGTGCTGGAAGCGATCCTGGCGCAGGAAATCTCGCCCGAGCTCGTCCCCGCGGATGCCTCGGGCGCGATGCAGAGCACCGAGGACAAGGTCGGACCCTATGCGCTCAACGACTTTTTCGCGCATTTCGTCCTCCGTCACGGGTTGGCGCCGTCCAAGATCGCGTTCCTGGCCTGGCATGCCTGGCGCGACATGGAGTCGGGCCGCTGGCCGCTCGACTTCCCGGCCGACGCGCGGACCGCGTATGACCTGCCGACCGTACGGCTGTGGCTGGAGCGTTTTCTCCAGCGCTTCTTCGCCTGGTCGCAGTTCAAGCGATCGGCGCTGCCCAACGGCCCCAAGGTGTCCGGCGGCGGCGCGCTCTCGCCGCGCGGCGACTGGCGGGCGCCGTCCGACGGCACCGCACGCGCTTGGCTGGAGGAGCTTGCCGCCAACCTGCCCTGATGCTGGCCCCTGGTTGCAAAGCCATTCAGCCGCCTTGCAAAAACCCGCCGCGACGCGCATTGGGAAGGCCTGATGACAACGCCTCCCCCGGATGGATCGCGCGATCGCCGGATCGAGGACCCATCCAACCGCTGGTTGATACACCCTTCCGCCCGTGCGCTGCTGCCGTTCGCGCTGCGTGCGCGCGTGTCCGCCAACGCGGTGTCGCTGACCGGACTGGCGATCGGGGCGGGCGCGGCCTGGGCCTATTCGCACTGGTCCTCACCCGTGGCGGCCGTTGCCGGGCTGTTGCTGTCGGTCGGCTGGCTGATCGCCGACGGGCTCGACGGCATGATCGCGCGGGCGACCGGGACGGCCAGCCCGCTCGGCCGTTTCCTCGACGGCGTCTGCGATCACGGCGTCTTTATCTTGATCTATTTGGCGCTGGCCTTCTCCGTGAACACGGCCGAAGGCTGGGTGCTCGCGGTTGTCGCCGGCATCGCCCACGGCGTCCAGTCGAGCCTCTATGAGGGCGAGCGTACCCGCTATCACCGCCGGCTGAAGGGCATGGCGGAGGTGGATGCGCCGCCGCTTTCGGCCAACCCGCTCGTCCGCTGGTACGACGCGCTCGCCGGCAGCGTGGGTCGGCTCGCCCGCCCGTTTGAGACAGCACTCGCCGACAGTTCCTCGCCCGAGCGGATGGGGCAAGCCTATGGCGCCGACGCGGTCGCGCCGATGCGGTTCCTGTCCCTGCTCAGCGCGAACGTACGCGTCTTGCTGATCTTCCTGGCCTGTCTCGCCGGCAGGCCCGCCCTGTTCTGGTGGCTCGAGATCGTCGCGCTTACCGCCATTGCCGCCATTGGGCTCGTCTGGCATCGCCGCGTCGAGCAGCGTTTCGGCCCACCCTCGGCTTCTCACGGGGGCGGTCGCCCCTCCTTTTTCGCTTGAATAACGGGAATATCGAATGAGCAGCATCCGCGTCGCCGTGGTCGGCATCGGCAATTGCGCCAGCAGCCTTGTCCAGGGGCTGGAGCATTACCGCGAAGGCACCAACGACAATGTCGGGCTGATGCATTGGGAGATGGGCGGCTACAAACCGTCGGACATCAAGGTCGTGGCCGCCTGGGACGTCGACCGGCGCAAGGTCGGCACCGACGTCGCGGAGGCGATCTTCGCCAAGCCGAACTGCACCGCCGTCTTCGCGCCCAAGGTGACGCCGACCGGCACCGTCGTGAAGATGGGCAAGATCCTCGACGGCGTCGCCGATCATATGAGCGAATTCGCCGACGATCGCACCTTCCTCGTCGCCGACGGTGATCAGCCGACTAAGGACGACATCGTCGCCGAGCTGAAGCGCACCGGCGCCGACGTGCTGATGAACTACCTGCCGGTCGGCAGCCAGGAAGCGACCGAATTCTACGCCGAGTGCGCGCTTGAGGCGGGCGTCGCCTTCGTCAACAACATCCCTGTCTTCATCGCGTCCGACCCGGTCTGGGCGAAGCGGTTCGAGGATGCCGGCGTCGCCATCATCGGCGACGACATCAAAGCACAGCTGGGGGCCACGATAGTTCACCGCGTCCTAACCGACCTGTTCGCCAAGCGTGGCGTCAAGCTGGAGCGCACCTACCAGCTCAACACCGGCGGCAACACCGACTTCCTCAATATGTCGAACCACCGCCGGCTGGCATCGAAGAAGGTCAGCAAGACCGAGGCCGTGCAGTCCGTCGCCGCCGAGCGCCTCAGCGACGACAACGTCCATATCGGCCCCAGCGACTATGTGCCGTGGCAGAACGACAACAAGGTCTGCTTCCTGCGCATGGAAGGCTCGATGTTCGGTGGCGTGCCGATGAACCTGGAGCTGCGCCTCTCGGTCGAGGACTCCCCCAATTCCGCCGGCGTCGCCATCGACATGATCCGCTGCGCCAAGATCGCCAGCGATCGCGGCATCAAGGGCGTGATCGACCCGGCGAGCGCGTATTTCTGCAAGCATCCGCGCCACCAGATGACCGACGACCTGGCGCAGATCGCGGTAGAAGAGTTCATCAAGGCCGCGTGATGATCGACACCGCCGTGATCCTGGCCGCGGGTCACGGCAGCCGCCTGCGCGACTCCGCGCCGATCAAGCCGCTGTGTGAGGTGAACGGCCGGACCTTGATCGACCATGCGCTCGCGGGGTTGGCCGCGGCGGGCCTGACGCGCGCGGTGGTGGTGCTCGGCTATGAGGCGCAGGCAATCGAGGCGCACCTCGCCTCGGCGCGCCTGCCGCTGGCGGTGGGATGTGTCCGCACTTCCGACCCCGCCCTGCCCAATGGCGTTTCCGCGCTGGCGGCGGCCGAGGCGGTCGGCGGTGGCGAGGCGCTGTTGGTGATGTGCGACCACCTGGTCTCGCCGCAGCTCTACGGCCGCGTCGCGCAGGCCGGCGCCGGCGACGGTCTGCGGCTCGGGATCGACCGGCGGCTGCGGCATCCTTGGGTCGACGACGACGATGTTACCCGCGTCCAGACCGAAGGCGATCGCATCGTCGCGCTCGGCAAGGGCCTGGAGCCTTACAACGCGCACGACACCGGCGTGTTTGCGGTCGGTCCGGCGCTGTTCGCCGCGCTGGCGAGTCTGCCGCAGCCGTCGCTGACCGAGGGCGTACGCCTGCTCGCCGCCCGAGGCCATGCACGCACCGTGGATTGCAGCGGCATCGACTGGATCGACGTCGACGACGCGCCGGCGCTCGCGAAGGCCGAAGCCTGGCTGGCGTCCCTGGCGGCGTAACCACCGGCCTCCGGCGACTAGACCCGCCGCATCTCCAAACGCGCGTCCCCTGCTCGCACCTCGTAGGTCGCGACCGTGGCCTCCGTGAACGGCCGCTCCAGCACCGTCGACACCGCCCGGAACTCGGCCCGCGCCCGTTCGCGCGTCAGCGTCAGGAGCACATAGCCCTTCGACCGCTGGTCGCAGAACAGCACCTCGTCATTGGCATCGGCCAGCAACGCGCCGACCGCCAGCTCGGGCATGGCGTCGCCGATCGACGGACTGGTGATCGCCGTCGCGCCGAACTCCGCCGCCACCGGCATCCCGGCCGCGTCCGCCAGCCGGTTGGCCCAATGGGCGTGGCTGTCCCCCGACAGCACCAGCGGCCGCGACCCGGCGCGGCGAAAGGTGGCATAGAGCCGCTCGCGCGCCGCCGGATAGCCGTCCCAGGCATCGAGGTTGAATGGCAGGCCGGCGGCGTAGCTCGCCTGCGCCGCCACGGCCTGCGCGCGGTAGCTTGGTATCACCTTGGCCGAATCGACCGCCACGCCGGCGACCCGCGCCATGACGACCTGGTTTCCCAGCACCTGCCACGGCTCTCCCGCGCGGACCGAGCGCGCGAGCTCACCCTCCAGCCAGCGCCGCTGTCCCTCGCCCAGCAGCTCGCGGGCGGGATCGTCGCGCCTGGCCAGCGCGGCGGCATAGGCGCTCGGAACGCGTGGGGCGCCGGCCACCACTTGTTCGCTGCGCGCCAACAGCCGCGTTTCCACCATCGCCAGCGTCGCGAGATCGCCGAAGCGGAACGCGCGGTTGATCGCTTCCCACGGCTTGCCCGGCACCGGATCGCGGATCGGCATCCACTCGAAATAGGCCTGCATCGCCGCCGCCTTGCGCGTCGCCCAGTCGCCTTCCGTGCCCGGCTGATGGTTCTGCGCGCCGTCCGTCCAGCCGTCGTTGGTGGTCTCGTGATCGTCCCACACGGCGATCATCGCCGCGCGGGCATGACAGGCCTGAAGATCGGGGTCGCGCTTGTACTGCGCGTGCCGCTTCCGATAATCGGCCAGCGTGACGATCTCGTGGCGTGGCTCCGGGATGCGCCCCAGCTTTTTGCCGATGCTGGCGCCAAAACCGCTCTCGCCATATTCATAGATATAGTCGCCGAGATGCACGACCGCGTCGACGCGCGGCAGGTCGGCGATCGAACGATAAGCGTTGAACAGCCCGCCCGGGTGCAGCGCGCAGGAGGCGACGGCGAGCACCACGTCGCGGATCGATCCCACCGGCAGGGTGCGGACGCGACCCTCCGGCGAGCGAATGCCGACCGCCTCGAACCAGTAGCGATACTCCTGGCCCGGCCTGAGGGTGCGGGGCTCGACCTTTACCGTCCAGTCGCGGCTCGCGCGCGCCTGGGTGCGGCCACTCGCGACCGGGCGATCGCCCTCCATGACTTGCCAGCGCACCTCGATCGGCGCTTCGTACCCGGACGGCGGTGTCACCCGCGTCCACAGGATCGCACCACGCACGGTCGGATCGCCGCTGGCAACGCCGTGCAAGAACTCGATCGCTGGCGGTGCCGGTACGCTCGTCGCCTGGACAGGCAATGCCGCGCCGGCGCCCAGCATCCCCAGCAGTGAGCGTCGATCGATCGTCATCGCTCTAGTCCCTGGCGCAAACCTATTTCAGACAGGCGACAATCCCCTCGATTACCGCCGCGGTCTCGCGCGGCTCGCGGACCCGGACCGTGTCGAGCCCCATCGTCTTCGCCGGGTAGTCGTTGCCGCCCGGAAAGATGGCGTCGCCGATGAACATGAAGTTCTCCAGTGGAATACCCGAGGCCTCGTGCAGCTTGCGCAGGCCATAGGCCTTGTCGACGCCTTCGCGCGTGATGTCGATCGAGGTCGCGCCGCCCATGTTGATCGACAGGCCGGGCAGCCGGGTGCGCAGGTCGGCCTGGATGATCTTGCGCTTGGCGAAATCGGGATCCCAATGCTCCTTCTCCTCCAGCGGCGCCTGCTGGCCGAGCGCGGAGAAGGTGATCTGGCTGCCACGATCCTCGACCAACTCGCCCCAGGTCTGTTCGGGCGTGAAGCCGGTGGCGGCGAGCGACTCGGTGAAGGCGCTGAGGATGCGCGCCTTCAGCTCCGGCTCGAACAGCTCGGCATACACTGTCCCCCATTCGCCGTCGCGGAAGGTGTAGAGCTTGGTGCCGGTGGTCGGCATCAACCACAGCTTCGACCGATCGGCGCGCTCGGGCAGCCGGCTTGCGACCTGCTTCTGAAACTGCGGCCAGTCGCCGCCGGAGATCACCGCGACATGTGCAACGCCGAGCAGGTCGGCCAGCGCCTCGCCCATGAACGGCTCCAGCGCCTGCTTGCTGGCGGCCAGCGTGTTGTCGAGGTCGAAGGCGACGAGTTGCTTCACGGTAAATGCTCCACGGCGGAAAGGATGAGGGTGTCGATGGCCTGCGCGACGCCATCGGCGTCGTTCGTGGCGGTGACCTGATCAGCGACCGCCTTCACCGCATCGGGCGCGTTGCCCATCGCGATCGCCAGACCGGCGCGCTTCAGCATGGCGATGTCGTTGGCCTGATCGCCGATCGCGACTACCTGGGTCAGCGGCACGCCGGCGGCGGCGGCGAGTGCCTCGATCCCCGCGCCTTTGTTCGCGGCCATCGCGGTGACGTCGAGATAATAGGTCTGCGACAGCGCCACCGTTGCGCGACCCGGAAACGCCGCGTTGATCCGCGCGTGGAGCGTCGCCAGTGTCGCGGGCTCGTCGCTGACGAAGGTGATCTTGTCGGCGCGGTCGAGCAGGTCCGCGAAGTCGCCGCGAATGACCGGTTCCTGATTCGCGGCGATGCGCTCGCTGACGACATGCGCGCCCTGGTCGGTCGAGGCATGCCATTGATCGTCGGCGAACACCCAAACGTCGACCGCCAGCTCGCCAACCGCCTCTAACGCCCCGCGCGCGACATCGCCGGGTATCAGGTGCCGGCGCTCGACCGTGCCCTCCCGCCGGAAGATCAGCCCGCCGTTGAACGCGGCGATTGGCCCGTCGATCGCGAGCGCGTCGGCGATCGGCAGCACGCCCGAGCGCGGTCGCGCGGAGATGACGGTAAACCCGATGCCCGCCGCGCGGAGCCGCCCGACCGCCTGGATCGTGCCGGCCGTTAGCTGCTTGCGCTTGTCCACGAGCGTGCCGTCAACGTCGGACACCAGCAGCCGGAACGAGCTCACTGCGGCATCTCGACATGCCCGCCGAAGCCGAACCGCATCGCCGACAGCACCTGATCGCCGAACGTATGGTCTACCCGGCTGCGATAGCGCGCGAACAGCGCAGCGGTAAGGACGTTGGCGGGCACCTTTTCCTCCATCGCCGCGTCGATCGTCCACTGCCCCTCGCCCGAGTCGGCGACCCGGCCGGAGAACTTCTCCAGCGTCATGTCGTGCGCCAGCGCCTGGGCGGTCAGGTCGAGCAGCCAGGACGAGATCACCGATCCGCGCCGCCACACCTCCGCAATGTCGGTCAGATTGAGGTCGTAGCGCTCGTCCTCGGCCAACTTGTCCGACGACTTGCCCTTGAGGATGTCGAAGCCCTCGGCATAGGCCTGCATCAGTCCGTATTCGATGCCGTTGTGGATCATCTTGACGAAGTGGCCCGCGCCCGCGGGACCGGCGTGGATGTACCCCTTCTCGGCGCGCGCGTCCTCGCCCTCCTCGGCCATCCGATTTGGTGTGCGGGGGATGGTTCCGAGCCCCGGCGCCAGCGTGTCGAAGACCGGGTCGAGATAGTCGACCGCGTCCTTGTCGCCGCCGATCATCATGCAATAGCCGCGCTCCAGCCCCCATACGCCGCCCGACGTGCCGACATCGACATAGCGCACACCCTGCTCGGCCAACAGCTTCGCGCGGCGGATATCGTCCTTGTAGAAGGTGTTGCCGCCATCGATGATGATGTCGCCGGGCTCGGCGGCCGCGAGCAGCGCCTGGATTGTCTGCTCCGTCGGGTCGCCGGCCGGCAGCATCACCCACCAGATGGCCGGGCTGTCCAGTTGCCGCTTGATCGCCTCGAGCGAGCCAGCCGCTTCCGCCCCGTCGGCGACCAGCGCCTCGACCATCTTCGGGTCGCGATCGAACGCCACCACCTGATGCCCGGCCCGCATCAGCCGCCGCCCGATATTGCCGCCCATCCGGCCCAGGCCGATGATCCCGAGTTTCATGCTGATGCCCTATCCGGAATTGCGTTCATCCCAACCTTCGTCATGCTGAACCTGTTTCAGCATCCTTGCGCGCCGTCGGCCATCGCTCCGACGACCGTCATCGCCCACGACCCTGAGACGAGCTCAGAGAGACCGCAGTCTAGAGCGGGGCGGGCTGCTTCTTGGCGATCGCGCCGAGCAGGTCGTCGAAGGCCTTGGCGAATGACGCGACCCCCTCCTGGACCAGCCCGTCGGTGACGCCGTCGAGGTTGAGCCCCAGCCGCTCCGCTTCGGCTAGAACGTGGCGCGCGTCGTCGACACCCTGCGTCAGCGTCTGCGCGACAGTGCCCGTCTGGCGGAACGCGTCCATCGTCTTGGGCGGCATGGTGTTGACCGTGTCGGGCCCGATCAGCGTGTCGACGTACAGCGTATCGGGATACGCCGGGTCCTTGACCCCGGTTGAGGCCCACAACAGCCGCTGCGGCCGTGCGCCCTTCGCCGCCAGCGCCTGCCAGCGCTCGGACGAGACGAACTCCCGATACCAGGCATAAGCGAGCTTCGCGTTGGCGATCGCGACCTTGCCACGCAGCGCCTTCAGCGCCTCCGCCTCCGCATCGCCAGCCGCAACCTGGTCGTCGATCCGCTTGTCGATCACCGCGTCGATCCGGCTGACGAAGAAGCTCGCCACCGACGCCAGCCGGTCGATCGGCTGCCCCTGTCGCACCCGCTCCTCCAGTCCGGTCGCATAGGCTTCCGCGACCCGCTGATACGCCGCCTGCGAGAACAGCAGCGTCACGTTGACGTTGATTCCGGCGGCGATCGTCGCCGCGATGGCAGGGCCACCGGCGAGCGTACCGGGGATCTTGATCATCAGATTGGGCTTGTCGACGGCGCGCCACAGCTTCTGTGCCTCGGCGATCGTCGCGTCGGTATCGTCGGCGATATAGGGCGACACCTCCAGGCTGACATAGCCGTCCGCGCCGCCCAGCCGGTCATAGACCGGGCGCAGCGTGTCGGCCGCCGCCTTGATGTCCTCGATCGCCTGCGCTTCGTAGCGGTCGATCGTCGCGGCGCCCGGGCTGGCGGCATCGAACTTGGCCAAACTGGCGTCATAGGCGTCGCCATAGCCCATGGCCTTTTCGAAGATCGACGGGTTGGACGTCACACCGGTGAGGCCGTCCTCCTCGACCAGCTTGCCCAGCCCCCCAGCGGCGAGGAACTTACGGTCGACGAAGTCCAGCCACACCGCGGTCCCCGCCGCGCTGAGATCACCAAGCTTGCTCATAAGCTGCGTCCTCTATTCCGTTCGTGGTGAGGAGAGGCTGAGCGAAGCCGAAGGCTCGTCTCGAACCACATCGTCCTTCGAGACGCCACTTCGACAAGCTCAGTGGCTCCTCAGGACGAACGGCAGGAACCTTATTCATCCGCCGCTTCCGCGATCAACTGCTTCGCCTTCGCCACGATGTTGTCGACGGTGAAGCCGTATTTGTCCTGCAATTTGGCGATCGGGGCGGACGCACCGAAGGTGGACATGGTGATCGTGTCGCCTGCCGTGCCGACATAGCGGTCCCAGCCCATCTCCCCCGCCATCTCCACCGCCAGGCGCGGCTTGACCGGCGGCGGCAGCACGGCATTGCGGTATTCCTGATCCTGCAGCTCGAACCGATACCAGCTCGGCAGTGACACGACGCGGCTGCGCACGCCCTCCGCCGTAAGCCGCTCATGCGCCTGCACCACCATCGACAGTTCGCTGCCGGTGGCGATCAGAATGACCTGCGGGTCGTCACTGTCCGCCAGCACATAGCCGCCCTTCACCACCCCCTCGGCGGACGCATACTTGCCGCGATCGAGCGTCGGCAGCGCCTGGCGGGAGAAGATCAGCGCGGTCGGGTGATCGGCATCCATCACCGCCGCCTTCCACGCCCAGGCGACCTCGTTGGCGTCGCCCGGCCGGATCGTGTCGAGGCCTGGGATCGCGCGCAGCGTCGCCAGATGCTCGATCGGCTGATGCGTCGGCCCGTCCTCGCCGACCCCGATGGAATCATGCGTGAATACCCAGATCGCGCCCACTTCCATGATCGCCGCCAGCCGCACCGGCGCGCGCATGTAATCGAGGAAGACGAGGAAGGTAGAGCCGTAGGAGCGCAAGTGCGACAGCGCCATGCCGTTCACCACCGCGCCCATGCCATGCTCGCGGACGCCGAAATGGAAGTTCTGGCCGCCATAATTGCCGGATTCGAACGACGCCTTGCCCTTGATGTCCGTCTTGGTCGACGGCGCCAGATCGGCCGAACCGCCGAGCAGCCAAGGCACTCTGCCCGCGATCGCGTTCAACACCTTGCCGCCCGAATCACGGCTGGCGAGACCCTTCTCGTCCGCCGGGAATTCCGGCACGTCCGCATCCCAGCCGTCGGGCAGCTTGTCACGCAAGAGCAGGTCGAGCTCGCCCGCCAGTTCCGGGAATTCAACGCGATAGCGATCGAAGCTCACGACCCATTCCTCCCGCAGACGCCCGCCGCGCCCGGCGACCGCATCGCGGAATTCTTCACGCACGCCATCCGGGACGAAGAACGGCTCCTGACCGGGCCAGCCATAGGCCTGCTTCGTCGCGGTGATCGCGTCGGCGCCCAGCGGCTCGCCATGCGCCTTCTCGCTGCCGGCCTTGGGGCTGCCCCAGCCGATCACCGAGCGTACGACGATGAAGGTCGGCTTGTCGGCGCACGCCCGGAACGCCTCCAGCGCCGCGGTCAGCGCCGCGGTGTCGTTGGCATCGTCGACATGGATAACCTGCCAGCCATAGGCCTCGAACCGTTTGCCCGTATCCTCGATGAAGGCGAGGTCGGTATCGCCCTCGATCGAGATCGAGTTGCTGTCGTAGATCCAGCAAAGGTTGGAGAGCTTCAGATGCCCCGCCAGCGACGCCGCCTCGCTGGCCACGCCCTCCATCATGTCACCGTCGCCGGCGATGACGTACACGTCGTGATCGAACAGCGTGAAACCGGGCCGGTTGTACCGCGCCGCCAGCCAGCGCTCGGCGATCGCCATACCGACCGAGTTGCCGCAACCAGCCCCCAGCGGGCCGGTGGTCGTCTCGACGCCGGTGGTATGCCGATATTCGGGGTGGCCCGGCGTCTTCGACCCGAGCTGCCGGAACGCACGGATATCGTCGAGGCTCACCGCCTCGCGCCCCGACTTCTTGCCGTCCGCGTCGATCTCCTCGATCCCGGCCAGGTGGATCAGCGCGTAGAGCAGCATGGAGGCATGGCCGACCGACAGTACGAAGCGGTCGCGGTTGGGCCAGTCCGGGTTGGCCGGATCATAGCGCAGGAACTTGGTCCACACCGTATGCCCGACCGGCGCCAAGGCCATTGGCGTCCCCGGATGACCGGAATTTGCGGCCTGCACCGCGTCCATCGACAGGGTGCGGATGGTATCGATCTGCAACCGCTCAGGCGAGCCGTCCTCGTGCAGGCTGGGGTCCGCCGCGACGGTGGAGGCTTCGGCCATGTGTTTCCTCGCTCTAGAACCCGCCCAACGCGGCAAGGCAGTTGCGGGTTGCCCTAGCCGCCCCGTTCCACCCTCGCAACGACACCGTCCGTCGCGATATAGGCGGCGTCGACCTCATCAAGGAACAGCCCGTGACCGACCACGCCCGGGATCGCCTGCAGCACCGCCGCCAGCACACCCGGGTCCGACACCTGCGCATCGTGGCAATCGGCGACGACGTTGTCGTTATCCGTCCGATACGACCCCGCGTCGCGCAGCTCGACCCGGTCGAACAGCTCGACCAGCCGGCTGAGCACGAAGGCGCGGGCGAACGGCAGCACCTCGACCGGCAGCTTGGCCGCGCCCAGCCGCTCGACCTGTTTGGAGCCGTCCGCGATCACCACCATCCGCGTCGACGCAGCCGCGACCGCCTTTTCGCGCAGCATCGCCCCGCCCGCGCCCTTCACCGCGACCAACGCGCCGTCGATCTCGTCGGTGCCGTCGATCGTCAGGTCGACCCGGGCCACGTCGGCGAAGTCGAGCAGCGGGATATTCAGCCGCCTCGCCTGCTCGGCGCTGGCGACGGAGGTCGCGACCGCGGTCACCCGCAGCCCTTGCGCCACCCGCCGGCCGATCGCGTCGATCGCGAAAGCGGCGGTGGAGCCGGTGCCCAACCCCACCACCATGCCGTCGCGCACTTCCGCGACCGCGGCTTCCGCGGCGAGCTTCTTGTTGTCGAATGTCATGGCCAAGGAACCTAACATGCAACCGATGCTTTCGCAGCTGCACAATTTCGGCGCCGGAGCTATGGCAACAAGGCTGACCTTGGGGCAAGGGCGGAGCATCCGTGAAGAGAGCAGCAAGCGAGGCGATTTGAGCAAGGCACGCGCACGGATGATGGTCGGCCCGGCGGCGATGCTGTTGCTCACGTCCTGCGGCTCCGGGACCGAGCAGCCGGCGGGCGGACGCGGCGGGGCCGGTCAAGGCCCCCCCGAGGTCGGCTTTGTCGTCGTCCAACCAACCACCGCGCCGATCGTCGCGGAGCTATCGGGACGCACCAGCGCGTACGAGTCGTCGGATGTCCGCCCGCAGGTGTCGGGTATCATCCGCCGCCGCTATTTCACCGAGGGCGCGCTCGTGCGGCAGGGTCAGCCGCTCTACGAGGTCGACCCGTCGCTGTACCGGGCCGCCGTCGCGCAGGCGTCAGCGAACCTGTCGGCAGCCCAGGCCACCGCCCGGGCCGCGCAGACCCAGGCGGCACGGTTCGCGCCGCTGGCGCGGATCGAGGCGGTGTCGCAACAGGAATATACCAACGCGGTCGCCCAGGCGCGGCAGGGCAGCGCGCAGGTGGCGCAGAACCGCGCGGCGCTGGAGACCGCGCGGATCAACCTCAAATTCACCACGGTCCCGGCGCCCATATCCGGGCGCATCGGGCGATCCTTGTTCACGGTCGGCGCGCTGGTCTCTACCAGCCAGGCCGAGCCGCTCGCGCAGATCCAGCGGCTCGACCCGATCTTCGTCGACATCCAGCAGTCCGCTGCCGACCTGATCGCGCTCCGTCGTCAGATGGCGGCGAGCGGTGCCGCGCCCGCGCGCGCCGAGGTCCGCCTGACGCTGCCCGACGGCAGCGAATATCCGGCCGCAGGCACCGTCGAGTTCGCGGAAGCGGTGGTCGGGGCGGAGACGGGCACCGTGACCCTGCGCGCGCGCTTTCCCAACCGCGACGGGCTGTTGCTGCCCGGCCTGTTCGTCCGCGCCCGTTTCGCCCAGGCGATCGACAACAGCGTGTACCTCGTACCCCAGCCCGCCGTCAGCCGCGATCCGCGGGGCGGTGCGACGCTCTACGTCGTCGGACCGGGCAACCAAGCGCTGCGCCGAACGGTCAAGGCCGAACGCACACAAGGGCAATATTGGGTCGTGACGGAGGGTTTGCAGCCCGGCGACCGGGTGATCACTCAGGGGCTCGGCCGCCTTCAGCAAGCCGCCGCCCGGCGCGGTGGCAGCCGCAATGGCGCAGCCGCGAGCGCCGGCGGCGCAGCACCGGCCGCGCAGAGCGGCGGCGGCATCCCGGTGCGCCCGGTGCCGGCGAACGCGCCGCAGCGCGTCCAGGCGCCGCCGGCCGGCGGCGCGCGCTGAACCCCACGCCATGATCAGCCGCATCTTCATCGACCGCCCGATCTTTGCGTGGGTCATCGCGATCATCATCATGCTCGCCGGATTGGGAGCGATCCGGACGCTGCCGATCGCGCAATATCCCGACGTCGCGCCGCCGCAGGTGAACATCCGCGCCAATTTCCCCGGCGCGTCCGCCGACACGCTGGAGAGCAGCGTCACGCAGATCATCGAACAACAGCTGACCGGCATCGATGGACTGCTGTATTTCACCAGCTCATCCTCTTCGCGCGGCCAAGTCACGATCTCCGCCACCTTCGAGAAGGGCACCGATGCAGACATCGCGCAGGTGCAGGTGCAGAACCGCGTGCAGCAGGCGATCAGCCGCCTGCCCGCGCAGGTCCAGCAGCAGGGCCTGACCGTCACCAAGTCCAATCCGGACTTCCTGATGATCGTCGGCGTCTATGACGAGACCGATCGACGCACCAACGGCGACGTGTCGGACTACATGGTCTCGACGCTGCAGGATCCGATCGGGCGGATCGCGGGCGTCGGCGAGACCAACGTGTTCGGCTCGCAATATGCGATGCGCATTTGGCTCGACCCGGCGAAGCTCGCCAGTGTCCAGTTGATCCCAGGCGACGTGGTCACCGCGATCCAGGCCCAGAACACGGAGGTCGCGGCCGGCGAGATCGGCGGACAACCGCAACCCGACACGCAGATGCTGAACGCGACCGTGACAGCCCAGTCGCGGCTGCAGACCGCCGATCAGTTCCGCAACATCGTCCTGAAGACCCAGACCAACGGCGCGGTCGTGCGAGTGGGAGACATCGGCCGGGTCGAACTAGGGCAGGAGAATTACAACCCGCGCAACCGCATCAACGGTCATCCCGGCGCAGGTCTGGCGATCAACCTCGCGCCGGGCGCCGATGCGCTGAGGACGGCGGAGCTGGTCAAGGCGCATGTCGAGAATGCCGCGAAGAGCTTTCCGGCGGGCCTCAAGTTCAACTACGCCAACGACACCACCCAGTTCATCAAGCTGTCGATCGAGGAAGTCGTCAAGACGCTGATCGAAGCCATCGTGCTGGTCGTTATCGTGATGTTCGTGTTCCTGCAGAGCTGGCGCGCGACGCTTATCCCCACACTGGCGGTGCCGGTGGTGCTGCTCGGCACCTTCGCCGTGTTCGCGCTCGCGGGCTTCACTATCAACACGCTGACCCTGTTTGGCCTGGTGCTGGCGATCGGCCTGCTGGTCGACGATGCGATCGTGGTCGTCGAGAATGTCGAGCGGCTGCTCGACGAGAATCCCGAGATGACGCCGCGAGAGGCGACGATCCGGTCGATGGACGAGATCACGGTTGCGCTGATCGCGATCGCCCTGGTGCTGTCGGCGGTGTTCCTGCCGATGGCGTTTTTCGGCGGTTCCACCGGCGTCATCTATCGGCAGTTCTCGCTGACCATCATCTCCGCCATGATCCTGTCGGTGGTGGTGGCGCTGGTGCTCAGTCCCGCGCTCACCTCGCATCTGCTGAAGCGGCGCGACGAGCATGCCGAGGGCGGCCGGCTGGCGCGCCGGTTCCCACGGGCGATGGGCCTGATCGGCCGGGCGGGCGACTGGTTCAACCGCGGCTTCGAACGCGGTCTGGACCGGTATCTGGGCGGGGTCCGTGCGGTCGTCGATCGCAAGTGGATCGCCCTGCTGGTCTATGCCGCCATCGTCGCGGTGATGGCGGTGCTGTTCCTGCGGCTGCCCACCGGCTTCCTGCCGACCGAGGACCAGGGTGCCGCCAGCGTCCAGTTCCGCCTGCCCGCGGGTGCCACCCAGGGCCGGACCTATCAGGTCCAGGAGCAGGTGCAGGATTATTTCCTGCGTCAGGAAGCGAAGAACGTCTCCGTCATGTTCACCGTGTCCGGCGGCGGCGGCGGCGGCGCGGCCGGTCAGAACACCGGCCAGGGCTTCATCAACTTCGCACCGTGGGACGAGCGTAAGGGCGAGGAAAACGGCGCCGAGGCGATCACCCGGCGCGCCACTGCGGCCTTTCGCGGCTTGCGCGACGCGGAGGTGTTCGCGCTGGTGCCGGGCGCGATCCGTGGATTGGGCCAGACCAACGGCTTCACGATGGAGTTGCAGAACAGCGGCGGACTGTCGCGGGCGGAGTTCGCAGCCGCGCGTGACCGGCTGCTCGCCGCCGCCAATGCGGACCCGACGCTCGCCTCCGTACGTCTCTCGGAATTGCCAGATATCGCGACGCTGAAGCTGGATGTCGACCAGGCGGAGCTTGCGGCGCTGGGGCTGACCCAGAGCGACGTCAACAACACGCTATCGATCGCTTGGGGCGGGCGCTACGTCAACGATTTCGTCGACCGCGGCCGCGTCAAGCGCGTCTATGTGCAGGGCGACGCGCCGTTCCGCGCGACCCCGGAAAGCATCTCGCAGTGGTTCGTGCGCGGGGCCAATGGCCAGATGGCGCCCTTTTCCTCGTTCGCGCAGATTTCCTGGGCACAGGCGCCGACGACGCTGTCGCGCTTCTCTGGCATCCCGTCCTTTGAGTTCCAGGGGCAGCCGGCGCCGGGCTCGTCGTCGGGCGAGGCGATGGAGCGCATGGCACAGCTCGCCGCCGACCTGCCCGGCACCTCGGTCGCCTGGGCCGGCCTGTCCTATCAGGAGCGGCTGTCCGCCGGCCAGGCGCCCTTGCTCTATGCGCTCTCGCTGCTGGTCGTTTTCCTGTGCCTGGCCGCCCTGTACGAAAGCTGGTCGATCCCGCTCGCCGTCCTGCTCGTCATCCCGCTGGGGCTGATCGGCGCGATCCTGGCGGTGACGCTGCGCGGCCTTCAGAACGACGTGTACCTGCAGATCGGGCTGCTTACGACGATGGGTCTCGCCGCCAAGAACGCGATCCTGATGATCGAGTTCGCCGAACAGGCCGAACGCAAGGGCGCGCGCGTGATCGACGCCGCGCTGGAGGCGGCGCGGCTGCGGCTGCGGCCGATCCTGATGACCAGCCTCGCCTTCATCTTCGGCGTGTTGCCGCTCGCCATCTCGACCGGTGCCGGCGCCAACGCGCGGATCGCGATCGGCACGTCGGTGATCGGCGGGATGGTGACCGCGACCGTGCTGGCGGTATTCTATATCCCCTTCTTCTTCATCCTGGTCCGCCGTGGCGTGCGCGACGGCATCGCCAAGCTGCGCGGCAAACCGACCGGACATCAGGGCGCGAAGGCGGAGCCGGCATGAACCGGCCGGTCGTCGCCGCCATCGCGCTCGCCGCCCTGTCGGGCTGTTCGCTGGCGCCCAAATACGTCCAACCCGCGCTGCCCGTGCCCACATCATGGCCCGTCGGCGACGCCTATCTGCGCCAGTCGGAAGCGGCGCTGCCGTCCGTCACCTATGCGCAGGTATTCGCCGATCCGCGCCTGCAACAGCTCATCGCCCGCGCGCTCGTCAACAACCGCGATCTCCGCGTCGCGGTCGCCAACATCGAAGCAGCACGGGCGCAGTACCGGATCCAGCGCGCCGAACGGCTGCCGCGCGTCGACACCGGCGCGGACTATAGCCTGTCGCGGAGCGGCGGCGGCAACGCCAACACCACCGGCATCGGCGGCTCGGTCAGCAGCGGCGGCGGCACCAACAGCCGCTTCTCGGTCGATGTCGGCGTCACCGCGTTCGAGATCGACCTGTTCGGCCGCATTCGTTCGCTGACGGGCGCCGCGCTCGACCGCTATTTCGCGACCGAAGCCGCCGCGCGCGCAACCCGCCTGACGCTGGTCGGTGACATCGCCGATGCCTGGCTGCAGCTGGCGGCGGATCGTAGTCTGTTGCGGCTGGCGCAGCAGACGGTGACCGTCTCCGAGCAGAGCGTTCGCCTCACCCGCGCGCGGCTGCAGGGCGGTGTCAGCCCCCGCACCGACCTCGCCCAGGCCGAGCAGATCCTGGCGACCGCGCAGGCGGACGTGGCGGAACAGACCACCGCCGTCGCGCAAGATCGCAACGCACTGGAACTGCTCGTCGGCGCGCCGGTCGAGGCGCCGCTGCTGCCGATGAGCATCGACGAGGCCGCGCCCCGCATCGTCGCGCTGCCGGCGGGGGTCGACAGCAGCGTCCTGCTGCGCCGGCCCGACGTGGTCCAGGCCGAATATCAGCTCCGCGCCGCCAACGGCGATATCGGTGCGGCGCGGGCGGCACTGTTTCCGCGCCTGTCGCTGACTGGGGTGCTCGGTTTCGCTTCGAACGCGCTCACCTCGCTGTTCAGCGGCGGCGCGTTCAACTTCTCGGCAGGCCCGAGCATCGGCTACAACATCTTCTCCGCCGGCGCCGGCCGCGCCAACGTGGCCCTGACCCAGGCGCAGCGCGACGCCGCGCTCGCCACCTATGAACGATCCATCCAGATCGCCTTCCGGGAAACCGCGGACGCGCTCGCCCGCCAAGGCACGATCGAGGCCCAGATCGCCGCCAACCGCCGCTTCGTCGCCGCCGCCGCCGATACCCAGCGCCTGACTGAGGCACGCTATCGCGGCGGTATCGACACCTTCCTCGCCAGTCTCGACGCGCAGCGTTCGCTCTATGCCGCGCAACGCACGCTGGTGAGCACGGGCCTGGTCGGCGCGAGCAACCGGGTGGCGCTGTACCGTGCGCTCGGCGGCGACTCGACCTTGGCGGCGCTCTCCCCGACCCCTTGACGCGCCCCCATGCCGCGCCGATGCTGCGCAGCATGGCCACGGACCCGGGCGCCTTTTTCCGTACTATGCTTGGCGAATGGGAGAAGCTCGCCAACGGGGTCGGCGGCGACGTGCTCAAGACCGGCGAGTGGTCGCGTGTCATGCATGCCGGCCAAACCGCGCAGGTGGAGGCGCAGGCGGCGATGAACGGCATCACCGAGCGCGCGCTCGCCGCCGCCAACCTGCCCAGCCGCACCGAGTTCGCCGACCTCTCCGCCCGGATCGGCCGGATCGAGACGACGCTGGAGCGGATCGAGGCGCACCTGACCGGCACCGCCCTGCCCGCGCCGATCCGCCCCAAGCCGACGCGCGGTCGCAAGCCGCCCGCCCCGGCTGCCGGCGGCTAGGCGCGGCATGGCCACCGCCGCGGGCCTGCGCGCGCCCGAGCTCTTCAGCGCCGCCGCGACCGAGTTCGAGCGGGCGCTGCAACGCAATCTGAAGGGGCTGGAATACTTCACCACTGCCGGCCCGCAGCTCGGCGCCACGCCCAAGGATGTGCTGATTGAGCGCGGCACGATGCGGCTCTACCATTACCGCCCCCTGGTCGATGACGTGTACCGCGTGCCGATCCTGCTGGTGATGGCGACCACCAACCGCGGCTACATCTTCGACATGGTGCCGGGCCAAAGCCTGGTCGAGTATCTGCTCCGCGCCGGTTTTGACGTGTTCATGCTCGACTGGGAGGCGCCACGCGCCGACGAGAAGACGCTGACACTGGAAAGCTACGTCCTCGACTTCCTGCCCAGCGCGGTCGAGCGGGTGAGGCGCGAGACCGGCGAGCCCGATCTGACCGTGGTCGGCTATTGCTTCGGCGGCGTCCTGTCGCTGCTGTGGGCGGCGCTGGAGGGTTCACGCCAGGGCCTCGCCAACCTCGTCACTTTCACCACGCCGGTGGACTTCACCGCGATGGACATGTTCCAGAGCTGGTCCGACCGCCGCTTCTTCGATGTCGACCGGCTGGTCGACACGCTCGGCAACTGCCCTGGCGACTATCTCTACACCGCCTTCGATATGCTGAAACCGGGTGCCCGGATCGCGCAACAGATCAGGGTCGTCGACCAGCTCTATGACGAGCAGTTCGTGAAATCCTTTCGGATGTTCGATCGCTGGGCGAGCGATATCCTGCCCTTGGCCGGCGAGTATTTCAGGGAGACCACCAAGAAGCTGATGTGGGACAACCGGCTACTCCACGAGCGCATGGACGTAGGCGGGCGACCGGTCGAGCTCGGCGGCATCCAGGTGCCGTTCCTCCACGTCGCCGCGCAGCACGACCACATCGTGCCCACTGCCGCGTCGGCACCGCTGATCGGCATGATCGGCTCCGCCGACAAGGAAGAGGTCGTGTTGAAGGGCGGGCATGTCAGCCTCGTCGCGGGCGGCAACGCGATCAAGCGGCTGTGGCCGAAGCTCGTCGATTGGCTGGGACAGCGAAGCACATGAGCCACCTCATCCGCCGCTTCGACCCCGCTGACCGCGAACGGGTCGCGGCGTTCGCCCGGACGCTGCCGGAGCATGACCTGCTCTTCCTGGGTCGCGACCTCAACCACCCGCGCGTGATCGAGGCGTGGCTGGAGGCGATCGGCGACGGCTGGATCGACAGCCTGCTGGCGGTAGACCAGGACGCCGCAGAGCCTCGGGTGGCCGGCACGGCGGCGCTGGTGCGCGACCCGCTCGGCTGGAGCGCGCATGTCGGCGAGGTGCGGCTGCTGGTTAGTCCCGACCGTCGCGGCGCGGGCGTCGGCCGCGACCTGCTCGAGGCGATCTTCGCCATCGCGCGCGACCGCGGCCTCGCCAAGCTGACTGCGCGGATGACCCCGGACCAGAGCGGGTCGGTGGCATTGTTCGAGGGGCTGGGCTTCCGCGCGGAGGCGCTGCTCAAGGACCAGGTGCGTGGCCGTGACGGCCGCTCGCACGACCTCGCGATCCTGTCGTTCGACGCCGCCCGCCATGCCGCCCGCCAGCAGGCGTTCGGGGTGTGAGTGAACCAACCTCGCCGCCGACGGTTATGTTGCACTGCAAGGAGAACTTCCGATGGCGACCGCCGCCCTCAACATGACCCAACCCCGCCGCATCCAGCCGCCCTCGGCCCTGCTCGCGCTGACCGAGCTGCCCCGCGCTATTGCCGAGTGGGGCAGCATGGCCGTTTCGATGGGCACGCTGATCGCCACCGCTCCGCGCGGCGACGGCCACCCGGTGCTCGTGCTGCCCGGCTTCATGACCAGCGACACATCAACCCGCGTGCTGCGCCGGTTCCTGCGGACGCTGGGCTACGACGCGCATACCTGGAACCTCGGCCGCAATCTCGGCCCCCGTGCGATCGGGCAGCAGGGCGAGAAGCTCGTCGAGCGCCTGCGAGAGGTCCATGAAGCGACCGGTCAAAAGGTAAGCCTCGTCGGCTGGAGCCTCGGCGGCGTCATGGCCCGCCTGCTCGCCCGCCGCGCGCCGGACCATGTCCGCCAGGTCATCACCCTCGGCAGCCCCTTCAACGGCAGCCCGAAGTCGTCCAACGTCTGGCGGCTCTATGAGTATATGAGCGGCACCGCGGTTGACGGGCAGCATACCCAGGGCATGATCGCCGAGATCGCCGCGCCGCCCAGCGTCCCCTCCACCGCCATCTACACCAAGGGTGATGGCGTCGTCGCGTGGGAGACCTGCCAGGAGGTCGAGAGCGACACGGCCGAGAATATCGAGGTCCATGGCTCGCATTGCGGGCTGGGCGTCAACCCGGCGGTGCTCTATGCCGTCGCGGACCGGCTCGCACGCAAGCCGGGCGAACAGCGCCGCTTCGACCGCCGCGGTTTCAAGAGCTGGATGTACCCCGGCGCGGGCAACGCCTGAGCAACGGGCCACCCCGGCCGACCGCCGGGGTGGCCGATACCCTATTCGCCGCCGGTCCGCGGTCCGCCCGCACCGCTGCGCATCGCGCCCACTGCATCGCGGCCGAAACTGACGATCAGCTCGCCGATCTCGCGCGCCTGCGCCATGCTGCGCTGGCTCTGCTCGCGCAGATACTCGCCCTGGATGCGCATCACGTCGGACAGGTCCTTGGCCTCCGCCGCCTTGCGCATCGCCGCGAACGCCTCGGCGGTATTCTGCTCGGCCTGGTCGATCAGCTTGACGCCGATCTGCTGGTTGTTCTCGGCGATCTTCTGCCCGCCTTCGCGCATCGCCTGGCCGGCGCGCTGTGCCGGTTCCATCACGCGCTCCTGAAAGGCGGACTGCGCCTTTTGCCCTGCGTCGCGCATCCGGTCGGTCGCGCCCTTGGCAAAGTTCGCCGCCTGGTCGGCACCCGATTTCGCCTGATTGGCGGCGAAGTCGGCGTTCCTCTTCGCCTCGTCGGCAGCGGTGCCGGCGGCGTTGTCCGTGTCAGCCATTGCTCTTCCTCCTGCTGCCGACCTTATTGGCGGGCCTGTTGTCGTTGAGTTCAACCGGCGGCGACGGGCTGCGTTCCCCCGCATGGGCCTGTGCCGCCACCTTGAGCGCGCGGAAGGACTCGCGCAGGGCGTCGGCATAGCCCTGCGGATCGGGCAGCGCGTCGCGGCAGCCCGTAAAGGAGATCGCGACGGTCGGGCCATAGCTGTAGATGGTGTTGATCAGCCCCATGCCGTCGAACACCGGCCCGGTGCCGTACATCGCCACCATCCGCGCGCCGCCGAAATACAGCGGCACACGGCTGCCCGGCACGTTCGTCACCACGCAGTTGAACACCGGCGCATGCGCATTGGCGGCACCGACGCGGGTATAGAGCCGCGCCGCGATGCCGGCGAGCGCACTCGGCATCAGCTGGCTGTAATCGGTCAGCGTCCGCGCGCCGACTGCGTTGGTCATGGCTTTGGAATTGACCGCCTCGTCATGAACGAAGCGCAGCCGCTCCAGCGGGTCTTCCACCGTCGTGCCGAGCCCGACGACCATCGCGCTGACGAGGTTACCCAGCGCCGCCTTCTCGCCCTCGGCCCGCACGGAGATCGGCGCCATCGCGGTCAGCGTCTCCTTGGGCAGCTCGCTTTTGCCTAAAAGGTAGCTGCGCAACGCGCCGCCGACGACCGCCAGGATCACGTCGTTGACGGTCGCACCCGGCACCGCGTCCTTGATCTGGCGGATGTCGGCGAGCTTGAACGGCACCGCGTCCCAGGCGCGATGGGCGGAGACCTTGCCGTTGAACCGGGTCTTGGGCGCCGGGCGCGCGCTGCGTACGGACACGTCGCCCTTGCCGACCGAAGCTGCGAGCTTGCCCATGCCGGGCAGCGAGCGGCCGATCGTCTCCATGATCCGCATCGGCTGCACCAGCCCGTTGACATAGGATCGGGCGAGCAGATCGGCGACCTTGGGCATGTTGTCCGGTTGCCAGCCATCGGCCTTGTCGGGCGGCGTCATCTTCGCGTCCAGGTCGTGGACGGCCGCGGACATCTCCACCCCGCTCATCCCGTCGATCGCGGCATGGTGGACCTTCGATACCAGCGCGAAGCAGCCCGGCGGCAGGCCGTCGATATTGTCGAGGCCCTCGACGATGGTGAACTCCCACAGGGGCTTGGTCAGGTCCATCGGCCGCGCGTGGAGCCGGGCGACCTGGATGCACAGCTGGCGCCAGTCACCCGGCTTGGGCAGCGCGATGTGGCGGACGTGAAACTCGATGTCGAACTCCGGATCCTCGATCCAATAGGGATGATCGAGGTCGAACGGCACCCGCACCAGCCGCTGACGGAACGAGCGCGCGCCGGGCAGCCGCTGCTCGATGAAGCGCAGGATGTCCTTGAACCGAACGAACCCGCCCGGTGCCGTGGAGGGGTCATAGATGCCGACCGAGCCGATATGCATCGGCGTGTGCGGCGTCTCCAGATAGACGAAGGACGCGTCCTGCGCGGACAATTGCTGCATCGAAACTCTCCCGGGCGCGCTTCGGCGCGTGCTCTTGATCCATGCTGGACTGCGGCGGCGATTCCGGCAAGCGCGCGGCGTCGGTAGCGCGTACTGCAAAGGGACGGCAGGTGGGTACACGGCGCCGCGAAAAAACGCTGTCCTACAAGCCGCCTGTTGTGGCCTATCCTGTCGGATGAACAAGCAGCACAAGCGCCGGCAATCCCGGCAGTCCGTCGGCGCCCGGCCCGCCACGTCCTTCACCCCCGTCGAGGTCCGGCCGCGGCATGACGGCTGGACGCCCGCGCGCCAGGTCGCCGTCGTGCAGGCGTTGGCGGCGTGCGGATGCGTGGAAGAGGCGTGCGCGGCGGTCGGCATGTCGCCCCGGTCCTTTTACGATCTGCGGGCGCGTCCCGGAGCCGACAGCTTCCGCCAGGCGGTGGAGCTGGCGCTCGATGTCGGTGTCCAGCGACTCTCCGACGCGGTGATCGGCCGTGCAATCCATGGCGAGGTCACGCCGATCTTCTACAAGGGCGAGCAGATCGGCGAGAAACGCCGCTTCGACAATCAACTGGCCATGTTCGTTTTGCGTATTCGTGCGCCCGAACGCTACGGCAAATGGCGCGAGGCGGCGCAACAGCATCGCGACCACCCCGACGGCGCAGCGCAGATGCTCAAGCAAGCCGTGCGCCACCTGGCGGAGGATGCCGCCGCCGATGCGGTCGGCCGGCCCCGCCCGGCCCGGCCGCTGCTGAAGACGATGCGGCTGATGGACGACCCGCGCGAGATCGCCGAGCAGGAGCGTCTCGATGAGGAGAGCGATCGCGTGCGCGAAGCGGCCGACCAAGCGCGGCGCGATGCGGAGTGGGAGAGCTACCTGCAGAACCACAATACTCCGCCGTCCGTTCGCGCGCCGGACGATGATCCGGCCGCGGACGGGTCGCGCGGTTCGTGAAGTTCCGATCCGGATTGACCCGCCCGGCGGGCGAGATCAGCGGCGCGGCGGCACCGGTTGCCAGCCCGGCAGGCCCGCGCGCCAGAACAGGAAGGCGGCGATGTCCGCCTGCAGCGCGTCACCCTGCTTGCGCGTCGCACCGATGCCGTGGCCGCCCTCGCCCTCGACGCGCAGCAGCACCGGGTTGGGCGAGGGCAGCGCCTGCATCCGCGCCGCCGCCTTGGCCGGCTGCCAGCTGTCGACGCGGCTGTCGTTGAGGCCGGTGGTGAACATCACCGGCGGATAGGCCGTGCCCTCCTTCAGCGTGATCCATCGCCAGCAGGTTCTTGAAGCCGGTCGGCTCCTTGATGGTGCCGAACTCGACGGTGTTGACGGGGCCGTTCTGTTGGAACTCGGCGCGAATCGCGCTCGCCATCGGCACCTGGCTGATGACGCCCGCGAACAGCTCCGGCCGCTCGATCATCGCCCGGCCCATTGGGATGCCGCCCGCCGAGCCGCCGGTGATCACCAGCTGGTCCTTGGTCGTCCATCCTTGCGCGATGGCATGTTCGGCGCAGGCGATCAGGTCGCGCCAGGTGTTGAACTTCCTGTCGTCCTTGCCCCCCAGCCGCCATGCCTCGCCCAGCTCACCGCCGCCACGGACATGACAGGTCGCGACCGCCGCGCCGGCATCGACCAGCGCCAGCCGCCAGGGGCTGAACCCCGGCAGCTGCGAGATGCCGTACGAGCCATAGGCGTTGATCAGCAGCGGCCGTGGTCGCGGCGGACCGGCAGGCGCGACCACAGAAAAGGGCACCTGCACACCGTCCTTGGCAGTCGCGCGCAGGTCATGGACCGCGACGCGCGCGGCATCCACCACCGGACGCTGACCCGACCAGAGCTGGGTGAACCGCTTGGTCGCCGGATCGTAGCGATAATGGGTCGGCGGCGCGGTCCACCCCGCCATCAGCACGACGACACCCGGCCGCGTGGAGTCGGCCCACATCTGGCCGATCGTACCCTTGACCGGCAGCGGCACCTCTTCGGGCGCACCGCCGCCATGCGGCACCCGCAGCAGCTTGCCGTACACGCCCTCCAGCCCGCCGACATACAGCGCGTCGCCGGCGCCGGCGAGCATCTCCAGCACCCGGCCGGGCTTCGCCGGCACCACGGTGACGGCGGTCGCGGCGGTGCCGGCGGCGGCATCGAGGCGGCTGACCTTGAAGGTGGGCGCGTCCTTTTTGGTGAGCAGATAGACGCGATCGCCGATCACCGTGCCATAGGTGACGCGGTCGGCCTCACGCTCCGCGACCCGGCGCCAGCGCGCCTTGCCCTCCGCCGCCGCGGCGGCATCGGCCAGGTAGAAATCGGCTTCGTTGCGCACGCCTTCGGACACGATCAGCGCCGCCCAGCGCGAGCCGCGCTCGAAGCCGACGTAAGGCGCCTCGTCCGGGCGGAGCTTGACCGCCGCCGCGGCGACCGGCGCGCCGACCACGTCCACCGGTGTGCCCTTCATGTCCCAGATCACCGAGCGGCGGTTCAGGAAGGTGCCGGTGCGCGCCTCCCCGGGTTTGAGCACCTGCGACAGCGTCAGCGCCAGCTTGCCGTCGGGCGTAAACGACGGTCCGGCGAAGCGTGCATAGGGCAGCGGCCCCGCGACCGTGCGGCCGGAGGCGACGTCGACGACGGTCAGGTCCGCATTCTCGTTGCCGCCGGCGGAGATGCCGATCGCTACCAGCCGGCCATCGGGCGACGGCTCGTAGTAATTGATCGCGTGAGGCTTGCCCGTACGCGCGATCAGCCCGGCGACATCGACCAGCTTGCGCGGGGGCCCGGCGGCATCGCGGACCATCAGGTCGTACACGTCACCGCCCGCCGGCCGCTCCTGATAGAAGCTGCGCCCACCCGCCTCGCGATAGTCGAGGACATAGCCAAACGATCCGCTCAGCGCCGCCAGCTTGGCGGCATAGTCCGCGCGGGCCGGGATCGCGTCGAGCACCGACCGGGTATGGCTCCCTTGCGCCTTGATCCAGCCGATCGTCTCGGCGTCGGCCGTCTCCATGTAGCGATAGGGATCGACCAAGGTCGTACCGTGCAGCGTCTCGGTCACCGGCCTGACCGCCGCCACCGGCGGCTTGCCCGGCCAGTCGGCAGGCTTGACCCGCTCCTGCGCCACCGCGCCCGTCGCGACCGTGACGCCTGCGATCAACCACTTCCCCCGCATGACCTATCCCCCCGTGAGTGCCGCCCTACTTGCCGAATCCAAATACATCCTGATGGAAACACCCGGTCTCGATCAACCCCTCCAGCCACGCCGACCCTTGCGCATGGTCGCCGCCGACCTGCTGCATCCAGATGCTGATCAGTGTGTCGCGCACCGCCGGCGCCATGTGGCGGCCATCGCCGCACAGGAACACCTGCGCGCCCGCTTCGAGCGCCGCCCAGACGCGGCCCTGCTCGGCCCACAGCGCGTCCTGGACGAAGCGCCAGGGGTGTCCGGGTACGGCGGAAAAGGCGATGAATGGCTCGACCAGCCCGGCGTCGCGCCAGGCCTCCACCTCGTCGCGGCAGAACCAGTCATGGTCGGGGTGACGGCAGCCGAAGAACAGCAGCGCGGGCGCTCCGCCCCTGGCTTCCTGTTCCTGCAGGAAGCCACGCAGCGGCGCGAAGCCGGTGCCCGGGCCGATCAGGATCATCGGCACGGCGGGGTCGGCGGGCGGCTCAAAGGGCGGGTTGGGGCGGCGGACATAGCCGAAAATGCCCGCTCCCGGTGCGACCGACGCCATGTAGCCCGACGCAAAGCCGCGATGCTCGCCGAGCCCCGACCAGGCGGGCGCGACGGTGGTGCCGACGATCAGATCGACCGCGTGCGGAGACACCAGCGGGCTCGACGCGATCGAGTAGAAGCGCGGCGCGATCGGCGCGGACAGCTCGACCAGCTGGTCGAGCGACAGCTCCGCGGCCGGGAACCGGTCGAGCAGGTCGAGCAGCGTCAGCCGTTTGCCCGCGACCTCCTCGTCATAGGCCTCCGCAAGCGCCGCCAGCCGGCGCTGCGTGTCGGGGCAGCGGGTGGCGACCGTCTGCAACGCCCGGCGCGGCAGTGGGTCGGACAGCTCGATGAAATCGGACAGGAGCTGGCGCACCGTCACCGTCTGGCCGAGCGGCAGATGCCGGAAGCGGCCGCCCTGCCCGTCGACCCGGACCTGCGATGCGCCGTCCAGACCGAGCCGGTCGACCGCGCGCGCGACCAGGTCGGGGCGGTTGCGGGCATAAACGGCAATGTGGTCGCCGGCGCGATAGGTCTGCCCGTCCGGCAACGCGAGCCGGACGAACCGCGTCGAGGAACGCGGCGGCTCGACCGCGAAGTCCCACAGCCCCTCGGCGGGCCGCACCAGCTCCTCGTTCGCCAACACTGTCAGCCGCTGGGCGTGTTCCGGCAATGCTGCCGCGCGCGTGGCCGAGAGGTCGACCGGCGTGAGCGACAGCCCGCCGGCCTGGGCGACGCTCGGCTCCGCCGCGCCGAGCGCTCGCCAGAGGTCGCGGACGAAGCGGGTGACCGCGCCATCGAAATCGCCCTGTCCGTCCGCTTCGGCGCGGGGGATCAGGCGTTCGGCGCCGGCCGCCTCGATCGCGGTGTCGACGCGCTTGGGGAAGTGCTGGTAATTGGGCCATTGCGAGTTGCCGATGCCGAGCACGGCGAACTTCGCGCCCGACCAGTCGGCGCCCTCGAAGTGACCGGCGTCGAGCGCGCGTTCGACCTCCAGCGCGCTGTCGGGGGCGCGGCCGTTATAGGTGGCGGTGACCACCACGATCACCTTGTCGTCCGGTTCGGCGCCAGCGCGCAGGCTCTCGTCCATCGCGCGCACGACCACGTCGAAGCCATCGACGCGCGCGCGCTCGGCGATCTCCTCGGCGATCTCGCGCGCCGTGCCGAGACTGGAGCCGTAGAGCACGGCGAAGCTCTTGCCGGTGCCGGCCACCGCCGCAACCGGCGCGTCCGCCTGCACCGGCTGCACCGCGGCGACGCTCAACCGCTCATGCGCACCCCGCAAGCGGACGCGCATGTAGAAATTGTCCGGCTTGATCGACAGCGTCTCCTTGATGGTCAGCCGGTAGCCGTGCGGATCGCTGACCGCGTAGCGGCGGAGCAGCATCGCCATCGCGATCTTCGCCTCCACCATCGCGAACTGCCGACCGATGCAGGCCCGCTCGCCATTGCCGAACGGCTTGTAGGCATGCGGGTGATGCTTCGCCTCGTTCTCCGGCAGCCAGCGGTCGATGTCGAACTCGTCGGGGTCCGCCCAGACCTTCGGATTGCGGTGGAGGCCGGGCGAGAAGACGTTGACCGGGCGGTCCTTGCGAAACTGGAAGCCCGCGACCACCTCGTCCTGGAACGGTGCCAGGCTGAACGAGGGCGCGGTCGGCCACAGCCGCAGCGCTTCCTTCAGGATGCGCTCGATCACCTCCAGCTTCGCCACCTGCGCATAGTCGGGCAGCGTGTCGCTCGGCAGCACGCGATCGACTTCGGCATAGGCCTGCGCCAGGATCGCAGGATTGCGCAGTAAATAGCTGAACGCAAAGGTCAACATGCCGCTGGTCGTCTCGTGACCCGCGATCAGGAAGGTCAGCACCTGATAACGGATATTGAGGTCGTCGAGGCGCTCGCCGGTCTCCGGATCGACTGCGGTCAGCATCAGGTTGAGCAGGTCCTTGGCCGCAGCGTCCGGGTTGCGGCGACGTTCGGCGATGATGCCGTCGACCAGCGTGTTCATCTCCGCGATGGCGGCGTCGAACCGCGCCTGCGCCTTCTTCGCGAATGGCTTTTGGAACGGCATCCGCGTGATCGTGCTCATCGACTCGCTCAGCGCGTCGCCCAACGCCACCAGGAAGCTGTCAAGCTCGTCTTTTTCGAAGCTGTTGAACCGGTGCCCGAACCCCGCGATCGCGATCGAGTCGAGCGTCAGCCGCGTCATGTCGTCGGCGACCAGCACATCCCTGCCCCCTGGGGTGCCCGCCGCCCGCTCCCACTTGCCGACGAGCTGATCGCAGACCTCGACGATCAGGTCGAAATAACCCTTCATCGCGCGTTGCGAAAACGCGGGCAGCAGGATCCGGTGCGCCTTGCCCCAGTTCGGCTCCTCGCTGAAGGCGGTGAACAGTCCGTCGCCGGCAAAGCGGCGCACGACGCGCAGCCCGGGTCCAGGCATTTTGCGGAAGCGGGTCTCGTCGCTCAGTTCCGCCACCACGTCGGGATCGGTCACGAAGATGCCGACCCGGCTGCCGAACTTCAGCTGAAACACGCCGCCGGGGAAATCGCGCGATACCTTGAGCAGATGGCCGACCAGCCCGGATCGTGCGATCTGGTGGAGATGCCCGACCACCGGCAACCCCTTGGGCGCGGGAAAGCGGTCGGCTGCGGCGGTGGCCATGATAGGATCCTCTCAGTGCCACCTCACCATAGCCGCGGTGAGCCCGCAAGTTACTCGGCGGCGACAGCGGCCTTGGGTGAGGTCGGCCGCCGGGTCAGCCAGATGAGCACGACGCCACCGGCCGACAGCAGCGCGGACAGCCAGAACAGGTCCGTGGACGCAAGCAGATATGCCTGGCCGACCAGCTGTCGCGTGACGACAGCGGCGGCTTGGGCCTCGCTCAGGCCTAATCGCCCCAGCGCATCCATTGCTTGTCCCAGCGGGGCGCCGTCGCCGACATTCTCCGCAATGCGGCTCTGGTGCAACGCCTCGCGCCGGTCCCAGGCGGTGGTGACGAGCGACGCGGCGAAGGACGCAGCGATGATCCGCGTGAAACTGGACAGCCCGGTCGCCGACGGCATCCGTTCGGGCGGCACACCCTCAAGGCAGATCGTCACCATCGACAGGAAGAAGCAGCTCATTGCCACCCCTGCCACCAGCTGCGGCGCGATCAGGCTCCACACATCGGCCTGCGTGGTCAGCCCGGCGCGCATCCAATAGGAGATCGCGAAGCAGACAAACGCCACCGTGGCTAGCAGCCGCACGTCGATCTTCCCCGAAGCTCGTGCGACCAGCGGGGTCAGCACCACCGCCACCAGCCCAGCGGGTGCTGCTATCAGCCCGGCCCAGCTGGCGGTAAAGCCCAGCTGAGTTTGCAGCCACAACGGCATGAGCAGTATGTTCGCGAACAAAACCGCGTAACCGACCGAAAAGGCGATGTTTCCAAACGCGAAATTGCGGTTGCGGAAAAGGCTGAGATCGACGGCCGGGTTGCCGTCGGTCAGCTCCCAGATCACCCAGGCGACGAAGCCGATCGCCGCGACCAGCGCCAGCACGACAATGCGGGTCGAGTGGAACCAGTCGGCGTTCTTGCCGAGGTCGAGCATGATCTGCAGCGCGCCGACCCAGATCACCAGCAGCACCAGCCCGCCTGTGTCGATCGGCAGCTTCCGTGTCGGTGTCTCCCGGTTCTTCAGTCCGCTCCAGCAGACCGCCGCGCAGCCGAGCCCGACCGGCACGTTGATCAGGAAGATCCAGCTCCAATGCAGGTTGTCGGAGATGAACCCGCCCAGCATCGGTCCCATGATCGGCGCCACCAGCGTCGTCATCGACCACAGCCCCAGCGCGGTCGCCCGCTTCTCGGGCGGAAAGACGGAAATCATCAACGCCTGGCTGCCCGGCATCATCGGTCCCGACATCGCACCTTGCATGATCCGAAAGACGATCAGCGACTGCAGGCTCCAGGCGATGCCGCAGAGGAAGGACGCGACCGTGAACAGGAAAACCGACGTGCAGAACACGCGCACCACCCCGAACCGGCCCATCAGCCAGCCGGTCAGCGGCACGGAGATTCCCTGCGCGACCGCGAAGGCGGTGATGACCCAGGTCGACTCGTCCGACGCGACACCGAGACTGCCGGCGATCGTCGGCAGCGAGACGTTGGCGATGGTGGTGTCGAGCACCATCATGAAGGTGCCCAGCGCGAGCGCGAGAGCGATGATCGCCAGCTTCGCGCCGGTGAGCGGCGGCGGCACGAAGGACGGCGTCACCGGTTGCTCGCGATGATTTGCCGGATCCGTGCCTCAACCGCCGGCGCGCGCTGCTCGGTCGCGACCCCCTGATACGCGCGCGTCGCCGTGGCACCGAGGCGGGGCCCAGACCGATCGGCCGTGTCGACGGTGGCGTGCACCGACAGGCCGATGCGCAGCGGGTTGCGCCGGAGCTCGCCCGCGTCGAGCGCGATGCGGACGGGCACGCGCTGGACCACCTTGATCCAGTTGCCGCTCGCATTCTGCGGCGGCAGCAGGGCAAAAGCGCTGCCGCTGCCGGCGCCGACACCGATCACGCGGCCGTGAAAGACCAGATCGTCACCATACATGTCCGCCGTAACCGTCGCGCGCTGGCCGATGCGGAGATCCTTGAGCTGGGTTTCGCGAAAGTTGGCGTCCACCCACACCCGTTCGAGCGGCACCACCGACATCAGCGGGGTGCCCGCGGCGATCTGCTGCCCAAGCTGCACCGGCCGTAGCGCGACGGTGCCGTCGATCGGAGCCGTCACCCGCATGTGCCCCCTGACGATCGCCGCCTGACGCACGGCAGCGGCGGCGGCGAGCACCTGAGGATTGGAGCTCGCATCTGTGCCCTGCACCGCCGCCTGGCTCTGGCGTTGCTGCGCCTGCGCCAGCTGAAGCTGCGCGCGCGCGACCTTTATCTGATCGGCGGCATGCGCCAGTTCCTCGCCGGACACCGCGCCTTCTGCTGCCGCGCCGCGACGGCGCCGGAAATCAGCATTGGCGCGCTCCAGCTGCGCGCGGGCGAGCACGACCTGTGCCGTCGCGCCGCCGACCTCGGTGATCTGCGCCCGCGTCGCGCGCACCGCGCGGGCAAGTTCGGCTTCGGCCCGGGCCAAGGCGATGTCCGCCGACGCCGTGTCGAGGTCGATCAGCGGCTGCCCCGCCTTCACCACCTGCGTGGTGTCGGCGTGGATCGCCAGCACCACACCCGCCTCGCGCGCGGTCACCGTCACCACGTCGCCCGCGACATAAGCGTCGTCCGTATCCTCGTTTGGCGTACCGAGTGCAAATGCCATGACCGCCCAGGCCAGCGCCGCCAGCGCCACGATCCCGGCGAGGATCAGCAGCCCTCGCCTGCGCGCCCGGGGGCGGCCGGTCAAAGGATCGCTCATCGTCCCATCTCCCAGCCGCCGCCCAGCGCCACCAGCAGCTGGACGCGCGCGCGCGTGGCATCGGCGGCGAGATTGACCTGGGCGAGCTCGGCGTCGAGCAGCCGCGTGTCGGTTTCGACCACCCCGAGTTTCGACTCGAGGCCGGCGCGCACCCGGACCGCGTTGAGCCGCGCAGTCTCGGCCAATCCGCGCACGACCGCCCTGACATCGCGCTGCTGCTGCCCGAGGTTGCGGACGAGCGCGAGCGCGTCCGCCGCTTCGCGCACCGCGCCCACCACCGCCTCATTGTAGGTGGCGGTGGCCAGATCAACGCCGGCGGTGGCGCCCGCGAGATCGGCGCGTCGGCGGCCATTGTCGAACAGCGGCAGGCTGAGCGCGGGCCCTACCCCAAGCTGGGCGGCATCAAGCGACAATAGGTTACCGAGCCCGATCGCCTGCAAGCCGATCAGCGCGCCGAGATTGATGTTGGGAAACCAGGCGCGTCGGGCGAGCTTCCGACCCGCTTGCGCTGCCTCAATCCGCGCCAGGGCGGCCGCGACGTCGGCACGGCGGCCGAGCAGATCGGCCGGTAACTGGGCGGGAGGCTGCAGGCCGTTGTCGAGGCGCAGGGCGGCCGGCTCGATCGCCGCCGCACGGTCCGGCCCCCGTCCGGCCAGCGCCGCCAGTGCGTTGGCGGCCAGCGCCCGCCCGCCGGCGGCCCGGGTCAGCGCGGCTTGCGCCTCCGCTACCAAGGTGTCCGCGGCGGTCAACTCGACTTTGCTCGCCAGGTGGTTGCGCAGCTGCGCACGGATCAGCCGCGACGCTCCTTGCCGCGTCGCGATGGTACGACGCGCGATGGTCGCCTGCGCCTCGGCGCGTGCGAGATCGAGATAGGTCTGGGTGACCGCGCTCGCGATCGCCAGCCGCGCGGCGGCGAGGTCCAGACCCGCCGCTTTGGACGACGCCGAAGCCCCGTCGATCGCCAGCCGCTGCCGCCCGAATAGGTAGAGCGTATAGCCGAGATCGACGCCAACGGTGCCGACCGTCCGCACCGAGCCGCCAAATGGCGGCGCTACGGTGTAGCGGCCGGACAGCCGCGCCGCCTGCAGCTGCGTCTGCAGCGCCGCTTGGGGCCCATCCTCGGCACGACGTTGGCCCAGCACCGCCTGCGCCTGCGACAGCCGCGCGAGCGCCGCCGCCAGTCCCGGAGCGCCCGCTATTGCCTCATCTACCAGCCGGTCCAGCTGCGGGTCGCCGAAGCTCCGCCACCAGTCATGGTCGGCAACCGGGGTGGACGCCCCTGTCAGCCCGAGCGCCGCAGGCGCGATCGGCGCCACCTCCTGGCGCAACATGGGCGCGGCACAGCCGGCGAGCAGCACCATCAGCGCGACCGCCGCGCGCCTCACCGCCCCACCTGCTCCAACGTACCGCGCAGCCGCTGCAACGCCGCGATCGCGGCGACGATGTCCTGCTCCGGCCAGTCGCTCAGCCACTCGTTCCACGCGCGCACCACCAGCCGCCGGCACTTACGAGCCACCGCCTCGCCGGTTGGCGTCAGCTTGAGCGCGACCAGCCGGCGGTCGCCCTGCCCGCGCGCGCGCTCCACCCAGCCGCGCAGTTCCAGCTGGTCGATCAGCCGCGTCGTGGCGCCCTTGTCGTAACTGAGATCGCGGGCCAGCTTCGCCGATGTGGTGCCGCGGCCGAAATAGATCGAGATCAGCGCATGCCACTGCACGTTGGTCAAACCCTCGCGCGCGAAGAGCGGCTCCAGCCCGCCTTGCGCGAGTTGATGCACCCGCTTGGCCAGGTAGCCGACCGAGACGTCCGGCTGGAAATCGGCGTCGCAGTAGAAGCCCATGCCATTGCCTTGGCAATGGTTGCCCAGGCAGTCAACCTGGTTTCGATCCGCAACTCGTTTTTGCTGGCGGCACTATCGCCGACATCCGGTCGCATCGGCCTTAACAATTCGGCGAGGTTCGGATGCTAGATCGGCCAGTCAGAAGGGGATGGGCATGGCAACCGATGTCTGGCAGTTGGACACCGCCGAAGCGATCGAACTCCGCCGGGCCGGCCGGCACACGGTCGTGGTGTCGCGCGCGACAGTGCGCGGGCAGGGACAGTCGGCGGCGGACGCCACGCTCCTCGACGTGTCCGTTTATGGTTGCCGAATCGCTGCCTTGGGCGAGCATGCGGCGGGCGACCGGCTGTGGCTGCGGCTCGACGGCGGCTGGCCGATCCCGGCGACGGTGGTGTGGGCCGATGGCGAGCGAATGGGCTGCCGCTTCGACCAGCCGATCGCCGGCAGCACCATGCGCGACCTCACCCGAGACTAGCCCGGGTCGGGGTCGCTAGCCCCCGACCTTCCGCCACGCCCGCATCGCCGCTTCATACCGCTGCGCCGCGACGTCGCGCGTATTCTCGAGCGCCTCCCGCTCGCTCGCCCACCGATCACGCAAAGCGCGCCGACGTTCGGCCAGCGCGGCCTCTTCGCGGGCAAGCGCCTGCTCCGCCGCTTTGTGAGAGGCCTCGGCGTGGGCGAGAGCGGTCTCCGCCGCCTCCACCGCATCGCGCTCCGGACGCGGCAGTGCCGGCTTTGCCTTCGCCTGCCGGGCCGGTGCCTTTTCCGGCCGCTCAGGTGGCGCGGCGGCGGCCAGCTGCTCGGCCACCGAGCCCCGCGACCGCTTCACAACTTCGCCCGGCCGCGCCAGCGGCTCGGCGGTCAATGCCGGATCGGTGACCAGCTCCGCGACCCCGCGCGCGAACAGGTCCGCGTCGGCGCCCCATGCTTTCAGGGCCGCATGCCGGCTCGGCGCCGCGACATAGGCGTCATGAAAGCCGATCGGCGTGCGAAAGACCTTCAGCTTGGCCATCGCTCAGCCGAGCGCCGTCAGCACCGCCTCGGCATGGCCGGCGACCCGCACCTTGCGCCATTCCCGGATCAAGTGACCATCAGCCCCGAACAGAAAGGTCGCGCGCTCGATGCCCCAATAAGTGCGGCCATAGAGCTGCTTCTCGCCCCACACGCCAAACGCTTCGCAGGCAGCACCGCTCTCATCGGCGGCGAGCTGGACGGCGAGATCGTATTTGGCGGCGAATTTGACGAGCTTGGCGGGCGCGTCCTTGGAGATACCGATCACCCGTGCGCCCGCCTGCGAGAACCGCTCCGAAAGCGCGGAGAAATCCTGCGCCTCGCGGGTGCAGCCGGTGGTGTCCGCCTTGGGGTAAAAATACAGTACCGCAGGCGCCCCGGTCAGGCTCGGCAGCGCCAGCGGCATACCATCCGCGAGCGTAACGCTGACCTCAGGCAGCGGCGTTGCCGTCTCCACGCGTCACTTCCTCCCAATAGCCACGCACCTCCTGCCGGGTCGCTTCCAGGGTGGCAACTACCGCGGCCCAATCGTCCAGACCGACCGCGCGCGCGATCAGGGCGCGGGTGGCGGGCGCCGGCTCGGCCGCGTCGGGCGCCACGAGGCGGAGCGTGACCAGCAGCCGGGTGAGCAGGTCATGGGCAGGCCGCAGCGTCTGCGGCGCCAGTCCAGCGACCGCCAGCGCGTCGATCGCGCGGTCCAGCCGCGGGTCGAAGCCGGCGGTGTGGCTCAACTGGACGAGATGCACCGCGAACTCCAGATCGACCAGCCCGCCGGCCGACATCTTGGCGTCAAGCGGGCCTGAGGGCGGCTTGTGGGCCGCCATCTCGTTCCGCATCCGGACCGCGTCGGCGATCAATGGCCGCGACCCCCGCGCCCCGTTCAGCACCCGGGCGATGACCGCCTCCAGGGCCGCCCGCGCGGTAGCGGAGCCGAACACCGGCCGGGCGCGGGTCAGCGCCATGTGTTCCCACGTCCATGCCTCCTGCTCCTGATACCGCGCGAAGCTGTCGAGGCTGACCGCGATCGGCCCCTGTGCGCCCTGCGGCCGCAGGCGGGTGTCGACCTGGTACAGCGCGCCGCCGGCGGTCGCGACGCTCAGCGCTGCGGTCACCCGCTGCGCCAGGCGATTGTAGTAGAGGGTGGCGCCCAGCGGCTTGGCGCCGTCGGAGGTCGCCGCGAAGTCGCCGGTGAACAGGTAGATGACATCGAGGTCCGAGGCATGGGTCAACGCCCCGCCGCCGAATCGGCCAAGCCCCAGGATCAGGAGCTCGCTGTCCGGCACGCGTCCATGCGCCGTCCGGAACTCCGCGACCGTGGCGGCGGTGAGCACCTCGACCGCGGCCTCCGCCACGCGCGCATAGCCTGCCGCCACCTCCAGCGGGTCGCCGCGCCCGGCGACGATCTGTACACCCAACGCAAACCGCTTCTCGCCGACCACCCGCCGGACATGGTCCAGCCGCGCACCATAATCGCTGACATCGCCGCCGTGCATTTCGTCGGCAAGCAGTTGTACGGGTGCAACCGGCTCGAATGCGCCGGCATCGACCAGTCCGTCGAGCAGCGCCGGCCGTCGACCGAGCTCGCGGGCCAGGGGTTCGGCGTGGCTGAGGATCTGGACGACCAGCGCCAGCAGCCCCGGCCGCGCCTCCAGCAGGCGGAAGATATTGATCGCACTCGGCAATCGCTCGAGCATCGCATCGAAGCGGATCACCGCCGCCTCTGCATCGGGCGCGGCCGCGAGCGCCGGCACCAGGGTCGGCAGCACCGCTTCCAGCGCCGCCTGCGCCGCCGCCGAACGGACGGCCGGATAGGCGCCCGCGCGCCACGCCGCGATCCGCCGCGCCCCGGCCTCTCCGACCGAGGACCCCAATGCCGCCGGATCGCGCGGGAGCGCCGCGGGCGCGTCGCCGTCGAGCTGGTCGTACCGATGTGCGACTGCCGCGACATGGGGGCGCAGTAGGTGGAGCAGGGCAGGTCCGTCCGCCACGCCATGCAGCCGGGCCACCCCTTCCAGAGCCTGCGGTCCGGCCGGCAGCAGATGCGTCTGACGGTCGTCGACCATCTGCACACGATGCTCGACCGTGCGGAGCAGCGTATAGGCATCGGCCAGCGTCGCCGCGTCCTCGGCGGCAATGTGCCCCGCAGCGGCCAAGGCCGCCAGTGCATCGCGCGTGGCTGGCGCGCGCAGCGTCGGGTTGCGGCCACCATGGATGAGCTGATGGATCTGCGCGAAGAACTCCACCTCGCGGATGCCGCCCCGCCCGCGCTTCAGGTCATAGCCCGGCCCGAAGGCCTGACCGCCGGCATAATGAGCGCGGATGCGATTGGTCAGAGCCCGCAGCTCGCCCATCGCACTGAAATCCAGCGTCCGCCGCCACACGAACGGCCGCACCGCCTCCAAAAACCGGCGCCCCAATTCGACATCGCCCGCGGCTGCCCGCGCGCGGATGAACGCGGCGCGTTCCCAGGGCAGCGCCTGGCTTTCATAATAGCCGATCGCCGCGTCGACCGGCAGCGCGATCGGCGTCACCTCGGGCGACGGCCGCAAGCGCAGGTCGACGCGCAGCACATAACCCTCCGCATCGCGTGCCTGCAGCAGCTCAACGACGCGACGGGCGATGCGGATCGCGGCGTCGCCGGGCTCCTCGCGGGGGCGGCACGGTAGCGTCGCCGGGTCGTAGAGGAGGATTGGGTCGATATCGGACGAATAGTTGAGCTCGCAGCTGCCCTGCTTGCCGAGCGCGATAGCCGCGAAACCGCAAGGTCGGGCGCCTGGGGTCCGTTCGGCGATCGCGGCGATGATCGCCCGGTCGAGCGCCTCGTCCGCGAAACGGGTCAGCAGGCCGGTGACGGTACCAAGGTCGAGCGCGCCGGCAAGATCGCCCACCGCCACCGCCAGCGCCAAGGCACGGCGCTGGAGCCGCAGTTGCGCGCCGATCCCCAGGTCGGGCGCGACGGTATCGAGATCAAGATAAACGGCGCCACGATCAAACTGTTCAACAAGCGCGGGCTCCCGCGTGGACAGCATCGCCAAGAACGGGGAGCATGCCCGTGCCCGGTCGCTCGCGGACTTCAATTCCGGCCCTTGGAAGGCGACGATCAAGCCTGAACCCAACTCGTTCCCATATGGGCAAGTCGAATTGTCGCAACCATGCTCCAAGTTAAAGGTTCTTGTCGCATGCCTGCCCTCTACCTCAACACAGGCCGTGATACGGACCAGGTCGTCGGCCGCCCGAAGGCATCCGACGCGGTGGGCGCGGCGCTGCGCGGTGTGTTCGAGTGCCCAGCCTTGCCCGACGACATGGCGCATCTGCTACGCCGCATCGACGGGAAATAACAAGCCGTCCCTTGCCGAGCCACCCCGGGTGACGACGTCACGCCGCTACCTAACGGCCGCGGCTAAGCTCCTCGACCTCGCCCATGATCGTGTCGAGCGCGGTCTTGCTCGTATCCGCGTCGTGATCGCGCCGTGACGGTAGGACGCCCTCGGTCAGCAGCGCCTCCAGCGCGACCCGTCCGCGCGCGACGCGGCTTTTGATCGTACCCACGGCCACCTGACAGATTTCGGCGGCCTCCTCATAGGCGAACCCGCCGGCGCCGACCAGGATCAGCGCCTCTCGCTGCGGCTGCGGCAGGTGCATCAACGCACGCTGCATGTCGCCGAGTTCGACATGACGGTCCTGGGTCGCAGGCGCGGCGAGGATGCGGTCGGCGACCAGATCGTCCCACTCGCCCTTGAAACGCGCGCGCCGCATCTGGCTGAGATAAAGGTTGCGCAAGATGATGAAAGTCCATGCGCGCATGTTGGTGCCCGCCTGGAACCGCTGCCGCGCAGCCCACGCCTTCAGCAGCGTCTCCTGGACCAGATCGTCGGCCAGATCCCTGCTACCCGACAGCGAACGCCCGAACGCGCGCAGGTGGGGGATGACCTGCGCCAGCTGCGCCTTGAACTCAGGGTCCGATAGCGAGACATGCTCGACGACAGGCGCGGGCGCCTCGTCGTCGTCGTCGCGCAGCAGCGGTTGGGTCATCAGATCCGTTCGAAAGGCGATGCTGGGGCGGAGCTTACCCGCAAAGACGGTAAGGGCAACAACATAGGTCGTGCGCCCGCCAATGCTAGTCTGAGGTTAAGATCGGGGTCAGCCGATCAGGAACACCACCAGGAAAGCGACGATCACGAGCGCCAATCCGACGCCCAAGACGTACCGGGTCATGCCCGGCGTTGCGCCGGCGCGTGCCTCCGTGGTGTTGATGTGGATCTGCTCGTTCGGGTCAGCCATGACTTATGTAACCCTCTATCCCCGAAATGTGTCCGCGAACCGCCGTCATGCGTCGGTCGGCAAGGTGTTCTGGTCGAAAAACAGCGCCTGGCTGATCGCCGCCTTCACCGTCGAACGCTGAAACGGCTTGGTGATCAGAAAGGTTGGCTCCGGCCGCTCACCGGTCAGCAGCCGCTCAGGGAATGCGGTGATAAAGATCACCGGCACCTCGAACTCGGCAAGGATGTCCTTCACCGCATCAATGCCGGAGCTGTCGTCCGCGAGCTGGATGTCGGCGAGCACCAGTCCGGGGCGATCTTCCATCGCCAGCGCTAGCGCTTCGTCGCGGGTCACCGCGACGCCGGTGACCTCGTGACCCAGGTCGCGCACGATGGTCTCGATATCCATCGCGATGATCGGCTCGTCCTCGATGATGAGCACCCGAGCATGGGTCTGTTTCTCGATTTCGCGCAGGGCTTCCGCAACCAGAGTCTCGACCTCGGCGGCATCGACCTCGATCAGATAGGCGGCGTCTTCGGGCGTGAAGCCCTCCATCGCGGTCAGCAGCAGCGCCTGGCGCGACAGCGGCGTGATGCGGGACAGCCGCGCACGCGCCACCGCCTCTTGGTCGTCGGCGCCCAAGTCGGCACCGGTATCGCCCGACGGCTCATGACCGGTTTCATCGAAATTCGCGGAGTTCCAGATCACCTGGAACATTCGGTACAAGCCTAGGCGCGGATCGACGTCGCGCGGGAACTGATCGGGCGCCGCGACGATCGCTTCCAGGGTCGCCCGAACATACTTGTCGCCATGCTGCTGGCTGCCAGTAAGCGCCCGTCCGTAGCGCCGCAGAAAGGGAAGATGCGGTGCGAGTTGCTGTCCAAGCGACATGGGTATGCGGTACTCCCTGGTGTCGCGCCGCCCCTGCGAAGGCCGGTCGCTTCGATATGATCGGTCCGATCGAACCCCCCAACCCGCCCCCTGGGCTTTGCGGATTATTCGCGCAAGTGCGGAACCAACGGCCCCGATTTTGGTTTCATCGCCCGACAAATCTGGTTTCGCGGGGCACGTTGCGATCGCAACGGCATGGCGTCTTATGGCTGGCATGCCGCCGAGGACGTGCAAGGGGATGGGTTCAGCTTGGCCGACAAGAGTGAGAAGAAGGCGGCGGCACAGAGCGCGGCCAAAAGGCCTCCAGGCGATCCACAAATGGGTGTTGCGCTCCGCTCCGTCTATCAGAAGACGGTCGAGGAGGCCGTTCCCGATGAAATGCTTGACCTTCTCAGCAAGCTAGACTGACACGGGGCCAATGGCCTCGCTTCCCTCGCCTTCCACCGAACCGATCGCCGATGACGGCCAGCCTGGGCCCGGGCGCTCGCGTGTTCGAAACAAGCTGTCGTGGCTTTCGCGCCAGCCGACGGGTGTCAAGCTCTTCATCATTCTCAGCCTGGGTCTGCTGCCGCTCGTTCTGATTGCCATGGCGGCGACGTTGCAGACCACCCGGATCGCCGATGCGGAGGCACGCGCGCGGCTGCGGGTGTCCAGCATCGAGACCGCCCGCGCGATCGCGATCGAGCTGGTGGGCGACATGCGCGCGCTCCATGCGGCGGCAGACGCCTTGGGTGCCGACCCACTCGACGCGCCGAGTTGCGCGCGGGCAGCCGGCGTTTTCGCTCAGCGGACGTCGGCGGGTAAGCGTTTCACGATCGTCAATGGTCGCGGCGAGGTCCTGTGCGGTGAAGCGATCCCCTTTGCCGCTCAGGAGACGACGGACAGCAACGTGGTGTCGGGAACGATCATCCCCGGACGCGGCGCGCTCCTCGCGATGAGAACGGCACGAAACAGGCTGTCCGTTCGCGCCTTCTTCCCGACCGAACGATTGGCCGCGCTGGCCGAGCCGACCAGCCGCGCCATGCCGTTCAGCAGCACGCTCGAACATGACGGCACGAGCCTGGTGCTGAAGACGATCCCTGATGTGAGCGCGCTCGACCGTCTCGAGACGATGGAGACCGATCTGGGCATCGCGGGCCTGTCGCTGCGCACCAGCATCCGCAGCGCGCCGATTTCCTCCTCGCTGATCGTGGCCTTGTTGCTGCCGCTGCTGATGTGGATCGCCGCGGCGGGCATTTCATGGCTGGTGGTGGACCGCCTGCTGATCCGGCCGCTGCGCCGCCTGCGCGCCAGTGTCGCCGCCTTCCGGCCGGGCGAAGTGATCGAGGTCGGCGGCGCCGGAGCCCTGCCTGCCGCCGAAATCCGCGAACTCGGTGACACCTTCCGCGCGATCAGCCGCACCGTCGCGATCCATGAAAAGGGGCTTGCCGAAGGATTGGTCCGCCAGACCAAATTGACCCGCGAGGTCCATCACCGCGTCAAGAACAACCTGCAGGTGATCTCCAGCCTGATCAACTTCCATGCCCGTGGCGCGCCGAGTGCCGATGCGACGGCGGCCTATTCGTCGATCCAGCGGCGGGTCGACGCGTTGGCGGTCGTCCACCGCAACCACTTCGCGGAGAATGAGGAGAATCGCGGACTCAACCTCCGCACCATGCTCGGTGAACTTGCCGCGAACATCCGCGCCACCGCCATTGAGGGCCCCGGACAATTGGGCATCACGCTGGATGTCGAGCCGCTGATGGCGAACCAGGATGTTGCTGTCGCCGTCGCATTTCTGGTGACCGAGACGATCGAATTGGCGATGAACTGCGATCCGGCCGCACAGGTGAGGATTTCAATTCATACCGGCCAGGAGCAGGGGCGGGCGGTGCTGCGGGTCGTGTCGCGCGCGTTGATCGAGAGCGATGCCCTGCGCGAGTTGACCCGCACCCGCTATGCCCGCGTCATGGAGGGTCTGTCGCGCCAGCTACGCGCGCCGCTGCACCATGAGCCGCTTGGTGGCGCCTACGAGATCGCCTTTGCGATCATCGGTCGGGCATGAGCCGGAAGAGCGTTCGAAAAATTTCTAGCTACGCTGGAACCCCCATCGAATAAGGCCGTTATGACCTTCGGATCGCGACCTTAAGCCCCCCCGCTCTCGCGATCCACGACTAGGCCCGGAAGCGTCTCCCCTCCCCCCCCTGGAGGCGCTTCCGGGCCTTCAACGTTTCTGCTTGGTCTAGATGAGTGCCGGCAGCGGAACGAAATCCGCGGCTCGACCATTCTCGTCCGTGCGCGAACTCGCGTTATCGAGGAGAATATCATGCGTAAACTGATCGGCGTCGCGCTTGCTGCCGGCGCGTTCATGGTGTCGGCCTGCAACACGGTCGAAGGCGTGGGCAAGGACGTGAAGTCCGCGGGCGACACGGTCGCCAAGACCGCCGACGACAACAAGTAAATTTCGGACGGTCGGGGCTAGACCTCGGCCCCGGCCGTCGCCCTCTCGCGCTTGCGCTCGGTGAACAGGATGCCGAGTAGGGCCAGTTCGTAAAGCAGGCACAGCGGGATCGCCAGCAGTAGCATCGACCCGACATCCGGCGGGGTCAGCACAGCAGCCACCGCGAAATTTGCGACGATGGCATAGCGCCGAGCGCCCACCAGCTGTTTCCTGGTCACGATCCCCGCCGTTTCGAGCAGCATCAGCAGCACCGGCAGCAGGAACGCGAGCCCGAACCCAAACAGGAATTGCATGACGAACTTGAGGTAGCTCGACACTTCCAGCAGCGGCCGCTGGGTGACGCCACCCAGCTCGCCCTGAAACCCCAACAGGAACTTGAGCGCAATCGGGATCGCGAAGAAATACGCCAGTGCCGCGCCGGCGCCGAACAGCACGGGAGTGGCCATCAGGAATGGCAGCAGCGCCCGCTTCTCGTTCTTGTACAGCCCAGGTGCCACGAACCGCCAAATCTGATTGGCGATGATCGGGAACGACACCATCAGACCGGCAAAAAACGCCACCTTCACCTCGACGAGGAAAGCACCGTAGACGTCGGTGTTGATCAGTTCACTCTGCCCCGCCAGCGGCAGCGGCGCCACCAGGATCGCCAGGATCGGCCGCGCGAAATACAAGGCTCCGCAAAACGCCAGCACCAGCGCCAACAAGGACCAGAGCAGGCGGCGGCGCAGCTCGATCAGATGGTCCAGCAGCGGCGCCCGGCTGGCGTCTGCTTCCGGTTCTTCGCTCACGATGGAGCCTTGGCGTCAGCGGGAGGGCCAATGTCACCAGGCGCGGGCTTCAGCACCGGCTGCTCGACCATGACGGGCTGGCTGAAGAGATCCGGCTCATCTTCAGCACCCGGCTCACGGCCTTGCGGATTTGCCGGCGACGCATCGTGGTCGGTCGTCGCGACCTCGTCGGTCGACGGAGCATCCGCCGGTCCGCCCGCGCTGTGCTCCGCCATGATTCGGGCATTCTCCTCCGCCCATTTCTTCTCCATCTCGGCCAGCTCCGCCTCACGCACCATGCCGTCGAACCCCGAGCGGAACTGGCGCGCGACGCCACGGGCGCGCCCGACCCAATAGCCGAGCACCCGCATGGCCTTGGGCAGGTCCTTGGGCCCGATCACCACGAGGGCGATGATCGCCACCAGCAGGAATTCGGACGGCGCGATGTCGAACATTCAGCTCAGCCGGCGAGCGAGGAGACGATCACCGTTGCTCGTCGCGCACTCGGTTGCCGTCGCGGTCAAAGGCGGGCTCGGCCCCCTTCTGCCCCTCGATCCGCGACGCCGGCTTGGCGGGATCGGTGTCTTCCTCCGACATGCCTCGCTTGAAGTTCTTTACGCCCTTCGCGACGTCGCCCATTAGGCTGGAGAAGCGTCCGCCGCCGAGCAGCAGGATCGCGACGACCGCAAGGATGAGCAGATGGATGGGGCTGAAGCCGCCCATGACGTATCTCCTGGTGACAGCAACGGCATTTAGGCGCCCTTGCCGTCATTTGCCACCTCGCATTGGCGAAGGTTCAGCCCGTTATCGCCAGGAACGCGTCCCGGCGCGCGATCAGCTCGTCAAAGTCGCCGTCCGGCGTATCCCGCATCGCCATCGCCCGCTCCAGCCGCGCCAAGGTCGCCGGTGGTGCGTCGCCCAAGAGCGACGCGATCTCGACCATCTCGTCCATGCGTGCCCAGCAATCGAGCGCCACGTCGCAACCCGCAGCGATCGCGCCCGCCGCCTTCTCGCCCGCGCTGCCCGACAGCGCCTTCATGTCGATGTCGTCGGTCATCAGCAAGCCGTCGAAGCCGATGGCACCGCGGATGACCTGCGCGATGACGGTCGGGGACAGCGTCGCCGGTCGCTCGCGGTCCCAGGCTTCGAACACGATGTGCGAGGTCATTCCCATGCCGGCACCGTTGAGCGTGCGGAACGGCTCCAGATCGACCTCCAGCTCCGCCGCCGTCGCGGTCACGGTCGGCAGGAGATGATGGGTGTCCACCCGCGCCAGACCATGGCCGGGCATGTGCTTGATGACGCCGACCACACCGCCCGCGCGCAGGCCTTCCAGCATGGCCCGCCCCAAGGCCGCGACCCGCATGGGTTCAGCGCCATAGGCGCGGCAGGTGATCGCTTCGGTCGTGTCGGGTCGCGCCACATCCAGGATCGGCGCACAGTCCACGGTCACGCCGACTTCCCGCAGCATCAGGCCTAGCGCCTCGGCATTGGCGCGCATCGCCTGGATCGCGGTCATCGGCGCGATTTCGTAAAGACGATCAAAGGCGGGGCCGGCAGGAAAGGCGGGCCATTCCGGCGGCGCCATTCGCGCGACCCGCCCGCCCTCCTGATCGATCAGGATCGGCAGGTCGTCGCGACCGGTCATCGCCCGCAGCGAGTCCGTCAACGCAAGCACTTGCGCCCGATTCTGGATGTTACGTCCGAACAGGATGAACCCCAACGGCTGCGCGTCGAGGAACAAGGCGCGCTCGTCGGCGGTGAGCGTAGGGCCGGACAGGCCGTAGATGACGGGCTTCATGGCGAGGGTCTAACCTCCCCACCCCGCCTTCGTCACCCTGAACTTGGCCGTGATCCTATCTACGCCCCGGTATTTCAGCTCGCGACGAAGCAGCTCTCGCCCGCGACCTTCAGCCGGCCACAGATGTCCGCCGCCTGGTTTGCACCGCCGGCATTAACGCGCAGGCGATACAGCGTCTTGCCCCCGGTCGCGACCGGCTGCACCGACTTGCCGAGCGGCGCCAGATAGGCAAACCGCTTCGAGAACGACGTCCACGACGCATTCGCCGCCGCTTCGGTCGGATAGGCGCCGAGCTGCACCAGCGAGCCACCCGAGGCTGCCCCAGGCGCGGTGGTGCGTGTTGCCGTCAGCGGCTTGGCGGCCACCAGCTTGCCGCCCGAAGCGGGCACCTGCGCCACCGCATTGCGTCCGCCCGCACCTCCCAGGGGCAGCGGCTGCGCCGCGCGCCTGCCGTCGACCGGCGCTTCGGGCACCGCCTTCAGGTCGATGGCGCCGCTGCCCGGCTTGCCGTCGCTGGTCGCGACCGCGGTCGTGCCCTCGCCCTTGACCTTCAGCCCGCCCGGGTCTTCCGGTTTGATCTTGTAGTCGCCTTCCTGGGCGGCGATCAGCTCGCCATCGGCGGCGGGGGTGCGGTTCTGCAGCTGGTAGATGCCGAAGATGATCATCGCCAGCACGGCGAGGCCGAGCAGCACCAGCGCGATCACGCGGCCGGCGGGGGGACCCTCCGGCTCGTCCGGCTCCACCGTCTCCAGCCAAGGCAGGCGATCCTCGTCCCTCAGATCCACCGCATCCGCCATCACTTCATCTCCGAGACCGCTTCGACGCCCATGAGCGCCAGCCCGTTACGGATAATCTGTCCGACCGCGTCCGCCAAGGCGAGACGCGCGCGCGTCGCCTCATGGTCGTCGGGCTGGAGAAAACGCCGCGCGGGATCGTCGTTGCCCGCATTCCACTCCCCGTGAAAGGCCGCCGCCAAGTCGTAGAGATAAAAAGCGATGCGGTGCGGCTCGCGTGCCGCCGCCGCGGTCTCGACCACGCGCGGGAACTGCGCCGCCAGCCTGACCAGCTGCAGCGCCTCCGTCCCAAGCAGGGACAGGTCGCCGGCGCCGTCGGCGATCCCCGCCTCGATCGCCCGCCGGTGCAGCGAAGCGATGCGGGCATGCGCGTATTGGACGTAGAAGACGGGATTGTCCTTGGACGCCTCGACCACCTTGGCGAAGTCGAAATCCATCTGCGCGTCGGAGCGCCGGGTCAGCATCGTGAAGCGCACGACGTCGCGGCCAACCTCTTCCACGACATCAGCAAGCGTCACGAAGTTACCCGAACGCTTGGACATTTTCACCGGCTCGCCGTTACGGAGCAGCCGCACCATCTGCACCAGCTTGACGTCCAGCGGCTTGGCCCCGCCCGTCAGGGCCGCCACGGCCGCAACGATCCGCTTGACGGTGCCGGCATGGTCCGCGCCCCAGATGTCGATCAGCTGATCGGCACGTTCGGCCTTCTGGAAATGATAGGCCATGTCGGCGCCGAAATAGGTCCACTGCCCGTTCGACTTGCGGATCGGTCGGTCCTGGTCATCGCCGAACGCCGTGGAGCGGAACAGCGGCAGCACCACCGGCTCCCAGTCGTCCGGTGTCTCGCCCTTGGGCGCCGGCAGCACCCCGTCATAGATCAGGTCGCGCGCGCGCAGCTCGGCCTCCGCCACTGCCGGTTTGCCCGCCGCCTGCAGCTGAGCCTCGGATGCGAAGACCTGATGATGGATGCCGAGCAGCGCCAGGTCGCCCCGGATCAGGTCCATCATCGCCGCCACCGCGTGCGTCCGGAACAGCGGCAGCCATTCGGCCTCGGCCGCACCCGAGAATCGATCGGAGAACTCGGCGGCAAGTGCGTGTCCTACCGGTACAAGATAATCGCCGGGGTACAGTCCCTCGCCGATCTCCACCGCCTCGCCGAGCGCCTCGCGGTACCTCAGGTGGACGGAGCGGGCGAGCACGTCGACCTGCCCACCCGCATCGTTGACGTAATATTCGCGGATCACCTCGGCGCCCGCGAACTCCAGCAGTCCGGCAAGCGCGTCGCCCACCACCGCACCGCGACAATGCCCCATATGCATTGGCCCGGTCGGGTTGGCGGAGACATATTCGATGTTGACGGTGATGCCGCGGTAACGGTCGGAACGACCATAGTCGTCTCCGGCGGACGTGATCGCCGCTACCTCCTCGCGCCACGCGCCGTCGCTCAGCCGCAGGTTGATGAAGCCCGGCCCGGCGACCGCGACCTCGGCGACCTCATCCAGCTTGCGCAGCTCGACCGCCAGCGCTTCTGCGAGCACCTTGGGATTGGTGCCGGCGGGCTTGGCGAGCACCATCGCCGCATTGGTGGCGAGGTCGCCGTGACCGGTGTCGCGCGGCGGCTCGACCGTCACATTGCAGCGGTCCACGCCGCCCGGCAGCGTGCCCACGGCGGTCAGCTGGTCGAGCGCGGCATCCACATGCGCGGCGTAGCGGGCGTAAAGAGACATGGCGTCGCCCTAGCGGCATAGCGCAGGGACCGCAAAGAGGCTGACCTGCACATGCACCCGGCGCAATCGGCGGCATTGCGTTTGCATTTGCAACTCATGCTGCAGCGCAATATTCAGGCAGTAGAAGTTTAGAGGAAGGACCTGACGGGCTCGACGCATCAAACAGCGAGGGTCTGATCATGAAGACGTTTCTCTCGAGCGCGGCGCTGGCCGCCCTCTTCATCCCCGCCACGGCGTTCGCGCAGGCCGCTGAGCAGCGCTTCACCCGCGACGGCATGACCTACGTCTACACGGTCACTCCGGCCGCCAAGGGCCGCCAGGTCATCGAGGGCCACCGCCTGCCCAGCGGCTCGGCATTCCGGCTGGTCGTGAACGGCAAGCGCGTCGACGGCATGTCCGGCGGGCAACCCGTGTCGTTCCGGACTCCCAAGCCGAGCGCGACCCTCGTCGCCGCACGCTGACTTCGGTCACGTCGCCTCGGGGCCGAACCCGAGGTGACGTGACTAGAAGCCTTCGGGCAACTCCACCGGCCCGATGATCTCTCGGTACTTCGACACGGCGAAGCGATCGGTCATGCCTGCGATATAGTCGGCCACCTGCCGACTTCGTCCCGGCTCGTCGGACGGCACGACGCTCCACCTGTCTCCCATCAGTGCTGGCTCGGCGTGGAAGGCGTCGAATAGGCCGGCGACCACCGTCCGTGCCGCGGCCGCGGCGGTCAGCTGATGGGGATGGTGGTAGAGATTGGCGTACATGAAGCGTTTCAGCGTCCGCTCCTCCTCTCGCATCGCGGCAGTGAAGCCGACCAGCGCATGCCGAGTCGTGCGCACCGCGTCCACGCTGTCGATCCGCGCCTCGGCGATCCGCGCGCGGGTCTCCGCGAGCAGGTCGTTGACCATCACGCCGATCTGCGCGCGCACCAGCTCGCGATGGAGCCGCAAGCCCGAAGCATCGGCCGCGATGTCCGGGAAGCGCGCCTGCACCGCCGCCCAGCCGCGCGCGACCATCGGGACTTCCATCAACTGGTCCAGCGTCAACAGCCCTGCGCGCAGACCGTCGTCGATGTCGTGATTGTCATAGGCGATGTCGTCGGCGATCGCCGCGACTTGGGCCTCCAGCGAGGGCCAGCTGTCGAGCTGTAGCGGAAAAGCCGCATCCGCCTCGCGCATCGCCCAGCCGGAGTGCCGCTGCGGGCCGTTGTGCTTGGCCAGCCCCTCCAGGCATTCCCAGGTGAGGTTCAGCCCATCCCAGCCCGGATACGGCCGCTCGATCGCGGTCAATACGCGCAGCGTGTGGCCGTTATGGTCGAAGCCTCCGGCCTCGTTCAGCGCCGCTTTCAGGGCATCCTCGCCGGCATGGCCGAAGGGTGGATGGCCGATGTCGTGCGCGAGGCAGATCGCCTCGGTCAGATCCTCGTTCAGCCCGAGCGCGCGCGCAACGGTGCGGCCGATCTGTGCCACCTCCAGGCTGTGCGTCAGGCGGACGCGGAAATGGTCGCCGTCGGGCGCCATGAATACCTGCGTCTTGTGGCGAAGCCGCCGGAAGCTGATCGAGTGGATGACCCGGTCGCGATCACGCTGGAAAGCATCCCGAGGCCCACGCAGCGCGTCGGTCGGTTCATGGTGCCGCCGCCCCCGGCTCCGCGCCGGGTCCGCGGCATAAGGGGCAGGCGTCACTTGGCGTCCAGGCGCGTGATCTTCTGTCCGGGCTCGCTGGTGAAGGTAAAGGCCGAGACGCCTGCCTTGGCGAGCTGGTTGACGTGCGCGCGCGCCTCGGCATCGGTCTTGAATGGGCCGGTGAGCACGCGGTTGGTTGCGCGCAACGGGGTCGTATAACCGCGCCGGCCCGACAGCGCGTCGGGCGCCTTGGTGCTGGCGGCGCGCCACGCCTTGATAAGGTCGCCCTCGTTGGCGCCGCCGGCGACCTGCACCCAAATCCGCTTCGGCTCCGCGCTGACGAGCTTCTTCTCGGCGGCCGCCGCCTTGTCGGCCACGGCCTTCTTGTCCGTGGCATCCTTTTTCTCGGCGAGCACCTTCTTGTCAGACGCCGCTTTCTTGTCCTGCGCAGCCTTGCGGTCCGCCACCGCCTTCTTTTCGGCCAGCGCCTTCTTGTCCGCGGCGGCCTTATCCGCGGTCCGATCCACCAGGCTCTTGGCCTCGGTCATGCGCCGAGCGGCCGTACGCTGCGGCCCGGTTTGCGCCACGTCCAGTTCGGATGCCGGGATGGTCAGGCCGGCGACGATCTTCGACAAAGCCGTGTCCCCCTCGCCCCGCGCCAAACGGGAACGGCGTGAGGCCAGCACCGGCGGGGCCTGGACCCGGGCGACGAGCGGTGCCAGCGGCGTCGACACGACGGCTGTCGGCACGGCAACCGGCGCCACAGTCGTGATCGGCGTCTGTGCCGCCGCGACCGCAGGGCTCGCAGGCTCGACGGCGATGACCGGACGGGCCGGCGCGTCGCTCGTGGAGATCCCCACCGGCAGCGGCGTTGGGGCTGCGGCCACGATCGTGGCGGAAGGGCTGGCCGCGACCGGTGACGGGGTCGCCACGACGGCGGCAGGTAGGCTCACGCCGGGGTCGCCGTTGGCTTGCGGCCCGGCTGCGAGCGGAGCGGGCAGGACCGCAGCCAAGGGAGGCGCGACCGGCGGCTGCGGCGCCACAACCTCGGGAGCGGCCATGCCCGTCATAGCTGTCACCGGCGCGCCGCTCGCTACAGGAACGGTCACGGTCGGTACCGGCGTCGACGGGGCAAGGATGGTCGCAGGGGCAACGGGCGGAACCGTAAAGCCCGGCGTCGGCGCCCGCGCCGCTCCGGCGGCCGGGCTCGGCGCCGGGCTGATAATCGTAGACGCCAACCCGAGCGTCATCGGCGGAGCCAGTGCATTCGCGACGGCTGTGTTGTTAGCCGCCGCGGTCGGGACCGGCGCCATGACCGGCTCGCGCGGGATCGGCGCCACGACGGTCGTGGTCGTCGGATCGGTCGGGCCGAGCGCGAGCGACGTCTGCGGCGCCACCCCGACACGCGGCACCGGTGATCGAGTCGCCACCGCCATCGGCACCGCCGCACTCGCCGCCAACACCGGATCGCGACGGAGGGGGGCGGGGATCGTGCCCCGCGGACGGATCGTCGCGGCGGCGAGGCTCGCCTGCTCCGCTTGGGTCAAGGCACGGCCATTGACCGGAGCCACGCTCGTCCCTCGAGACTCGCTTGACCGCGTCGTGCGCGGCACGTTGCGCAAGCCCGCGCGCGTGAGGCTGGCGAGCTCGCCCTGCGACAGCGGCCGATCGCGCATCGCCGTCACCGTCGAGGGCGGTTGGTAGAGCGGCGCCTGATAGGCGGGCGGCTGCGGCGCCGGCTGCATGACCGGCGGCGGCGGCACCGTCGCGAGCTGTACCGGTTCCCGCCGGTCGCGATCTCGCCTGTCACGAGCCTGCCGATCGCGATCCTCTCCGTCGCGATCCCGGCTATAGCGGTCGCGCCAATCGCGATTGTCCCGGTCACGATCGCGCCGATTGCGCTTTGGCTCGACGGCCGGTGCGGGCCGCGCGGCCGCGATCCGCACCGGCAACGGCTCCAGCGCGAGCGGCGCCTGTCGTGGCGCCAGCCGCGCATCGGCCAGCCGCACCTGCGACGGCCGCGTCTCGCCGAAATGCACCGCGAACGCCCGGTCGATTGGCGACAGGCGGGGCAGTTCGGCGAAGAAGCTGCTCAACCCCGTCGCCGCGCCGGGCGGCATCATGGTCTGCGCGATTCGAGACGCTTCCGCCGCATCCCCGCTCAACGCCAGCACGAACGCCCGCGTGCGCCACGCCGCCCGGTCATTCTGGCGGATCAGCGGCGCGAGTTCGTCCAATGCCTGTGCTTGCCGGCCCGCGATCGCCAGCGACATCGCATAGCGCCGCCGCGTCTCCGCGTCGGGCCGGCTGGCGAGCGCGAGCTTGTAGTCGCGATGAGCCCGCCCTGGGTCGCCCAGCAGGTCCCAGGCCAAGCCCCGGTCGCCGGCGAAGCGCGCCGCCGGCAGCCCATAGAGCTCCGCCGTCGCGAAATAGCGCATCGCCTCCGCCGGCCGCTGCGAGCGGACCAGGATCGCGCCCTCCCCTGCCTTGGCGCGGCCAGAGCGCGGGTCGATCTTTCCGGCCCGCACGAAGAACGAGCCCGCGGCGGTCAAATCCTCCAGTCGTACCGACAGCTCGCCCGCGGTCAGCAGCGCATCAAGATCGAGCGGGTTGGACCCGACACGCCGCACCGCCATCGCCAAAGCATCGGCGTCCGACACGCCGACCGGCTGGTACATCCCCTGTCCAAGCACCGGCGCCGAAGCCGTGGCAAGCAACAAGGCCAAGGTCATTCGCGGAAAAGTCATGGACTTCCAGTTAGTAGCGGCGCAACCGAACGCAACATCGATCAAGGCAACCGTTACACTCGACGCGTGCTCCGACCGCAAGCGTCCGCGCGGCAGCCGGAGGCGCGGGGAAGACGAAGTGGTTGCGGAGCCCTCCCTCACCGCGGCGAGAGAGAAGGGAGACTTAGCGGTTCGGCGTGGCTCGGGCAGTTAGCTGCCGCGACGGAGCGTCTTCGCTCGTCAAGGACAGGTCCTCACCTCCGCAGTCCGCCGACGAGTCCCGCATCCTCTGACAAAGGCGAGTATGGATGGCTTGCAGGCAACTGGCTACGCCGCAGCGGAACAGCATCGTTGGAGGGAGGAGCGCCGCCGACCCCATTGGCGCGGCGCCCGCGCGCTACTGATTACCCTGCTTGTGCAGGAACCGGGGGATATCCACCGCCTCCGCTCCGTCCGCAGCCTCGTCGCGCTGCGCGCCACGCGCCGCGTTGGACATGCGCTCGAACAACGTACCGCCAAGCTTCACGCGTGGCGTCGGCTGCGCCGGCGCCGAATCGGTCTCGTTGCCAGGGGCAAGCCAGCGGCGCGCGGGCTCAGCGGGACGCACCGGCGGGACGCCATAGGCATCGTCGGAGAAGGTCTTCGGAGGCGTCGACACGATGGCCTCGGCGCCCAGCACCAGTTCCTCGTCGGCGGCGTCCGCCGTCTCAGGCGCAAGATCCGCGGCCATGCCGAGATCGAGCGGCTCCTCATCGGCGGCCGCGACCTCCGGCTCCGGCGCCGCTTCGGGCTGCGCGGCCGCGACCGGCTGCTGCGCGTCGCTGGGGCGGAAGGAAGTGGTCTCCTCGCGCTTGCCGCCGCCGAACGAAAACGAGCGCGCCGGCGCCGCGGCGGCCGGCTGCTCGGCGGGACGTGCCTGCGCTTCGATGCCGGTCGCCACCACCGAGACGCGGATGCGCCCCTCCAGATCGGGGTTGAACGCCGAGCCCCAGATGATGTTAGCGTCCGGATCGACCAGGTCGCGGATGTGGTTCGCCGCCTCGTCGACCTCCAGCAGGCGCATGTCGTCGCCGCCGGTGATCGAGATGATGACGCCCTTGGCGCCCTGCATCGACACGCCGTCGAGCAGCGGGTTGGCGATCGCCTTTTGCGCGGCTTCGAGCGCGCGGTTGTCGCCGCTCGCCTCACCGGTGCCCATCATCGCCTTGCCCATCTCCTGCATCACCGAGCGGACGTCGGCAAAGTCGAGGTTGATGAGGCCCGGCATCACCATCAGGTCGGTGATGCCGCGCACGCCCTGCTGCAGCACCTCGTCCGCCATCGCGAACGCTTCCTTGAAGGTGGTGTTGGCGTTGGCGATCAGGAACAGGTTCTGGTTGGGGATGACGATCAGCGTATCGACGTACTTCTGCAGCTCCTCGATGCCGCCCTCGGCCGACTTGGCGCGACGGTTGCCCTCGAACGCGAACGGCTTGGTCACCACGCCAACGGTCAGGATGCCCATATCGCGCGCCGCCTTGGCGATCACCGGCGCGGCGCCGGTGCCGGTGCCGCCGCCCATGCCCGCGGCGATGAAGCACATGTGCGCCCCCTCCAGCCGCTTGGCGAGGTCGTCAATCGACTCCTCGGCGGCGGCGCGGCCGATCTCCGGCCGGCTGCCCGCGCCCAGCCCTTGCGTGATCTTGGTGCCGAGCTGGATGCGCGTCGGCGCGGTGGATTGTTTCAGCGCCTGCGCGTCGGTGTTGCAGACCAGGAAGTCCACACCCTGCACCTCGGCCCGCATCATGTTGGCGATGGCGTTGCCGCCCGCGCCGCCGACGCCGATCACCGCGATGCGCGGTGTCAGCTCGTCGACTTCGCCATGATCGTCTTGGGCCAGAAATTCGATACTCATCGCGCTGCTACTCCGCCCCCAGGAATTCTGGTCCAGTCACTCAAGTGACATGATTAACCGTTCTGCCCCAACGATTCCCGGCATTCCAGCCGAAAAGCGCAGAGAGTGTCTTAATAGTTCGCCCGCGCAGCCTGGATCAACTTGCGGACAAGGCCCGCACCCTTGGGCCGATGCACCGCGGTGGTTACCGGCTGCGCGCTGCGCAGGTCGACCGGGTCGCTCGCGGCATAGAAGGCGAGTCCCGCGAGCGTCGCGAAGGCCGGGCCGGCATGGGCCTCCGGCAGCCCCGTCAGCCCGCGCGGTCGCCCGATCCGGACCGAGCGGCCGAGCGCCGCCTGGGCATAGTCGGCGATGCCCTTCAGCTCGGCGCCCCCGCCGGTCAGCACCACCTGGCGACCCACCGGCCCTTCGAACTTCAGCTTTGCAAGCGCCGCGCGGATCTCGCCCATATGGTGCTCCAGCCGCTGGCGGATGACGCCGATCAGCTGCGCCTTGGTGATCTGGTTGCCGTCGCGCGCCTCTTCCTCGCCCAGCCCGACCAGCGGGATCATCTCGTGATTGTCGCGCGGGCTCGCATTGGCGGAGCCGTGAAAGCATTTCATGCGCTCCGCCTGCTGCCGCCGGGTGCCGAAGGCGGAGGCGATATCGTCGGTGATGTCCGCCGAACCAATCGGGATAGAGGTCAGCCCCACCAGCATCCCGCCCGCGAACAGCGACACGTTGGTAATCCCGGCGCCCAACTCGACCAGCGCCACCCCCAGCTCGCGCTCCTCCTCCGACAGGCAGGCGAGCCCGGTCGCGACCGGCGCGGCGATGATCGACTTGACCTCCAGATGCGCCGAGCGGACGCACAGGTCGAGGTTGCGCACCGGCGAACCGTCGGCGGCGACGACATGGATGTGCACACCCAGCCGATCGGCATGCAACCCGAGCGGCTTCTTGACGCCGGTAAGGCCGTCGAGCGTATAAAGCGCCGGCTGCGCGTGCAGCACCATCCGGCCCTGCGGGTCGATCGAGCTGCGCCCGGCGTGAAGCAGCGCGTCGATGTCGCTCTGCTCGACCCGGTGCCCGCCCAGCTCGAACTCGACCTCGGCGACGTCGCTGACCAGACCACCGGCGGAAAAGCCCACCCAAACGTCCTCGATGTTGAGCCCGGCGATCCGCTCGGCCTGCTCCACCGCCTCGCGCACCGCGGCCTCGGTCGCCACCATGTCGGCGATATAGCCGCGCTTGACCCCCCGGCTCTCGCGCTGACCGGTGCCGAGCACGATCAGTTCGCCGCCGTCTCCCGGCTGCGCGATCATCGCCGACACCTTGGACGAGCCGATGTCCAGAGCCGTGATCAGTCCCTCGGGTGCCGCCTTGGCCATGTCCTTACCCCTCTCGCCAGCGCAAAACCGTTCGTCCTGAGGAGCCACTGAGCTTGTCGAAGTGGCGTCTCGAAGGACAATGTGGTTCGAGACGAGGCTTCGACGAGCTCAGCCTCTCCTCACCACGAACGGAGTTCTTCAACCTTCCATCCCCCGTGTGCGCCCTTCGCTCGGCGGCGTGGCGCTGACCGGTTCGCCCGGATCGGCCACTTGCCTGTTTTCGGTCTTGGGCTTGCGCACCACCATCTTGTCGGGGTTGCGCAGGTCGAAGCTCAGCCAGCCACGCCCCAGCAGCGGCCGCGCGCCGTCGCGCTTGGCGAAACTGAGCAGCGCCGCCGCCGCGCCCTCTTCCGGCAGCTTCAACGTCTCGCCGGAATCGAAGCGCAGATCCCAGCGCCGGTTGCCCACCCAGGTCGCCGCAACCACCCGCGGCTTCAGCGCCGGCGCCGCGCCGAGCAGCTTCTGATATGCCGCTTCCTGCTTGTCCGCGCCGGGGCCGATGATCAGCGGCAGGTCCGGGATCGCGTCGCGCTCGACCGGATCCAGCAGTACCCCCTCGGCGTCGATCAGCGTCAGCTCGCCATTGTGCTGCCAGACCGCCGCCGGCGTCCGCTCGGTGATCCGCACCAGGATCTTGTTCGGGTACCGCCGCGACACCGCCGCGTCCTTGACCCAGCCATAGGCCAGGAGCCGCTCGCGGATGCGCTCCAGGTCGATCAGCGGCAGCGCGCGCGATTGCTGCTCGAGCACGATGGCGTTGACGGTCATGAAGTCCATCCGCTTCAGCCCCGGCGCCTGCACCTCGTCCAGCCGGAACCCGGCACGCCCGGTTGCCTCGCCCAGCGCCGTGCCCACCATCCCGGGCACACCGGCATAGGACGCTCCCAGCAGCAGCGCCGCGGCACCGATGCCCAGGATGCCGCGCGTCGCCCACCGTTTCAGCGTTTCCTCGCTCGCCGGCAGCCGCGCCATCAGCCGGTCGAGCCGCGACACCTTGGGCTTGGTGCGCCGCTTCACCGTCGGCCGACGGGGCGGTGTGCCGCGCTTGATGGTGCGGCTCACAGCAAGGCCTCGTCGACGATCATCTGCACCAGGGTTGGATAGTCGATGCCGTTATGCTTCGCTTGCTCCGGCACTAAGCTGAGCGGCGTCATGCCGGGCTGCGTGTTCACCTCCAGCAGGAACAGCCCGTCGACCCCTCGATCGTCGTCCCAGCGGAAGTCGGCGCGGCTGGCGCCCTTGCAGCCCAGCAGCCGGTGGGACTCCAGCGCCACGCTCTCGCACGCCCGCGCCACCTCGTCGGGGATCGGCGCCGGATAGAGATGCTCGGTCATGCCCTCGGTGTACTTGGCGTCATAATCGTAGAAGCCGGAGCGTGGCCGCAGCTCGGTGACCCCAAATGCGCGCCCGCCTAGCACCGCCGTCGTCAGCTCGCGCCCGCGGATGAACGGCTCGGCTAACAGCTCTTCGAAGTCCTGCCACGGCCCGGCCACGTCGCGGCCGATCGGCGCGCCGTAATTGCCTTCTGCCGTGACGATCGCGACGCCCACCGATGAGCCCTCGTTGACTGGTTTGAGCACATAGGGTCGCGCCAGCGGATCGCCCGCGAACAGCTCGGCCGACCGGACGATGCGCCCGCCGGGCATCGGGATGCCGTGCGGCACCAGCACCTGCTTGGTCAGCTGCTTGTCCACCGCGATCACGGACGTCGCCATTCCGGAATGGGTGTAGCGCAGCCCCATCAGGTCCATCATGCCCTGCACCGAGCCATCCTCGCCGGGCGTACCGTGCAGGGCATTGAACACCAGATCGGGCTTCGCCTCCGCCAGCCTGGCGGCGACGTCGCGACCCATGTCGATGCGCGTGACGCTATGCCCGAGCGATTCCAGCGCCTCGGCAACCCCTGTGCCCGACAGCAGGGACACCTCGCGCTCGGCGGACCAGCCGCCGTAGAGAACCGCAATATGCAGCGAGGTCATCACCCTCTCCCTTCGGGGGAGAGGGACAGGCGCGCGGCGCCAAGCTCCCCTCCCTCTTGCGGGACGGACTGGGGGAAGGCTTTTCTGGCGAGTGGTGACATCCCTTCCCCTAACTCCTCCCGCAAGGAGGGGAACTCGCCCACGCGCTGGATTTCCCACTCCAACGTCACGCCGGAATGCGCCTTCACCCGGGCCCGCACCTCTTCGCCCAGAGCCTCGATATCCGCGCTCGTCGCGGCACCAAGGTTGAGCAGGAAGTTGCAATGTTTGTCGCTGACCTGCGCGTCTCCGCGCCGCAACCCGCGACAGCCAGCCGTGTCGATCAGCACCCAGGCCTTGTGCCCCGGCGGGTTCTTGAAGGTCGATCCGCCGGTGCGCGAACGCAGCGGTTGCGATGCCTCGCGCTCGGCGGCGATGCGGTCCATCTCCGCGCCGATTGCGGCCGGGTCGCCGGGCACGCCGCGGAACACCGCCTCGCTCACGATCGCGCCGGCCGGCAGCTCGGAGTGCCGATAGGTGTAGCCGAGCCGCTCGGCCGGCCAGACCTCGACGGAGCCGTCGCGCATCACCACCGTCGCCTCGACCAGCACGTCCTTGACCTCCCGGCCATAGGCGCCGCCGTTCATCCGCACGAACCCGCCGACGGTGCCGGGGATCGACCGCAGGAACTCAACGCCGGCGATCCCGGCATCGCGCGCAGTCGAGGAGACCAGGATCCCGCTCGCCCCGCCGCCGCAGCGCAGCGCCATGGCGTCGATCCGCTCGACCCTGGCGAACGGCTTGCCCAGTCGCACCACCACGCCCGGCATCCCGCCGTCGCGCACGATCAGGTTGGAGCCGAGCCCGAGCGGATAGACCGGCACCGCCGGGTCAAGCACCTGCAGGAACGCAACGAGATCGTCGCGATCCGCAGGCTCGAACAGCTGCTCCGCGGCGCCGCCCGCCTTGAACCACACCAACGGCGCCAGCGGAGCGTCGGACGTGAGACGGCCGCGAGGGCTCACCCTCCCGCTCGCGGGAGGGGCTAGGGGAGGGCTTGTCGCGAGCGAAGCGGCGGTCATGCGGACATCCCCTCCCCCAACCCCTCCCGCAAGCGGGAGGGGAGCTTGGCGACAATCCCATTCGCCAGCCCGGCCGCCCACTTGGTGATGTCGCCGGCGCCCAGGCACACCACCTGATCGCCCGCGCGCAGCTCGCCCGCCAGTTCCGCGGCGAGAGCGTCCGCGTCCGCGACCGGCGCCGCGCCGCGATGTCCGCGCCGCTTCAGTCCGTCGACCAGCGCCTGCGCGTCGACGCCCGCGACCGGCGCTTCGCCCGCGGCATAGACCGGCGTCACCAGCACCCGGTCGGCGTCGTTGAACGCGGTCTGGAACTCCTCCATCAGGCTGCCGAGCCGCGAATAGCGATGCGGCTGCACCACCGCGAAAACCCGCCCGACCGCGCTCTCCCGCGCTGCTGCCAGCACCGCCCGGATCTCGACCGGGTGATGACCATAATCGTCAATGATCGTCGCGCCACCGCCGTCGGCACAAGGCACCTCGCCGACCTTGGTGAAGCGCCTTTTGACGCCACCAAACAGGTGGAACCCGCGCTGGATCGTCGCGTCGTCGATGCCCAGCTCCAACGCGACGCCGATTGCCGCCAGCGCGTTCTGGACGTTGTGGCGCCCCGGCATCGGCAGCTCGATATCCTCGATCGAGCGCGTGCCACCGTCGCGTTCGCGCACGATCACCTCGAAGCGGTTGCCGCCCTTGACCGGCTGCACATTGACCCCGCGCACGTCCGCCTGCGCCGAGAAGCCATAGGTGACGATCCGCCGGTCGCGCAGCCGCGGCAGGATGCCCTGTACCTCGGGGTGGTCCAGGCACAGCAGTGCCGCGCCATAGAAGGGCACGTTTTCGACGAACTCCACGAACGCATCCTTGACCGCGTCGAAGGAGCCATAATGGTCGAGGTGCTCGGGATCGATGTTGGTGACCACGGCGACCGTGCCGTCGAGCCGCAGGAACGAACCGTCGCTCTCGTCGGCTTCGACCACCATCCAGTCGCTCGCACCCAGTCGCGCGTTCGACCCGTAACTGTTGATGATCCCACCGTTTATGACGGTCGGATCGACCCCGCCTGCGTCGAGCAGCGCCGCGATCATGCTGGTGGTCGTCGTCTTGCCGTGCGTTCCCGCCACCGCGACGGTCGACTTCAGCCGCATCAGTTCGGCCAGCATCTCGGCGCGCCGCACCACCGGGATCCGCCGCTCCAGCGCGCTCTCCACCTCAGGATTGGAGCGCACGATCGCGGTGGAGACCACGACCACCGCCGCGTCGCCCAGATTGCCCGCGTCATGCCCGATGGCGACCGGAATGCCCTTGTCGCGCAACCCCTGCACGACATAGCCCTCCGCCACGTCGGACCCCTGCACGCGGTAGCCAAGGTTCTTCATCACCTCCGCGATTCCGGACATGCCGATCCCGCCGATGCCGACGAAATGGATCGTGCCGATATCGGTCTGGAGCTGCTTCAAGCCCAGGCCTCCCTGGGCCGGCTCGGCGCCACCACCGGCAGGCGTGAGACGGGGGCGTCGAGGCTCTCGACCAGATCGGCGAGATCGCTAACCGCATCGGGTTTGCCGACGCTCTTCGCCCGCCCTGCCGCATTCTCCAGCGCGGCGGGATCGAGCCCCAGCTTCTGCATCTGCTTGGCGAGCTCGACGGCGGTGAACTTTCCTTGCGCGATCGTCCGCGCGCCGCCGGCTTGCGTGATCTCGCGCGCGTTGACGGTCTGGTGGTCGTCGGTAGCACCCGGCAGCGGCACCAGGATCGCCGGCCGCCCCGCGGCGGTCAGCTCCGCGATCGTCGAGGCGCCGGCGCGTGCGATCACCAGATGCGCCCAGCCGAGCTGCTCGGGCATGTCGGGCAGATAGGTGGCGAGATCGGCGGGGATCTGGTGCGCGGCATAGGCGGCGCGCACCGCGTCGATGTCCTCGATCCGCGCCTGCTGCGTCACCTGCAGTCGGCGACGGAACTGCACCGGCAGCATCGCCAGCCCGTCCGGCACCACCTGGCTGAGGATGCTCGCGCCCTGACTGCCGCCGGTAACGAGGACGCGGAAGATGCCGTCCTCTTCCAGCAGCGGATAGGCCTTGGTGCGCAGCCGCAGCACCGCTTCGCGCACCGGGTTGCCGACCACATGGACCTTGGGGTTCAGCGTCGCCGGCAGCCGCTCGGTCGTGTCGTAGGAGGTCGCGATCGCGTCGACGCGCCGCGCCGCCAGCCGGTTGACTCGTCCGAGCACCGCATTCTGCTCGTGCACCGCAGTCGGGATCTTGTCCGCGAACGCCGCGAGCAGCGCGGGGAAGGCCGGATACCCGCCGAAGCCGACCACCGCGGCAGGCTTGAACGTACGATACAGCTCGCGCGCCATCGCCCGCCCACGCCACATCTCGCGCGCAGCACTCAGCCACCCCAGCGGCCGCTTGGCCTGAAAGCGCCCGGCCGGCAGGACATGCGTCTGCACGCCCTCGAACAGTCCGGGAAAGCGCACCCCCCGCGCGTCACTGACCAGCGCCACGCGATGCCCGCGGTTCATCAACTCGGTCGCCAGCGCCGCAGCGGGGACCATGTGGCCACCCGTCCCTCCGGCGGCGAGGACATAATGCTTGCTCTTCATGCGCCCCACTTAACAACGTAAGGGCTTCGCGTCAGGAACGGGTTGCGCCGCGTGAACGCCAGCAGCATTCCCATGCCGATCGACAGCGCGATCATCGACGACCCGCCATAGGAAATGAACGGCAGCGTCATCCCCTTTGACGGCGCCAGCCCGGTGTTGACCGCCATGCTGACCAGCGCCTGCGCCCCGAACTGCACCGCCAGCCCGGACGCGGCGAGCAGTTTGAATTCGTCCTGCTCGTCCAGCAGCTTGACGAACACTCTTACCACGATCGCCAAGAAGACGACGCTGATCACCATGCAGGCGAGCAGCCCGAACTCCTCGCCGATGACCGAAAAGATATAGTCGGTATGCGCCTCGGGCAGCCCGAACTTTGCCTGTCCGCCGCCAGGGCCGGTGCCCGTCCAGCCGCCGGCGGTCAGCGTCGCATGCGCGGCATCGGTCTGGAAATGATCGGCCGCGCCGTCCCCTTCGTGGCCGGGAAACAGGAAGGCGTCGATCCGCTCGCGCGCGGTGCTGTAGAAGAAATAGGCCGCAACCAACCCCACCGGCACCATCGCCAGCAAGCCGCCCAGCACCCGCATCGGCGTGCCGGCGATCATCAACAGCGCCAGCCACACCGAGCAATAGATCACCGTCTGCCCGAAATCGGGCTGCATCATCAGCAGCACCGCGACCACGCCGGTCATGCCCATCGTGATCGGCACGACCGGCAGTTCCTCCTCCTTCGACTTCAGCGACAGCACCCAGGCCATCGCGACGATGAAGAAGGGCTTCAGGAACTCCGACGGCTGGAACTCGGAAAGGCCCAGGCTTAGCCAGCGCCGCGCGCCGTTATGGACCACGCCGATGAATGGGGTCAGCGCCAGCAGCGTCGCAAAGCACACCGCGCCCGCCAAGGCGAAGCGGCGCGCGGTGGCGATCGGCAGCATGGAAATGCCGATCAGCACCGGCAGCGACACCGCGACCCACATCACCTGCCGCCAGAAATAGTAGAGCGGGGCGATCTGATGCTTCTCGCCCGAATAACGCACCGCCGTCGCCGGGCTCGCGGCGGCCACCGCCACCAGCCCGATCGCGATCAGGAACAGGGTGAGCCCCAGCAGCATCCTGTCGATGTCCCAGAACCAGGTGCCCAGCGGCGACCGATCGCCACGCCCGCCGCGCCGCTTGACCTTCGCAACCAGACCCTCGCGGCGCATCACATCGGTCACGCGAGCGCCTCCACCAACTGCCGGAACGTGGCGCCGCGATCCTCATAGTCACGGAATTGGTCGAAGCTGGCGGCGGCCGGGCTGAGCAGCACCGTGTCGCCGGCCCGCGCGTAGGACGCGGCACTCGCCACGGCGCGGTCGAGCGTCTCCGCCTGCTCGACCGGCACGCGGCCGTCGAGCGCGCGGGCGAACACGGGTGCCGCCTCGCCAATCGTGTAAGCACGCGCGACATGCCCGAAATGCGGGGCGCATGCGTCGAGGTCGTCGCCCTTCGCGCGGCCGCCCAGGATCCAGTGCACGCGATCATAGGCCGCCAGCGCCGGCGCGGTGCTGTCCGGGTTGGTCGCCTTGGAATCGTTTACGAACAGCACCCCGCCACGAGTCGCCACCCGCTCCATGCGATGCGGCAGGCCGGCGAAGCTCTCCAACCCTCGGTCGATGTCGCGCTCGGCGACACCCAGCGCCTTGCACACGGCGATCGCGGCAAGCGCGTTCTGCGCGTTGTGCGGCCCCTGTAGCGCCGGCCAGCGCCCTTGGTCGAGGCACACGCCCGGCGCGATCTTGGTCAGACGCTCACCCCGATCCGCGAGCGAACGCGCGATCTTCGCGGAAGGGAGGTTCCCGATCCCGATTACCGCCTCGTGACGAGGCGACTGCATCGCGAACAGCCGCGCCTTCGACGCCGCATAGGCCTCGAACCCGTCATAGCGGTCGAGATGATCGGGCGTGACGTTGAGCAGCACGGCCACGTCGCAGTCGAGCGTGTGCGTCAGGTCGATCTGATAGGATGACAGCTCCAGCACATACACGCCGCCCTCGGGCAGTGGCTCGACGCTGAGGATCGGCAGCCCGATATTGCCGCCCATCAGACTCGGCAAGCCGGCGGTCTGGAGGATGTGGTGGACCAGCGCCGTAGTGGTCGACTTGCCGTTGGTGCCGGTAATGCCGACCACCTTGTGCGGCGGCAGTTCGGCGCGGGCCTGCGCGAACAGCTCGATGTCGCCGATGATCGGCACACCCGCATCATGTGCCTTCGCGGCCAGCAGATGCGTGTTGAGCGGCACCCCAGGCGACACCACCAGAGCGTCGAAGCCGGAGAGATCATCCAGATCGCCCATCCCGACCCCTCCCCGGCGGACGCCGGGGAAGTTAGAAAAGCCAGCTCGGCGATCTGCGTCAGCATCCCATGCCACTACGCTCGCGCCACTCGCCACCAGCGCAGCAACCGCCGCCGCGCCGGAGCGCGCCAGCCCGAGCACCGCGAACCGCTTCCCCGCCCAGGCGCTGTTGGTGATCACCGCAGCTTCAACGTGCTGAGTCCAGCCAACGCCAGCACCAGGCTGACGATCCAGAAGCGGATCACCACCGTCGGCTCGCTCCAGCCGAGCTGCTCGAAATGGTGGTGGATCGGCGCCATGCGGAACACGCGCTTGCCGGTGCGCTTGTACCAGAACACCTGGACGATGACGCTCATCGCCTCGACCACGAACAGCCCGCCGATGATCCCCAGCACGATCTCGTGATGCGCCACCACCGCGATGGTGCCGAGCGCCCCGCCGAGCGCGAGACTGCCGGTGTCGCCCATGAACACCGCCGCCGGCGGCGCATTGTACCACAGGAACGCCAGCCCCGCCCCGATCACCGCGCCGCAGAAGAGCGCCAGCTCGCCCGCACCGCGCACATGCGGGATGCCCAGGTAGTCGGCGAACTTGGCGTTGCCGCTCAGATAGACGATGATCATGAACGCGACCGAGGCGATGATTACCGGCATCGTCGCCAAGCCGTCCAGCCCGTCGGTCAGGTTCACCGCATTGCCGAACGCGACGATGGTGAAGGCGGCGAACAGCGGGAAGAACCAGCCCAGCTCGAAATACATCGCCTGGGTGAAGGGCAGGTACAGGCGCGGCCCGTTCTGCTCCATGATGATCCACGCCGCGACGCCGGCAATGATGAACTCCAGCAGCAGCCGCACCCGCCCCGGCACGCCCGCCGTGGTCGCCTTGGTCACCTTGTCGTAATCGTCGAGGAACCCGATCGCGCCGAACCCCAGCGTGACGAACAGGCACACCCAGACATAGGAATTGGTCAGGTCCATCCACAGCAGGATGGCCAGGCTCATCGCGGTCAGGATCATCAGCCCGCCCATCGTCGGCGTGCCGCGCTTGGCGAGGTGGGTCTGCGGCCCGTCGGCGCGGATCGGCTGTCCCTTGCCCTGGCGCACGCGCAGCCAACCGATGAACTTCGGCCCGATCAGCAGCCCGAAGAACAGCGCCGTGGTCACCGCCGCCCCGGTCCGGAAGCTCTGATAGCGCACGAGGTTGAGCAGCCCCGGAAAGCCCAGATATTCGGCAATCCATAACAGCATCTACGCCTTACCCCCAAGCGCCGAGATCACACGCGACAGCCCGACCGAATTGCTGCCCTTGACCAGCACCGCGTCGCCTGACCGCACGACATCGCGCAAAGCCGCCACCGCCGCGGCCGCATCGGGCACATGCACGACGTTAACCTTTTGCTCAAGCGCTGTGGCTAGCGGCGCCATTGCTTCGCCGACCAGCAGAATCGTCTCGACGCCCGCGTCGAGCACCGGCTGCGCCAGATCGGCATGGTAGGCCGCTGAGTCGACGCCCAACTCCGCCATCGCGCCGAGCACCGCGACGTGCCGTCCGGGCTCGTCCGCCAGCACCGCCAGCGTTGCGCGCATCGATGTCGGGTTGGCGTTGTAGCTCTCGTCCAGCACCAGCGCGCCGCTCGCGGTCCGGAACCGCGCGCCGCGCCCCGGCAGCCCGCCCAGTTCCGCCAGCGCCAGCCCGGCCAGCCCCAGATCGGCGCCCGCCGCGTCAACCGCCGCCAGCACCGCCAGCGCATTGGCCACCCAGTGTGCGCCAGGCTGCGACAAGGTGAAGGACAGCTCGCGCTCCCCGACCCGCGCGGTCACGAAGCTGCCGCCGCTGTCCGAGCGCATCACCTCCAGCGCGCGCACGTCCGCACCGTCAGCGCTGCCGAAGGTGACTAGCCGCCCCGCATGAGGTCGTGCCGCCGCGATTAGCCGCTCGCGGTGGGGATTGTCGAACGGCACGATCGCGGTGCCGCCCGGCTCCAGGCTCTGGAAGATTTCCGCCTTGGCGTCAGCGATGGCCGCCTCGTCCGCGAAGAACTCCATGTGGACCGCGGCGACGGTGGTTATCACGGCCACATGCGGGCGCACCAGCCGGGTCAGCTGCGCCAGTTCGCCGGCATGGTTCATGCCCATCTCGAACACCGCGAACCGGCTGTCGCGCGGCATCCGCGCTAGGCTTAGTGGCACCCCGGTATGGTTGTTGTAGCTCTTGACCGAGCGATGCACCCGTCCCGGCGCGCCGCGATCGAGCGCCGCCCACAGCGCCTCCTTGGCACTCGTCTTGCCGACCGATCCCGTGACACCGACGATCGTCGCGGCCGTTCGCGCACGACTGGCACGCGCGAGGTCGTCGAGCGCCAGTATCGTATCGGCGACCAGCACATGCGGATGGTCGCAGGCTTCCGAGACGATCGCCCCCGCCCCGCCTTGCGCAAACGCATGCGGCAGGAAGCGGTGACCATCCGTCGCCCCGCCCTTCAAGGCTACGAACAAGTCGCCCGCCCCGACTTCGCGCGAGTCGAACGCAACGCCGGTCACGGCGAAGTCACCAGACGCGGTCCCGTGGCAAGCGGCAGCGATCTCAGCGGCGGTCCAGAGGACCGTCAAAACTCCCCTCCCGCTTGCGGGAGGGGCTGGGGGAGGGCATGTTCGGGGCGGTCGAGAAACATCCCCTCCCCTAGCCGCTCCCGCAAGTGGGCAGGGAATGCCGCCCCGATCACGAACAACACTCCCGCACCACCTGCACATCGTCGAACGGCAGCACCAGGTCGCCGACAATCTGCCCCTGCTCGTGACCCTTGCCGGCGATAAGCACGATGTCCTCCGGCCCGGCGTCCGTCACCGCCGCCGCGATCGCCGCGCGCCGGTCGCCGATCTCTTCCGCGCCCACCGCGCCTTTCAGCACTGCCGCGCGGATGGCACCCGCATCCTCCGACCGCGGGTTGTCGTCCGTGACGATGACGCGGTCGGCGTTAGCCGCCGCCACCCGGCCCATTGCCTCGCGCTTGCCCTCGTCGCGGTCGCCGCCGGCGCCGAACACCAGGATCAGCCTGCCGCCGGCATGCGGCTTCAACGCCGCCGCCGCCGCCTCGATCGCGTCCGGGGTGTGGGCATAATCGACATAGACCGGCGCGCCTGCCCGCGTGATCGCCGCGCGCTCAAGGCGCCCGCGCACCGGCTGCAACCGCGCGAGGTTCGCCAGCGTCTCCGCGACATCGCCGCCGGTCGCGATCACCAGCCCCGCCGCGACCAGCGCATTCGCCGCCTGATAGCCCCCGATCAGCGGCAGCCGCACATGAAACGTCCGCCCCGCCGCCTCGATCGTCAGCCCCTGGCCCAGCAGCGTCGGGTCACTCCCGGTCAGCCGCAGCGCGCAGCCGCGGGTACCGACCGTCAGCAGCCGGTTGCCCCGCTCGCGCGCCAGGTCGATCACCCGTGCCGACTCCGGATCATCCGCCCACACCACCGCCGCACCGTCATCGGCGAGCACCTCGGAGAACAGCCGCAGCTTGGCGGTCAGATACGCCGCCATGTCGCCATGATAGTCGAGATGGTCGCGCGACAGGTTGGTGAACGCCGCCGCCGCGATCGGTAGTCCCTCGGTCCGGTATTGCGATAGCCCATGGCTCGACGCCTCGAAGGCGAGGTGCGTCACGCCCTCGCGCGCCAGCCCGGCGACGTTGGACAGGAACGTCACCACGTCGGGCGTGGTGAGCCCGGTCGTCACCCGCTCGTCGGCGGTAGTCACGCCAAGTGTGCCGAGAGAAGCGGCATGGTGCCCCGCCATCCGCCACAGCTGCCGCGTCATCTCGACGGTGGAGGTCTTGCCGTTGGTGCCGGTCACCGCGACGCAGGTAGCGGGGAACGGCGCGAAGAACCGCGCGGCGAGCGCGGCGAACCGCTGCCGCGGCTCGTCGGCGACGATGTGCGTAGTGCCCTCGACGCGCGCCTCGGGCCGCGCGACCACCGCCGCGGCGCCTGCGCGCACCGCGTCGGGGATATAGTCCTCGCCGTTGACACGCGCGCCCGGAAAGGCACCGAACACCGTGCCGGGCGCCACCTTGCGATGGTCGATCGCGAAGCCGGTGATGGCGACCTGCTCGTCGCCGCCGGTCAACGCGCCGAGCTTCATCGCCTACTCGCCATGCGAGCCCGCCTCGCCCGGCGCGCGCCAGATCATCGGTTTGAGGTCGGTGAGATCGACGTCGCGGCGCTCGTCCGGCATCACGCCCAGCATCGCGCCGACACGCGTGATGACGCGGCTGACCACCGGCGCGGCGGTATAGGCCGCCGTCGTCTGGAACTGGTTCGCTTCGACGCGCTTGGGCGAGTCCATCATGGCGATCACCACATAGCGCGGCGCGTCCATCGGGAAAGCCGCCGCGAAGGTCGAGACATTGGCGTTCTTGGCATAACCGCCGCCCTGCGCCACCTCGGCCGTCCCGGTCTTGCCGCCGACGCGATAGCCCGGCGCCTCCGCCTTGCGCCCGGTGCCCTCCAGCACGATCAGCCGCAGCAGCTGCCGCAAACGCGCGCTGGTCGCCTCGCTCATCACCCGCGTCCCCGCCACCGCGCCGGGCGCCTTCTTCAGCAGCGTTGCCGGCCGCGCGATGCCGCCATTGACCAGCGTCGCATAGGCGTTGGCCAGGTGCAGCGGCGTCACCGCCATGCCGTGACCGTAAGCGGTCGTCATGGTCGTCGTCCGCGCCCAGAACACCGGCCACAGCGGCCGCCCCTTCTCGCGCAGCTCGATCTCGGGCTTCTGATCGAAGCCGAGCTTGCGGAACCAGGTCTGCAGCCGTGCCGCACCCAGTTCGTCGGCGATCCGCGCCGTGGCGATGTTGGACGAATGGATCAGCGTCTCGGGAATGTTGAGCCAGCGGTTCTGCGCGTGGTCGTCCTTGATCTTGAAGCGGCCGACCTGCAGCGGTGCGGTGGCGTCGAAGCGCCGCGACATCGAGCTGACCACGCCGGTGTCGATCGCGGCGGCGATCGCGATGGGCTTCAGCGCCGAGCCGAGCTCGTAAACGCTCTGGGTATTGACGTTGCGCAGTTGCTCGCTGCCCGCCATGCCGACGCGGTTGGGGTTGAACACCGGCAGCGACACCATCGCCAGCAGTTCGCCGGTATGCACGTCGAGCACCAGCCCGGACGCCGCCTTGGCCTGATACGCGCCCATCGCGCGGCCCAACTCGGACTCCATCGCCGCCTGCACCCGCGTGTCGAGCGACAGCGCCACCGGCGGGCCGTCGTTCTTCGGATCAAGCAAGCGGGCGTCGAGCACCCGCTCCATCCCGCTCATCCCGTGGCCGTCCGTCGACAGGAAGCCCAGCGCATGCGCCGCCAGCGTCGATTGCGGGTACAGCCGCTGCGTCTCGCGCGCGAACACCAGCGCCGGCTCGCCCAGCGCGTTGACCTGCTCGACCAGCGTCGGCGAGGCGCGGCGCTGCAGGTAGCTGAAACTCACATCCTTGCTCAGCTGGCCATAGAACCATGCCTGGTCGCCGCGCTCGGGCATCAGCGCCGCGAGCTTGGCCGCCAGCTCCATCTTGTCGCCCATCAGCTGGCGCGGGTGGACGGCGATCGTCCAGGCGTCGATGGTGCGCGCCAGCGGCTGGCCGTTGCGGTCGACGATGTCGGCGCGCGCCGCCAGCGTCGCGACGTTGACCCTGATCTCGGCGCCGCCGAACGCGGCGAGCATTGCCAGCCGCCCGATCACCAGCGCGACCGCGGCGGCGAACAGCAGCATAAGCATCATCAGCCGGGTATGCGCGAGCGCCACCAGCTGGCCGCGCTGCGCGCCGCGCCGGGCCGGCATCGGACGGGCAACGACGATGCTCAACGGTTGCGGCCCGCTTCGCGGCGCGCCCCGCTCATGATGTCACCAAAGGTGGTGTCCGACAGCAGCTTGCGGTCCAGCATTGCCACCGCCTGCGGGCGCACCTTTGCCATCGCTGCGGTCACGCGCGCCGCCTCCGCCAGCCTGGCGATCGCCGGCGCATCGCGCCCGGAGGGCGCCACCGTGCGGATCGCCTCTGTGAGGGTATTCCCCCGAGGATTCGTCGTCCGCGCCGTCGCCGTCGCAGCGGCGACGGCGACGCGAGCAGGAGCCGGCGCGGCCACCGGCGGCGGGACCACCTCCGGCAGCGCAGGGACCGCATAGGCAGGCACCACCAACGCCGCGGTCTGCACGCTCGACAGCCCGGGGCGATGTGGGTCGAGCGTCGCCAACGCGGCATCCGACACGAACTGCGCCGCCACGGGTGCCGCCAGCGCCAGCGTATCGCCGTTCCACTTCTCCAGCTGCGACAGGTTCGCGCGCGTATCGAACTCGGTCTCCAGCGCGCGGATGTCGCGCTCCGCCGCCGCGATCGCGCGGTTCATGCCGTCGAGCTTCTTGCGCTCGGTCGCGACCTGCAACGAGATCAGGTAGAAGCCGAGCACGACGCCCACCAACACCATGAACCAGCCGATGCCCTTAAGGCGATACGCCGCCGTCATACGCCTACCCCTACTAGCCACGCGGGCGCGGCCGTCCGCCGCGCCGTCCGTAATGTCGCCGATCGCGCGCGCGGGTTGCGCGTCAGCTCGGCCTCGCTCGGGCGGATCGCCTTGCCGACCGCCTCGAAACTGGCCGCCGGTCCCGCCGCGACCGCCGGCAGGTGCCGCGAGCCCGCCGGCGTCGCGCCCGAGCGGTCGCGCAGGAACCGCTTCACCAGCCGGTCCTCCAAACTATGGAACGTCACCACCGCCAGCCGTCCGCCGGGCTTCAGCACCCGCTCCGCCGCCGCCAGCCCGTCGGCCAGCTCGTCCAGCTCGCGGTTGATGTGGATGCGCACCGCCTGAAAGGTCCGCGTCGCCGGGTCCTTCTTGTCGTGCGGCCGGTGCCCCAGCGCCTTGCGCACCAGCGCGGCCAGCTCGGCCGTGCGGGTCAGCGGCCGCGCGGCGACGATGGCGCGCGCGATGCGGCGCGATTTAGGCTCGTCGCCATAGCGATACAACACGTCGGCGATCGCTTCTTCGTCGGCCTCGTTGAGGAAGTCGGCGGCGCTCGGCCCCGCCTGGCTCATCCGCATGTCGAGCGGCCCATCGGTGGAGAAGGCGAAGCCGCGCTCGGGCTGGTCGAGCTGCATCGATGACACACCGACATCCATCGTCAGCCCGTCGACCGGCGCGTCGACCGATTGCTCGAGCGCGGAGAACTCGCCCTCGACCAGCGTCAGTCCCTCCAATGCCGCGGCACGGCCGGCGGCGATCGCGTCGGGATCGCGATCGAAAGCGATCACGCGGGCGCCCCGTTCCAGAAGCGCCCGCGCGTACCCGCCCGCCCCGAAGGTCGCGTCCACATGTCGCTCGCCGGGGGAAGGAGCGAGTGCACAGACGACCTCGTCGAGGAGGACCGGGATGTGGTGGGGGGCGCCGCTCACAGCGTCACCCCGCGTTCGGCCATGTAGAATTTGGCCATCGACTTCACGACGTCGGGATAGTCCGACGTCTCGATCAGCGTCTTGGGGTCCCAGATCTCGATGTAATCGAGGACGCCATAGAAGAAGGCGTGTGCGCCGATCCCTGCGTGAAAGCGGGGGAAAGCCGGCATGATGAAGCGGCCGGAGCCGTCAAACGGCACCGCCTCGCCCATCGCGGCGCGCCGCTTGATGTTATAGTCGCGCTCGCCGTCCTCGGCGGTGTGCGCCGCCTCGCGGCTGTCTAGCTGGGCAGCGAGGATGTCGAGGTAGGCGGGGTCATAGGCGACTAGGCAGCGATGCTTCTGATGCGCGCCGACGATGACGGTGCCGCCGTCCTTACCGTTTGCCTTGGGGTAGTTGGCGCTGAGTGTCTGGCGAAGCGCGGCAGGGATGGAGACGCGGCCCTTGTCGTCGACAAGGCCGATGCCATCCCCCTGATACCAGCCCCGGTCCGACACGCGCACATTCCCCGTAGCAGCGCGCACCTTCCCCGGCGCGAGAAGCGACCTTCGCCGCCTCTCGCCTGCGGATCACGCAAACGAAGATGATGCCCCTGCTGTGACGCAGGATGTACATGGGCGCCGGCGGGGACGCAACGGGATTTTACGGGATCTGCGGGGAATTTGCTCCCGGTTCTTCAGCTGGAGCCCTCGACATTACTGACGCACCGGTGCGCGCGCGCAGACTCCGGCCAAATCAGGTCGGCCACCACGACAAGTGCCATCGCTCGCCTCATTGCGCCGCGCTGGAATCATTCTGCCCGCCGGGCGAGACACCCATGTCGGCAAGCGGTTCGCTCGACTGCGTCTGTTCGTTACCCAGCGCCATGTTGGCGACGACGTCCGGCTTCGCGCTGCCCGACACCTCGATGGGCCGGTCGCGGCTGGCGGATCCGAGAATGGCGCTGGCGAGCGCGATCAGCAGGATGACGACGACCAGCCCGATCGCGCCGACCTTCACGCGCTGGCTGGTCTGGTGAGAAGACGCCATGCTCAAGTGTCGGGATGTACCGAGTCGCTACGCCCCTGTCGACTCTTGGTCGCGCGACGTGCTCGGCTCATGCCTCACTCGAGGCCCTTGGCGGCGCGCCAGGCAGGGTCATGTAGCGTCGAAAGGTACCTGAAACCGGTGTCGCACAGGATCGTCGCCACCCGGCTGCCCGGCCCCAAGCGCCGCGCCAGGTGGATCGCGCCGGCGACGTTGATCCCCGACGACAGACCCAGGCAAAGCCCCTCCTCCTCCAGCAGCCGCTTGACCCAGGTCCATCCCTCCTGATCGCTGATCCGGAACTGCGTGTCGATCGGCGCGCCCTCCAGATTGGCGGTGATCCGCCCTTGTCCGATCCCTTCCGCGACCGACGATCCCTCGGCGCGCAGCTCGCCACAGGCATAATAATCGTACAGCGCCGCGCCGTGGGGATCGCTCAGCGCGATGGTGACCCGCTCGTCCTTGGCCTTCAGCCCCAGCCCCACGCCCGCCAGCGTCCCCCCCGTCCCGACCGCGCAGGTGAAGCCGTCCACCCGCCCCTCCATCTGCGTCCAAATCTCCTCGGCGGTGCCGGTGACATGCGCGCGGCGGTTGGCGACGTTGTCGAACTGATTGGCCCACGCCGCGCCGGGCGTCTCTTCCGCCAGCCGACGCGAGGTGTGCACGAAGTGGCACGGACTGGAATAGGGTGCCGCCGGCACCAGCACGAGCTCGGCGCCGAGCGCGCGCAGCGTGTCCATCTTCTCCCTGGACTGGGTCTCGGGCATGACGATGATCGTCTTGTAGCCCCTGGCGTTCGCCACCAGCGCCATGCCGATACCGGTGTTGCCCGCCGTCCCCTCGACGATCGTGCCGCCGGGCTGAAGCTGCCCGCGCTCCTCATAGTCCTGCACGATCGCCAGTGCCGCCCGGTCCTTCACGGACGCACCCGGATTGGTGAACTCGCACTTGCCGAAGATGTCGGCGCCGGCGGCGTCGCTCGGGCCCTTGAGCCGGACGAGGGGGGTATTGCCGATGAGCGCGAGGGTGTCGGGGAGCGTGGGCATGGCGGTGCAATAGGCCTGGCCCGATTGCGGTCCAAGCAAAGCTTGCTTGGACGCGTCATGCGCGGGCTTCGCGGCACCCCGATTGAACCACGACGGCCCCGTCTGTCGTCTCTCCTCGTGACATACCGCTAAGGTTCATTGAACGATGGACAACAGTGGCGAAGGCTTGGTCATCGACGATCCGGATGTCGTCGCCGGGATCGAGGAGCCTGCCGCCAGTGGAATTGCTCGCCGGAGGCGGCTCCATCGTTTGATCATCGCGGAGTATCACCGGTTGGGCATTGCGCTGCCGTAAGTTGCAGCCGACCAATGATCCCGTCCTGTCCTACAGACGAACGTTCCGCTATTGTTCTGCCGCCATGCTCGCTTCCGAGTCGCCTCTCGCAACCGACCCGTTCGTCGCGGACGACCTAGCGGGCGAGATTGAAGCGCGATGCCGGCAACTTCGACAACTTCGCGGCCCCGACCTCCCGCCCCGCCCGCTGCGCTGGCTGTTCCTCGACCTCAACTCCTATTTCGCCTCGGTCGAGCAGCAGCTGCAGCCCTCGCTACGCGGCAAGCCGGTGATCGTCGCGCCGGTCGACTCCGATACCACGGTCGCGATCGCCGCCTCGGTCGAGGCGAAGCGGTTCGGCATCAGGACGGGGACGCCGGTATGGGAGGCGAAGCAGAAGTGCCGCGAGCTGATCGTCACGCCTGCGCGCCATGAACGCTATGTCGAGTTCCACGAGGCGATCGTCGCCGAGGTATGGCGGCACATTCCGGTGACGCAGGTCTGCTCGATCGACGAGATGGCCTGCCGGCTGCTCGACAACGAGAACAGCCGCGATGCCGCCACGGCGTTGGCCCACCGCATCAAGGCCGGCATCCGTGCGCATGTCGGCGAGCGGCTGACCAGCTCGGTCGGGATCGCGCCCAACCGCCTCCTGGCCAAGCTCGCCTCCGATCTCCAGAAGCCAGACGGCCTCGTCGTGTTCGAGGCGAGCGACCTGCCGCACGCGCTCTACCCGCTGGCATTGCGTCAAATCTCGGGCATCGGCGCGAAGATGGAGGCGCGGCTCGCGCGCGACGGGGTGAACGACATCCGCCAGCTGCTCGCGCGCCGCCCGCGTGACGCCGGTCACGCCTGGGGCGGCATCGACGGCGACCGACTCTGGTATCAGCTTCACGGCGTCGACCTTCCCGCCAAGCCGCACCATCGGTCACAGCCACGTCCTCTCCCCCGCCCATCGCGGCCTGGAGCCGGCCCGGCTGACCGCGCGGAGGCCGGCTTTGAAGGGGGGCAGCCGGCTACGACGCAAGGGCTACCGTGCCCGGCTGCTGATCCTTCATGCCAAATGGGAGGACGACAGGTCGGGGTGGCGCGCATCGATCCGGCTGCCTGCGACGCAGGACAGCTTCGTCATCCTGTCGCGCCTCGATGCGCTGTTCCCCCGGTTGCGCGACGTGGGGCGCGGGCGGCCGGGCGGTTTCCGGCTGCGCATGATCGGCGTCACGCTGGCCGAGATCGAGGCCGTCGCCGGCGAGCAGGCATCGCTTTGGGTGCATCTCGATCCGGAGGATCCGCTGGCGCGCGAGACCCGCGGCTTGCAGCTCAGCCGCGCGATGGACCGGATCAACGAGCGTTGGGGGCGCAACGCGGTCAGCGTCGGGCCGCTCGGCGGCGGCCGCCTCGACCGGGTCGGCACCAAGATCGCGTTCGGCCGCATTCCCGAGCTCGATGAATTCCACGAATGACCCGTCTTGACGCATTATGCTGCATGCGCGAAGCACCGGGCCATGAAGAGCCAAGCCCTCCGCACCTCGCCCCTCCTCATCCTCTCTGCCGCGATGCTGCTCTCGGCGTGCGGCCCGTCGCCCAGCGAGCGCGCCGCCAATGCCGCCGACGCCGCGAACGAGGCCGTCGCCGCCAACGTCACCTCCACCGAGCTGCCGCCCGCGATCAAGGCCGACAAGACCTTTCGCTGCAAGGACAACAGCCTCGCGTTCGTGACCTTCTTCGAGGGCGACATGCAGGCGGTGGTCAAGGACAAGGCGGACGGCACGCCGGTCCTGCTCAAGGCACCGGCCGCGGGTGAGCCGCTGACCGCCGAGGGTGGCTGGTCGATGACCGGCGACAGCGAAGCGGGCGTTACCCTCACGCGACCGGGCAAGGCCGCGATGTCCTGCCGCGCCTGACGGCTAGCAACGCGGGACTACGGCGGTCCCGCCCGCCTCGCTGATGGAAGCACTGGATCCTCAGCTGGTCCTGGGCGCCTATTCGGTCGGCGTGTTCCCGATGGCCGATTCCCGCGACGCGCGGTCGGTCTATTGGGTGGAGCCCCGCCGTCGCGCCATTCTGCCGCTCGACGGGTTCCATCTCAGCCGTTCGCTGCGGCGCACCATTGCCGCCGATCGCTTCCGCGTCACCGCCGATCACGCCTTCGCCAATGTCATTGCATTGTGCGCGCAGGCGGCGGACGACCGGCCGGAGACGTGGATCAACACGAGTATCGAGCAGGTCTTCCTGCAGCTCCACCAACGCGGCTTCGCGCATTCGGTCGAATGCTGGGACGGCGAGCGGCTGGTCGGCGGACTGTATGGCCTGGCGCTCGGCCGCGCGTTCTTCGGCGAATCGATGGTCAGCCGTGCCACCGACGCATCGAAGGTCGCACTGGCATGGCTGGTCGCACGGCTTCGTGTCGGCGGCTTCACCCTGCTCGACTGCCAGTTCCAGACCGCGCATCTCGCCACGCTCGGTGCGGTGGAAGTCGACCGCGCGGACTACCTGTCGGCAGTGTCCGCGGCGTTGGCGGGCGTGCCCGGCGTCTCGCTGACGACGGCGGACGGAGCGCCAGGCGACTTCCGCGCGCTCGATCGCGGCGCCGGGCCCGACAACTTCTCGGTCTCCGGGCCGGTGGCGGGGAAAGACATCGTGCAGCTCTTGACCCAGACGTCATAGATGGCGTGCTGCACGACGTTGATGCCGGGCCGCTCCTTGTAGAGCCAGCCGGAAAAGGGCCGCCGCCAGACTCCATCCGGACCCCGCACGTCCACCTGGGTGAACGCGCCGGTCAGCTGCTGCGTCTCCCAGGGCGCGGTTGTCTCGCATGCCCGCAGGCGGATGCGGACGTCGCCGATCTCGACCCCCTGCCCCGGCTTCAGCGTCACGTCGCGGGCCTGGCTGTTGCGCTTGTTGAGCAGGCCGAGCACCGCCACCCGTTGCGGCATCGGCGTCGTTCCGGCCGTGACGATGGTCGGCGCATCGGTCCGGACGGTCTGGACCGTCTCGGCGTCCGCGGCCTCGTCCGTCACCTCCTGCACCACCGGCGCGGGCTCGGCCGCCGGCCCGCGCATCGCGCGCCAGCCGAACCAGCCCGCCACCGCCAACACAAGGATCAGTGCCGCCGCGGCCAGCCACCGCGTTCGACCCGTCATTCCGGAGTCCAGGCTTCGTAATCGCCCGTGGCGGTCGCCCGCTGGCCACCCTTCTCCAACGCGCCCGACGGGCGATACGCCAGCGCCGTGCCGGTCATGTTCGCGATCCCCGGCTTCTCCCATTCGCGCGGCGGCGGCAGCGCCTGGTCGGGCACGGAGTCGAGTTGATGGTGCAGCCACGCGAACCAGCCCGGCGAGACCCGACTGGCGTCGTTGGCGCCCTGATAGATGACCCAGCGGCGCGGAAGCCCGCCGGTGTCGCGGCCGCCCTCCCAATAGACGTTGCCGGCGGCATCCTCGCCGACCCGCGTCTTGCCGCGCAGCCCGATCATGGTGCCCCAGCTGGCGCCGTTCCACCAGGTGAATGGATTGAGGTTGATGCCCATCCGCGCGCCCTAGCGGCTGGCGCGGGGCGCTTCAACCGGCGCTACCGTCCCGGCCAGCTGACCCTGTCGCCCTCGCTGATGCCAAGTTCCGCGGCACGCCCGCCGATCACCTCCAGCACGGCCGTGACGGGCTCGCCGGAGGGAACCTGCTCTTCGGAGAAGGGGATGGTGTTCTCCGCGATGCGAGCGATGGTGCCGTCGGCGCGGATGAAGATGATATCGAGCGGCTTCGGGGTGTTCTTCATCCAGAAGCTCGCCGGGCGCGGCGGACCGCCATCGGGGGGATAGGGCCAGAACAGCATGCCGCCATTCGGGCGCAGGTCGGTGCGATACATCAGCCCCCGCGCCTGCGCAGCGGCGGTCTTCGCCGCCTCGACCTGGAAGACATGGGTTCCGCCCGCGCCGGTGATCGTCACGGGCAGCAGCGTCGCGACCGTGGCCGCCGCCTCGGTGTCGCCGTCGCCACGGGCGCAGCCCGGCGCGGTCAGCGCCAGTGCGGCGAGGACCAGCCGCCACGTCACGTCCGGTCGTCCACCGCGACCGCCAGCGGCCCTTTTCGTCCCGCAACCACGCGTGCGCGCAGCGGCTGATCCGGCTCCACCGATTGGATGCCGCCGCGGCGCAGCGTTTCCATGTGCACGAACACGTCGGCCCCATCCGACCCGCGCACCAGGAAGCCATAGCCCTTGAGCCGGTTGAACCACTTGACGGCCACCGGCTCGAACGGACCCGCCTCGTCGACCAGCGCGATGGGATCGACCCGGTCGCTGTCAAAACGGCGGCTGGGCGGCGGCTCCATCACCGCCTCGGACAGGTCAATCGACAGGACGTCACGCGCCTGGAAGCCACGCCCGCGCTGCACCGCCAGCGTATCGACCCGCGCCCCCTCGGGCAGCGAGCGCCGGCCGTGCGGCTGCAGCACCGAGAAATGGATTAGCACGTCCCCGATCTCCGGGTCGTCTGCCACCGCGAATCCGAACCCGCGGGTCACGTCGAACCACTTGATCACGCCCGCGACGCGCACAGCGTCGGACGCGCCGCCGGCACCGCTATCGTCCTCCGCTGCTCGTGTCTCGCCACGCATAACACGCATTACCTTTGTCGGCCTGCTAGCCACGCGGCACGGTCGCCGCAACGCGTAGTACACTAAAACCTAACCTAGTTCATCCGCACTAGGTTCAACGCCTTGCGGGAGCGCGAGTATCCGCCGCGACAGGTCCAGCGGGTGTCCGGCCCGCAACATCGCCGCCAGCTGCTTGTCCCGCCCCGCGCGGTCCACTTCCACTCGCGCCCACGGCCCGAGCCGCTTGCGCCTTGCGAAGGCGAGCGCGGCCTCGATCGCCCGCCCCGCGACTTCGGGCGCGACCGTGTCGCGATCGGCCTCCTCGACCCGCGCCTGGATCAGCGCCCCCGACACCCGCCGCGCCCCCAGTCCGCGCCGACCCAAGGCGGCCGCCTTGGCCTGGGCAAAGGCGAGGTCGTCGATATACCCCAGTTCGGCCATCCGCTCCGCCATCGCGACCGGCTCGGCGGGCTCTCCTTCCCAACCCCGCTCGCGCACCTTGCGGCGCAGATAATCGGTCAGCTTGCCGCGCGTGGTCGCGAACCGCTCTACATACCGCAGCGCCAGCCGCTCCAGGGCAGCGCCGTCCAGCGGCGGGGGTGGGCGGCGCTCGCGGTTCATGCGCCATGTTTGTGCCACAGTAGCACCTGAATGCGAACGTTGCGGCGCGCTAAGACGTTGGGTGGACGATCGGGCGTCCCAGTTTGGATCAAAGGACCCTTATGGCGAGTGACCCCGATCAGGCCGGTGACGCCGCGCCTGCTCCCACGCCTACCGACGATGGCCGGGCCCGCCGTTATGCCGACTTCTCCACCCTGGGCGAGGCGCTGGATTATGCCGCGCTGGGAACGCGCGGCCTCAACTTCCACGATGCGCGCGGCCAGCTGACCCGGCCCTACCCGTTTGCCGAGCTACGCGAGGATGCGCTGATGGCGGCGCGGCGGCTGATCGCCGCCGGCATCGTGCCCGAGGACCGGGTGGCGTTGGTCGCGGAGACCGGACCGGAATTCGCGGCGCTATTCTTCGGCGCGATCTATGCCGGTGCCTGGCCGGTGCCGCTGCCGCTGCCGACCTCGTTCGGCGGGCGCGACTCCTATGTCGAGCAGCTCCGGGTCCAGCTGACAAGCTGCGATCCGCGCATGCTCCTCTTTCCGCCCGAGCTTGCCACCTTTGCCGCGGAAGCGGCGCAGCTGGCGGCGGTTGAGCCGGCCGATTGGGAGGCATTCGCCGCCCGGTCGGTGCCCGATGCGCCCCTGCCGCAGGCGAGCGGCGATGCGATCGCCTATTTGCAATATTCCAGCGGTTCGACGCGGTTTCCGCACGGCGTTGCGATCACCCACCACGCGCTGCTCAACAACCTCGCGGCGCACGGCCACGGCATGGAGCTGCAGCCGAGCGACCGCTGCGTGTCCTGGCTGCCATGGTACCATGACATGGGACTGGTCGGCTGCTTCCTGTCGCCGGTCGCGAACCAGGTTTCGACCGACTATCTGAAAACGGAGGATTTCGCGCGGCGTCCGCTCGCCTGGCTCGACTTGATCACCCGCAACGAAGGCACCAGCCTCTCCTATTCGCCGACCTTCGGCTATGACATCTGCGCCCGGCGCATGTCCTCGCAGACCAAAGCGTCGGGCCGTTTCGACCTGTCGCGCTGGCGGGTGGCCGGCAACGGCGCGGACATGATCCGACCCGATGTCATGCAGGCGTTCGTCGACGGGTTCGCGCACGCGGGCTTCAAGGCATCGGCCTTTCTTCCCTCCTACGGCCTCGCTGAGGCGACGCTGGCGGTGTCGATCATGCCGCCGGGCGAAGGCATCCGGGTCGAGCTGGTCGAGGAGACGCAGCTGTCGGGCGGCGGCAGTCTCGGCGAAAACGACGGCCCCCGCCCGCCGCGCTTTCGCGCCATCGTCAACTGCGGCAAGCCGGTGCGCGACATGACCGTCGAGATCCGTGAGGAGGACGGCGCGCTCCTTCCCGAAGGCGCGATCGGCAAGGTCTGGTGCAAGGGCCCTTCGGTGATGGTCGGTTATTTCCGCGATGCAGACGCGACGGCGGCGTGCATGGCGGACGGTTGGCTCGACACCGGCGACATGGGCTACATGTCGGGTGGCTACATCTACATCGTCGGCCGCGCCAAGGACATGATCATCGTCAACGGCCGCAACCACTGGCCGCAGGACATCGAATGGGCGGTGGAGCAGCTGCCCGGCTTCAAGGCGGGCGATATCGCCGCCTTTGCGATCACCACTCCGTCGGGCGAGGAGACGCCGGCGGTGCTGGTCCAGTGCCGCAGTCTCGACGACGGCGAGCGCAACCGCCTGCGCGAGGAGATCCGGGAGCGCGTCCGCTCGGTCACCGGCATGAACTGCGTGATCGAGCTGATCCCCCCGCGGACGCTGCCGCGCACGAGCTCGGGTAAACTGAGCCGCGCGAAGGCACGCAATCTGTATCTCAGCGGCGACATAAAGCCCTACGCCATCGCCGCATGATCGAGCCGCAGCGACCGGTGCGAAGCGACCGGCGCCTTCAAAGATCGTGTAAGCGCAATAAAACCTGATCTGCGTCAATTAAATCACGCAAATCGGATCGAGGGAAACCAAGCGATAACCCTCGGTCGCTAGCAGCGTTCTCGTGCAACCGCTTTCCCCCGCTCACGCCGGACCCACCGGGTTCGCTCTCAAGACGCTGCTCGGGATCAGCGACGGCGTCGATTCGCCCGAGTGGGGTCGCATCCGCGCCGCCCAGCTTCATGCCGGAAGAGAACTGGCGCTGTTCCTGCTCAGCGCCAATCTGATCGGCGCCGTCGCCACCGTCCTGCTGCTGGCGGGCAGCGTCGCCTGGCTGCCGCTCGGAACCTGGGCCGCGTCGGTCGGCGTCATCGCTACCGTCATCACCTTGCGGCGGCTTGGATCGCATCATCGCGCCGACGGCTATGCGCGACTCCAGGATCTGCGTGGCACCGCTTGGGGCGGAGTCGCGCTCGGGCTGGTCTGGAGCATAGTACCGCTCATGCTCGCCGGGAACGCCGGCCCGGTGGCCACCGCGGGGATCGGCCTCGTGCTCGTCGTGCTGATGAGCGCGGCCGCGGTCGCGCTCGCGCCGCTTGCATTGGCGACCCTGGCCTTTCTGATCATCGTCGGCGCCAGCATGGCCGGGGCTTTGGTGATGCATCAGGCGCACGCCGCCGCTGCCGGTGTCGGCCTGTTCGCCGCCATCATGGTCATAATGTGCATCGGGCGTACCCGCGCGTTGGTCATGATCCGCGCCGGTCAGATGGCGCTCGCGGAACGTGACGAAACGGTCAGCCTGCTGCTGCGCGAGTTCGAGGAACAAGGCGCTGACTGGCTGTGGGAAACCGACGCCGCCAGGCGGGTGGTTAAGGCTTCGCCGCGTTTCGCGGTCGCATGCGGGCTCGATCTCGTCTCGATCAACGGCATGCCTTTCCTGCAGGTGCTGGCCGGACCGACCTGGGAAACCGGCAATTTCGCCAATGCGCTGCGCACGCTGGCCGAGAAGATGAAGGCGCGCGAGAGCTTCCGCGACCTGCGCTTGCCGGTGTACATCAATGGCGAGGAGCGCTGGTGGGAGCTGTCCGCCAGCCCGCGTCAGGATGAACGCGGTGCGTTCGTGGGCTTCCGGGGCGTCGGCTCCGATGTGACGGAACAGCGCGCCTCGGCCGACAAGATCAACCGGATGGCGCGCTTTGACACGCTCACCGGCCTGCCCAACCGGCTGATGATCAACGAGACCTTGGTACGCGCGATGGCGGAGGCCGAGAAATGGGGGCGCCGTTGTGCCTTCATGATGATCGACCTCGACCGCTTCAAGGCGGTCAACGATACGCTGGGTCATCCGGTCGGCGACCGCTTGCTGAGCCGCGTGTCGCAGCGGCTCGCGCAACTGATGGGCGCCAACGAGATGTGCGGTCGGCTGGGCGGCGACGAGTTCGCGGTCGTCATTCGCGACGCGACCGACACGGCGGGAGTCGAGCGACTGGCGGGCGCGATTATCGAGACCTTGTCGCGGCCCTACGAGGTCGATCAGCACACGCTGTACATCGGCGCCTCGGTGGGGCTCGCCACCGGTCCGCGCGACGGCCGCACCGCGGAGATGCTGATCCGTTCGGCCGATCTGGCGCTGTATCGCGCGAAGGACGGCGGCCGCGGCATCTTCCAGTCCTATGAGCCCGCCTTGCATGTCCAGGCCGAAGAGCGCCGCGTACTCGAGATCGCGCTGCGCGGCGCGCTCGAGAATGGCGAGATGCACCTCCATTATCAGCCCGTGGTCGACGCCGGCTCCGGCCGACTGACCGGCTTTGAGGCGCTGCTGCGTTGGGACTCGGCTGAATTCGGCAGCGTCAGCCCGGCCAAGTTCATCCCGCTCGCCGAGGAAGCTCGGCTGATCGAACCGATCGGCGAATGGGTGCTGCGCACCGCCTGCGCCGAGGCCGCGCAATGGCCGCACGCGATCCGCATCGCGGTCAACGTCTCCGCCGAACAGCTGCGCAACCCGCAGTTCGTGGCCACCGTCACCTCGGCGCTCGCGAGCAGCGGCCTTTACGCAGACCGGCTCGAGCTGGAGGTGACCGAGAGCGTCTTCATGCATGAGGAGCTGGGCGCGACCAAGGTGCTGGAGCGTGTCCTCGACCTGGGCGTGAAGCTCAGCCTCGACGATTTCGGCACCGGCTATTCGTCGCTGGGTTACCTGTCGCGCACCCGCTTCTCGTCGATCAAGATCGACCGCAGCTTCGTCAAGGGCGCGTCCAAGGGCGTCCGCGAGGCGATCGCCATCATCCGCGCCGTGGTCGCGCTCGCCAAAAGTTTGGGCATGGCCACCACTGCCGAAGGCGTTGAGACCGAGGCCGAGCACAAGATGGTCGAAGAGCTCGGCTGCTCGAAGGTGCAGGGCTATTATTTCGGCCGGCCGCTGCCGGTCACCGAGGCGCGCGAACTCGCCATGCGACAATTCTCGGAACGCGACGCGGCTTAGGGTCCGGCCCGGCTCGATCGCCCGCCTCGCCTGGGTTGCCCTGCGTCCGCCCAGCAGGCAAAGCGCCCGGACTTCTGGGGGGATATCATGCCGCACGACGTTGCGCCGGCAGTCGGACCGACCGTCTGGATGTCGGCCGCCGGCGACGCCACCGACCGCGCGGTTTGGAGCGGCATCACCGCGCACCTGATCGAGGGCGCGCGCGCGGCGGGCTTGCCATTCGATGGGCTGGTGCTGGGACGTCCCGGCGAGCGCCTGCGCAAGGCCTGGAACATCATGAGCCTTGCCACCACCGGCCGCTTCGGTGGCTTCCAATATTCACCGCTGTTCCTGAACCGCATGTGGCAGGGCCAAGCCCTGGGCGGACGAACCGTCGCAAGCTGCTATCAGGTGCTGCCAGACTGGGTGATCGACGCCCCCGACGTGACGCGCTGGTTCTATATCGACGGTACACTGACGCAATTATGGGCCTCCGCGGACTACACCGCCCGGCCATTGCCGCCCCGCCGGGCGAAGGCTGCGCTGGAACGCGAGCGGCGCGGCTACCACAGCGCGACGGGCGTCATCTGTCACAGCCACTGGGCCGCCCGCAGCGTCATCACGGATTATGGGGTGCCGGAGGATCGGGTCCATGTGGTCGTGCCGGGCGCCAATGTGGAGCCGGGCAGCTATGCGCGCTGGAGCGCGCGACCGCGCGCGCCCACGCCGACGGGGCCTCTGCGCCTAGTGTTCGTCGGCATGGGCGGGATGCGCAAGGGGCTCGACCGGCTGCTGGAGGCGTTGCCGCTTGCCCGGGCGGCTGGCGCTGAGCTGACCTTGAGCGTGATCGGCTGTCCGCAGGCTTCGATGCCGGCGCAACTCGCGGCGACCCCCGGTGTCGAGTGGCTGGGCCTGGTCGACAAGCGGCGGGATGCTGACCGCTTCATCGACCTGGTCGCCGGGTCGGAGGTAGGCTGCCTGCTGTCGCGCTCGGAGTTCGGTGGCATGGCGCAGCGTGAATTCGCGGCCCTAGCGCTGGCCGGCCTGGGTCCGGACGTCGATGGCGCGCCCGAGCATGCGGGCCCGGGCGCACTGCTCGTCGGGCCGGACGCGACGCCCGCCGACATCGCGCGTCTGCTGGGCGAGCTTGCCCGCCGCGGCGACACCTACCACCGGCTGCGCGATACCGCCTGGGCGAATCGTCACACCGCCACCTGGGCGCATGCGGCGCGGCAGCTCTACGCCACCCTCGCCGGCTAGATGTGGATGGGCCGCCCATAGGCGGCGAGCACGCTCTCGTGCATCATCTCGCTGAGCGTCGGATGCGCGAACACCGTCTCCATCAGCTCGGCCTCGGTCGTCTCCAGCTGCCGCGCGACGACATAGCCCTGGATCAGCTCGGTGACCTCGGCGCCGACCATGTGCGCGCCGAGCAGCGCGCCGGTGCCAGCGTCGAACACCGTCTTCACAAACCCGTCCGCCTCGCCGAGCGCGATCGCCTTGCCGTTGCCAATGAAGGGGAACTTGCCCACCTTGACCTCATGTCCTGCCTCCTTGGCCTTGGCCTCGGTCAAGCCGACCGAGGCGACCTGCGGACGGGAGTAGGTGCAGCCCGGGATGTTCCAGACCTCGAACGGATGCGGGTTGCCGCCGGCCAGCTTCTCGACGCAGACGATCCCCTCATGGCTCGCCTTGTGCGCCAGCCACGGCGCGCCGGTGACGTCGCCGATCGCATAGACGCCGGGGACGTTGGTGCGGCCGAAACCGTCCACGGCGATATGCCCGCGCTCGGTCTTCACCCCCAGCGCCTCCAGCCCGATCTCCTCCGTATTGGGCACGATCCCGATCGCGACGACGACGTGGCTGTAATCCTCCGTCGAGACCTTGCCGTCCCCGCCCTTGATGCTGGCCGTGACGCCGGAGCCCGCCACCTCGATCTTCTCGACGCCTGCGCCGGTGACGATCCGGATGCCCTCCTTGACCAGCCGCTTGGCCATGAAGGCGCTGACCTCCTCGTCCTCGACCGGCAGGATGCGCGGCAGCATCTCGACGATCGTCACCTCGGCGCCCATGTCGCGATAGAAGCTCGCGAACTCCACCCCGATCGCGCCCGAGCCGATCACCAGCAGCTTTGTCGGCATCTCGGCCGGCACCATTGCGTGGCGATAGGTCCAGATGCGCTTGCCGTCGGCCTTGGCAAACGGCAGGTCTCGTGCGCGCGCGCCGGTGGCAATCAGGATGTGCTTGGCCTGTAGCTCGACGGAAGCATCGCCCTGCGTCACCGTCAGCTTGCCCGGCGCGGTCAGCTTGCCGACGCCCTCATGCACCGCGACCTTGTGCTTCTTCATCAGCCCCTTGACGCCCGCATTCAGCTGCCCCGCCACCTTGCGGCTGCGCTGCACGATCGCATCGAGGTCGAAGCCGATCTTCTCCGCTTTCAGCCCGTAATCGGCCGCATGCTGCATGTAGTGGTAGATTTCCGACGTCCGCAGCAACGCCTTGGTCGGGATGCACCCCCAGTTGAGGCAAATCCCCCCCAACCGCTCCCGCTCGACCATCGCCGTCTTCAGCCCGAGCTGCGCCGCTCGGATCGCCGCGACATAGCCGCCGGGCCCGGAGCCGAGGATGATGAGGTCGTAGGTGTCAGGCAAGGGGTTCGTCCTTCTGCTCCCTCCCCCCTTGCGGGGGAGGGCCGGGGAGAGGGGTCGGCGAGCCGTCAGGCTCGCCGTTCAGCGCCGCGTAGACGGCATCCGCGACTTGCGTGGGTCTGGCGAGAACATCGTTGTTCCATAAGCGCAACAAGCGGAAGCCCTGCGACCTCAGCCACGTATCGCGCCGTTCGTCATAGTCGTTGTCGACGTGCTGCGAGCCGTTCGCTTCGACAATCAGCCGTGCCTCGAAGCAGACGAAGTCGACGATGTAGCGGCCGATAGGTTGTTGACGCTTCCACTTGAAATCGGCGAGCCGCTTGCCGCGCAACAGACCCCAGAGCACGCGTTCCGCCTGCGTCGGCTCCGCTCGCATCGACCGCGCGCGATCGAGCAGCACCCCTCTGCCTCCCACCGCTGCGCGGCGGGCCCCTCCCTCTCCCACAACGGAAGAGGGAAAGGCTGAGGCCTCGCCCATCTACGCCAGCAATCCCAGCGGCTTCTCCACCAGCCCTTTGAACGCCTGCATCAACTCCGCCCCGTCCGCGCCGTCGATCGCGCGGTGGTCGAAGCTGCCGGTGGCCGACATGATCGTCGCCACGCCCAGCGTTCCGTCCGGCATCACCCAGGGCCGCTTCTCGCCCGCGCCGACCGCCAGGATCATGCCCTGGGGCGGGTTGATGACCGCGTCGAACTGCTTGATCCCGTACATGCCCATGTTGCTGATCGACGCGGTGCCGCCCTGATATTCCTCGGGCTTGAGCTTGCCCTCGCGGGCGCGGCCGGCGAGTTCCTTGATCTCGGTCGCGATCACCGACACCGGCTTGGTATCCGCCTCGCTGACGATCGGCGTGATCAAGCCGGCCGGCGTCGACACGGCGACGGAGATGTCTGCGCGTTTGAACGCGATCAGCTGGTCGGGCGTGAACATGACGTTGCACTTGGGCACCTGCATCAGCGACGCCGCGAGCGCCTTCACCAGCAGGTCGTTGACCGACAGCTTGACGCCACGCGCCTCCAGCGCGTCGTTGAGCTCGGCCCGCAGCGCGAGCAGCGCGTCCAGCTGCACGTCCACCGTCAGGTAGATGTGGGGCACCGTCTGCTTCGCCTCGGTGAGGCGGCGCGCGATCGTCTTGCGTACGTTGGAAAGCTTGGTCGCCGCGTGCGGGATCTCCGGAATGGCCACCGGCTTGGACGCCGCGACCGATGCCACGTTGGCCACTTCTTCCTTCCCCGACGAAGGCCGGGGCCCAGTCTCGAGCTGTGGCGTGATCGGTGCCCGACCGTCCCCCGACTGAAGGCCTTCCACATCGGCCCGGACGATCCTCCCGTTCGGCCCGGACCCCGACAACGACGACAGCTCCACCCCCTTCTGCGCCGCGATCCGCCGCGCCAGCGGGCTTGCCTTCACCCGCTCGCGTCCAGCATCAGGCATCGCGCTCGCCTTCTCGCCCGGGTTCGGCGGCAGGCCGTGATCCTCGGCCTGCTCCTCCGAGCGCGCGACCGGCTCGGCCCCCTGGGCGGGTGGTGCGGCGGCCTCCGCCTTCGGCGCAAGCGCGGCGCTCTCCCCTTCCTCGGAGATCGTGGCAATCACGGTCCCGACCTTCACCCCATCCGTGCCCTCGGCCACCGCGATCGAGGCGATCACGCCCTCGTCGACCGCCTCGAACTCCATGGTCGCCTTGTCGGTCTCGATCTCCGCCAGGATGTCGCCCGACTTGACCGTGTCGCCGGCCTTGACCAGCCACTTGGCGAGCGTCCCCTCCTCCATCGTCGGCGACAGCGCGGGCATCTTGATCTCGATCGCCATGGGGGTTCCCGTTCCTGGACGCGGCAACCCTTTGCGCCCGGCCCGCGACGGGTCAAGCCTTGCGCGGGCGCGCGGGCCGGTCCACGCTTCATCCCGATGCGCACCTATCTCGTGGTGATCGACGACAGTCCCGAGGCGGAGATCGCGCTGCGCTTCGCCGCCCGGCGCGCGGTCAAGACCGGCGGCGGCGTCGAGATCCTCAGCCTCGCCGAGCCGCAGGAGTTCATCGCCTTTGCCGGGGTCCAGGCGACGATCGAGGAGGAAGCGCGCCACCACGCAGAAGCTTTGGTCGCCGCCGCGGCGGGGACGCTGCTGCAGGAATCCGGCCTGCGCCCGACCATCACCGTGCGCAGCGGCGATGGTCCCAGCATCATCCGCGAGCTGATCGCCGCCAACGACGCGATCGCGGCGCTGGTGCTCGGCGCCGCGGCCAGCGGTGTGCCAGGGCCGCTGGTCGCCCATTTCGCCGGTGCGGACGCGGGCGCGCTGCCGGTGCCCGTGATGATCATCCCGGGCAGCCTGACGCGCGAGCAGATCGACCGGCTGTCCTGACGGCCCTCTCCCAAACCGGAGAGTGCCACCGGTCTATTGCTTCGTCGCCGTGAAGCTGTTCGTCGAGCCGTTGAGCATGTTGCGCCCCATGCCGGTCAGCGTCTTGCCGTCGGGTGCGACTGTATAGGTGGTGACGCCCACCACCTTTCCGCCGCGCATGTCGGTCAGCCGCATCGAGCGCGGCCCCACTCGCTCCGCCTTGGTCATCGTCTTGCCCGGATCGCCCTCGTTGAGCGCGAAGGGGCCGCCGAACGTGGCATTCAGCGTCTCGCCCAGGCTCGTCAGCTGCAGCTTGTCGCCGTCGGTTTTGATGCTCACGGTCATGCCGGCGTCCGAGACCGCGGTAGGCGGCGCGAAGGCCCAGCTGCCCGACAGCAGGTGCGCGCCCGCCGCCGGTTTGCCGACGCGGGTGGCGCTGCCCTTCGTCTCGACCGGCGTACCGGCGCCGTTGTTGGTGTTGGAGCTGACGGTCGAAAGCGTCAGCCCGTCGGCGGAGATGGTGCTGGTATTGTTCGCGATCACCTGGCCGGCGCGCTTGAACTGATAAGTCACGGTGCGATCGTCGGGGGTGGAGATCGCCACCTCGTCCCAGTAGTCCATGCCGGTGACCTTGTGGAACTGGCCGTCGGCCGGCACACTATAGGGCGGCGTGCAGGTCACGCAGCGATAGGTGCTGCCCTGCAGCGCATAGGTCTGCGGCTTGGCCTGGTTCTTCATGGACGACAGCTGCGCCTTCCAGGTCCCGTCGAACGGACTTTGCGCGAGCGCAGGCGCGGTGGCGAAGATCAGCCCGCCGGCGGCGAGCTTCCACAACATTGTCGGCATCATATTCCCCTGTTCGTCTGGAGGTGAGCGCGACCGTTGTTCGGTTTGCGCGCGTGCTATCCGGGGCCGGTGAGTCGAGTCAAAGCTTGAGCCCCGGCGCACTTGCCGCCACGGTGGCGCCATGATCACGCTGCTCCTCGCCGCCGCCACGCCGGCGCTCCCCGCACCCGATCCCCAGCGCCTCCGCTCGGACGTGGAGGCAATGGTCGCCTTCGGTACCCGCCACACACTGTCCACCACCACCGACCCGCGCCGCGGGATCGGCGCGGCGCGCGACTGGACGGCGCGGCAGTTCACGGACATCGGCCGCGTGTGCGGCGGCTGCATCACCGTGGAGCGTGTCGCCCGCCGCTTTACCGGCCCGCGCGCGCCCGAGGGGGTCAATGTCGAGAATGTGCTCGGCATCCAGCGCGGGCGCGACCCCAATCGCGTGGTGATCGTCGGCGCGCACATCGACAGCCGCATCACCGACGTGATGAACGCGACCGACGACGCGCCGGGCGCCAACGACAACGCCAGCGGCGTCGCGCTGGTGCTGGAGGCCGCCCGGATCCTCTCCAAACACCGATTCGACGCGACGATCGTCTATGCCGTCTTCTCGGGCGAGGAGCAGGGACTGTGGGGCGGCGAGCTGCTCGCCGACACCGCGAAACAGCGCGGCTGGACCGTGTCGGCCATGCTCAACAACGACATCGTCGGCAACACGGTCGCGCAAGGGGGCAAGCGCGTCGCCGGCCATGTCCGCGTCTTCTCCGAAGGCATCCGCGCGTCCGAAGCCCTGCCCGAACAGATCGCGCGACGCGGCGACGGTGGCGAGGACGATGGCCCGTCGCGCGCCCTGGCTAAAGCGATCGATGGCATCGCCGCCGGCGTTCGCGGCGGCCTCGACGTGTTCGTCGACCGCCGTCCCGACCGGTTCGGGCGCGGCGGCGATCACGAGCCGTTCCTGCGCGTGGGCATCCCTGCCGTACGCTTCTCGGTCGCCGCGGAGAATTGGGACGCGCAACACCAGGACGTGCGCACGGAAAACGGCCGCGTCTATGGCGACACCGCCGACCGCATGGATTTCGGCTATCTGGCGAAAGTGACCGCGATCAACGTCGCCGCGATCCGCCGCTTCGCCGGTGCGCCGGCCGCACCTGCTACCGTCGCGCTCCGGGGCGACCTGTCGCGCGACACCACCGTCACCTGGGCGCCGGTCGCCAGCGCCGCGAAGTACCGCATCCGCTGGCGCCGCACCGATGTGACGGGCTGGACGGGCTCGCGCGACGTGACCGGCACGACGGCGGTGCTGACCGAGGTGCCGGTCGACGATCATTTCATCGGCGTGTCCGCGCTGGCGGCGGACGGCAGCGAGAGCCTCGTCACCTTTGGCGGTAGGGATCGTACGCGGCGCTAACCGAGAAAGGGGAAGGGCGAGGCAGCCAACCTCCGTTCGCCCTGAGCGAAGTCGAAGGGCAAGCCCGGCCACATGTGCTTCGACTTCGCTGTAAGGCAGCGAAGCCTGTCCTGAGCGGCTGGCTCTGCCAGCCTGCCGAAGGGCTCAGCACGAACGGTTAACAAAAACACGGCGCCGCCCCGAAAGGGAAACGAAGCGGCGCCGGCGCGGGCTCGCACAAGGCGGGCCGCTACCTCAGCGGCAGACGCAGCGCGGCCTGAGTTTGCCCTTCGCCCGCCACACCCGTTTGCCCGCGTAGACCTTGCGCTTGATCACCGTCGGCCGCGTCCAGGTGACGCTGTCCTCCTCGATGATCTCGGTCGTCGTCGTGGTCGTCACCACCGGCGCGCTCTGCACCGTCACCGTGGTCACCGAGCCATAGGGCGCGGTGACGATCACCGGCGCGCCCGGTGCCGCCTGATAGCTGCCACCATAGCCGCCACTCGTCACCACCGTCGTGCGCCCGTCGCGCGACGTCCAGCCACCCGGTCCACCCATCGGCGGCGGTGGATAGTCCGGTCCGCGACGATGGATGATGACCTCGCGCCGCTCGCGCATGCCGGGCTCCGGAGGATAGTCGGGCGCCATCGGCGGCTCGTCATACCCTTCACGCCCGTCATGACCGTCACGTCCGGCGTAACCGTCGCGATGGTCCATGCCCTCGTGGCGGCCGCGCTTCGTGTCGGTCGCGCGGTCGGTGCCATAGCCCGCCGCCGCGCCCACGCCGGCACCGAGCAGCGTGCCGGCCAGCTTGTCGCCGCGCCCGGCGATCACGTTGCCCGCGACGCCGCCCACGACCGCGCCCGCGATCGCCCCACCGGCGCCGCTACGGCCCTCATGCTCGCGCTCCCAGTCGATCGCGCCGCGATGATCGTAGACCGCGCCCTGCCGGTCGACCATCACCGCGTCGTCGTAATAGCGCACCCAGTTATACCCGCTGACCGGCGCGGGCAGGCCGTAATAGCTCCAGTCGGTGACGTAGAAACGCGGCGCCACCCAATAGGTCGGCAGGCGATAGCCGCGGAACGGCTGGCGATACGCCGCCCAGCCCCCGGGCGCGTTGACGCCGCCCCACCACTGGCCGCCGATCTTGCTGCCCCAGCGCGCGCCGCGCGACCGCCCCCGCGGCACCTGCGGCATCGGCATGTTGGGCCGCGCATGCATCTGATGGGTGGGCATCGGGTAAGCGGCGCCCGGCCCGCGCTGCACCACCCGCTGCTGCGCGCCCGCGGCCGCCGTCGTCAACATCAGCGCGGCGCCCGCGCTTGCCATCACCATGCTTCGCATGACCTGATCTCCCTGTTCGGCGGCGCAACGCCTGCATCCCTTAACGGGTTGCTTACCATCGCGGCCGGGGAGTCGCCAGCCGCGCGGCTGTCCCGTTCCGGGTCAGCCCAGCCGCGCGCCGAGCAGCCGCGCCAACGCTTCGCACCCGGCCGCATCCTCCGCGTCGAACCGCCCCGGCGACGGACTGTCGAGATCGAGTACGCCGATCAGCCGCTCCCCCGCGACGATCGGCACCACCAGCTCCGACCGGCTCGCGGCATCGCAGGCGATGTGGCCAGGAAACGCGTGGACGTCGGCCACCACCTGCGTCTCCCGTGACGCCGCCGCCGTGCCGCACACGCCTTGGCCGAGCGGGATGCGGATGCACGCCGCCTTGCCCTGAAACGGCCCGAGCACGAGTTCGCCGTCGAGCAGCCTGTAGAAGCCCGCCCAATTCAAGTCGGGCAGATATTGCCAGATCACCGCCGCTGCATTGGCCATATTGGCGACGGCGTCCGGCTCGCTGGCGGTCAGCGCGTCGATGGCGGCGAGCAGGTCGCGGTAGAGGTCGGCCTTGGTGCCCGCGGCGATGGTGAAGTCGTACATGGAGTACGATGTAGCCATTCCTCCCCTGCAAGGGGAGGATTACCCGCTACTCCGTCACCTTCCCCCGACCCGCCTTCACCGCCGAGCGTTTGACCTTGCTGTCCACCCGCCGCGCCTTGGCGGCCTTGGACGGCTTGGTCGGGCGTCGGCGCTTGGGCACGACCGTGGCCTCGCGGATCAGCTCCAGCAGCCGCTCGCGCACCTCCTGCCGGTTGAGCAGCTGCGACCGCGAGCCCTCGCTGCGCAGCACCAGCACCCCATCGCGCGTCATCCGCGTTCCCGCCAGGATCGCGAGCCGGTCCTTCACCGCCTCGGGCAGGTTCGGCGACGCGGCGACGTCGAAGCGCAGCAGCACCGCGCTGTCCGTGGTATTGACATGCTGCCCGCCCGCCCCGCCGGAACGGGTGAAGCTCTCCTCGATCTCGTCGCTGTCGATCGCGATGGAGCGGGTGACGGGGATCGCGGCCATGTCTTCTCGTTTATCACTCCGTCGCCGGGTTCACAAAACGGCGGCGCGCCCGGAGCAGCGCTCCATCTTGCTCAATTGCGGACGCTCACGTCTTGACCGAAACTTGCGACTGAGAACGCAAGATGAGGTGCCTGCAGAGGCGCTCTAATAGCTGGCACCTTGCCTGCGTGGCAAAGCGGCTATAACACGGCCCGATGGCGCTTACATGGACTGTCCTCATTATGGGTGCAGCTACCGTATTTGGATTGCCGCTGGCAATCCTTTGGCTAAACACTCGTAGGCGGAACGCGGGTTGGTGGTTTTTGCTTGCTCTGTTCACGTTCTTTACGTTGGCAAAGCTTGCAGAAGGCCGGTAGTTCGGCGCTTCTTCTGACAGCGGCAGCTAATCACTACGCTTAGAAACCTTAATCCCGCCAAGCCCCGAACCGCTCCGGCAAGGGCGCCTCCGCTTCGATCGGCGGCTTCGCGCCCCTCGGCACCACCAGCTTCGCCGCATGGAGCAGCGTGCCACCCTTGTCGGCCCGCCCGTACACCGGATCACCGACCACCGCCGCGCCGAGCCCGGTGGCGGCATGAACCCGAATCTGGTGGGTGCGGCCCGTCTCCGGGCGAAACTCGACGAGCGACCGCCCATCCTCCGTCCGCAGCACGCGCCAGGCGGTGCGCGAGGCCTTGCCCTTGGGGTCGGCGACCATGCGCCAGCCCGCCGCCGCGCTCGACACTTTCAGCAGCGGCAGGTCGATCAACCCCTCCTCACCCTCCGGTACGCCGTCGAGCACCGCCAGATAGGTCTTGTCCACCTCGCCCGCCTCGAACGCGCGCTGGAACCGCGCGCCGGCCTTCGGATTGCGCGCCAGCAACAGGCAGCCGCTGGTGTCGCGGTCGAGCCGGTGCACCGCCACCGGCCAGCGCTGAAAGCCGAAGCGCAGCTGCTCCATATGGTTCTCGAGGCTGAGCGAGCCGTCGCGCGGGCGATCGACCGGCAGGCCGGCGGGCTTGTCGATCACCAACGCTTCGCCGTCGAGAAAGAGGATGCGGTCGGATTCGAACATACCCGCGCCTTGCCACCACGCGCACCTCCGTGCCAGTGCCGCGGCGATGCGCAGCCTCCTCGCCCTCGCCGCGCTCTGGCCAGCCGCCGCGCTTGCGCAACCCTGCGTGCCGACCAGCGCGATCGCCGCGGATGGCCGGGTGCTCGGCCACCTTCCCTATGGCGGCGTCGCGCCCGAGTTGCTGGTCGAGGCGCCCGAAGGCTTCGCGCTGCGGGCAGGCTGCCGGATGCGCGCCGAAGTGGCGGCCGACCTCGCGCGCCTGCTCGCCGCTGCCGCCAGCGACCCGACCACCGGCGGCGAATTGCGCGGCGCATCCTGCCACCGCAGCCTCACCTGGCAGGCGAGCGTGTTCTGCGCCGAAAGTCATCGCGATCCGGCTTTGCGCGCCATCTCGGTCGCACCACCGGGACACAGCGAGCACGCCACCGGCTTCGCGGTCGATTTCGCGATCCGCCCCTCGCCCAACTGCCCCGACGTCGCCGGCTGCATGGCCGCCCTGCCGCCCTATCGCTGGCTGGTAAGGAACGCCGCCCGTTTCGGCTTCGAACAGAGCTTCCCGGCCGGCAACAAGCAGGGCGTGAAGTGGGAGCCCTGGCACTGGCGCTGGGTCGGCGCAACCGCAGCGGCGCCGGGTGCTGCGAGGGCCAGGTTCCTGTTCGCCAAGGCGCGGAAGCTGTACCCAGCGGGGCCGACGGTCCCCTGATCCTCCCCGTTCACGGGGAGGGGGACCGCTCGGCGCAGCCGAGTGGTGGAGGGGGCGGGCCACAAACAGTTGCTCCCGTGGAGAGCCCCTCCGTCAGGTGCTTGCAGCAGCTGCCACCTCCCCATTCATGGGGAGGAGCGTCAAGCCCGCAACTTCCCCGCCGTCTCCGCCACCCGCTTGCCCAGATACCGCGCCCCATCCAGCTCCGCCGCGCTCGGCTGCCGCGACCCGTCCCCATCGGCGATCGTCGTCGCGCCATAGGGCGAACCGCCCTTGACCGTGTCCACCCCATTCTGTCCGGCAAAACCATAGTCGAGCCCGACGATGGTCATGCCCATGTGGAGCAGATTGGTAATGATCGAGAACAAGGTCGTCTCCTGCCCGCCATGCTGGCTGGCAGTGGAGGTGAACGCAGCGCCGACCTTGCCGTTGAGCGCGCCGCGCGCCCACAGCCCGCCCGTGGTGTCCCAGAACGCCGCCATCTGGCTCGGCATCCGCCCATAGCGCGTCGGCGCCCCGACGACGATCGCATCATAGCCGGCGAGCGCCTCCGGCCCCTCGATCAGCGGGTGGGAGCTGTCGGTCTTGAAGTGCGCCGCCTGCACCACCGCGTCGGGCGCGGTTTCGGCGACCCGGCGGATATCCACCTCCGCGCCGCCTGCGCGAGCGCCCTCGGCTACGGCGTCCGCCATCCGTTCGATATGGCCGTAGGAGGAATAATAAAGCACCAGAACCTTGGTCATCGTCGTTTCTCCATGAAATGGCAGGGACAGCGGGACCCCGGATCAAGTCCGGGGTGACGCGTACTTCCGTCATCGCGGCCTTGAGCCGGGATCCCGCTTCTTCTTATTCCGCGTCTACCAGGACGATCTCGGCATCCTCGATCGCCTCGATCCGATAGCTGCCGGCCGCCAGCGCCACGCCGTCGCGCGCCTCGATGCGCTCGCCGTCAATCTGCAAGGCTCCGGTGGCCGGCACGAGATAAGCATGCCGCCCCTCGCCCACGTCGTGGGTCAGCGTTCCACCGGCCGCCAGCGTCGCCGCCATGACCCGCGCCTCCGCCCGGATCGGCAGCGCGTCGGCGTCGTTCGCGAACCCGCTCGCCAGCGTCACCCACTGCCCCGATCGGTCGTCCTTCGGAAATGGCTTCGCCCCCCAGCTCGGCCGGCCGCCCTTCGTCATGGGCTCGATCCAGATCTGGAAGATCGTCGTCGTTTGGTCCTCCGCGTTGAACTCGGCGTGGCGCACACCGCTGCCCGCGCTCATCACCTGCACGTCGCCCGCGACGGTGCGGCCGCGATTGCCCATCGAATCCTCATGGCTGATCGCGCCCGAGCGGACATAGGTGATGATCTCCATGTCGCGGTGCGGGTGCGGCGGAAAGCCGGCGCCGGCGGCGATCTCGTCGTCGTTCCAGACCCGGATCGCGCCCCAGCCCATGCGGGCGGGATCATGATAGCTTGCAAACGAGAAATGATGCCGCGCGTTCAGCCAGCCATGGTCGGCATGGCCGAGGCTGGCGAACGGGCGCCGGTCGGCCTTGGCATCGATGCGGGTCAGGGTGTCGGTGGTCATGTTCGCCTCCTGTCTGTTGAGGGTAATATGGAGCGCGCCTTAGGCAAGTAAACGGAAACCCTGGCAACGCATCGTTGCCTAAATCCCCCTCCCGCTTGCGGGGGGGGGCTGGGGGAGGGCATGTTCTAATCGTGGTCTGTCACACCCATCCCCTCAACCCCTCCCGCAAGCGGGAGGTGAGATCAGGTGGCCCCTCCCGCTTGCGGGAGGGCAATGAGACATGAAACTACCCGACCTCGAAGCCTGGGCAGTGTTCGCCAGCGTGGTGGAACACCGCTCCTTCTCCGCCGCCGCGCAGGCGATCGGAGTCAACAAGGCGACCGTGTCCAAGGCGATCGCGCGGCTGGAGGCGCGGCTCGGCCAGTCGCTCTTCCACCGCACCTCGCGCCGGCTGGCGCTGACCGAGGCCGGCAAGCCACTCGCCGAGCACGCCCGCCGCCTGCTCGCCGACGCCCACGCCGCCGAGGAGGCCGCGCGCGACGGGGCGCAGTCCCCGGGCGGACGGATCCGCGTCGCCGCCCCGCTCGGCTTCGGCATCGCCAACGTCGCGCCCTTGCTGGCCCGCTTCCTCGCGGAACATCCGCGGGTCGAGATCGACCTCCAGCTCTCCGATGTCCGGATCGACATCGTTGCGGAAGGCGTCGACGTCGCGCTCAGGATAGCCGATCTTCCCGATAGCTCTCTACGCGCCCGCCGGCTCGGCGACATCCGCACCCACCTGGTCGCCGCCCCCGACTATCTCGCGGCGTACGGCACCCCCAGCCACCCCTTCGAACTCGCCCGCCATCGCCTGCTCACCTACAGCAACACGCCCGGTTCCTGGCGCTTCCATAGCGGGAGCGGCGAAGAGGCGAGCATCCACCCGCACGGGCCGCTTGCCGCCAACTCCGGCGAGGCGCTGGTGCCGTCCCTCCTCGCGGGCCTCGGCATCGCGCGCCTGCCCGGCTTCATCATCGGTCCGCATCTGCGATCTGGCGCGTTGGTCGAGCTCCTTCCCGACTGGCCCGCGCCGGCGATCGGCCTCCATCTGCTGACCCCACCCGGGCGGTTGCGGCCGGCGCGAGTCGAGGCGTTGATCGCATTCCTAGGCGAGCATCTGCGTGATCCGTGCGAAGGCGCATGAAAGGGCGCTGTCCTACACGCCGCCGACCTGTCAACGCCGAGTCATGACCAGCCATGCCCTCACCCGACGATGATGATCGGCCGGATCGCGACGACGTTTCTAGGCCTAAATTTTCCCTAAACACCCGCCGGTCGCACGTCCTGAGTCGGTGGCATCGTGTCCCGCGACTCGCCGGGATTCCTCGCTTAATGCCAAATTAACCTTTTGCCTTCAGATGTTCTTTGGTTAATTGATCTCGGCGGTTCGGTAACGGACAGCAAACGGGGGGAGTGCCAGATGCGCGTATTGCTGATCGAGGACGAGCCGACGACCGCCAAGGCGATCGAACTGATGCTCACGACCGAGGGGTTCAACGTCTACACGACCGACCTCGGTGAAGAGGGCTTGGACCTGGGCAAGCTGTACGATTACGACATCATCTGCCTCGATCTCAACCTGCCGGACATGCACGGTTACGACGTGCTCAAGAAGCTCCGCGTCGCGCGCGTCTCCACGCCGGTTCTGATCCTGTCCGGCGTCAACGAGATGGACTCCAAGGTCCGCTCCTTCGGTTTCGGCGCGGACGATTACGTCACCAAGCCCTTCCATCGCGAAGAGCTGGTCGCCCGCATCCACGCCGTCGTCCGCCGGTCGAAGGGCCATTCGCAATCGGTCATCAAGACCGGCAAGCTGGCGGTCAACCTGGACGCCAAGACCGTCGAGGTCGACGGCGCCCGCGTCCACCTGACCGGCAAGGAATATGCGATGCTGGAGCTGCTCTCGCTCCGCAAGAGCACGACGCTGACCAAGGAAATGTTCCTCAACCACCTGTATGGCGGCATGGACGAGCCCGAACTGAAGATCATCGACGTCTTCATCTGCAAGCTCCGCAAGAAGCTCAGCATGGCCTGCGAGGGCGAGAACTATATCGAGACTGTCTGGGGTCGCGGCTATGTGCTGCGCGAGCCCGACGAGGTTGTTGCGGCGAAGGTTGCGTGACCGTAACGTAGGTTGCAAATACAGTAGCTTAGCCGTTCGTAGCCTGACATAGGTCAAGGGCAGATCGGCGCGTTGTTCTATCCCCCCCCCCGCTTGAGGGGACGGGATCATGGACGCGTCACTACGGTTCGAAGCACAGGATGGACCGCCGTCCAGAGGACGACTGGATGCCGTGCTTCGCGACGCCGCGCGCGAGTTCGACGCACCGATCGCGCTATTCTCGCGCCACTTGGACGATCCGGACCGGCCCGAGCCATCCACGCAAGCGAGCGCGCCCGTGACCAGCAGCGCCGGCGTCAATCTTGGTACGCTATGCGTCCTCGGGCTATCGACCGGCTCGCCCGACCCGGCCAAGCTCGACCGGCTGAACGCACTGGCCGACCGCGTGGCCGCGACTCTGCAGGACCAGTCCATCCTCTGATGGCGCTGCCGGTCGACTCGTCCGCATCTTCCGCGGTGAAGGCCGGGCCCCAGTCCCCACGCATTCAGTAGCCGACCGCTCACCTCACCAGAGAGGCGGCTCGCAATGGCCGAGCCTTGGCGACTACTTCCCGCGTTCCCATACCTTCTCGCCACTCACCCACGTCTCTTCCACCCGCGTCGCGCGCAGCTCGCTCGGGCTCGCCAGCATCGGATCGCGGTCGACGATGATGAAATCCGCGCGCTGCCCCACCGCCAGCGTCCCGAACTGCTTCTCCGCAAAGCCGGCATAGGCCGCTCCCCCGGTGAACGCCCACCAGGCCTGCTCGCGCGTCACCCGCTCCTGCGGCTGCCAGCCGCCGAACGGCTGGCCGGCTTCGTCCGCGCGCGTGAACGCCGCCGCCCAGCCCGCCCAGGGGTCCGGCCGCTCGACCGGGAAGTCGGAGCCGAAGGCGAGCTTGCTGCCGTTCCTCAGCATCGTCGCCCAGGCATAGGCGCCGGTCAGCCGCGCCGGCCCGAGCCGCGCCTCCGCCATGGTCCGGTCGCTGGTCTGGTGGACCGGCTGCATCGACGCGATCGTGCCGAACTTCGCAAAGCGCGGCAGGTCGGCGGGATCGACGATCTGGGCGTGTTCGACCCGCCAGCGACGGTCGCCCTTGTAGGTTTCCGCCATCAGCGCGATCGCATCGAGCACCTGCGCGTCGGCGCGGTCGCCGATCGCGTGCACCGCCACCTGCCAGCCGTCCATCGCCGCGCGGCTCATCCGGTTCTGCAGCTGCGCATCGGTCATGAAGCCGGCGCCGACCTGTCCGGGCGCATCGGCATAGGGCTGTTTCAGCCACGCCCCGCGCGAACCGAGCGCACCATCGGCGTAGAGCTTCACGCCGACCATCCGCAGCTTGTCACCGTACAACCACGGCGTCGGCCCGGCGCCGCCGACCTGCAGCGCCGTCTCGACGCCGCTGCTATAGCCGATCACCCGCACCCGCAGCGCGCCGCGATCTCCCATCCGGCGATAGGTCAGCCAGTCGTCGATCGTCGTGCCCATATCGGCGGCAGCGGTGACGCCGCTCGCCAGCAGCAGCCGCTGCGCCTGGACGAAAGCCGCGTCGCGCTCCTTGGGCAAGGGCGGCGGCACAACGCGCTGCACCAGCTCCTGCGCCGCGTCGACGAACACGCCCCCAGGAGCTCCCCCAACCTGCGCGCCCGTCTTCTCGATCCGTCCGCCCGCCGGTGACACGGTGCGCGCGGTCACCCCCGCTTCGCGCAACGCCATCGTGTTTCCCCAGCTGGCATGGCCATCGGCGCGCGACAGCCACACCGGCCGATCGCTCACTGCCGCGTCGAGATCGGCTGTGGTGGGAAAGCGTCCGAGCTTCCACCGCTCCTGGTTCCAGCCGCCGCCCAGGATCCACTTCCGCTCCGGATTGGCGGCGGCATAGGCGCGGATCTTCGCCTGCGCCTCCGCCAGGCTGTTGGAGTCCGACAGATCGAGCGCCATCGCCCGGAAGCCGAGATCGAGCACATGCCCGTGCGCGTCGATGAAGCCGGGCAGCAGCACGCGGCCCTTCATGTCCGCGCGCCAGTCGAGCTTCGCCGGCCGCTTGTCCTCCCGCCGCAGCAGCGCCGTCACCTTGCCGTCGGGCGACAGCAGCAGCCCGGTGAAGCGGACGACCTTGCCGTCCTTGTCCATCGTCACGCCGTTGACGTTGTCGACCAGCGCGTCGGCGAACGCGGCCGTTGGGACCAGCGCAAGCAACACCCCCATCGTCAGCCCGGCCTTGAGCCGGGGTCCCGCTGCCTTCAGCCGGTCGAGGAAGCGGGCCCCCGGCTCAAGGCCGGGGTGACGGAAAGGTGAGCTGAACATCCTCACCGGATAAGCCGTGTTCCCCCACCGCGCCAGATGGTCTAGCCGGCACCATGGCCACCCCTGCCCGTTCCATGTCCGACGACGCGCTGCCCGTCTCGATCGACGACGTCCGCGCCGCGCACGCCCGTATCGCCGACGCGATCGTCCGCACGCCGACGCTGATCAGCCGCACGCTATCCGAACTCACCGGCGCGACCGTGTATCTGAAGTTCGAGAACCTGCAGTTCACCGCCGCCTATAAGGAGCGCGGCGCGCTCAACACGCTGCTGCTGCTGTCCGACGCGGCCAAGGCGAAGGGCGTGATCGCCGCGTCCGCCGGCAACCACGCCCAGGGCTTGGCCTATCACGCCCACCGCCTCGGCGTCCCCGCCACCATCGTCATGCCGACCACCACCCCGACGGTGAAGGTGACGCAGACGCAAGGACACGGCGCTGACGTCATCCTGGTCGGCGACACCTTCGACGCCGCCTACGCCCATGCCCGTGTGCTGGAGGGCCAGCGCGGCTTCACCTTCGTCCACCCGTTCGACGATCCACGCATCATCGCCGGCGCTGGCACGGTGGCGGTGGAGATGCTCGCCGACGTGCCCGCGATCGACACGGTAGTCACCCCGATCGGCGGCGGCGGCCTGATCTCGGGCATGGCGACCGTCGCGCGCGCACAGTCCCGCTCGATCGAGGTGATCGGGGTCGAGGCAGAGCTGTTCCCCTCGATGTACAACCGCCTCAACGGTACCGAACTGCCGTGCGCCGGCGACACGCTTGCGGAGGGGATCGCAGTGAAGGAGCCCGGCGGCATCACCGCGCGCATGGTGGGCGCTCTGGTCGACGACATCGTGCTCGTGTCGGAACGGCGGCTGGAGGAGTCTGTCAGCCTGTTGCTGCAGATCGAAAAGACGGTGGTCGAGGGCGCAGGCGCGGCCGGGCTGGCGGCACTGCTCGCCTATCCGGAACGCTTCGCCGGCCGCACCGTCGGCGTCGTGCTGTGCGGCGGCAACATCGACACCCGTCTGCTCGCCAACGTCCTGCTCCGCGACCTCGCCCGCTCCGGCCGCCTCGCGCGCATCCGCATCCGGTTGCAGGATCAGCCCGGCGCGCTGTTCAACGTCGCGCGTATCTTTGATCAGGAGCGGGTCAACATCCTCGAACTGTCACACCAGCGCATCTTCACCAACCTGCCGGCGAAGGGACTCAGCCTCGACGTCGAGTGCGAGACGCGAGATCAGCGCCATCTTGATGGCTTGCTAACGGCGTTACGCGCCGCGAACTACGTCACCGAACTGGTCAGCATCGCATGAGCCCGTCACGAGCTCACGGGCTGGTCGGCCTGTCATCCCCATCATCATTGAGGATGGCGATCACCACGATCGCGATGATACCGCCAAGGAGAAGCAGCGCGAACACGCCACCACCGCCGCCGGCAAGCTGACTCTCGTCAACGGTCGGTGTGCTGGAACGCGACGGCTGGGAAATGGTGGTCGCGGGCGCGGCACTCGCCGCAACTGGCGCCATCACCATCGCCGATGCAGCCGCGAAGGCCGCGAAGTACTTGAAACTCATATGCCAACTCCCTGACATTCCGCGCTAGAACGTCGCCGTCAGGCAATCCGTTCCGTCCGGCGCGCAGTTGAATGATAGGTCGACACCATTAACCCTCTTTGATGGTAAAGCCGCTTTTCAGTACGCCCCGAACGATTCATAACGGCCGCTATCGCTGTTCAGGAGCTCCCCCGCCGGTGACCGCGCCGTTTCGATTCCCGCGTTTCTTCGTCACCAGCCCGACGGCGTGCCCCTATCTACCGGGCAAGCAGGAGCGCAAGGTGTTCACCGAGCTGACCGGTGTCCATGCGACCGAGCTCAACGACGCGCTCGGTCGCATCGGCTTTCGCCGGTCGCAGGGCGTCGCCTATCGGCCGAGTTGCGCGGGCTGCACTGCCTGCGTCTCCGTCCGCGTAGTCACGCCGGACTTCGTGCCAAACGCGACGCAGCGCAAGCTCCTGAAACGCCATGCCGATGTCGAGGTCACCGCCTGCCGGCCTTGGGCGACCGACGAGCAGTATCAGCTGCTCCGCCGCTATCTGGCGACGCGCCACCCCGGCGGCGGCATGGCCGGGATGGACGAAGAAGACTTCGCCGACATGGTGGAGCATTCGCCCGTCAACTCGCTGATGATGGAATATCGTCAGCCCGCGGCGCACGGGCGGCGCGGCAAGCTGCTCGGCGCCTGCCTCACCGACCGCCAGGCGGACGGGCTGTCGATGATCTACAGCTTCTTCGCCGCCGACCTGCCCGACCGGCCGGGGCTCGGCAACTTCATCATCATGGACCACATCCTGCGCGCCCGCGACGCGGGGCTCCCCTATGTCTATCTCGGCTACTGGATCAAAGGCTCGCGGCGGATGGCCTACAAGGTCCGCTACCGCCCGATCGAGGTGCTCGGCCCCGCCGGCTGGCGACTGATGACCGAGCGCGAGCTGGCCCCCGCGCGCGAGCTGGAGCTGGCCTGAGCCGAGGTTGCGGGTAGCAGCGAGCAGGACCTTCCCTCCTGCATCTTCCCCGGCGAAGGCCGGGCCCAAGCGCCACCAACTCGATCGGAGCGGTCGGCACATGCCGCCGAGCATCTCGAAACGAGATCCGTACTGCGGCGGGGAAGCCCTGCTCTCCCTCTACGCCTCCCGGCTCACCGCCACATCGACCTCCAGTTCCTCCGCGCCCGCGCCCAGCCGCGATCCCGCCACCGGCGCCGCACCGGCCGCGTCCAGCGCCACTGCCACGCGCACATATTCCTCTTCGGGCGACATGCCCGTCGTCGGGTCGAACCCGATCCATCCCAGACCTTCGACATGCGCCTCCGCCCAGCCATGCGGCGCGGGGCGGTGCTCGCCATCGATCTCCCACAGGTGATAGCCCGATACGAACCGAGCCGGTGCGCCGAGCGCACGCGCCGCAACGCAGAAGATCTGCGCCAAGTCGCGCGGCGTGGCACTGTCTCGCGCCCAAGCGGCGCCCGCGTCCAGCCCCGGGTCGCCGCGCCCGCGCTCGATCGCGAACCGGGCGTGCAGCGCGCGGTTCAGCGTGTGCAGCCGCTCGACGGCGGTTCCCGTCGCGACCTCCCGTGACCAGCGACAGATCGCCGGATCGGCCGGTGTCGCCCCGGTGGGACGCAGGAACAGCGCCGGTGGAAGCGGCTCCGCAACCCCTAGCACACAGCCGTCGGAATGGCTGGTCAGTACCTCACCTTGCACCGCGATTTCGACGGTGGTCAGCGGCCCCTCGGCATACAGCATGGTAACGTGATTGCCGAAGCCGTCGCGCCCCTCGCGCATCCGCGCATCGCAATCGACATGCACCCGCCACGAGGCGACCGTCTGGTCATGCGAGTTGCCTGGCGTCAGCCGCAACAGCTGCACGACGCGGCTCTGCGGCACCGTGAAACGATAGGTGGTGCGATGATCGACCGACAGCCTCATGAAGGCACCACGTCGGCGAGGGTACCCATTACACGAACGTGAACTGCCGCCCGATCGCGGCATGGAGCTGCGCGTTCTCCTCGATGAACGCCTCCAGATACTGGTGCAGTCCCGCCGCGATCACTTCGCGCGAGCGGGTGCGCGCCATGCGGGTCGCGCGCAGCCGCGCCATCCGATCCGCCTCGCCATGCCGCCCAGTATGCTTGGCCAGTTGCCCCAGCACCTCGACCACCTCCTCCGCCGACGCCGCGAGGCTGCGCGGCATCTCCGAGCGCGCAAGCAGCAGCTCGACAACGTTGGCGATCGTCAGCCCATCCGAATACAGCCAGCGATAGGCAGTCACCGCCGACACCGTCTGCAGGATGGTGGTCCATTGGTCGCGGTCCAGCACGCCGCCGACGCTCTCGCCCTCCGGCAGCAGCAGATGGTATTTGACGTCGACCAGCCGCGCGGTGTTGTCGGCGCGTTCCACCGCCTGACCAAGGCGGATGAACCAGGTCGCCTGATTGCGCAGCATCCGGTGCACGGCGCCCTCGAAGCCGCGGCACTCGTTCTGCACCGCCTCGACCATCCGCAGCGAATCCGACAGCTCGCAATGCTCCGGCCGCTGCGCGAAGGACAGCCAGGCGCGGTTGATCGCCGCCCAGGCTTCGCGCGTCAGGGCGGTCCGCACCGCCTTGGCGTTCATCCGCGCCATGTCGAGGCAGCGCACCACCGACCCCGGGTTCGACGCATCCACCGTCAGAAAGCATGCCACCTCCGTCTGCCCGGCATGCGCGCCGGTGGCGGCGAACGCCTCTTCGCGATCGGTAACCGCCAGCGCCGATTCCCAGGCCGCCTCGCCCGCCGGCCGCGACGACAGGGTATCCAGCCGCGCCGTCGCCTCCACCAGCCGCGCGACAAAGTCCGCCCGTTCGAAATAGCGGCCGAGCCAGTAGAGCGAGGAAGCCGTGCGGCTCAGCATAGTGTCCGCACCTCGGCACCTTCACCCTGCCCGGCGAAAGCCGGGGCCCAGATGCGGTATTTCCGACAAGCCGCAGCATTAAGCTCCGGCGCGGCCGACTTGGTCCCGGCATTCGTCGGGGAAGCAGAAGGGATCATGCCGCCCCTCCCATAAGCTGCGATTGGCTCATCCCGCCCATGCTCTGCCGTTGCGCCATCCGCGGCTCGTCCATCAGTACGAAACTGTCCTTGGTGCCGCCGCCTTGGCTGGAGTTCACCACCAGCGACCCCTCGCGCAGCGCCACCCTGGTCAGCCCGCCGGGCACCACCTGCACACCCTTCGCGCCGCTCAGCACGAACGGGCGGAAGTCGACGTGCCGCGGCGCCAGCCCCGCTTCAGCCATGGTCGGAACCGTCGACAACGCCAGCGTCGGCTGCGCGATGTAGCGGTGCGGCTCCGCCTCCAGCGCCTTACGGAAGTCCTCGATCTCCTGACGCGACGCAGTCGGGCCGACCAGCATCCCATAGCCGCCCGAGCCGTCGACCAGTTTTACCACCACTTCATCGAGATGCTCGAGGACATAGCGCAAAGACTGCGGCTCGCGACAACGCCAGGTTTCGACATTGGGCAGCTTCGGCTCGCCACCCGAGTAATAGCGCACGATCTCGGGCATATAGCTATAGATCGCCTTGTCGTCCGCGATGCCGTTGCCGGGCGCGTTGATGATCGCAACATTGCCTGCCGCATAGGCGGCGATCAGCCCCGGCACGCCGAGCGCGCTGTCCGGGCGGAACACCAGCGGATCCAGGAAATCGTCGTCGATGCGGCGATAGATCACGTCCACCCGCACCCGGCCCTGCACCGTCCGCATCCATACGATATCGTCATCGACCAGCAGATCGGCGCCCTCGACCAGCTCGATCCCCATCGAATCGGCAAGGAAACTGTGCTCGTAATAGGCCGAGTTATAATGCCCCGGCGTCAGCACCACGCAGACCGGCCGCGAGTTGCCGCCGCCCCGCACGCTCGGCGCCACCGACTGCATCGTCTGCAACAGGCGATCCGGATAGCTGTCCACCGCCGCGACCCGCATCGAGCGGAACAGCTCTGGGCATAGCCGCAGCATCGCCTCGCGGTTCTCGAGCATATAGCTCACCCCCGACGGGGTGCGGGCGTTGTCCTCCAGCACCCAGAAATCGTCGGGCCCGGTCCGCACCAAGTCGATGCCGCAGATATGCGCGCGCACCCCGTGCGGGCTGCGCACATTGTGGACTTCGGGCCGGAACTGCGCATTGCCGAGCACCAGATCGACCGGCAGCACGCCGTCGCGCAGGATCTTCTGCGCGCCATAGATGTCGTCGAGAAAGGCGTTGATTGCCTCGACGCGCTGGATCAGTCCATCGGACAGCCGCGACCATTCGCCCGGCAGGAAGACGCGCGGCACGATGTCGAACGGGATGATCCGCTCCGCCGCATCACTGTCGCCATAGACGGCAAAGGTGATCCCCAACTGCCGGAACGTCGCCTCGGCCGCCGCCTGTCGCCGCCGCAGCTCCTCGCCCGGCGTCGCGTCGAGCCAGTGCGCGACCGCGTCGAAACCCGATCCCTGCCTGTCCCTGATCTCGTCGAAAGCCGGCCTTGATCCCACCTGGACTATACCCTCGCAAGCAAGCGAGGTTCCATGCTGCGCCGCGGCAGAGCAGGATGCAAGCTATGCGGCGGAGGTACGACGAGGCAAAAAGCTGGTTCACGCGGAGACGCGGGGGTGTGCGCCCGGCCGCGCCGGCCGCCCATCATCCCAGGCTGACGGATCAACGCGCGCCTGTGCGCAGGTCGTGATGGGACAATCCGATCTTCTTCTCCGCGTCTCCGCGTGAACCAAATCTTCTCAGCCCGCGTACTTCACCGAACACCCATAAGGCCGCGTCTCCGCCACCGACACCGGCTTGCCCGCCTTCAGCTCGCCCAGCGCCGCCAGCACATGATTGCGGGCGCCCGGAATGTCGGCAACGTCGTTGGTCGGCTTATCGTCGATGCCACCCTGATAGCGCAGCACACCCTTGCCATCGATGACGTACAAATGGGGCGTCGTCTTGGCGCCATAGCCCTTGCCGACCCGACCTTCGGGATCGAGCAGATAGGCGGTGGGCTGTGCGTTTGCGCTCGCGACCATCGCCTTGGCTTCGGCACCGCTCATATGGCCCTGCTTGCCCGGTGCGCCCGAGTTGATCGTCAGCCAAACCGCGCCATCCTTGCGCGCGAGGCTTTGCGTCTTCTGCATGTTCCCGGCGTAATGCTTCTTCACATAGGGGCAGCCGGGGTTGTTCCACTCCAGCACCACCGTCTTGCCGCGATAATCGCTGAGCTGCACCGGCTTGCCGTTCATATCCATAAGGCGGAAATTGCCCGCAGGCGCGTTGGTCGCCTGCTGGCCCAGCGCGGGCACGGCCGCCAGCGTCATCACGGTTACAAGGGGAAAGATACGCATCGACACCTACTCCTCTTCAGCCCCGCTTTTCGGCGAGGTCGGTCAATAACGACGGCGTCAGCACCTGCGGCAGTACCGTCGGCTCCGACGCACCCGGCTCATACCACAGATACAACGGCACGCCCGCACGATTGTGCTTGGCGATGAAGCGGCCGAGCTCGGCATCGCCGTCGGTCCAGTCACCGACCAGCACCGCCACCTTCTGCGCCCCGAACGCGTCGCGCACCGCGGCCCGATCGATCGCACCCGCTTCGTTGACCTTGCAGGTCAGGCACCAGTCGGCGGTAAAGTAGGCGAATACGGGCCGCTTCTCGGCCCTCAGTGCCGCGAGCCGGGTTTCGGAAAACGCCTCGTCCCCGCCGGCGACTTCGGCCGCCGGCGCCGAGCGTGGCACCGCAACCGCGAGTCCGACCGCCAGCACGAGCGCCGCCGCCAGCGGCAGCCCGGCGCCCAGCCCGCGCGCTTGCCGCCGCCCCGCCAGCCACAGCGCGAAGCCGACCACCAGCGACGCGCCCAGTCCCCAGGTCATCGCATTGACGCCCGCCTGCCGCCCCAGCACCCAGGCGAGCGCCAGCGCGGTCAGCCACATCGGCACGGCGAGCACCCGTCGGAACGTGGCCATCCACGCGCCCGGTTTGGGCAGGCGCCGCCGCAGCGCGGGCACGAAGCCGATCAACAGGAACGGCAGCGCCAGCCCTAGCCCCAGCCCCGCGAACACGGCCAGCGCCGCTGCCACCGGCAGCACCAGCGCCGCACCGAGGGCGGCACCCATGAACGGCCCGGTGCAAGGCGTCGCCACGAACGCCGCCAGCGCGCCGGTCGCGAACGCGCCGCCGCTGCCCTCGCGGCCCGCGAAGCGCGGCGTCGGCACCTCGAACAGGCCGGAGAGGTTGAGCGCGATCGCCACCGTCAGCGCCAGCAGGACCACGATCACGCGCGGATCCTGCAGCTGGAACGCCCAGCCGACCGCGCTTCCACCCGCCCGCAGCGCCAGGATGACCGCGCCGAGGCCAAGACACGCCAGCACCGCGCCACCGGTGTAGGCGAGCGCCTCGCGCCGTGCCGCGCTGGTATCGGCCCCGCTCCGGGCCAGGCTCAACGCCTTCAGGCTCAGGATCGGGAACACGCACGGCATGATGTTGAGCAGCAGCCCGCCGAGCACCGCGCCGCCGAACGCCAACAGCGCCGCTCGCCATCCCACTTCGGACCCCGCCGTCTCGCCGGCTGCCGCCGCCCCCGGGCTGGCGCTGACCAGGAAGCCGCCGCGCTCGCCAACGGTCAGGACGCCCTCGAGCGTGGTCGGCGGCGTGCCGATCGGGGCCGCCTTGGTCTCGACGATCAGCGCATCGCCCGACCTCGTCACGGTCTGCGGCGCGGCGAAGTCGATTGCCCCGCCCGCGAGCGGAAAAAAATAAGCCTCTCCCAGCGCCGCGTCCGCCGGAAACGGCACCGCCATGCGGAACTTGCCGTCGGCCACCGCGAAGCGCGCCTGCGATCCCAGCGGCTTGGGCATCGCCTGCCGCCACGCGTCGAACGGCGCCCGCGTGCCCGGCTCGACCGCGCCGTCGCCGACCGTCAGCTCGGTCGAAAGCGTCTGGCTCTCGGGCACGCAGATCTCGCGCGTGCAGACCAGATAGTCGAGCTTGACCGAGATCGGCAGCCGCGTGCCCGACGCCAGCCCCGCCGGCACCCTCAGCTCGACGAGATGCGCATAGGGCTTCTCGTACACATAGTTCATCAGCCCGGAGACGAGCAGCCGCCCAGGCACCGGATATTGCAGCTCGCCCGCCGTCACCCCCGCCGGCAGCGTCCACTTCGCGGTAGTCGGCACGCCCGCGTCGCCGCCGTTGATCCAATAGCCGTGCCACTCCGGCTCCGGCCGCGAGTCGAACGCCAGCGTCACGCTCGATCCCGCCGCCGGCCGTGCCGTCTCCGCCACCAGCGTCACCGCGAGATGCCGAGACTCCGCCGCCAGCGCCGCGCCCGCCAGCAGCCATGTCATCACCATGCAAAGCAGCGCGCGCATCATTGCCCTATTCTCATCGGGGCATCATAGCCTTCCCGCCGCCCGGCCCCAAGGACCATGTCATGCGCAAGTTGCTCGCCGCCCTGCTCCTCGCCAGTACGCCTGCGATGGCGCAGCAGGCTGCTCCGCCCGTCGCCGCGCCCACGACCAGGCCGAAGTTGATCGTGGCGATCGCGGTCGACCAGCTCTCCGCCGATCTCTTCGCCCAGTACCGCAACCGTTACACCCGCGGCTTTGCCCGCCTCCTGGAGGGCCAGGTGTTCCCGTCCGGCTACCAAAGCCACGCCGCGACCGAGACCTGCCCCGGCCACTCCACGATTCTGACCGGCTTTCGTCCCGACAAGACGGGGATCATCGCCAACCAGTGGGTCGACCAGCGCGTCGGCCGCGAGGACAAGACCGTGTACTGCGCGGAGGACCCGAGCGTCGCCGGCTCGACCAGCCGCGCCTACACCGTCTCGCCCGTCCACCTGAAGGTACCGACGCTGGGCGAGCTGATGAAGCGCGCCGATCCGCGCAGCCGCGTCGTATCCGTCGCGGGCAAGGATCGCGCGGCGGTGATGATGGGTGGCCACCGGACCGACGAGATCTGGTGGTGGGACGGCAAGACCTACAGCTCCTATGCCGGCCGCGCCGTGCCGCCGGTGGTCCAGCGCACCCGCGACGCCGTCGCAGCACTGGTCGCCGCCCCGCAGCCCGCGCTGCCGCTGCCGGGCTGGTGCCGCTCGACCGATCGCCCCGTGCGCGTCGGCGATCAGGTGCTGGGCCAAGGCCGCCATGCCCGGCCGGCGGGCGACACCGCGCTGTTCCGCGCGTCACCTGCTGCCGATGCCGCCGTGCTCGCGCTCGCCGCCGGGCTCGTGCAGGAGATGAGGCTCGGCCGCGGCCCGGCGCCCGACCTGCTCGCGATCGGCCTGTCCGCCACGGATTATATCGGCCACCGCTTCGGAACCGGCGGCACCGAGATGTGCATCCAGCAGGATCAGCTCGACCAGGCGCTGGGCGGCTTCTTCGACGAGCTCGATGCGCTCGGTGTCGACTATCAAGTGGTGCTGACCGCCGACCACGGCGCGCACGACATGACCGAGCGCGTCAACCAGCGCGCGATTTCGGACGCGCACCGGCTGTTGCCGGACACCGATGCCCGCGTCGTCGGCGAAGCCGTCGGCAAGGCCGTCGGCTTCGCCGGACGTGTCCTGTTCGGCGAAGAGGGCGACATCTGGCTCAACGTCGCACTCACCCCCGCCCAGCGCACCCGCGCGCTGGCGGAAACCGTCCGCCGCGCCCGCGCGCTACCGCAAGTCGCCGCCGTCTTCACCCAGGCAGAACTCGCCGCGGCACCTGCCCCGAGCGGCCCGCCCGAGACCTGGTCGCTGCTGCAGCGCGCGCGTGCCAGCTTCGATCCCGAGCGATCCGGAGACATCGTCCTGCTGCTCGGCGCCCGCGTGACCCCGATCGCCAGACCCGGCCCCGGCTATGTCGAAACCCACGGCTCGCCCTGGGATTACGACCGCCGCGTACCGATCGTCTTCTGGCGCAAGGGCGCGCCGGGCTTCGAGCAGCCGCTGTCCGTGGAGACGATCGACATCGCCCCGACACTGGCGGCAGAGCTGGGCGTCGCGATGCCGGGCGTAGACGGTCGCTGCCTCGATCTCGACCCCGGCGAACGCGACAGCTGCCGCTGAGATCGCCCTCCCGCAAGCGGGAGGCCACCTAAGCTCCCTCCCCGTTTGCGGGAGGCGCGATTAAGCTCCCCTCCCGCTTGCGGGAGGGTTGGGGGAGGGCTTGTCATCCGCCGCTCCGCACATCCCCTCCCCTGGCCTCTCCCGCAAGCGGGAGGGGAACTCAGCGCCGCTCGAACATCCGTATCCCCGCGCCCAGCCGGTTCGCCCCCACCGCCAGGCTGTCGCCGCTCAGGTCTGCCACGAAAGCCGGGTTGGTCGGCGCCCCCGGCGCCAGCCGCGCGTCGTTGTTCTCGATCCGCAAGCCCGTGGAAGGGAACGTCCGCTTCTCCGCCGCGACGACGACGAACCCCGAATGGTTCTCCTTGCCCTTCCCCTGCACGAAGCTGTTGCCGGAGATCAGCCCCTGCGCGCCCTCCGGCAGGTCGATCATATAGTTGGTCCGCTGCCCGCCGGTATCGTCGAACGAGTTGTTCGTGATCGTCACCCGCGGCGCGCGCACCTTGACGTAATGCCCCCCGCGCCCGCGCTCGAAACGCGAATTGGTGATCCTCACCGGCCCGCCCAGCCCCAGATAGATCGAATGCGCGCAGTCCTCGGTCTCGTGACACTGGCCAAGCCCCGAAAAGGTCGAGCGGTCGATCGTGATCCGCTGCTCGCCCGCATTGCCGCCCAGGATGCCCTCCTGGCTGTCCAGGAACATCGAGTTGGTGACGGTCAGGTCGCCGATCTCGGTCCTGATCCCCGCCCCGTTGCCGTCGGGCACACGGATGTTGCGGAACACCAGCCCGTCCACCGTCGAGCGGTCGCCGCGCAGCACCAGCACCGCCTTGTCCTCGCATGCCGTCCGCTCGAAGATCGCCGTCCCGGCTTGCCGCGCGCGATAGGTGATCGAGCCGCCCGACTGCACGACGCACTCGCGATAGACGCCGGGCGCGATCAGGATCGTCCCCGTCCCGACGCGGATCGCATCCACCGCCGCCTCCAGGGTGCGATAGCCCTGCCCCGTCTCTTCGATGACGAACGGCGCGGACGGTTGCGCGGCCGCGGGTGCGGCGAGGGCGAGCAGGAGGGCATAGCGCATAATCGGTTTCCTTTCCCTCCTGCTGCGCCCGCGTGCGCCGGTCGGCTAGCCGGATTGAAGGTTAAGGCCGCTCGATGGGACGAGGCTTTGTTAGTGTCGCCCGGCCCCGTCCTCGAACGGGACACTTGCCCGCCCTTCGGCGTTCTGCGCTCTCGAAGGAGAAAGCCGATGACCGACCACAAGAAGAAGGGCGACTTCCACAAGACCGACAGCCACGCCGAGCGCGAAGGCGGCAACAAGAAGCAGGACAACAGCCTGAAGAACGACGGCAAAGGCACCGATGGCCAGAACGCCGGGCACGGCGGGCATAAGTAACGCGCCAGTGGCGAGCCGCGCCAGCGCAAGCAGGCGCGCACGCCACCAGCGCGGCCGGCGGGCGGCACAGTCGACCCGTCCGACGTCAGGACGCGGCTTCGCCGCGGCCCGCAATTAATCCAAGTTCGGCCGCAGCCACCGTTCCGCCTGCGCGACGCTCACCCCGCACCGTGCCGCATAGTCCTCCACCTGATCCCGCCCGATCCGCGCTACGCCGAAATACTCCGCCTGCGCGTGGCCGAAGTAGAAGCCGCTGACCGCCGCGGTCGGCAGCATCGCGAAGCTCTCGGTCAGCTCCAGCCCCACCGCCTCCGCATCGAGCAGGTCGAACAGCACCGTCTTGAGCGAATGTTCCGGGCATGCCGGATAGCCGGGCGCCGGGCGGATGCCGCGATATTCCTCCTTGATCAGCGCCTCGTTGGTCAGCTGCTCGCCCTCCGCATAGCCCCACAGGGTGGTCCGCACATGCCGGTGAAGCACCTCCGCGAACGCCTCCGCCAGCCGGTCCGCCAGCGCCTTCAGCAGGATGTCGTTATAGTCGTCATGGCCTGCCTTGAACGCGGCCAGATGCGGCTCGATGCCGTGGATGCCCACCGCAAACCCGCCGATCCAGTCACCCGCTGGGTCGATGAAGTCGGCCAGGCACATGTTGGCGCGCCCCTCCCGCTTGGCGATCTGCTGGCGGAGGAAGGGGAGCCTAAGCTCCTCCCCGTTCATGGGAAGGGGGACCGCGCCGAAGGCGTGGTGGAGGGGCTTCTCCACAAGGGAACCGCCGGTGGCAGCCACCCCTCCACCAGCCTGCGGCTGGTCCCCCTCCCCGCCCAGCGGGGAGGATAGCACCACATCATCCCCCTCGCGCCGGCACGGCCAAAGTCCCACCACGCCGCGCGCTGTCAGCCACTTTTCTCCCACAATTCGGTCCAGCATCGCCTGCGCATCGGCGAACAACCCCGTCGCGCTCTCCCCCACCACCGGGTCGCTCAGGATCGCCGGGTAGTTCCCCGCCAGCTCCCAAGCGCGGAAGAACGGCGTCCAGTCGATCGCCGCGCGCAGCTCGGCCAGGTCCCAGCCGTCGAACACATGCCGCCCGGGTTGCGCCGGCGGGTGCGGCTTCAGCGCCATGTCCGCTGTGAACCCCCGCGCCCGCGCCTCGGCCAGCGGCAAGAGATCGTTCTGCCCCTTGCCCGCGCGTGCATCGCGGACCTTCTGATACTCCGCCGCAACCCCCGTGACATAAGCATCGCGCCCGGTGTCGCTCACCAGCGTCGTCGCCACCCCCACCGCACGGCTGGCATCCAGCACATGCACAATCGGCCCGTCATAGGCCGGCGAGATGCGCAGCGCGGTATGCACCTTCGACGTCGTCGCGCCGCCGATCAGCAGCGGCATCGTCATGCCCGCGCGCTTCATCTCCTCCGCGACCGTCACCATCTCGTCCAGCGATGGCGTGATGAGGCCGCTCAGCCCGATCATGTCGGCGTCGTTCTCGTTCGCCGCCTCCAGGATGCGGCTCCACGGCACCATCACGCCCAGGTCGACCACGTCGAAGCCGTTGCACTGCAGCACCACGCCGACGATGTTCTTGCCGATATCGTGGACGTCGCCCTTGACAGTCGCCATCACGATCTTGCCCTTGCCTTTCGCACCGGGCTCCTTCGACGCCTCGATGAAGGGCAGCAGGTGCGCCACCGCCTTCTTCATCACGCGCGCGGACTTCACCACCTGCGGCAGGAACATCTTGCCGCTGCCGAACAGGTCGCCGACGACGTTCATGCCGTCCATCAGCGGACCTTCGATCACCTCGATCGGGCGGGCGAACTGCTGGCGGCATTCCTCGGTGTCGTCGACGACATGCGCATCGATGCCCTTCACCAGCGCATATTCGAGCCGCTTGGTGACCGGCAGCCCGCGCCACTCTGCCGCCGCCTTCTCCGCCACCACGTCGGTGCCGCGATACCGCTCGGCCAGCGCGACCAGTCGGTCGCCCGCTTCCGGATCGCGATTGAGCACCACGTCCTCGCAGGCCGTCCGCAGCTCGGGGTCGATGGCGTCGTACACGTCGAGCTGGCCCGCGTTCACGATCGCCATGTCCATGCCCGCCGGGATCGCGTGGTACAGGAACACCGAATGCATCGCGCGCCGCACCGGCTCGTTGCCGCGGAACGAGAAGGAGAGGTTCGACAGCCCGCCTGAGATATGGACGTGCGGGCAGCGCACCTTGATTTCGCGCACCGCCTCGATGAAGTCGACCGCGTAGTTGTTGTGCTCCTCGATTCCGGTCGCGACCGCGAACACATTGGGATCGAAGATGATGTCTTCGGGCGGAAAGCCGATGCCGGTGAGCAGGGCATAAGCCCGCGCGCAGATCTCCACCTTGCGCTCCTTGGTGTCTGCCTGCCCGACCTCGTCGAACGCCATCACCACCACGGCGGCGCCATAGGCCATGCACTTGCGCGCCGCGTCGAGGAACTGGTCCTCGCCCTCCTTCATGCTGATCGAGTTGACGATCGGCTTGCCGCTGACGCACTTCAGCCCCGCCTCGATCACGCTCCATTTCGAGCTGTCGATCATCACCGGCACCCGCGCGATATCGGGCTCGGCGGCGATCAGCTTCAGGAAGGTAGTCATGGCGTGCTCGGCGTCGAGCAGCCCTTCGTCCATGTTGACGTCGACCACCTGCGCGCCGTTCTCGACCTGGCTGCGCGCGACCTCGACGGCCTTGGCGTAATCGCCCGCCATGATCAGCTTCTTGAACGCCGCCGACCCGGTGACGTTGGTGCGTTCGCCGATGTTGACGAAGGAGGAGGTGGAGGTCATTGAATTTGCAGTTTCCCTAGATGATCTCGGCGTTAGGAACGCACTTTTCGCCACACCCAAGAACCAATCGTCCAGAGTGACCACAATGTAAGAATCGGGATGCCAAACAATAGCCCGGGATAAGCAACTATATAGCCTATCGTATTGCCGGTTTGTGCAATCAGCTTTGCGAATAGCGGTCCACAGATTGCCGGATTTGAACATCCGTGGCCAGTCAGCGCCGAAGCACTCACTAGCAGCGCAGATGTGACTAAAAACCAGATCGGGATGGCTGCCCAGCAACCAAGGAGCAGTCGCGACGAAGGTCTCATTAGGCCGCCATCGTCATCGGCTCCAGCCCAGCGAGCCTGGTCCGCACCGCCGGCACCGGCACCTTGCGCGGGGCCAGCCCCCGAACCCGCTCCGCCATCGCCGCGATGTGCGCCGGCGTCGACCCGCAGCATCCGCCCAGCACATTGACCTGCCCCCGATCCGCCCATTCGCCGACCAGCTTGGCGGTCGTCTCCGGCGCCTCGTCATACGCGCCCAGTTCATTGGGCAGCCCAGCATTCGGATAGACCATGATCAACGTGTCGCAGAGATCGCTCAGCACCTTGACATGCGGCCGCAGCTGCTCCGCGCCGAACGAGCAGTTCAGCCCGATCGTCAGCGGCTTGGCATGGCGCACCGCATGCCAGAACGCCTCCACCGTGTGCCCCGACAGGTTGCGCCCCGAAAGGTCGGTCAGCGTCATCGACAGCATGATCGGCAGGTCGCGCCCAAGGTCATTGCCCGCCTCGATCGCCGCCATGATTCCCGCCTTGGCATTGAGCGTATCGAACACCGTCTCGATCAGCACGAAGTCGACCCCGCCCTCCACCAGCGCGTCGATCTGCTCGCGATAGACCTGCTTCAGGTAATCGAAGTCGATCTCGCGATAGCCGGGATCGTTGACGTCGGGGCTCAGCGACAGCGTCTTGTTGGTCGGCCCGATCGCGCCTGCCACGAAGCGCGGTCGCCCGTCGCGTTCGGCATAGTCATCGGCCAGCCGCCGCGCGATCCGGGCACTCTCGACGTTGATCTCACGCACCAGGGCTTCGGCGCCATAATCCGCCTGGCTGATCGAATTCGCGGAGAAGGTATTGGTCGAGACGATGTCGGAGCCGGCGTCGAGATAGGCGCGCGTGATCGCCTCGGGCACTTCGGGCTTGGTGATCGCCAGGATGTCGTTGTTGCCCTTCTGATCATGCCCCAGCCCCAATACACCGGCGTAATCCGCCTCGTGCAGCTTCCAGTTCTGGATCTCGGTCCCGAACGCCCCGTCGGTGACGAGGATGCGCCGGGAAGCCTCGGCAATGAAGGATTCGCGTGGTGTCATGCTCATTCTCCTTCCCTCCCGCTTGCGGGAGGGGTCGGGGGAGGGCCTGTTTCTTACTCGTCGCTAGGGGGAACAGGCCCTCCCCTAGCCCCCTCCCGCAAGCGGGAGGGGAACTACGCCGCCGCCGCCTCGACCTTGGCCTTCGCCCGCACCCCCAGCAGATGGCAGATGGCGAACGCCAGCTCCGCCCGGTTGAGCGTGTAGAAATGCAACTGCTTGACCCCACCCGCGTACAGGCGCCGCGACAGTTCCGCCGCCACCGTCGCCGCGACCAGCTGGCGCGCGGCGGGATGATCGTCCAGCCCTTCGAACAGCCGCGCCATCCAGGGCGGCACGGCCGTGCCGCACATCGCGCTCATCCGCTTGACGCTGGCGAAGTTCATCACCGGCATGATCCCGGGCACGATCTCGGCATCGACTCCTGCGGCAGCGACCTCGTCGCGATAGCGGAAGAAGGTCTCGGGCTCGAAGAAGAACTGCGTGATCGCGCGGTTGGCGCCCGCGTCCAGCTTGCGCTTGAGGTTGTCGAGATCGGCCGCCGCGTCGGGCGAGTCCGGGTGACACTCAGGATAGGCCGACACCGACACCTCGAACGGATGCAGCCGCTTCAGCCCCGCCACCAGATCGGCCGCGTTCTCGTACCCACCCGGGTGCGAAGCGTATTTCGCGCCTACGACCGGCGGGTCGCCGCGAAGTGCTACGATGTGCCGCACGCCCGCCGCCCAATATTCCTCGGCGATCGCGTCGATCTCAGCCTTGGTCGCCTCGACGCAGGTCAGGTGCGCCGCCGCCGCCAGCGAGGTCTCGCGCTGGATGCGCGCCACCGTCGCATGCGTCCGCTCGCGCGTCGTGCCACCCGCGCCGTAAGTGACGGACACGAAGCGCGGCCCCAGCGGCTCCAGCGTCCGCACCGCGCTCCATAGCTGCGCTTCCATCGCCTCGTTCTTGGGCGGGAAGAACTCGAACGACACCTCAAGGTCGCCGCCCACGTCCGCATACAGCGGCGTGTCGAGAGCGCGGCGCGCTTCCGTCAGCTGGTCCACCGAGATCGTCATGCCGCCGCCACCTTCTTCAGCGCAGGCCCGGCCTTGCGCGCCAGCCACAATTTCACCGTCAGCTCGCTGCCGCCCAGCGTCTCGACCCGCGCCATCATCAGCCCCGCCGCGTCGCACCAGGCCGCGACCTGCTCGTCGGCGAAGCCGAGGCGCACATGCGCGTCACGCTCGCGCAGCTCTTCGCGATCGTGCGGCGCGAAATCCGCGATCAACAGCCGCCCGCCATCGCCCAATGCCCTTGCCGCCTCTGCGATCGCCGCCGCTGGGTCTTCGGCGAAGTGCAGCACATGGTGCAGGATCGCCACATCCGCCCCCCCGTCCGCCAGCGGCAATTTGTAGAGGTCGGCCTGGCGAAGCTCGGTATTGCCGCGCCCCTGCAGCTTGGCCCGCGCCAGACGCAGCATCTCCGAGGAACGGTCGATCCCCAGCGCGCTCGCCGCGCGCTCGCCGAACAGCTCCAGCATCCGCCCGGTCCCCGTGCCGATATCGACCAGCATCCCCAGCGGTTCCTCGCCGAGCACCGCCGCCATCGCCGCCTCGACCTGTTCCTCGGCGACATGCAGCGACCGGATCGCGTCCCATTCGCCCGCATGGCTCTCGAACCAGGTGGCCGCGGCCGCCGCACGATCGGCGCGCACCGCCTGCAACCGAGCGGTGTCCGCCACCGCCCAGTGGTCTTCTCCCGCCCAACCATCGAGCGCCGCCGCGACCGGCGCCACCGCGTCGGACTGACCGAGCGCCACGAACACCCAGCTGCCTTCCTTGCGCCGGGCCAGCAGCCCGGCGTCGCACAGGATCTTCACATGCCGCGACACGCGTGGCTGGCTCTGGCCCAGCACCTGCGCCAGCTCGCCCACCGACAGCTCCATGCGCCGCACCAGCTGCAGAATCCGCAGCCGGGTCGCGTCGCCGAGCGCGCGGAAGATGTCGAGGGCACGGGTCATCCAGTGTCATATAAAGAAATCTTTATATGGGGTCAATCGGAGCCTAAGCAGCTGATCTGCGTTATGCCGCCGACCCGTTCAGGAGTTGCACCATGAAGCTCGTCCTCGCCGCTGCCAGCATATTGGCACTCACCGCCTGCACGGTGAACGTCGATAACCAGACCGCCGCCGACGCCAATGCCGCCGCGGCGGACTTGTCCGCGACCACCCAGAACGCGGTCGACGATGTCGACGCCGCGACGGATAGCGCGATCGGCGCCGCCGAGAACACGGCGGATCGCGCGGGCGCCGCGCTGGGCGACGTGGACACCGCGGTGGATCGCGCGGGCGACGGCCTCGAAAACGCTGCTGACAGCGCAGGTGCGGCGATCTCGAACACCGCCGGCGGCGCACGCCGCGCCGCGGGCGAAGGCCTGCGAGAAACGGGCGAAGCGCTCGAGAACAAATGATCCCGGTCCCCGGCTCAAGGCCGGGTGACGAAGGTGGTGAGGAAGCGTAGACCACGCCCATGCGCTTCCTCCCCGCCGTCGCCTTGCTCCTCGCCGCCTGCTCCTCCGAGCCGGACCCGCAACCCGGCGGCCTTACCGCCGACGATCAGCAACAGCTGAACGAGGCGGCCGAGATGCTCGACGCCAACAGCGTGGACCTGGAGGAGGTCGCTCCCTCCGAAACCACCGGCAACGAGGCCCAGCCATGACGCCATCGCGTCGCCGCCTCGGCGCCACCGAGCTGACGATCGCGCCGCTGGTTCTTGGCGGCAACGTGTTCGGCTGGACCGCCGACAAAGCCGCCAGCTTCGCCGTGCTCGACGCCTTCGTCGCGGGTGGCGGCACCATGGTCGATACCGCCGATGTCTATTCCGCCTGGGCCCCCGGCCACAAAGGCGGCGAGTCGGAAACGGTGATCGGCGAGTGGCTGAAGCGGTCGGGCAAGCGCGACCGGGTACTGATCGCCACCAAGGTGGGAATGCTCCCCGGAGAAGGCGGCGCGAAGCTGGCGCCCGCCCGCATCGCCGCCGCCTGCGACGCGTCGCTCCGCCGCCTCGGTGTCGAGCGCATCGACCTCTACTACGCGCATCAGGACGACGAGACGGTGGCGCAGGAGGAGTATCTCGCCGCCTTTGCCAGGCTAGTCGAGGCCGGCAAGGTTTCCGTGCTCGGCGCGTCCAACTTTACCGCCGCGCGCCTACGATCCGCCAACGCGCTCGCCGCCGCCGCCGGCCGGCCGCGCTTCGACGTCCTCCAGCCCGAATACAACCTCGTTGCCCGCGACAAGTTCACAGGCGAGTTGCAGCGCTATTGCGTCGAGGCCGATGTCGGCGCGCTGCCCTATTACGGCCTCGCCTCTGGTTTCCTGACCGGTAAATATCGCTCGGCGGCCGATGCCGGCAAGAGCGTCCGCGGCGGCCGGATGGCAGGCCTGCTCGCCGGCAACGGCACCCCTGTCCTTGCGGCCATGGATCAGGTCGCGGCGGAGACGGGCGCGACCTTGGGGCAGATCGCGCTCGCCTGGCTGATCGCGCAGCCCGGCGTCACCGCCCCGATCGCCAGCGCCACCTCGGTCGCGCAGCTCGAGGAGCTGTTGCCCGCGATGACGCTGGAGCTAAGCGCTGAACAGCTCGGCCGCCTGACCGACGCCGGCGGCTGATCGCTGCGGCGGCACCGCCCGTCGCGCACTGTCTCACGCCGGTAACAGACTCGGGATAGAAGGAACGCCAATCCACTCGGGTCCGCGTCGTCGGGCCTGATACAGGAGTGTAAGGCCATGTTCGAACAGACCCGAACCGCCCAGCAAGACCTCGAAGCGAAAGCCAAGCGCGAAGAGATCATCCGCCGTTACTGGATGAAGGGCGAGCTGACTCCGCTCGCGGTCGCCAACCAACTCGCGGGTCAGAAGATGCCGGAGCCGGCCTGATGGCTATTTGATCTTCGGCATCATCTGTTGGATGACGCCACCGAGGCCCGACAGCAACTGCTTGAGTTCGGCCGAATGCTGGGTGCTGCCTGCGATCGCCTCGTGCAACCCGTCGAGTTGCCCAGAGGACGTGCGCAGGTTCGACAGTCTGACCCACAGGTCGTTGATGTGGGTTTCCATGTTGAATGCGTGACTGCCGTGAGCCTTGTCCATCGCGTGGGCTAAGGCGGCCATATAAGCCGCCTTGTGCGTGTCGCGGGCGCCGAGACCGCCAGCCTTCGCTATGTCTGCCCCGCCGAATGCCCCGAACGGGCCCTTGCTCTGCCCGATGCCAGCCCGGTCCTTGATCAGCGGGCCGGCCTTGCCCATCGTTTTGCCCAACGCGTCCACCATCGCAGAAGGCATCGTACCCAATGCCTGCCCGACGGGCAGACCTGTGGCGATCTTGCCCAGCAAGCTTCCGATCCCGAACATCCAGCCTCTCCCCTTCATCACGGCACGCCCGCCGCGATCACGGGGTTGCAACGCCGCAACTCGCCTGCAAGTAATTCGCGACGTAACGGCGTCTAATCCCCCGCAAAGGTCAGCGCCGACGGCCGTCGCTCGCGCTCGTTGATGGTCAGCGCCCGTCCCCTCGGCGGCAAAGAGCGTTGCGGGCAGTCGTGGCGTAGGCACGCCGCGCAGCCGAGCCCGATCGGCGTCGCCTCGCCCGTCAGGTCGAGCCCCCTCGCGGCGGCAAGGCTGCCCGCCTGGCTTGCTTCGACCCCAAGCCCGATGGCGAACTCCGCCCCCACTGCACCGACACGGCGACCTTGTGGCGTCACCGTTCGCGCCATGGTCAGCCAGCGTTCCCCGTCCAGCAGCGCCACCAGCTGCGTCGTCAGCACCCCCGGCCGGTCGAATGCATGGTGCAGTCGCCACAGCGGGCAGCGCTCTTCGGCGAGCGCCAGCGCGGCACCGCTCGCCCCGGCATAACGTTTGCTCGCCTGCCCGGCCCGATCGATTCGGACCATGAAGAAGGGTAGCCCGCGCGCGCCGACGCGCTGGAGCGTCGTCAGGCGGTGCGCGACCTGTTCGAACCCGGCGCCGAACCGACGCTGCAACAGCTCCACATCGTACCCGGTCGCCTCGCACGCGCGCAAGAAGCGGCCGTAGGGCATCATCAGCGCCGCCGCCCAGTAGCTGGCGAGATGCCGCCGGAACAGCTTCTCGGCGCCGCGATCGGCCAGCTCGGCGCCGTCGGTCAGCGCATCGATTTCCGTGCGCGCCTCGATCTGCGCCAGCTGCGACGCGGCGGCGAACATGCGCGAGGCCCGGTCGAGCAGCTCCGACAACTGCAGCTGGCGCGCATGCAGGTCCAGCCGCAGCAGCAGGTCGGGCATGACGTCGACTGGCAGCACCCGCACGGCTAGGTGGTGCTTGACGCGCAGTCGCTCGGCGACCGCGCCGTACAGGTCGTCGCTGCCCAGCCGCAACTCGTCCGCAAGCGCTTCGGCATGCGCGTCGAGATCGGCGAAGTGGTTGCGCCACCGCTCGATCGCCTGCCGCGCCAAGGCTCCCGGATTGTCCTCCACCGCGCCGTCGGCGGCGCCGCCGCGGTCGAAGGCGCGCGCGAACGCCTCCGCCCCGCCCGGCGCCGCGGCGAGCCACTCGGCGACTTCGTTGCGGTCGATTTCCAGGTCGGCGAACAGCGGATCGGCCAGCCGCCGCCGGATCGCGTCGGCGCCGCCCCCGGGCTCCGCCGCCGCCAGCGCGCGCGGGTCGAAGTCGAACCGCTCCGCCAGCCGCACCAGCAGCCCTGCCGACACCGGCCGGCCATTGCGCTCGACCAGATTGAGGTAGCTGGCGCTGATCCCCAGCGCCTCCGCCATCGCCGCCTGGGTCAACCCCGCCTTCCGCCGCACGCGCCGGACCGCATGGCCGGCCAATAATTTGCGTTCCGCCATGTCCTACACGCCCCAAACCTGCTTCAACGGGTCTGAAGAAGGTGTAAAGTCTTTACATAGTTGCAAGCCTAGTTGCCAGTGCCGTGACCCTGCAACAGGAATTCAGGTCGTTATAGTGTGATCTTTGTGTGACCTTCCGCGATAAGGCGGTCGCGAAATTAAAAGATGTAAAGGGACGAACACCGTGGCCACCACCTTCGAAGACCTCATTCCCGCCCCCACCGGCCGCTTCGATGGCATCAAGCGCCCCTACTCCGCCGATGATGTGGCAAAGCTGCGCGGCTCGGTGCCGATCGAGCACACGCTGGCGCGCCGTGGCGCGCTCAAGCTGTGGGAGCTGCTCAACACCGAGGATTACGTCCATTCGCTCGGGGCCATGACCGGCAATCAGGCGATGCAGATGGTCCGCGCCGGGCTGAAGGCCATCTATCTGTCCGGCTGGCAGGTCGCGGCCGACGCCAACACCGCGGGCGCCATGTATCCGGACCAGTCGCTGTACCCGGCCAACGCCGCGCCGGAACTGTGCCGCCGCATCAACCGCACCCTGCAACGCGCCGACCAGATCGAGCACGCCGAGGGCGGCGCCAAGCGCGACTGGTACGTGCCGATCGTCGCCGACGCCGAGGCCGGCTTCGGCGGCCCGCTCAACGCCTACGAGCTGATGCGCTCGATGATCGCGGCCGGGGCG
>NZ_DASTMA010000017.1:0-79986 GCF_035714405.1 Sphingomonas sp. | reverse complement strand
GATCAATCTCGACGCGCACATCAGCCGCATCGACCTGGTCGGGCGCGACGCGATCGTCCTCAAGGACGGCAAGCAGATCACCGAATTTCGCGAGGGCATCCTGCCCTGGGCGCTGCAGCACCCCTGCGCGCTGGTATTCGATGAATACGACGCCGGCCGGCCGGACGTGATGTTCGTGATCCAGCGCGTGCTGGAGGTGGAAGGGCGGCTGACGCTGCTCGACCAGAACCGCGTGATCCGGCCGCACCCGATGTTCCGCCTGTTCTCGACGGCGAACACGGTGGGTCTCGGCGACACGACGGGCCTCTACCACGGCACGCAGCAGATCAACCAGGGCCAGATGGACCGCTGGAACATCGTCGTCACGCTCAACTACCTGCCCGCACAGGTGGAGGCGCAGATCGTGCTCGCCAAGTCGGGCGAGTACGACCATGTCGGCGGCAAGAAGGAGGTCGAGGCGATGGTCCGCGTCGCCGACCTCAGCCGCAAGGGCTTCATCAACGGCGACATCTCGACGGTGATGAGCCCGCGCACGGTCATCACCTGGGCGCAGAACACGCTGATCTTCGGCGATGTCGGCTTTGCGTTCCGGTTGAGCTTCCTCAACAAGTGCGACGAGGCGGAACGGCCGCTGGTCGCGGAATATTACCAGCGCGTGTTCGGCAAGGACCTGCCCGAAAGCGTGGTCGGGAAGGGTTGAGCCGTGCGCGCCAGCACCTGGGCCGGCCATAGGTTGTGACGCCTCCCGAGGGCGACCGGATCGAAGCGCAGCCCGGCAAGGCCGATGTCCTGATCGTCGGCGGCGGGGCGGTCGGCCTGGCGATGGCCGTTCGCCTGGCGCGCCGGGGTGTGCGGGTGCTGCTGCTCGAGGCGGGCCCGGCGACGCCGCCTGCCAGGTACGAGCAGTTCAACAAGGGGCGGCTGGTGGGCCGGCCGCACCGCGGACTGACGCAGGGGCGCATGCGCGCGCTGGGGGGCACGACGCGGCTCTGGGGCGGGCAATTGGTTCCGTTCAGCGCCCAGGATTTCGACGGGCCGACCGTCGATGGCCCGTCACCCTGGCCGGTCCGCCATGTCGAGATCGCACCCGCGATCGACACCGCGTTTCGCTTCCTTGGTATCGATGCGGCGGGAGCGGAGCCGGACACGATCTGGCGGCGCGCCAGCAAGCTACCCGCAACATTGGGGGAGCGGCTTCGGCTGCGCTTGAACATCTGGCTGCCGCAGCCCGATTTCACCCGCCTGTTCGCGGACGATCTGCGGTCGCTGTCCTCGCTCACCATCGTGACGGATCACCCCGTCACGCGCCTGCGCTTTGCCGCACAGGGTCGCGTCGCCGGGGTGGAGGTCGACCGCCCGGACGGGACGGTCGCGCACTTCGCGGCGGATCATGTCGTGCTGGCGACCGGCACCTTTGAGAACGTCAAGCTGCTGCTGCGCACGGCGGCGACCGAGCCGCGGTGCGGATTCGAAGGCAATTCGAACATCGGCAAGGGGTATATCGACCATCTGCATGGACTGGCGGGCACGATTCATGTCGCCGACGCGCGACGTATGCGCGAACTGTTCGACAACATCTATTTCGACGGTCGCAAGCATGGCGTGAAGGTCGAGGCGACCGAGGCGTTCCGCACCGAGCACGGCGGCGCGAACTGCGCCGGCACGATCAACACGCCGACCTCGGTAGGCGTGCTCGTCCAGGATCTGCGTGGCCTGCTCGGCCGCATCCGGGGCAATCCGGGCGACGCGCGGTTGTTGGACGCGGGACGCAACGCCTTTACGCTTTCGCGCATCCTGTTTCCCCTGGCGATCCGCTATCTATGGCACCGCAGGTCGACCTCGCTGCTGTCGCTGGGCGTCTCGTTCGGCGTCGAGATCGAGCAGATCGTCACGTCGAAAAGCTACCTCACCCTGGAGGCCGACGTGCCGCCCGAGCGCGCGGAAATCTGCCTGCACTGGAATCTCGACGGGCGCGAGATCGACACCGTCGCCGCGTTCTGCGAGGAAGCCGCGGCCGCGTTCGTCGCGACCGGGCTCGGCACGATCGATATCGATCCCAGGATCACGGCGCGCGATCCGGCCTTTCTGCTCTCCTGTCACGACAGCTCGCACCAGATGGGCGGGAGCCGCATGGCCGCGAGCGCGGCCGACGGCGTAGTCGATCGCGACCTGCGGGTGTGGGGTACGGACAATCTGCATGTCGCCGGCGCGTGCACCTTTCCCACCGGGAGCTTCGCCAACCCGACCCTGACCGCGATCGCCTTTGCGCTGCGCTTGGCGGATCATCTGACCGCGCAGGTACGCCCGGTGGGCGCGGCGACATGATCGCCGAGCGCCTGGTCTATGGCTGCGCCCGCCTGACCGGCGGTGCCAGTGCCGCGGCATCCCGCCGGCTGATCGAGGCATGCCTGGCGGCCGGGGTGCGACACTTCGACTCGGCACCCTCTTATGGCATGGGCACGGCCGAACGGGTGCTGGGCAGCGTTCTCGCCGGTCGTCCCGACGTCCGCGTGACCGCCAAGGTCGGCTCGCTCCGGCCACGGTTCGCCACAGCCCGAACCTGGGCGCGCGCCGTCAAGGCAGTCGCGAGGCCGCGTTCGACGCCGCTGCGCGAAGAGTTCACGCCGCTGCAGGCCAACGCTCACAGCGCCCCATTGCAACTGTCCCGGGAAGCGATTGTGCGGTCGGTCGAGATCAGCCGCAACATGCTGCAACGCCAGCGGCTGGACGCGCTGCTGCTGCACGAGGTGCAGCAGGCGGATGTCGGCGACACGGCGATCGCGGTCATGGAGACCATGTTGGCGCAGGGGATTGCCGCCGAGGTCGGTTACTCGACGGGCACGATGGCGGAGCCCGGGAGTGTCGATTCGCTCCCGAAACACTGGATCGCGCAGACCGCGGTGTCGCCCGGCATGCTGGTCGGACCGGCGCCGAGGCACGCGTCCGACTTTCTCCACACGATCGTCAACACAATACTCTTTCGTCAGCGCAGCGACGAGGCGTTCGCAGGCTGGCTGGTGGGCGCGAGTGAACTGATCCCCGAGACGGTGGCCGATCGCCGCACCGCGCTGATCGTTGCCGGATATGCCCGATTGCACACGCTGATGCCGGACCATGGGCTGATCTTCGCGTCGATCGATCCAGACCGGCTGGCCGCCTTTCTGGCGGGCGTGACCCACGTCGATCGCAACGTCGGGGCCGAGCGGTTCGGTGAATCTCTGGTTCCCGCGACGGCATCAGATGGGCATTTGGTTTCGTGATCGGTCGCCGTACCTCTACGACCGGCTTGCAACTAAGACGCGTTGAACCATGACCACCGAAACCCCTCTCGACCGGTTCAAGGCCGTACTCGCCGGCACCAGCCGCGCGATCGCCGACGAGCCGGAGGTGGAGCTCGCCTTCACCGCCGATGCGCCGGCGCAATCGGGCAAGCATCTGAAAGTGCCGATGCCCGCGCGCGCGCTACCGGCGGATCAGGTCGCGGAGGCGCGCGGGTTCGCCGACGGCTTCGCGCTGCGGCTGCGGCATCACGACACGGCGCTGCACCTGAAGGGCGCGCCCGGCGAGGCGGTGGCGCGGGCGGTGTTCGACGCGGTCGAGGGCGCGCGGGTCGAGGCGCTGGGCAGCCGCGGCTTTCAGGGCATCACCGACAATCTGGCGATGGCGCTCGACGTGCGACTGCGCTCCGACCCGATCACCCGCGCGCGTACGCGGGACGAGGTGCCGCTGTCGACCGCGCTGGCGCTGCTGGTCCGCGAGCAGCTGACCGGGCAGGCGGCGCCCATGGCGGCCGAGCCGGGCCTGGCGCTGGTGCGCGACTGGGTGGAGGGCAAGGCCGATCTCGGCGCCTTGGCGCTGGCAATCGACGACCAGCGCGCGTTTCAGGCGCTCGCCACCAGGATGCTCGAGCAGTTGGAGCTGATCGAGGGCGACATGATCCCCGACGAGGCGGACGAGGGCGGCGCCGAGGACGAGGGCACCGAAAACGCCGAGCAGGAGCAGGGCGACGAGGGCGAAGAGCAGGGCGGTGAGGGCCAGGCGGAGGTCGAGGCGCGGGGCGAGCAGTCCGAGGGCGAAGGCGAGGACGGCGAAGGCCAGACCCAGGGCGAGGACCAGTTCGACGATCTCGACGGCGAGCCTGGCGACGAGGGCGAGGAGGGGATTCAGCCCGTCCGCCCCAACCGGCCGCACGCCGACCTGTCGCCGCAATTCGACTACAAGACCTGGACCACGCAGTTCGACGAGGTGGTCGCGGCCACCGACCTGTGCGACGCCGACGAGCTGACGCGGCTGCGCGGCTATCTCGACCAGCAGCTCGTGCATCTGCAGTCGGCGGTGTCCAAGCTCGCCAATCGGTTGCAGCGGCGGTTGATGGCGCAGCAGAACCGATCCTGGGATTTCGATCAGGAGGAAGGGCTGCTCGACGCGGCGCGGCTGGCGCGGGTGATCGTCTCGCCCGGATCGTCGCTCAGCTACAAGGTCGAGCGCGACACCGATTTCCGCGATACGGTGGTGACGCTGCTGATCGACAATTCGGGTTCGATGCGCGGGCGACCGATCTCGATCGCGGCGATCTCCGCCGATATCCTGGCGCGGACGCTGGAACGCTGTGGGGTCAAGACCGAGATCCTGGGCTTCACCACTCGCGCCTGGAAGGGCGGGCAGTCGCGCGAGACCTGGCTTGCGGCCGGCCGGCCACCGCAGCCTGGGCGGCTCAACGACGTCCGCCACATCGTCTACAAGAAGGCCGACGAGCCGTGGCGGCGCGCGCGGCCCTCGCTCGGGCTGATGATGCGCGAGGGGCTGCTGAAGGAGAATATCGACGGCGAGGCGCTGTTGTGGGCGCACGCCCGGCTGCTCGCGCGGCCGGAGGACCGGCGCATCCTGATGGTCATCTCCGACGGTGCGCCGGTGGACGATTCGACGCTGTCGGTGAACTCCGGCTCCTATCTGGAAAGGCACCTGCGGCAGGTGATCGGCTGGATCGAGAGCAAGTCGCCGGTCGAGCTGGTCGCCATCGGCATCGGCCACGACGTCACCCGCTATTACGAGCGCGCGGTGACGATCATGGACGCCGAGCAGCTGGGCGGCACGATCATCGAGCAGCTGGCGGCGCTGTTCGACACCGACTGAGGTCTTATCGCGCCGGTCCTGCCTCTCCATAGGTGACCAGCTTGACGCGCTGCCCGGGTCGCAGCGGCGTGTCGCCCGACCGTCCGTTGATGAGGTCGAACAACGCCCTCGGCGCGCGATCCGCCATCCGCCGGGCCAGCGTGTCCGCGGTATCGCCGGGGTTGACCGCCACCGTCCGGATCACCCGCGGCCGCAACGCCGCCGCCTCCTCGGCCGACAGCCGGCGGAACGAGCGGAACAGCGCCAGCACCGCCGCCGCGCCGCCGTCCGCCGGCGGTGACGCGACGATGAAGTGGTACGCCTCGCCCGCGCCCATGTCGTAGACCGCGAGCGACAAGGGCACCGTGCCACCTTCGACCGCGACCCGGATACGCAAGAAGATCGCCGGCAGTCCGTTGATCATCGCCGGGTCGGCGCTTTCGAGCTCCGCGGGGGTGTCCCCGATCGTCTGGGCGAGCAGCGCCTGCGCATAGGCGTCGAGGCCGCCTGCCGGCAGCCGCCCGCCGCCGAACTCGCCGGCGATGCCGTTCGGCCCGTTGAGGCGGATCGCCCGCGGGCTGTTGGTCAGCGAGAAGCCCGGTGGCGCCTCGAACGCGATGCGCATCACCGGATGCGCGAAGCGGCGGCCGAGCACGAAGCCTTGCTCCGGATCGTCGCCATAGATCAGCCCGTCGACCTCGGCGAGATAGGGTTCCTCCCGTTCGGGCTGCTCATCGTCGGCCAGCCCCGACTCGCGCGCGGCCTCGGTCATCCGCGCGACCCGCTGTTCAGCGAGCGGGTGGCTCGACGCCCATTCCGGGATGCTGCGCGCCGCATCGCGGCCGTTGGTCGCGGCCATGAACAGCTCGTGGCGCCGTAGCGCGCGCAGCATGTCGGCGGCCGCGAAGACGTCGTAACCGGCGCGCTGCAGGTAGCGGACGCCGAGGTCGTCGGCTTGATGCTCCTGGCTGCGCGAATAGCGCAGCGTGAACAGCTGCGCCGCCTGTCCCGCCAGCCGAGTGAGGCGCTCCGAGCCGGTCAGCGACACGGCGACCACCCCCAGACGACGCCACAGCGAGCGCCGCTGCTGGCGCTGTGAGTGCTGGCCGACGATGTGGCCGACCTCGTGCCCTAGCACGGAGGCGAGTTCGGCCTCGCTGGTGACCGTCGCGAACAGTCCGCGGGTGAGATAGATGTAACAGCCGGGCACGGCGAAGGCGTTGACGACGTCGCTGTTGACGAGGGTGAACCGGCACTGCCCCTCCAGACCGGCCGCCGCCGCCATCCGCTCGCCGATCGCCGCGAGGTACCGCGCCTCGTCGCCCGCATAGGCGCCGCCGAATTCCGCCAGCAGGACGGTATGCTGCTGTTCGCCATAGGCCCGATCGGCGTCCGAGATCCGTGTGCCCTCCTCCGCCGGGCCGCCGCAGCCATGGAGCAGCGCCGCGCACGCCACCGCGGCGACGGTGCGCCTCACAGCCAACCCAGCAGATAGAGCAGCAGCACGGTTACCGCCGCCGATGCGAGCAGGGAACCGACGCAGCCGAGCTTGCGGGAGAAGAGAAAGAACATGCCACCTCGTCAGGCTGTGTCCGCGCGATCTGCGCCCATATAGCGATCGAGCGGCGGGTATGTTGCCTCCGCGAGTTGGTGACCGGTGTGAAGGCAGAAGTTCGACCCCGGACCTTGATTCTGCTATGAGGGGGTATGGTCGTCCCACCTCTGACGCCACCGGCGGGCGGCTTTGCCGGGCCGGTCAAGCGATCGGTCACCATCGCAGGGCATGCGACCTCAATCAGCCTGGAGCCCGTGTTCTGGAAAGCGCTGGAGGAGGCGGCACGGCGACGCGCGCTTCCGCTCAGTGCCGTGGTCGCGCAGGTCGACGCCATCCGCGTGGCTCAGAGAGATGCGCCCAACCTGGCTAGCGCGTTGCGGTCATGGTTGGTGATCGAAGTTGCGAGCGATTATCAATAGCGTTGACACTGCGAACGCTTCGCAATAGCGAACGGCCCGAGAAGGGGAGTTCGATTGTCCACATCCACCCTGCCGTTCCTGGCGCTGGCCTGCGTCGGCAGCTTCGCCACCGCGCCGGCGCTCGCGCTCGAGCCGACCGACACGCCGACCGACGATCAGCGTTCCGACGTGGTGGTGAAGGGCGAGCGGGAGCGGCGGGCGGACGATGCCAGGCTGGTCGCACCGCTGGTCGATACGCCACGCTCTGTCGTCGTCATCCCGCGCGAGGTGATCGAACAGACCGGCGCCAACTCGCTCGCCGATGCGCTGCGCACGGTGCCCGGCATCACCTTCGGCGCGGCGGAGGGCGGCAATCCGATCGGCGACCGGCCGTTCATCCGCGGCTTCGACAGTCAGGGCTCGACCTATCTCGACGGCGTCCGCGATATCGGCGCGCAGAGCCGCGAGATCTTCGCGGTGGAGAGCGTCCAGGTGGTGCGCGGCTCCGACTCGACGCTGGGTGGGCGTGGTGCGGCGGGGGGCACGATCAACATCGTGTCGAAGAGGCCGCAAGCCGGCACCTTCGGCAATGCCGCGGCCAGCTATGGCAATGCCGAGTACAAGCGCGCCACCGTCGATCTGAACGCGCAGGTCGCGCCCGACGTCGCGGTGCGCGTCAACGGCATGTGGCACGATCAGGATGTCGCCGGTCGCGATGCGTTGTTCCAGAAGCGCTGGGGCGTCGCGCCGTCGGTGACGATCGGTATTGGCGGTCCGACGCAGCTGACCGCGATGTTCTATCATCTGGAAACCGACGAGCTGCCCGACAGCGGCTTTCCCTATGCCTATGTCGCGAGCGCCAGCGTCAACGCGACGCCGGCGGGCAGCAGTGGCCTGATCCTGTCGCAGCCGGCGGTGGGGCCGTTCACCACCGCGTTCGGGATCACGGGCCGCATCTCCCCGAACAACTTCTACGGCCTGGTCGGCCGCGACTTCCGCCAGACCAATGTCGATCAGGCGACGTTGCGCGCCAGCCATGATTTCGGTGGCGTGACGCTGCGCAATACCGCACGGTTCAGCTCGGCGAAGCAAGCCTATATCTACACCCAGCCGGACGACAGCCAGGCGAACGTGTTCGGCATCCCGGCCGGCAACCGCAATGTGGGCGCGCTGCCGAGCGGGCGGTTCAACGACTATACCGCCGGCGGACGCGTCTGGCGGCGGGCGAACTCGCGGTGGGGCGAAACCGAAAGCCTGGTCGACCAGCTCGACCTGATCGGTACTTTCCGCACCGGTGCGATCGAGCACAGCTTCGCGGTCGGCGCGGAGATCGCCTGGGAAAAGGCGACGCGTGGCGCCTTCGTGGTCAACACCGGCACCGGCAACGCGACCGATGGCCTGCGCTGCGGCGTCGCGCCGGGCGTGTCCCCGTACAATTGCGCGGACCTGTTCAACCCGAACCCCAACGACCCCTGGGTCAACTATGCCCCCGGGAGCACCACGGTCACGAGCCCGATCGTGCGCGGCGCGCCGGGGACGGAGACGATTACCGACGGCCATACCAAGGCGGTCTATGGCTTCGACAGCATTACGCTGGCGCCGTCGCTGATCCTCAACCTGGGCCTGCGGTACGAGAGCTTCTCGTCCAAGGTGACGCTGCCGGTCGCGGCGGGAGTACGACCGGTCGTCTCGCGCAAGGACGATTTCGTGACGGGTCAGGCGGGCGTGGTGTTCAAGCCGAGCCGCAACACCAGCCTTTATGCCTCCTACGCCACCTCCGCAACGCCGCCCAACAGCCTGGTCGGCGAGGGGCAGGAGGGCAATAGCCTCGGCACGATCGGCGGCGCGCTCGGGCAGGCGGCGATCGAGGCGCTGAAGATCGAGCGCAGCCGCTCGTTCGAGGTCGGCGCCAAGGCGGACCTGTTCGGGCAGAAACTGTCGTTGACCGCGGCGCTGTTCCGCACCGAGACCAAGAACGCGCGGGTGACGAGCGACGCCAACACTGCGGCCTTTATCGGCGAACGACGCGTCGACGGGGTCGAGCTCAGCTTCAACGGCTTCATCACGCCCCGTTGGAACGTGTTCGGCGGCTACACCTATCTCGACGCGATGATCGTCGATGGCGGCTTCACCGCGTTCGTGCTGCCCGCCGGCGGCGGCGTCGCGGCGCGGACGGTGCTGCAGCCGTCGGTCAATACCGGCAAGCAGTTCCCACAGACCGCCAAGCACAGCGCGACGCTGTGGACGAACTATGACTTCGGCCGGTTCGAGCTGGGCGGCGGTGCCTTTTACCAGAGTCGGGTGTTCGGCGGCTATGCCGACAACCGCTTTGTGTCAGGCACCGGCGCGGCCGCGACAGTGGTGCCGGCGACCGTCACGATCGCGCGGTCGGTGCCGGGCTGGTGGCGGTTCGACGCGCGCGCGGCGGTGGAGATGACGGACGCGCTCAAGCTGTCGGTCAACGTCCAGAACGTCGCCAACAAGCGGTATTTCAGCCAGGCCTTCTCGTCGCACTATGCGACAATGGCGGCGGGGCGGACGGTATTCGGGACGCTGCAGGTGGGGTTCTGAGCCTGCTCGCCGCCATGTCGCCCGGCGAGGCGCGCGAGGCGCTGGCCGGACCCGGGCGCGCGGCGCTGATCCGCGAGGCGGCGGAAGCCGGGATCGCCGACGCGCAGGCGGTGCTGGGCCAGATGCTGCTCGACGGCGTCGAGATGGCCAAGGACGCGCGCGCGGGCTTTGGCTGGTTCGTGCGGGCGGCGGCGCAGGAGCATGTGCCGGCGCTCAACATGGTCGGGCGCTGCTATGACCTCGGCTGGGGCGTGGCGGTGGACAAGGCGCGCGCGGCCGCATGTTTCCGGGTTGCCGCCGAGCGGGGCTTGCCAGAGGCGATGTACAACTATGCGACCTCGCTCGCGTTGGGCGAGGGCATCGAGCAGGACCGCGCGGCGGCGCTGGCCTGGCTGCGCAAGGCGGCGGCACTGGGCTTCGCCAAGGCGGAGAATTTCGTCGGCAGCTTCCATGAGGACGGTTGGGCAACGCCGCGCGATCTGCTGGCGGCGGCGCAATGCTATGCCCGCGCCGCGCATGGCGGCGACTTTCGTGGCTGTTTCAACCATGCGCGGATGCTGGCGATGAAGGGCAGGGTGCGCGAGGCGCTCCCTTGGATCGCAAAGGCCGCGGCGCTGGGCCATGCGCGGTTTCGCGGGCAGCTGCGCGACTGGCTGGCGGCACAGGAGGATGCCGAGCTGCGGGTGCGGGGCACGGCGGCGCTCGATCGCGGTGCGCGATGCTGACGGTGGTGCCGGGCGTGCTGGCGGGCGAGGCGCTCGCGCGTGTGCGTACGATCGTCGAGGCCGGGCCGTGGGCCGACGGCAACGCTACCTCGGGCGCGCAGTCGGCGCTCGCCAAGCGTAACGCGCAACTGCCCGAGGACAGCGAGGCGGCACGGGACGCCGGCGGGCTGGTGCTCGACGCGCTGGGGCGATCACCGCTGTTCGTCGCGGCGGCGCTGCCGCTCAAGGTGTTTCCGCCGTTGTTCAACCGCTATGCCGGCGGACAGGCGTTCGATACCCATGTCGACACCGCGATCCGCATCAAGCGCGGCAGCGACTTCCGCGTCCGCAGCGATCTGTCCGCGACGCTGTTTCTGGCGGAGCCGGACGCTTATGACGGCGGCGAGCTGGTGATCGACGGGCAGTTCGGCGAGCAGCGGATCAAGTTGCCCGCCGGCGATCTGGTCGTCTATCCGGCGTCGAGCCTGCATCGGGTCGAGCCGGTGACGCGGGGCGCCCGGCTGGCGAGCTTCTTTTGGGTGCAGTCGATGGTGCGCGACGATGGTGCGCGGAACATCCTGTTCGAACTGGACCAGAGCGTACAGGCGGTTGCCACCGCGTTGGGGCAGGGGGATGCGGCGGCGGTCAGGCTGACCGGCGTGTACCATAACCTGCTGCGGCGGTGGGCGGAGCTATAGGGTAGCATGATGACCAAGCTGAAGTGGCGGCGGACCTGGTTTCAGGTCCATAAGTGGATCGGGCTGATCCTGGCGGTGCTGATCATCCCGATCAGCCTGACCGGCTCGGCGTTGGTTTGGCACGACGCGCTCGAGCGGATGATCGAGCCGCAGCGTTTCGCGACCAGCGGCGACACGCTGCTTGCCCCCGAAATCTATGTCGCGGCCGCGACGACCCGGCTGAAACCGGGCGAGCGGATCGCGCAGATCACGATGCCCGATCCTGGGCCCGAGCACGGCGACCCGGTGACGGTCGCCGCCGCGCCGGCCGCCGCGGGGCCGCCGCGGGGCGGTCCGCCGCCGCGTACGCTCGTCTTTCTCGATCCGCCCACCGCCCAGGTGCTGGACGTCGCCACCAACAGCGGCGGGCTGGTGCGTTTCCTCCATGTGCTGCACGGGTCGCTGCAGATTCCTGGCGGCTGGGGGCGGTCGATCGTCGGCTGGATCGGCGTGGCGATGATGCTGTCGGCGTTTACCGGGCTGTGGCTGTGGTGGCCGACGACCGGCAGCATGAAGCGCGCGTTGCGCTGGGGACGGCATCGCAACACGGATACGAACATCCATCAGACCTTCGGGTTCTGGGTGGCGCTGCCGCTGTTCGTGCTGTCGCTGACCGGCGCGTGGATCAGCTTTCCGCGCTTCTTCGGGAGTCTGGTCGGGCAGGCGCCGCAGCAGCAGCGCGGGCCCGACCGCGCGGCGCTGGCGCGCGCCAAGCCTCTCGACCGAACGGCGCTGACCCTGCCGTCCGCGATCGCGCGCGCGCGCGCAGTTGCGCCGGGCGACCTGCGGCAGGTGAGCTGGCCGACCACGCTCAAGCCCGACTGGAGCGTGCAGCTGAAGCCGACCAACGGTCCGCCGGCAACGATCGCGGTCACCGACGGCAGCGGGGTGGCGACACTCACGCCCCGTCCCGGCGGCCAGGGGGGCGTCGCGCGGTGGATGCGGCGTATCCATGACGGCACCGACATGGGCATGGTCTGGCAGATCATCATCTTCATCGGCGGCATCATTCCCGCCGTGCTCGCCGTCACCGGCATTATCATGTGGTGGCGGGCGCGAGGGTGGAAGGCGGACCTGGCGCGGCGGCAGGCGGCAAAGCAAGCCGTCGCCTAGGCTAAGCGCGGTGCGGGGCGTTTCACCGGCCCAATAGCACTCGCGCCTGGCCGGCGATCTGCGCCAGCATCGCGGCGTTGGGTTGGGCCGAATGGCGGGCGCGGTCGATCACCGTCTTGAACTGCGCGACCCTGGCGGCGTTGGCGTGGAGCCAGCCGTCCACCGTCGCCTGCGGATTGGCGGCGCCGGCGCGCGCCAGGAACTGCAGCCGCAGCTGCTGGAAGTCGCGGGCCAGACCGGCGAGGAGCAGGCGCTCCCACGGATCGCTCGACGCGATGCGGCCGGCGGTGGCCTGCGCCCAATCTAGGCCGAGCGCATGGCCGAGCGCGGTGAAGGCGCGGGTCAGCACCGTCTCGTCCAGCGCCAGCCGCTCGCCGAGATCGGCGAGGCCGACCGCACCGTCGAGCTCGAACAGGCGCACCACGCGTTGCGCCAGCTCGGCGGGGGCGCCGGCGGCCTGGAGCTGGCGGGCGATGCGGTCGCTGTGCGCGCGGCCTTCCTCCAGCAGCAGCGTCGCGGTGGCGCGGTCGAGCGAGGCGATGCCCCGCTCCAGCCGTTGCAGCACCGGCCCGATGTCCGCCCCGGCACCCGTGGCGCGCAGCAGGTCGGCGATGTGCGAGCGGGTGGCGGCCGCGACCTCGTCGAACAGCGCGATCCGCGCGCCTTCCGGCATGGGCGTCGCCTCGATCGCGCGCCACAGCTCGGGCAGGCCGAACAGCCGCTCCGCCACCACGAACATCGCGGCGATGTCGCCGAGTGCCGCGCCTTCCTCCTCGGCGAGTTCGAAGGGGTATAGGACGCCCATGCGGTTGACGATGCGGTTGGCGAGCTTGGTGGCGACGATCTGACCGCGCAGCCGGTGCGCGTCGATCGCGGCGGCGAACCGCTCGCGCATCGCGGCCGGGAAGGCGGCGTGGAGGTCGGGCAGCAGCTCCGGCTGATCGCCGAGCGCCGCCTGCTCGATCGCGTCCTGCAGCGCCAGCTTGGCGGTGGCGAGCAGCACCGACAGCTCGGGGCGGGTCAGGCCGCGCCCCTCCTGGCCCCGGCGCAGCAGCTCCTCGTTGACCGCGAGTCCCTCGACGCGGCGATCGAGCCGGCCGCTGGCCTCGAAGATCTCGATCGCGCGGACATAGCTCGGCACCGCCGTGGCGCCGTCCTGTTCCATGATCGAGATCGCCAGCGTCTGGAGGCGGTTGTCCTCCAGCACCAGGTGGGCGACGTCGTCGGTCATCGAGGCCAGCAGCGTGTTGCGGTCCTCGAACGTCAGCCGGCCCTCGGTCATCTCGCGGTTGAGCGCGATCTTGATGTTGACCTCGTTGTCCGAGCAATCGACGCCGGCGGAATTGTCGATGAAGTCGGTGTTGATCCGCCCGCCTCGACCCGCGAACGCGATGCGCGCGGCCTGCGTGACGCCCAGGTTCGCGCCCTCGCCCATCGCGATGGCGCGCAGCTCCTCGGCATCCACGCGCAGGCGGTCATTGGCGGGATCGCCGACCGCCGCGTTGTTCTCCGACGCCGCCTTTACATAGGTGCCGATGCCACCGAACCAGATGAGGTCGGCGGGTGCCTTGATGATCGCGGAGATCAGCGCGGCCGGTTCCATCTCGCCGGCGGGGATGCCGAGTGCGGCGGCGGCCTCCGGGGTGACGGCGATCGACTTGGCGGCGCGGCTGTGGACGCCGCCGCCGGCCGATACCGGCGCCGCATAGTCCGCCCAGGACGAGCGGGGCAGGGCGAACAGCCGCGCGCGCTCCGCCCAGCCGACCGCTGCATCGGGCGTGGGATCGAGGAAGATGTGGCGATGATCGAAGGCGGCGACGAGCTTGATCGACTTGGACAGCAGCATGCCGTTGCCGAACACGTCGCCCGACATGTCGCCGCAGCCGACGACGGTGATCGGGTCCGCCTGCACGTCGAGACCACGCTCCGCGAAGTGGCGCTGGACGCTGATCCACGCGCCCTTGGCGGTGATCCCCATCGCCTTGTGATCGTAGCCGACGCTGCCGCCGGATGCGAAGGCGTCGCCCAGCCAGAAGCCGCGCTCGAGCGCCAGCGCGTTGGCGACATCGGAGAAGGTGGCGGTGCCCTTGTCGGCGGCGACGACGAAATAGGGATCGTCGCCGTCGCGTACCCGCACGCCCTCGGGATGCGTCACCGCGCCGTCCACGATGTTGTCGGTGATCGACAGCAAGGCGCGGATGAAGACGCGATAGCTCTCCGTCCCCTCGGCCAGCCAGGCATCGCGCTGCGCGATCGGCGGCAACTGCTTGGGGTAGAAGCCGCCCTTCGCGCCGGTCGGCACGATGACGGCGTTCTTGACGCGCTGCGCCTTCATCAGCCCCAAGATCTCGGTACGGAAATCGTCGCGCCGGTCCGACCAGCGCAGACCGCCGCGCGCGACCGGGCCGGCGCGCAGGTGGATGCCCTCGACGCGGGGTGAATAAACCCAGATCTCGCGCCACGGCAGCGGCGCTGGCAGGCCGGGGATGCGGTGGCTGTCGAGCTTGAAGGCGAGTGCCTCCTGCCCGGCGGGCACGAAAGCGTTGGTGCGCAGCGTCGCTCCGACCAGCGCGCGATAGGCGCGGAGGATACGGTCGTCGTCGATCGCCGCGACCTTATCCAAGCCGGCCTCGATCGTGGTGTCGGCGGCAGCGGTGTCGTCGGTCCCTTGCGGGTCGTGCGCGGCCGCGAAGCGCTCGACCAGGGCCGTGGCGACGGCGGGCGCCCGGCGCAGCGCATCGACGACGGTGGACAGGCCATAGGGCAGCCCCGCCTGACGCAGATAGCGAAACCAGGCGCGGAACAGCAGCACCGCCTGCGGCGCGAGGCCGGCATCGACGATCAGGCGGTTGAACTGGTCGTTCTCGGCCCGTCCCTCCAACACCGCCGCGATCGCAAGTTCGAGCACTTCGGCGTCACCGCTGATCGGCGTACCGGCTTCGACCAGGAACTCGTGCAGATAGGATCGCGCGTCGTCGGTCAGCGCGGTCGGAATCTCCTCGATGACGCGGAAGCCGAAATTCTCCAGCACCGGCACCGCGTCGGACAGGGCCAGCGCGCCGCCCTGGCGATAGATTTTCAGCCGGGTCGCGCCGGCCGTTGCCGACAATCGCACCGAACGAGTGCCGGGGCCGAGCGTGGCCAGCCGCAACACGTCCGCCGCGGCTTCCTCGGCGGTGTTGGCGTTGCGGAACCCCTGCGGGAAACACGCGGCATGTTTGAGCGCCAGTCGGGCGGCGCGAGCGGGGCCGACCTGCGCCGACAACGCCGCCTCGACCGCCGGGGTCCAGCCGCGCACCATCCGCTCCAACCGCGCCTGCAACGGTGCGACATCAGGGACATGGCCTTCCTTGCGGAGATCGACGGTGTAGCGGATCAGCGCCACCGCGGAGTCCTCCAGCGCCACCGACCAGTTCAGCACCGGGCCGTTCGCCGCCTCCGCGACCATCTCGCCGATCGCAATCCGGCGCACGGTCGTAAGGTCGTCGCGTGGCAGCCAGGCAAAGGCGAACAGGTGGCGTCCGAGTGCCGAGCGGACCAGCACCAGCGCGGGGCGCGGGCGGTCGGCGAGGCTCATTGCGGTCAGCGCCAGCTCCTCGAGCTGTTCGGGCTCGAACGCTACCGCGAGGTCGTGGGGCAGCTGCGCCAGCGCATGGGTCAGCGCCTTGCCGGTATGGCCCTTAGGGTCGAAGCCGAACTTCGCTTCCAGCTGTGCGAGGCGGGTGCGCAGCACGGGCACGTCCTCCGGCGCGGCGTTGAGCGCGGCCGAGGTCCACAGGCCGGCATGGATCGACAGGCCGGCGATCTCCTCGCCCTTGCGGATCGGCACCAGGACGAGGTCCAACGGCACCGCGCGGTGGACGGTGGAGATCAGCGACGATTTGAGTAGCAGCGGCGCCTCACCGCCCGCCTCGAACCAGCGGAGCGCGAGGTTGCGCGAGAACTCGGCCAGGATCGGCGTCTTGTGCTCGTTGCGGGCGATCCCCAGCGCCTCGCCCGCACTTCCGTCCGCCCGCCAAAGCTGGTGACCGAGCAGCGTCAGGCGACCGTCGAGGAACCATTGCAGCAGCGCCGCGCCCTCGCCCGGCGGCAGCGCCGCTTCGTCGGAAGCAACCGCGCGTTGCAGGCGGCGCCAGTCGGCGACGGCGGCGCGCACGTCCGCCAGCACCTGCGTCAGGCCCTCGACCAGTTCGCGCCGCTCGCGCGCGTCGGCGCGTTCGAGCTCCAGATAGATGACGGATTCCGGCTGCCCGGCCCCGCCGATCGCCTCGAGGACGCCCGACGTGTTGCGGCTGGCGCGGATGACGGGATGGATGATGCGGTCGATCGCCAGCCCGCGGTCGGCGATGGCGGCGGCGATCGAATCGACCAGAAAGGGCATGTCGTCGTTGACGATCGCGAGCCGCATCCGGCGCCGCGTGTCCTCGCCGCCGATCGGCTCCAGCTGGAGCGCGGGCTCGCCCGGGTCGCGCCGGGCGGCGGTGGCGGCGACGAAGCGGGCCGCCTCGGCGACGTCGGCCGGTCCGAAGCCGATCAGTTCGCCAGGCAGCGCGCCACGGGTCAGTCGGGCGGCGAAATCCTCGGCGAGCGATGCGGCGGAAGGGGAGGGTAAGTCGGCCATGGCTGCCCTATGCGCCCGGGGAATCGGGGGCTCAACCCTTGTGGCGGTGCAGCAACGCGCGGTACAGCTTGCAAGCGGCGCGGCGATTCAGGCGACGGCCCTGCGCACCGCCTGCTCGACCAGCCCGCCTTCGACCTGTGCGACGACACTCAGACCCGCGCCGTGGCGGCGGGCGACCAGCACCACGAACTCGCCGTCGCCAGCGGCCGGCATCGCCACCTGCGCCAGCACGGGCCGGGCGCGGAGCTCGGCACGGGCCTGTTCGTACAGGTCCGCGGCCGGCACCGGGCGCCTGGCGGCGCGCTCGGCGGCGACGATGGCCTTGATGCCGCCACGCTGTGCTTCGAGGAACTGGAGCAGCGCGCCGGCGGCGACCGCGTGGCGGCGGGCGTGGTCGAGCACGGCTGCGAATTCGGTGACGCGGGTCTTGTCGTAGTCGGCGCCGAAGACGAGCTTGACCACCGGCGTCATCGGCGCGCGCGCCTGGACCTTCAAGCCGGCGTCGGCGAGGAGGGCGGCGTACCGACCGCCGTCCCCATCGGCGGCGAGCCCGAAGTCGTGCGCGCGTCCGAGCGCCCGATACAGCGCGGCGCGGCTGCGGGTGTCGGCGGCGCGGACCGCCGCGGCCGACTCGCGCGCCATCGCCAGGCGGTTCTCCAGTGTCTCGCCGTCGGCGGGCATCGTGTCGCGGTCGCCGGTGGGGCCATCGGCCCAAACCGGGGCGGTATCCCGCGCCATCGACAGCTCGGCGTTCAGTCCGGCCTGTGTCGCGGCGTCGACCAGTTCCTTCCAGTTGATCACGCCATAGATGAAGTCGATGCACTCGCCATCGGACGAGAAGGGCATGAGGATGCCGCGATACATCGTCGGGCGGTCACGCGTCCCGACGAACTCAGCTTCGAAGCCGATCGGCGCGCGGTTGGCGATGATCTGCAGATAGTGGTCGGTCAGGCGGGACAGCAGCGAGCGGCTCGGCACGTCGGCGATCCGACCGATCGCGCCTTCCAGCCCGCATTCCTCCTTCAGCGCACGGCCGAGGAACGCGATGCGCGGGTTGTCGAGCCCGTCCGAGAAGTCGAGCAGCACGCTGTTGCCGCCGAAGTCGACGATCGACGTCGGGTCGAGGTCCTCGATGGTGGGGTAGGGGCGCCCCTTCAACAGCGACACCCAGTGATTGTAGGCGCGGACATGCATCCGCCGTTCGTCGCCGCCGAGATCGAACAACGGATCGCTGACGCCAGCGTCCGCTTCGTCAACCGTGTCGAGCCGCTCGTCGAAGCCAGCCTCGTCCATGCCCCAGTCGCCCTTGATACCCATGGCAGCGCTTTTGGACCGGGCGTGGTAAACGCCGCGTAAAGGCCCTGATGCGATGTCGTCGGCTTGTCAGGACCCGGCACCGCTGCTATCGCCCGCCCGCTTGGCCGGCCCTGGCCGGCGCGCGCCGCCTTAGCTCAGCTGGTAGAGCATCGCATTCGTAATGCGGGGGTCACAGGTTCGAGTCCTGTAGGCGGCACCATCCAGTCCAAGCGCCCTCGCAGGGCAACGGACGGAACCGCTTGGGCTGGCGTTCCTGACGCCGGCGATAGAAGCTGCTTTTCACGACGAGAGTAACGCCGGGACTTGTCGGTAAGGTCAGGTTGCTTTATATACCGTCCGTTATGGAAGTGGTTGCTCCTCGAATTGCCAAAGGCCGGCCGCGCGAATTCTGCACGGAGCAGGCGCTGGCGGCGGCGCTGGGCGTGTTTTGGTCCAAGGGGTATGAGGGCGCCTCCATGGCAGATCTCACCCAGGCGATGGGGATCACCAAGCCGAGTCTCTATGCGGCGTTCGGCAACAAGGAAGCGCTGTTCCACAAGGCGTTGGACCTTTATGAGGCCGAGAAGCTCGAGTACATGCGTGAGGCGCTGAAGCAGCCCACCGCGCGCGCCGTCGCCGAACACATCATGCGGGGCGCGATCGACGCGCAGACGAGCAGCTGCGATCCCAAAGGGTGCCTGGGCGTCATCAACTCGACCGCCTGTGGATCCGAAGCCGAATCCATCAAGGCGCTGGTCATCGAGCGGCGGCAATCCTCGCATGCGGCGATTGTCGAGCGGTTCGAACAGGCGAAGCGCGACGGCGACCTGCCCCACCATGTGAACGTGCTGGGGCTGACCGGCTTTCTCGTCACGCTGCTGCAGGGCATCGCGGTGCAGGCCGGCTCGGGTGCGGTCCGCGCCGACCTGGAGCAGGTGGTCGAGACCAGCCTGATGGTATGGCCGACCCGATAGAAAATATCGCTACCGACCGGTACGAAAGCCGTTGACGGCCCATAGAACAGGTTATATACCGTTCAGTATAGAAGAAGGCGCCGGGCAACGGCGCTCTGGTTTCCGCAAGGAAGCCTGATCGTACCGTTTGTAGGGGCGGGGTGGCAGCCAGTAACCGCCGTCACCCGCATCAGCTTGCATCATTGTCATAACACCGCGCGTCCCGATTCCGTCGGCGGACGCGGTGCTGTGTCCGAACGTCAGCGTTGCTCAGTCTGGGCGCGCCGCGGCCGACCGGTCGTGGCCGCGTCACGCCGACGCACGCACTAAACAGGGAGTTCTCATCATGGCCTATGTCGACTTCTCGGCCGATCCGCCGCTTGGCCCCACCGCAGGTGCCCCGCGTCACGACGCCATCAGTCCGCGCCGGTCGAGCCTGACCGCGCTCGAATGGTCGGTGGTCGCGCTGTCGCGACGCGATACGCTGGCGTCGCTTGACCAGCCGGGCCGGCTGGCGACGGCGCTGGGCACGGTGTTCGGCCCAGGGTTCGGAGGGGCGCGCAGCAATCCGCGTCTGGCAGACCCGAAGCTTGAGGCGCTGCGCCGCATGGCGGTGTGGAGCTGGCGCCGGGGCGTTGGGGTGCCCGCGAGCGAGCTCCGCGCCTTTCTGGCGGCGGGCTTCTCCGCCGCGCAGCACGAGACGCTGCTCGCCAGCATTGCGGCGGCGCGAAGCCGAGCGGAGGCAGGCGCATGAACATGCACAGTCCGATCGAAGCAGCGGCACCCACCCAGGCGTCGGCCGACGTGCCGGCGCAGCCGCGCTCACACGCGCGCCGCTTCGGCTGGATCGCCCTGCCGCTGGTCGCCGCAGCCGCCACTTGGACGCTGGTTGACCGTGAGGAGCCCGCGATCGCGGCCATGCCGGTGCCGACCGTTGAGGTCGCCCAGCCGCTGGTCCGCGAGGTCACCGAATGGGACGATCATGTCGGCCGCTTCGAGGCGAGCCGCTCGGTTGAGGTGCGGCCGCGCGTGTCGGGCGCGATCACGGCGGTGCATTTCACCGACGGCGCGATCGTCAGGCGCGGGCAGCTGCTCTTCACCATCGATCCCCGGTCTTATTCGGCAGCACTGGCGGAAGCGCGCGCCAGCGTCGCCAGTGCCGCCAGCGACCTGGCGCTCGCCCGTGCCAACCTCGCCCGTGCCAACCGCCTGATCGCCGATGACGCGGTATCGAAGAGCGACCTCGACCAGCTCGCCGCCCGGGTGCGCGCCGCCGGCGCAGCCGTCGCCGCGGCCCGGGCGCGGGTGCAGGCGCGGGCGCTCGACGTCGAGTTCACGCGGGTACGCGCGCCGATCGGGGGTCGCATCTCCGACCGCCGCATCGACGCGGGCAATCTGGTTTCCGCCGGCGACACCAACGGCACGCTGCTGACCACGATCAACGCGCTCGACCCGATCTATTTCGCGTTCGACGCATCGGAAGGGCTGTTCCTGAAATCCAAGCGGGCGGGCGACGCCGGCGCGACGGTGCAGGTGCGGTTGCAGGACGAGACGCGTTACACCCGCACGGGGCGGCTCGACTTCACCGACAACGGGCTCGATCCCCGGTCGGGCACGGTGCGTGGCCGCGCGGTGCTCGCCAACCCGGGGCTGTTCCTGACGCCCGGCATGTTCGGCAACATGCGCCTCGCCACCAGCGGCACCACGGCGGCGCTGCTCGTCCCCGACGCCGCGATCCAGACCGACCAGGCGCGCAAGACGGTGCTGACGGTCGGCGCCGACGGCGCGGTCGCGGCCAAGCCGGTGACGCTGGGCCCGATCATCGACGGCTTGCGCATCGTCCGCACCGGCCTGACGCCACAGGACCGCGTGATCGTCAGCGGTACGCAGATGGCGATGCCCGGCGGCAAGGTGCAGGTGCGGCCCGGCCGCATCGCTCCGGTCGCCGCCGGCGCGGTGCCGGCCGCCGCTCCCGCCGTTGCGGGCGAAGCGACCTTCGCCACGCGCTGATTTCGCCGATCCCGGCCGAGTTTTCCGATCCTCCGAAAGGGGAGCCTGTCATGCGCCTGTCGCGCTTCTTCATCACCCGGCCGATCTTTGCCGCCGTCATCGCGGTGGTCATCACGATCGTCGGCGGGCTCGCCTATCTGGGGCTTCCGGTCTCCCAATATCCCAACATCGTGCCGCCGACAGTGACGGTGGTGGCGAGCTATCCCGGCGCGTCGGCGGAGACCGTCGCGGAGACGGTGGCGGCGCCGATCGAGCAGGAGATCAACGGCGTCCAAGACATGCTGTACCAGTCGTCGCAGTCGACCGGCGACGGCCGGGTGACGATCACCGTCACCTTCAAGCCGGGCACCGACCTCGACGCGGCACAGGTGCTGGTGCAGAACCGCGTCGCCATCGCGACCCCGCGCCTACCGCAGGAGGTGCAGCGGCTGGGCATCGTCACCAAGAAGACGACGCCCGACTTCCTGATGGTCGTCAACCTCGTCTCGCCCGACCGCTCGCTCGATACCGCCTATCTCTCCAACTACGCGCTGACGCAGGTCAAGGACCGGCTGGCGCGGATCGAGGGCGTCGGCGACGTGCAGATGTTCGGCGCGCGCGACTATGCGATGCGCGTCTGGATCGATCCCGGCCGCGCCGCTGCGCTGGGCCTCACCGCCGGCGACATCGTGCAGGCATTGCGCGCGCAGAACGTGCAGGTCGCGGCGGGCACGCTCGGCCAGCCGCCATACAATCAGGGCCCAAATGGTTCCGGGGCCTTCCAGCTCAACGTCGAGACGCAAGGACGGCTGACCGAGCCGCAGCAGTTCGGCAACGTCGTCATCCGCTCCGATCCCGACGGCCGCCAGGTTCGCGTGTCCGACGTGGCCCGCGTCGAGCTCGGCGCGGCGGATTACTCGACCAACACCTATCTCTCCAACGAGCCGACCGTGCTGCTCGGCGTCTTCCAGCGCCCGGGCTCCAACGCGCTCGCAGCGTCGCAGGCGATCACCGCCGAGATGGAGACGCTGAAGAAGACGTTCCCGAAAGGGCTCGACTATAAGGTCATCTACAACCCCACCGACTTCATCGCTCAGTCGATCGACGAGGTGATGAAGACGCTGGCCGAGGCGATCGTGCTGGTGGTGCTGGTCATCATCGTCTTCCTGCAGCGCTGGCGCGCGGCGATCATTCCGGTGGTGGCGATCCCGGTCTCGCTGATCGGCACCTTCGTCGTGCTGCTGCTGGCGGGCTATTCGCTCAACAACCTGTCACTGTTCGGGCTGGTGCTGGCGATCGGCATCGTCGTCGACGACGCGATCGTCGTGGTCGAGAATGTCGAACGCAACCTGGCGCGCGGCCTGACGCCGCTGCAGGCCGCCTTCACCTCGATGGACGAGGTGTCCGCCGCCCTGGTCGCGATCGTCGCGGTGCTCTGCGCGGTTTTCATCCCCACCCTGTTTATGAACGGCATCTCCGGCGCCTTTTATCAGCAGTTCGCCGCCACGATCTCGACCGCAACGATCATCTCGCTGGTGGTGTCGCTGACGCTTTCGCCCGCCTTGGCGGCGCTGCTGCTCAAGGGCCATGCCGAGGACGCGCCGAGCGGCAACATCGTGATGCGCCGGGTGCGCGCCGCCGGCGACTGGTTCAACCGCGGCTTCGATGCGATGAGCGCGGGTTACAGCCGGCTGACCATGAAGCTGGTGACTCGGCCCAAGCGCGTGATGGTCGCCTATGCCGGCCTGATCGCGGCGACCGGGGGATTGCTGTGGGCGACGCCGACCGGCTTCATCCCGCAGCAGGATCAGGGCTATTTCCTCACCGTCATCCAGCTGCCCTCCGGCGCGTCACTGGAGCGCACCGACGCGGTGATGCGCAAGGTCGCAAGCCGGATCATGCCGCTGGACGGGGTGAAGGGCGCGGTGATGCTGGCCGGCTTCGACGGCGCGTCGCAGACGCTCGCCCCCAACGCGGCGGCCGCCTACATCCCGCTCAAGAACTTCGAGGATCGTCCCGGCGTCCATGTCGGCCAGATCATGGCGGAAGCGATGAAGGCGACCGCCGACATCACCGAAGCGCGCGTCGTCATCGTGCCCCCGCCGGTCATCCAAGGCATCGGCGCCGCGGGCGGGTTCCGGATGATGGTGCAGGATCGCGGCGGCCACGGTTATCAGGCACTGGGCAAGGAAGCGCAGGCGCTGATTGCCAAGGCCAACACCGCACCGGGGCTGGCGGGCGCGTACAGCTTCTTCGACACCGCCACGCCGCGCATCTTCGCCGATATCGACCGGCGCAAGGCCGACCTGCTCGGCGTTCCGCCGGAGCGCGTATTCGAGGCGTTGAACGTCTATCTCGGCTCCGCCTTCATCAACGACTTCAACCTGCTCGGCCGCACCTATCGCGTCACCGCGCAGGCCGACGCGCCGTTCCGCGCCAACGAGGCGGACATCGCCAATCTGAAGACGCGTTCGAACTCCGGCGCGATGGTGCCGGTCGGCTCGGTCGCGACCTTTGCCGACAAGACCGCGCCGTATCGCGTCGTGCGGTACAACATGTTCCCGGCGGTCGAGATCGACGGCAACACCGCACCTGGATACTCGTCGGGCCAGTCGCTGGTGACGATGGAGCGGCTCGCCACCGGGACGCTGCCGAGCGGCTACAGCACCGAATGGACCGACATCGCGTTCCAGCAGCAGCTGGCGGGCGATACCGCGGCACTGGTGTTCGGACTGGCGGTGGTGTTCGTCTTCCTGGTGCTGGCGGCGCAATATGAGAGCCTGACGCTACCGCTGTCGATCATCATGATCGTGCCGATGTGCCTGCTGGCGGCGATGATCGGCGTCAATCTGCGTGGGCAGGACAACAATGTACTGACGCAGATCGGGCTGGTGGTGCTGATCGCGCTCGCCGCCAAGAACGCGATCCTGGTGGTCGAGTTCGCGCGCCAGGCGGAGGATCAGGACGGCCTCTCGCCCGTCGAGGCGGCGGTGCGGGCGGCGGGCGACCGGCTGCGGCCGATCCTGATGACCTCGTTCGCCTTTGTGCTCGGCGCCGTGCCGCTGCTGATCGCCAGCGGCGCGGGCGCGGAGCTGCGCCAGGCGCTCGGCACCGCGGTATTCTTCGGGATGCTGGGCGTCACCGGGTTCGGCCTGCTCTTCACCCCCACCTTCTACGTCGTCTGCCGCGCGCTTGGTGATCGGCTCGGGCGCCGCCGCCCGGCCGCCGAAGCGCAGCTGCAGCCGGCCGAATAGGAGCCAGACCCACATGTTCCGCATCATCATAGCCGGCGCTTCGGCGCTGACGCTTGCCGCCTGCGCAGTCGGTCCCAACTATGTCCGGCCCGCTACGCCGCCGGCGGCGGCGGGCGCATTCGTCTCGACCAGCCCCGCCGCGGCTGCCCTCGCCACGGACAATGACAGGTGGTGGCAGCTCTATCGAGATCCCGTGCTCGACGGGCTGATCGGCGATGCGCTGGCGGCCAACACCGACATCCGCGTCGCCGTCGCGCGGCTGGCGCGCGCGCGGGCATCGCTGCGCGAGGTGCGCAGCACTCGCCTGCCGCAGGCGAGCGCGAGCGCCAGTGCGAATTATGGCCGCACCTCGGAGATCCAACGCGTCCCCGGCCTGGCGCAGGAGGATTCGACCTTCGATGTCGGGCTCGACGTGGCCTATGAGGTCGACCTGTTCGGCCGCCTCGGGCGCGGGGTGGAAGCCGCCCGCGGCGAGCTGGGCGCGGCGGAGGCCGATGCCGATGCGGTGCGTGTCGCGATCGTGGCCGATACGACGCGTGCCTATGCCGAGGCCGCGTCGGCGGCCGAGCGGCTGGCGGTGGCGGAGCGGATCGTGGCGCTGCTCGACCGGTCGCTCCGCGTGACGCGGCGGCGCGCGGAGGTGGGGCTGACCACCGGGCTCGATACCGCCCGCATCGCGGCATTGCGCAACCAACGCCAGGCGGACGTGCCCGCGATCGCGGCCGAGCGCCAGGCGGCGCTGTTCCGCCTCGCCACGCTTACCGGCCGCCCTCCCGCCGAGCTGCCGTCGCAGGCGGCGCAGCGGCGCGAGGGCTTACGCATCGACCGGCCGATCCCGGTCGGCGACGGCGCCGCCCTGCTCGCCCGGCGCCCCGACGTGCGCGCGGCGGAGCGGCGGCTGGCAGCCGCCACGGCGCGGATCGGGGTTGCGACGGCGGACCTTTATCCCCGGATCAGCCTGGGCGGCTCGATCGGCGCAACCACCAACAGCCTGGCCTCGCTGTTCTCGGGCGGGCCGCTCAATTGGTTGCTCGGACCGCTCGTCAACTGGACCCTAAACCCCGGCCGCGGCCGCGCCCGCGTCGCCGGCGCCGAAGCCGACACGCAGGCGGCGCTGGCGACCTTCGACGGCGCCGTGCTGACCGCGCTGGAAGAGACGGAGACGGCGCTGTCGAACTATGCGCGTGCAATCGAACGCCGCGCCGCGTTGCAGGCGGCGCGCGATCAGGCCGCCGTCGCCGCCCGCATCACCCGCGCGCAGCAACGCGAAGGGCAGATCGACAGCCTGGTGCAGCTCGACGCCGAACGCACCTTTGCCGACACCGAAGCTTCGCTGACGCTGGCCGATGGCCAGATAGCGCGCGCACAGATCGATCTGTTCCGGGCGCTGGGTGGGAGCTGGAACCGCAGCTGACAACGGCTTTCGTCGTTCTGAGCGCCTTCCTGGTCAGAATACCGCGTGGTCGCCACGGTCGGGTGCGGTGGCGCCGGCAAGGACGGACCGGTAGAAGTCCGACAGTCGATCGGTTCCCGTCGAAGGCGTTGCGGCGGCATCGTACCGGCCGGTCCGGGGATCGAGCGTGAGCATGGACTCGGTCGCATAATATCTGCCGATCCGTGCGAGTTCCGCCTTCTTCGCCAGCGGCGGCGCGACCCGGCCCAGGGCGGCCAGACTGCTCACGATCATGTCGAGCAGTGCCACGGGGACAGAGCGGAACCGGGGCGCCTGGCCGAGCAACTCGAACAGCATCTCACCTTGCCGCCGCGGCGTGATCGCCTCCCCTGGCCCACCGATCGGAAGGATGCGGTTCCATCTGCTCTCGTCCGTCAGGCACCCGGCGATGAACTCGGCCAGATCGCGGTCGCTGATCGGCTTGCAGGCGGTGAGGGTGCCGTCGCCGAAGATCAGGAAGGGGCGGCCGTCGCGCAGGCGTCCGATCTGCCCCGACAAGGATTTGAAGAAGGCGGTGGGACGCACGATCGAGTAGCGCAGCCCGGATCCGATCAGCGCCGCCTCGAACGCCAGTTTGGCGCGCTGGAATTCGAGCAGCGGCTTTTGGACGCAGATCGCGGATACCAGCACGAAATGGCTTACCCCGGCCGTCTTTGCCGCGCCGAGAGCATCGACGTGCGCGCGATAGTCGACCGCCCAGGCGTCTCCGGGGTTTCCGGTCCTCGAGGCCATGCACGACACCAATGCGTCAAAGCGCTCGCCCGCGAAGCCATCCCGCGCCAACGATTCCGGATCGGCGGCGTGGACCTGTTTGATGGTGGCGCCTTTGAAAAGCCGGCCGGTGTCGGCTGGATATTTGGCGCGAGGGCGGACGAAGCACACGACGTCGTGTCCCGCCTGAACGAGCGCGGTAACGGTCGCCCGCCCGGTGGTGCCGGTGGCGCCGAGTACACACACCCGGCGCGATCGCGGGTCAGAAGGTCCTGTCCAGTCGTTGACGATGCCGGTCATGGTGATCGAGACCGCACCGATCAGGTGCCGGACGCTTCGTCGCCGGCTCGCGCAAAGACTTGCTGGAGCGCCTCGCACGTCGCTCCCCGGACCGCGCCAGCATGGACCTCGTCGGGCGACCAGAGCCACGACCGGGCCGGATCGTGCATCATCGCCCACTCGGGGAACAGGCGTGCGGATACCGCAATGCGACTGAGCAGCGTCACGGCGAGATGCCGGTCGTCTTCCGAGATGCGTGCGTACAGCATGTCGATCGCATCGGCATCGCCTTCGATCAGTTGCAGGTAAATGTCCTGGCGGCAGATCAGCGCGCCGGTGATCCCCCGCCGGGCGTTGTTCCGCCGTGCCGTCTCCAGGATCGCCGACAGCACGGCACTGTCATAGCCGAACGGCTCCGACATGTAGATCAATTGCGTGACCATGCTCTGGGCTCCCGTTCGGCGGGTACGCTAGGCCATTCCTGAAGCATCGCCTAGCGATGGCGCGGTCACATCTCCGTGCCCGGCGTGGTCCACCCGGCACAGCTGATCGACAAGCGCCCGACCGTCCGCGAGGCGAAGATCGTGAACGTTCGGACCCTGCAGCCGGGCACCTCCGGCGGTATCGACCAACACGCTCGCCAGCCCGAGCCGGCGCTGCAGCCAGCTGCGCCGCAGCGTCACCGTCTGCACCCGTGCGATCGGCACGATCCAGGTCGCACGGCCAATCACCCCGCGCTGAACCTGGAGCAGCCCCGAGGCAAGCCGGTAGCGGTGGTGCCGACGGTCGAGCAGCGCGATCGCGACGAGCGGCAGCAGCAAAGGCGACGCGAGCAGGGCAAGCGGCGTGACCAGGGTTGCTCCGGCGATCAGCAACGCCGGCAAGGCGACGCCTCGCAGCAACGCGCGCCAGACATGCCCTCGAGCCACCGCGACCATGTCGGCCGGATGCGCGCGTCGCAGCCTGAGCACGTCGAGGAGGCGATCCACCTCGTCCTGGCGGGCGAAGGGGGCCAGGTCCTGCTGTCCCTTGGCCCCGTCGCCGCCCAGCAGCTGAGCACGCAAGCGCGACCAGCCCAGCCGACGACGCAAGGGTCCACTGTCGATCGCGGCGAGCTGCACGCGCGGTAGCGGGATGATCGCGTCGCTTTGCGTGAACAAGCCGCGCCTTCGCCGCAGACGCCCGTCTTCGCCGGTCAACGTGAAGCCGTGTTCGCGCAACGTTGTCCGGATCACCCCTGCGACGATGCCGACCGCCAGGACGATCGCACCGGCGGCGGCGATCGCTCCGGCCAGGGCGGACGCGGGTAACGAACGTACGGTTCCGCTCTCCGCGAATGCCGCTTTCCAGAGCTCGCTGCTGTCCACGTCAAGCGGCCCGTCGAGATACTGCAGCGCGCCGAAGCCGACGGCGATCCAGACCAGCGAGAAGTTGAACAAGCCCCAGAGCAGGACGCGCGGTACGCTCATCGCGAACAGCGGCGTTCCAGGCCCAGGGGCGGGCGCTCCTTCGTCGGGAGCGGTGGACAGGACCTTTTGCGCGGTCTGTCGGCGTTGACGCAGGACATTGCGCAGCCGCTCGGCCTCCGCCGAGGAGACGCTATCCAGCAAACCTTCGTCCGCGCCGGCGCCGCCGGTCTCCAATGTCACCTTGGCCAGTCCGAATAGGCGCTGAAGCAGGCGCCGCTCGATGCCGACATCCGCAACGCGCTCATAGGGAATGGTGCGACGGTTGCGGCTCAACACGCCACTTTCGATGACCACCGCGTCGGCGGTCAGCGCGTAGGTGAACCGTGACCATGCGAGCCACCGGACCGCGCCCGCCAGGAGCAGCGCGACCGCGGTACCTGCCAGCACCAGCCATAGTTCGGCGCGCGCGCCGATCGCGAGAAGCGCTGGAACCCCTAGCAGCGTCGACGGCGCTCCTCGCACGATCTCGATCAGCATCGACGCAGGATGCAGCCGCCGGGCGCTTGGCTCAGGGTCCGAGGCGTCGGAAGGACGTTCGACCGTGCTCACCATCGCTCTGCCCGGACATGCGCGCGGATCGTGTCGCGCAACGCCTCGGCGGTCGGACGCGATATGCCGGGCAGGACGACGATCGCGTGCGAAGTACCCGCGGTGTGCAGGACAAGTCGCGCGACCCCGAACGCGCGTTCGATCGGCCCTTGGGCGATGTCGAGGTGCTGGACACGCGCTAGCGGCACGACGGTGTGAACCTGCGTCCAAACGCCATGAGCGACGTGCAGCTCGTCGGGCTTGAGCGCCCAGCCCCAAGCCGCCCAGCGCCGCCGCGGCGCGCCGATCAGCGCCCAAAGCGCGACGGCGCCGGCGAACACGAGCACAGGCCAGGCCGGCCAGTCGAGGCGTTGTTCGACCGCGATGCCGAGCGCGAGGCCACCGGCGGCAAGCAGGAGTGCGGGGAGAAGCGCCGCGATGTGCATCACGGTACGCTGACCGGGTTCGAGGCGGGTCAGGACGATCTCATCTGGGCTCATGTTGTCGGGTATGCGCGTCGGACCTGTCATGACTCAAGGAGTTCCGACGATCCGCGTACGCCGAAGGAAGCGGTGGCTGGGAATGGTCAATGGACAAAATGGGCCGTATCAGGTCTTGGCAAGACGGGGGCAAGACATGGCGATGATCCGGCTGATGATGGCAGGGGCGGCATTGATCGCCGTCGGAGCTCCGGCGCAGGAGGCGCCCCGCGCGGGCAAGAAGCCGCATCAGATCGCCTCTCCCAACGGAACCCGCGCCGACGACTATTACTGGCTGCGCGACGACACCCGGAAGAACCCGGAAATGCTCGCCTATCTGTCCGCCGAGAACGCCTATGCCGATGCGAAGCTCGCGCCGCTGAAGCCGCTGCAGGCGCGGCTCTATGAAGAGACCGTCGCGCACATCAAGCAGGACGACAGCAGCGTTCCCTACCGCGACAATGGATGGTGGTACCAAAGCCGCTACGCCACCGGCGCCGACTATCCGGTGATCGAGCGCCGCCGCTCGCCGGAAGCTACGCCCGAGGTGATGTTCGATCAGCCCGCAATGGCCAAGGGCCACAACTTCTTTGCGTTGTCCGACTGGCAGGTCAGTCCCGACAACAGGCTGGTCGCCTGGACCGAAGACAAGGTCGGTCGCCGGCAATATGTCCTCAAGTTCAAGGATCTGGCGACCGGCCGTGCCCATGCCCATACGGTGACGAACGTCGAGCCCAACCTGGTCTGGGCGGACGACAACCGGACGTTGCTGTATATCGCCAAGGACCCGGTCACGCTGCGCGGCTATCGGGTGATGGCGCACGTCCTCGGTACGCCTGTCGCGACCGACCGGCTCCTGTACGAGGAGAAGGATGACACCTTCCAGATGGGGATCATGCGGACGATCGACGATCGCTTCGTCTGCATCGTCGTGCAGAGCACCGTCAGCGACGAGCAGCGCTGTGCCCCCGCCGCCGATCCGACGCGTTTCGCCGTCCTGGCGCCGCGCGCGCGCGAGTTCCGCTACGCCGCCGACCATGCCGGCGGCCGTTGGGTGATCCGAACCAACTTGCGCGCCAAGAACTACAAGCTCGTGACGGCGGCAGACACGAACGTCGGGCGGGGCACCGCTGCCTGGCGCGACCTGACGCCCGCTAGCGACCGCGTCTTCATCGAAGGCTTTAGGCCGTTCGACGGCTTCGTCGCGATCGACCAGCGCGAGGGCGGCAACCGCATGATCCGGCTGCTCGACGGCCGCGGTCGATCGACCCCGGTCAAGGCAGACGAGGCCGCGTACCAGATGGCGCTCTCGGTCAACGAGGAGCCCGGCGCGCGCACTGTCCGCTACACCTACGGCTCCCTCAAGACGCCGACGACGACTTACGAAGTCGACGCGGACACAGGGCAGCGCCGCATCCTGAAGGTCGCTCCCGTGCCGCGCTATGATCCCGCGAACTATGTGACGGAACGGCTTTGGGCACCCGCGCGAGACGGCGCGCGTATCCCGGTGTCGGTCGTCTACAAAAAGGGTATGAAGCGCGACGGCACTGCGCCCTTGTTCCAATATGCCTATGGCAGCTACGGCTACTCCACCGATCCCGCGGTCGATGCAGGACGCATCGCTCTCCTCGACCGCGGGGTCGTCTATGCGATCGCGCATATCCGCGGCGGCCAGGAGATGGGGCGCGGCTGGTATGACGCCGGGCGCCTCCTTCAAAAGAAGAACAGCTTCACCGACTTTGTCGACGTGACGCGGTACCTCGTCGCCGGGAAATATGCGGCGAAGGGGCGCGTCGCCGCCATGGGAGGCAGCGCCGGCGGGCTCCTGATGGGGGCGGTCGCCAACATCGCGCCCGCCGATTACAAGGTGCTCATCGCCCAGGTGCCGTTCGTCGACGTGGTCACTACCATGTTGGACGCCTCCATCCCGCTCACGACCTTCGAATATGACGAATGGGGCAACCCGGCGCAGAAACCCTTCTACGATTACATGCTCAGCTACTCGCCCTACGACAATGTTTCGGCGAAGACCTACCCGGCGTTGTTCGTCGGCACCGGATTGTGGGATAGCCAAGTGCAGTATTACGAACCTGCCAAGTGGGTCGCGAGGCTGCGCGAGCTCAAGACCGACAGCAATCCACTGATCTTCCGCGTCAACATGGAAGCTGGACACGGCGGCAAGTCGGGTCGCTTCGAGCGTTATCGGCAGAACGCTGAATGGCAGGCGTTCATGCTCGACCAGCTCGGGGTGACCGGCAGTTAGGGCAGCTGAGTGTGCCGTTGAAGCCGCACACTCAGCTGCAGCGGCGCCTACTCTGAACCCCACGCCGCTGCCTCGGGGCGCTCGCCGTCCGATGGAGATGGCGCATTAATCGGGGTCCGGTGAGCGGAACGGACTTGCATGGTCGCACCAGGAAGAAAGCCGCAGAATCGCCGGGTTTCGCGCGAAGTCCGACAGGATATATGTGCCCGGTAGACTGTGTGGCGGTGCTGTCAGTCTAACGCGAACCGCTCTCTCCACGATGCACCTCGCATCAAGAGGACAGGGGCCTAGCTTGCGACCACCTGCAACTCTGCCAAGCAGCAGGTCGTCATTCTTTGTGGTTCTTGCGGCAAACGAGGTGGTGTTCGAGGCTGAAGTGGTGGTGGACGCCGGCCCGACGGAGGCGAATCTCTGTGGCCTGTTCATCGGTCGCCTCAGCCCGGCTCGCTCTGGTCGTCGGAGCGGCAGGTGGGAGTTCTCCACCGGTTTCGGGACCAGCGACCAATCTCCTGCTTCTCGGCTACATTCAGCTCGTTCATCGCCGCCCGGTATGAGCGTAGCGGGTCGGTGGTAACCGCCTTTTGCTCCCCATCGCGCTTGTCCCCGCTTCTAATCATCTCCGCTCATCAGCGGTGCACTTGGCGTGGCAGCGTCCACCCAGGTCTTGGCTCGCCGGCTACATCGGCGACCCCTCTGCCCAAGCTGCAGGCGAAGCTATCCTGATCCTCACGGGCCCAAAGCGACGGGGCCGCCGCGCGGTTTCGATCGGGAAACGGAATGCGACTGCGAAATGCGTCATCGAAGATCCCGTCGACGCGAATGCTGAACGACAGCTCGTCACTCGCATCGGCACCGTGGAACTGGTTCACGGTGTCAAACCAGGCGGCATGACCCGCCACATAAGCCCGCTCGCCCGTGTCGGGATCGAGCATGTAGAAGGGCTTGGTGAGGTTGGTGCGAAACCAGATGAACTCGTGACATAGCTCAGCGCTGTCATGATCCTTGTGCGCGGACACCGCCCGGCCGCTGGGATCGTACATGATGAGCATGCGCCCGGTCGCCGCGAAAGGAAGCGTGGCGATGAAGTCCATCAGCGGCGCGAACGCTGCCGCCTCGGCCGAGGGTTCCCACAGGTCGGTACGATCGAGGTCGTAATAGTTTTCCGGCTCACGCGATTGCGCAAGCTCGATCATGCGCGAGCCTGGACGGTCCGGCGCATCGCTTTGGAGCAGGAACGGCCCGGTATAGAAGGCACGATCCGCCGCGGCGGCGAGGCGGCCGCGCAACTGCTCCGTGATAAAGCCATCCAGCGCTTTCAGCCGGGCAACATCGATGAATGCGTCGAGGTCCTTGTAGCTGGGATAGAGCGGCGACGTCATGAGAGATGCTCGCGGTGATTCATCCAGCGGCCGTACAGCGGCGACCGCCGAACTGACAGCAACACTGGTTAATCACTATTTTTCCGATACTTGATCTTCGTTAGAGCATTCTATTTTAAATCTTTAAATAAGGCGGCCGACGTTTCTCCCCCGCCGACGGTCGCCTTGCTACTCATTTCAGGCGTGCCGCGCACCGTCCCTCGTTTCGCTGGAAGTCTACATGAAAATCTATGTGAGCGGGCTCTACGCCGGCGGCAATCCGCAGCCGGGCGTGGGCATTGTCCGCTCCCTGCGACAGGGCTTTCCGAAGGCGACGCTGGTCGGCGTCGAATATTCCAACCGCGTATCCGGCATTCACTTCGACGAGCTGGACGCGCTATGGATCGAGCGGCCTTGGGGCGAGCTCGACCTGGACGCATACGGCGAGAAGGTGCGCGGCGCGCTCGACGGGGGCGGCTTTTGGATTTCGGGCAGCGACCTGGAGGCGATGTGGCTGGCCAGCATATTCCCCGACGGGCACCCGAACCTGCTCGCGCCGCCGATGGCCGGGATCAAGCGCATCACTAAGCCCGTGGTGGAGGCCGCGTCGGACCTGCCGGTCCGCATCCCGACCTATCTGTCGACCGAGCACAGCGACTGGGACCTCCACGCCTTTTGCCGCGAGCATAACTGGCGCGTCTGGTTGAAGGGGCCGTATTACGACGCCTCGCGTACCCCGACCTGGGATGCGTTCACGGCCGTCCGCAACGCGCTGAGCAAGGTCTGGTCCACCGAGAAGCTGTTCCTTCAGGCGCATGTCAGCGGCTATGAGGAGTCGGTCATGCTGTCCGCCTACCAGGGCGAGCTGCTGGGCGCGGTCAGCATGCGCAAGCGCGACATCACGCCGGAGGGCAAGACCTGGGCCGGGGACGTCTCCGAGGTTCCGCCATCCTTCCTTGAGCCGCTGCGGCGGATGGTGCGCGACACCAACTGGACCGGCGGGGGCGAGCTGGAGATGGTCCGTGACGCGGCCAACCAGCTGTGGCTGATCGAGATGAACCCGCGCTTCCCCGCATGGGTTCATGGCGCGACCATCGCCGGGCAGAACCTTCCTGCGCTGCTGGTGCAAGCGGCCAGCGGCGTCAGCGCGCAGCCTGCGCCGGCGCACTCGGCGGAGTTCACGCGTGTCGTGCTCGAAGTGCCGGTGCGGCCCGACTATCCGCTACCGCCGCTTCCGGAGCCGTTCGCCGGCGCGGTCGGCCATTCGATGAAGCATCCCTCGGGCCTGACCGCGCTTGCGGCGCGACTCCACGAGATCGACCCGGACATGCTCGACGTTGCGCTGGACCCCGCAGGGAGCGCGGCCCCAAGCGCGGCGGCGGTTCTTCCCGACAGCTTCGTCGCCGATATCGCGGCCCAGGATTTCGACGCGATGCAGACGCCACAGTACATCTACATGGATACGACGGCCGCCGGGCTGTTCGAACAGGCCGCCGCGCGGGCGCACCGGCTGAGCACCAACGACGTCGAGGTCATCAGCGGCTATTCGATCAAGACCAACCCGGACAAGCGGCTGATCAAGCTGGCGCTCGACCATGGTTTCTATGCCGAGGCGATCAGCCTCGGCGAAGTGCAGACCGCGCTGGAGGTCGGCTTTCGCCCCGATCAGGTGATCCTCAACGGGCCGGGCAAGTGGTGGCCGCAAGGGTTGATGCCGCGCGAGCGGATGCACGCAGTGTTCTGTGACAGCATCGCCGATCTCGACCGTGTCGTCGCCGCCGTCGAGGCGGGCGAAATGTCGGCCAAGCACATCGGTATCCGCATCCGTACGCCCAACATCGTCTCGCGCTTCGGTATCCCGCTCGACAGCCCGACCACCTTCGGCAAGCTGGTGGCGGCGGTGAAGCGGTTGCCGGCCAACAGCGCCTTCGGCGTCCACTTCCACATGGCGTCGAGCCATGTCGGCGTCGCGCAGTGGTGGCACTTGTTCGAGTCGATGCTGAAATGGTGCCGCTCCATCCAGACGCTCACCGGCCGCACCATAGAGATGCTGGACATGGGCGGCGGCTGGTATCCCGACGACTGGCATGCGGACGAAACGGCGAAGATCGCGAAGGCGGTCGAGCTGGTCCGCGCGATGCTGCCGGCGGTGCGCCAGATCGCCTCGGAGCCCGGCAAGGCCATGGCGCAGCCCTCCATGGCGCTCGCGATGCGAATCCTGGAAATCCAGGAGCACGAGGAGGGCCATGTCGAGGCGGTCGTGGATGCGTCGATCGCCGAGATCCCGATGCACTTCTGGCAGCCTCACCGGATGGTCCGCCAGTGCGGCGAGACGGGCGCGCTGCAGCCGATCGGTCGCGGCAAGACCCACCTGATGGGGCGGTTGTGCATGGAGCACGACATCATCGCCTCCAACGTCCAGCTTCCCGAAGGGACCCGCGCCGGCGACCTTCTGATCTTTTGCGACGCCGGCGGTTACGACAGGAGCATGTCCTATGTATTTGGCCGAGGATAAATCCAAGGCGGGCCTCGCGCCGACCGAGGGCGGTCAGCGCGACTACACCGACGATCTCATCACGCTCCCGATATCGTCCGGTGGCAAGTGGGAGCATTTCCCTAACAGCCATATCTCGCATCATCAGGCGGCGTGTTGCGATATCGCGCACGCATGGCTGCTGGCGTTCGACTTCGCGCAATTGAACGGCGGTGACGTTCTCACCGGCCCACGCTGGATGCGAGAGCATTCCAGTTGGGGGCCGTCGGCATGGCCGATCCACTGGTGCGAGGCGGTGGACGCGAAGATCGTCGATTGTGGCGTTCACGCAGCCATGGCGCACGAGGCGTTCGTCGCACGCGGCGTCCGCGCCTTTCGCGCCCAGTTCGTCCAACGGTACAGCGGCGCGGCCGCGGCGTCGTGGCGTCGGAACTGGAACAAGGAGGGCGTTTCGGACCACTGGATCGACGGCGATGCGATCTACCATGAGGGGAACGCCGTGCTGGTCGGCAATGACGAGGTGAAGCTGTGGGACGGCTCCGCCGGGTGGTGGATCAACCCTCGCGGCGACGGCGGCTACGGCAGCCTCTCCGCCGTCCGCATCGAAGCCGATCTGCCGGAGTTGGCCGGGCCCTTGCGTTGGGGCGAGCGGCGCATCGCCCTCAATCAGTGGGTCGCCGTCTGAACGGTTCGCTTCGGCTGGTGGCGCCCGATGCGCCGTCGGATGCTGATCGCGCGACGATCCTGGCGGCGTTGGCGGCGTTCAACCGCGCTCACGCCGATGCTGGTGTGGTTGGCCCGCTTGCCGTCCTGCTCCAGGACGACCAGGGCGGGACGGTGGGCGGACTTTGGGGGGCGACACTGTTCGGTTGGCTCAAGATCGAGCTGCTGTTCGTCCCGCGGCCGCAGCGCGGCACCGCCGTCGGCAGGACCTTGATGGCGCGCGCGGAGCGCCTCGCCGCCGAAAGGGGCTGCATCGGGGCGTTTGTGGACACCTACAGCTTCCAAGCGCGGGGCTTCTACGAGAAGCTGGGGTACAGCCTCCTCGGCACCATCCAAGACCAACCTCCCGGCGGCGCGCGCCACTTCCTGCAGAAGCGCTTCGGCGTGTAAGGGCGCTGCTGCTCGCTATTCGGCGGCAATCAGCATCTCGGCCTCCAACTGCCGTCCGTCGATGTCGGCAAGGGGTGTGCTCCTTTCCGCTCGGCGCTCGTGAGCGAAGCGCTCGAGTGTCGTTTCGGTCGGCGGGGAATAGGAGGCGCGCGGCGAAGGCAGCACGTCCATCGCCGAACGAGCCTCCATGCCAATCGCCAAGCGGGCGGCGTCGGCACCCGCGACGAAGCACAGCGCGGCTGCGAAATCGGCCTCGCTAGCGGCTTCGGTCGGAGCGAAGCTCGCTACTCCACGCGCGCCGTCGAGCAGCAGGTCGAGGACGCCGTCAATCAGGTCCGGGCCATAGACCGCGTCCCACGGCATGCCCGCATCCACACGGACTGTCTCCCCCCGATCGAGTGCGTCGAGGATCTCCGCAGCACGGCAGGCGCCGTCCCAGGGCACATAGACCGGAGACGACTGGGCGATCAGCAGGCGCGACGTGCCGGGTACGCCCCGCGCGCGCGCGCGACCGGTCACCAGCGCGCCCGGGAGATCGAGCGCGCGGCAGGTTTCCGCCAACTGCTCCATTTGCCAATGTGCGAACATCGATGCGTCGCCCTCGCCGGAGCACAGCCGGTCGTGGTCGCGCGCGTCCAGTACGCCCCACGGCCTCACCGCCGCGATCGCCTCGGCCGCATCGCTGTTGCTGCGCACATAATGCAGCCCGCGCGCCTCGCAGGCTCGGCGCGCCAGCCTCGCGAGCGGCCCGCCATCGTCGATGATCCAGAGCGCGGCGGGCACGGACGACGCGCGGCGGCGCGGCGTGAGCTCGTAGCGCGGATCGGCAAGTGCGACGTTGGGGCAGCGCGCGTCGCGGCGCCACTTGCCGGGGGCGTGCAACACCGGCGCCTGCGGCTCCCTGCCGGCCGCGAGGTCGCGCAGCACGTCGGCCAGGAGCGTCGGCCGCGGGTTGCCCCCGCGCACGTCGTACACGCCCGCTTCGTAATGGCCATCGAAGCGGGTCAACATCCGGTTCCAGTCATGGGAACCGAGGAGCGACCACGCGGTCACCGCGCGCACGTCGATGCCGCGCCTGCGCAACGCCTCTACTCCCTGCCAGACCTCCACGAACCAGCGTACCTGATCACAGCGCGTCGCCCCGTTGTGGCATTCGGTCACGGCCAGTGGCAGGCGATAGCGCTCCCACGCCTGCTCCAGCAGCCGCGGCAGGCCGTGCACCCCCTGGCGCCAATTGCGCACGGCGTCGACGTCGACATGGACAACGCCATCCGTGTTGCTGAGCGTGCGATCGGCCAGCGAGCGGCCCTGGTGCAGCTCCACCCGGTGATCGAGCAGTCGCTCGCTGGACAGATAGTGGTTCACACCGATCACGTCGGGCGGACACGGATCGTCGGCGATCGTCCGCAGCCGCTCCCCGAAGCCGTGCATGACCAGGCGTTCCCACAGCGCGTGCCCCGGCTTGACCATGCCGCACAGCAGGTCCCACCCGATCCACCGGCGTTCGTTCTGGAAGTCGGCCTCATGCTGCAGCGGGGGGGTCGCATGACAGTAGCCGAGGTCGTCGGTCTGGATCAGCCGCGCGGCCGGATTGACCGCTCGGATGGCGCGCATGGCGAGGCGCGTCGCGTCGATCTCGTTCAAGAGCGCGAGCCAGAACAGACGCTCGTCCTGCGCATGGGGGTGCCAGAAGCCGTAAAGCGCGGAGAAGCGGGCGGTGGTCAGCGGCTCGTTGACCGGCGTCCAGTCGCGTATCCAAGGATAGCGTCGGGCCACGGCCGCCGCGTGAGCAGCCAGTCCCGGCGCGAAGCTGTCGTCCATGAGGCTCGTGTAAGCGGGCCCGGCGCCGTGATGACACAGGGTGACGATCGGCTGCATGCCGAGGCGCCTGATTTCCGACAGGCGCTGGTCGGTCCAATCGAAATCGTACTCGTCGGGATGGTGTGGGCTGATCCGTTCCCACAGCGCGGGATAGCGTAGCGAGCGGATCCCCAGTTCGGCGAACAGCGCGATGTCCTCGGTCCGTTCCTCATGCCCGGTACGCGGTGTCTGATCGTACCACTGATCCCCGACCCGGTTCACGGTGCACTCGTAACCGCCCCAGAGTTCCAAGCCGACCTCTGCAGGTTTTTCCTGAGGCTGTTTAACATTCATTATAGTTGTTACCGAGGTTGTTACGAAGATGCTGTTCAGAACGTGAATGCACCATGCAAGTTCCGCTACCCGAATGTGCTCGTGACCAGTGTAACATCAATTGTATGGTGGCAGGAATTTGATCTTCGGTTGAACTGCCCTCGATATTTGAGAATTGCACCAGCCAACTTCATCCGAAGTAGCTAGATGAGCAGAGCGCATGAGCTAATCTGCATCAGAAAAACAAGAGAGACTGAAAACCGCACCCGGCGCACTTGGTTCGACAACGCCGTGCGAAAGTTGCGGCATCTCGCCTTGGAGCTTCACGTCCGTCACGTCGAAAGGCCATGGCCCACCGGCAAGGCAAGGGACACTCCAACGGGGTCGCGCGTTGATCGATCACTGCGGCGCAATATGACCTCACGCCGACGGCAGGAGCGTTGCCATCGCCACCTTCATGTTCGCGACAGGGGTGGAGAACAGCGTCCCCACCATCAACGGCGGCCGCACCCGCGTCGACGAGATGGCTAGCTGTCATCACTACGAGCGGTGGCAGGAGGACTTCGCGCTCGTTCAGGACATGGGCATCGGTTATCTGCGCTATGGGCCGCCGATCCACACGACCTGGCTGGGCGTAGATCGGTATGACTGGGAGTTCGCCGACCGCACCTTTGCGGAATTGAAGCGGCTGAACATCGTTCCCATCGTCGATCTGTGTCATTTCGGGGTGCCGGATTGGCTGGGCAATTTCCAGAACCGCGCGTTCGCGGACTTGTTCGGCGGCTATGCGCGCGCGTTTGCCGAGCGCTTCCCGTGGGTGCAGCTCTATACGCCCGTGAACGAGATGTATATCTGCGCCACCTTCTCGGCGCGCTATGGCTGGTGGAACGAACAGCTAAGTAGCGACGCTGGCTTCGTGACCGCGCTGAAGCATATCGTCAGGGCAAACGTGGAAGCCATGCGCGCGATCCTGGAGATCCGGCCCGACGCGATCTTCATCCAAAGCGAATCCTCGGAATATTTTCATGCGGAAGTACCGGCTGCAATCCGCCCGGCCGAACTGATGAATTCACAACGTTTCCTGTCACTCGATCTCAACTATGGGCGTCGTGTCGATTCCGAGATGTACGAGTATCTGCTCGATAACGGGATGACGCGTGAGGAATACCATTTCTTTCTCGACAATCGCCTGAAGCAGCACTGCATCATGGGCAACGATTACTACATCACCAACGAACATCGCGTCGATGTAAATGGCCTCACCCGGCCCTCGGGAGAGATTTTCGGCTATAGCGAGATCACGCGTCAGTATCATAACCGCTATCGCCTGCCGGTGATGCACACGGAAACCAATCTGGTGCAGGGGCCGCTTGGGACCGAGGCGGTCGATTGGCTGTGGAAGCAATGGGCCAACGTGCTGCGCGTCCGCAACGATGGCGTCCCGGTGGTCGGCTTCACCTGGTATTCGCTGACCGATCAGACCGATTGGGACAGCGCGCTGCGCGAGCAGCGCGGCAACGTCAATCCGCTCGGCCTCTACGACCTCGACCGAAAGCTTCGCCCGGTCGGGGAAGCCTATAAAAGGCTGATCGCGCAATGGCGCGACGTGCTGCCGACGCAGAGCATGTGCCTGACCGTGCCGGTGGTCGCGCCCGACGAGGAGGGAGGGCGGCACGCGGCGGCCCAGCAGGCGGCGGCGCGGCGCATGATCAGGACACCCGCAAGCGGTCCGGCGATCCAGGAGAATTGAGCATGAACAGGCGGTTCGAGGGCCGTGTGGCGATCGTGACGGGGGCGGCCGGCGGCATCGGCACCGCCATTGCCACGCGCTTGGCCGCAGAGGGTGCCAATATCGTCATGGCGGACCTGAAGGCAGACGCGGCGCAATCGGCGGCGGCGGCGCTCGAAACCGAATCGATCGGCGTCGGTTGCGACGTCGGCGAGGAGGATCAGGTCGAGGCCTGTGTCCAAGCCGCGCTCGACCGGTGGGGCAGGCTGGATGTGGTGGTCAACAATGCCGGGCTGATGACGTTCAAATCATTGGGCGAATGGACCGGCGACGACTGGCTCAAGGTGCTGCGCGTCGACCTGCTCGGCGCCGCCTTCTTCACCAAACGGGTGCTGCTGCATTGCGGAAAGAGGGGCGGCGCGATCGTCAACATCGCCAGCGTCCATGCGGTCGAGACCAGTGCCAACGCCGCTCCTTATGCGGCCGCAAAGGCTGCGCTGCTGTCGCTCACCCGTACCACCGCGATCGAAGGACGCGACCGCCGCGTTCGCGCCAATGCGGTGCTGCCCGGCGCGATCGAGACGCCGATGTTGTGGCAGAATCCGAACCTCAAATCGGGAGTGGAGACGATCGACAAGCGTGATGTCGGCCAGCCCGCCGACATCGCTGCCGCCGTCGCTTTCCTGGCTAGCGACGAAGCGAAGTTCGTCACGGGTGCCTCGCTCGCGGTCGATGGCGGCCGGTTGGCAAAGCTCTGATCAGCGGCTGCCCCTGCGCTTCGCTGCCCTCAGGGCCGAACTGGGCATCATCATGCTCGACCAGGGCGCCCACGCCAGGCTCCTTGCCCGCTTGGCGGTGACGCTTCAGCCCAGCGCCGCGACATAAGCGCGCGCGCGCTCACCGACCTCGTCGGCACTGCGCCCGGGCGCATACAGCCCCGAGCCGAGGCCGAAGCCGTCCGCCCCGGCCGCGCGCCAGGCCGCGATAGTATCGGGGCTGACGCCGCCGACGATCAGGACCGGGACCGCGGGCGGCAGCACCGCGCGATGCGCCTTGAGCACCGCCGGGCTGGCCGCCTCAGCGGGAAACAGTTTCAACGCATGGGCCCCGGCGCGCAGTGCCGTGAAGGCTTCGCTTGGGGTCGAATAGCCGGGTGCCGACACCAGGCCCGCACCAGCCGCCGCGGTGATCACCGCCGGATTGCTGTCCGGCGAGACGATGATGCGTCCGCCTGCTCCCGCCACCAGCGCTACGTCGGCGAGGTCGAGCACGGTGCCGGCGCCGATCGTCGCCTGCTCGCCGAAGCACGCCGCCAGTCGCGCGATACTGTCGAGCGGATCGGGCGAATTGAGCGGCACCTCGATGATGCGAATGCCACTGGCAATGATCGCAGCGCCGACCGCCTCTACCTCGTCCGGGCGAACGCCGCGAATGATCGCGACGAGCGGGCAGGCGTCGAGATGCTCGCGGAAACGCACCGGAGCGCTCATGCGATTGTCGCTGCCAGGGCGTTCATGCCCGCGACGAGCGCTGTCGCGCCGTCGATCTCGCGGCAGGGGTGCCCGCGTATGGTAAAGGCTGTGGCGTACAGCGCGGTCAGCGAGCCGCGGCCGACGACCAGGATGTCGCGCCCCGCGTCGATGCTGGCGAGGCCGGCGCGCAGGTCGCTGCCGATCAGCAGCCCGCTGACAAGGGAGGGCGCGTCCGCGGCATCGCGCCGGCCGAGCAGGACGCCCGCGCGGACCCCGAACAGTTCGGCCCCGATGACCGCGCCCGCCATACCGCGCTCGACTCCGTCGGCAAAGGCCGGGCCCGCAGTCGCCTTGCCGGCGAGCAGGTCGGCAAGGATGCTGTGGCCGCGCAGCAGCGCGAACAGTTCGCCGGTCATCACCGTCCGAAAACCGGTAACCGCGCCGCCGGCCAGCTCGATCCACTTGCTGTGGGTGCCCGGGTGGCAGATCATCGCGTCCGTCCGCGCCTCGAGCGCCGCGATGCCGAACACCTGCACCTCCTCGCCGCGCATCACGTCCGACCGGTCGCCATCCAGCAGGGACAATCCCGGCACGATCGCGACCTGCCCGGGTTCGACCCACAGCAGACCCTGTGCGAGCGCATCGAGCGAGGCGGGGCAGGGGACATAAGGCGTTTCCTGCCAACCGCGATTCGAGCCCACCATTCCCGCCATCAGCAGCGGCTTCGACCCGAAGCGCGCCCGCAGGGCTGCGACCTCGCCTGGAAAACGATCGCGCGGGGTGACGAGCGTACCCGCATCGTCCTCCATCTGATCGACGACGCGACCGTCGCCATCGATCAGATAGGCCCGCCGTGCGGTCGATCCCCAGTCGACCGCGACAAAGCCGCCCTCGGCCCAGCGGCTCATGCCGGGTCTCCGGCTGTATCGCGCCCGTGCATCGCCCCTTAACGCCCGCACGGCCGATTGGAGCCGTCATTGGCGGACCAAGCTTGAGCGGCCCGTCCGCCTGAGCATGAGCGACACCGACCGCCGTGCCGCTTCTTAAAGCTCGCCTCCCACGCGACCAGCCGCTCGATCCGGACGAATAGCCAGCGTGGCGCGACCGGAGCCCGTTCGATCCGTGACATGACAGCCTTCTACCATGCTTGCGCGACTGGGCAGGGCCGCTTCGTACATCCGGGCCACGTCGCGAAAGTCGCTGTCTGGAAGCAACGAGCTCTCTCATACATTGCCCGTAAAGAAACATAGGTTAAGTATATGTCTTGCGTCGAGCCGGTTTGCGAGGGCCGGTTCGATCAGACGAGTACTGAGCGATGAACCTGTTTCCTGATCAGATGATGCAGTCGGCATCGGCAAATCTGCCGCCTTTTGTCGCGGCTTCACGCGCGCCCCGCTGGACGGTCGAAGCGGCGCAGCGTTGGCATGCCGAGCAGCCATGGCTGGTCGGCTGCAATTTCACGCCCTCCTATGCGGTCAACCAGCTCGAATTCTGGCAACAGGACACCTTCGATCTCGTCGCCATCGACCGAGAGCTTGGCTGGGCGGCGGGGCTGGGGATGAACGCCACCCGCGTGTATCTTCACGATCTGCTCTGGCAACAAGACCCGGTCGGCTTCATCGCGCGGATCGAAGCCTATCTGAACGCGGCCGAGCGGCACGGCATCCGCACCATGCTGGTTCTGTTCGATTCCTGCTGGCATCCGGATCCTGCGTTGGGCCCGCAGCGCCAGCCCACGCCAGGCGAGCATAATTCGTGCTGGGTGCAGTCGCCCGGTCTTCGCGCGCTGGCGGACGCAGCGGAGCATTCCCGGTTGCAGGCCTATGTCCGCGCCATCGTCACCGCATTCGGGCAGGATTCGCGCGTGCTGGCCTGGGACATCTGGAACGAACCGGACAATGGTCATCAGGTCGATCTGTGCGACGCGTCCGTGTTGTCGGCCAAGGCCAAGCTGGTTCTGCCGCTGCTGCACGCGGCCTTCTGCTGGGCGCGCGAATGCGCTCCTCGCCAGCCTCTGACCAGCGGCATCTGGCTGGGAGACTGGTCCGCGCCGCACCGCCTGAGTGCAGTCCAGCGCGCCCAGCTGACGCAATCGGATGTCATCTCGTTTCACAACTACGGCAAGGGCGGCGACTTTCGTCGGCGGGTGCGGTGGTTGAGCAAGCTGAAGCGGCCGCTGATGTGTACCGAGTTTATGGCGCGCCCGACCGGGAGCACGTTCCAGGCGGTGCTTCCTTTCGCCAAGAAGGCGCGGGTAGCGGCCTTTTGCTGGGGCTTGGTGGCTGGCCGGACGCAGACCCATCTTGCCTGGAACCCGCGCCACAACCGTCAGATCCAGGAGGGCAGGGCGCCATGGTTCCATGACGTCCTGCATCAGGACGGCAGACCGCATCTTGCGCGCGAAGCATCGTTCCTGCGCCGCATCACGGGCCGCGAACACCGCGTGGCCTGACGCCGGCTTCGAGCGCTGCTGCCGCTACCGCGCCCTGCAGGTCGGGTGCGGGCAGGCAAGATGACCCAAGGCGAACGTTGCGCGCACTCTTGGGGTCTTCCGAAAGCTGGACGCGCGTTCAGGCAGCATTCGACACCTTTGTGGGGGTTCATCACAGCGGGGTCACGGCTCGTGTGCGGTCGAGGTGGACCACGGCATCAAACTGCCCGGAAAGGCGGGTCCAGGTATAGTGGCTCTGCAGCTCCGTCGCCGGCGCATAGATGACGCCCACCTCGCGCTTTCGCCGTGGCGACGCCAAGGCACTCGCCACGTCGGAGCCGTTGGGAAGAAGGATGAGCGCGTCGCCCAACTGCGCACCGTGGAACACGCCAGCATAGCTATCGGGCAAGGCGGTACGCAGCGTCCGCTCGCGATGTGGACCACCCCACCGCTCGGCTGCGATCACGGTGCCCTCGTAGGTCGTGAAGCCCAGCAGGAACGCGGCGCTGCCGAAGCGTTCGCGGAGGAGCTGTCCGAGATTAAGCTCGCCGCGAAGCGGCATGTCGGTCGCGCGGGCGTCGCCTACATGACTATTGTGCGCCCAGATGATCACCTTTCCAGGCACAGCCGAAGAAGACGCTGTATGGTCCGCGATCTCCGACACGGTCGCAGCCATGCGGCGGTCACGCACATTCCAGGCGGATGTGCCGCCATATGCCGTGCGGTAATATTCCTCCGCGCCGGTGACGGATGCCGCGCTGCGTACCGCTGAGAAGAGCGCCTCCGCCGCGATCGGATCGGCGGGATTGGGACGAGCCCGGAGCTCTGCGAGCACGGCGGCGGCTTGGCGCGCGCACGATCGCGCCGGAGCACGGGCGGCTGCGCCGTAGCGCGCGGCATCAGACCTGAAACGTGAAAAGCAGCGGTACTGCGCACGGGCTCGGTCCGCGGCGGGAGGATCCGCCGCCGTCAGATAGGCGACGACAGCGTCGGCGGCGGCGAACAGGTTGTAGACGTCCATACCATAGACGCCGACCCGCTGCGCGAAGGGCAGCGTCGCATTGTGCGCGCGCAATGCCTCCACGAAGTCGCGGAACTCGGCGTTGCGCCACATCCATTGCGGGAAGTCCGTGAAGTCCGACAACGCGGCCTGCGCAGAGCTGTCGTTGCCGAGCCCGCGGACGTAGCGGTTGACGCGATCCGCGTCCGGCCAGTCTCCTTCGATCACGATCGCGCGAAAACCCTGTTCGCGCACCAGCCGCAAGCTGATCCGCGCGCGCTCACGGTAGAATTCATGGGTGCCGTGGGTTGCCTCGCCCAGTAGCACGAAGCGGGCATTCCGCGTCGCCTGCAGCAGCGGGTCGTAGTCGTGGGAAGTACCCTCAAGCGATCGGGCCGCCGCGACGATTGTTCGAACGTCGGACGCTGCTCGAACCGATGGGTCCTGGCCGTCGAGTGCTCCGGCGGTATGCCCCTCGCCCGAGGCGCAAGCCGCCAGCGATAACGAAGCTGCGACGCCTGCTTTCGAGAGGGCATCTGCCAAGTTGGTCATGAAGCCAAGACGAGCTGCGGAGGGGAACGTTCCGGTACTTTACGTGTGTTAGCAGGGGCTTAGCATTGAAGAAGCGCATCGCACGGGCCAGAACAGATGGGATCGCGTCACATGCCGCATGGGAGTGGCGCTGGGCGTGCCTTGCATGCGTTTCGAGGACGCGGCGGCGTTGCGGATCTGCCGTGATCGCTGCGCCGGCCCTCACCCATGGGTAGTGGCGAGTTCGTCGACGAGCCGGACCTCAGCCGACCAATAGGGATTGCGCCCCGTCGATCCAGACCGGAGTTCCGCTGATGTGGCGGGCGCGATCCGATAGAAGGAAGAGCACCAGGTCTGCCACTTGGTCCGATGTGCCGGGCTCGCCGTCCGTCAACGGTATCTTCCCTTCAGGATACTCGACCGGTTCGCCGGCGAGCTCCGAATCCCGATGCGTCGTGCTGTCTTCGATGTTGGTCGTGATCTGCCCCGGGCAGATCACGTTCACCCGGACGTGAAATTTGGCGAGTTCGAGCGCCAGCATCTTGGCCATCGCCACCTGCGCAGCTTTGGTGCAGCTGTAGGCGGTCGCACCGGCGTTGGAGAAGATTCGCGTGCCGTTCACCGAGGCGGTGATAACGACGGCGCCACCGCCCGCCTGTTTCAGATAGGGAACACCATAATGGAGCGTCAGGTACGTCCCACGCAGATTGGTGTTGATCGTGCGGTCCCACTCGTCGGGCGCGAGCTCGTCGATGGGTGCCCACACGCCGTTGATGCCCGCGTTCGCGAATAGGAAGTCGAGCCGGCCATACTCGCGTGCCAGTTCGGCGATGGCGCCTTTGACCTGATCCTCGTCCGACACGTCGGCCACGAGCGCGAGGGCGCGGCCACCGGCGGCTGCGATCTCGTCGGCGACCTGCTCAGCCTCGTTCCGGCTATGGGTGAGGACGCCCACCGCACAGCCTGCCGCCGCCAGACGAAGAGCTGTCCCTTTGCCGATGCCCGAACCACCGCCGGTCACCAGCGCCACCTTGCCCGAAAAATCCATGCCGCCCTCCTGTTCACCTGTTATGGGATCAACGGTCCAATCTGCTCTCGTATTCTGGGTATTTTCGCAGAGGCGGCTTGTTTTTCAATAACATGCAATCATATCACTTCCACTGTTCAACAACGGAAAGGAGGTGGTCGAATGTCTCATTGTCTCACGCCGCTCGCGGCAAGCCCGATGGACGCGACTTCCACCGCGGGGGTCGTCGCCTGACGACACGCCGCGATCGGCTGACAATGGAAGGGCCGCTCTCGCAAGAGGGCGGCCCTTCGCATTTGCGGGGACGCCGGATCACAGCGCCCTCCTGGGCGTTCGGTCGGCAAACGAGGGTCAGATCATGAGCCACGTCGTCCTCCTCGGCGACTCCATCCTGGACAACCGGGCCTATGTCGCTCCTGGGCCCGACGTCAGCAGCCAGTTGCGTGCGCACCTCGGTCCGGACTGGAAAGTGACGCTGATTGCCGTCGATGGGCATGTCACCTCGGACGTGGAGCGCAGGCAGCTGGCCCATGTTCCACCAGCGCCAGCCACATGGTGGTTTCGGTCGGTGGAAATGACGCGCTGGGCCACGCGTCCATCCTCGCTGAGCGCGCGGGGTCGGTGGCCGAGGCGGTGGGCCGGCTTGCCGATGCACGGGCGAGCTTCGCAGCGGTTTACGATCGGATGATGGAGGCGGCCTTGCGGCTCGGCATTCCGACAGCGGTGTGCACGGTCTACGACGCCAACTACCCCGAACCTCAACGACGGCTCGTCACGACCGCGCTCACGGTCTTTAACGATGTAATCACCCGCGCCGCGTTCTCCCGGAAGCTGCCCCTGATCGACCTGCGGCTGATCTGCAGCGAGCCGGCGGACTATGCCAACCCGATCGAGCCCTCCACAAGGGGTGGTGAGAAGATCGCCGCCGCGATCGCGGCGCAGGTAACTAACGAGAGTTCGGGCCGGCGACCCTCCTCCATCTGGATTTGAGCTCTCCAGGGTGACCGAGGATACCAGCCTGTCAAAGAGGCCCTCTTTCTGGCTGCGCCATCGCCCGGATGCCGCCGGGCTCGTGCTCGATGACGAAGGATGGACAGATGTCGACGCGGTACTTGCAGCGCTCGCGCGTCAGGGCACAGGGGGTGGCCTCGATCGCCTTCGGGGCATGGTCGAGCGCAACGACAAGCAGCGCTTCGAGTTGACGCTCGACGAGAGTCGGATCCGTGCACGGCAGGGCCACTCGGTGGCGGTCGATCTGGATTGGCCGGTGCAGGTGCCGCCTGACCTCCTGTACCACGGCACCGTCAAACGCTTCCTCCCCGCGATTCTGCAGGAGGGTTTGCGGCCGATGAAACGACACTACGTCCACCTCTCGCCCGACATCGCCACGGCAGCCCGCGTCGGCGCCCGCCGCGGTGCACCGGTGGTCCTTGCGGTGAGCGCCCTCCGACTCCACCGGTCCGGCACTCCGCTCCTTCTCACCGGGAACCAGGTCTGGCTGACAGCGGCAGTGCCGCCCGGCTTCATCGAAGTCGTCCGGATGCCTTCAGCGGCCGACTGCTAAGCAATCCGACTACGCGGATGCGCCCTAATGGTTGAAAGCGGACAGCGATGCTGCGTTACGCACAGGCAGGCTATGCCGGAGTGATGCGCGCGAGCGGAAGCGAGTGGCCCGCAGGCGTCGACCCGGTCAGCTGCGGATCCAGCTCGCCAGACACAATTGCCGCCTCAAAGGCATCGAGCACCGCGGGCAGTTCGTCGGGATGCCAGAAGCTTACCGCCTGCCCGCCGATTACCAGCTGCTGACCGTCAGGCCGGGTCGGCGCAAATGCAACCCGATCGTCCCCATCTCTGGTGATCCATCGCCCGCCGGGCTGATCTGGGTGCTGCTCATCGAACGCCTGGCGGGCGCTTCGGAGCTTGTCGATCATGGCAGCACGCTCCCAAGTCGGGTCGCTCGGAGCGACGCCGACTGTATCCAGGATTACGTCTTTTAGAGACATGCTGTCCTCGCAGTTCGGGCGCTGCGGCTGCAGGCTGTAGTTCAACCTGCGTCAGATGCAGTGGTTCCGCGGACGTCTGAGCGGCACTGAAATTGGTCCGAGGCTTAACCCTCTCCGAAATTGAGCTGCCCTGCACGAGCCGCCCGGCGCAAACCGGCAGCGGAAAAGCGGGCAAAGGATCTGATCGTCAGCGGCGCGGGTGAATGTCCGAAGTGGTGGAAAAGCGGACCTCCCGCTAAATCCCGGGCTACCTTGTCGCAGCCTAAGCGTCTCGAATAGGCCGCTACATCAACTCGGGTCAGGCTAACGGTGAGCCATAGTCATTCGCGCCGGCCTCGCCCGGAGCCGTCGTGAGCCAGAAAAAAGCGCGAAGTTCACCAAGGGGACGAAAGTTAATAAGGCCCGCCATCCAGTGCGAACAATATCGTGCAGCCGCCTTTTAGAGGTCAGAACGAGCGCTACGGAAAGCGGTTCTTCTATGCCGAGGATCAGGGCCTAATCGCCGGCGTCGACGAGCGTGCCGCGAGAGCAGCGCAGCTCGTGTTACCAGCCTGCGAGTGATGTGAGCCTGCCCACTGCGCCGAAACTGCTTCATCTATGTGACTTTCGGGAACGTGGAGTGCTGAAGCTTTGTTATCGACCTGTAACAACGGAGGCCCGATGAAGTCGATCGCCGAGCAGGATGCCGCCGAGATGGGCGGCCGCGGTAGCGTGCTAAGCCGGCAGAAGCAGGATCACGTCAAGCTGGACTGCCTCCTGAACCAGCTCGGCGGTACGCCCGCACCGGAACAAGGTCGCCTGCTGCTTCGCATCTATCGGTTGGTCTTCCCTCATGCCTTTGCTGAGGAGGCGGTGCTTTGGCCGGTAATCCGGCGCGCACTGCCGGATGGAGAGCAACTCACTCTGCAGGTCGAGCTCGAGCATCAGGAGATCAACGAGCTTGCCACACAACTGGAACGGCTAAGGCCCGGTTCTCCTGAGCATCAGCAAGTCCTGAGCCGGATTGTTTCGCTCCTGCGTCAGGACGTGCGCGACGAGGAGGAAAAGTTGCTACCTCGATTGCAGGCAGCGCTTTCGCCTGCGGAGCTTCGGCGCCTTGGCTTCGCGTGGGAGGCGGTGCGTTGGATCGCGCCAACGCGCGCGCATCCGATCGTGGCTCGGCGTCCGCCAGGCAACCTGTTGTCTGCACTGCCGCTGGCGCTGCTCGATCGCTGCCGGGACGGAATCGATGTTCTCTTGCACTCGGGCGCCGGTCCTGCTGCGCCTCCGCTGCGCGCCCTCGACCGTGCCTTCACCGGCACGTCGCATGCGGTGGAGCGGCTTCCGGGCATGCGAAGTGGTGAGCATCCTGCGACCCGGCTGGGTTCGCGATCAACCTGGGGATGGACCGTGGCCGCAATTGTCGCAGTTGGCGCCTCTGTGATGGCAGTCGCGCAGCAAAACCGACGATCCTAGAGCAGCGGTAGCCGACTGGCCTGACGTCCCCTCCCGAACTGGAGTGGCGCTGAGGCAGTCCGGCCGCGAACGGAGCAGCAAACGCGTGAGAGCTTTGACCGAAGTGCATCTCGCCACCTTGCGTCGGCACATGGTCGAGGTGATCGAGATTGAATACGATCTCGCCGCCGATGAGATCGGCGCCGCCTCGCTCGACCGGCGGCTGAGAGAGGCGCTGCTCCGCATGCCGCGCCACCGGTTCGTGCCCGATCCGTTCCTCGCTCTTGCCTATAGCGATCAGCCGCTGCCGATCGGCTTCGACAAGACAATCTCGCAACCGTTCATGTCGGCGCTGATGATCGACCTGCTTCGGCTCAGGCCGGACGATCGGGTGCTCGAGGTTGGTACCGGCCTGGGCTATCAAACTGCCTTGTTGAGCCGGCTCGCGGCCGGAGTGTGGAGCGTTGATGTAGTAGAGGAGTTCGTGCTGTCGGCGGCGGAGCGGCTCCACGCCCTTGAGCTGACCAACGTCACCTTGCGGGTTGGAGACGGCGGGCGCGGATGGCCGGACGAGGCGCCCTTCGACGCGATTTTGGTCAGTGCCGCCGTGCGCACTCTGCCGATCGCGCTGGCGGGCCAGCTCGCGTCTGGCGGGAGGATGGTGCTGCCGATCGGCGAAGGCGAAGGCGGGCAGCGCCTAGTTCGTGTCGAACGGAGCGGCAATGCAGATGTCTCGCTGGTCGAGATCATGCCGGTCCAGTTTACCCACCTTGAAACCGTAATCTGACCTTCCCTTCGGGCAGTTTGGCCAGAGCAGCGCTAATCGAGTGGCGGACCAGTGGAGCGGCGGATCTGAGACCTGGTACAGCCGCGCAGCAATACATAGCAGATGGCGGAGTTGTCGCCTTCGCGCGGGAGGTGCTGCCCAGCGGACGTGCTCCGCTTCGTAGGCGGAAGGTTTTTCGGCGCTCTACGATCTTGCTCCTTGACTGGGCAAGACGCTCCAGCTTCGCGAGCGGAAGATGTTCGAATGATCGATAGGAATCGCATCATTTTCTATTCGGTACTGGATCAGATTGCCGCGGAGAATCCGCCAGCGAAAACCGTATCGTGAGTTCGAATTTGACTCTCCGCAGTACCAAACCGAACTGAAAACGCGCGATTTGGCGCGGCTTTCCGGAAAAGTCATGAAAACGAGTTAGCAACTGGTTGGCGGAGCGGGAGTCCGCTTGGGTAGGGTCTAAGGGGGTCCAGTAGCGTCTAAGTTTCCCGTTTCGGGTCAGTGCTTTACCATCATTCTTCGTTCAACGCCGTCCAATGCCCGCTAAGGAAATCGCAAGCTTTATGTGGGACGGCATGGGGGACGGAGGAACGAAGCTATGGCGAAGAAAGCAAAGGAACTGTCTGCGCTCGCAGTGTCGAAGCTGAAGGCCGAAGGTCGCTACGCTGTTGGGGGAGCGGACGGACTGCATTTTCGCATTACCGGCAACAGCAAGGCTTGGGTTCTCCGCATCAAAATCGGAACGAAGCGCAGCGACATTGGACTAGGACCGTATCCCGAAGTGTCGCTTGCCGATGCTCGCGAACTTGCTCGCGAACATCGTCGCAAGGTGCGGACCGGTATCGACCCGCTTGCCGAAAAGCGGGAAGCGCGCGCTGCCCTGCGGGTCGCGAAAGCCAAAACGAAGACGTTTGAAGAGTGTGCCCGCGCCTATGTCGAGTCCCAACGTGCCGGTTGGAAGAACGAAAAGCACGCGAAGCAATGGAGCGCGACGCTCGAAACCTATGCCTATCCCGTGTTCGGGTCGCTGCCTGTCGATACCGTCGATAGGGGCATGGTGTTGGACGTGCTGAACCCGATTTGGGCAACGAAGACGGAAACAGCGAAGCGGCTTCGCGGTCGCATTGAAGGCGTGCTGGATTGGGCGAAGGTTAGCGGATACCGGGACGGAGAGAACCCCGCACGCTGGCGCGGGCACCTAGACAAGCTGCTAGCCGCGCCGTCGAAGGTGCGGAAGGTCGAACATCATGCCGCGCTGCCCTATGCCGAAATCGGCGCATTCATGGCCGAACTTCGAAAGCGCGACGGCGTAGCGCCGCGCGCGCTCGAACTCGCAATCCTTACCGCTGCCCGCTCCGGCGAAGTGCGCGGCATGACGTGGGCAGAGATAGACCTTGCGGGCAAGGTGTGGACCATCCCCGGCGACCGCATGAAGGCGGGCAAGGAACATCGCGTGCCGTTGTCCGACGCCGCCCTAGCGGTCCTGAAGGCGCTCCCGCGTGTGAGGGGCACGGAACACGTCTTTGCTGCCCCGCGCGGCGGTGCGCTGTCCGATATGTCGCTAACGGCCGTCCTGAAGCGCATGGGGCGCGACGGGCTTACGCAACACGGGTTCCGCTCCACCTTCCGCGATTGGGCAGGCGAAACGACCGCATACCCTCGCGAAGTGATCGAACATGCCCTCGCGCATCAACTCGCAGACAAAGCCGAAGCCGCTTACCAGCGTGGCGACTTGCTGGCGAAACGCGCCCGGCTAATGGCCGATTGGGCGAAGTTTAGTGGCACGGTAGCGAAGTCGGGCGCAAACGTGGTCGCAATTCAGGGCGCAGCCTAATGGAGCCGGTTGAAATAGAAGACGATGTGCCCTTCGAACCGCACCTTGGGGGCAGGCCGTTGCGCTCCGCAAGCAAAACCGCTGCACTAGACGAAGCTGCCGCGAATTGCGATTTGAACCCTAACGCTGCGGCTATGGTAATTCACGGTCGCTACTATGCTACGGCTAAGATGGATGGAATACAGGGCAAGGAACAAGTAAAATCCTTGGCGAAGCAAATCCGAAAACGACGAAGAAGTATTCTCCCCCTTCCTTAGCAGCGCAGCCGACCCGTAACTGCCCACATTCAACACCGTCCAAGGGCACACGGGTATGTCTAATAGTCTTCTTCGCCTTCCGGCCGTTGTCGAGCGGACCGGCCTGTCGCGCGCATCCGTGTATCTGCACGTCCACAAGGGCGTGATGACGCCCCCCGTGAAGATCGGCGACCGCTCCGCAGCTTGGCCCGAAGCTGAAATCGACGCGATCAACGCGGCTCGCATTGCGGGCAAGTCCGAACTCGAAATTCAAGTCCTAGTCGGGTCGCTACAGCGCCAGCGCAGCGCAGCTTGACCCCGCAATGTCTGCAAACGAGCGCAGCGCCGCACTGCCGCGCCCTGACACGTTCCCGCCCGGCTTAGTCGGAGACGTTGCCGAGTTCATTTACAACGCCGCCCCGTATCCGAATACCACCATAGCCCTAGCAGGCGGCATCGCCTTCGTTGCTGGCATCGCAGGTCGCGCCTACAATGTGGACGGGGCAGGGCTGAACCAATACGTTCTGACACTCGCACCCACCGGGGCGGGCAAAGAAGCCGTTGCCGAAGGCATCGCGCGTCTAATGAGCGCAGCCTATTCAAAGACGCCTCGCATTGCCGAGTTCCGGGGGCCGGGGGAACTTGTATCCGCACCGGGTCTATTCAAATGGCTACATAAGCTTGCGACACCAGTGATGCTTAGCATCATTGGTGAGTTCGGATTGATGCTGAAGGCAATGGCATCGCCAAGCGCGAACGCGAACATGGCCGGGCTGCAACGCGTGTTGCTGCACCTATGGAGCAAAAGCGGACAAGGTTCGGTATTCGACGCATCGGCCTACAGCGATAGCGAAAAGAACACCGGACCAATAAAGAACCCAAGCCTGACAATCTTCGGCGAGGGCGTTCCCGAAAGCTTCTACAGCGCGCTTGATGTTGGCATGATCGCATCGGGCTTGCTGCCCCGCGTACTGCTATTCGAGACGGCCGAACCGAAACCCTACCGCAACCGCAATCGGATGCTAGAGCCGCCCCCGGCCCTAATCGAAGGTGTTGCTGCGCTAGTAGCGCAGTGCCTCAATCATGCGGCGACGGACCGTGCCCACGGTGTCCCGTTGGACACCCAAGCGGGAGCGACGTTCGAAGCCTTCAGCCGCTTTGCCGTCGATATGGAGAACGGCGCGGCGAACGATCAAACGCGGGGGCTATGGGCACGCCTCGACCTGAAGGCGTTGAAGCTAGCCGCGCTCATTGCAGTAGGACGCGACCCGTTCAATCCGCGCGTTACCCACGATGATGCAATGTGGGCAACGAACCTAATAGTGGACCAAACGAAGGCACTGATAGGCAAGTTCGAACGTGGCGAAGTCGGCGAAGAGGCTGGCAACGAAGAAAAGCAACAAGCCGAAGTGCTGCGTTGCATAGTCGAGTATATCGAAGAGCCGTTCGCACGGTTCGAAGTTTACGGTGCAACCGAACCGCTGCATAAACGGCACGTCTTCACTCAAAGCTATCTATCGCGAAGGCTATACACCCTACCGGCCTTCAAGCTAGATCGCCTCGGCCCAACCGGCGCACTCAAACGCGCAATCCAAAACCTACTAGATGCAGGAGACATAGCCGAAATCTACAAGGCGCAAGCCCTGAAGGAGTTCGGAACCACGGCCCGATGCTTCCAGCCCGTTGCGACGAAGTTCCTGATGGACCGGCTCCGTAAGAAAGTCGGACCGGGCGTATGAACAGCAAGTGCCTGAAAACAGCCATTTATAGACGTATAGGTGATATAGACGGCGCGCGGTCCCGACCACCCGTGCCAGTGCCTTTGTCAGAGGCCGTCTATATCATCTATATTCTATATATTCTTCTATTCTGTCTTTGCTTCAGCAACTTAGCGCCGCCCTGCAATTCTTACCCGCTCACTACCGTTCTTACATCGACAGTAGCGAGTTCGGCAGACGGGATTTCCGCCCGAACTGCGCAGATATGCGCCATTCCTGAACTCGCTGGCGAAGCCGTCCCACATACCAGCCCACAATCAACCGGGAGCCTGTCCGCATGAACGCGCCATTCAAGCCGCCATTCGAGCCGGGCGAAGGGCGGGGCATAGAATACCCACCGAAGACGCTAGCTGCGCTGCGCGCGCTCGAATCCGAAGCCGTGCGGTGGGACAATCTCGAATGGGCGTTCCTGCTAACGCTGCTGAACGCATCGTTCGACCGGCGAATGAGTGTGGGCACAAAGGGGCTAATGCGTGATGCAGCCCGAACGGTGGTCATGCTCGCAATGCGTGACGTTGCTAAGGCGCGGCTCGCAAAAGGCATTCTGCTACTGTGGGACGGCGATATGGTCGCGCCACTGATAGCCGAATTCCAAACTGCAATGCGAGTAAGCGTCAAGCTGAAGGCTGAAACGAAGATTGCCTTAAAGGAACTATGCCGGTTGATGTGGACCGAAGGTGGGATAGCAAAGAATATCCCGAACCTAGAGCAACCGACTAAAGACGAAGTAGCACTAGACACACTCACCCGAACACTTGACTACATAGAGCATATGAGAGGCAGGCCGGAGTATTCTAGCCTTGCGGGGCTACGCCGTGCCTGTTGTTCTTGCCTTCGAGTCATCAACGCTGTATTCGACTGCGCTTATTGACCCTAGCAGGTGTGAAAGCGGTAAGATTTCGATGGACGGGGTAGCAGCATCGCAAGGGAATTGGGGCGCTGCCGCTCCTAGTCCCCCTGTCGGGAAAGGGCCGAAGTGTGATGCTCCGCGCAAATCATATCGGTCGCATCGTGCGAAGTTGAAGACTGTTCGCGATGTTAGTGCCGAACTGGCGAAGCTGTATCGCGAAGCCCGTGCCGGAAAGATCGAAACGGCAGACGCATCGCGGCTCGGCAACCTACTGTCGATTGTCGCTCGCATCCTGTCCGATTCCGAACTGGAGGCGCGTATCGAAGCCCTAGAGCAAAGGGGGCTGCATTGAGCCGCACCCTAGCTGCCCGCGTCGCTCGGCTAGAGCCGCGCCCGGTTCGGCAAAGCGCGCCGCACGTCCTGTCTATCGGACCCGGCGAAACGGTCGAAGCTGCCCTAGCGCAGTTCCGCATTCGCCACGCTGGCGAAATTGAGCGGCGGCACGGGCTGATAGTCCTGCCTGCCCGTATCGAGACGCCCGAAGACGAAGCCGTTTTCGCAGTCCGGTTCCACGCCCAACAGATGCAGCTTGTCGCCACCGCTAAGGCGAAGGCGCGACCGAAGGATGAGTTCAATGGCTAACGCTCCCGGCAACACGCCTGAAGGTGCCGAGTTTCTACAGCAACTCGAAGTGCCCACATTCCGCAGGGCGATGGTCGGCGACAAGGCGAAACTGAATGCTGTCGTTTACAACGTCGTCGGCGAAGTAGATCGTGAATTGCAAGCGGGACTAGCAACCGTCGCTGCGCTGTCGAAGGATGAGACGAAGACGCCTGTTGCGCAGGAAGAAGCAAAGAAGAAGATTGCGGACCGCCTCATAGCAATTATTGAGCGCAGCCACGACGCTTTGATGCACGGGGCTGCGCGGCTTGAAGCGGAAGCCTCTGCCATTGTGAAGGAGCGGTTTGCGCCGGACCCGGATAAGACAGCACTGTATGCCGAAATGCGGGCTTGGTTTCGTGAGGCATATGCAAGGCCGGGCGGCATCATGGAAATCCGGGACGCGATCACGTCTAACAGCGACTTCGCAACAGTGGCGCACAATGCACCATACCAATTGCTAGGTATGCCAATCGAGACATTCTCGGATATGCAAATGGCCGGACTGAAGACGTTTGCGTCCGACGCTCAAAGCTTGATCGAAGACAGTCGCGCAATTGCGCGGGTTGCTAAGAACTATCCCGAAGTCGCGCAGTCGGTAAGGGCTAGCTTCTATAACCCCGTCCTTGCAATGCGTGCTGCATCCCGCGTCGAAGCCTAAGCGTGACGCTTGCACAACAGCGAGTTGCCGCACTTGCGGCATGGCTTGGCGCGAATGCCAGTGTGGGCAAGCCAATGATTGTGCCGACCGCCCTAGAGGCGGCTCCGCAGGTCGGGTTCTCCCGCACCGCGCTACCGCTGTTTGTGCCGCATAGGCAGTGTGAGGGTGTCGATACCGGGCCGGTGGCGCTAGATGCTCCCGACACGCCCGACCGCCTCGCTACGCGCCTCACTTACCTGCTAGCGATGATCGAGGCAGGTGCGGTGCCCCCGTGCCGCGTCATAGGGCTAGACGACGGCCGGTTGACCCTTGCGGACGTGCTAGAGCGCAAGGGCATCGCCGATGCCGACCTAAGCGCCACGCCTTTGCTCTTCACGCCGCTATGGGGCTTGTCGGGCTTCGACCGTGCGACCGTCCTCACAAGGTATGCCCTGCCCTGAAGCGTTTCCCGTGTCCGTCGCGCGCCATGCCCGGTAAGCGACGGCGATCATCCCCCGGCCCGGTGTAGTGCCCATGCGCAGGCCGGGGGATGGTTTCTCACCCGAACTTTGCGCCGAAGTTGGTCGGTATGTGGGACGGCGGAAGCCGAACTGAAGAAAAGCGCGGATTTATGCGGTTAAGCGGGGCTAAATGGCGGAAGCGGTTTCCGCTGCATCAAATTAGCGCAAGCGCACCCTGTCCGGTCACGAACTTCGTTCCGACCTTCGTCGGCGTATGGAATGTCAAACCGCGCTCTAGAACGTCGGTTGCGCTCAATAGCTGAAGCCGCTTGTATGCGACGCCGTGATACTCATACTCGCCTGCATCCTCGGCTTCCTGCCGCATACCCTTCGTCGGCTCGTTTAAGCACAGGAACCCCGACATTGGGCATCGCTCGCGTTCCATCACCCCTCGCAGGTCGCGAACGTCGGTTGGCTTGAGTTTGCCACCCTTAACTGAAAGGATGATCTCTTCGAGTTTGGTTTGAGTTTCGAAATACAGGCGACCGTCAATGCCACGGTCGGCAGACTTCTTTTGCATCGGGAACCCGCCAACGCGCTCCACAAACCATTGCTGAAATTGGTGTGGACTCTTTTCGAATAGATGCTTCGCTTGCTCCACACTGATAGGCACGCCGTCAACTTCGAAGTGCAAGCCCGGAACAAGGCGATGCCGCTCCGCAAGCTGCGTCGTTACCATCTGTATAGGCAGGATAGCGATATCGCAGCCTATCCAACGTCGGTTGTTGCGCACGGCCGAATAGATAGTCGTGCCGCATCCGCAGAACGGGTCGAACACCACGTCCCCTTCGTTGCTCGAAGCTTGGATGATGCGATCTAGAAGCGGGACGGGCTTCTGTGTCGGATAGCCTAGCCGCTCATTTGCCTGCGAAGATACGGGACCGATATCCGTAAGCACGTCCTGAATGGGCACGCCGGGATTTTCGTCGGCATACCGCTTCTGTTGCGGAACGGTGCCCCGCGTCGGCCAATAGATCAAACCGGCTTTGTCGAGCAGTTCCAACTTTTCGGGCGTAGTCAGCTTCGAAAGGTCGCGCTCCGGGTAGGCGCGCTGAAGCGACTTGATAGGCACTGCCCAATGCCGACCGGACGCCGTGGGGTCCACCCCACGCCAAGGCTTGCCAGAGTCGCCGGTCCGCACTCCCGCTCCGGTAAGCGTCACAAGCCGATACCGACCCTTGCCGTCATTGAAGCGGTAAAAGTCATCTAGGTAGGACTTGTCGTATTCCTGAAAGACGCGGTTCCAAGTGTATTTCGAAGATCGCGAGTAGAACAGGATAGTATCATGCACCGGCCCCCAACGCTTAGAACCGCCATGCGAGCCTGTCCGCTTCCAAACAATCTCATTACGAAAGTTCTCGTGCCCGAATATCGCATCCATCATGACTTTGATGTAGTGACTTGCAGACGGGTCGCAGTGCAAATAGATGGAACCTGTCTTCTTCATGATGCTTTTCATGAAGAGGAGGCGCTGCACCATATAGATTAGGTAGGCTAGCAATTCGCGATTGGTATGCCGAAGAGCATCTACCCACAGCGTCCAAAACTGCGCTTGATAACTGTCGATACCTTGTTGAATCATCAACTTCGGGATTTCGCGCGCAATCCGCTCTTTCTCGGCGTCGAACTCCCACGTATCGGCGAACGCGTGAACCTGTTCTGGCACGGGTTTGCCAGTCAGATTGCGATACATAAGGTTGTAGTTTGTATCGGATTTAAAGGGCGGGTCTAGGTAGATTAGGTCCACACTCTCTAGACCTAGCTTGTTCTGCATTATGTCGAGATTGTCGCCATAGTAGAGGCGGTTTGGCGACGTTCCCGCACCACCACCCGCACCTGACAACAAACCCGACATTGACGCTCCCCCCGGCTCGCGACGCAATGCGAATCGCCAGCTAGCAGGTCAAGTGGGGCGGAATTGAGTCGGTCGATTCGAGCGAGCCGCACAACAGCACCGCAGGCCGATCAAGGGAACCGCCGAACCGAAGAGCGGCACCCGTCGAAGTGTGGGCACAAGCTGCGATGCACTGCGAAGTTTAAGTGGGACTTTAGGTGGGTCGGCACCCGCCGAAGCGGAAATAAACTAGCAAATACAGACACTTAGGGCAGGTCTTGGCGGAGCGGGAGGGATTCGAACCCTCGATACGCTTTTGGCGTATACTCACTTTCCAGGCGAGCGCCTTCGACCACTCGGCCACCGCTCCGCATACCTGCAAGGCCCGGCTCGCTAGCGCCTCCCTGTCGCCGCCGCAAGCGATTGCGCGTCGGGCGCGGGCGCGGCAAGCTGGCGGGCATGTCACGCTTCGTCCTGCTCCCGCTCGCCCTGCTCGCCTGTGTTCCGGGCGCCGCGCAGACACCGCAGCCCAGCGACGCGGTGGAGGCTGACTGGCGTACGATCCCGGACGACGAGCTGCTGGTGATGACGCTGGGCGATGACAGGCGCGTGGTGATCCGGCTCGCCGCCTACACGCCTTCGCATGTGGCCAATGTGCGGGCGCTCGCCCGGGCGCGGTGGTGGGACGGGTTGAGCGTGTATCGCGTTCAGGAGAACTGGGTCGCACAATGGGGCGATCAAACCGAGAAGAAGCCGCTGCCCACAGGGCTCACCGACCGCCCGGCGGCGGAATTCGAGATCGCCGCCTTCACGCCGGCGGTGCGCATGGCGCGGCCCGATCCCTACTCCACAGCGTCCGGCATTACCGCCGACGGCTGGCCGGTCGCGACCAACGGCAGGGAGGCATGGCTGACGCATTGCTACGGGATGGTCGGTGTCGCCCGCGACGCGCTGCCCTCGACCGGATCGGGGGCGGAGCTGTTCACGCCGATCGGCCAATCGGCCCGCCGGCTCGACCGCAACTACACGGTAGTGGGACGGATCATCGAGGGCATGCGGCACCTCTCCGCCCTGCCGCGCAGCGAGGCGCCGATGGGGGTATACGCGACGCGGGGCGAGGATGCGGCGATCGTGTCCGTCCGGCTGGCGAGCGACATTCCCGCCGGCGAGCGACCGCGCTTTCAGTATCGGGCCGCCGACAATTCCCGGTTCGAGGCGGCGGTGCGGCTGCGCGAGAACCCGAGGCCGCCGACGGTCTCGCTGGGCGGGGCCAGCGTGTGCGACGTGGCGCTGCCGGTGCGACCGGCGCCGTGACGGTCGCGCGCACGTTGCGAATGGGATTGTCGCGCGTGTCCGAGGACGAATGGTTGCAGGCAGAATTCGACCGCGTTGCCCGCGCCGTGGCGTTCGACGAGAATGCGGACGCGGTGCTGATCCTGCCTGAAGCCGAAGAGGCGGGACGGGAAGTGGCAGCGCTGGTCGGGGTCGAAGGTGGGCTGCGCGAGGCGGCGCGGGCCTGCTGGGAGGACCTCTGCATTTTGCAGCGCAACAGGGCGGGCGACCACGTCCTGACCGGCGGCGCGGTCGCCTTTCCGACCGACTGGCGGCTGGTGGACAAGATCGGCCTGAAGCTGACCGCCGTGCATGCGCCGATCCACGGCTATGCCGAGCAGCTTGCGGCGGGGGTGGATCACTTCTTCCGCACGCTTGCCCCGGGGCCGATCTATGGGCGGTCGAACTGGTTCGTCGTCGCGAGCGATGTCTGGCGGTACATGCCCGTTGACGACCCTGCGGACCGCTTTGCGCATGTGGACGCTGCGAATGTGGGCAGCACGTTGTTCCTTCGAAGCGAGCGCCAGACGCTGCGACGTCTGCCGCAAACGGACGCCGTGCTGTTTACCATCGGTATTGCGGTTAAGCCGCTGGGCGCGCTGAGTTCGGGGGCTGTGCGGAAGATCGCGAACGATATCGCTTCAACCGCGACAGGCGAGCACGAGCGGCGCGCGGCGCCGTTTTACGCCGGCGCATTGGCGGGCTATGCGCGGCGGCGAGCAGAGGAGCCGACCAAGTGCTGTTAGACGTAAAGGTGGACTCTTCCCCGGCGAAGGCCGGCGCCCAGTCGCGCAGAGATCAGGGGGAAGGGCAACGGCCTGCCATCGAAGCGATGGCGGCTGGGCCCCGGCCTTCGCCGGGGAGGAGCTCTGTTGCGGAAGAGATCCGCATGGACTGGACACGGGAGCAGGTGCGCGCGCTGTTCGACCTGCCCTTCACCGACCTCCTCCACCGCGCGCAGACCGTCCACCGCGCACACCACGCGCCGGACGAGATCCAGCTCTGTACGCTGCTGTCCATCAAGACCGGCGGCTGTCCCGAGGACTGCGGCTATTGCTCGCAATCCGCCCATGCCGATACCGGGCTGAAGGCGGAGAAGCTGATGGACGTCGACAGCGTCCTCGCCGCGGCGGCGGAGGCCAAGGCGGCGGGGTCGCAGCGCTTCTGCATGGGGGCGGCGTGGCGCTCGCCCAAGGACCGCGACATCCCCAAGGTCGCGGCGATGATCCAGGGCGTCAAGGCGATGGGGCTTGAGACGTGCATGACGCTGGGCATGCTCGACGCCGGCCAGGCCCGCGCGCTCGCGGATGCCGGGCTCGACTACTACAACCACAACCTCGACAGTTCGCCCGAATATTACGATCGGGTGGTGACCACGCGCACCTATCAGGAGCGGCTCGACACGCTGGCGAACGTCCGTGATGCCGGCGTCAGCGTCTGCTGCGGCGGCATCGTCGGGATGGGGGAGACGCGCGAGGACCGCGTCGGCTTCGTCCACGCGCTCGCCACCCTGCCGCGCCATCCGGAGAGCGTCACGGTGAACGCGCTGGTGCCGATCGCGGGGACGCCGCTGGGCGACATGCTTGCCGGCACCCCGATGGCGAAGATCGATGACATCGAATTCGTCCGCGTAGTGGCTGCGGCGCGCATCGCCATGCCGCTGAGCATGGTCCGCCTCTCCGCCGGCCGCGAAAGCATGTCGGAGGCGACGCAGGCGCTGTGCTTCCTGGCCGGCGCCAACTCGATCTTCACCGGCGACAAGCTCCTCACCACCGGCAACGCCGGCGACAGCGCGGATGCCGCGCTGTTCGCGAAGCTGGGGCTGGTGCCGTTGGCGGGCGAGGAACCGATGCGGGTGGCGGCGGAGTGACAATGAACGAGTACCCTACAGAAAACGCGGTCGCCGATCGCCTTGCTATTCTTCTTCTCGACGCTGGAGGGAGCGTAGACTGCCGCGAGACATACTCGCCGTTGGCAGATCAATTCTCCCTCTCTGATGAGCTGCGCGAGCGCCGGATGACGGATGGCACCAACCGTTTAGAGTGGCCTAACAAGGTACAATGGGCTCGCGACAATCTGCGCAAAGCTGGTTGGCTGGCTGATTCTGAGCGTGGGGTTTGGACCCTTTCTGATGCAGGAAGATCGCGAGCCGAGCAGCTGAGGAGAAACCTGCCAGCCCCTCGTCCCTCGACTTACATGCGCTCTGCCAACCGATCGGTGGCAGCTAAGCGCATGCTCAAGAAAATCCTGATCGCCAATCGCGGCGAGATTGCCTGCCGCGTCATGCGTACCGCCAAGCGGATGGGGATCGCGACCGTCGCGGTCTACTCCGACGCCGATGCGCGCGCGCCGCACGTGTTGATGGCGGACGAGAGCGTTCGCCTTGGCCCAGCGCCGGCGGCGGAGTCGTACCTCAACCCCGAGCTGATCCTGCTCGCCGCGCGTGAGACCGGCGCGGACGCGATCCACCCCGGCTACGGCTTCCTGTCCGAGCGCGAGAGCTTCGCGCGCGCATGCGCCGACGCCGGCATCGCCTTCGTCGGCCCGCCGCCCAAGGCGATTGCGGCGATGGGGGACAAGATCGAGTCCAAGAAGCTGGCCCAGGCTGCGGGCGTCAACGTGGTCCCCGGCTTCCTGGGCGAGATCGACGGCACCGAGCACGCCGTCCGGATCGCCGGCGAGATCGGCTATCCGGTGATGATGAAGGCCAGCGCAGGCGGCGGCGGCAAGGGGATGCGGCTCGCCTGGTCCGAACAGGACGTGCGCGAGGGCTTCGAGGCGACCAAGCGCGAGGGACTGGCGAGCTTCGGCGACGACCGCGTGTTCATCGAGAAGTTCATCGAGTCCCCGCGCCACATCGAGATCCAGCTGCTCGGCGATCAGCACGGCACCGTGCTGTACCTCGGCGAGCGCGAATGCTCGATCCAGCGCCGGCACCAGAAGGTGGTGGAGGAGGCCCCGTCGCCGTTCGTCACGCCCAAGATGCGCCAGGCGATGGGCGAGCAGGCGGTGGCACTCGCCAAGGCGGTGGGGTACTACTCCGCCGGGACGGTCGAGTTGATCGTCTCCGGCGCCGACACGACCGGCGAGAGCTTCTACTTCCTCGAGATGAACACCCGGCTGCAGGTCGAGCACCCGGTGACCGAGGCGGTGACCGGGCTCGACCTGGTCGAACAGATGATCCGCGTCGCGGCCGGCGAGAAGCTGGCGTTCGGGCAGGACGATGTGGTGCTGAACGGCTGGGCGGTGGAGAACCGCGTCTATGCCGAGGACCCGTATCGCGGGTTCCTGCCGAGTACGGGGCGGCTGGTGCGATATGCGCCGCCGGAGGCGGAGGCACATCAATCCCCCTCCCGCTTGCGGGAGGGGTTGGGGAAGAGGATGTCACCTTCTGCCGGACAAGCCCTCCCCCAGCCCCTCCCGCAAGCGGGAGGGGAGAACCCCTACACCCGCGTCGATGACGGCGTCACCGAGGGCGGCGAGGTGTCGATCTTCTACGATCCGATGATCGCCAAGCTGATCACCTGGGCGCCGACGCGCGCGGCCGCGATCGACGCGCAGGTCGCCGCACTCGACCGGTTCGAGATCGAGGGCGTCGGCAACAACATCGACTTCCTGTCCGCCCTCATGCAGCACCCGCGCTTCCGCTCGGGCGCGATCACGACCGGGTTCATCGCCGAGGAATATCCGGACGGCTTCACGGGGGCGCCGGCGACGGACGACCTGTTGCGGACATTAGCCGCCGTCGCTGCCTTCGCCGCGACCGCCGAAGCGGATCGCGCCCGCCGGGTGGACGGACAGCTCGGCAAGCGGCTGCGACCGCCTGGTGAGTGGATCGTCCGTGTCGGCGGTCACGACCACCAAGTCCTGCTCGATCGCGACACGGTGCTGGTCGATGCCGAGCCGCTCGACCTGGCCATGGAATACACGCCCGGCGACCGGCTGATCGAGGCGGAGATCGACGGCAAGCCGCTGACCGTGAAGCTCGCCCGTACCCGCACCGGCTTCCGCCTCACCACGCGCGGCGCTGCCCACGTCGCGCGCGTGCTGCCCGCGCATGTCGCGCCCTATGCCAAGCACCTGATCGAGAAGGTGCCGCCCGACTTATCGCGTTTCCTCCTCGCGCCGATGCCGGGCTTGCTGGTCCGCCTCGATGCCGGCGTCGGCGACAAGGTGGAGGCCGGCCAGCCGCTCGCGGTCGTGGAGGCGATGAAGATGGAGAACATCCTGCGCGCCGGCAAAGCGGGACGCGTCAAGAGCGTCGAGGCCAAGGCTGGCGAGAGCCTGGCGGTGGACCAGATCATCCTGGAGCTGGAATAGGCGAGCGGCCGGGCGCGATGTGATCGGATGGGCGTCTGCGGCTATCAGCATCGGTCGGCGCGCGAAGCTCTTGTCGAAGCCGGCCCTTTCTCAAGATCGTTCGGGTAGCGCCGGTGATCTGGAGCGGACGCGCTGCATTCGGCATCGCACCCCGCGCTGCCGGCGGCGACAAAGGAACGCGATGCCAGAGAGCGAGACGACCCTGCGATGATGGCCGAGGCGGGCCTCGCGGCGCTGTGGCTGGCGACGGCGCTGGCGGTGTTGCAGCTGGTGTTGGCGGGGCTCGCGCTGCGTGCCGAAGCGCAGGAGCGCGGCGACACGCCCCTCATCGCTCAGCAAATTGCGGCCGCCTTCCGCCCCGTTGCTGTGACCCAGGGCGTCCTGGCCGCCGTCGCCATGCTGCTGCTCATCGGCGTGTTCCTCCGCTCCGACATGAGTGTGTCGCTGGTCGCGGCCAACAGTCATTCTGCCATGCCCTGGCCAGACAAGCTGGCCGGCGCGTGGAGGAATCACGCAGGTTCGATGCTGCTCTGGGTCGCGATCCTGGGCGTGGCAGGCGCCGCGGTGGCATTGCGCAAGGGGCTGGCGGAGCGGACCCTGATCGCGACGCTGGGTGCGCAAGCACTGATCGCGTTGTGCTTCTACGCCTTGCTGCTGTTCGCCTCCAATCCGTTCGCGCGGGTCCTGCCAGCACCTGCGGATGGGCAGGGGTTCAACCCGCTTTTGCAGGACTCTGGCCCGACCTTTTACCTCCCACTCTGTGCGGGCTATGTCGGGCTGAGCGTCGCCTCCTCCATGGCCCTGGGGGCGCTAGTGACGCGCGATGTCGGGCCGGCCTTGGTGCGTGCGATGCGGCCCTGGGTGCTGGGCGCGTGGGTGATGCTGACGCTCGGCATTACGGCAGACAGCTACCTGGCCGATCGCAAGCTTGGCGCGGGCGACTGGTGGATATGGGACCCCATCGAAAATGCGTCGCTGCTGCCATGGCTGGCGGCAACCGTGCTGCTGCATTCGATGACCGTACTGGCGACCCGCGATGGCCAGCGCGCCTGGACGATCATGCTGGCCATGGTCGCCTTCTCGATGTCGATGCTGGGCACGTTCCTGCCACGCGCGGAGATCGACTTCGCAGGGTATCCGCAGCGCGGCGCGCTCATCCTGACGCTGCTGGTAATGGTCATGGCGGCCGGGCCGCTGCTGCGTTGGCGGGGCGACGATCGCAACCCGGTGCTCGGTCGCCTCACCTGGCCGTTAGCGGCCACCGGGCTGAGCGCGGCGTTGCTGGTGGCGGGCTCGGGCATCGGGTGGCTGCCGCTGGCCGGACTTGCGCTCGCGATCGGCCTCGCGGTAGCCAGCTCGGCGCCGCTGTGGGGTCGCAACCTGCTTGGGACGCCTCTCTTCACCTGGGGGATGGTGGTGGCGCACTTCGGCGTCGCAGTCAGCCTTGCCGGGATGGTGTGCGCGAGCGCCTTCACTGTCGAGCGGCTGGTCCCCGCCCGCGTCGACGAGCCGATCAGCGTCGGCCCTTATCGCGTGACGCTGCGCGGCATCTCGCCGGTGGTCGGGGAGAACTGGTCGGCGCTGCAGGCGCGGCTCGACGTTGTGAAGGGGCGGCGCACGCGCGTGCTGTTGCCGCAGCAGCGCTTCTTCTCCGATCCGCCGACAACCGCCCTGGAATCCGCGATACTGACCGCGTGGAACGGTCGGCTCCGCACCGTGCTGACGCAGGCAGGGGCAGACGGCCGCTGGCAGCTGCGGCTGTGGTGGAGGCCGTTCGTGACGCTGATCTGGTTCGGCGGCATGCTGATCGCGCTAGGTGGCTTGCTGTCGGTGATCGGCCTTTGGTGGCGGGGGCGGCGGAGAGCTGCCGCGCGCGAGTCTTAGCGAGACGCGACTTGCAGGCCGGCCTTGTTCGCGCTCGCCGTCTCACTGGCGGTGCCGGTGCCGTCATATACGGTCGGCGCGATCTCTCCGTCGGCGCCCACCACGGTGACAGTCGTGCCGACCGCCGTGATCCCATACAGCTTCTTGGCGAAGGCGAGCGGCACCCTGATGCAGCCGTGCGAGGCGGGATAGCCTGGGTTCTTGCCGGCATGGATGGCAACCCCGTCCCAGGTCAGCCGCTGCATGAACGGCATCGGCGCCGAATCGTACAGGTTCGACTTGTGGTCGATCTTCTTCTGCAGGATCGTGAAGGTGCCCGACGGCGTGTCCTTGCCATCCTTGCCCGTCGACACGGTGGTCGCGGCGATCAGTGTCTCACCACGATAAACATAGGCACGCTGCTCGGCGATGTTGATGACGATGTTGACCGGATCCGCGCTCGCCGTGTCGGTCCACACGAACTGGTTGGGGCCGAGCGCCACCGCAGCGGTCTCCACCGCAACCGCACCCTCGTTGCCGCTCGCCACCGCCGGCGATGCAAGGCCCATCAGCACGGCCGCGAGCGTCGCGACCGACCGGTTTACGCTTGACATACCCGAACTCCTTCGTCCGCCCGCCAAACGCCCGAGCTTGATCTGGGTTCAATCGTGCGGGTGCGACGAAACGTGGGAGTCACGCGCCCGGCAGAGCAAAATGGGATGCAACCTCCCGGCAATGCTAAAGAAATTCAGGGTCAAACCCGCTATATGGAGAGCGCGGGCTGGGAGATTTTCGTCGATGCATCAGGTGATGAACACGGCGCACGGCCGTCGTGCGGTGCTGAAGAACGGCATGGTGCTCGCCGGCGTTCTGGCTGTGCCGGGCGCGGTGTCCGCGACAGTGCAGAGGCTGACGCAAGGCACGCTGATGCCGCGGGCTCAGCCGCTGCCGTCGCCAATGGTCCCGGCCGCGCCCGTTACCTCCGCCAAAATCGTCCGGCCGCAGCTGCTCCGCCGTGCGCTGGCATCGCTCGACGCGCAGGGGTCTGGGGTGGCGCGCGATCGGATCGCCATTGCCGACTTCGCCTCCCCCTCGGCGCAGGCGCGCTTTCATCTGATCGATCTCTACAACGGCACCAGCAAGTCGTTTCTGGTCTCGCACGGCAGCGGCTCCGATCCGCGTCATACCGGCTGGCTGCAGCGCTTCTCCAATCAGGAAGGGTCGAACGCCTCGTCGGAGGGCGCGTATCTCACATCGAATTATTATGTCGGCAAGCATGGTCGCTCGCAGCGGCTGATCGGCCTTGATCCTACCAACGATCAGGCACTGCCGCGTGCGATCGTCGTCCACGCCGCCTGGTACGCCAATCCGTCGATGCTGCAGACCCACGGCATGCTCGGCCGCAGCCAGGGTTGCTTCGCGGTGGGAGAGGGCGACCTTGACGAGGTGTTCCGCCGTCTTGGCGAAGGCCGGATGATCTACGCCGCCAAGGTCTGAGCGGTCGCCGCCTTGTCATAACGGCGGCCGGCGAGCAGCTCGAATTCGAGCACATCATGCGCGCAGAAGATGCGCACCTCGTCGCCATGATCCAGGGACAGGCGCCTGACCCGCTGCTGATTCTGAAGACGCGCCGCCGCGTCGACATTCATCAGGTGCTGATAGCCGCGCAGGCCAGGTGGACACTCGTACCGCTCGTGCCCGATCTCGGCATGATGGAAATAGGCATCGGCGGCGTAGAACAGCCACTTGCCGCCGTCCTCCTGCACCGCCACGCCGGCATGGCCCCAGGTATGACCGGCGAGCGGCACGAGCAGGATCTCCGGCGGCAGGCCCTTCAGGCCACGGACCGCGTCGAATCCGAACCAGCGTTCGCCGCCGCCGAAGGGATAGAGCCGCCAGTCGTTGACGCCGTTCCACTGTCGCGGGCGATACCGCTTGTCACCCACGAACGCGCCGCCAGCACCTTCGTCCGCGACTTCCTTCTCGCGCGCGGTGACGTGCACGGCGGCGTTGGGGAAGTCCTCCAGTCCGCCGGCATGGTCGAAGTCGAGGTGAGTGACGACAATGTGCCGCACGTCCTTGGGATCGAACCCCAAGTCGCGGACCTGCGCGAGCGCCGTTTCCTCGCGGCGCAGCTGCGGCTGGTTGAGGCCAAAGAAGAACTTCGACAGCCGGTATTGGGGGTGATCGACATCCTTAGTGCCGAACCCGGTATCCACCAGTACCAGCCCGGCGTTCGTCTCGACCAACAGGCAATGGCACACCAGCGCGCCGCGCGGCGTATCGCTGCGTCCGTCGAACAGCCGCCCTCCCGGCGGGCAGCAGGTGCCGCAATTGAGGTGATGGATGCGCATCAGCGCATCGACCAGGCGCGCAGGCGGACACGGGTGCGCTCCTCCAGCGCGGCTTGACGAGCCCGACTCTGCCACCACCAGCCGGCCATCGCGCCGCCAGTCGCGACCAGGGCGAGGGTCGCAGGGTGCGTGGACTTATCGGTCATAGGGGCTCCGCGTCGGAAAAGACGAGGGCACAACGGATGGCGGGACGGGTCGGGGGCGCGGGAAAATGGCTGATGCGGGTTAATCGTGGCGCGGTCACCGGCAAGGCCTGTCACACGTCGGTCGCCACGCCCCGGCCGATCGGCGCCGCGTCCTGTCGCAGCTCCGCTGCGGCAGGCCGGCCAGCGGATGGTGCCCCGGGGCGGAGTCGAACCACCGACACGACGATTTTCAGTCGTCTGCTCTACCACTGAGCTACCAGGGCGCACCCGACCGCCGGCCGGAAGCGCGGCCTTAGTGGGACGTGTCGGGGCTGTCCAGCCCGTCTTCATCCTCGTCGCCGGGGCGTGTGGGGACGCGATAGCCCTCGTTGAGCCATTGCAGCAGGTCGCGGTCGCGGCAGCCCTGCGAGCAGAAGGGGGTATGCTGGCGTGAGGCGGGCTTGTCGCAGATCGGGCAGGTCATCAGTCGCTTTCGAGATTGGGTCTAGCGCCGGTCCGGCGCGCGAGTTCCGCGAGCCACTGCGGGCGGGCTTGCACATAGTCGAGCACGGCGGCGGGCACGCGATGGCGTCGTGCGGGACCGGGCTCGCGTTCCAGCCGGCGCAGCATGGCGCGGGCGGCGGCGCCGACGGGATCGGCGCGGAGCAGTTCGGGCAACGATGCTCGCGGTCGCGCGCGGACGATCTGGAGGAAGCCGAAGCCGTTGACGGCGGTGCGCTCGAACGGCGGCGGCAGCTGGCGATCGAGCACGGCCGCGACCGCCAGTCGCGCCGCCTTGCCGCCGAGCGTCGGGAAATCGATGCCGATCGAGCCACCGATGCCGTGGCGACGGATGGCCTGGGCCACGGCCTCGGCTCCGCCCGTCGCGAGGGGTTCGAGCGGCTCGGCGCCATCGACATCGAACAAGGTCATGGCTGGGGTCGGCCACATCCTGAGCGCCCCCCCGGGGAAGGCGATGTCGCCGGTTCGCGCTTCTTCCAGCAGCTCGGACCAGCCGGCCGCCTCCAGCAGGTCGGGCTCGTGCGCCGAGAGCCGACGCACCGGATGCTCCGTCAATCGTGCCAGCAGTCCGGGCGCGGGTGCGGGCGCGGCACCGCTGGCGATGGCGCGGGGGAGCTTCGCGCGGCCCGGCTCAGGGATGGCCTCGCGGGTGATCGCCACTGTCAGCGCACCTCCCTCCGGCACGCCGGGCGCGCTTGCCAGCTGCGCTTGCACCCCGCTGTCGAGGCGGACGAGGCCAGGGCCGATCAGCCGCGCGCGCGCGACCAGGCCGACCCGCACGCCGCCGTCGACCTCGAGCGCCGCCTCGACGATCCGTCCGTCCGCGATCAGCGCCGCGCGCTCTTCGCCGATGCCGGCTTCGTACAACCATTCAGGCAAGCGGCAGGCCTGCGGTCTTGAGCAGTGCACGCGTCTCGAACAGCGGCAGCCCGATCACGCCCGAATGCGAGCCGCTGAGAAAGCGCACGAACGCCTCCGCATAGCCCTGCACCGCATAACCGCCCGCCTTACCCAGTCCCTCGCCGCCGGCGACATAGGCGTCGATCTCGGCGGCGGAGAGCGGCTTGAACGCGACGATCGTGTCGGCGATCCGGGCGCGGGCCTTGCCGGCGGCGTCGATCACGCAGACGGCGGAGAGGACATGGTGACGACGGCCCGACAGCTTACCGAGTAGTTCGCGCTGCAGGTCGGGCGTGTCGGCGGGGGGCAGGATGCGGCGGCCGAGTGCGACGGTCGTGTCACCGGCCAGCACCACCTCGCCGGGCGCGCGCGCGACCGCTTCGGCCTTCGCGGCGGCGAGGCGCAGGGCATAGACGCGCGGCACCTCGCCCTTGAGCGGGCTCTCGTCGATAGCGGGGGAGGTCACGCGCGCTGGCGTGACGCCGAGCCGCTTCAGCAGATCGAGCCGTCGTGGCGAAGAGGAGGCGAGGACAAGGTCAGGCATGCGGTTCTTCACCTTCCCCGGCGAACGCCGGGCCCGGAGCCGCAAGCGCAATGCCCAGGATCACTGGGCCCCGGCGCTGGCCGGGGGAGCGTTCAGTACGCGACAGGCCTCAGGACGGCCCCGGACCGCCGCGGCCCGGCATGAACCGATAGGTGATGCGGCCCTTGGTGAGGTCGTAGGGGGTCAGTTCGACCAGCACCTCGTCGCCGGTCAGCACGCGGATGCGGTTCTTGCGCATCTTGCCGGCCGTGTGGCCGAGAATCTCGTGGTTGTTCTCGAGCTGCACGCGGAACATCGCGTTGGGGAGCAACTCCACCACGCGGCCGCGCATCTCGAGCAGTTCTTCCTTGGGCAAACGAAACCTTCCTGTGTGGAGCGCGCGGCCCTTAGCTCAAAGGTGGCGCGAAGGGAAGGTGGAGCGGCGGCCACGTTGCCGCAAGCCGTGCCCTCGCCTAGAGACCCGCGACTTATGTCCAAAACTCCTCAACGCGTTCGCGGCACCCAGGATATCGCCTTTGAGGAGCAGCGCCGCTTTGCGCATGTGCTGTCCACGTTCGAGCGGGTGCGCGCCCTGTACTGCTTCCAGCGCATCGACATCCCGGTGTTCGAGGCGACCGAGGTGTTCGCGCGTTCGATCGGCGAGACCACCGATGTGGTGTCGAAGGAGATGTACACCTTCGCCGACAAGGGCGGCGATTCGATCACGCTGCGGCCGGAGTTCACCGCCGGCATCGCGCGGGCGTACATCGGCAACGGCTGGCAGCAGCACGCGCCGATGAAGCTGGCGACCAGCGGCCCGGTGTTCCGCTACGAACGCCCGCAGAAGGGCCGCTTCCGCCAGTTCCACCAGATCGACGCCGAGGTGATCGGCGCGGCCGAACCGGCGGCGGATGTCGAGCTGCTGGTGCTGGCGGATCAGCTGTTGAGCGAGCTCGGGATCGAGGGCGTGACGCTGCAGCTGAATACGCTGGGCGATGCGGAGACACGGGATGCCTGGCGTGCGGGGCTAGTGGCGCATTTCGAGGCGCGGCGGGGGGAGTTGTCGCCGGAGAGTGTCGAGCGGCTGGCCAAGAACCCGCTGCGCATTCTGGATTCCAAGGACCCGCGCGACCGCCCGGCGGCGGACTCCGCGCCGGACATCGATGCGTTCCTGACGGCCGACGCGCGGGCGTTCTTCGATGCGGTGACCGCGGGGCTCGATGCGGCGGGGGTGAAGTGGACCCGCAACCCGCGACTGGTGCGGGGGCTCGATTATTATCGGCACACAGCGTTCGAGTTCGTCACCGACGGGCTGGGGGCGCAGGGGACGGTGATCGGCGGCGGCAGGTACGATGGGCTGATCGGTACGCTCGGCGGGCCCGAGACCCCGGGCGTCGGCTGGGCTGCGGGGGTGGAGCGGCTGGCGATGCTGGTGGAGGAGGCGGGCAATCCCTCCCCGGCCGTCACTCTCATACCTGAAAATCTGGAAGCCGAGCCTGTCGCCGTTCGATTGGCTACTGCCTTGCGCAGTGCTGGACTCGTTGCCGACATGGCCTACCGAGGTAATTTCAAGCGGCGGTCAGAGCTCGCTACGAAGTCGCGAAGCCAAAGCCGGCTCATTGTGACCCCGCCGCGCATAGCAGCAGGTGGCGCCTCAAACGTCGGAATATCGCTTAGAGCAAATCAGCCACATGAGGGCGGAGATGCGGCAATCAGTTCGGTCGTTGAAGTTCTCGCCGCCACCTTTTCACTTTCAAGTGATCTGCTCGCTCCTCGAGGCGCACAGCTCGATGCAGTCATCGAGCCATGGTCGGCATGACCACCATCTCTCCCGACCGCATCCGGCAGATCGAGGCGCGGCGTGACGAGTTGCAGGCGCTGATGGCGACCGGCGACCTGACCGGTGACCGCTTCGTGCAGGTATCGAAGGAATATGCCGAGCTGGAGCCGGTGGCCGAGGCAGCGGCGGAGGTGCGGCGGCTGCGGCAGGAGGCGGACAGCCTGCAGTATATGACGCAGGACGGCGATGCCGAGATGCGGGCGATGGCGGCGGAGGAGCTGCACGCCAACCAGGCGTTGCTCGACGCCGCCGACCGCCGGCTCGCGCTCGCCCTCCTCCCGCGCGACGCGGCGGACGAGCGCGCGGCGATGCTGGAGATCCGGGCGGGCACCGGCGGCGACGAGGCGGCGCTGTTCGCGGGCGACCTGTTCCGCATGTACCAGCGCTACGCCGAAGGGCAGGGGTGGCGGGTCGAGCTGATCTCCGCCTCCTCCTCGGATTCCGGGGGCTTCAAGGAGGCGGTCGCGAGCGTCGCGGGCAAGGGCGTGTTCGCGCGGCTCAAGTTCGAATCCGGCGTCCACCGCGTACAGCGCGTGCCGGCGACCGAGAACCAGGGGCGCATCCACACCTCCGCCGCGACCGTCGCGGTGCTGCCCGAGGCGGAGGAGGTCGATGTCCAGATCGACGAGGCCAAGGACCTGCGCATCGACATCTATCGCTCGTCGGGGCCGGGCGGGCAGTCGGTCAACACCACCGATAGCGCGGTGCGCATCGTCCACATTCCGACCGGGCTGGTCGTCATCCAGCAGGACGAGAAATCGCAGCACAAGAACAAGGCCAAGGCGCTCCGCGTTCTGCGCACCCGGCTGTACGAACAGGAGCGCGACCGCCTGCACCAGGAGCGGGCGGGCGCGCGCAAGTCGATGGTCGGCTCGGGCGATCGGTCGGAGCGCATCCGCACCTATAATTTCCCGCAGGGGCGGGTCACCGACCACCGCATCAACCTGACGCTGCATCGCCTGCCCGAGATCCTCGAGGGCGACATGGAAGAGCTGATCGGCGCGCTGATCGCGCAGGACGAGGCGGAGCGGCTGGCGTCGCTGGAGGGGTGAGGGTCGCGGAAGTTGAGGGGAAGTTGAGGCTCGCGCACTGCGGATCGGCGCAGGCCGGACGCGGAAGTTTAGGGGAAGTTGAGGCTCAAACACTTGCCGGGTGCCGGACTCCGGGCTCCGCGGGCGGCAAGGCGGGAGAGGGACTGGTGCTGAGAAAGAGCGCCCGCGCCGTGACACGTCCCGAGGATTGTAGGACAGCGGAAATCATAGCCTTGTCGAACATGCGATGACCGTTTGCGAAGCCTTGCGCGACGCCACGGCTCGCTTCGCGTTCTCGGCCACGCCGCGCCTCGATGCCGAACTCATCCTCGCTCACGCGCTCGGCATCGAGCGCCACGCCCTGCTGTCCGACCCCGCGCGTCCGGTGCCGCCGACCTTCGCGGCGCTGGTCGAGCGTCGCGCGGCGCAGGAGCCGGTCGCCTATATCACCGGCACGCGCGGGTTCTGGACGATCGACCTCGAGGTCGGACCGGGTGTCCTGATCCCGCGCGCGGACAGCGAGACGCTGATCGAGGCCGCGGTGGCGCATTTCGCCGGCACGCCCGGGCCGAGGCGCATACTTGATCTCGGCGTCGGGTCGGGGACGCTGCTGCTCGCGGCGCTCGACCAATGGCCGGAAGCCTCCGGGCTCGGGATCGAGCAATCGCCCGCGGCGCTGACTTACGCGCAGCTTAACGCCCGCGCGCTCGGAATGGCGGCGCGTGTCGCGTTCCGGAACGGCGACTGGGCCGATGGTATCGGCGAACGCTTCGACCTGGTGCTCGCCAACCCGCCCTACATCGCCGAAGCCGAGCCGCTGCCGGAAGAGGTCAGCCGGTATGAGCCGGCCGAGGCTTTGTTCGCCGGCGCCGACGGGCTGGATGCCTATCGCCGCATCGCGCCCGCCTTGCCCCGCCTGCTCGCGCACGGCGGCATTGCCTGTATCGAGATAGGGCATGAGCAGGCTAACGCCGTCTCGGCGCTGCTGACCGCGCACGGACTGACGATTAACGTTCATCAAGACCTTGGCGGTCGGGACCGTTGCGTCACGGCCACGCCTTGAACAAAGCGACCCGTCCTCCCACATTTCTCTTGTGAGACGGGCGTCCACCCCGCTATTGGCTTGGCAGGGGCATACGCATTCAACGCAAGTGGTTGAATCGGGGGAATAGCCCGCACCTTCGTGACAGCGCCGCAACAGGGTTCCGCGGCCGTGACGATACGTCGGGCCTGCGATCTGCGCGGCCGGGCGAACGGCGCCGCATTCGGGAGCACGACCAGTTTTGGCCAGTCTCAATATTCGAGTACGAGGACGAGAAGCTTGATCAACAATCGGCAGCCGGGTCGCCGGCGCGGTCGCGGTGGCAACAACAACAATGGCCCGCGTCAGGGTGGTGGCCAGCAAGGCAATGGCAGCCGCATCGACAGCCGGGCGCGCGGCAATGCCACCCAGCTCCACGAGAAATACAAGAACATGGCCGCCGACGCGCAGCGTTCGGGCGATCGCGTCGCCACCGAATATTATCTGCAGCATGCGGACCATTATTTTCGGGTGTTGAGCGAGCAGCGCGGCCGCCTGGACGAGCAGCAGCCCAACCGTGGCCGCGACGCGTTCGATCTGGATGGCGACGACGAGTTCGGCGACGAGGGTGAGCCGATCCGCGGCAACGAGCAGGACGCCGCCCGCGCCGAGATGCGCGAAGGCGGCTCGGGCGACCGGTCCAACGATCGGGGCCAGGACCGTCAACGCGACGATCGCCCCCAGCGTGACGACCGGTCCTATGACCGGCAGCGCGAGGACCGCCCGCAGCGTGACGATCGTCCGCAACGCGAGGATCGCGCCAACGGTCGCGACGACCGGCCGCGCGCCGACCGCGAAGTCCGTCGCGACGGCAATGGCGACGCCCGTCCGCGTGGCGAGTGGCAGGAGCGCCCGCGCGAGCGACGCCCCGAGCAGCCGCCAGTCGAGATCGCGGCGCAGCGCCGGGCCGAGCCGCTCGGCGCCAGCGAATCGCTGGAGGGCCGCGCCGAAGAGGTGCTCGAGGCCGACCGTCCGCTCGATCCTCCGGCGCCGCGCCGGCGCGGTCGCCCGCCGCGTCAGGTCGAGCCCGCAGCCGAGGCGGCCGGCTTCGACCATGTCGGTCTGGAGGCGGATCGCCTGCCGCCGTCGCTGACCATGGCCGCGAACGATGCGGCGCCGGTCGAAGCCAAGCCGCGTCGTCGCCGTGTGCGGCCGGCGGAGGACACGCCGAACGCCGCCGAATAGGACGTCGACATTCCGAGCCGATCCGCAAGGCCGGTCCCGCACCCCGCGGGGCCGGCCTTGTTGATATGGGTGCTTTGCCGGCGGCCAAGCTTGTGGAACACTCGTCGCCAATAATGGGAGGAGAGGTCCATGACGATCGCGGCGATCCTGAGGGACAAGGGCCCCGACGTGGTCTCCATCGGTCCGGACGCCAGCGTCGCCGATGCGGTGAAGCTGCTGTCCGAGCGGCGGATCGGTGCGGTCCCGGTGGTCGAGGACGGCGCCGTTGCCGGCATCTTCTCCGAGCGCGACGTGATTCACTGCCTGCAGGCCAAGGGCGCTGCTGCGCTGGATGGATCCGTGCGCGAGGCAATGACGGCGCCGGCGATCAGCGTCGCGCCGGAGCAGCCGGTGATCGGCGCGCTGTCACTGATGACGCAGCGACGCATCCGCCATCTGCCAGTGGTGGCCGACGGCGCACTGGTCGGCTTTGTCTCGATCGGCGATCTGGTGAAGTATCGCATCGACCGGATCGAGGCCGATGCGGCGGCGATGCGGGATTATATCCAGTCGGCGTAGGCGTGCGTTAACGGGAGGTCCGCTATCCGGCAGGGCCTATGCCGACGATCCTGGAACATCTGAACTGGGCGTGGAAGATGCGCCGGCACCTGGCGCTGGCCCGCGGGGTGCTGGACACCCCGCCGATCCGGCCGCGCAATGACGGCGTGGTGCTGTTCTCGATGCTCGGGAGCAGGGCGGTGCTGCCCTATCTGGTCGCGGTCAAGTCGCTGCACCACCAGCTCGGGCGTGGGCGCGTGGAGATCCTGGACGACGGCAGCCTCACCGCCGCCGATCGCCGGACGCTCGCCCATCACTGCGGCGACCCGGTCATCCACCACATCGATGCCGTCGATACCGGTCCGTGTCCGCGCGGCGGCACCTGGGAGCGGCTGCTGACGATCCTGGACCTGCGCTCGGCGGACTATATCGTCCAGATCGATTCCGACACCGTGACCTGCGGCGCGGTGCCCGAAGTGGCGGCGGCGATCGAGGCGGGGCGGAGCTTCACCATCCGCGGCGAGGCGGATGCGCAGCTGATGCCGATTAATGCATTCGTCGCCCAGCTACCGATCGAGGCGCCGCCGCTCCACATCCAGAAGGCGAGCGAGCGGTGCCTGGACGCGCTGGCGCTGCCGCAATTGCCGGCGCCCCGCTATGTCAGGGGCTGTGCCGGCTTCACCGGCCTGGCACCGAGCGGGGACGGCCGCGCCCTGGCCGAGGCGTTCTCGATCGCGATGGAAGCCCGGCTCGGCGCGGCGCGGTGGGGGGAATGGGGAACCGAGCAGGTCACCTCCAACTTCCTGATCGCCAACACGCCCGATCCGATGCTGCTGCCCTATGACCGCTATCTGAACTTTTGGAACGAGGCGCCACCTGCGGACGCGCGGCTGGTGCATTATGTGGGCACCTATCGTTTTCACGGCACGAGCTACATGCGCGCGACCCGCACGGCGACGGCCGCGCTCAGCGCCGCCTGACCAGCGTTATCAGGTCGCGCACCGTTTCGCGCGAGAAGGCCAGCATCCAGCCGGCATAGACCGTGCCGCCGGCACCGATCAGCAGCAGCAGCCGCAAGCCGGGCGACTCGATCGGCCGGAGGCGGTCGACCAGCACCACGGTCGCCGCCATCGCCAGCGCCGCCTGTACCGCCGGCATGATCGCAGCCAGCAGCGCGCGCGGCGAGGCCTGGATCGCGGGCAGCACGCGCGCGGCGAGCACCGCCAGCATGATCGGATAGGCGACCAGCCACGCGCCCGCCAGGCCGGTCAGCCCCCACCGCACCCCGACCAGATAGGCGAACGGCAGCACGACCGCCCCGATCATCGACGCGCGCACGCCGATGCCGGGCTGGCCGATCGCGTCGCTGGCAGGCGGCATCAGCACATACAGCGTCATGAACGGCATCGCGCAGGCGAGCAGCTGGACGACAGGTACCGCGCCGACCCACTTCTCGCCCAGCGCGAACAGCACCAGCGGCTCGGCGGTGACGGCGGCGCCGAGATACAGCGGCAGCGCCGCGGTCATGATCGCGCCGGCCGTGGTGACGAATGCGCGTCCCACAGCGCCGGGCTCGTCCTGCATCCGCGCATAGGCGGAGAAGGCGACCTCGTTCAAAGGCGGCACGACCTTGTTCTGGAAGATCTGCGTCAGGAACAGCGCGGTGGTATAAAGCCCGACCGCATGCGCGTCGAACCAGCGGCCCGCGATCAGCACGTCGGCCTGGGACTGCGCGAACCAGAACACCTGGCCGGCCGCCATCACCCCGCCGAAGCGGGCGAGCGCGCCCGCGCCGCGGAAGCGGAAGGACGGCCATACCAGCGAGCGCGCCGCCCAGGTCATGCCGACCGCGCGCACTCCGAACAGCACGATCGGCGCCCAGACCAGGGTCCATACGCCCCACCCGGCCAGCGCGCCACCGAGCGCCGCGGCGGCGCTGGCGAGGGCGGCGAGGATGTTGACCCGCGCCTGCTTGGCGAAATCCATCTCGCGCGCGAGCAGCGCATAGGGGAGGGCGATAAACGGCGTGAACAGATAAAGCGCCGCCTGGACGCGCAGCATCGTCGCTACCTCCGGCTGACGATAGAAGCCGGCGACCAGCGGCGCGGCCGCGAGCTGCAGCAGCGCCAGCACTGCGTTCAGCACCAGCAGCATGCCGAACAGCTGTCGCACCTGTAGCCGCGTGATCTCCGGTGCGCGGATCAGGCCGCTCGCCAGACTGTAGCCGTTGAGGAGGTTGAGGAAGCCGAGCACCACCCCTGTCATGGCGTAGAGGCCATAGTCGGCGGGCTGGAGGATGCGGATGACGAGAAAGGTCGCGCCCCACTGGACGATCTGCGCCAGGATCTGGCTCCCGGAGCGCCAGATGACGGCGCTGCGGATCTTCGCCGCAAGCGATTCTCCGGCGCGATTCGGCGGGGGCAGGGCGGCGTCCATCGCGCGGAAGCCTAGCGGCAGGGGTGCTTACAACCGGTAAACCCACGAATTTCCGGAACTTTTTTCACTCGAAGTGAGAAAACTGCAAAAAAGGGTTTGACGGACCGAATGTCCTAACCTAGATGGGTGTCACCGCAGCGACGGACCACACGGTCCAACGAGGCGGTCACCAAATAGCCAGGCGCCCGGGTCGCCCTCCAAAAGAGGGTAACACCAAGGCGTCGGTTCTTTGCGCTCTTTGACATTGTTGGTCAAGATGAAGGGACATGTGGGCGGCGGCTCCGGGTCCGGCAACCTCAGGGTGTCGGGTGCTCGGTTAAAGCCAAGCCTAACATGTCTCATTACATATCCACAGTTTTATGTAATGTGCAGGTTGGGCTCCCTGAGATGAGCGGTCCTTGCGTGGGTTTTCCCCCGCGCTTGGCTCGTACATCAACTTGAGAGTTTGATCATGGCTCAGAACGAACGCTGGCGGCATGCCTAACACATGCAAGTCGAACGAGACCTTCGGGTCTAGTGGCGCACGGGTGCGTAACGCGTGGGAATCTGCCCTTGGGTTCGGAATAACAGTTAGAAATGACTGCTAATACCGG
>NZ_DASTMA010000016.1:0-24026 GCF_035714405.1 Sphingomonas sp. | reverse complement strand
CGAGGACGGACATGAAGCGATCTAGGGGGGTATCGGTCGGCATTATCGTACCAGCCCCGCGACGGCGGCCGCGCGCAGGCCGGGCAGATCCTCGCACGCGATCATCAGTGGGAGCGCCGGGTCGACTTTGCCATAATCGTGTCGCAGGCGATTGCCCAGCGCCCCAATTTTGCCGACCGGCATGTCGGGTGCAAGTTGCGCCATTTGGTCAACACCGATTTGAACAACCGCCTCGGTGATCCGCTGAAGTAGCCGCTCGACTGCCAGCACCGTTCGCTCGTCGGCTGCAAAGGCGTCGACATCCAATCCAGAAACGAACCCGGTCAGGCGGTCGATATCGTCAACGATATCAAGCAGCCGCCGCCGGACGCGCTCAGAAAACAGTGACGCGGTCACGATCGATTTCCCCCTGCAGCCGTGGATGACGCGCCGGCTCGGTGACGAGATCGACCTTTGCATCCAGCATCGCCGCGATCCGCTCCTCGATGCCAAAGAAGCCGAACGGGCCGAGTGCCCGGACCTGATCATAGTCCATTGTCGCCGCCAGATCGATGTCGGAGACCGAGTGCGCCTCACTGCGGGCAGTCGATCCGAAGAGCGACAGCCGCTGTATCCCCATGGCGCGCAATTCCATCTCACGCGCGCGCAAGCGGTCAAGAGCCTCCGTCTTCGTCACGCCTTCCCCACCACGCTTTCCGGCAGGTCCTTGCCGAACACGCGCTGGTAATATTCGGCGACCAGCGGACGCTCCTCCTCGTCGCATTTGTTGAGGAACGACAGGCGGAACGCGAAGCCGACGTCGCCGAAGATCAGTGCGTTCTGCGCCCAGGTGATGACGGTGCGCGGGCTCATCACGGTCGAGATGTCGCCGTTGACGAATCCCCGCCGCGTCAGGTCGGCGACGCGGACCATGTTGTCCACGGTGGCCTTGCCGCCGGGTTTGTCATATTCGCCCGACTTGGCGAGCACGATCTGCGCCTCGGTCGCGGCGGGCAGGTAGTTGAGCGTGACGACGATGTTCCAGCGGTCCATCTGGCCCTGGTTGATCTGCTGCGTGCCGTGATACAGCCCGGACGTATCGCCCAGCCCCACGGTATTGGCCGTCGCGAACAGGCGGAAGAACGGGTTGGGGCGGATCACGCGGTTCTGGTCGAGCAGCGTCAGCTTGCCCTCGGTCTCCAGCACGCGCTGGATCACGAACATCACGTCCGGCCGCCCGGCGTCATACTCGTCGAACACCAGCGCGGTCGGCGTCTGCAGCGCCCAGGGCAACAGGCCTTCGCGGAATTCGGTCACCTGCTGGCCCTCGCGCAGCACGATCGCGTCGCGCCCGACCAGGTCGATGCGGCTGATATGCGCGTCCAGGTTGATGCGGATGCACGGCCATTTCAGCCGCGCCGCGACCTGCTCGATATGCGTCGACTTGCCGGTGCCGTGATAGCCCTGCACCATCACCCGCCGGTTGTGCGCAAAGCCGGCGCAGACCGCCAGCGTAGTGTCGGGGTCGAAGACGTAAGCGGGGTCGAGATCGGGCACCCGCTCGTCCGCCTCGCTGAAGGCGGGCACCTGCATGTCGCTGTCGAGCCCGAACAGCTCGCGCACGCTCACCATCTTGTCGGGCGCGTCGAGCAGACACTTGTCGCGGCTGTCGGGCTGGGTGTTCGGCAGGTCGGTCATGAAAGGCCTTTCACCCGACCCTTAGGGCAAGCGACGCCGCGGACTCAACAACCCACGTCGCCGTTCAGCCGATCTTCTCCGGCAGGCGGAACAGGTCGACGAAGCGTTCGGCGAGCACGCGGTCACCCACGACCTGGAGCAGACCCTCCCGATCGAAGCCTTCCTTGCCATAGAACGTCCGCCGCAACGCCATCGTGTCCCCGGTGAAGGTGACGTCCGCGTTCGCCGTTTCGCCGCGCACGATCGCCAGCGCGCCCGCGGCCAAGGTCGCGACAAAGCCATCGGCGGGAAAGCGGAACGCCACCGTCGCGGTCAGCGCCGAAGCGGCCACGGGGTCGATCAGCGTCCGCAGCGAGATCATCGCCGATGCGGTCGACATGAAGGCGAATGGATCGTGCCGCGGCGAGCGCGCCGCCCAGCGCCCCATCTCGCGGATGGCGACCTCGGCCTCCCGCCCCCAGTCGGTCAGGTCATAGACCTGGACGTTGGCGGGCGACGGCAACCGCCGCCGCACGACGATTCCCGCACCCTTCAGGCTCTCCAGCCGCTGCGTCAGCACATTGGCGCTGATCCCCGGCAGGTTCGCCTTGATCTCCCCGAACCGGCGCGGCCCGAACATCAACTCGCGGATGACGAGCAGCGACCACCGCTCGCCGACGAACTCCAGCGCCAGTGCCGTGCCGCAGGCGTCATCATACCAACGCTTTTCCGCGCTCCCGCCGCCTCTTATCACCTTTTCTAACTTCATGGTTGCTTTTGATAACTTAAGACGTCAGACAATGCAACACCGATTCGAGAGGAGGGATGCCGCTATGGCCAAGATGATCTTCGTGAACCTGCCGGTCGCCGACGTGGAACGGGCGACCGCCTTCTACCAGGCGATCGGCGCCACCAAGGACGAGCGCTTCAGCCAGGCCGGCGCCGGGAACGCGGTCGTGTTCTCCGACACCATCACCTTCATGCTGCTGAGCCACGGATTCTTCCGCACCTTCACGCCCAAGACGATCCCCGACGCGCGCAGCACCGCGCAGGTGCTGATCTGCCTGTCGGAGGACAGCCGCGACGCGGTGGAAGCCACCTTGGCGAAGGCGGTGGCCGCCGGCGGTACGCCCGACCCGACGCCGCGCCAGGAGATGAGCGACTATATGTACGGGCGCAGCTTCGAGGATCTCGACGGCCATATCGTCGAAATCATGTGGATGGACGTCGACAAGGCGATGGCCGCCTGGAGCTCGTCGCCGGAGCCGGTGACGTCGGCCGCCGCCGCTGCCCGGCAGGCCGCCTGAGCCATGCTGTTTCCGGGCCGCTGCCGTGCGCTGCTGGTCGGCCTCGCCGCCTTTGCCGTCACCGCGCTCGCCATCGCCACCGGGCTGACGCCCGCCGCCTGACCCAATGCCTGTAGGAGAGCAGCCATGAGCTATATCGACGGATTCCTCGCCCCCGTCCTCGCCGGCACCACGGAAGAGGCGTATCGCGACTTCGCGGCCAAGGCGGCGCCGATCTTCCGCGAGCATGGCGCCACCCGCGTCGTCGAGGGCTGGGAAGACGACGTGCCCGACGGCAAGACGACCGACTTCCGCCGTGCCGTGCAACTCCAAAAGGGCGAGAAAATCGTCTTCTCCTGGATCGAATGGCCCGACAAGGAAACCCGCGACGCTGGCATGAAAAAGGTCATGGCGGACCCGCGCATGCAGCCGGGCGATCCGATGCCGTTCGACGGCCCGCGCATGATCTTCGGCGGCTTCCGCGCCATCGTCGACGCCTGAGGAGACACGACATGACGAGCCCCCATGGCGACCACATCTGGTACGAGCTGCTCACCCCCGACGCGGACGCGGCCCAGGCCTTTTACGGCCCGATGCTTGGCTGGAGCTTCCGCGACGCCGGCATGCCGGGCGTGGACTATCGCATCTTCGCGAGCCCGGAGGCCGATATCGGCGGGCTGATGCCGGCCGGCGAGGGCATGCCCGCCGCCTGGCTCGGCTATGTCGGCGTCGATGACGTCGACGCGATGGCGAAATCGGTGACCGACGGCGGCGGTGCCGTCCACATGCCGCCTGCCGACATCCCCGGCGTCGGCCGCTTCGCGCTGGTAGCCGACCCGGCGGGCGCCGTCTTCTATGTCATGGCGCCCACCCTGCCCGAGGATGCGCCCGACGCACAAAGCCTGTCCTTCTCCTACGATCGGCCGCGCGTCGGCCACTGTGCCTGGAACGAGCTGATGACGCCCGATCCCGACGCGGCGCTCGCCTTCTACGGACAGCGCTTCGGCTGGGTGAAGGACGGTGAGATGGAGATGGGCCCGCTCGGCATCTACACCTTCCTGCGGCACGGCGCGAAGGGGATGATGGGCGCGGTGATGCCGATGATGCCGGATACGCCGCTACCCGCCTGGTCGCACTATTTCCGCGTCGCCGACATCGACGCCGCTTACGCGCACGTCACCGCGCAGGGCGGCCGCGTGGTCGAGGAGCCCACCGAGATCCCCGGCGGCGCCTTCTCGATGAAGGGCATCGACCCGCAGGGCGTCGCCTTTGCGTTGGTCGGCGCGCGCCGGCAGGAGGGCTGAGATGGGCAAGAACACGATCTGCCTGTGGTATGACGGCACGGCGGAGGAGGCGGCGAACTTCTACGCCTCCGTCTTCCCCGACACCGCCGTCACCGCCGTGCATCGCGCGCCGTCCGACTATCCGAGCGGCAAGGCGGGCGACGTCATCACCGTCGAATTCACCGTGCTGGGCATCCCGTGCGTCGGCCTCAACGGCGGACCCATGTTCAAGCATTCCGAAGCCTTTTCCTTCCAAGTCGGGACCGAGGATCAGGCCGAGACGGACCGCTACTGGGACGCGATCGTCGGCCATGGCGGCGAGGAGAGCCAGTGCGGCTGGTGTCGCGACAAATGGGGCCTGTCGTGGCAGATCACCCCGCGGGTGCTGACCGACGCGATGGCCGCGGGCGGCGAGGAGGCCAGGCGCGCCTTCGCGGCGATGATGCCGATGAGAAAGATCGACGTCGCTGCGATCGAGGCCGCGCGGCGTGGAGACCAGACCGATGCGTAGGATCCGTGGCAGTGCCTTCGTTTCGCTCGACGGCGTGATCCAGGCCCCGGGCGGGCCGAGCGAAGATCCGTCCGGCGGCTTTGCGCACGGCGGCTGGTTGCCGCCCTTCTTCGACGAGGAGGTCGGCGCCGCGATCGACGCGTTCTTCGGCAGCGAATACGACCTGCTGCTCGGCCGCCGCACCTACGACATCTTCGCGGCCTACTGGCCCTATGTCGGCGGTGAGGCGACGGGCATCGGCGAGGTGTTCGACCGCACGGGGAAGTACGAGGGCGACGCCGCCGCCATCGCCATGGGCGAGGCGTTCACCCGCGCCCGCAAATATGTCCTGACCCGCGGTACCCCCGACCTCGGCTGGTCCAACAGCCACAAGCTGGGCAGCCTCGACGAGCTCCGCGCCATCAGGGAGGGCGACGGCCCCGACCTGCTGATCCAGGGCAGCAGCACGCTCTATGGCCCGCTGCTCGCGGCAGGGCTGCTCGACCGGCTGACGCTGATGATCTTCCCGGTCGTGCTCGGCACCGGCAAGCGGCTGTTCGGCGATGCAACGCCGGCGCTGGCGCTGCGGCAGGTCGACCACAAGGTGACCCGCACCGGCGCGGTCATCGCCACCTATGAACCCGCCGCCGCGATCGACCATGGCTGGGCGGGACCGCAATCGACCAGCGCCCGCGAACGGGCGCGCCAAGCCGCGATCGCGGAGGGCCGCTGGTAGGGCCTTGCCACCAACCTTCCTCATCGTATATCCAAACAGGATATACGATGAGGTGAAGCGTGACCCGCACCGTTCTGTTCAAGTCGAACCGATCACAGGCGGTGCGACTGCCCCGCGACGTGGCTTTTCCGGAAGCGGTTAGGGAAGTGACGATCCTGCGGGAAGGAAACCGCCGCGTAGTCGTGCCGTCGAACGCTATCTGGGACGACTTCTTCGCGCGCGACGGTATCGACCTGCCGCCGCGCGAACAGCCCGCCTGGCAAGAGCGCGAGGCATTCTGATGCTTCGCTACCTGCTCGACACCAACGTCTGCATCCGGGTTCTGCGCGACCGGCCGCCCTCCATGCGCGAGCGGTTCAATGCCCATGCAAGCGAACTGTGCATCTCGACGATCGTGCTGACCGAGCTGCTCCACGGTGCTGCCAAGTCGGCCCGCCCGACAGACAACCGTCAGCAGGTGGAGAACATGGCGGGGCGGCTGGAAGTCTTGTCGTACGACGAAGCTGCCGCCGCGCATGCAGGCGAGATCCGGGCCGAGCTGGAGCGCAAGGGTCTGGGCATCGGCACGTTCGACACGCTGATCGCCGGCCACGCACGCAGCCGTGGTCTGGCGGTGGTGACGGGCAACCTGCGGGAGTTCGAACGGGTGCCTGGCCTGCTCTGCGAGGACTGGCTCAACTGAGGCTTGGCCGCCTGGCAGCTCGCCGCGTTTCCCGCTGTCCTACACGGCCGCGATCTGCTCCATCCTGCCTGATGAGCAACCCCCTCGCCTTCACGCCCGTGCCCGTCCGCGCCCGCCACGACGGCTGGACGCCCGCGCGGCAAACCGCCTTCATCCAGGCGCTCGCCGAAACCGCCTGCGTGGCGGAGTCATGCCGCGCCGTCGGCAAGACGCCGCGCGCCGCCTATACCCTGCGCGACCGTCCCGACGCGGGCGCGTTCCGGCAGGCGTGGGATCATGCGCTCGCCCAGGGCGCCGCCCGCCTTGCCGACACGACGCTCGGCCGCGCCATCAACGGCGTCGCGCGGCCCATCTTCTATCGCGGCAAACAGGTCGGCGAGCGGCGGACCTATGACGACCGGCTCGCCATGTTCCTCCTCCAACGCCTGCTTCCGGAACGCTATGGCGACGCGGTGGATCAGCGCCGCCCGACCGCCGCGGACGCGACCGAACGCCTCGCCGGCGCGCTTGACGTGCTGCAGTCTGACCTGGCCCAGAAGGAGGCGGTTTCCGCCGACCCGTATGCTGTAGATCGTGTACTTCCGCGCGCCTCGGTCAGGCAAAGGCCGGCGCCTGACGCAGCTGCTGATAAGCCGCGATCACCCGCTGCAACTCGCCCTCGTGACTGCGATCGCCGCCGTTGCGATCGGGGTGGAAGCGGCGGACCAGCTCCGAATAGCGTTTGCGCAACGCCATCCGGTCGGCGTCGGCGGCCAGGCCCAATACCTTCAGGCTGGCGCGATCCTGCCCCGACAGCGGCTTGCCGTCGCCGCGATCGGCCGCGGGCTCGCGTCGGAAGCGCGCGGCGATCGCATCCAGCGGGTCCGCGAAGTCCGCCCAGCGCGGTCCCCGGTCCACCCCGGAGAAGGCACGCGTCTCGCGTTCCCAGCCGGCATAGGGCCGCTGCGCCATGTTGATCTCTTCGGCACTCATGCCATTGAAAAAATTGTACCTGGCGTTGAACGCGCGGACATGGTCGAGGCACAGCCAACGCACCGGCGGCGGGCCGTCTCGCCCGGTCGGCACATGGTCGAGCAGCGGCGCGCGGAACTCCCCCGGCTCGGCACAGCCCGGCTCGGCGCACACGCGCCCGTTCGCCTCCACCCGTCCGTGGAAGCGCGGGCTCGGCCGTTCCTTCTTGTCCGCTGACACCGTGCTCCCCGGCAAAAACCGGCTATATAGGTGCCATGAACGCTCCCGCCAGCATGGCCAGCCAGATAGAACAACGGCTTAGCGCCGCCCTTCAACCCTCCGCGCTGACGGTCAGCAACGACAGCTGGCAGCATTCGGGCCATATGGGCGATGACGGTTCGGGCGAGTCGCACTTCACCGTGATGGTGGAGAGCGCCGCCTTCGCCGGCCTGTCGCGCGTCGCGCGGCAGCGGCTGGTCAACAAGGCGCTGGCCGACCTGATCGACCCGGGTCACATCCACGCACTTGCGATCAAGGCGAAGGCACCCGGGGAATGAGGCAGCCGCGTCCCGCCGCGCGCATCCTGCTCGTCGACGGGCAGCGCCGGGTGCTGCTGTTCCGCTTCACGCCGTACGACGGCCGCCCCGCCTTCTGGTGCACGCCCGGCGGCAAGGTCGATGACGGCGAGACGTACGAGCAGGCGGCGCGGCGCGAGCTGCTGGAGGAGGTCGGCCTCGACCGCGACTGCGGGCCGCAGGTGGCGCGCCGCACCGTCGACTTCCTGACCATCGAAGGGGTCGAGGTCACCGCCGACGAGCGCTATTTCCGCGTGGACGTCGATGCGGTCGAGGTGACCAGCGCGGGCCACACCGAACTCGAACAGCAAGTCATGCAGAGCTGGCGCTGGTTCACGGCGTCCGAGCTCGCCGCGCTCGACGAGCCGGTCTTCCCCGAGGACATCGTCGCCCTCCTCCAGCAGACGGAGCCGCTCAGTGCAGGATAGTTTCATCGAACAGGTGCTCGAACCCGTCACCCACGATCTCGGCGGGTTCAAGGTCCATCGCGTGCTGCCGGCGCGCGAGCGGACGATGGTCGGGCCGTTCCTGTTCTTCGACCAGATGGGCCCGGCGGTGCTGCCGACCGGCGAAGGCATCGACGTGCGGCCGCATCCGCACATCAACCTGTCCACCGTCACCTATCTGTTCGCCGGCGCGATCGACCATCGCGATTCGCTGGGGACGCGCCAGCGGATCGAGCCGGGCGCGGTCAATCTGATGACGGCGGGGCGCGGCATCGTCCATTCCGAGCGTTCGCCCGGCGACGAGCGCGCGGCCGGCCCGGCGCTGTCGGGCATCCAGACGTGGCTGGCGCTGCCGGATGCGGTGGAAGAGACCGATCCCGACTTCCAGCACGTTCCCGCCGCCGACCTGCCGGTGATCGAACAGGACGGCGCGACCGCGCGGATCATCATGGGCCAGCTCTGGGGCGCAAGGGCGCCGACCACGACCCACGCCGGCACCGTCTATGCGGCCATCGACCTGGCGCCCGGGTCGGCGCTCCCGGTCGACGACAGCGCCGACGAGCGCGCCGTCTATCTCCACGACGGGGACGCGACGCTGGAGGGGATGCGGCTGGAGCCGACGCGCCTCTACGTCCTGCGCCCCGGCGTCCGCGCGACCTTGCGCTCGGCCACCGGCGCGCGCGTGATGCTGTGCGGCGGCGATGCGTTCGCGACGCCGCGGCATGTGTGGTGGAACTTCGTCTCCTCGCGCCCCGACCGGATCGAACAGGCCAAGCGCGACTGGCGCGCCGGCGCCTTCCCGCTGGTGCCGGACGATCAACTCGAAGCGATCCCGCTCCCCGACCGGCCGCTGACCGTGAGCTATCCATGACGCGTCATGCTCGCGGGAGGACGCTTTTGCGCTCCCCTCCCGCTTGCGGGAGGACGCCCCTAAGCTCCCCTCCCGCTTGCGGGAGGGGTTGGGGGAGGGCATGTCGATATGACTGCGGGACGCGCCATGGGACATCCCCTCCCCTAGCCCCTCCCGCCAGCGGGAGGGGAATGCCGTGACAGATACGATGGACCGTGTGAGCCTCCCCACCGGCGTCGACCTCGACGTCCAGGTCGCCGGCTCGCGTGACCGGCCGCCGGTGATCCTGCTCCACGGCTTCCCTGAATCGCACCGGACCTGGCGCGACATCGTCCCCGACCTCGCCCGCGACCATTTCGTGCTCGCGCCCGACCAGCGCGGCTATGCGCGCTCGTCCAAGCCGCAGGGCGTGGAGAGCTATACCGCCGACAAGATCGTCGCCGACCTGCTGGCGCTGGCCGACCACTTCGAGATCGACCGGTTCACCTTGGTCGGCCACGACTGGGGCGGTGCGATCGCCTGGATGGCAGCGCTGCAGCACCCCGGCCGGGTCGAGCGGCTGGTGATCGTCAACGCGCCGCACCCCTTCGTCTTCCAGCGTTCGCTGTTCGACGACCGCGACCAGCGTGCTGCCAGCCAGTACATCAACCGCTTCCGCGACACCTCGCTCGACCAGGGGCTTACCGGCACCGGGCTGGAGCGGTTTTTCGCCTCCACCTTCGCGCAGGTGCTGACCAGCGCCGTCGTCGGCAAGGACAAGGCTGCCTATCTCGACGAATGGGGGCAGCCCGGCGCGATGACGGCGATGCTCAACTGGTACCGCGCGTCGAGCTTCATCGTGCCGGCGATGGACGAGGAGCCGCCCCGCCCCGCCTTCCTCGACGCGCCGTTCCCGCCGGTGACGCAGCGGACGCTGGTGATCTGGGGCATGGCCGACAAGGCGCTGCTGCCGGTGCAGCTGGAGCTCGAACCCTTCGTCCCCGACCTCACGGTCGAGCGGATCGAAGGCGCGGGGCATTTCGTGCCGTGGGAGGATGCGAAGGCGGTGATCGACGCGATGCGGCGGTGGGGAATCTAAGATCCTCGCTTGCCATCCTCCCCAGCGAAGGCCGGGGTCCAGCTGCGGTGAGCAACGAAGAGCGTACGCCCTCGCGAGTGCGTCGTGACTGGACCCCGGCCTTCGCCGGAGAGGATGCTGTTCCGACCAGGTGGATGCTTAGACGGGGATCACCCCGCCTTCACCGCCGCCGTCTCCGGCAGGTCAAACCGCCGGCGATCCTCGTCCGCCACCCCGTTCGACACCCACGTCCCATGCGCATGCGCCGTCGCGATCGCCGCCCACTCGGCATGCCCCGGCCAGCTGCGCACCTGCACCACCTGGTGCGCGAAGGCGCGATCGGGCTCCATCATCACCCAGGCGAGCGGCCGCTCCGCCGTGGCGCGCTCACCCGCCGCGATCATCGCCGCGCGGACGCGGTCGGCAACCGCACCGGCCAGATACTGCCAGACCACCGAGTGCATCAGCACCCGCGTGACGCCCGCCGCCTGCGGCTCCGCCAGTCGCGCCTCCACCCATTCGGCGGCGTCTGCCCGCACCAGATCGACGCCCTGCTCCCGCAACATGGCGACCGCCCCACGCAACCGCTCGGCGCGCGCCGGCGTCTCCGCCCAGACATAGGCCATCAGCCGCGCCGCCACCGACGGGTCGGTCGCATCGAGCGGCTGGATGTCGCTGCCGCGCACCGAGACGATCTCCAGTGGTGCTGGCCTGGGCGGCACACCGCGCCACTCGGGCCGGATCGTCACGGGAGAATGGGCCGGCCCGACACGGGTGCCGCCCAGATCGAAGCCGAAACGGTCGATCAGCAGGTTCAGCCCCGCGCTCGAGCCGATCTCCAGCACCTCCAGCTTCGGCCCATGCCGCCGCGCCGCTTCCATCAATCCCACCATCAGCGCGCCCGAACGCCCCGGCTCGTTGGTCTGCGGCGGCCCGTCAAGCCACGGCCACACCGCGTCGTCATGCGCGACCAGCGCCGCGTTCACCCGCTCGGCGATCGCTGCCCCGTCGGTCACCTCGCCCCGGAACACCTGCGCCAGTCCGGCGTCGGCCCCCGCCAGCACCAGCGCATGCAGCCCGCCGATCAGCCGCAGCGGCAAGGCATCCCGCGTCGGCTCGCCCGGCCAGTCGAGCACCCGCGCGCCCGTCCGGCTGTCCCGCGTCAGCCCGTGCGCGATCGCGCCGCACAGCCGCGCATAGATCGGCGCGCCCATCTTCTCGCAATAGAAGCGCTGGATCTCGAACGCCTCGCGGTTGCCTGCCTCGTCTGCCACGTCGCGATCCTCCCGCGGGCAAGTTGCACCTGCGAAGACCGGCCCGTAAAGCCCGCCCGTGCCGCAACCCCTCATCATCGCCGTTCCCAAGGGGCGCATCCTCAAGGAGGCACAGCCGCTGCTGGCGCGCGCCGGCGTACGGCCGGAGGCGGCCTTCTTCGACGAGGACAGCCGCGCCCTGAAGTTCGCAACCGACGATCCCGGCATCGCGCTGATCCGCGTCCGCGCCTTCGACGTCGCGACCTTCGTCGCGCATGGCGCCGCACAGCTCGGCATCGTCGGCTCCGACGTGCTCGCCGAGTTCGCCTATTCCGAGCTCTACGCCCCTGTCGATCTCGGCATCGGCCATTGCCGCATCTCGGTCGCGGAGCCCGCCGCGATGGCGGACGCGGACGACCCGCGCGGCTGGAGCCATGTCCGCGTTGCCACCAAATACCCCCACATCACGCAGGCGCACTTCGCGGCGCGTGGTGTGCAGGCCGAGTGCGTCAAGCTCAACGGCGCGATGGAACTGGCGCCAATGCTCGGGCTGGCACCACGGATCGTCGATCTGGTCAGCTCTGGGCGGACGCTGATGGAGAACGGGCTGGTCGAGGTGGAGGTGATCGCTGAGGTCACCTCGCGGCTGGTGGTCAACCGCGCGGCGATGAAGACGCGGCCCGACGTGGTCCCGCTGGTGGAGGCGTTCCGGCGCGCGGTGGCGGCCTGATGCAGCACCTCTCCACCCGCGATCCCGGCTTCGCTGCCACCTTCGACGCGCTGGTCGATGCTAGGCGTGAATCCTCCGCCGATGTCAGCCGCGATGTCGCCGCGATCATCCGCAGCGTGCGCGACGAGGGAGAGGCGGCGGTCCGGGCGTATACGCTCAAGCTCGACCGGCATGACCTGACGGAAACCGGCTGGCGGATCGAGCCCGGAACCTGCGCCGACGCCTTCGACGCGCTCGAGCCCGAACTGCGCGAGGCACTGGAACTCGCCGCCGAGCGCATCCGCGCCTACCACGAGAAGCAGCGGCCGGCGGACAGCGATTATACCGATGCCGCGGGCGTCAGGCTCGGCGCGCGTTGGCGCGCGGTGGACGCGGCTGGCATCTATGTGCCGGGCGGCCGCGCCGCCTACCCCTCGTCGCTGCTGATGAATGCGATCCCGGCGCGGGTCGCCGGCGTCGAGCGGCTGGCGATGGTGACTCCGACGCCTGACGGGCAGATCAACCCGCTGGTCCTCGCCGCCGCGCATCTCGCCGGCGTCGATGAGGTATGGCGGGTCGGCGGCGCACAAGGCGTGGCGGCGCTCGCCTATGGCGCCGGGCCGATCCCAGCCGTCGACGTGGTCACCGGCCCCGGCAACGCCTGGGTCGCGGAGGCCAAGCGCCAGCTCTACGGTGTCGTCGGCATCGACATGGTGGCGGGACCGAGCGAGATCGTCGTCGTCGCCGACGCGCGGAACGATCCGGACTGGATCGCCGCCGACCTGCTCAGCCAGGCCGAGCACGATACCACCACCCAGTCCATCCTGTTCACCGACGACGAGGCCTTCGCGCAAGCCGTGGCGCAGGCCGTGGAGCGGCAGCTCGGCGAACTCGCGACCCAGGCCGTCGCGCGCCAGGCGTGGGACGCGAACGGCGCGATCGTGACGGTTGAGACGCTCGGCGAGGCGATGCCGCTCGTTGACCGGCTCGCACCCGAGCACCTCCAGCTCGCGGTCGACGATCCGCAGGCGCTGTTCGACCGGGTGCGTCACGCCGGCTCTGTGTTCATGGGCCGGCACACGCCCGAGGCGATCGGCGACTATGTCGCGGGGCCGAACCATGTCCTGCCGACCGGCCGCCGCGCGCGCTTCGCCAGCGGCCTGTCGGTGCTCGACTTCATGAAGCGCACCAGCTTTCTGCAGCTCGACGAGGACGCGCTGCGCGAACTCGGCCCCGCGACGGTGCGGCTGGCGGAGGCAGAGGGCCTCCCTGCCCATGCCCGCTCGGTGGCGCTCAGGCTGCGCCTCAACCGCTAGGGGTGACGGCGCGGCGCTCCGCGCCTACATGCCGCGTCCGATGCCCCGCGCCCAGACCCGTACCACCGCCCGCGCCGCCGCGCGTCTCGCCGCCGTCCAGGCGCTGTACCAGCACGAAATGGAGCGCACCCCGATCCCGACGCTGCTCCACGAGTTCCACAACCACCGGCTCGGCGCGACGATCGAGGGCGAGGAATATGCCGACGCCGAGGTCGATTTCTTCGATGACCTGGTGAAGGGGACGAACGCCAGGGCCGGCGAGATCGACCGCCATATAGAGGGCAAGCTCGCCAGCGGCTGGAGCCTCGCGCGGCTCGACAAGCCGATGAAAGCGATCCTGCGCTGCGGCACCTATGAGTTGCTCGCCCGCGCCGACGTGCCGGTCGGCGCGGTCATCAGCGAATATGTCGATGTCGCGCATGCCTTTTACGATCGCCGCGAAGCCGGGTTCGTGAACGGTCTGCTCGACAACATCGCCAGGGACGTGCGCGGCTGAGCAGCGCGCGGATGACGGCGGTACATCGGGTCGGCACCGGACAAAAAAGGCGTTGGTTTGACGGGAGTTAATGCGGAGCGCCTGATTGGCGACGATAGTGGCGTGGTGCTTGCTCAGCGCCTGTTCGCGTGTCCTCGCCCTCGTTCTTGAGAACGCCGATGTCCGAGCTCAACCACGCCGAATACTACCGATCGCGCGAACGCCACGCGCGCATCATGGCCGCAAGCGCGGTGTCGCCCGAGATCAGGGCGATCCACGCCGACTTTGCCGATCGCTACGCATTATTGGCGGGAAAAGAGATGCCGACGACGCCGGCGCCGGCGCCAAGGTTGCAACTGGCTTTGTCCTGACCGGCGGGTTGGCAGGCGCGGCTGTTACGCCAAGCGTCCGGCGCCTATGACACAGGCGTGACCGAAGCCGCCTTCCTCGCTGCGCTGCGCGCGCTGCCGCTCCATCCGGGCGCGCGCGCGCTACGCGACGACGTGGCGGTTGTAGCGGGCCTGGTGGTGACCACCGATACGCTGGTCGAGGGCGTGCATTTCCTGGCCGACGACCCTCCCGCCGACGTGGCGTGGAAGCTCTTGGCGGTGAACCTGTCCGACCTGGCCGCCAAGGGCGCGGTGCCGGAGGGGGTGTTGCTCAACTACCCGCTATCGACCGCCGGCTGGGATGCGACGTTCGTCGAAGGTTTCGGAGTGGCGCTGGCGGCGTTCGGCTGCTCGCTCATCGGCGGCGACACGGTGTCGCTTCCGCCCGGCGTTCCGCGCGTGCTGACCGTGACCGCTTTAGGACGCGACGCCGTTGCCCCGGCGCGGAGCGGCGCGCGGGCGGGCGACGGGCTGTGGGTGACGGGGACGATCGGTGACGCCGGCGCCGGTCTACGTATCGCGCGCGGGGAAAGCGGACCGGACCCGCTGCTCGCCGCTTACCACCGGCCGCGGCCGCGCCTGGCCGAAGGTCGCGCGCTGGCACCCGTCGTCGCCGCGATGTGCGACGTGTCGGACGGCCTGCTGATCGACGCCGGGCGGATGGCGGCGGCGAGCGGCCTGGCGGTGACGGTGGAGCTTGACACCGTGCCGCTCTCCCCGGCCCTGCGCGCTTTCGATCCCGACCCACTCGCCGCCGCGACCGCCGGGGACGATTACGAGCTGCTGTTCGCGCTGGCGGAGGGACTGACCCCGCCCGTCGCCGCCACCCGGGTTGGAGGCTTTTCGGTCGGCGCCGGGCTGACGCTCAACGATAGCGGCAGGCCGGTGCCGCTGCCGGCTCGTCTCGGCTGGGAACATGGCGCAAGCTGAACGGCTTGCCAGCATCGGCAGCGCGCCTATAGGCTGCGCCGACATGCCTGACCGGAAACCGGCGGGTGCAATGGGGGAAGATGATGACTGCGGTTTACCTTGCCATTCTGTGCGGCCTGATCGCCGTGCTGTATGGGGCGTTCACATCGGCACAGGTGCTGCGCCAGCCGGCTGGCGACGCCAAGATGCAGGACATCGCCGCCGCGATCCAGGAGGGCGCCAAGGCCTATCTGGGCCGCCAATATTCCGCCATCGCGGTGGTCGGCGCCGTCGTCGCGGTGATCTTGGCGCTGACGCTGGGGACGATCTCATTGGTCGGCTTTCTAATCGGCGCGATCCTGTCGGGCGTGGCGGGCTATGTCGGCATGTTCATCTCGGTGCGCGCCAACGTCCGCACGGCAGAGGCGGCGCGGACCTCGCTGCAGGGCGGGCTGACCACCGCGTTCCGCTCGGGCGCGATCACCGGCATGCTCGTGGCGGGGCTAGGCCTGCTATCGATCGCCGGCATCTTCTGGTATCTCCTCGGACCAGGCGAAATGGACCTCGCCGTCGGCGCGGACCGCCGCCACATCATCGAGGCGCTGACCGCGCTCGCGTTCGGGGCATCGCTGATCTCCATCTTCGCGCGGCTCGGCGGCGGCATCTTCACCAAGGCCGCCGATGTCGGCGCCGACCTGGTCGGCAAGGTCGAGGCGGGCATTCCGGAGGACGACCCCCGCAACCCTGCCGTGATCGCGGACAATGTCGGCGACAATGTCGGCGACTGCGCCGGCATGGCCGCCGACCTGTTCGAGACCTATGTCGTGACGCTCGGCCTCACCATGGTCTCGATCGCGCTGCTGGTGCCCGAGGCGGCCAACCTGCTCGCGCTGATGAGCCTGCCGCTGATCGTCGGCGGGGTGTGCATCATCACATCAATCATCGGCACCTATTTCGTCCGGCTCGGCCGCGGGCAGTCTATCATGGGCGCGCTGTACAAGGGCTTCTGGGTCACCGCGGGCCTGGCCGTGCCGGCGATCTATCTCGCGACCGTGCTGACGCTGGGCGACATGAACGCGGTGATCAGCGCCTCCACGCAGATCGACCCGACCACCGCACCGCTGGTCGTGAATACCGCGGTGCAGAGCGGCGACCAGCTCAGCTTCACCGGCTGGAGCCTGTTCTGGTGCATGATGATCGGGCTCGCTGTTACCGGCCTGCTGGTCTGGATCACCGAATACTACACCGGCACCAACTATCGGCCGGTCAAGTCGATCGCCAAGGCGTCCGAGACCGGCCACGGCACCAACGTCATCCAGGGGCTGGCGATCAGCCTCGAATCGACCGCGCTGCCGACGCTGGTGATCGTGGTGGCGGTGATCGCGACCTTCCAGCTCGCCGGCATCATCGGCGTCGCCTTCGCGGCGACCTCGCTGCTCGCGCTGGCCGGCATGGTGGTGGCGCTCGACGCCTATGGCCCGGTCACCGACAATGCCGGCGGCATCGCCGAGATGGCGGGGCTGCCCGATGAGGTGCGCCAGCGCACGGACGCGCTCGACGCAGTCGGCAACACCACCAAGGCGGTGACGAAGGGCTATGCGATCGGCTCGGCGGCACTCGCCGCGCTGGTCCTGTTCGGGGCGTACACGGCCGATTTGAAGGAATTCTTCCCTGAGGTCACCGTCGATTTCTCGCTGTCAAACCCATACGTCATCGTCGGGCTGCTGCTCGGCGCGTTGCTGCCCTATCTGTTCGGCGCATTCGGCATGACCGCCGTCGGCCGCGCGGCGGGCCATGTGGTCGAGGACGTCCGCGCGCAGTTCCGCGATAACCCCGGCATCATGGAGGGCACCAGCCGTCCCAATTACGGTCGCACCGTCGACATCGTCACGCGCGCCGCCATCCGCGAGATGATCGTCCCCTCGCTGCTGCCGGTGCTGTCGCCGATCGCGGTGTACTTCATCATCACCGCAGTGGCAGGCCAGGGTCAGGGCTTCGCCGCGCTCGGCGCGATGCTGCTCGGCGTGATCGTGTCCGGTCTGTTCGTCGCGATCTCGATGACCAGCGGCGGCGGTGCCTGGGACAATGCCAAGAAGTATATCGAGGACGGCAACCACGGCGGCAAGGGCTCCGAGGCGCACAAGGCGGCGGTGACCGGGGACACGGTCGGCGATCCCTACAAGGACACCGCCGGCCCGGCGGTCAATCCGATGATCAAGATCACCAACATCGTGGCGCTGCTGCTGCTGGCGGCACTGGCGGCCAACGGCGGCGGGTGACGTTCAGGCCTGCGTGTCGAGCGATGGAGCCTCGCCCGTGACGGGTCTCCATTTTCTTGTCCGGCCACAAGGGAGCGGGTTGTCCCGTACAATGGCCGGGCTAAGATGCCGGGAGTAAACGGGGTTATTTCATCATGTTGCTGCGCGCGCTCTCGCTTGCTTGCGCCCTCGGGGCGGCTGCGTCGGCAGCCGCGCAGGTCTCGAAGCCCGGGTCGGAATGGGCGAGCAAGCCCGTGCCCGTCGAAGTGTTCGCGCAGTTTCCGCAGCTCGACGGCCCGCGCTTGTCGCCCAACGGCAAGTACTTGGCGCTCAAGGTGCGTTCAAATGGCGGTCAGGCTCTCGCCATCGTGCCACTGGCCGGCGGCAAGCCAGAGCTGATCTCGCGCGACGGCGCGGAAGCCGCCAACAAAGAAGGGGACCGACAGGTCCAGTCCTGGCGGTGGTTGGACGACGATCACCTGCTGATCGCGATTTCCTATCGCGAGAATTACATGGGCGACTGGCAGAACATCCAGCGCTTCGCGGTGGTGAATCGGACCACGCGTAAGGCAATCCCGCTCGCCTGGACCGACTCGATCGTCAGCCAGTTCCTGCTCTGGGCCTCGCAGGAAGGACCGCCGCGCGTTCTGTTGCAGCGTATCAGCAACAAGGATCTGCGCAGCACCACCACGCCGGAGGTGATCGAGGTCGACGGCGAGACCGGTCGGTACAAGGTCGTCCAGCCGCAGAACATCCTGGTGCGCAGCTGGGACGTGGACGAGACCGGCGTGGTCCGTCTCGGCAGCAGCAGTGACGGCGATACGGGCAAGCTGCGGATGCTCTACCGCAGCAACGCGGGCGAGAACTTCCGCACCATCGTGCGCGAACGAACCAACCTGTATGACGATGTCGTCGCCCCGGCGCTGCTGCTGAAGGGCGACAAGGCCTATGCCTATAGCCGCAAGGACGGCTTTCGCGCGCTCTACGAATATGATCTCGCCACCCTGAAACTGGGCAAGCGTGTGTTCGGCGCCGATGGCTATGACATCGACGGCGCATTGGTCGCGCCCACTGGCGATCGGCTGGACGGTGTCAGCGTCACAACCGACCGTACGCAGATGCGATGGTTCGACCCGCGGCTCAAGGAGATCCAGAGCGTACTGGAGCAGACCGGCGGGCCGGGCAACGTCGCCATCGTGAGTGCCGACCGAGCTCGGGAGAAGATCGTGTTCCGCATGGCCAAGCTGGGCCAGGCGCCCGGCTTTTACCTGTTCGATACGGCGGCAGGGTCGATCTCGCTCATCGGCTGGCAGAACGACACCCTGAAGGGTGCGCAGCTCAATCCCGTCTCGTTGGTCCGGTACCCCACTGGTGACGGCAAGCAGATCGAGGCGGTGCTGACCATGCCACGTCACAAGGCGGGCCAGAACAAGCTGGCACTGGTAGTGCTGCCGCACGGGGGCCCATGGTCGCGCGACGACGCCGACTGGGATCCCTATGGCTGGGCACAGGCGATCGCGGAACTGGGCTATGTGGTCATCCAGCCGAACTTCCGGGGCTCGACCGGCTATGGACGGGCGTGGGAGGCCGAAGCGGAGGGCAAGTGGGGGTATCGCATGTCCGACGACCTAAACGATGCGATCCCGTTCCTGGCCAAACAGGGGATCGTTGATTCCGCGCGCGTGTGCATGTTCGGCTGGTCCTATGGCGGTTATGCGTCCGCACGCGCCGCACAGCGCGACGGCAAACTATACCGATGCGCGATCGCCGGCGCCGCGCCTGTCGATATGTCGGCGATGGTGGCCTACGATCGGAATTACCTCGGCCGATACCGGGCCAAGCAGGCGCTGGGTTCCGCCAGCAGCAACCTGGACGATATCTCGCCAGCGCTGAAGGCCGGCGAGGTCTCAGCGCCGCTCCTGATCGTTCACGGTGCCAAGGATCAGCGCGTACCGGTGGCGCAGGCGCGAGATTTCGTCGCGCGCTTGAAAAAGGCCGGCAAGGTGGAGGGCAAGGACTTCCTGTATCTTGAGCAGAAGGAGAACACGCATAATCTCCTGCGCGAGGCAGATCGCGTGGAGTTGCTGCGCAGCATCAAGGATTTCCTGGCGAAGCATAATCCGGCTTAGCACCCACCGACTGTCCGCAGCGGTCGTCGTGCGAAGGCGGCCGCAGCCGTCTCGGATTCACCCCACCTTGCCGGCCCGAGCCGGCATCCCATCGCGCCGCGAGAGCGGCACCTGGGGAGAGATGGAGCCCGGTAAAGCGGGGTGGCGAGGTAGCTCCGAACCGGAGCATTTCCTGGCCAGCGCTTTCGTAGGCTGCGGAGTCACTTAGCCGGCGATAATCGGCAACGATGATTCAACACATCAACCGTGGCGAACGGGACCGGGCACGACTTGATCGGCTTCCCGTGATTCAATCCGCGGATGCAGCCCAACCACCCCGGCAACCGCCTCCACTATGGCGACAATCTCGCCGTCCTGCGTGCGCAGGTGGACGATGCCAGCGTTGACCTCGTCTATCTCGATCCGCCGTTCAATTCGAATGCGACGTACAACATCCTCTTCCGCTCCCCCACCGGCGGCAGCGCGGACGCGCAGATCGAGGCGTTCGAGGACAGCTGGCACTGGAACGACACCGCTGAGGACGCCTTCGATCAGGTCGCGCGCAGCGGCAACACCAAGGCGTTCGACCTCCTGAATGCAATGCGCGCTTTCCTGGGCGAGAACGACATGATGGCATATCTGGCGATGATGGCGGTGCGCCTGCTGGAGCTGCACCGCGTGCTGAAGCCCACCGGCAGCCTGTACCTGCACTGCGACCCGACCGCGTCGCACTATCTGAAACTGCTGCTCGATGGCGTGTTCGGAAAGCGCAACTTCCGCAACGAAGTGATCTGGTGCTATCGCAAGTGGAGCGTCGCGCAAGGCCAGTTCGTGCGCAATCACGACGTCGTTCTGTTCTATAGTCGCGAGGACGGCAAGGCGACGTTCCACACGCTGTACGGTGATCCCTCGCCCGGTACGCTGAAGCGCTGGGGCGGCCGCAAGCAGCAGGCCGTGTTCGAGAATGGCGTTCGCAAGGCGACGAGCACCGACGACGACGCGCGCACCCCGCTGGCGGACTGGTGGGACATCTCGGTCCTCAACCCCAATGCCAAGGAGCGCCTCGGCTATCCTACCCAGAAACCGCTCGCGCTGCTGGAGCGTATCGTCGCGGCCTCATCCAACCCGGGCGACGTCGTGCTCGATCCGTTCTGCGGCTGCGGCACCGCCGTTCACGCGGCGCAAAAGCTGGGGCGCAACTGGATCGGCATCGACGTCACCCACCTCGCGATCAGCCTCATCGAGAAGCGGCTGAAGGACGCTTTTCCGGGCATCGGCTTCACCGTGGAGGGCACGCCCAAGGACCTCGCCAGCGCCCGCGATCTCGCCGAGCGCGACAAATACCAGTTCCAGTGGTGGGCGGTGTCGATGGTCGACGCGATGCCGTTCGGCGGCAAGAGGAAGGGCGCGGACGGCGGCATCGACGGGATCATCTATTTCAAGCCCGACGGCAAGCGCACCGAAAAGGCGATCGTCTCCGTTAAGGGCGGCGCGAACGTCGGCGTGCAGATGATCCGCGATCTCCATTCCGCGATGGAGCGCGAAAAGGCGCCGATCGGCGTGTTCATCACCGCCGCGATGCCGACGAGCGCGATGGAGCGCGAAGCCGCCGCCGTCGGCCGCTTCACTGCCGAGGCGACCGGGCGCAGCCATGCCCGGCTGCAGATAATCACGCTCGCCGAACTGTTCGCGGGCAAGCGGCCCGACATCCCGCTGGTCGACAGCCATGCCGCGTTCCGCCGGGCGGACCGCGAGGAGAGGCCGCAGGACCGGCTGCTCTGAGCCGCAGAACCCGCTGTCCTACAAGCCTTTCGCCGTGCCACGCATCCTTCTGCTCTTTCTCATCCCCGGACCTCGATAGCGGGCACCGCTATGAGTGCGCGCGCGATGGATGCGTTTCGTGCCAACTTCGACAACTTCGGCCTCTTCGATCGACGCGTTTAACCCTCAACTTTCCCTAAACTTCCGCCGCGCGGTCAGTGGAAAGCGCCATCTGCCAGCCGCTTGGCACTAGACGCCCCGCGTCCTTCCGGCTTTAAGCCGCGCAGACCTCGTCTCCTTATTCGAAGGACCTCCATGCGCCGCGCCGGCCTTCTCCTGCTCGCCTTCGCCCTTCCCGCGCTCGCCCAAGTGCCGACCGGCAACTCCGCGCCCCAGCCGGTGCCGTTCGTCGACACCATCCCGGCGGCGCGCGACATTCCCTATCCCGGCACGATGCAGCTCGACGTCGACGCGACCGACACCGATCGCGGTATCCTGCGCGTCAAGCAGGTCATTCCGGTGGATCGCGGTGGCCGCACGACGCTGCTCTACCCCAAGTGGCTGCCTGGCAACCATGCGCCGCGCGGCGAGATCGAGAAGCTCGCGGGGCTGGTCATCCGCGCCAATGGCCGCACGCTGCCGTGGACGCGCGACACGGTGGACGTATACGCCTTCCACATCGACGTGCCGGCGGGCGCGCGCCAGCTCGACGTCGAGTTCCAGTTCCTGTCGGCGACCAAGGCGGATCAGGGCCGCATCGTCGTCACGCCGACGATGATCTCGCTGCAGCCGGAACGCGTCAGCCTCTACCCCGCCGGCTATTACACCCGCCAGATCCCGGTGCAGATGACCGTCCGCTTTCCGACCGGCTGGACAGCCTCGGGCGCGCTACCGGCCCGCGCGACGGGCTCCACCTACGCCTACCAGAAGACCAACTACGAGGTGCTGGTCGACTCGCCGGTCCTGGCGGGCCGCTACGGCCGCACGGTGGCGCTGAGCCCGCGCGTCGACCTGGCGATGTACGCCGACGATCCCAAGCAGCTCGCCGCCACGCCGGCGCAGATCGACACCCACAAGCGGCTGGTCGATCAGGCGGTGAAGACCTTCGGCGCGCAGCATTACGACCGCTATGTCTTCCTGCTGTCGATCACCGACCAGCTCGGCGGCATCGGGCTGGAGCATCACCGCAGCTCTGAGAACGGCGTCAATCCGGGTTATTGGACCGATTGGGAGAACTCAACCGCGCGCCGCAACCTGCTGCCGCACGAGTTCACGCACAGCTGGGACGGCAAGTTCCGGCGCGGCGCCGATCTATGGACGCCCGACTACCGCACGCCGATGCGCAACTCGCTGCTGTGGGTGTATGAGGGGCAGACCCAATTCTGGGGCTATGTGCTGCAAGCGCGCTCGGGGATCGTGTCGAAGCAGGATACGCTCGACGCGCTCGCCGGCATCGCCGCGGTCTACGACACCGCGCCCGCCCGTCAGTGGCGCTCGATGGTCGACACCACCAACGATCCGATCATCTCCGCGCGCCGGCCCAAAGGTTGGGTCAGCTGGCAGCGGTCGGAGGACTATTACAACGAAGGCCTGCTGGTATGGATGGAGGTCGACGCCATGCTCCGCCAGAAGTCCGGCGGGACCAAGTCGATCGACGATTTCGCGCGGGCCTTTTTCGGCATCCGCGATGGCGATTGGGGTGAGGTGACCTATACGTTCGAGGATGTCGCGGCGACGCTGAACGGCATCGTGGCGTTCGACTGGGCGACCTTCCTGCGCACCCGCATCACCGAGACCGGCAAGCCGGCGCCCATCAACGGCTTTGCGATGAACGGCTATCGGCTGGTCTACACGCCCGAGCCGACCAAATATTTCAGCCTGACCGAGCGGGCGCGCGGCACCGACCTCAGCTATTCGCTCGGGCTCGTCGCCGATCGCGATGGTCAGGCGACGTCGGTGATCTGGAATGGGCCGGCGTTCAAGGCGGGGTTCAAGATCGGCACCACGATCCTGGCGGTGGGGGGCGAGAGCTTCACCGGCGACCGGCTGAAGACGGCCGTGGCGGCCGCCAAGGGCACGACGCAGCCGATCCAGTTGACGATCAAGGACGGCCAGCGGGTGCGCCAGGTCGCCATCCCCTATCATGACGGCCCGCGTTATCCGCGCTTCCAGAAGATCGGCAGCGGCGAATCGGGTCTCGACCGACTGCTGGCCCCGCGCTAAGCGCCCCCGACCAGGTCGGTGCTGCAATGCAGCATCGATCGTCCTCCCATCAGGACTCGCCATGCGCATCGACCTCATCCCCGTCGGCAAGAACCCGCCCGACGACCTCAACGTCATCATCGAGGTACCGACCGGCGGCGAGCCGGTGAAGTACGAGTTCGACAAGAAGTCGGGCGCGCTGTTCGTCGATCGCATCCTGCACACGCCGATGCGCTATCCGGCCAATTACGGCTTCGTGCCGCACACGCTGTCGCCCGACGGCGATCCGCTCGACGCGCTGGTGATCGCGCGCGCCTCCTCGGCATTTCCCCAGCTGCCGACCCGCACCCACTTCTTGGGCTCGAGGTCCTTGTAGTGGGTGAAGAAGTGCTCGATCTGCTGCATGATGATCTCGGGCAGGTGCGAACTCTCGGTGACCTTGGTGTAATAAGGGAAGGTACCGTCGATCGGCACCGTCAGCAGCTTCTCGTCGCCGCCGGCCTCGTCCTCCAGCAGCAGCACGCCGATCGGCCGCACGCGCACCACGCAGCCGGGGATGAACGGTGAGCGGGACACCACAAGCGCATCGAGCGGGTCGCCGTCCCCGCACAGGGTGTGGGGCACGAAGCCGTAG
>NZ_DASTMA010000015.1:0-150715 GCF_035714405.1 Sphingomonas sp. | reverse complement strand
GCTGATCCAGGGTACGCAGCCGCGATTCACCATCGGCACGGTGAACACGGCCGAGTTCTTCCTGACCGTGACCATCTCCGCGACCTTCATCAGCCAGTTGGGATGGGAGGCTTTCACGCTGGCGACCGTCGGCCTGCTGATCGGTGGCGTGCTCGCGGCACCCCTGGGTGCGATCCTCGCCAAGCGGATCGACCCGCAGCGGCTCATGCTGATGGTCGGCACGGTCCTGACGCTCACCAGCCTGTTCGCGCTCTATCGGGCGATCTTCTGATCCCCGACCGGAGGAACCCTTGCATGCTCCGGGCCGTAATCGTCCCATGCTGAGATCATTGTTCCTTATCGGCGTCGCCGCGGCCTTGCTGGTCGGCTGCTCAACGCCTCCCAAGCGGCCAGAAACACCTGCTTCCGCGACGGTTGCCGCGGCCCTCACGGTCTCCACCTATGCCGCGACCAACGCGGCGCTGCCGACTCTGGCCCGGCTCGCCGCGGCGGCAGGCACCGCCGATCCATGGGCCGGAGCCGGTCCGTTCACCGTGTTCGCGCCGAGCGATGCCGCGTTTGCGCGCCTTGCCCCCGGTACGGTGGAGGCCCTGTTGAAGGTGGAGAACAGGCCGGTGCTTGTCCGGCTCCTCGGGTATCACGCGATTGCCGGTACGCTGACCGCCGCCGATCTGACGGCGCGCGTTACGGCGGGCAACGGACAGGCAATTCTGGTCACGCTGGCCGGTGATCCGCTGACCCTATCGGTGACGGAGGGGCATCTGACGCTGGCTGACGCGGACGGCAACAAGAGCTATGTCGAGACCGGCGACCTGCGGCAGTCAAACGGGATCGTCCATGTCGTCAACGGTGTGCTGGTGCCGAAGCCGGACTGAACCGGGCTCCTACTCCCAGCGAGCGGCCGCCAGATCGTCGGCGTGTCGCGCGTCGACCCAGGTGGCGGCACCGTCGCGGGTCTCCCGCTTCCAGAACGGCGCGTCGGTCTTCAGGCGATCGATGCAATAGGCGCAGGCCTCCAGCGCCGCAGAACGGTGTGGTGCGGCCGCCGCCACGAAGACGATCCGCTCGCCGGGGCGCATCGGGCCGACCCGGTGGACGATGCCGACATACAGGCACGACCACCGCTCCGCAGAAGTTTCGGCGACTGCCTCCAGCATGCGCTCGGTCCTGCCGGGCCAGTGCTCCAGTTCGAGGATATCGACGCCGTCGTCGGCGCGAACGAGCCCCGTGAAGGTTGCGACAGCTCCTGAGCCGAGCACCTCCGCGGCAGCGATCTCGGCTGCCGTGTCGATCGGATTCGGCGTGACACGGACGCTGATCATCCTCCGGTCACGGGTGGAAAGATCGCGATCTCATCCGCGGGCCCCAGCAGGGCATCCAGGGACACGAACACGCCGTCTGCGGCCGCCCGCAACCGCGTGCGATCAGCAAAGGCGTGCGCGTGCCCCTCGCTCCGTGCCGCCAGCCAGTCGACCAGCGCCGCCACTGTCTCGATCGCGGCGGGCGGCGAGACCTCTTCCTGGCCGGTGCCGATCCGCTCGCGCACCCAGGCGAAATAGAGCATCCGCACGATGCTTCAGTCCATATGTTTCAGGCCGACGCGCAGATAGTCCCAGCCGGTCACCAGCGTCAGCGCAGCCGCACCCCAGAGGCTGGCCAGCCCGACCCCGGCGATCCAATGCTGTTGCGGCAGTGCGCCGCCCAGGATCAGAGCGCCGAGCGAGACGAGTTGCAGCGTGGTCTTCCACTTGGCCAGCGTCGACACCGGCACCGAAACCTGGAGCTGCGCCAGGAACTCGCGCAGACCGGAAACGGCGATTTCGCGCAGCAGGATCACCAGCGCGGCGATCACGTGGATGCCCGGTATGTCGCCGCCCCTGACGAGCAGCAGGATCACCGCGGCGACCATGATCTTGTCGGCGATCGGATCGAGGAAGATCCCCAACCGTGACACCGCCCCGTTCGAGCGTGCGAGATAGCCATCGAAGTAATCGGTGATGCCCATCAGGCAGTACAGCGCGAACGCGATGCCGTACCCCACCGGCCATTGTGGCCACCAGAGCAGCGCCGCCAGCAGCGGGATCGCGACGATCCGCGACAGGGTCAGCAGGTTGGGCAGCGTCAACATCGTGGGGACGTCCTAACGCCGTCCGCTGCAAGGCGGAACCCGAATCCGGCGCCATCCGCTGCGAGGCGGAACCGCCCTCCGTCGCAGGAAGGAACCGGAGGTAGCCGTGGCGACGGCGCTCGGCTATGGCCACCCTCTCGCCAGTAGCCGGATCGTTCACCCGCATGATCAACGCCCTGGGGCTCCTGAAGCGCCGCCGCTTCCTGCCCCTGTTCGCGACTCAGTTCCTCGGCGCATTGAACGACAATCTGTTCAAGCAGGCGATGGTGCTGTTCGCGACGTACAGCATCTTCAGCGATGCCGCGAAGGAGCAGGGCTTCAACGCGCTGGCCACGGGCCTGTCGACGCTGCCCTTCCTGCTCTTCTCCGCGCTCGCCGGGCAACTCGCCGACGCGCACGACAAGGCGAGGATCATTCGCCTGGTGAAGACCGCGGAGATCGCGATCATGGCCGTGGGTGCCGCCGGCCTCGTGCTCGCGCAGCAGGGCTATACCACCATGGCGCTGGTCATGATGCTGGGCGCGGTGTTCCTGCTCGGGCTGCACTCCACCTTCTTCGGGCCGATCAAATACGCGATCCTGCCGCAGCATCTGGAACCGGACAACGTGCTGGCCGGCACCGGGCTGGTCGAGGCGGGGACCTATCTCGCCATCCTGATGGGCACGATCATCGCGGGCTATATCTCGAGCGAGGCGGCAGCCGTCGGCGTCATGATCGTAGCGGTGGTGGGCTGGTTCACCGGCCGGCGCGTCCCCCCGGCGCCGCGTCAGGGCGGCGCGATCAAGCTCGACTACAACCCGTTCACCGCCTCCTGGCGACTCGTGTCGGGGACGATGCACATTCCGCGGCTGTTCCTGGCGATCTGCTCGATCAGCTTCTTCTGGACGATCGGCGCGGTGCTGATCATCATCTTCCCGCCGCTCGTCAAGAACCTGCTGACCGCCACGCCCAACGTCGCCAGCCTGTTCACCGCGACCCTGTCGATCGGTATCGCGATCGGATCGGTGGTGATCAACACCATGCTCAAGGGGCACATCTCGGCGAAATATTCGCCCATGTCGGTCGTCGCTATGGGCATCAGCGTTGTCGCTTTCTCCCTCATCGTGCGCGCCTGGACGCCGGCGGCTCCCGGGCAGTTCTACGACTGGACGGACTTCATCGCCCAGCCTCTGGCCCTGGCCGTGCTGGCGGTGCTGCTGGCGATCGCGGCCACCGGGGGCATGTTCGTGGTGCCGCTCTACGCTTTCCTGACCACTACCGTCGAGAAGGACGAGACCGCGCGCACCGTGGCAGCGAACAACGTGGTAAATGCGCTGGCGATGACGGTCGGTGCGGTGGCGGTGATGGCGATCACGTCACTGGGCGTGACGCCGGAGGACATGCTGTTCGTGGTCGCCGGCATGTGCCTGGGCGCGGCGTGGCTGGCGCAGAAGCTGCACCGCGCCTGCGATTAGGGCGCCTGCGATCAAAAGATGAAGGTGTAGAAGCAGACGAAGAAGGCGGCGAAGCTCAGGAGGAAGAGCTTCACGTCGTGATCGTCGTCGTGCGGCTTCTCCTGCTCAACCCTCAGAACCTCGGCCGGCAAAGCACGGCGGAACGGATGAGGCTCGGGCGGCGTGAATGGGGGGCGACGGTGCAGCATGCTGCGACGTTAACGCGATCTTAAGCTTTCTGCCCATGGGCAAAGGTGGTTAAGTCCGCAGCGTCCGATTTCAGGACGAAGGCAGAAGGGTCAAACCATGAGCGTGGCGTTCCGTCGCGAGAGCGACGAGGAGCACAAGGAGCCGCGGTTCGAGCTGCCGCTGCCCTCCGGTCCCAATCTCGTAACAGCGCGCGGCCAGGACCTGATCGCAGAGCGGATCGCCGAGTTGGAAGCGCAGCTTTCGAGCGCGGACGCGGCGTCGGCCGAGGATATCCGCCGCTCGCTGCGCTATTGGCAGACGCGACGGACGACTGCGATCCTCACGCCACCGCCTGTCGATGGCACCATCGGCTTCGGCTCGGTCGTCGCGATCCTGCTCCACGGCAAGCCGCGCACGGTGGCGATCGTAGGCGACGACGAAGCTGATCCCAAAGTTGACGCCCTCGCCTTCTCCGCCCCCCTTGCCCGCGCGCTTATCGGCGCCGAAGTCGGTGATGTGCTACCCTTCGCGGCGCGGAACGATGCCATCGAGATCGTCTCGATCGACTGATCCTATTCAGCGGCGAGCAGCGCACCCTCGTCGACATCCGGCTCCTCTTCCGCCGCGACGCCTTTCTCCAGCCGTGCCTCGCCGGCGGCGAGGGCCGCGGCGTCCGCATCGGTGATGCCGAAGCGAGCCGCCACGTCAGGCGCGAAGCGCAGCAGGTCGGGGCGGAGGCGGAGCAGGCTCAGGTCCTTCGACTTGCCCTCCATCATCACGTCGAAGACCAATCCGTCCGCCATCCGCATGAAGGTCGCGAACTCGAACGGGTTGGTGAAATCGGCATGGCCGGTCCAGATCGGCGGGCGCAGCACCGTCTTCACGCGTGCGGTCGCCTTGACGGGGGCCTTAAGGAGCTCGCCCTTCTTCGCCTTTGCGGTGCCGGCGATCGCCGCCGCTCGCGCGCGGGGCGTGATCTTCTGCTTGATCTCGCGCAGCTCGGTACGTGGTGAAGAGAAATGGATCTTCGGTCGGACGCCAGTCGGCCAGCTCGCCAGAAACTTCTCCAGGGTCTCGCGCATGTCGAGCCTTTCGGGGTTCAGGCACCACATGTGCTGATAGTCGAAGATCAGCCGGACGCCGGTGCGCTCGTGGATCCACAGCACGTCCGTGCAGGAGAAGCGGATGTCGTCATTCTCCAGCACGATCCGCCGCTTCACGTGTTCCGGGCATTGCTCGTAGCCGGCGATCCAGCGCGCGCGGCTCGCCTCGCGGTCATCGTAGACGCCGCCGACGTGCGTGACCATCACCGCCTCGTCGTCCAGCTCCATCCGATCGAGCATCTCGGCCTGGCTCGACAGGTCCCAGATCGACTTGGCGGTCAGCTCCGGATCGGGCGCGTTGAGCAGCACATATTGGGACGGGTGGAACGACAGGCGGATGTCGTACTCGCGTGCCTTCTTCCCGAACGCACGCAACTCGGCGTCGCTGTCCTTCACCATGGAGTGGAACTGCGGCATGTCGGGGTGGGTGGCGTATGGCGCGATGTCCGACGACAGCCGGTACATGTCGAGCTTTTCCTTGCGCAGATAATCGAGCACCGGATCGAGCAGCTCCAGCGAGCATCTGAGGTGCGGGTTCTTCTGCCAGCGGCGGGTGTCCTGCGTCTTCAGGTCGGGACGGCCCATCACCTTGACGGGAAAGCCCAGGCGCAGGGAACGTGCGGGATCGGTCATGCGGGCACCTGCTGATCGGGAAAGCCGAGATCGGCGACGAAGGCGTTCCAGTCACCCGGACGCAGCGCGCCGCCGGTCGCCTGGGCGTGGCCGTTGCCATAGCGGCCGTCGGCGCCCGCCGGCCGATGCTCGGCCAGGAAACGGATGAGGTCGCGGCCGCTCGCCGATCGCGCGGCGAAGTGCACCCAGCCCGGGCGATAGCCGGTGTTGGCGGCGAGGACAATCTTGTCCTTCAGCCGCCCACGCCATTGCTGCGCGATCAGCGGGTGGATCTGGCAGGGCGAATCGAAGCGGATCAGCGCGACGTCGCCGACGATCTTGGGCGCGACCCGCCTGGCCGCATCCACCGCATGGCGCACCTCCACTTTGGCGGCGTGCAGTGCGCGGGCTTCGTCGCTCTCGCCTTTGGTGATCACCTTGGGTCCATCGCCCGTCAGGAGCAGGCTGAGCGCAGGTCCGGGGTCGGCTGCCGCCGTCCGCCGCGGCGCATTGACCAGAGACGTCGCATCGCGCAGCGCGGTCTTGCCCCAGCGCGCCTGGGCCTGCTCCAGCTCGGGCCAGTCCTCCGCCATGTCGCCGATCAGCCCGACGGCGGCGAGCCAGAGCAGGTCGTCCTGATCGCCGAGCGCCCCCGCCGCCCACCAGGCCAGCAACGCGCTGGTCGGCTCCGGTGACAGGCCGTTGCCGCTGATCGTCACGGCGTCTGCCGGCTCGCCGGTCGGCACGTGATGGTCGATCACGATCGTGGGGCAGCCCGGCAGCACGGGATCCGATCGGGTGCCGAGATCGGTGAGGATCAGCCCGCCGGGATCACGCGCCTTGAGCGCGGCCGTCACGCTCGCGTCCCACGGCGTCTCGCCCTTGCCGGTCGTCACCGCATCAGCCTGCCATCCGGCGGTGCGCAGCGCCCGCACGAGGATCGCCGCCGCCGTCAGCCCATCGGCATCGAAGTGGCTGAGCACGGCGATCGGCTTCGCCTGGTCGAAGCGGGAGAGCGCCTCACCGAACGCATCGCATGCCGCCAGGCGGGGCTCGGCAGCATGGGCTAGGGCTCCGATCATTCCCGCCCAACGAAGAAGGCGCCGGGCGGGTCCGCCGCTTCAGCCCCGAGAGGTTCGCCCGAGCCAGCCCTCGACCCGATCGGCAATCCGCCCCACCCGGCCGCGTGACCAGGCCACGCCGGCGTAGAAGGCCAGCGCCGCACGCGCCCAGCGGACATAGAGTTGCGGCCTGCGGAGCCGACGCGCGAGCGCGAAGACACGGTTGCTCCACGTCGCGATCGCATGGCGCGTGCGGTAGACGACTCGCCGCCGCAGGGGCAGCCCGCCCCCCGACGCTGCCACGCGCTTCCTGGGCCGCACTCCGGCTCGCGCCCAGGTAAGCCGATACGCCAGCCCTTCGCGCCGGTGCCGAAGTCCGGCCGCCTGCGTCTGTTCGACGTAGGCCGCATCGACCGGCTCCAGCGCCAGCCGCCCTTCAACGCGCGCCTGTTCCACGATCCGATGCAGCTCGGGCGAGCGCACCACCGCGACGTTGGTCCCGCGCCCGTCGGACGAGTGCGGTTCCACCCAGGCATCGCCGAACGACATGTCCGCCGTCTCGCCGACCACGTCGTCGCAGAAGTTGCACGCGCTCGCCTGGAAGAAGCCTGCGCCCCAATCGCCGTCGGCCAGGTTCCACCAGTCCTCGCCTGCGGTCTCACCGGACTTCAAGGCCAGATGCGCCCGATACCAGTTCGCCGGGCGGGCCGTATCTTTCAGCCGATAGTCGACCGCCTGCACCTCCTTGATGGCATGGCCGGTCTGCCAGGCGAAGCTCTCCACCAGCCGCGCGGACTTCATATGACCGCAGAACAGGCCCAGCGTGTGGGTGATGCGCTCGGCGAGCACCGGATCGGCGCGCCGCGCGAGGTGGACCGCCTTGATGAAGCAGGGAATGCCGACCACCGCATAGCGGCCGGGCGTCTTGCGGATCGTACGCAGCACATCCGACAGCTCGATCGGGTAATAGCGCGACTTGGCACCGCGGTTCAGATCGGCTGCCGTACGCGACACGGTGTAGCGGAAGAACCTGCCCCCGTTCGGGTCGGCAGGCACGACATGAGCGACCGCATCGATAAGATTGCTGCGCAGCAATTCCGCAGCAACCCACGTGACGAGACCTCCGGAAGACCCCTGCTCGCGGAACGGCGGCTCGGCCGCAGCGCCGACATAGGCGGCCTCGAACCGGCCGATGGCGGAGTGATGCGCGGGCGCCGCGGGGAAGCGGTCGGCCGCGATCGCATCCTCGTCCGGGGCCTTCGGCGAAAAGGGGCAGCGCCGCGAAAAGGCTTCGCTCCTGTCTGCGTACCAGCCTTCAGGTCCCTCCGGCTTGAGGAAGCCGTGCGGGTCCCAGCGCATCGTCGCATCGGGCTCGTCCGCCACGCACGAGCCGCAGCCGATGCACAGCCCGGATCGTACGATCTCGCGCGGCGAGACGCGCTCAGGCGAGCGCGGCATCGAGGAACGCGCGAGAGGTTTTTCGCATGACGGCGATGCGATCGGCGATCGCAGGCTCGAGGGGCGTGTCGAGCAATTCGCCGACGCGCTCGGGCGGCGTAGCCGCGGTGACCAGGCGGTGCTGCATGCCCAGCGCCGCGGCGAGGTCGCGGACCTTGTTCGAGCGATAGTCGCTCGGCGCGCTGACCAGCGGCTTGCCGTTGATAAGCGCGAAGACGCAGCCGTGGAAGAAATTGGTCACCACGGCATGTGCACCCGCCATCAGCGAAGCGAACTCCGCAGGTCCGGCATCCAGCCGCTGCTCGTCCGCCCAATCGTTGCGATAGCCGATGCTGATCAGCCGCACACCGGCCGCACCGGCCCATCGTTGGGCCGCCTTGGCCAGCCAGTCGGGCAGGCCATGGCCATAGATGACGGCGTAAGGGGTTGCTTCACCGGGATCACCGGCAACGACGACTTCCTGAAACTGAAGGCACGGGTCCAGCACCAGGGCCGGCTCCACACCACGAGCCTGCGTGACCATCCTATGCGAATTCGCATCGCGCACCGACACATGGTCGAAGTCGCGCAGCATGTCCGCCCAATGTTCATCCACGCCTTCGTCTGCATCGTGGTTGCCGAAACTGGCGGCGTACGACACCCGGCGCGCGGCATTCAGACCCCGGCCGAAAAAGAGCTGCTTGCCGCCGTACCAAGGGTGGCGGAAATTCCACACCTCGTCGCTGCCGACGACCACCGCGTCATAGGTGGGGCTGGCGCCCCATTCGTCCAGCGCGAAGCGTGGCGACAGGGGCAGCGCTTCGATGGCCGCTACGAACTTGCGCGCCTTGGCCTTCATCGCGGGCATGTCGCTCCGCGCCGTGCGGTGCGGTAGCGCGGGCTGCATGAGGCAACGCGCCTCCGCGCGGTTCACCGCCTCATCGTCGTGGTCGAGCAGCTCGGCGTCATGCCCCAGCGAGCGCAGCCCCTCCACCAGGCAGCGCGCCTGCCAGTAGGAGCCGTAGTTGAAGCAGCGATGAAAGGTGAGCACGCCGATCCGGCGCCGGTCTGCCGCGCTCACTCCGCCGCCTGTGCTTGCCGGCCATGGTCCGCATAGCTCTTTTCCTCGACCAGCGCGGAGCCGAGCCGTGCGTTGATCGCCCGTTTGATCGCGGCGCGCTCGTCGTTGCGCTGGTAGACGGACCGGGCGAGCGCGATGAACTCCTCGCCAAAGCGCCCGGCCCGATCCTCTACGCGGATCGCATCCTCGATCTCCCAGAGCGCTGCGTTCACGTCTCGAAGGTCACCGATCAAGTCTGTCAGGTCGACCCGCGCCGCGATCGGCGTCGCGATCTGCTCCAGCAGGCCGAGCTCGTGCGCTACATTCGCCTGAGCCGCGCGGCTGGCAATCCGTTCGCGCTTGATCTCCAGGATGGCGATCTTGTCGAGCAGTTCGCCCCACGAGACAGGGACATGAGGGATATCGTTCACGGATTCGTGCTTTCGGCCATGATCGCGGGGTAGCGGGCCGAGAGATCGTCCGCCACCTCCTCGATCACCGAACGCCAATCTCCGGGATACCGCTGATGATAGAGGCGCATCGTCGGATACCAGGCGGTCTCCCGCGCGCCGGGTGTCCAGCGCCAGTCGGGATCGGCCTTGAGCAGCAGCCAGGTCGGCCGTCCGAGCGCACCGGCCAGATGCGCGATCATCGTGTCGACGGTGATCACCAGCGCGCATCCGGCAACGAGTGCTGCCGTCTCGTCCAGATCGAACGGGCATCCTTCCGGGTTGAGCACGGGCAAGGCGCTAGGCTCCGCGACCAGCGTCAGCACCGGGCGGTCGGCACACAAGGGTGCGAGCAGTGCCGGCGGCACGCACCGCGCCGGGTCCCAGTCGCCCGCGTTGTAGCACAGCCCGATCGTTCCCTCCGGCAGGTCGGCGGGAGTCGCGCGCAGGTATGGAGACGGCGCCCGGGACGGCGGCTCGCGCAGGGCGAACGGCAGTTCCGTGATCTCCAGATCGCATGCGAAAGGTTTCGTGGGGTGTGCGTCATCGAACGGGATCAGTCGGTCGATGCACTCCATCTGCGCCAACATCCCGCACAGGCGCTGTTGCGCCTCTACCGTCAGCGATGCGGCGCGCGCCGCCAGCGTCGGCAGGTGGCGCGCGTACTGAAGGGTGTCGCCCAGACCATGGTAGCAGCGCACCAGCACGTCGCGCCCGTCGAACGATCGCCCGTCCCAGACCCATCGCTGATGATAGGGCAAGGCCGGATCGTCACGAGTCGCCGGGTCGCGCTTTGACAGGTCACGGTGGGAAAGCGCCCAGGCCCGTTCCCAGTCGCCTCCGCGCATCGCATCGGTCCAGGTTCGGGCGAGATCCGGCATGCGGCGCGACGAATGCAGCGACGCGGCACCCGGTTCCCTGCGGTCGCGTGCCGTCATGGTGCGATCGGGAGGCCCGCGGCGTCCCGGATCGTCCGGCCGAGCAGTCCGAAATCGCTCCCCCGCGCATCGCCCTTGCGCCAGGCGAGCACGATGCGCCGGGTGGCGTCCAGGCGTTCCAGCGGCCGTCCGATCACGCGCGTGCCGCCAAGGATGCCGGCGTCCACCGCCAGTTCGGGAAGCAGGGTGATCCCCAGGCCCGCATCGACCAGTTGCACCAGCGTGTGCAGCGTGGAGGCAACCAGTTGCGCCTCGGTCGCGCGGCGAGACAGGTCGCAGGCGGCGAGCGCCTGATCCTTGAGGCAATGACCGTCTTCGAGAAGCAGCAGCCGCGACGTGTCCAGTTCACCGGCGGCAGCGCTTGCGTCATCGTCGCGTGCGGCGAGCAGCAGCCGATCGCTGCCGATCGGGGCCGTGTCCACCAAACCGCACTCGACCGGGAGCGCGAGCAGCACGCAATCGATCGTCCCCTGCGCCAACGCGTCGCACGCCGCCCCGGTCAGCATCTCGCGGACGAACATCTGCATCCGCGGCCAGTCCCGCTCGATCGCCGGTAACAGCCGCGGCAGCAGGAACGGCGCGATCGTCGGGATCGCCGCAAGCCGCAGGGTGCCGGTGAGCGGCTCGCGCCGCGTCTGCGTCGCGGCGAGCAGGTCTTCGGCCGCACGCATCACGGTGCGCGCGCGGGTGACCACCTCTTCACCCGCCTCCGTAAACCGCACGCTGCGCTTGGAGCGCTCGACCAGTTGCGCGCCGAGCAGCCGCTCCAGCTCGGCGATGCCCACCGACAGCGTGGACTGGGTGACGAAGCACGCGGCGGCGGCGCGGCCGAAGTGGCCCTGCTCATGAAGGGCCAGCAGATAGCCGAGCTGCCGAAAGGAAGGAAGGGGAAGCAATCGTACGATCCGATGAACAATGATTACGTTAATTCATTGGACCGATTTGTTGCGAGCGTCCACCGGGAGGCATATTCCGCGCCTGAAGGAGACTGTCATGGCCGAAGCCGATCCGCACCAGAGCCCGATCAACGATCCCAAGAAGCAGCCCGCAGCCATGCGCAAGCTGCTCGGCCAGACTGCCAAGGACTGGTGGCCAGAGACCCTGTCACTGGGCATCCTGCATCAGAAGGGAAAGTCGTCCAACCCGTATGGCGACGAGTTCAACTACGGCAAGGCCTTCAAGGAGCTCGACTATTTCGCGGTCAAGAAGGACCTGACCGCGCTGATGACCGACAGCCAGCCCTGGTGGCCCGCCGATTATGGTCATTACGGCCCGTTCTTCATCCGCATGGCGTGGCACTCGGCCGGCACCTATCGCACCGGCGACGGCCGCGGCGGCTCGGCGGCCGGGCAGCAGCGTTTCGCGCCGCTCAACAGCTGGCCTGATAACGGCAACCTCGACAAGGCGCGTCGCCTGCTCTGGCCGATCAAGCAGAAGTACGGCGCGGCGCTCTCCTGGGCCGACCTGTTCATCCTCACCGGCAACGTCGCGATCGAGTCGATGGGCGGCCCGACCTTCGGCTTCGGCGGCGGTCGCAAGGACATCTTCCAGCCCGAGGAGGACATCTACTGGGGCACTGAGGAGGAATGGCTCGGCCAGACGCGCATCGACGAGGAGGCCGGCCTGGCGCTGGAAAGCCCGCTGGCCGCGATCCAGCACGGTCTGATCTACGTCAATCCGGAAGGGCCGGGCGGCAAGCCCGATCCGGTCGGCTCGGCGCGCGACATGAAGGAAACCTTCAGCCGCATGGGCATGAACGACGAGGAGACGGCGGCGCTGGTCGTCGGCGGCCACACCTTCGGCAAGGCGCACGGCGCCGGCGACGCGTCCAAGGTCGGCAAGGAGCCGGAGGCGGGCGCGATCACGCAGATGGGCCTCGGCTGGGCGTCGGAGCATGAGAGCGGCATGGGCGACCACACCATCACCTCCGGCCTGGAGGGTGCATGGACGCCGACACCGACGACCTGGGACATGACCTATTTCGACATGCTGCTCGACCATGAATACGAGCTGGTGAAGAGCCCGGCCGGTGCGTGGCAGTGGCAGCCCGCAGGCAGCCCGGAAGAGACGCTGGCGCCGGCCGCGCACACGCCGGGCAAGAAGGTACCGACGATGATGTCGACCGCCGACATGGCGCTGAAGGTCGACCCGGCTTATCGCCAGGTGCTGGAGAAGTTCCGGGCGGACCCGGTGTACTTCGGCGACGCCTGGGCGCGCGCCTGGTTCAAGCTGTGCCATCGCGACATGGGACCCAAGGCGCGTTACCTTGGGCCGGAAGTGCCGGCGGAGGACCTGATCTGGCAGGACCCAATCCCCAAAGCCGACTATCGCCAGATCGAGGCGGGCGACGTGACCGCGCTCAAGCAGGCGATCGCCAATTCGGGCCTGGAGATCGCCGAGCTGGTGACCACCGCCTGGGCGTCGGCATCGACCTTCCGCGGTTCGGATAAGCGCGGCGGCGCCAATGGCGCGCGCATCCGGCTGGCGCCGCAAAAGGACTGGGAGGTCAACCAGCCCGAGCAGCTTGCCCGCGTGCTGGGCGTCTATGAGGGCATCAAGGCCGAGTTCGACGGCAAGGCGCAGGACGGCAAGAAGGTGTCGCTAGCGGACTTGATCGTGCTCGGCGGCGCGGTCGGTATCGAGGCGGCGGCGAAGGCGGCCAGCAAGACGATCGAGGTGCCCTTCGTGCCCGGTCGTACCGATGCCACGGCCGAGCAGACCGATGTCGAGGGTTTTGCGGTGCTCGAGCCCAAGGCGGACGGCTTTCGCAATTACCTCCAGGTGCGCTTCAACGTGCCGACCGAGGAGCTGCTGGTCGACCGGGCGCAGCTGCTGCAGCTGTCGGCGCCGGAGATGACGGTGCTGGTCGGCGGCCTGCGGGTGCTGGGCGCCAATCACGACAAGGCAAAGGCGCATGGCGTCTTCACCGATCGGCCGGGAACGCTGACCAACGACTTCTTCGTCCACCTGCTCGACATGGGCACCCAGTGGAAGGAGGTCGACGAGAGCGGCGATCAGGAGTTCACCGGCAGCAACCGTGAGACCGGCGAGCAGAAGTGGACCGCGTCGCGCACCGACCTGGTGTTCGGCTCCAACTCGCAGCTGCGGGCGATCGCCGAGGTCTATGCCTCGGCCGACGCGGGCGACAAGTTCGTCGCCGACTTCGTGCACGCGTGGAACAAGGTGATGAACGCGGACCGCTTCGACCTGAGCGATCCGAAGCTGCATGCGCCGGAGGAAGCTGCCGGCTAAGCTTTGTCACGGGTAAAAGGTGGAGCCGTCGAGGGAGACCTCGGCGGCTCTCTTTTGTTCGGGCCCGCCCCCGCCTATCTTGCCAACTATGCTCAAGCACGTCCTGCGCGTCGCCGCGATCTTCGTCCTGATCCTCGTTGCCGTCGGTGTATATCTCGGCTGGCCGGACACGGCTAAGCTGGACGTGGCGGCGGTGGCGGGCACCAAGCCCACCATCTCCGCGCCCCGGCGCCAGATGATTCCGACGGTCAAGGTCGCCCATGTGGTCGGCTGGAAGGCCAGCGAGGCCCCGACGCCAGCCGCCGGCCTGAGCGTGCAGCCATTCGCGCGCGGCCTCGACCATCCGCGCTGGCTGTATCGTCTGCCCAATGGTGACGTGCTGGTGGCCGAGACCAACTCGCCCCCGCGCGAGGGTGGTGGCGTCACCGGCGTGGTCATGAAGGCGCTGATGAGCAAGGCCGGCGCGGGCGTGCCGTCCGCTAACCGGATCACCCTGCTGCGTGACGCGGATGGCGACGGTGTCGCGGAGTTAAAGACGCCGTTCCTAACCGGGCTCAACTCGCCGTTCGGCATGACGTTGCTGAACGGGCAGCTCTACATCGCCAACACCGATGCAGTTGTACGCGTGCCCTATACGGACGGCGCGACGCGGATCACGTTGCGGCCGGAGCAGGTAGTCAAGCTGCCCGGCGGGGGCAATCACTGGACGCGCGGCATGGTCGCGTCGCCCGACGGCAAACGGCTGTTCGTCAGTGTCGGCTCCGCCTCCAACATCGCCGAGAAGGGCTTGGACGCCGAGCGCGGGCGGGCGATGATCGTCGAGGTCGCGCCCGAGACCAAGACGATGCGGATCTGGGCGGCGGGGCTGCGCAACCCGGTCGGGCTCGCGATCAACCCGGCGAGCAAACAGCTCTGGGCGGTGGTCAACGAGCGGGACATGCTCGGCTCCGACCTCGCGCCAGATTACCTGACGGGCGTTTCGTTCGGCGACCATTTCGGCTGGCCCTGGTATTATTGGGGCGGCTATCCCGACACCCGCGTGAAACCGAAGAACGAGCCGCTGCAGGAATATTCCAAGCGGCCGGACTATGCGATGGGACCGCATGTCGCGGCGCTGGGGCTGGCGTTCTCCGATCAGGTCAGGCTCGGCGGACGCTTCGCCAGCGGCGCGTTCGTCGGCGAGCACGGATCTTGGAACCGCAAGCCGGTGTCGGGCTACAAGGTGTCGTTCGTGCCTTTCGGCGGCAACGGCTTCCCCGTGCCGAACGCCAAGCCAGTGGACGTGCTGACCGGCTTCCTCGACGCCGAGGGCAACGCGCGCGGCCGCCCGGTGGGCGTGATCGGTGACAGAGCGGGCGCGCTGCTGGTCGCGGATGATGTTGGCAACGTCATTTGGCGCGTAGCGCCGGTGCAACGGGCGGCGGCTAGGTAGCACTTCCTCCCCGGCGGACGCCGGGCCCAGACGCGCCGTGCGCAGCCTTGAATGCAGGGCAATCGAAAGATCGCACCTGGGCCCCGGCTTCCGCCGGGGAAGGTGGATATTTTGGACGGGGCTTCACTTCAGCAGCTTCGGCCCCTGCGACTCGATCGCCGCCTTGATCGGTCCCGCCAACATGCCGAGGAGCCCAGGCAAGTCGACGACCGCATGGACGTGGTTGTCGTAGACCGTGGTGGTACAGGCGATCTGCTGGCCCATCGCGCCGACCGTGAAGTGCATGGTGTCGCCTTCCCAGCGGTGCTGCACGGTCGCCCCGCCGGGGATGTTATCGCCGAGCTTGCCGATCTTGCGGTCCAGGCGGTCGCGGATGCCGTCCTTGCCGAGCTGGTGGGGGATGTCGACGGTGAGCGGTTGGGTCATGGGAAATCCTTACTTCGCGAACAGCTGGCTGTCGTCGCCGAACGCCTTGAACTCGAGCGCGTTGCCGCTGGGGTCGTGGAAGAACATCGTCGCCTGCTGGCCGACTTGCCCGGCGAAGCGGACGTGCGGCTCGATGCCGAAGGATATGCCGGCGGCACCAACCCGCTCCGCGAGCGCCTCCCAATCCGCCATCGTCAGCACCACCCCGAAATGCGGCACGGGGACGTCATGGCCGTCGACGGGGTTGCTGTGGGCGAACGGCTTGGCCGCAGGCGAGAGGTGCGCGACGATCTGGTGCCCGAACAGGTCGAAGTCGATCCACTGATCCGACGAGCGTCCCTCCGGACAGCCGAGCGTCCCGCCGTAAAAGGCGCGCGCGGCGGCGAGATCGTGGACGGGAAAGGCGAAGTGAAAAGGGCGGAGCATGGGCCGTGCCTAGCACCGCAACCCTCCCCGGCGGAAGCCGGGGTCCAGTCGCGCCGCGTGCGGCCGCACTGAACGCCTTTCGTGAGCACGGGCCTGGGCCCCGGCCTTCGCCGCGAGGATGAGAGGACGTCAGGGTGGAATCCTTTCCACGCCGCCCCCATAGACCCGCAGTGCGCGCCCCTAACTTGCTCTCGCTCCTCCTCGGCGCCGTCGCCGCGCTCGGCTTCGCGCCGCTGGAGCTGTGGCCGCTGACGCTACTGGCGTTGGCGGGATGGCTGATGCTCGTCCACGCCGCTCCTACCTGGCGGGCGGCGGCCTGGCGCGGCTGGGCGTTCGGGGTCGGTCATTTCGCGATCAACAACAACTGGATCCAGCACGCCTTCGACTTCCAGGACGCGATGCCGCCGGTGCTCGGCTATATCGCGCCGCTCGCGCTCGCGCTGTACCTGGCCGTCTTTCCCACCATCGCGGCACTGATCGCCTGGCGGTTCAGGGGGGAGCGTCCCGACACCGGCTTCGCGCTGGCGGCGGGGGCGGCGTGGATCGCCAGCGAGTGGCTGCGGAGCTGGCTGTTCACCGGGTACATCTGGGATCCGGTCGCGACGATCTGGGTTCCGGTCCCGCTGGCGGCGAGCGGGGCGGCCTGGATCGGCACCTATGCGCTGGGCGGGGTGACCGTCATGATCGCAGGGCTGCTCCTGCTGCTGGTGCAGGGTCGCTGGCAGCCGATCGCGGCGGCGGTTTCGCTGGCCATCCCCCTGCTGGTGGCCGGAAGCGTGATCGCCAACCCGCCCATCACGCAGCCCACCTATCCTGCAGACTACCCTCGCCTGGTCGTGGTCCAGCCCAACATCGGCAACGACCAGCGCCTTCAACAGACGCAGGAACGGACGCTGGCGGCACTGATCCGCCTGTCGGGGCGACTAGGCCCCGCACCCAGACTCGTCGTCTGGCCGGAGGGGTTGGTCTATGACCTGCTCGAAAGCGGCTATCCCGACGGTTGGTACGCTGGCCGGCCTGCCGAGTGGGTGCGGGCGCGCATCGCGCGGGTGCTCGGGGCGCGCGACATGCTGATGACCAATGCGACGACGCTGGCGTTTGACAAGGACGGCGAGCTTGCCGGCGCCGGCAACTCGGTACTGGCGATCGCCCCGAAAGGCGCGCTGGTCGGACGCTACGACAAAGCGCACCTCGTACCCTATGGCGAGTATCTGCCGATGCCCTGGCTGTTGAAGCCGCTGGGGTTGGAGCAGCTCGTGCCCGGCGGCATGGATTTCACCCCCGGCCCCGGTCCTCGCAACATCGACGTGCCGGGCATCGGCGCGGTCGGCATCCAGGTCTGCTACGAGATCATCTTCTCCGGCCAGGTCGTCGATCGCGCAAGCCGCCCGCGCCTGTTGTTCAACCCCTCCAACGACGCCTGGTTCGGGGCCTGGGGGCCGCCGCAGCACCTGGCGCAGGCGCGGCTGCGGGCGATCGAGGAAGGGCTGCCGATCGTGCGCGCGACGCCGACCGGTATCTCGGCGGTGATCGGCGCCGATGGAGCGCTGCTGGCGCAAATCCCGCTCGGCAAGGCGGCCGCGATCGAGGTGCCGCTGCCGCGGGCGCTGGCGCCGACGCTGTTCTCGCGACTCGGCAACTGGCTGGCGCTGATCGTCGCGGGGCTGCTCGCCGCCGGAGCCGTTGCGTTGCGGCGACGCGCCCGCTAGGCGGATATAAAGCTTTCCTTATATCAGCCGGGAACTTCCATGCGCGCCTCCTATCTCTTCACGTCCGAATCGGTGTCCGAAGGCCATCCCGATAAGGTCGCCGACCAGATCAGCGACGCGATCGTCGACCTGTTCCTGTCCAAGGATCCTGAGGCCCGCGTCGCCTGCGAGACGCTGACGACGACGCAGCTGGTCGTGCTCGCCGGCGAGATCCGCGGTCGCGGCGTGTACGAGGACGGTCAGTGGGCGGCGGGCGTGCAGGACGAGATTGAGGCGGCCGCGCGCGCGACGGTGAAGCGCATCGGTTACGAGCAGGCGGGATTTCACTGGAACGAATTCAAGTTCCTCAACAACTTGCATGGCCAGTCCGCCGAGATCGCGATGGGCGTCGACGAGTCCGGCAACAAGGACGAGGGCGCGGGCGACCAGGGTATCATGTTCGGCTATGCCACCGACGAGACGCCGGGCAAGATGCCGGCGACGCTCTATTACAGCCACAAGATCCTGGAGCGCATGGCCGCTGACCGCCACTCCGGCGCGGCCCCGTTCCTGGAGCCCGATGCCAAGAGCCAGGTGACGCTCCACTATGAGAACGAGATGCCGGTCCGCGCCACCGCGCTGGTCGTGTCGACCCAGCACAAGGCCGGCTATTGCGAGAAGGGCGACAACGCCGACGCCGCGAAATATGCCGAGCTGCGCGATTATGTGACCAAGGTAATGCACGACGTGCTGCCGGATGGCTTCATCACCGACGAGACCGCGATCTACATCAACCCGACCGGTGCCTTCGAGATCGGTGGGCCGGACGGCGATGCGGGCGTGACCGGGCGCAAGATCATCGTCGACACCTATGGCGGCGCCGCGCCCCATGGCGGCGGCGCGTTCAGCGGCAAGGACCCGACCAAGGTCGACCGTTCGGCCGCCTATGTCGCGCGCTACCTGGCGAAGAACGTCGTCGCCGCGGGGCTCGCCCGGCGCTGCACCATCCAGCTCTCCTATGCGATCGGCATTGCCGAGCCGCTGAGCGTCTATGTCGACACGCACGGCACCGGCACGGTGGACGAGGCGAAGCTGGAGGCGATCCTGCCCAAGCTCGTCCGCCTGACCCCCAAAGGCATCCGCCAGCACCTGTCGCTCAATGCACCGATCTATTCGAAGACGGCTGCCTATGGACATTTCGGCCGCGACGCCGAGGGCGACCATTTCACCTGGGAGCGCACCGACCTGGTCGACGCGCTGAAGGCCGAGCTGGCGGCGTGAGCGGGGCTGGCGGACAGGTTCGCCAGCTATTTCCCACCCTCGTCTATGAGGACGCGCTCGGCCACGATGCGCTGCTCGCCGACCTGGAGCATTCGGTCCGGGCGCTGGCGGCGGACGACGCCGCCGGAAGGCGGTGGGCGAAGGAGCATGGCTATCGGGGCTATACCTCCTATGCCTCGCTCGACGATCTGCCGGTGCGCGATCCGGCGTTTGGGGACCTGAAGCGGCACCTGGACCGCCACGTCGCTCGCTTCGCCGAGGCTTGCGCTTTCGACCTGTCGCGCAAGCTCAAGCTCGACTCGCTGTGGGTCAACCTGCTGCGCGGTGGCGGTGGACACACGGCGCATCTCCATCCGCACAGCGTCGTTTCCGGCACCCTCTACATCGCGCTGCCGGAGGGCTCGCGCGGGCTGAAGCTGGAGGACCCGCGCCTGCCGATGCTGATGGCCGCCCCCACCCGCCGGGCAGACGCGCCCGAGCCGATGCGAACCTTCGTCGAATTGACGCCCGCCCGCGGCACGGTGCTGTTGTGGGAGAGCTGGCTCCGCCACGAAGTGCCCGCCGGCACCGGCAGGGGCGAGCGGATCAGCATCAGCTTCAACTATCGGTGATGCGGAAGTTGAGGCGAAGTTGAGGCATAAACACAACCTATTCTGACGGTAAGCCGCTCGAATCGTTCGCAATGTCAAATAGCCACCGACCTGTGGCAGAGGCGAGTCGTGTAGGACAGCCCGGACCTTGAGCCGCTGGCATCCCCTGCCACGAGCGCCTAGAGCCGGCCCGCACAACCTCCACGAAAGTTCACTGAGAGATGGGTTTCCGCTGCGGCATCGTCGGGCTGCCGAACGTCGGCAAGTCGACGCTTTTCAACGCGCTCACCGAGACGGCGGCCGCGCAGGCCGCCAACTATCCGTTCTGCACGATCGAGCCCAATGTCGGCAACGTCGCAGTGCCCGACGAGCGGCTGCAGACGCTGGCGAAGCTTGCCGGGTCGGCCAAGATCATCGAAACGCAGCTCGGCTTCGTCGACATTGCCGGCCTCGTGCGCGGTGCATCGAAGGGCGAAGGACTGGGCAACCAGTTCCTGGGCAACATCCGCGAGGTCGATGCGATCGTCCATGTGCTGCGCTGCTTCGAGGACGACGACGTCACGCATGTCGAGGGCAAGGTCGACCCGATCGCCGACGCGGAGACGGTCGAGACCGAGCTGATGCTCGCCGATCTGGAAAGCCTGGAAAAGCGCGTCCCCAATCTGCAGAAGAAGGCCGCGCAGGGCGACAAGGATGCCAAGGCAGCCGCGACGGTGCTCGGCCGCGCGCTGGAGCTGCTGCGCGACGGCAAGCCCGCCCGACTGACGAAGGCGAGCGACCCCGAAGAGGCGCGGCACCTCGCCCAGGCGCAGCTGCTGACCGGCAAGCCGGTGCTCTATGTCTGCAACGTCGATGAGGCGCATGCGGCGGACGGCAACGAACAATCCGCGCGCGTCTTCACCAAGGCGGCGGCCGAGGGCGCGCAGGCCGTAGTCGTGTCGGCCGCAATCGAGGCGGAGATCGCGACCATGCCGGCCGACGAACGTGGCGAGTTCCTGGCCGAGCTGGGCCTGACCGAGACGGGGCTCGCGCGCGTCATCCGCGCCGGTTACGAACTGCTCCACCTGCTGACCTTCTTCACCGTCGGGCCCAAGGAAGCGCGCGCCTGGACGGTCGAGGTCGGCGCCAGGGCCCCGCAGGCGGCGGGCGCGATCCACTCCGATTTTGAGCGAGGCTTCATCCGCGCCGAGACCACCGCCTATGCCGATTTCGTCGCGCTGGGCGGCGAGGCCGGCGCGCGCGACGCAGGCAAGCTCCGGTCGGAGGGCAAGGAGTATGTCGTCCAAGACGGCGACGTGATGCTGTTCCGGTTCAACGTCTGAGGCGTGCCGCTGCTCACCCTCCTCGCCGCCGCGCAGGTGGCGCTGACCGCGCCCCCGCCGTTGCGGCCGGGGATCGCCGCCTTCCCTCGGGTCGTTCGTCCCGCGACGCCGGCGACACGGCGGATCAACACCGCGCTGGCAGCGCTCGATACACGGGTGCGGACCGCCGCAGCGGCGTGCCGGCGCGAGGGCGGCGCCGGCCGGAGCAGCTGGGAGCGACGGGTCGAGACGACGATGCGCGGTCCCGCGTTTGTCAGCTTCCTGGTCACCGACGACACCTATTGCGGCGGCGCTCACCCGAACAATGGCCACATCGCGATCGTCTATGACCTGGCCAGCGGGCGTCCGGTCGACTGGGCGACATTGCTGCCGCAGGCGCTGGTGGGTACGCAGGCGCTGACCACCGGCGATGACGGCGTGCGGGTGGTGACGCTCGCCTCGCCTCGGCTCACCGCGCTGTACCGGCAGGGTTACCGGTCGGGCCAGGACGATGCAGGCGTGGACGAACAATGCCGAGACGTCATCGCGGCGGATGCCGAAGGCGGCGCGATCGCGTTCATCGCCTGGCTGGACGGTCGCCGGCGCGGGTTGATGCTGCAGTACGACCTGCCGCACGCCGCCCAGGCCTGTTCCGTGCCGGTGCTGGTGCCGCTGACGGTGCTGCGGCGCGAGGGGGCCAGTCGCCGGCTGCTCGATGCGCTGGCGGTGGCGCGTTAAGGACGGTCAGCCGGCGGGCGTATCCAGCCGGGTGATGCGATCGGTGGCGGGCGGGGTCAGCGTTCCCGCCGCGCGGACATAGGTTTCGAAGGCGTCGATGTCCTCCGGGCCGCCGGCGAGGTCGGTGCCTTGCGTGAACACCGTGAAATTGTCGCCGCCAGCCGCCAGGAAGTTGCTGACCCCGACCCGGTAGGTCCGCGCGTCGTCGATCGGGCGGCCGTCCAGCCGCAGGTCGAGGATGCGCTGGCCCGCCGGGCGCCGCAGGTCGTAGCGATAGGTGACGTCGCGCGAGACCATCATCATGTTGGGCCGTGCGACGGTGTTGGAGGCGCTATCGAACTGCTGCTCCAGCACGGCGCGGATCTGCCGTCCCGTCATGCCCTTGACCTGGAGCACGTTGCCGAACGGCATGACGGCATAGAGCTGCCCATAGGTGACGCTGGCATCGGCCGCCGGGATCAGGTCGGCGCGCAGGCCCTCGCCGTTCATGAAGGCGAGGTCGGCGCCGGTCGCCTGGCGCTGCATGTCGGCGACCAAGTTGCCCGCGACCGATTCGCCCGAGGCGGTCCGCTGGCGGGTCGCCGGCCCGGACATCCGCCCCACGATACGGGCGGCGACCGGGCTGGCCGCGGCAACGTAACGCTTGACCAGCGCCGCGACGCGCGGTTCGGCGGGAAACACCGGATATTCCGGCCGCAGCGGCACGGGCCCGGCAGCACTCGCATAGGCGGCACCCTGGACGACCAAATTGTCGGCGCGCTTCGCGGTGACCCGGTGGGCGACCGGATCGACCAGTAACTCGATGTCGGTCAGCAAGGTGCCGTTGCGCCCGGCGCTGGTGACGAGGATGGGCCGCGTCGGGTCGATCGCGCCATAGTCGCAGACATAGGCCCGGTGGGTGTGGCCCGACACGACCAGGTCCACCGCCGGATCGAGCTGCGCCAGGATCGGCAGCAGGTCGCCGGACACCCCGCCGCAGCTTTTGTCGTTATAGCCGACCTTCGTATAGAGTCCTTGGTGGATCAGCACGACGACCGCGTCCGCGCCTTGCGCCTTGAGCTTGGGCACCAGCGCGTTGATCGTCTTCGCCTCGTCGTCGAAGGTCAGCGTCGCGACGGCGGTCGGCACCACCAGGCTCGGCGTGGTGCGCAGCGTTAGGCCGATGAAGCCGATGCGCGCGGTGCGCTTGCCCATCCCCACCGTGCGGATCGCGGTGGCTGGGAACAGCGTGCGACCGTCAGCGGTGCGCACATTGGCGGCGAGATAGCGGAACGACGCGCCGGGAAAGGTCGGGTCGACGCGGCAGGGCACACGCGCGGTATGCTTTGCGCAGCCGCCGCCCTGCAGACGCTTGAGCTCGTCCGGTCCCCGATCGAACTCGTGATTGCCAACCGCATTGAGGTCGAGTCCGATCAGGTTGAGCGCGAGGATGCTGGGTTCGTCGAGGAACTGCGACGATACGAAGGGCGAGGCGCTGGTCAGATCGCCGGCCGCGACGACCAGATTGTTGGGATTGCGCGCCTTCAGCCGTGCCACCGCCGAGGCCAGGTGCGCGGCGCCGCCGGCGGGGACGTTCACCGTCTCTCCCGAGGGGCCCGTGACCGGCACGCTCTGCCCGGGGGGTTCGAGCGCGCCGTGGAAATCGTTCAGTGCGATGATCTTGACCGCGATCGGTGCCGCAGGACGCTCGCCTAGACGCGGCGTCGCGCAACCACCCAGTGCGGCGAGCGTCAGCAGAAAGGACAGGCGGCGCATCACGTCCCCGGCTTTTGTTCAGGCCGGTCGGCCTTGGCACGGGCCCGGGGGAGTGTCACCACCGGACGACCTGGCTGGAGCGCGCGCATGCAGTATTTCGAGGATCTGGTGGTCGGCGCGAAGAGCAGCTTCGGACGCTATGCGGTGACGCGCGAGGAGGTGCTCGCGTTTGCCGAGAAGTTCGACCCGCAGCCCTTCCACCTTTCCGACGAAGCCGCCGCCGAGACCCATTTCGGCAGGCTGTCTGCGAGCGGCTGGCACACCGGTGCGATGTCGATGGCGATGCTCGTCGAGAACCTGAAGGCGCAGCGACAGGCGGGGCTGGGGTCGCCGGGGATGGACGAGCTGAGATGGCTCAAGCCCGTCTATCCTGGCGACGTGCTACGCTGCGAGACCGAGCTGTTGCACAAGCGCGTGTCCGCGACCCGGCCGGAGATGGGGATATTCAAGACAGCGCTCGTGGTGTTCAACCAGCATGACGAGCCGGTGATGAGCTATGTTTCCAACGGGCTGATCCGGACACGGCCCGCATAGGAGCAACCGTGCAACCCTTCGTCACCCCCGGCCTCGAGCCAGAGCCGCGCTACCTGCCTCAGCAGTAGAAGCGGGACCCCGGCTCGAGGCCGGGGAGACGATGGCACCAGCATCTAGTCGCGACGATCGCGGCGGTTCTCGCGGCGTAGCGCGCGGCGGTCCTGGCGCTGCTCCTGGCGATAGTTCTGCCGATCGTCGCGGCGCTCGGTGCGGAACTGCTCGCGGGTCACGGTGCCCTGACGGAACGCCTGGCGGTCCTGCTGGCGGTCCTGGCGGAACTCCTGACGGTCCTGGCGCTGGTCGCGCTGGAACGCCTGCCAGTTCTGCCGCACCTCGCGGCGGTCCTCGCGGTACTCGGCGCGACCGCCCGGGCCCTGATATTGCTGCCCGCGATACTGCTGCCGACCCTGCCAGTAACGCTGCTGCGTGGCGTTCCAGCGATAGGGGCGACGGTACGAGTCATAGACGTAGACGCCCGTGCCCGGATAATAATAGTCACCGTACCAGCCGTAATAATCGTTGCCGTAACCGGCATATCCCGGATAGCCGTTCCCGTAATAGCCGCTGTTATAGCCGACATCGACGCCGGTGTAGCCATAGCCGTCGGTGCAGGCGGTAGTGCCGAGGCCCAGGCCGAGCGCGAGTCCGACGGCCGCGAATGTCTTGATCATGGATGCTCTCCCACTGGAGCCGCGGCAGGTTACGCGCCGCAACGATGGGAGAACGAGGCGTTAACGTTCCGGTTCCCACGGCGTCGCCTCACATTTGGACGGAGCCGCTGCCTGCCCTGACGGGTCCCCGGATCGCTGGCGCGATCCGGGGCCTTCCGCTCAATGCTTCACGTTGCGCCAGACGTTGCGGTACGCACCGATCGTCAGGAAGATGAAGATGATGATGAAACCCAGCGCGCCGAGCCCGGCCGCGTGGCGGGATTCGAGGTTCGGCTCCGCCGTCCACACCAGGAACGCCGCGACGTCCTTTGCCATCTGGTCCCGGGTCGCCTTGGTGCCGTCGTCATAGGTCACCTGGCCGTCCGACGAGATCGGCGGCGGCATGGCGATGTTCAGGTTGGGAAAGGTCGGGTTGAAGTACAGGCCTTCCGGCGTCCGCGCGCCGGGGAATTTCTTCAGCAGCTCCTCGCCATGCTCGTTCTTGTAGCCTTCCTGCTCCTTATAGCCGTTCAGCAGCGAGTAGATGTAGTTGGCGCCGTCCTCGCGCGCCTTGACCATCAGCGACAGGTCGGGCGGCAGCGCATTGTTGTTGGCGGCGCGCCCGGCGATCTCGTTCAGATAGGGCGAGGGGAAGCGATCGGAGGGCACGTTCTTGCGCGTCATCGCCTCGCCGGTCTCGGGATTGCTGCTCGGCTGCTCGACCGGCCAGGCGGCGGCGAGCGCCTTCACCTGGCCCTCGCTGTAGCCGAGCTGCGTCAGGTTACGGAACGAGACGTACTTCAGGCTGTGACAGGCGGCGCAGACCTCCTGATAGACTTTCAGCCCGCGCTGCAGCTGCGCCTTGTCGAACTTGCCGAAGATGCTGTTCGACGGCAGGTCGGCATCGCGCGGGTCGACGTGGAATTCATGCTCGGCGGTTTCGGGCGTCGGGTTCTGGATCGCCTCCTTCGCGGTGAAGAAGAGCGCCAGCGCCAGCACGAAGACGAAGCCTGCGCCGATCACGATGGAGATGAGACGAGCCATACTGCGATTCTAGTCCTTTGAGTCTCTGCTCGCCTCAGCCCACCGCGGCCGTCTTGGCCGGCGACGTTCCGTCATGCTTCTCCAGCACCGCCTCGGTGATCGAGTTGGGCATCGCGCGCGGCCGCTCCGACATCGACACCAGCGGCAGGATGATGAGAAAGTGCGCGAAATAATACATGGTCGCGAGCTGCCCCAGCATGACGTTGCGCGGGGTCGCCTCGGCACCACCGACATAGCCGAGCAGGACGATGTCGAAGAGGAGGACGACCAGAAAGCGGCGATAGACCGGGCGGAAGTTCGCCGAGCGGATCGGCGAGCGGTCGATCCAGGGCAGGAAGAACAAGAGCAGGATGGATGCGAACATCGCGATCACGCCCCACAGCTTCGCATCGAGGATGAAGTTCGAGGTGAAGCTCTTCAGGATCGCGTAGAAGGGCAGGAAATACCATTCGGGCACGATATGCGCCGGCGTCGAAAGCGGGTTCGCCTCGATGTAATTGTCCGGATGGCCGAGCAGATTGGGCGTGAAGAAGATCAGAAAGGCAAAGATCAGAAAGAACACGCCCACCCCGACCGCGTCCTTGGCGGTGTAATAAGGGTGGAAGGGCACCGTATCCTGCTCGGCCTTCACCTCGACGCCGGTCGGGTTGGACGAGCCCGGGATGTGCAGCGCCCAGATGTGGAGGATGATCACGCCCGCGATCACGAACGGCAGCAGATAATGGAGCGAGAAGAAGCGGTTGAGCGCGGCATTGTCGGGCGCGAAGCCGCCGAGCAGCCAGATCCGGATCGATTCGCCGACCACCGGGATGGCCGAGAAGAAGCCGGTGATCACCTGCGCCCCCCAGAAGCTCATCTGACCCCAGGGCAGGACATAGCCCATGAACGCCGTCGCCATGATCAGCAGGAAGATGACGACGCCGAGCAGCCACACCATCTCGCGCGGCGGCTTGTACGATCCGTAATAGAGGCCGCGACCGATATGGATGTACACCACGGCCAGGAACATCGACGCACCGTTGGCATGGGCGTAGCGCAGGAACCAGCCCGCGTTGACGTCGCGCATGATGTGCTCGACTGAGCCGAAGGCGATCCCACCGTTGGCGGCATAGTGCATCCCCAGCGTCACGCCCGTGACGATCTGGATCACCAGCGCCGCGCCCGCGAGCACGCCGAAGTTCCAGAAATAGTTGAGGTTGCGCGGCACCGGATAGCCCGCGCCGATCGCGTTGTAGACGAGCCGCGGCAGCGGCAGCTTCTCGTCCAGCCACCGCATCAGCGGGACTTTCGGCTCGTAATGCTTGGCCCAGGGAAAGCTCATGATCGCCTCAGCCGACCGTCACGGTCGTGTCGGAGTTGAAGACATAGTCGGGAACGGCCAGGTTGGTCGGCGCCGGCCCCTGCCGGATGCGGCCGGCGGTGTCATAGGCCGAACCGTGGCACGGGCAGAAATAGCCGCCGAACGGCCCCTTGTTCTCGCCCTCGCCGGCACCCAGCGGCACGCAGCCGAGATGGGTGCAGACGCCGAGCGTGATCAGCCAGTTCTTCTTGCCCGCCTTGGTCCGCTCCTCAAGCGTCTGCTTGTCGCGCAGGTCGGCGATCGAGACCTGGTCTGCCGCCGCGACCTCGGCAGGCGTGAGATTGCGGACGAACAGCGGCTGCTTGCGGAACGATGCCTTGATCGCCTGGCCCGGCTGGATCTTGGACAGGTCGATCTCGGTGGTCGATTCCGCCAGCACGTCGGCGGACGGGTTCATCTGATTGACCAGCGGCAGCACGATCGCAACGACGCCCGCGCCGGCAAACGCGACGGTGGCGATGTTGAGGAAGTCGCGGCGGCGCGGATCGGTCACGTCCTCGTGCGCCAGCGCCGGGTTCTCGCCGGGGGGAAGCTGGTCGTCGACAGTCGCCATTCGTCGGGGCCCTTGAACAGATTGCGATCGCGGCACGGATGCGCCCGACCGGTTCCGCACAGCGGCGGAAGGAAACTCTGCCTCGCCCTTAAACGTGGGCGCCGACCTTTGCCAACATCCTTTTGCCCGCGCAACGAAGCGGGTTAACGAGGGACATGCGCGTCGCCCTCTATCAGCCCGAAATCGCCGGCAATGTCGGCGCCGTGCTGCGCACCGCCGCATGCCTGGGCGCGGACGTCGATCTGATCGAGCCGCTGGGCTTCGTGTGGGACGACAAGCGTGTCGCGCGGGCGGCGATGGACTACATCGACCATGTCGCGGTGCGGCGGCACACCGACTGGAGGGCGTTCGAGGCGACGCTCGCCGGCCGGCTGGTGCTCGCCACCACACGCGGCGCGACCGACCTGTGGGGCACGCGGTTCAAGGCCGACGACGTGCTGCTGTTCGGCTCGGAAGGCGCAGGGGTGCCCGAGGCGGTCCACGCCCGCGCCGAGCTGGCGGTGCGGGTGCCCGTCCGCCCCGGCTTGCGCTCGCTCAACCTGTCGGTGACAGTCGGGATCGTGCTGGCGGAGGCGCTGCGGCAGACCGGGTGACGCCGGAGCGCCGGGCAGTCACCGCCGCCGCCTGCTGCTCAGCGGCAGCAGGACCAGGCCGAGGATCGTCGCCAGCAGCGCCAGTGCCGCGAAGCCGATCAGGACGGGATGGCTGGAGTTCTCCCGGCTCGACAGGTCCATGATGTGCAGGCCCCACATCCAGTCGAACGCTCGCCATTGTTCGGTGCGCAGCGCCAGCACCTGGCCGGTATCGGCGTCGAGGTAGACCCGGTCGCCGCCCGCGAACATCACGCCCCAGGCCGGGCGCGCGCGCCGCAGGTCCAGCGGCGGCTGTTCGGCGGTGCTGCGCGTGACCCGCTCGATCGCGGTGGGCTTCGCAAGCGCGGCGGCGGCAAGCAGGCGTGCTTCCGGCTCGGCGACCGGTGCCAGCCCTCGACCCGAGACCGGGTCGGCGCGAAAGCTTGCTCCGTCCGGGCGCACCGCGATCCAGACCAGCCGGTCGCCTTGCCGCTCAAGCGCCAGCGCCTTCAGGGAGCCGGGGGGCGTGCGCAGCGCGGCGGGCGCAACCAGCGGCGCGAGTGGCGCGCGGAGGCCGGTGCCCCGGACCTCGTCGATCGGGCGGGCGACCATCCACAGGCCGCTGAGCGTCCAGAACAGCAGCGGCACGCCCGCGACCCAGGCGAGCCAGACATGGAGCCGCTGCAGGATATGGCGAGAGCGCATGCCGCGCGATGCCCGCTCGATCCGATACGCACAAGGTCGCGCAAGGGGCTCACTGCGCCAACCCGTGCATGCCGCCCCGGACTCGCGCCTCGACCCTCTCCACCCGCGCTGCTAAGGCATAAACCGATGCGATCCCGCGACGACGCGTTCCCGATCAGCCCTGCGCCGCGCGCGACATGGGACTGACCCCGGTCGCCAACGACCGGCTGGCGACGGTAGTCACCACGCTGGAGATGCGCGAACGGCCGCGAGCCAGACCCCTGCCCTCCTCGTCGCTGCGGCTGGTGCGCTGGCACGCGCCGGAGCCGGAACGATACCGCACCCTGTTCCGTCGCGTCGGCGCGCCCTGGCTGTGGTTCTCGCGCCTGGCGCTCGACGATACGGCGCTGATCGCTGCCACGCACCGAGACCGGACACAGGTCCATGCCGTGCTCGACCGGCAGGGCGTGGAGGTGGGAATGCTGGAACTGACCCATCCAGAAGACGGCTGGTGCGCGCTCGATTATTTCGGCGTGGTGCCGGAGCTGACCGGACAGGGACACGGTCGCTGGCTGATGGCGCTGACGATGCAGCTCGCCTGGCGGCCGGGGGTGTCGTTGGTGCGGGTCAACACCTGCACGCTCGATCATCCGCGCGCGCTGGGCTTTTATCGGGCGCACGGGTTCGTGGCGGTGAAGCGGACGGTGGAGACCTTTGCCGATCCGCGTGTGCTGGGCCTGCTGCCCGCCGATGCAGCGCCTCAGGTGCCCCTGCTCGCCAACCGGCGATAGGCGGCGACCGCGAGCAGCGCCGTCACCAGCGCCGCCAATGCCGCGAGCGCGGCCGCCAGCGCGTCCACCGTCGCGAGCGCGAGCGGGTTGGCGCCGCCCGGCCGGTCCCGCAGCCAGGCATCGAGCGCGAGCAGCGGCTGCGGCACGAACCAGCTCAGCGCCAGCGTCGCGGCGGTGACGCCGGTCAGCGGCAGTCCGGCGCCGCGGGTCAGCGCGAAGCCGCGCCCGATCGCGCCGACCGCGCTCAATGGCCGCTCCGCCACCAGCGCCGGCCCGGCCGGCATGAAGCGGCCGAGAATATAGAGGCCGGGAAGCCAGAGCAGCGCCAGCCCGCCGAGCGCCATCATCCCGACGAGCAGGCTCATCAGCATGAACCGCGGCCACAGCGCCGCCGCCCGGCCCAGCGCCTCGCCAAGCGTAGGCCGTTCGCGGTCGAGGTAGAGCGTGTACACCGTCGCGGTACCCCAGGCGCCGATCGCGACGCCGAGCAGATACCAGCCGCCATAGGTCGTCAGCCACTGTGCAAACGCCTGGATCGCCGCGTTCGCCTCTGGCGTGCCGCGCGCCGCGCCCTCGGGCAATCCGGGCGCGGGCGGGATCAGCAGCGCCAGCGCAAAGGCGGGCAGGAACCAGAACGGGCCCGCCAGCCCCAGCAGCAGCTCGCGGTCGCGGCGGAACAGCCGGGCGGCGTCGGCCACCAGATCGGTGGCACGCACGGTCATGCGGCGGGCGCCGCCCCGCCCGCCCGCAATGCCGCGTACAGGCGCGCGCCGAACACCGCGACGACGGTTGCGAAGGCGGCCGCGACCAGCGCCGCCGCCAGCGCGCCGATAAAGGTCGCGGTGGTGATGTGCTCCGCGCCGAGCAGCAGGCGCGCGGCGGTGCCGACGACCGCCTGCGCGGCCCAGCTCGCGACCATGAACACGACTCCGAACAGGAGCACCACCCCGATCAGGCGCCAGGTCATGCCCCGGGTCAGCCGCAGCGCGCGTCCGAACGCGCCGATCCGCCGCCGCTCGTGCAGCGCGACCGGCAGGAGCGGCAGCAGCCGCGCGTAGAGCCACAGCGCGACCAGCAGCAGCAGCAAACCGTAAACGAACAGGAACAGCGCGACGCCCGGCGCCAGCTTCGGCGCGCCCGCCCCGCCTGCGCGCTGCACGGCCGCCTGGAAGTCATAGCCGTTGGCGGCCAGCACCCCCACCGTCGGCAACGCGGCCACGACCGCGACCGCGATCGCGACCAGCATCAGCAGCAAGGCGGCGGGCAGGCGCGCGGTGGCCTGCCGCCCAGCCGCTGCACGCGACGCCGCCGGGTCGTTGGCGAGGCCGATCACCGTCAGCGATCCCCAGACGCTCGCCACCAGTGCAACCAGGGTGACCACGGCGGAGAGCAGCGCGACCCCGGTCGAGGTGCCGCCATAGGCCGCTACCGCCGCCTGCCCCGCGCTGGGCAGGAAGAAGGCGAGGAACGCGATCGACGCGAGCAGTCCGCCCCGTCGACCCAGCACCTCGGTCGTGCCGTCCCACACGCTGTCGATCCTGACCATGGTGCTCCCCTTGCTCGTTCCGAGTGCGTCTAGGGGCGCAGCGCGGGACGGGCAACGGTTGCGCGCGGCCGGATCGCGCCGCACATGCGCGACGTGAGCGAGCTACCCCCTCCCGAATGGCGCGTCACGCCGGGGCTGACCCCCTATGCCGACGCGCTGACAGAAATGGAGGCGCGTGCCGCGGCCGTATCGCAAGGGTCGGCGAGCGAGCTGATCTGGCTGCTCGAGCATCCGCCGGTCTATACCGCCGGCACCAGCGCCAAGGCGGCGGACCTGCTCGATCCGCGCTTCCCGGTCGTCGCGGCCGGGCGTGGCGGGCAATATACCTATCACGGGCCGGGGCAGCGGGTGGGCTATCTGGTGCTCGACCTCAACCGGCGCGGGCGCGACGTGCGCTGCTTCGTGCATAGCCTGGAGGGATGGGTCATCGCCGCGCTGGCGGAGCTGGGAGTGACGGCGTTCCGCGCGCCGGGCCGGGTCGGGATCTGGACGATGGATGCGGGCCGGGAGGCGAAGATCGGCGCGATCGGCGTGCGGGTGAAACGCTGGGTGACGCTGCACGGCTTCGCGATCAACGTCCGTCCCGATCTGACGCATTTCGCCGGGATCGTCCCGTGCGGGCTGCCGCAATTCGCGGTGACGAGCCTCCACGCCATGGCCCGCGACGTGAAAATGCATGACTTGGATCAAGCATTGCACACAAACGCGCCCACATTCCTTGATACTCTTTCTTGCAGGCGCGAAATCGAGGCTTGAGAGAATGCGGTAAAGCGTTTAATGCCCACGTTGATTTGGGACTTAAGGGCCAGCCAGCCGTCCAAATCCTCAATCCAAGGGAGCTTTCCAAATGCGTGCAATCATCTCCAAGGTTCTGACCGGCTCGCTCGTTGCCGGTGCCGCCCTCATGGTTTCGGCCTGCGGTCCCAAGACCGAGACGACGACGACCGACAACACGATGGTCACCGACATGAACACCACCGGCGACATGGGGACGATGAACGACTCCATGACCACGCTGGACAGCGGTGCGAACACCGGCATGATGGCGAACGACACCATGATGGCGAACGACACCATGATGTCCAACACCGCGACCACCAACGCGATGTAATCATCCATCCCCCTACGGGGTTGATGGATCGAAAGGGCCGTCCGGGCGACCGGGCGGCCCTTTTTCGGTGCGGGATGCGGGCAGCGGAGCCGCGCAGCGGTTCCGTTTGACGGCCTGGCGGAGACTGTGTCAGCTCGCCACGGCAAAGCCGCGTCGTCGACCGGCGCGAGCATGCGTTGGCTGGGCTGGTCGACGTGTGCCCGGTCTGCGACCGGGCGCTCTTTGCCTTCGCCTTAAAGCTTGGGTTCAACAAGCAACCGCTCTACTGCTCTGGTTAACAGCCAGGACGAGAGCGAGAAATGAAGCGTAAGGCGTTGATTCTGGGCATGGCGCTGGCGGGGATGACCGCAGCGCCCGCATCCGCCCAATTCTATCTGAAGAGCAAGACGTTCGGCGGCGAGCCGGTGCGCGGCGACGAGCCGGGGATCGGCCAGCCGCTGCCCGGCGCGACGCCGGCGGAGCTGCGCGCGTCGCTGGTGTGGAACATGCGCGCGGCGCTCAATGTCGCGGCGCTGCAATGCCAGTTCGAGCCCACCCTGCTGACCGTGCTCAACTACAACGCGACGCTGAAGGACCACAGTGTCGAGCTGAAGGGCGCGTTCGACACGCTGACCAAATATTTCGCGCGGACCGCCAAGTCCAAGCCCGCCGGCCAGACCGCGCTCGACCAGTTCGGCACCCGCACCTATTCGTCCTTCGTGACCGTCGGCGGGCAGCTGAGCTTCTGCCAGACCGCCGCGGCGATCGGGCGCGACGCGGTGTTCCAGCCGCGCGGCAGCTTCGGCACCCTGGCGGCGAACCGCATGGCGGAGCTGCGCCAGACGCTGGTCGGCTCCTATGGCGAGCAGGCACTGTCGCGGATGGGCTATATCCCGCCCCGCCTGCCGCGGCTCGACCCGGTGTGCTGGAGCAAGAAGGGCGAGTGGGTCGCCAAGAAATGCGGGCCGCTGGTCTGGCCGACGGCCTGACCGCATAACTCCGTTCGCCCGAAGCGAAGGGCGTGTACTTCGACTTCGCTCAGCACGAACGCGGGTCAGGGGCAGTCTCGAAGCCGCATCACCGCAGGCCCAGTAGCTTGTGGGTCTGGAGGCTGAGCCGCCAGACCGGCCGTGCCATGACGAGCGCGATCGCGGCGGCCTGGTGGGCGGCCGCGTCGCGATCGTCGAGCGGCTGGATCAGGCGGTGCGCGAAGTCCCACCGTTCGATCTCGTGCAGGTCGATTCCTGTTTGCGGCCAGACCAGTTTGAGCTCGTCGCCGGTGCGCTGGACGACGATGCTCCCCGCCTTGGGGCTGATGCACAGCCAGTCGAGGCCGGGATGCGCGGGCAGCGTGCCGTTGCTTTCCATCGCGACGCTAAAGCCGCGGGCATGGAGCGCGTCGACCAGCGCATCGTCGACCTGCAGCATCGGCTCGCCGCCGGTCAGAACCGTGAAGCGACCATCGCCGGCCTCTCCCCAAGCCTGTGCCACCGTGTCCGCCAAGGCCCCTGCGTCCGCGAACTTGCCGCCGCCGTCGCCATCGGTGCCGACAAAATCGGTGTCGCAGAACCGGCACACGGCGTGGGCGCGATCCTCCTCGCGCCCGGACCACAGGTTGCAGCCGGCGAAGCGCACGAACACCGCGCGGCGGCCCGCGTTCACGCCCTCGCCCTGCAGCGTCAGGAACAGCTCCTTGACGGCGTAGCTCATGACATCGCGGCGTAGCCGGTCGGGTCCTCGACACACGCCTCGACGAAGCCCTTGTGGCGCAGCCGGCAGCTGTCGCACAGGCCGCAGTGCAGCGCCTCGGCGGTCGGGTCGTAGCACGACCAGCTCAGCCCCATGTCAAGCTCCAGCCGCGCGCCCTCGCGAACGATGTCGGCCTTGGTCATATTTTGCAGCGGCGCCTGGATGCGGAACGGGCGGCCCTCGACGCCTGCCTTGGTGGCGAGCTCCGCCAGCGCCTCGAACCCGGCGATGAACTCCGGCCGGCAATCGGGATAGCCGGAATAGTCGAGCGCGTTGACGCCGATGAACAGATCGCGCGCGCCGCCCGCCTCGGCCCAGCCGAGCGCCAGCGACAGGAAGATCGTGTTGCGCGCGGGCACATAGGTGACGGGAATGCCCTCCCCCACACCCTCCTTGGGCACCGCGATGTCGGCGGTCAGCGCGGAGCCGCCGAACGCGGAGAGGTCGAGCGGCAGGACGACGTGACGCTCGGCACCGAGCGCGGCAGCGATCCGGCGCGCGGCGGCGAGCTCGACGCCGTGGCGCTGGCTGTAGTCGACCGACAGCGCCAGCAGCCGGAACCCGGCCGCGCGGGCAAGGGCGGCAGCGACGAAGGAATCGAGCCCGCCGGACAGCAGCACGACGGCGGTTGAGCTGGTCATCGTGCGCGCGCTAGGCGGCGCCCTGCCGCGCCGCAACGAAAAACGGGCCGCGGTGAAGCGGCCCGAGGCTGTATCCTTGGGAGAATAGCGTGCTGAAGAGCACGATCCAGGTCTTAAGCTTCAGGTATGAAGACGGGGTTAAGCTCGGGCCTCCACCACCTCCGCGGGTACGCTGAACACCTGCGAGCAGAAGTGGCAGTCGACCTTGATCAGGCCTTGCTCGTCCGCCATCTCGCGGCGCTCGTCGGCGCCGAACTTTGCGAGCACCGAGCGGATATAGTCGCCGTCGCAGCGGCAACCGCGGACGATCGCGGTGCTCGCGAGCAGCCGCACCTCGTCCTCGTTGAACAGCCGCCACAGCAGCTCCTCCAGCGGCAGCGCGCGCGCGGCCAGCTCCGTCGGCTCGACCGTGCGGCCGAGCGCCTCGACATGCTCCCATTCAGGGTGATCGAGGCGGGTGTGCAGCCGCTCCCGCCCGTCCTCGCCCTCGGGCAGATGCTGCAGGAACAGCCCGCCCGCCACCGTCTCCCCGTCCACACCGCGCTCGATCGCGACGCGCACCAGCGTCGGAATCTGCTCCGACTGGACAAAATAGCTCTGCGCCGCGTCGGCCAGCGTCTCGCCGTCGAGCGGGACGATACCCTGATAGCGCTCGCCGGTCGTCGCGAGATCGAAGGTGATCGCGAGATAGGTCGGGCCGAACAGCGCGAACAGCGTCGGCTCGGCGGGCGCGGCGGCCAGTGCGTCGGCGTCGAAATCGACATAGCCGCGCACTTCGCCGCCGCGATAGTCGCACACGAGCAGGCGCACCACGCCCGCTTCGCTGCGCGTCTGCATCGTCAGCTGCGCGTCCGCGTCCTTCAGCGTCGACCCGATCAGCGCCGTCAGCGTCAATGCCTCGGCGAGCAGCCGCTCGATCGCGGGCGGATAGGCGTGGGCGGCAAGGACGCGGGTCAGCGTCGGCCCGAGCCGTACGAGACGGCCGCGCGCGCTGCGGCCCGGGATCGCGAAGCCGAGCGCGCGGTCGATGTCGGTGTTGGCGGGTTCGTTCATCGGGAGAAGATAGGTCGTGGGACCAGGCTATCAACTTGCCAGCCGCCCCGGCCTAGATCTGTCCGAAGCACCAGCGCAGCACACTCTTCTGCGCATGCAGGCGGTTCTGGGCTTCAGCCCAGATCAGCGACTGCGGGCCGTCGATGACCTCCGCCGACACTTCCTCGCCGCGATGCGCGGGCAGACAATGAAGGAACTTCGCGTCGGGTTTGGCGATCGCCATCAGCGCGGCGTCAACCTGATAGGGCGCGAGCGCGGCCAGCTTGGTCTCGGCATGGGCCTGGCCCATCGAGATCCAGGTGTCGGTGACGACGATATCGGCACCCTCCACCGCCTCACGCGGCGAGGCGACGATGCGGGCGCGGCCGGAGCTGCGCACGATCGCCTCCTCGTCGGGCTGAAAGCCTTGGGGACAGGCGGCGACGACGTCGAAATGCATCAGCGTCGCGGCTTCGACGAGCGAGGCGAGGACGTTGTTGCCGTCGCCCAGCCACGCGACCTTGAGGCCCGGGAGCGACTTGCCCGCCTCGACGACGGTCAGCAGGTCGGCCATGATCTGGCACGGGTGCGAGGCGTCGGTCAGGCCGTTGATGACCGGGACGCTCGCATACGCGGCCATCTCCTCCAGCTTGGCGTGGTCGTCGGTGCGCAGCATGATCGCGTCGCAATAGCCCGAGAGAATTCGGGCGGTGTCCGCCACCGTCTCGCCACGCCCGAGTTGCATCTGCGACGAGTCCGAGATGATGACGTCGCCTCCCAGCTGACGCATTGCACCGTCGAAGCTGAACCGGGTGCGGGTGGAGTTCTTCTCGAACACGCAGGCGAGGACATGGCCGGCGAGCGGCGCGTCGGCGTCCGCGCGGCCCTTGGGCCAGCCCTGGCGCGCGAACTTGCGGTCGAGCGCGTCGGCCAGCATCGCGGCGATACCGTCCGGGCCGGCGTCGGAGAGCGAGAGAAAGTGGCGGGGCATCAAATCCTCCACTGCAAGGGGAGGTAGCGCGCGCGAAGCGCGTGACGGAGGGGTGTCACCGCTCGTGAGGGGGACACCCCTCCACCACTCGCGCAAGCGCGAGCGGTTCCCCTCCCCCTCCGGGGGAGGATCGACAGGCTATTCATCCGCCATCGGCACATACACGCGTGCCGCCTCGCTCAGCTTCTCGACGCATTCCGCGATCTCGGCTTCGCCGATCACCAGCGGCGGCAGGATGCGGACGACGTTCTCCCCGCCCGAGACGGTCAGCAGTCCGTGATGGTCGCGGGCATGGGCGACGAAGGCGCGGGCATCGCTCTTGAGCTTGACGCCGAGCATCAGCCCCTCGCCGCGCACCCCTTCGAACAGGTGATCGTGATTTGGGACCATCTGCTCGAGCGCGCCCTTGAGCCGCGCCCCCACCGACGCGACGTGGTCGAGGAAGCCCGGCTCCTGGATCACGTCGAGTACCGCGAGGCCGACCGCCATCGCCAGCGGATTGCCGCCATAGGTAGAGCCGTGGGTGCCGAACACCATGCCCTTGGCGGCCTCCTCGGTCGCGAGGCAGGCGCCGAGCGGGAAGCCCCCGCCGATCCCCTTGGCCACCGCCATGATATCGGGGGTGATGCCGTAGAGCTCGTGCGCGAACATCTTGCCGGTGCGCCCATAGCCGCACTGGACCTCGTCCAGCACCAGCAGCAGCCCACGCTCGTCGCATGCCTTGCGTAGGCCTTGCAGGAACGCCTGCGACGCGACGCGGATGCCGCCCTCGCCCTGGATCGGCTCGACCATGAAGCCTGCCGTATTGTCGTCGATCAGCGCCAAGGCTGCGTCGAGGTCGTCGAACTTGCCGTATTTGAACCCCGGCAGCAGCGGCTCGAACCCGTCGCGCATCTTCGCCTGGTCGGTCGCCGATATCGCGCCGAGCGTCCGGCCGTGGAACGCGGTGTCGAAGGTGATGAGCGTGTGACGCTCAGGGTTCCCGTTGACGAAATGATAGCGCCGCGCCGTCTTGATCGCGCAGTCGATCGCCTCCGCCCCTGAATTGGTGAAGAACACCGTGTCGGCGAAGGTCGCGTCGACCAGCCGCTGCGCGAACTGTTCACCCAGCGGGCTGCCGTACAGGTTCGACGTGTGCATCAGCGTCGCCGCCTGCGCCGCGATCGCCTCCACCAGCTTGGGATGACCATGCCCGAGCGCATTGACCGCGATGCCGGCGGCCATGTCGAGATACCTGGCGCCGTCCTCGCCGTAGAGGTAGCACCCCTCACCTCGCACCGGCCTGACCCCGCAGCGGGGATAGACGGGCATGAGCGGGGTGATCGGCACGGGCTGTGCTCCTAATGCGAAAGGGCGGCCAACCGGACCGCCCGCCCTCGTCATACGGCGCATGAGCCGAGCTGCCAAGGTCGGTACTGGTCGCTCGGAGGGTATGGCTCTAAGCGTTCCAGCTAATTCACCGTTCGTGCCGAGCGAAGTCGAAGCACCTGAGCGCAATGCCCTTCGACTTCGCTCAGGGCGAACGGAGATGGTGATTTCACCCGCTCTGAAGCGACATCAGAAGCGACACGAGGAGACCGCACATGCCGACCAGCCCCTGGACCCACGCCGCCCGCAGCGGGGAAGCCGACGACATCGACTTCGAGATCAAGGGCCAGGAGCTGCAGTTCGTCGAGATCGAGCTCGATCCCGGCGAAAGTGCGGTGGCGGAGGCCGGCGCAATGGTGTGGAAGGACGCCAGCGTCGGCATGGCGACCGTGTTCGGCGACGGGCGCGGCGCAGAGGGCGGCTTCATGGGCAAGCTGCTCGGCGCGGGCAAGCGGCTGGTGACGGGCGAAAGCCTGTTCACCACCGTGTTCACGCATGAGGGCGGCGGCAAGGCGCGCGTCGCGTTCGCCGCCGCGGTGCCGGGCACGATCCTGCCGCTCAAGCTTTCCGACATCGGCGGCACGCTGATCTGCCAGAAGGACGCGTTCCTGTGCGCCGCCAAGGGCGTGGCGCTGGGCATTGCCTTTCAGCGTCGGATGATGACCGGGCTATTCGGCGGCGAAGGCTTCATCATGCAGAAGCTGGACGGCGACGGCTGGGTGTTCGTCTCGATGGGCGGCACCGTCACGCAGCGCGAGCTGCGCGCGGGCGAGCAACTGCACGTCGATACGGGCTGCTTGGCCGCGTACACGCCATCGGTCGATTTCGACCTGGTCGCGGCGGGCGGGGTCAAGTCGATGCTGTTCGGCGGCGAGGGCGTGTTCTTCGCGCGGCTGACCGGGCCGGGAACGGTGTGGATCCAGTCGCTGCCCTTCTCGCGCCTCGCCGGGCGCATGCTCGCGGCGGCCGGCGGCGGCGGGCAGAGCCGGGGCGAGGGTTCGGTGCTGGGCGGCCTGGGCGACCTGATCGGCGGGAACAACTAGGGCCCGTTGGCCCTCGCCGCCCGCCGTGATCCAAGGGCCGTGGTGCTGACGCTGAACTCGAGCCTACGTGAAAAAAGAGCAATGCCGGTCAGCGTCGATGAATATCGCACGGGTGAGCGCGGCACCTCGCCAATAAATGCAGACTCTACCACGCCGAACAACACGCCCGTCCCATCGTCTGCCTGCCTTCGCCGGCACATCGAATTGGATGTCGTGATCTGCGATGAACTTCCGGTCCATTGTCCAGATCAGCGGCTTATACGGAGACCACCAAGCTGCCACGTTGACGACGACAAGTGTGGCAAGCACGAGCAACGCGATCTTCACCATGGATCGAGCGTTGGATCGGCGCTTCACCTGTACGCATCCACGATCGCGCGGACCTCGGCGGCGTAGGTTCTAGTGTCCCGAACAGGCCTAGCGCCTTGATTCCAGAACATCACACTGGCGCGGGAGTCGCTGTGTCCTAGCCCTAATTTGTGGAACAACTCGTGCACCACAACATAATCGGGAGCGCTTGGCGTCAGCCTGATCGTGTTCCAGTTCGGACTGTAACAGGCAGCCGCGCCCTCATATTCGTTACGTGCCAAGCTCGCAGCACATAAACCTTCACCAGCGGCAGCGAGCTATGCAGGCTTTCGATCAATGATTGTTCCCGAATGGTCAGCTGGATGGCGTAGCCGTCCGGCGTCCGTCGGTTCACGCGCCGCATGCGGGCAAGCAGCGCTTCCTTGTCATAAGAGACACCCCGCTCGCCATCGAAGTCGACCAACAGTGTGCCGGTCGGAATCCTGCCTTGCACGACCAGTCCGGCCGCGTACCAGCGCCGGTAGTTCGGCGAAGGGCGGGCGAGCTGTTGTGTCATCAGCGGTGCCTTCAATGATCGCCGGAACGACAGCCCCAGCGCATCGGCCTCTCCAAGCGTAGACGCAAGTCAAGACTCACGCGTCGATCGCCTCTTCCTCCAGCCGTCCGGCATTCTCCTGGATGAAGGCGAAGCGGTGCGCGGGATTGTTGCCCATCAGCCGGTCGACCAAATCCTTCACCACCGCCCGCTCCTCATATTCCTGCGGGAGCGTGATCCGCAACATGCCGCGTGTCTTGGGGTCCATCGTCGTTTCGCGCAGCTGCATCGGGTTCATCTCGCCCAGCCCCTTGAATCGGCTGACCTCGACCGTCTTGCCTTTGAACGCGGTGCGCTCGATCTCGGCGCGGTGGGCGTCGTCGCGGGCGTAGAGAGACTTGGCGCCGACCGTCAGCCGATACAGCGGCGGCTGCGCCAGGTAGAGGTGCCCGCGCCGCACCATGTCCGGCATTTCCTGGAAGAAAAAGGTCATCAGCAGCGTCGCGATATGCGCGCCGTCGACATCGGCGTCGGTCATGATGACGATCCGTTCGTAGCGCAGCGCCTCGGGCACGAAGTCCTTGCGGGTGCCGCAGCCCAATGCCTGGATCAGGTCGGCGATTTCCGAATTGGCGGCGATCTTGGCGGCGGTGGCGGATGCGACGTTCAGGATCTTGCCGCGAATCGGCAGGATCGCCTGCGTCTTGCGGTCGCGCGCCTGCTTGGCGGAGCCGCCGGCGCTGTCGCCCTCGACGATGAACAGCTCGGTGCCTTCGGGGGTGTCGGCGGAACAGTCGGTGAGCTTGCCCGGCAGACGCAGCTTGCGGCCCGATGTAGCGGTCTTGCGCTTGACCTCGCGCTCCTGCTTGCGGCGCAGACGGTCGTCCATCCGCTCCAGCACATAGCCGAGCAGCGCCTTGCCCCGATCCATATGGGCGCCCAGCCAGTGGTCGAAATGGTCGCGCACCGCCTTCTCGACCAGCCCCGCCGCCTCGGGCGAGGTCAGCCGGTCCTTGGTCTGCGACTGGAACTGCGGCTCGCGGACGAACACCGACAGCATCAGCTCGGCGCCGAGCACGACGTCGTCGGCGGTCAGCTCCTTCGCGCGCTTGTCCTTGACCAGCTCGCCAAACTGCCGAAGCCCGCGCACCAGCGCTTGGCGGAGCCCCTGTTCGTGGGTGCCGCCGTCAGGCGTCGGGATGGTGTTGCAATACCAGGAGTAGCTGCCGTCCGACCATAAAGGCCAGGCTACCGCCCATTCGACGCGGCCCTGTTCACCCGGGAAGTCCTGCGCGCCCGTGAAGAAGTCCGCAGTGGCGCATTCGCGGCCGGCGATCTGCTCCTTCAGATGGTCGGCGAGGCCGCCGGGGAACTGGAACACCGCCTCGGCCGGCGTCTCGTCCCCGATCAGCTCGGCGGCGCACTTCCAGCGGATCTCGACGCCTGCGAACAGATAGGCCTTGGATCGCGCCAGCCGATACAGTCGCTGCGGCTTGAACTGCAGCTCCGGCCCGAAGATCTCCGTATCCGGCGTAAACGCGACGCTGGTGCCGCGCCGGTTCGGGGCGGCGCCGGCATGCTCGAGCGGCCCGAGCGTCACCCCTCTGGCGAAACGCTGGCGGTACAGCTGCCGGTCGCGCGCCACCTCCACCACCGTGTCCGACGACAGCGCATTGACCACCGACACGCCGACGCCGTGCAGGCCGCCGGAGGTCGCGTATGCCTTCCCCGAGAATTTGCCGCCCGAATGCAGCGTCGACAGGATCACCTCCAGCGCCGACTTGTCGGGGAATTTGGGATGCGGATCGACGGGGATGCCGCGGCCATTGTCGGTGACGGTCAGCCGGTTGCCCGGCTCCAGCGTGATCTCGATCCGCGTCGCATGGCCCGCGACCGCCTCGTCCATCGCGTTGTCGAGCACCTCGGCGGCGAGGTGGTGGAGCGCGCGCTCGTCGGTGCCGCCGACATACATGCCGGGACGACGCCTGACCGGCTCGAGCCCCTCGAGCACCTCGATCGAGGCGGCGTCATAGGCGGGCTGGCTGGTGGCGGAAGGGGCGGCGAACAGGTCTGAGGCCATACGGAACGTATGGGGGACGAAGGCGGGTCGGGCAAGCTCCCCGCCTCAACTCGCCCGCCACCCCGCGCAGCGGCGGAATGGCGGGAGCCGGCTAGCGAACCCGCGGCCCGCCGAACGGCAATGGCGGCGGCGCGCGACGGTCGCGGCGCGGCAGCTGCGCCTGATAGGCATGGCCGCAGTGATCGACGCAATAGGGGAAGCCGGGGTTCACCTTTTCGCCGCAAAAGTGGAAGTCTGGCTCGCCGGGATGCCCCAATGGCCATTTGCAGATGCGGTCGTTGAGGTCGAGCAGCGTCGTCTTGCCGGCGATCTCGGCGGACGGCTTGGCGGGCACCAGTCGGCGCGGCGGCGCGGGCGTCGTCGGCGGCGCCTGCTCGCCGGGCGTCTGGCGCACGAAGCCGCCGGGGCCGACCGAGCGCATCACCGGCTGGGCCGGAGCTTGCGGCTGCTGCGGCGCCTGCGCGTCCACGTCACGCTCGAACGGCGGCTCTTCGATCGGCGCCGGGGCGGCCGGGCGCGCGCTGACGACCTCGCGCACCGGCTCGGGCGCCGGCGGGGGCGAACCGAGCTCGGGCGCGGCTGCGGGCTCGTTGGGGCGGACCGGCGAGGGCCGCGCCTGTAGCTCCAGCCGGTGCGCCTTACCGATCACGGCGTTGCGGCTGACCCCGCCCAGCGCCTCGGCGATCTGGCTGGCGGTCTGTCCCGCCTCCCACATCGTCTTCAGCTGCTCGATCCGCTCGTCGGTCCAGGACATGCATACTTCCTTTTGGGCCGGTTGCGGGCGGCGGCGGCGCGGAGTAGCGCCATGCTCGATGAGCAGCCAGCCCCCAATCAGCCCGAATATGGGTGTTCAATCTGCGATCAGGACCGAACCGGGCGTGCCGGTAATCCGGAACGTTAATTGGGGCGGCCTGAAGACCCTCTATGTGAAGGAGGTGCGCCGCTTCTTCAAGGTGCAGCTCCAAACGGTATGGGCACCGGCGATTCAGACGCTGCTCTACCTCATCGTCTTCACCACCGCGCTCGGCGCCAATGGCGCGGTCCATGTCCGCGGCACCACGACCAGCTTCGCCGACTTCGTCGGGCCGGGGCTGATCGTGATGGGGATGATGACCAACGCCTTCGCCAATTCGAGCTTCTCGCTGCTGGTCGGCAAGATCCAGGGGACGATCGTCGACTATCTGATGCCGCCGCTGTCGACCGGCGAGCTACTGGCGGCGCTGGTCGGCGGCGCGGTGACGCGCGCCTTCTGCGTGGGTGGAGCGGTGTGGCTGGCGATGCTGTTGTGGCCGGGGATCCACATCATGCCCCGCCATCCGCTGATGGTGCTGGCGTTCGGGCTGCTCGGCTCGGTGTTCCTGGCGCTGCTCGGAGTGTTGACGTCGATCTGGGCGGAGAAGTTCGATCATGCCGCGGCGGTCACCAACTTCGTCGTCGGGCCGCTGACGTTGCTGTCGGGGACCTTCTATTCGGTCGACCGCCTGTCGCCGCTGTTCCGCGACATCAGCCACGCCAACCCGTTCTTCTACATCATCTCAGGGTTCCGCTATGGTTTCCTGGGCGTCGCGGACTCGCCGGTCGCGATCGGGCTGGCGTTGATGGTTGTGCTGAACGGGGCGCTGGCCGCGCTGTGCTATGGCCTGCTGCGGCGCGGGTGGAAGCTCAAGAGCTAGGGCGCGCGGCCAGCCATTCGTGGCGGAGCAATCCCCAGATCAGCGAGTCGCGGATGCCGATATGCGTGTCCCACTCGCCCCGCAGATGGCCCTCGCACTGGAAACCCAGCGCGTCGAGCAGCCGGTTGGACGCGGCATTGTCCGGATCGGTGTCGGCAAAGGCGCGGCGGTAGCCCTCGACCGCGAACAGCCGGTCGAGCAGCGCCCCCACCGCCTCGCGCGCCAGCCCCTTGCCCCAGTGCGCGCGCACCAGCGAATAGCCGATCTCCGCGACGCCGCCCTGCCGCTTCTCGTGCGCCGTCAGCGTACCGATCGCGCGATCGTCGCCAGCGAGCGTGATCGCCCACATGCGCCAGTCGGCCGCGGACAAGTTGCCGGCGTGCCGCGCGCGCGTCTGCTCGACGGCGGTATGCGGCGCGTGCGACCACCAGCGCATCGCCCGCGCGTCGGCATAGATGGCATGCAGCGCGTCGGCGTCGGCCGCGGTCGCGGGCCGGCAAACCAGCCGCTTGGTGACCAGCAGGGGCACGTTCGGCTTGGTATCCCCGCTCAACGCGCCAGCGCCTCCACGAGCGCGCGGACCTTCTTCTGGCGCCATTGCGGCAGCGGCGCGACCAGCCAATAGCCCTGGCCCGACGGCTGTGCGTCGCCCACCGCGACGACGCGGCCGCTGGCGAGATCGGCGCGGGCGATCAGTTCGGGAACGGTGGCGCGGCCCAGTCCGGCTGCGGCCGCATCGACCGCAAGCCCCGCATCGGCCACGCGCACGGGCGCGGCGGCATCCGGCTCGCCGGGCCAGGCGATCGGCGTGTCGGCGCCGCCGAGGCCCGAGACCGTGACCATGCCGTCCGCCTCGATCGCCTCGCCCTCCTCGGCCCCCGGCCCGTCGCCCCAGCGCACCGCCAGGTCGAGATTGGCCTGGGCGAAGTCGACCGACTCGTCCGCCGAGAGCAGGACGAAGCGGAGGTCGGTGTCAGCAGCGGCGATGGCGGCGAGGCGCGGCATCAGCCACTTTTCCGTCACGTCACGCGGCGCGGCGATGGTCAGCGACTTGGACGATTGCCCCGCCTGCATGGCGCGCACCGCCTCCTCGAACTGGAGAAACCCGTCGCGCAAGGGGCCGAGGCCCGCCTCCGCCTCCGGCGTCAGCTCCAGCCCGCGCGTGGTGCGGCGGAACAGCACGGTGCCGAGCGTGTCCTCCAGCGCGCGGATCTGCTGCCCGACCGCGGCTGGCGTCACCGCCAGTTCGTCGGCGGCGCGGGTAAAGGACAGGTGCCGCGCGGCGGCGTCGAGGACGCGCAGGCCGTTAAGGGGAAGGTGGGTGCGCTTCAAAGCTCCCCTCCCGCTGGCGGGAGGGGCTGGGGAAGGGGAGGTGAGCGGAGAGACACGGCTGCGGACATGCCCTCCCCCAGCCCCTCCGGCAAGCGGGAGGGGAGTAATGGCGTCCCTCCGGCAAGCGGGAGGGGAGTAATGGCGCCCCTCCCGCAAGCGGGAGGGGGACTCAACCCGTTACCGCCGGCGCGACCAGGGCGAAGCGCGGGATCTCGACATCGAACACGTCTCCGTCCTCCGCGACCATGCGATAGCTGCCCTGCATTGCTCCGGTGGGGGTCGCGAGCGGGCAGCCGGAGACATAGTCGAAGCTGCCGTTCGGTTCGATCAGCGGCTGTTCGCCGACCACGCCCTCACCCTCCACGGTATGCCGCGCGCCGCGACCGTCGGTGATGATCCAGTGCCGGGTCAGCAACTGCACCGTACCTGGGCCCTCGTTCTCGAGCCGCACATGATAGGCCCAGAACCAGCGCCCGCGCCTCGGCTCCGACTGTTCGGGCAGGTAGCTGACCGACACGCGCACGGTGACGCCGCGCGTCGTCGCCGCATGGGGAAAGAGGAAGTTCACAGGCCTGCCGCCGCCAACGCGCGGTCGAGATCGTTGATCAGGTCGGCGGGATCCTCCAGACCAACGTTGAGGCGCAGCAGCCCCTCGCTGACGCCCATCTCCGCCCGCGCCTCCGCCGAAACGCTGGCATGGGTGGTGGACGCCGGGTGCGTCATCAGCGAGCGGCTGTCGCCGATATTGTTGGAGATATCGATCAGCTCCAGCGCGTTGAGCAGCGCGAACGCCTGGGCGCGGTCGGCGACCTCGAACGCGAAGATCGCGCCGCAGGCGTCCATCTGCCGCATCGCCAGCGCGTGCTGCGGGTGGCTCGGCAGCCCCGGGTGGAGCATGCGCTTGGCCCGCGACTCCAGAAAGCGGCCGACGGTCAGCGCTTGCTCCGACTGGCGCCGGATGCGCAGGTCGAGCGTCTCCAGCCCCTTCAGTACCACCCAGGCGCTGAACGGCGACAGGTTCGGGCCGGTGTGGCGGGTGAAGGCGAGCAGCTTGGTTTCGATCCACTCGCGTGTGCCGCAGACCGCGCCGGCGAGCACCCGCCCCTGCCCGTCCATCATCTTGGTGGCCGAATAGGCGACCACGTCCGCGCCCCATTCCAGCGGCCGCTGCAAGGCGGGGGTGGCGAAGGCGTTGTCGACCACGGTGGTGATGCCGCGCGCCCGCGCGATGTCACAGACCGCGCGCAGGTCGACCACGTCCATGGTCGGGTTGGCGGGTGTCTCGAAGAAGAACGCCTTGGTGTTCGGCTTCACCGCGTCGGCCCAGGCCTGCGGATCGCGCGCGTCGACGATTGTCGTCTCCACGCCGAAGCGCGGCAGGATCGTGTCGGTCAGCACCCGGCACGAGCCGAAGGCGGCGCGGCCGGCGACCAGATGGTCGCCCTGGCTGAGCTGGCACATCAACGCGGCCGTCATCGCCGCCATGCCGGTGGCGGTGACGCGGCACGCCTCCGACCCTTCGAGCAGCGCGATCCGCTGCTCCAGCATCTCGGTGCTGGGATTCTGGAGGCGCGAATAGGTCATCCCGGTCGCCTCGCCGGCGAAGCGGGCGGCGACCTCCTCCGCGCTGTCGTAGCAATAGCCGGACGTGAGGAAGATCGCCTCCGACGTCTCCCCCCATTCCGATCGGGCGGTGCCGCCGCGGATGGCGCGCGTCGCGGGCCGCCAATGGTCGGTGATCGAACGGTCCTGACCGGCGCGACGCTTCATGGCGCGCGCTTTGCCTGTTGGCGTGCGGCGGGGCAAGGTTAGAGGTGGCAGGGAGCAGGAGCAGGGAGCATCCACCCCGGCGAAGGCCGGGGGCCCAGCTTCGGGCTGCCAAGTGAAGGCGGACTACCTCACCAGGTCGTGGCGACTGGGGCCCGACCTTCGCCGGGTAGAGCTAGTGCTTGCTTCAGCCTTTGCCCTCCTCAAGAGGAGGTGCGTGCGCCTCCCCACCCGTCCCCTCCCCTACGCCATCGTCCTTGCGCTGAGCGCGCAGGCGCTGTTCCTCTATCGCCTCGCCACCCCCACCACGCTGGTCTTCGACGAGGTCCACTACGTCCCCGCCGCGCGCCAGCTCTGGGCGCTCGCCGGGCCGGTGAACATCGAGCATCCGCTGCTCGGCAAGGCGCTGATCGGCCTCGGCATGGCGCTGTTCGGCGACCACAGTTTCGGCTGGCGGATCATGTCGAGCCTGGCCGCCACCGCGACGCTCACCGGCCTGTTCGCGATCGCCTGGCTGCTGTTCCGCGATCTCCGCGCCGCGATCATGACCGCGCTGTTCGCCCTGCTCAACTTCACGCTTTACGTCCAAGCACGGATCGCGATGCTCGACGGGTTCATGGCGGCGCTGGTGGTCGGCGGCGTCGCGGCGATGCTGTGGTCGATGCGGGGTACCGGGCCGGCGGTGACGCGGCGCTGGACGCTGGCGGCGGTGCTGTTGGGCCTTGCTGTCGGGGTAAAGTGGGCGGCGCTGCCGTATATCGGCTTCGCCGCGGCCGCGTTCCTGCTGTGCCGCTCGGGCTCCCGGTGGCCGGACCTGTCGGTCTGGAGCGCGGCGTGGCGGCTCGCGCTCGGCAGCGCGCTCGCGTATCTGCTGACCTTCCTGCCCGCCTTCTTCTACGCGCGGCAGCCGCTGACGCTGGCGGAGCTGCTGCCGTTCCAGCTCGAGATGCTGCGCCAGCAGACCCAGGTGTTGCCCGCGCATACCTATCAGTCCGCCTGGTGGACATGGCCGCTCGATTTGAGGCCGATCTGGTACCTCTACGAACCCGTCGACGGCGCGCAGCGCGGCGTGCTGATGATCGGCAACCCGGCAGTGATGTGGGGCGGGCTGATCGCCGTCCTCGCCTGCGGCTGGGCGGGGGTGCGCGAACGGTCGGTGGCGCTGGGCGGCGTCGCGGCGCTTTGGCTCGGCGGTTGGGGGGTGTGGGCGCTGATCCCCAAGTCGCTCGGCTTCTTCTATTACTACTACCTGCCAAGCTTGTGGCTGCCGCTTGCCATAGCCGCAGCGTTCCATCGCCATGCCCGCCTGCGCGCGTGGGACGAGGTGTTTCTGGCGCTCGCGGGTGTGTTGTTCGTGTGGTTCTTCCCGATCATCTCCGCCGCGCCGCTGTCCGGCCCGCAGGCGTTCCAACGCTGGATGTGGCTGCCGACCTGGCCTTAGTATCTCCCCCAGGTGAACCGCGACGACAGGGCGTAATTCCACACCGCGCCGACCAGCACCCCGACCAGCGCCGAGGCCACCCAAGCGCCGTCGCGCACGTCGTGCAGGAACCCGGCCACGCCGACATTCGCGACCGCGCCGACCGAGCACACCGCCGCGAACGAGACCCAGCCATCGGCCAGCTGGCGCCACCCCTTCAGCCGCCGATCACGATAGGTCAGCGCATTGTTGAGAAAGAAATTGACGGTCAACGCCACCAAGGTCGCACCGATCTGCCCGGCGAGAAAACTCGTGTCCAACCCGCGATAGAGCAGCGCCAGGACGGCCATGTGGACGACGACGCCGAGTAGGCCGATCGCGGAGAACATCGCGAACCGCACCGGAATGACGCGCCCGAACATGCGGTCGTACAGCGCGATCAGATATTCGAGGGCCACGACATGGTCGAGCTTCGACTCGCCCGCCGTCCGCACGCGGAAGGTATAGGGCAGCTCCGCGAACTTGAGCGGACGCGGGCTGGTGGTCATCAGGTCGAGCAGGATCTTGAACCCGATCGCGGAAAGGTCCGGCGCCAGCCTGCGCACGATTTCGGTGCGGATCGCGAAGAAGCCGCTCATCGGGTCGCTGAGGTCCGCCTTCAGCACGCGGCGCGACAGGCGGGTGGCGAGCGCCGACTTGGCGACACGATCGTTATCCCAGTCGCCGGTGCCGCCGCCATCCACGAAGCGCGAGCCGATCACCACGTCGAGCGTCGGGTCGCCCTGCAGCCGCTCGAGCATCGCCGGCAGCAGTGTCTCGTCATGCTGGAGGTCGCCGTCGATCACCGCCACCACCGGCGCCGCAGTCGCGCACATCCCCTCGACACAGGCGGACGACAGCCCGCGCCGGCCGATGCGATGGATCACCCGCACGCGCGCATCTGCCCGCGCCAGTTCGCGCGCGGCATCGGCGGTGCCGTCGGGGCTGTCGTCGTCGACCAGGATCACCTCCCAGCCTTGCGGGCCGAGCGCCGTTTCGAGACGCCGCACCAGCTCCGCCACATTGGCGCGCTCGTTGAACGTCGGCACCACCACCGCGATCTCGAGCATCAGAGCTGGGCCAGCACCGCGTCGCCCATCGCCTGTGTCGACAGGTCGCCGCCCAGGTCCGCGGTCCGCGCGCCGCCAGCGATCGCCGCCGCCACCGCCGAGTCGATCAGGTCGGCGCTGGCGGGCATGCGCAGCGAATGGCGCAGCATCATCGCCGCGGACAGGATCGCGGCGCATGGATTGGCCTTGCCCTGACCGGCGATGTCGGGCGCGGAACCGTGGATCGGCTCGAACAGCCCCTTGCCGTCTTCGTCCAGCGATGCCGACGGCAGCATGCCGATGGAGCCAACGCACATCGAGGCCTGGTCGGACAGGATGTCGCCGAACAGGTTGCCGGTGACGATGACATCGAACTGGCCGGGCGCGCGCACCAGCTGCATCGCGGCGTTGTCGACATACATATGGGTCAGGCGCACGTCGCGGAAATCTCGGGACACTTCGTTGACGATCTCTCGCCACAGCGCGGAGGTTTCCAGCACGTTCGCCTTGTCGACCGACAGCAGCCGGCCGTGCCGCTTCGCCGCCGCCTCGAAGCCGACACGCGCGATGCGGGCGACCTCCGCCTCGTCATAGCGCATCAGGTCGTGGCCCTCCCGCAGGCCGGTCGCGGTGCGCCCGCGCCCCTTTTCGCCGAAATAGATGTCGCCGGTCAGCTCGCGCACGATCAGCAGGTCGATCTCGCGCGCGATCTCCGGCCTGAGCGCGCTGGCGTCCTCCAACCCGGGGAAAAGGCGGACTGGCCGCAGGTTGGCGAACAGGCCCAACTTCTTGCGCAGCCCGAGGATCGCCTGTTCGGGGCGCAGATCGCGCTCCAGCCCGTCGAATTGCGGATCGCCGACCGCGCCGAACAACACCGCATCGGCGCGCTCGGCCAGCGCCAGCGTTTCGGGCGGCAGCGGGTGAGCGGCGGCGAGGTAGGCGGCACCCCCGACCGGCGCTTCCTCGAACACCAGGCCGAGCGCGAGGGCGTCCAGCACCCGCCGTGCCTCGGCGGTCACCTCGGGGCCGATGCCGTCGCCCGGCAGAACTGCGATCAGAGCCATGGGCCCGCTCTTGCCGGGCCGCAGCACCTCACGCAACCGCCCGCTTCAGCCGCTCCACCAGCCGTTCGCGCGCCGCGAGCGTATCGGCGCGGCGATCGACCAGGATGTCGCGGGCGAGGAAGTGGCCGCTTAGCGCCAGTCCATCGATGATCGCCGGCCACTCCGCCGCGCCACCGTCCCGCACGAAGGCGGGCAGGGACAACAGTTTCGCTTCGTACCCCGCCGCCGCCGCGCGGCTCACCGCGCCGCCGCTGCGTGGGCTGACGAAGCCGAGGTCGTCCGCGACGCCGCTGACGACGCAGCGGTCGAGGTCGAGGCCGAAGCCGAGTTCGGCGAGCAGCAACAGCTCGTAACGTACCAGGCTGCCCGCCCAGCCCTTCGCCGACGGCGCCGCCTCGATCGCGCCGAGCAACCCGCCCAGCCCGTCGTGCAGGCGCGCATAGGCCTGCCCCTCGGGCAGCGCCGCCGCGGTCAGCGCGGTCACCCAGTCGAGCGCCGCCGCCGGCAGCGCCTCCGCGTGGAGCGCCGCTCGGCTATGAACGAGCTCGACGGTCAGCGCCGCCAGCTGCTCGCCGGTCCGCGCGCGCCATTCGCCGAGCACGGTGTTGGCGGGCTGCAACACCGGCCGCAGCCGTCGCGAGTGGCCGCCGCGGACGTAGCCCGGCTGGACGCCGTCGTCGCGGGTGAAGCCGCGCACCACCGCGCCGTGCTCGCCATGGCTGCGAACGGCGAGGAGGATGGCTTCGGCGCGCAGATGCATGGCTTCTTCCTTCGTCACCCCGGCCTTGAGCCGGGGTGACGCTGCCTGTCCCACGAAGAAGAAGCGGGACCGCGGGTCAAGCCCGGGGTGACGGACCTAGCGCCGTAATCTCTCACCCGCCCTCTTCAACCAATCCACTCGCTTCACTCCAGCGACCGCGACGTCCCAGCCCTTGAGGGCCGCCAGGCTGGCACGGTTCCCGAGCGTCGGCCGCAGCAGCAGGACGTCGGCACAGGCCTCTCCACCCGTGGCAAACTGGCGTTTGTGCTGCCCCTCCCCTTCGGTGAAATCGAAGCGGGCGAAGCGGTCTGCGAACAGGTCGACCAGCGCATCGGCCTGCAACACCGCGCCGGGCGACAGATCGCCATGGGCCGGATCGTGGCCGACATAGTCGTAGCGCAGCGTTTCCCCATCCGCGACGCAGCAGAGGTAGGCGATCGGGGCGTCGTCGCGGCTCAGCAGCCAGGCGCGGACCTCGTCCGCCGCCGCCAGCCGCAGCAGCGCGGAGGGATCGGCGGGCAGGCCGCTCCCGAGCAGCTTCTCTTGGTAGGTCTTGAGCGATACGGCGCGGGCGGTGTGATGAAACGCGGCAATCTCGTCGGGAGTGCGGAACCGCTCGACCCGATAATCGCCGAGCTTCTTGGCCTTGCGCTTGATCTGCGCGCGGGCATTGCTCGACAGACCCGCGCGCCACGCCGCCTCGCCGGCAGCCAGATCGACCCAATAGCGGCGGTAATGCTGACGCACATATGCGAGCGAACCCGAGGTGGTCAGCGCCGGCAGCGCCACCTCGGGGAGCGAGGTCACGGAATAGCCGTCCTCCCCCGGCGCCAGCGGCGCCAGCGCCGGCGCGCGGCCGGCGAGCACCGCGTCGAGCGACAGCGACACGCGCCGCAGCCGCCGGGGGATGCTGAGCAGCGTCCGCGCACCGACCTGGAACTTCAGCGCGGCCGCGGTCATGCCGCCCGCTCTTCGACCCAATTCGACCAAAGCTGCTCCGCCTGCCGCCGGGCGGTGCGCAGGCGGCGGGGGCCGAGCGGCTGGTCGTGGCGCTCGAGCGGCAGCTCCGGCCAATCGCTGAAATGCGTGGTCGGCAGCACCGCGCGACGGTCCTCAAGCATCCGGCACAGCGCCTCGAAGCGGCGGACATGCACCGCATTGGGGCGAGTGCCGGCGCGATTGGACAGCTCGAAGCTGTGGCTGACGATCGTCACCGCCGCGTGATCCTCGGCGATCGCGTGATCGAGCGCAGCCGCCTGCTCACCCCCCGACAGCGCGCAGGGCTGGAAGCTCCGCAGCGCGCCGGGGCGATCCGCGATGGTCGTCACCGGCACCTCGATCAGGCCGCCATGCTCAACCGGCGCGATGCGCTCGCGTGGCAGGTCGAGCCGGCTCCAGCGCGGCGCCTCGGCGCCATTGTGGCTGCTGTCATAGGTGAACCCGAGCCGCTCGAGGGCCGCCACCGTGCCCTCGTCGGCGGCATAGCTGCCGGCGCGGAAGGCATTCGGCCGCGGGGCGCCGGCGGCCTGGAGCAGGTCGGCGGCGGCGCCGATCAGCTGTTGCTGCTCGTCCGTGCCGTAATCCCAAAGCTCGAAGCGACCGGCGGCGGTGCGGTCGTCTGCCTGCGCGTGGGTCCATTGGCCGTGGAAATGCAGCTGCACCTCCTGCCCGGCCGCCAGGATCGCCTCGACGACTCCGCGGATCGGGCCGAGACCATAGACCAGGGCCGGCATCGGATCGACGAAGAAGCACGCCTTCAGCCCGTGCCGCGCGAGCAGATCGAGCGTGTAGGCGACACCGACACCGGCCGGCTCCAGCGAACGCGCGACCACGTCGTCCGCCGGCAGGCCCGCGCTGTGATGACGCCAGGCGAGCTCGGTATCGATGGTCAGGAAGACGTGCGGCATGGGCGGGAGCGTAGCGGCAAGGGCGTGAACAATCCGCAAACCGGGCGCGAACGTTGAGAGTGTTGAGTGCCTGACGCTGTTCTCGCCGGATGCGGCGGGAACGCGGCAGAACCGCACCGCGACTGGACAACAACGCGGCGGGAGGGCGGCACATGGGCGGCGGCGACGCTCCCGCGATGCACCGCCGATGCTGCATCGTTCCCGGCGAAGGTTCGGGTCCAGTCGCGGCGGGGTCGGTGGCAGAGGACGTCGCTCCCGGCATTCGCGCGTGGCAACCGGGCCCCCGGCCTGCGCCGGCGAAGATAAGGTTGCGGAACGGACATCGGTCCTCCTTGGCGCCGGAGGCGACGTGTAGGACAGCACGAAAATACGAGGCCGCTCATCGGCCTTGCGAAGTCTAGCGCGTAGCTCCGCTACGGCGCGTGCGACCTAGCGGCTGTGATAGAAGTCATACACCGTCTGCGCCACGTTCGCGCTCACCCCCGGCGCCTTCTGCAAATCCTCGAGGCTGGCGTTCCTCACCGCCCGCCCTGTACCGAAGTGCATCAGCAGTGCCTTTTTGCGCGCGGGGCCAATGCCGGGAACCTCGTCCAGCGGTGACGCGCCGATCGCGCGCGCGCGCTTGTCACGATGAGCGCCGATCGCAAAGCGGTGGACCTCGTCGCGCAGCCGCTGGAGGTAGAACAGCACCGGCGCGTTGGGGGGCAGCGTGATCTCGCGGCCGTCCAAGAGGTGGAAGACCTCGCGCCCCTCGCGGCCATGATGCGGGCCCTTGGCGACTCCGACCATGCAGACGTCCTCGATCCCCAGATCCTCCAGCACCGCCTTGGCCGCGTTCAACTGCCCCCGCCCGCCGTCGAGCAGCACCAGGTCTGGCCAGGTGTCGCCGTCGCGGTCCGGGTCTTCGGCTTGCGCGCGGGCGAAGCGGCGTTGCAGCACCTCGCGCATCATCGCGTAGTCGTCGTCGGTCGCGGCCTGCTTGATGTTGAACTTGCGATACTGGCCCTTGCGGAAGCCCTCCGGCCCGGCGACGATCATCGCGCCCAACGCGTTGGTGCCCTGAATGTGGCTGTTGTCATAGACCTCGATCCGGTTCGGCGGCTCGGACAGGTCGAACAGCTCGGCGACCTCGCGCAGCAGCTTCGCCTGGGTGGTCGACTCGGCCAGCCGTCGGTCGAGCGCCTCGGCGGCGTTGCGCTTCGCCTGATCGAGCAGCCGCCGTCGCGTTCCTCGCTGCGGCGTGCCGATCGCGACCTTGCGGCCCGCTTGCTTTGCCAGCGCCTCTGCGAGCAGCACCTGTTCGGGCAGCGCCCGGTCGATGAAGATCGTGCGCGCGGGCGGCACCTCCTCGTAAAACTGGAGCAGGAATTGCTGCAGCACCTCGGCTTCCGGCACGTCGGCGACGTGGCTGGGGAAGAAGGAGCGGTGCCCCCAATTCTGGCCGCCACGGATGAAGAACGCCTCGATTCCGACCACGCCTTCCTTGGCGGCGAGCGCAAAGATGTCGGCATCGCCCACCCCTTCGGCGTTGATGAACTGCGACCCCTGGATGAAGGTCAGCGCCTTCAGCCGGTCGCGCAGCACCACCGCGCGCTCGAAGTCCATTGCCTCGGCGGCCTGGCTCATCTCGGCGCCCAGCTTCGCCTGCACCTGCGTCGCCTTGCCGGCCAGAAAGTCCTTCGCCTCCTTGACCAGCTCACCATAGCCGGCCTCGTCGATCCGCCCGACACAGGGCGCGGAGCAGCGCTTGATCTGGTAGAGCAGGCACGGTCGGTCGCGGGTCTTGAAGAATCCGTCGGTGCAGCTGCGCAGCAGGAACAGCTTCTGCAGCGCGTTCAGCGTGTTGTTGACGCTGCCGGCGCTGGCGAAGGGGCCGTAATATTCGCCCTGCCACTTGCGCGCGCCGCGGTGCTTCTGGACGCGCGGGAACTGCTGGTCGCCACGCAAAAGGATGAAGGGAAAGCTTTTGTCGTCGCGCAGCAGCACGTTGTACGGCGGGCGATACCGCTTGATCAGCTGCGCCTCGAGCAGCAGCGCCTCCGCCTCGTTGTTGGTCACCACCACCGTCATCGACCGGCATTGCGCGACCATGCGCTGCAATCGCTTCGACAGCTGCTTGACCTGGCAATAATTGGCGACCCGGCTCTTCAGCGCCCGCGCCTTGCCGACATACAGCACGTCGCCCTTGGCATCGTGCATCCGGTACACGCCGGGCGCGGGCGGCAGCGTCTTCAGCACGTTGCGGATCGCCGCCACGCCCGCGTCGAGATCGGGCGCGTCGACGCCGCGCACAGTAAAGGCGGCGCGCTCGTCGTTGAAGCGGTCGGGAGGGCCGTAGCCGGACATGGCCGTCATGTAGGAGTCGCCGTCGCAAGCGGCTAGAGTCCCATGCGCAGCGGGGGAGCGGGCTTGGGACTGAGCGGCAAGACGGCGCTGGTGACGGGAGGCACCGATGGCATTGGGCTGGAGATCGCGCGCCAGCTGAAGGACGCGGGCGCGACCGTGGTCGTCGCAGGGCGCGACCCCGCCAGGCTCGACGCCGCCCGCGCGCAAGGGCTGGAGTCGATCGCCGCCGACCTGTCGAGCGCGACGGGGTGCGACGCGCTGGTGGAGGCGGTGCACGGCCGCCTGCTCGACATCTTGGTCAACAACGCAGGTGCCGGGGCACCTTATCTGGTCGACGAGCCGATCGACCCTGACGCGGTCGATCGCGCCATCTACACCAATCTCCATGCGCCGATCCGGCTGGCGACGCGGCTGCTGGAGGGTCTGCGCGGCCGGCCGGCGGCGACGATCGTCAACGTCACCTCGGGTCTGGCGATCGCGCCGCGCGCCGGGGCGCCGGTCTATTGCGCGACCAAGGCAGGCCTGCGCAGCTTCACCCAGGCGCTGCGCGCGCAGCTCGCCGGCACGACCGTGCGCGTCGTCGAGGCGCTGCCGCCGCTGGTGGCGACGCGGATGACCGAAGGGCGCCACAAGGGCGCGATCAGCGCGGCCGAGTGCGCGCGGCAGATCGTCGCCGGCATGGCGGCCGGCAAGCCGCAGATCAACGTCGGCCAGACCAAGCTGCTCGACGCCATCCACAATGTCGCGGCCCCGGTCGCGCGGCGGATCATGCTGCGCTTCTGAGCCGCCCTTCCTTCCGCGCGACAAGCCGCTACGCTGCCGGCACCAGGAGGAGGATCACCGATGAATGCCGTTTATGCCCTCGCGCCGCTGGCGCTGCTGATCGCCATGCCGGGCGCCGCGCAGACCCCGTCGACCGCCGTGCAGCGGGCGCTGGCCGACCCGTCCCGCCCGGCCGCCGACCGTGCCCGCGACGAGGGGCGGCACGCGGCGCGGCTGCTCACCTTTGCCGGGGTGAAGCCGGGCATGAAGGTCGCCGACTTCATCATGGGCGGCGGCTATTGGACGCGCCTGCTGGCGGGCGTGGTCGGACCGAAGGGCAAGGTCTATGCCTATCAGCCGGCCGAGTTCATCGCCTTCCGCGCCGCCTATGGCACTGAGCAGGACGCGGCGGTGGCGGGGCGCGCCAATATCGTCGCCAAGCGCGAGTCGGTGCGCGCGATCGCGTTTCCCGAGAAGCTCGACGCGATCATGACCGTGCAGAACTGGCACGACCTCCACCTCAACTTCGCGCCCGAAGGCACGGCCGCCGCGGCGGCGAAGCGCCTGTACGACGCGCTCAAGCCCGGCGGCGTATTGCTGGTCATCGACCACGCCGCGGTCGCCGGCGCGCCGCGCACCGTCGCCGACACGCTCCACCGCATCGACCCCGCGCGGGCCCGGACGGAGATCGAAGCGGCCGGGTTCCAATTCGATGGTGAGAGCGCGCTGTTGCGGCAACCCGGCGATCCCAGGACACAGTTGGTGTTCGACCCGGCGATCCGCGGGAAGACGGATCAGTTCGTGTATCGATTTCGGAAGCCGCGGTGATCTACCAGCCGACCTAGTATCCACCCGGCGAAGGCCGGGGTCCAGTTGCGAGACGCTCCTGAGTGCAGAACTCGCCTGCGTATCTATGATGGCGAGCCGCAGGAACGGCACGTTGTACCTGGCGAGGCCCTCGACCTGCCCAGCCGGGTCTGGGAGCACCGAAACGGTGTCGTTCCAGGCTTCACCCGGACGTACCGATGCAAGCTTCTCGTCCGGTACGAATCGGCCGGTAGCCGGAAAGGCGCGCGGTTGGGTGAGAAGCAGACGAAGGAATGGAGTGGTGCCTGGAAAGTGCGTGAGATCGAAGATCTCAATTCCGACCGGTTCGACCTTTACGATCGCGTTGCGCTTCCCTGAGCGCACGGCAACTGGGCCCCGGCCTTCGCGAGGGTGGATGCTCGCCTGTTACGAAATCTACTTCACCGCCGCCAGATCGGTCGCGGTCTTCGCCAGCACCGCGTCGGTGAGCGTATCGGGAGCATAGCCCTGGAGCTGCTTCAGGCTCATGCTCTTGGCCATCTCATAGGAGGGATGCGCGGCGAGCTGCGGCAGGTTGGCGTCCATCACCGCCTTGCCTTTCGGGTCGGCCATGATCGTCTCGACCGGCGTGTCGAGGTTGAGGCGCGCGGCCGGCGCCGTGGCCAGCGGCGCGGCGGGCGCCGGCGCAGCGGTGGGTGCCTGAGCGGTCTGGGCAGCGGCGAGCAGCAAGGCGGGGACGATCATGATGTTTCCTCTCCGGCAGTCAGTTCGGGCGACCTAGCCCGGCGATGGTGCGGTCGACCAGCGCCCGGTCGGCGGCGGCGCCGTGGCGCGTGGCGATGAGCTCGGCGGCGGCGCGGGCGGCGGCATCGGCGGCCTTGGCGCGGACCTCGGCCAGCGCGGCGCGCTCGGCAGCGGCGATCTTGTCCTCCGCCATGCGGCCGCGGCGCTCGACCAGCTCGGCGGCATCGGTGTTGGCCTTGGCGACCAGCGCATCGGCCTCCGCCTCGGCATGGCTGAGCATCGCGGCGGCCTGACCCTCGGCATCGGCCATCTTGGCGGCATAGCTGTCGCGCAGAGCCTCAGCCTCGGCGCGCAGGGCCTTGGCTTCGTCGAGCTGGCGGCGGATGTCGGCGATCTGCTTGTCGAGCGCGCCGGTGATGATCCGCGGCACGCCCTTCCACAGCAGGATGGCGATGAACACCAGCATCGCCAGCGAGACCACGGCGGTCGCGTTGACGACACCGAACAGCGTCGGCACCGGCGCATCGTGGCCGCCCTCGTGCCCGACCGTCTCGGTAGTGCCGGCGGCGTCGCCGTGCGGCAGGCCCTGCTGATGATCGGCGTTGGCGAGATTGCTCGCGACGATCGCAGACGCCTCCGAAGCGGTCCGGGTATCGGAATGGCTAGACATGAAGCACCTTCTGCACCGCCGCACGCGCCTCGTCGGCCGAAACCTGTGCGCCCGAAACGCGCGCGACGATCGCCTGCGCGGCCTCCGCGGCCACGCTCTCGATCTCCGCCACCGCGCGCGCGGTCGCCTCGCGGATCGAGGTCTCGGCCTGGCCGACCTTTTCCGCCTGCTGCGCATTGGCGGCAGCGAGTGTCGCCTCGCTCGCCTTGGCGGCCTTGCCCCGCGCCTCCGCCAGCAGCGCCTGGGCGCGCTCGCGGTTGGCCTGGTCGCGCAGCTTCCACTGATCCTCCGCCCGATCGGCGGCATCGCGCGCCGCGGCGGCGGCGGCCAGGTCGCCCTGGATACCGGCGTCGCGATCCGCGATCGTCTTCTGCACCCGCGGCAGCATGCCCCGGCCGACGACCAGGAATACCAGGCCGAAGGTCAGGAGAAGCCAGAAGATCTGCGACGCATAGGTCGCGGCAAGCTGCGAAATCTGAGGCATGCAAAATCCCGATGGGACCGGGCGAACCCGGCCCCGGAACGGATCAGGCGACGAAGATCAGGATCATCGCCACGACGAACGCCAGCAGGCCGAGCAGCTCGGCGGCGGCGAAGCCGATGAAGAGGCGACCCTGCTGACCGTCGGCGGCACCCGGATTGCGCAGCGCACCCTCCAGGAACGAGCCGAACACGTTACCCACGCCGATCGCGGCCATGCCCGCGCCGATCGCGGCCAGACCTGCGCCGACGAGCTTCGCTGCTTCTGCGTCCATGATATTCACTCCAAAAACGAATGTTGAGAAAGTTGAGAGCCCGCCGGATACCTTGGAGGGCTCAGTGAAGGTTGACCGCGTCGTTGATGTACAGCGACGTCAGCAGCGCAAAGACATAGGCCTGGATCGCCGACACCAGCACCTCCAGCGCGCAGATGCCGATCATCAGCACGAAGGACGGGATGCCGACGCCGAGCCCGATGCCGAGCCCCGCATTGCCGCCGTTGATGACGAAGCCGGACAGCACCTCGAGCAGCACATGGCCCGCCGTCATCGCCACGAACAGCCGCAGCGCAAGACTGAAAGGACGGACCATGAACGACACGAACTCGATGACCGGGATCAGCGGCAGCAGCCAGGCAGGCGTGCCGTGCGGCACGAACAGACTGAAGAAGTGCAGCCCGTGGCGGGCGAAGCCGACCACCAGCACGATCGAGAAGGACATGATCGCCAGCACGCCGGTAATCGTGAAATGCGAGGTGAAGGTAAAGGGATGGACGCCGACCACGCCCAGCGGCAGCAGCCCGAGCATGTTGGCGAACAGGATGAACATGAACAGCGAGAAGACGTAGGGGACGTAGCGCCGCCCCTCAGGCCCGACATTGGCGGTGAGCATGTTGTCGATGAAGCGCGTCGCACCCTCGACCGCCATCTGCCAGCGGCCGGGCACGGTCTGTCCCTTCATGCCGCCGAGCATGAACGCCCACAGCGCCACCACCGTGATGCACATCCACAACGCGGAGTTGGTGAACGCGATCTGCTGTCCGCCGATCGTGAACCCGTCCCACAGCGTCTGCACCTGGAACTGGTGCATCGGGTCGATCTTGCCGCCGCCTGCCGCCACTTGGTTCAAACCCTAACGAAAACGCCCGAAGCTGCTACTTCGAGCGTTGTGAGATACGATAGATGTTCCTGAACGCGACGCCGATCCCGAGGAACAGCAGCGTCAACAGGAGCGCCGGGGAGGTGCCGAACAGCCGGTCGAGAACCCAGCCGATCAAAGCGCCACCGATCATTCCCCCCAGCAGCTCGGCGAGCACGCGGTTGCCGAGATTATAGCTCTCGTTGGCAACCGCCTTGTCCGCGCCGGTCCGCTCGTTCTCGGCGGCTTGGGCCCGTTTCAGCCGTTCGTCGAGCGAGCGGATGCGCGGGTCGTCGCCGAGGGAGTCTGGTCCGAGCCCGTCCTCCGCCATCTTTCCCTCCCGCAGTATCGAACAAGCAGGCGAAAAGATGCCGAAAAGCGAGCCCGCCAAGGCGAGGAAGCGGTTAGCGGGGGGTCATTTGTAAGTCAACCGTTGTGGCGGGACAGCCCTCTCCCGCTCGCGGGACAGGAGCGAGACTTAGGTCCGCGCAGCGGGCCTTAGTCGCAGCGGTGAGGGGCCCCGCCGGCGATCTGGCACGTCAGTGGCTCCGGCCCTCGCCCTGCCGCCTTACGCGGCTGTCCCTCTCCCGGTTGCGGGAGAGGGATCTGCTCACACGCAGCGCGAATCGCGCTCCGGCGGGCCGGACCCGCGTGTCATCCACTCACCCGCCGGCGTCCGGTACTTCTCGCCCGGCGTCGTCTTCGCAATCAGGTTGCAGCCGCTGGTGAACGCCAGCTGCTCCACCGTCGCGCCGTTTGCCTGGGCGCGGCTGGTGTACGCCGCCTTGCGCTGGATGTTGATGTTGGCGACCACGGCGCGCAGCTCCGCCGAGCCCGCGCCGACGACGCCGAGATAGCCGTCGGGCTGTTCGCCCACCTGCCCGCTTGCGCGCGCCGCCGCATAGGCCGGGTCGCGCTGCGCCCAGGCGGCCGTCGCCGCGCCTGCCAGAAGGAGCACCGCCGCCGCCGCAAAGACTCGCTTCTTCATCTCAGAATATCCCCGGGTTCTGCTGAATGATCGACTTGGCCTCGCCGTCGAGGCGATACACGACTTCCTGCGTGACGCTGATGTTGAGGTTGATCTCGATCGGCTTGTCGGGCGCGGTCACATTGACGCACGCTCCTGCCGCGAGCGGCAACATCAGAAGAGTAAGCTTTATCATCATTCCTCCGGTGTCATTCGCACGATGTCGCTTGCGGGCGCCTGAATAGACGAGGGCGCTCGCCGCTGACTTCCTCCACCCCCGCACTTCTCCGATCTACCCCCGCGGAGGCGGGGGTCCAGTTGCACGACGCCGGGGGCTGGAAGCGAGGCGCCAGCTCAAGGCTCATGGCAACTGGGGGCCCACCTTCGCGGGGGATGGTGAAGGGGCGGGGGTTGCGGGTGATCGTGAAGGTACGGGCATAGAGGGCGGCGGAGCAGGCGGAGCGGCCGGCGCCCTGCGCTTCTCCTGCTCCTCCAGCAGCCGCGGCAGGTTGCGCTGGATCAGGCGTGACGGGTCGTAGAAGCTCGCCGTCGCGTCGAGCAGGCCGCGGAACGGCGCCTTGATGCGGATGTTGAAGACGAACGGCAGCCGCTGCAGCCGCCCGACCAGCAGCCCGGTGATGCCGCCGCGCGCCGCGCCGGCACCCTGGCTGATGCCGGCGAAGCGCACCTCCGTCACCATCTCGCCCGCCAGCGGACCGTTCATGACGATGTTGAGCGACCGGTACCGCAGCGACTTCAGCGCCTGGAACGCGAGGTTAGGCCAGAAGCCGATGTCCTTCTGCGTGATGTCGCCGACATAGGCGATCGTGCCGCCGCCGGGTCGGACCGTCAGCCGGCCGTCGGCGATCCGTCCCCCGCTCGCGTCGAAGACCATCGGCAGCACGCCGTCGAAGGTGCCGGTGGCGTCGAGGTTCTTGAAGTCGAACTGCTGGAGGAACTGGTCCGCCGCCATGCCCTCGACGCGGAAGGTCAATCGGCGACGCGCCTCGGCGGAGAAATCGAGCAGCGTCGGCTCGAGCCTCAATGTCCCGCCCGCGAACGGCCAGCGCGCGCCCTCCACCTGCACCCGCGCGTTCGCCAGCGTCTGCAGTCGCACGACGCCGTCGGTGACCGGAATGCCAGGATTGACCGAACGGACGCGCAGGGTCTGTCCGGGCGCGCTCTGCAAGGCGAGCAGGTCGGTGAAGCGGATTTCGCCCGCGATGCCCTCCACCGGGCCGAAGGCGGCGGCGAGGTCGGCCCCTTGGGTCCGGAAGACGCCGCTACTCGCCACGCCCTCGGGCGTCCAGCTGATCTGCCCTTCGCCCGTGACCGTGCCCTTCACATCCGCGATGACGCCGAAGGTGACCGGCGTGAGCTGATCGGGCTGCAACCGCTTGTCGAAACCGAGACCCGGCACGTTCAACGCCACGCCGCCCGCGCCGCGCGTCAGGTTGTGGGTCAGCCGCAGCGTCGTCACCAGCCGCCCGTCGGTCGGCGCCAGCACCCGCCCGGTCGCCTCGATCAGCGGCCCGCGCAACGTCAGCGCCACGTCGCGCACCGGCAGCGGGCGCAGCCGCGGGCGTTCGGTCTGCGCATCGCTCACCGTCAGCCCACCTGTAAGGCTGAGCGCGCCGCTCGTGAACCGCCAGTCGCCTACGGCATCGGACATCAGCAACGGCACCGCGCCGACCTGCCCGCCCGCGCCGGCAAAGCGCCCGACGATCCCCTGCGGCCCCGCCCCGCCCTCCAGCGTCGCCACGTCGATCCGCGTCGTTCGCGCTCCCTGCCCAAGCCGCGCCTGCACACCATTCAACGCGAACCGCCGATCGTCGAGCCGCAGCCGCGCGCGCGCCGCCGTCAGCGCGAGCGGCGTGCTGCCAAGCCGCCCGGTCAGCCGCGTGGCGCCGAGGGTCGCGCCACCGCCCACCCGACCCCCGGCGACCGCCAGCAGCGCCCCGCCGGTCGGACACAGCCGCACGGTGTTGCGGTCGAGCACCAGCCCCGACACCGCCAGCCGCTGCCACGCGACGGGCGTGCAGGTGCGGTTGAGTACGACGCGGCGTCCGCGCTGCACCAGGTCAATCGGTACCGTCAGCCCGTCGACGCGCCCATCGGCGAACGGCCCCGAGAGGGTGGCCACCGTCCGGACACTCAGCGCATCGCGGCCAGTGGTCACGGTGACCGGCGTCACCGCAAGACGCGCTCCGCCCGCGGCATAGGGGGCCATCGTCACGTTGAAGCGGCGCCCGCCACTCTGCTCGGCAACGCGTGCCGTCAGCGTCGGCAAGCCGCCGCCCGCCACGTCGATGCTGCCTTCAAGCAACAGTCCCTCGCGTTCGCTCCACCGCAGGCCACGGCCGCCGCCCAGCGTCGCCCGCGCGCCGCTGGCGCTACGCAGCGCGGCGGTGGCGACCGAGAGGTTGGTCCCGAGCGGACCGGTCGCGACATTCAGCCGCGCCTCGCCGCTCAGGCGTCCCGCCGCGCGCCCGACCGCGCTCGCCAGCGCCTGCGCCAGCGGCGCCAGCGGGGTGTTCGCGACACCGGCGGTCGCGAGCGTGGGGGTCACGCCGCGCACATCGGCATCCGCCACCGCGACGCTGCCGTCATAGCCGAAGGCGACCTGCCGCCCTGTGTCGCGCACGATGCTGCCGTCGAGCGCCAGCCGCCCCGCCCGCATGTTCGCGCCGCGCGCGTCGCTGGCCGTCAGCGCCACGCTGCCGGTGATCTTCGGCCCGCCCGCGATCTCCACGCGCCCCGCGATGCGCGCGGCCGAGCCCTGGGCATGACGCACCGCGCCGGTGGTCAGCCGCAGGTCGGCGTTCCAGCCCAGCCGCTCCCCCAGCGCCAGCTCCACGTCCGCGTCCGCCCGCGCGCCGGCGACCTGCACACCCGCGCACTCGCCCTGCGCGAAGCCGACGGGGCCGGTCAGTTGCACGGTGGGGACACGCGCCAGCCCATAGGGCGCGCGCGATCGGACCCGCACCACGCCCTGCGCGCGCTCGACCGAACAGCTCGCGTTCAACCTTTGGCTCACCACCGCCACCCGCCCGTCGAATCCGCCGTCTAGCCGGCCAGCGCCCGAGACCCTCAGCCCCGCTACGCCATAAGGCGTCTCCAGCCGCACCCGCGCGTCCGCGACATTCACGTCGAGCGCGGGCAGCGCGAACGCCTTGCCGCTCGGCGGCGGCAGCAACCTGTCGATGCTGCCGAACGACAGCCTTCCATCCACCAGCCGCGCGCGCAGCCGCACCCGCCCGCCGCGCACACCCGTCAGCTGCGCCCCGTTCAGGCCCACCAGCGTGCGCGCCTCCAGCCAGTCGGCGACCAGATCGGGGTCGCGCGGATCGCCGAGCACGACGTTGACCAGTCGTTGCCGCCCGAGCCCGAGATCGGCGACCTCGTAGCGCGCCTGCACACCCTTCTCAGCGAGGAAGCGGTCGACATAGCCGCTGGCGATGGGCTTGCGCGCCAGCCACAGCACGGCAAGCGCAACGAGGAGCAACAGCAACAGCGCCAGCAGCACCCGCGGCCAGCGGCGTCGCATTGCGCGCGAATGCTCGACTTCCTCCACGCGGCTCCCACGCCCTCCAATCCGTTGCCATAAGCTGAACACGCCGCTTGCGTCCAACCCACCCCCGGTTAGGTTCCTGTGCGATGGCCGATGCCGATCCCGCCCCCGACGCTCAAGGCCACCGCGCGAGGCTGCGCGAGCGGCTGGTCGCTGGGGGCGGCGAAGCTTTCCACGATCACGAGCTGCTGGAGTTCATCCTCGCGCTCGGCCGTCCACGCATCGACACCAAGCCGACCGCCAAGGCGCTGCTGCGCGAGTTCGGCGGCATCGGCGGCGTCTTCGCGGCCGATCACGCGGCCCTCGCCCGCGTCGCCGGCATGGGCGACACCAGCGTCGCCGCGTTGAAGGCCGTCCACGCCACCGCCATCCGGCTGGTGAAGGCCGAGATCGCAGACCGGCCCGTCCTCGCCAACTGGCAGGCGCTGCTCGACTATCTGCGCGCCGACATGGCGCATCACGCGGTGGAGCGGTTCCGCGTCCTCCACCTCAATACCCGCAACATGCTGATCCGCGACGAGGTGATGAGCGAAGGCTCGATCGATCAGGCGGCGGTGTACGTCCGCGAGGTGATCCGCCGCGCGCTCGACTTCGGCTCGGCGGCGATCATCCTGGTCCACAACCATCCGTCCGGCGATCCCTCCCCCAGCCGCGCCGACATCGACATCACCAAGGCGATCGCCGCCGCCGGCAAGCCGCTGGGGATCGCGGTCCACGATCACCTGATCATCGGCACACAAGGGCATGCGAGCCTCAGGGCGCAGGGGTTGATTTAACGGGTCTTCTTCCCCGGCGCAGGCCGGGGCCCAGTCGCGAGCTTCTCCGTGGCGACGGGCTGCCTTCTCCAACTCACTCGGCTGCAACTGGGCCCCGGCCTGCGCCGCGGAAGAGCAAGTTGGCGACCGTCATGGCGCCTGCTACCCGCACCCCATGATCCTCCGCTATTCCCGCCCCGCCATGACCGCCATCTGGTCGGCGGAAACCCGCTATGCCATCTGGTTCGAGATCGAGGCCCATGCCACCGACGCGCTCGCGGATCTCGGCGTGGTGCCGAAGGCGGCGGCCGCCGCGCTGTGGCGCTGGTGGGCGACGGAGCCCGCGATCGACGTCGCCGCGATCGACGCCATCGAGGCGGTGACCAAGCACGATGTCATCGCCTTCCTGACCTGGGTTGCCGAGCAGGTCGGCGAAGAGGCGCGCTTCATGCATCAGGGCATGACCAGCTCCGACGTGCTCGACACCTGCCTGTCCGTCCAGCTCACCCGCGCCGCGGACCTGCTGCTCGACGACCTCGACCAGCTCCTCGCCGTGCTCGAACGCCGCGCCCGCGAGCACAAGCTGACCCCCACCATCGGCCGCAGCCACGGCATCCATGCCGAGCCCGTCACCTTCGGATTGAAGCTCGCCTTCGCCCATGCCGAGTTCCAGCGCGCCAAGAGCCGCCTGATCGCCGCCCGCGCCGACATCGCCACCTGCGCCATCTCCGGCGCGGTGGGGACGTTCGCGAATATCGACCCCCGCGTCGAAGCGCATGTCGCCGCCAAGCTCGGCCTGGCGGTCGAGCCGGTGTCGACGCAAGTCATCCCGCGCGATCGCCATGCGATGTTCTTCGCGACCTTGGGCGTGATCGCCGGCTCGGTCGAACGGCTCGCCACCGAAATCCGCCACCTCCAGCGCACCGAGGTCTTGGAAGCGGAGGAGTATTTCAGCCCCGGCCAGAAAGGCTCGTCGGCGATGCCGCACAAGCGCAATCCCGTCCTGACCGAGAACCTGACCGGCCTCGCCCGCATGGTGCGCGGCTATGTCACCCCGGCGCTGGAGAATGTGGCACTTTGGCACGAGCGCGACATCAGCCACTCGTCGGTCGAACGCTACATCGGCCCGGACGCGTGCGTGACGCTCGACTTCGCGCTCGCGCGGCTGACCGGCGTCGTCGACAAGCTGCTCGTCTACCCCGCGCGGATGCGGCGCAACATGGACCGCATGGGCGGCCTGATCCACTCGCAACGCGTCCTGCTGGCGCTGACCCAGGCCGGCGTGAGCCGCGAAGACTCCTACCGGCTGGTTCAGCGCAACGCGATGAAGGTATGGGAGAGCGACGGCGCGCTGTCCTTGCTCGAGCTGTTGCAGGCGGACGCGGAGGTCACCGCCGCGCTGACCCCGGAGCAGATCGCCGTGAATTTCGACCTGGAATACCATTTCAAGCATGTCGACACGGTGTTCGACCGGGTATTCGGCGCCTCGTAAATCCACCTCGCCAAGGCGAGGTCCAGCATCGAGATGCATCGTTGGTGGGTGTTGGGCTCACCGGCTGCAATTTGTGCATCTGCAATCGCGCGCAACAAAGTTGCGCAAGGGCGTAACAATCTCCAATTAGGTCCGGGTCGGCACGGTGCCGGCCAGGAGACCAGATATGCGCGTCATGGAGACGCTGACCAGCAGCTTGCTGTCGGCAGCCACCATCGTGCTGGCGGTCGGGGCGTTCTTCGCCCTCTGAAGTCAGCCCAATCCCGCCCTCTCGCCCATGACGGGCTCGGGGGGCGGTGCGGGGCGGCTACTTCTTCTCGCCGCAGAGTTTGCCGGCTCGCGTGCAGAATGCTGCGCGCACCTCTTGCTTGAAATCGAACGCACCGGCGGCGGCCATGGTCCCTGCGATCACCTTTGGCATCACGGCGCGCTGCCGCCGCGCCGGTGCGGACTCGGCGAATGCGACCAGCGCGCGCAGATCGTCGACGCTCAACGCAGAGGCATAGGCTCGGCCTTCCGCTTTCATCAGGCGAGCCATTCCTTGCTCGAGTGTAGCAGCCGCCGTCTCCCGCAATGCCGCCTGCTCGGTTTGCGCCAGTTCAGGATTTTGCTTGATCAGCTCGGCGGTTTCGCTCGCGCCCATCATCGGCAGCAGCGCGGCCAGCGTACCGGTCCGGGCCAGCCTGAGGCCCAGCGCCTCGGCTTCGGGCGCGGGCACGGCCCCCGCCTGCAACAACATGGCCAGGATCATCGACATGCTTCAGCCTCCCATTCGGGAGAAGTCTGAGCCCGAGCGCGGACTGGCACAAGCGCGAGCTCAGCCGGCCACGGCCTTCTTCAACTTCGCGAAAAATCCCTGGCTCGCCGGACACTCGTCGCCCGTCTCGGTGTCTCGGAACATCTCCAGGATTTCCCGTTGCCGCGCCGACAGCTTGGTCGGCGTCTCGACCTCGACCTGCACCACCAGGTCGCCGCGGCCGCGGCCTTGCAGCACGGGCATGCCGGCGCCGCGCTGGCGGATCTGCTTGCCCGACTGAATACCGGCCGGAATGCGGATCTCGTGGGTCTGATCGTCGAGCCCGGGAATTTCGAGCGTCCCGCCCAAGGCGGCGGTCGTGAAGCTGACCGGCGCGCGCGCGAACAACGTCGTGCCGTCGCGCTCAAACAGCGCGTGGCGTTTGACGTGAAGGAAGATGTAGAGATCGCCGGACGGCGCGCCACGCGCGCCCGCCTCGCCTTCGCCGCTCAACCGGATGCGCGTGCCCTCGTCGACGCCGGGCGGCACGTTGACGGCCAGCGTCTTGGTCTTCTCGATCCGGCCCTCGCCGCGACAGTCGGGGCAGGGATCGGCGATCATCTCGCCCGAGCCCTGGCAGACCGGGCAGGCCCGCTCGACCACGAAGAAGCCTTGCTGCGCGCGTACCTTGCCGTGACCGTTGCACTGTTGACAGGTCTTGACGCTGGTCCCCGGCCGCGCGCCCTGGCCGTGGCAGGTGGCGCATGCAGCCGAGACATCGACGGTGATCTCGGTCTGCTTGCCGTGGAACGCGTCCTCCAGCCCGATCTCCATGTCGTAGCGCAGGTCGGCGCCACGCCGGGGACCGGCACGGCCGCCGCGCTGGCCACCCCCCATGAACTCGCCGAACACGGACTCGAAAATGTCGGAGAAACCGCCGAAATCCTGCGCGCCGCCGCCGCTTCCGCCACCGTTCTGGAACGCGGCATGGCCATAGCGGTCATAGGCCGCGCGCTTCTGAGGATCCTTCAAAATCTCATACGCTTCCGACACCGCCTTGAACTTGGCCTCGGAGTCGCGACAGCCGGAATTCTTGTCCGGGTGATACTTCATTGCGAGCTTGCGATACGCGGACTTGAGCGTCCCCGCATCGGCGGTGCGCTCGCATTCCAGCAGCTCGTAATAATCGACGGTGGTGGTCATCGGATGTCCGTTCGTGCGTCTGTCCTTCGAGACGGGCCTTCGCCATCGGGCCCCGCCAAAGTAATACTTTGGCGGGAACCCTCGCTCAGCCCCTCCTCAGGACGAACGAAGGAAGCATCCACCACCCCGTTCGTTCTGAGGAGCCGCTGAGCGCAGTCAAAGCGGCCTCTCGAAGGACCGGCCACGATTACGCTTTCTGGTCTTCGTCGACCTCGGAGAACTCTGCGTCGACCACGTCCTCCTTCGGCGCTTCGGGCGCATCCGCCTGCGGCGAGGCGTCGGCCTGCGCCTGCTTCTCGTAGATCGCCTGGCCGAGCTTCATCGCCACCGTCGCCAACGCCTGACTCTTCTCGTTCATCTGGTCGGCGTCGCCGCTTTCGACGGCGCTCTTGGCGGCGTCGACCGCCGCCTGGATCTCCGACTTCAGGCTGTCGTCGACCTTGTCGCCGTTGTCGGCCAGCTGGCGCTCCGTGGTGTGGATCAGCGATTCGGCGTTGTTCTTCGCCTCCGCGCCCGCGCGCCGCTTCTTGTCCTCCTCGGCGAAGGTCTCGGCGTCGCGGACCATCTGTTCGATGTCGTTGTCGCTCAAGCCGCCCGAGGCCTGAATGCGGATCTGCTGCTCCTTGCCGGTGCCCTTGTCCTTGGCGCTGACGTTGACGATGCCGTTGGCGTCGATGTCGAACGTGACCTCGATCTGCGGCACGCCGCGCGGCGCCGGCGGGATGCCGACCAGATCGAACTGACCCAGCATCTTGTTGTCCGCCGCCATCTCGCGCTCGCCCTGGAAGACGCGGATCGTCACCGCGCCCTGGTTGTCGTCGGCGGTGGAGTAGGTCTGCGACTTCTTGGTCGGGATCGTCGTGTTGCGGTCGATCATGCGGGTGAACACGCCGCCCAGCGTCTCGATGCCGAGGCTCAGTGGCGTCACGTCGAGCAGCAGCACGTCCTTGACGTCGCCCTGCAGCACGCCGGCCTGGATCGCGGCACCCATCGCCACGACCTCGTCGGGGTTGACGCCGGTGTGCGGCTCCTTGCCGAAGAACGCCTTCACCGCCTCGCGGACCTTGGGCATGCGGGTCATGCCGCCGACCAGCACCACTTCGCTGATGTCGTCGCTCTTGACGCCGGCGTCGGCCAGCGCCTTCTTCATCGGCTCGATGGTACGCTTGATCAGGTCGTCGACCAGCCGCTCCAGGTCGGCGCGGTTGATCTGCTTGACCAGGTGCTTCGGCCCGTTCTGGTCGGCGGTGATGAAGGGCAGGTTGACCTCGGTCGAGGCCGCCGAGCTGAGCTCGATCTTCGCCTTTTCCGCCGCTTCCTTCAGCCGCTGCAGCGCCAGCTTGTCCTTGGCGAGGTCGATGCCCTCGTCCTTCTTGAAGCCGTCGGCCAGATACTGGACGATCTTGTTGTCGAAGTCCTCGCCGCCCAGGAAGGTGTCGCCGTTGGTCGCCTTCACCTCGAACACGCCGTCGCCGATCTCCAGGATCGAGACGTCGAACGTGCCGCCGCCCAGGTCATAGACCGCGATCGTCTTGCCGTCCTGCTTCTCCAGCCCGTACGCCAGCGCCGCCGCGGTCGGCTCGTTGATGATGCGCAGCACCTCCAGCCCCGCGATCTGGCCGGCGTCCTTGGTCGCCTGGCGCTGCGCGTCGTTGAAATAGGCCGGCACGGTGATGACCGCCTGCGTCACCGTCTCGCCCAGATAGGACTCGGCGGTCTCCTTCATCTTCTGCAGCGTGAAGGCGCTGATCTGCGACGGCGAATAATCCTTGCCGCCCGCGGTCACCCACGCATCGCCGTTGGAACCGCGCGCGATCTTGTAGGGCACCAGCTCGGTGTCCTTCTTGGTGATCGGGTCGTCATAGCGGCGGCCGATCAGGCGCTTTACCGCAAAGATGGTGTTGTCGCCGTTGGTGACGGCCTGACGCTTGGCCGGCTGACCGACCAGTCGCTCCCCGTCCTTGGCGAACGCGACGATCGACGGCGTGGTACGCGCGCCTTCCGCATTCTCGATCACCTTGGGCTTGCCGCCCTCCATCACCGCGACGCAGCTGTTGGTGGTGCCGAGATCGATACCGATTACTTTAGCCATGTGTCTGAAAGGCCCCTGACAAACAAAACAGTTGGAGGCGGCGCTCCGTTTCGGCAGCGCAACCTGTGTTACTGGGCCGGATATAGGTGGGGTTCGGCTTGTCGCAAGAAGGCCGCGCGCATAGGGCGTGACGGACTTTTCCCACCCGGAGACAGGCGGATGCGCATCGCTGCGGCACTATTCGGTATCGTGCTCGCGGCCTGCGCGCAGCCGCAGCCGGTCAGCGTCGAGAACGCCTGGGTGCGCCTCTCCGCCGTCCCCGGCCGCCCGGCAGCCGGCTATTTCACCGTCAGCAGCGCCGACCGATCGCGTACGCTGCTCGGCGTCGGCAGCACCGCCTTCCGGCGTGCGGAGCTGCACGAGAGCATGGCGGGCGGCATGCGCGCGCTGCCCAGCGTCCCGGTGCCCTCCGGCAAGGACGTCGCCTTCACCCCCGGCGGCCGCCATCTGATGCTGTTCGAGGTCGAGCCGAGCGTCGCGCCGGGATCGGAAATGCCGCTCCAGTTCACCTTCGACGACGGGGCCAGCGTGGTAGTGGCCGCAAAGGTCGTCGGCGCGGCCGATCCGGCGCCCTGATCCGGCTCCGCCGAATCTCGCCTACTTCGTCCCTTTCCGCGCCGCGTCCTCCGTCTTCATGCGCGCGCGCAGGCCGCCGTCGACGCCGCGGCCCTCCGCCATCGGCCGGTGCAACGAACCGCTGGTCGGCGACTGAGGCGACGCCTTCTCGAACTCCGCGCGCTGGATGTTCGCCGACACCCGCTCGGTCAGGTCGGGCAGCAGCCAGTGCGCCGCCACCGCGCCATGTGCTTTCCAGCCGACCGGCAGCTCCTCGCGCGGGTGCAGCGACACCCATATCAGCGCGTCGACGATCTTCTCCGGGCCGTCCGGAATCACCATCCGCCCCTTCCTGCCGGTATAGTTGGCGGCGTGATCGAAGAAGGGCGTGTCGGCGGCCCAGGGCATGACGGTCGCGACCTTGATCCGCTTGCCATGGCCGGCGTGGCGGAGTTCCTGGTTGAGCGAGCGCCCCAGGCTCAGCACCCCGGCCTTGGTCGCCGCATAGCTGGAATGGTAGGCGATTGGCACCACGCTCTCGACCGACCCCATGTTGACCAGCGTGCCATGGCCTTGCGCGACGAACTGGCGCAGCGCGGCGTGGCTGGCGGCGAACAGTCCCTTCAGGTTGGTGTCGACCACCCGGTTATGATCGGCGACGGGGATCTCCCAGAACCGGCCCAGCGCGCCGACGCCAGCGATGTTGGCCCAGACGTCGATCCGCCCGAACCGCGCAACCGCGGCGCTCGCGAGCCGCTCCACCTGCGCCGGATCAGCGACATCCGTCGCCACCACCAGCGCCTCGCCGCCGCCCGCGCGGACCTCCGCCGCCACTTCCTCCAGCACTTCCGCCCGCCGTGCCGCCAGCACCACGCGCGCGCCCTGCCGGCCCAGCCGGACCGCAAAGCCACGTCCAAAGCCGGAGGACGCGCCGGTCACGACATAAACCTGCCCCGCGAACCGCGCCGCCTCGGCCGAGCGGACGCGCGGCGTGGCGCAGGCGCTCAGCGTGGAGGCGAGCAGGGCGGCGGCGAGCAGGTGGCGCATGACGCAGCCCTGCGCCGATCCGCCGCCCGACGCGCTAACCTAGATCGAAAACCTCACCTTTGCCGTCACTTCCTCACACTGTCATAGTGCGTCGAAGTCGATCGGCCCGGCCTTGTCGAGCCGCCGGTCCGCCGCGGGCATCGGGTATTTCAGCCCGGTCGCGCAGTTGAACAGGACGACGCGCTCCTCCTCGTCGACCTCGCCGGTGCGCAACGCCTGCTGGTAAGCGGCCAGCGTCGCGCCGCCTTCGGGGCAGAGCAGCAGTCCGTCCTTTTTCGCGCAGTCCTCCACCGCCCGCAGGATCGCCGGGTCGCCGACCGCCAGCGCCTTGCCGTTCGACTCACGGACTGCACGCAGGATCAGGAAGTCGCCCACCGCCTTGGGCACACGGATGCCGGCGGCGACGGTGGCGGCGTCCTCCCAGCGCTCGGCATGCTCCTTGCCCTCTTCCCAGGCACGCACGATCGGCGCGCAGCCCGACGCCTGTACCGCGTACATGCGCGGCCGCTCCGGTCCGATCCAGCCGATCCGCTCCAGCTCGTCGAACGCCTTCCACATGCCGATCAGCCCGGTGCCGCCGCCGGTGGGGTAGAAGATCGCGTCCGGCAGCCGCCAGCCGAACTGAGCGGCGAGTTCCAGCCCCATCGTCTTCTTGCCTTCGATCCGATAGGGCTCTTTCAAGGTCGAGAAGTCGAACCAGCGTCCCTCGGCCGCACCCCTGCCGACGATCGCGCCGCATTCGTCGATCTGGCCGTTGACGCGGTAGACGCGCGCGCCCTGCGCGGCGATCTCGCGCACGTTGATCTCCGGGGTTTCCTCCGGACAAAAGATCACCGTCTCGATCCCGCAGCGGCTGGCATAGGCGGCGAGCGCCGCGCCGGCATTGCCGTTGGTGGGCATCGCGATCTTGGTCACGCCGAGCTCGCGTGCCATCGCCACGGCCATCACCAGCCCGCGCGCCTTGAAGCTGCCGGTCGGCAGCCTTCCTTCGTCCTTGACGAGGCAGTTCGCGCCGCCGCTCGCCAGGATCGGGATCAGCGGCGTCTCGATCTCGCCCAGGCTGACGATGCTGTCCGTGCGGCGAACCGGCAGCAGCTCGCGCCACCGCCACAGGTCGGTCGGGCGCGCCTCCAGCAACGGCTTGGGCAGGTTGGCCGCCACCGCGTCCAAGTCATAGCGCACCAGCAGCGGTCGCCCGACCTGGCTGAGCCCGTGCAGCTGGTCCGCTTCGTACCGCTCACCCGTCATCGAGCATTCGAGATGGGTGACGAAGGTCGGGCGATCGGCGCTGAGGTTCGGGTTCATGGCCGCGTCCTAACGTCCCCGGAGTGTTGAAGGTAGCACCGCATTTGTCGTGTTGATGCTATCACTGAATGCTTGCAAATTGAGGCAGCTTGCACGATATGCAAACGCGGACAGCAAACATGCGAGGACGTTGGGGCGCGTGTTTACCGACCCTGTGTCGGGCACCATGGCCTGGGCGGACATCGAGTCGCTGTTGATCGCTGTCGGCTGTCAGGTGGTGGAGGGAAGTGGTTCGCGCGTCCGGTTCATCAACGCCGGCGAGTTCGAAAGCTTCCATCGGCCTCATCCGGCCAAGGAGGCCAAACGCTATCAAGTGAAGGCCGCCCGCGCATTTCTCATCAGGATCGGAGTCACCCCATGAGCAATGTCATGTCTCACAAGGGCTATTCGGCCGCCGTCGAGTTCGACGGCGAGGATGGCATCTTCACCGGCCGGATCGCCGGTATCCGCGACGGTGTCGGTTTCCACGGCGAGAGCGTCTCGGAACTGCGCGCCGCATTTCAGGAGGCGGTGGACGATTACCTGGTCACCTGCGCGCGGCTCGGACGAAAGCCGCAAAAGCCTTATTCGGGCAAGCTGATGCTCCGCGTCCGACCCGAGCTACATCAAGCCCTGGCCCTCAAGGCTGAATTGGCCGGCAAGAGCCTCAACCAATTGGGAGAGGAAGCGCTGGCGGCGGCGGTTGTCTGACCGCTACGCTCACCACTTGCCGCCTGCCTCCTCTTCGTGAGTCCAAGATCCGCGGCGTCTGCTCGAATGCGTCCGGTCGGACGGTGACGATGTCGAAATCACCCGTGTTGACCACACCGCCCGAGTAGAACTCAGCAGCGGCACCGCCCACCAAGACCGGTGGAAGGAAGCCCCGCCCGACCGACATCCCGCTGGCCCGCGCAAATAGACGCAGCGCGGCCTCGAACTCCGGGCGGTGCGTGGACACCTAAGCGCGCAATCCGGTCATCCCGCCCGCGCCACCCCCACCAGTGCCGGGCGGAGCAGGCGGTCCTTGATCATGTAGCCGGCCTGCATCTCCTGGACGATCGTACCTGCCGGCACGTCGCTCGGCACCTCCAGCATCGCCTGATGCTTGTTGGGGTCGAGCACCTCGCCGAGCGCCGCGATCTTGGTGATGCCGTGGCGGGTGAAGACGCTCTCGATTTCGCGACCCGTCGCCTCCAGGCCCGCGACCAGGCCCTTCATCTTCTCGTCCTCGCGCAGCTCGGCCGGGATCGCGGCCAGCCCGCGCTGGAGATTATCCGCCACCGACAGGATGTCGCGCGCGAAGCTGGTCGCGGCGTACTGGCGCGCGTCGGCGGCCTCCTTTTCGGCACGGCGGCGGTAATTCTGCAGGTCCGCCTGCGCATAGAGCGTCGCCTGCTTTGCCTCGGCGAGCTGCTGCTCCAGCTCCGCTAGGCGGTCATGTTCGGCCACCTCGGGCGCGGCCTCGGCAGTCTGTTCGCGCAGGTCGTCGGCCTGCGTGTCGGTCGTCTCGTCGGTCATCATGATCCCTGTGTCAGCCCATCAGTCGGGCGAGCGTCGCCGCCGTGAAATCCACCATGGGCACGACGCGGGCGTAGTTCAACCGCGTCGGCCCGATCACCCCGACGACGCCGACGACGCGGCCACCGGGTCCGCGGAACGGCCGCGCGATGACGGACGAGCCGGAGAGCGCGAACAGCTTGTTCTCCGCGCCGATGAAGATCCGCGTCGCATCCCCCGCCGCCGCCGAATCGAGCAAGGACGCGATCTCCTGCTTGCCCTCCAGGTCGTCGAGCAGCTCGCGCACCCGCTCCAGATCGGCAAGTGCGGTCGCGTCGATCAACCGCGCCTGGCCGCGCACGATCAGCACCGGGCGACGATCACCATCCTCGCTCCACACCGCCAGCCCCTGTTCGACCAGCGCCCGCGCGGCGCCGTCGATCGCCGCGCGCCCCGCCGTCAGCTCGCGGTCGAGTCGCGCCCGCGCTTCCGCCAGCGTCAGCCCGCCGAGCGTCGCGGTCATGTAATTGCCCGCCTCGATCAGCGCCGCGTCGTTCATGCCCGCCGAGAGCGTGACGACGCGGTTCTCGACGGAGCCGTCCTCGCTCACCAGCACCGCCATCGCCTGTCCGGGCGACAGGCCCACGAACCCGATCGACCGCAGCCGCACCTCGCGCTTGGGCACCATCACCAGCCCCGCGCAGGCCGACAGCCCGCTCAGCGCCGCAGCCGTCGTCGCCAGCGCCTCCTCGACCGGCCCCGCCGCCCCGGCCCGCGCCTCGATCTGCGCGCGCTCCTCGGGCGACGGCTCGGTCGCCTGCATCATGCCGTCGACGAACAGCCGCAGGCCGCGCTCGGTCGGCATGCGTCCGGCGCTGGTATGCGGACTGGCGAGCAGCCCCAGCCCCTCCAACTCGCCCATCACGTTGCGGATCGACGCGGGCGACAGGTTCAGCCCCGCCAGCGCCAGCGTCTTCGACCCGACGGGGGTTCCGGTCGCCAGATAGCCGTCGACCACCCGGCGGAAGATGTCGCGGGCGCGGTCGGACAGTTCGGTGACGGGCAGCGAGGCCATGGTCGATGATCTAGGCTGGCGCGGGCTCCGGTGGAAGGCTAGGCGCACGGCCATTCACCAATTGCCGTTCGTGGTGAGGAGCGACTGAGCGCAGTCGAAGGCGCGTTTCGAACCAGCATCCTTCGACTTCGCTCAGCAGCTCCTCGGGACGAACGGAGGCAATCAAGGAACCTCCATGCGCCCCAGCGGCCGCGCCCCCGACCAGATGCGTGCCATCACCATCGAGCCACGCTTCACCCGCCACGCCGAAGGGTCGGTGCTGATCGGCTTCGGCGACACCAAGGTGCTGGTGACCGCCAGCGTCGAGGAGCGCGTGCCCCCGTTCATGCGCGGCAAGGGCGAGGGCTGGGTCACGGCCGAATACGGCATGCTGCCCCGCGCCACCCACACCCGCGGCAACCGCGAGGCGGCCAAGGGCAAGCAGTCCGGTCGCACGCAGGAGATCCAGCGGCTGATCGGCCGCAGCTTGCGTGCCGTGACCGACATGAAGGCCCTGGGCGAGCGCCAGATCGTGCTCGACTGCGACGTCATCCAGGCCGACGGCGGCACCCGCACCGCCTCGATCTCGGGCGCGTGGGTGGCGCTCCGGCTGGCGATCGACGGGCTGCTCAGGGACGGCAAGCTGACGGTCGACCCGCTGCAGCAGAAGGTCGCGGCGGTCAGCTGCGGCATCTATCAGGGCACCCCCGTGCTCGACCTCGACTATCCCGAGGACTCCGCCGCCGACGCCGATGCCAATTTCGTGCTGCTCGAAAACGGCAACATCGCCGAGGCGCAGGCGACCGCCGAGGGTGCGACCTATGACGAGGAGGCGCTGCTCCGCCTGCTCCGCCTCGCCCGCATCGGCTGCGCGGACATCTTCGCGGCGCAGGCGCGCGCTGTAGCATGAGCCTGGAGTTCCCCGGCCCGCAGGCGGTGCGCAAGCTCAAGCCGGGCAAGCTCGTCATCGCCAGCCACAATGAAGGCAAGGTGCGCGAGATCAGGGCGCTGCTCGAGCCGTTCGGCATCGAGCCGGTGTCCGCCAAGGAGCTCGACCTGCCCGAGCCCGACGAGACCGGCACCACCTTCTTCGCCAATGCGGAGCTGAAGGCGCGCCAGGCCGCGGACCTCAGCGGCCTGCCGGCGCTCGCCGACGATTCGGGACTGTGCGTCGACGCGCTGGGCGGCGACCCCGGCGTGCGCACCGCCAACTGGGCGGAGACGCCGGACGGCTCGCGCGACTGGACCCTGGCGATGCGCAAGGTCGAGGACGCGTTGCAGGCGGCTGGTCCCGAAGCCGGGCGCGACGCGCACTTCGTCTGCGTCCTCGCACTCGCCTGGCCGGACGGCCATGTCGAATGGTTCGAGGGCCGCGCGGAGGGAACACTAAGCTGGCCGCCGCGTGGTACGGTCGGCTTTGGCTACGATCCCGTGTTCGTGCCGCTGGGCGACACCCGCACCTTCGCGGAACTCGACCCGGCCGAGAAGCACGCGATCAGCCACCGCGCCGACGCGTTCGGAAAGCTCGTTGCCGCCGTTTTCTAACATCCCCGTTTTGCGAGAAGGCATCTTCCCCGGCGAAAGCCGGGGCCCAGTTGCGACACACGCCGTGATGAAGCCCACCCTTACCGAGCAGCCCGAGCCTGGGCCCCGGCCTTCGCCGGGGAAGATGGATGAGGCGGACAGCCTCGCCCTCTACATCCACTGGCCGTTCTGCGTCAGCAAATGCCCCTATTGCGATTTCAACAGCCATGTCCGCGACTCGGTCGACCAGGACCGCTGGCGCGCGGCGCTGCTCGCCGACCTCACGCATGAGGCGGCGCTGACGCCCGGCCGCCGGATGGGCTCGGTGTTCTTCGGCGGCGGCACCCCTTCGCTGATGCCGCCCGCCACCGTCGCGGCGATGCTCGACGCAGCCGCCGGGCACTGGGGGTTCACCCCGGACGTCGAGATCACGCTGGAGGCGAACCCCTCCTCCGTCGAGGCGGCCCGCTTCGCCGACCTCGCCGCCACCGGCGTCAACCGCGTCAGCCTCGGCCTTCAGTCGCTCGACGATGCGGCCCTCGCGTTCCTCGGCCGCGCGCATGGCGTGACGGAGGGGCTGGCGGCGCTCGCCACCGCCCAGGCCGCCTTTCCGCGCGTGTCGTTCGACCTGATCTACGCACTCCCCGAACAGACGCTCGCCGCCTGGCAGAGCGAGCTCTCCCGCGCGCTCAGCTTCGGCACCGAGCACCTGTCGCTTTATCAGCTGACGGTCGAGCCCGGCACGCGCTTCGCCACCGATGCCGCGCAGGGTCGCCTCCACATTCCCGATGGCGACACCGCCGCCGACCTGTTCGAAGCGACGCGCGCGATCACCGCGGCGGCGGGGCTGCCCGCCTACGAGACCTCCAATCACGCCCGGCCGGGCGCCGAAAGCCGCCACAACCTCACCTATTGGCGTTACGGCGATTATCTCGGCGTCGGTCCCGGCGCGCATGGCCGGCGCGGCGCTTGCGCGACGGTGCGACACAAGAAGCCCGAGAACTGGCTCGGCGCGATCGACCGCAACGGCCACGGCCTGCAGGCGGAGGAGCCGCTCGACGGCCACGCCCGCGCGCAGGAGGCGCTGCTGATGGGCCTGCGCTTGCGCGAGGGCGTGTACCTGCGCCGGGTCGCGGCGCTGGCGGGCGGCCAGGCGCCGGTGGATCGTGGTGCGGTCGGGCGGCTGGAGCGGCTCGGGCTGCTGACGCTCGCCGACGAACGCCTGACCGTCACCGAGACCGGCGCGCTCCTGCTCGACGCCATCCTGCCGGAGGTGGTGACGGCAGCTCCCCTCCGGCTTGCCGGAGGGGCCATCTGATCTCCCCTCCCGCAAGCGGGAGGGGGAAGATGTCGAATGCCCTCCCGCAAGCGGGAGGGGGATTACCGCCCGAACCCCGTCGGCGCCGGACTGACCGTCACGGTCTGCCCACCCCTGATCTCCTGCACCTCCAGCGCCCGCTCCGCGACGCCGCTGCGATCGAAGCGGAACGCGCCGTCCAACCCGGCGAACCCGTCGGCATCACGCATCCGGCCCTCGGGAAAGCGCGTCCCCACCGGCCAGTCGCGCGCGATGCGGATCGTCAGCAGCACCGCGTCATAGCCGAGGCTCGCCAGCCGATACGGCCCCGCTCCGAAGCGCGCGCGATACTTGGTCGCGAACTGGCGGTACAATCCGTCCGACACGCTCGCGAACCACGCCCCGGCCAGTTGCGGCCGCGCCGCGATGCCGCTTTCGGTGTTCCACAGCTCGGTGCCCAGGATGCGCGCCGACGGGCTGCCCCGCTTCGCCCCCGGCGCAGCCGCGGCGGCGGTTGCGCCGCCATCGGCGATCAGCACCGCGCCATAGGGCGCCTTCGCCGCGACCCGCGCCGCCGCGGCGTTGATGCTGGCAGGCGTGCGGGAATAGGTCTGCAACGACACCACCTGGCCGCCCTGCCCTTCCACCGTGCGCAGGAAGGCGGTCGAGGCCCGCTCGCCGTAAAGCCCGTTGGGCACCAGCCCGGCGAAGCTCGTCACCCCGCGCGAGCGCGCGAAGGCGACCACCCGCTCGATCGACTGCGCGGGCGCGTGGCCCATCACATAGGTGCCCTGCCCGGCCACGCCGGTATCGTTGGAAAAGCTCAGCACCGGCACCCCCGCCGCCCGCGCGATCGGCCCGACCGCGCGCGCGTCCTCCGCCAGTAACGGCCCCAGGATCAGCTGCGCGCCCTCCCCTATCGCGCGCCGCGCCGCCGCGGCGGCACCTGTCGCAGTGTCGTAGTTGGTGATGCGGATGCGGTCGTTGCCGGTGTCGAGCAGCGCCAGCATCGTCGCATTGGCGATCGAGGTGCCGACGCCCGCATTGCCGCCGGAGAGCGGCACCAGCAGCGCCACGCGGTTGCGCTGCGTGTCGCGCGGGATGCCGGTCTCGACCCGCGGCTCCTCATAGACCGGCCGTTCGGCGCGCGGCGGCGGCGGCGGCGCGGGCCCGCGCGGCACCACCGTCGAACAGGCAGCGAGCGCCAAGCCCGCGCCGAGCGCAAAAATCCGTCCCGCGCCGAAGGCAAGGAGCCGTCCCGTCCAGCCGGATTGCCGGACCCGCTTACCCTCTGCCATGACCCACTCCCATGAACGCTTTACGAGCCGGGCTCTACATCGTTGCGACCCCGATCGGCAATCTCGGCGACCTCTCGCCGCGCGCCGCCGACATACTTTCGCGCGCCGACGTGATCGCGGTCGAGGATAGCCGCGTCACCGCCGGGCTGCTCCGCCACCTCGGCGTCAAGCGGCCGATGACGCCCTATCACGACCACAATGCCGAAGGCGTCCGGCCCGGCCTGGTCGCGCGCATGGCCAGCGAGGCGGTGGCGCTGGTCAGCGACGCCGGCACACCGCTGATCTCCGACCCCGGCTACAAGCTGGTCCGCGACGCGCGCGCGGCCGGGCACACCGTCGTGACGATCCCCGGCCCGTGCGCGGCGGTGGCGGCGCTGACGCTGGCCGGGCTGCCGACCGACCGCTTCCTGTTCTGCGGCTTCCTGCCGTCCAAGGCGCAGGCCCGGGCGGCGGCCATCGCCGAGGTCGCGACCGTGCGGGCCACCCTGATCCTCTACGAATCGGGCCCCCGCCTCGCCGCCTGCCTGTCCGCGCTTGCCGAGGGGCTGGGCGACCGCGACGCCGCCGTGACCCGCGAGATCACCAAACATTACGAGGAGGCGGTCAGCGGCACCCTCTCGACGCTAGCCACCCGCTACGCCGAGGCAGCCCCCAAGGGCGAGATCGTGGTCGTCGTCGCGCCGCCCGGCGAGGCCCCGCCTGCGAGCGACGACGAAGCCGATGCTGCGCTTGCAGAGGCGCTGACGCGTTTGCCGGTTGCCAAAGCCGCGAGCGAGGTCGCCAAGCGATTGGGCGTGGACCGCAAAGCACTTTACGCCCGAGCGCTGGAGATGAAGAGCTAGATCAGCCGGGTAGGACGACCAAGCTCCCCTCCCGCTTGCGGGAGGAGTCTCCCTGAACTCCCCTCCCGCTTGCGGGAAGATTGGGGGAGGGCATGTCACCACCATGGACGACAAGGGCAGCAAGCGCCCGACCCTACGCGCGCGCGCGCTGCGGGCGAACCCCACGGACGCGGAAAAGCGCCTGTGGCGCTGCCTAAGCGCCCGCAAGGTCGCCAACACATGCTTCAATCGGCAGCACGCCGTCGGCCCTTTCATCTGCGACTTCGTAGCGAGGACGCCGCGTTTGGTAATCGAGCTGGACGGCGGGCAACATGCCAGTTCCGCTGGAGCGGACCAGCGCCGGACCTTCTATCTGGAGAACCAGGGCTACCGGGTCATCCGCTTCTGGAACAATGAGGTGCTTGCAAATCCAGAAGGCGTCGTCGCTGAGATCGAGCGGGTGTTGGCGGACATTCCCTCCCCCAGCCCCTCCCGCAAGCGGGAGGGGAGTTCAGGGCGCCCCTCCCGCAAGCGGGAGGGGAGTTCAGAGGGCCCCTCCCGCAAGCCGGAGGAGAGCGCAACTACCCTCGCCCGCCAGGCAGCCGACGCACAAGGTCGTCGCGGCGAGACCTATGCCGCGGCGTGGCTCGAACGCCGCGGCTGGACCATCCTCGCACAGCGGGTGAAGACGGCGGCGGGCGAGGTCGACCTCGTCGCCCGCCGACCGGGACTGGTCGCCTTTGTCGAGGTCAAGGTCCGCAGGACCGCGGCCGAGCTCGATCACGCGATCGATGAACCCCGCCTCGCCCGTGTCGCCGCGGCGGCGGAGCTGCTGATGGAGCGGTTCGCGCACCCCGGCGACGACATCCGCGTCGACGTCATCCTGCTCGCACCGGGCAGCATGCCGCGCCACATCGAGAATGCGTGGATCGGATGACTAACGGGCGGCGTGCCGCTAGACATCCTCCGTTCGTCCTGAGGAGCCGCTGAGCGAAGGCGAAGCGGCGTCTCGAAGGACATGGTGGTTCGAGACGCGGCTTCGGCTTCGCTCAGCCTCTCCTCACCACGAACGGGAACCGTCATGCCCCTTACCGTCGCCGTCCAGATGGACCCGATCGCAGGCATCGCCATCGCCGGCGACTCGACCTTTGCGCTGATGCTCGTCGCCCAGGCGCGCGGGCACCGGCTGTTCCACTATCAGGCCGAAGCCCTCAACTACGCGGCCGGTCGGGTGTGGGCGCGCGCGGAGCCGGTCACCGTCCGCCCCGTGCAGGGCGACCATTTCACGCTCGGCGATCCGATCGACCTCGATCTTGGCGCCGATGCAGACGTGGTGCTGATGCGCCAGGACCCGCCCTTCGACCTCGGCTACATCACCGCCACCCACCTGCTGGAGCGGATCGCCAACCGCACCGTCGTCGTCAACGATCCCGCGCAGGTCCGCAACGCGCCCGAAAAGGTGTTCGTCCTCGACTATCCCCAGTTCATGCCGCCGACATTGGTCACCCGCAGCCTCGACGCCGCGCGCGCCTTCCTCGCGGAACACGGCGAGATCGTCGTCAAGCCGCTCCACGGCAATGGCGGCAAGGCGATCTTCAAGGTCGGCCGCGACGGCGCCAACCTGTCGGCGCTGATCGAGGTGTTCAACAACACCTGGCGCGAGCCGCACATGGTCCAGGCCTTCCTCCCCGACGTGGCGAAGGGCGACAAGCGCATCGTGCTGGTCGACGGCGAGGTCGCGGGCGCGATCAACCGCTTGCCCGGCGAGGGCGAGATCCGCAGCAACCTGGCGGTCGGCGGCTCGGCCGAGAAGACGGTACTGACGGCCACCGAGCGCGAGATCTGCGCCGTGCTCGGCCCGGAGCTGAAGGCAAGAGGGCTGCTGTTCGTCGGCATCGACGTGATCGGCGGACGCTGGCTGACCGAGATCAACGTCACCTCCCCCACCGGCATCGTCGCGATCGAGCGGTTCGACGGGTCGGATATCACCGGCATGATCTGGGATGCCATAGAGGCGAAGGTGTCGGCGCGACGCTGACGTGACCCGCGCTTCGTCAGCAACCTTCGTCACCCTGAACTTGTTTCAGGGTCCATGCGCGACGGCTTCGACACTGGGCGACGGTCTTTGGATCGAGCGGCCGCCCATGAATGCTGAAACAAGTTCAGCATGATGGCATAGGCTCGCATGACCGACCTCATCCTCGATCTGATCGCGCGCGGCGGGTATCTCGGCATCTTCCTGCTGATGGCGCTGGAGAACGTCATCCCGCCGATCCCGTCGGAGGTCATCATGGGCCTGGGCGGGATGGCGGTCGCGCGCGGCGACATGGCGCTGGTGCCGCTGATCGCGATCGGCACCGCCGGCACCACGCTTGGCAATTACTTCTGGTACGCGATCGGTCGCCGCATCGGCTATGAGCGGCTGCGCCCCTTCATCGAGCGGCACGGCCGTTGGCTGACGCTCGACTGGGACGCGGTCGAGCGGCTGCACGGCTTCTTCCTGCGCCGGGGCCAGTGGGTGATCTTCTTCATGCGTTTCATGCCGGTGGGCCGCACGATCATCTCGCTGCCCGCCGGCATGACGGGCATGCCGCGCTGGAAGTTCGTGATCTGGACCTTTGCCGGCAGCGCGATCTGGAACGCCATTCTGGCGGGCGCCGGGCTGCTGCTGGGCAGCCGATTCAAGATGTTGAACGACTATGTCGGCCCGTTCGCGATCGCGACCTCGGCCCTGATGATCGGCGCCTATCTGTATCGGGTCGCGACTTGGAAGCCGCGCATTTGATGCTGTCCTACAACCGCCGCCATCGCTACATCGGGAGAATGGACAGCGATGCTGACCTGAATAGGGATGATTTGGGCCTCAACTTCCCCTAAACTTTCACGCCCTCGGATGGGCGTGGCGGTACACGTCCATCAGGTGTGCCGCGTCGACGGCGGTATAGATCTGCGTCGAGCTGAGGCTGGCGTGGCCCAGCAGCTCCTGCAGCGCGCGCAGGTCGGCGCCGCGCCCGAGCAGGTGGGTGGCGAAGCTGTGCCGCAGCGCATGCGGCGTCGTCCGCTCGCCCAGCCCCAGCCGCACCCGCGCCGTCCTGACGGATCGTCGCACCACCGCTGCCGATAGCGGGCCACCCTTGGCCCCCCGGAACAGCGGCTCGTCGCCCGAAGCCGTCCACGGCGTCGCGGCGGCATAGGCCTCCACCGCCGCGCGCACCTGCGGCAGCAAGGGCACCACCCGCGTCTTGCTGCGCTTGCCCGTCACGCTCAGCGTCTCGCCGAGCGGCAGCACCTTGGCCGGCAGCCCCATCGCCTCGCCGATTCGCAGCCCCGCGCCATAGAGCAGCAGCAGCACCGCCCAGTCGCGCGCGCCGATCCACGGCTCGGCGGCCTCGTCTGCCACCTCCTCCGCCAGCGCCACCGCCTCGGCCGGCGAGATCGGCCGCGGCACCCCCTTCTTGACCCGCGGGCCCCGCATCCGGGGTGCCTCCGCACCTGCAAAGGTCAGGAACCCCCGCACCGCCGACAGCTCGCGCGCCGCTGACGCGTTGCCGATCCCCTCCCCACGTCGCTCCGCCAGAAACGCCCGCAGGTCCGCCGCGCTCACCTGTGTCAGATCGACGACCCGCCCGCCCCAATGCGCCTGCAAGAAAGCAAGCAGCCGCTCCGCCGTCGCCTGATACGCCCGCACCGTATGCGCTGACCGCCGCCGGTCGCGCGCGAGGTGCTGGGCATAGAGGAGGGGAAGGTCGGACATCTGCTCCTTGGCATAGCAACTACATCCTCCCCGGCGAAGGCCGGGGTCCAGTCTCGGGCTGCTCCGTTCTGACAGGGCCGACCCCGCCAACGCAGCGGGTGGCGACTGGACCCGGCCTTCGCCGGGGAGGATGGGAAGGGTGGCGCCGGAATCACCCAGACTCCATATGCGCCCTCGTGTCCCGCGCCCGCGTCCTCCTCCTCAACGCAGCACTCGGGCCGCTCGACTATCGCGTCCCCCACGGCATGCACGTCGAGCCCGGTTCGATCGTCGTCGCCCCGCTCGGGCCGCGCCAACTGCTCGGCTGCGTGTGGGAGCCCGAGCGGCTGCCGTCGGATGCGGAGGTCGGCGACAACCGCCTGCGCCCGCTCCTCGCCGCCGCCGACGTGCCGCCGCTCCGCGCGCCGCTCCGCCGCCTAATCGAGTGGACCGCCGACTATTATCTCGCCCCGCCCGCGTCGGTGCTGCGCATGACGCTCGCCTCCACCAGTGCGCTGGAGGGCGCCAAGCTCGTCATAGAGTACCGCGCCACCGGCGACACGCCGGACCGCATCACCCTCCAGCGCGAGCAGGCGCTGGACCGCATCGGCGAGCGCCAAGGCCTCATCCGCGAACTCGCCACCATCGCCGGCGTCTCGGACGCGGTGATCCGTGGCCTGGTCAAGTGCGGCGCGCTGCGGCCGGTCGAGGTCGACATCGACAGCCCTTATCCCGTGCCCGATCCGGCCCACGCCCCACCCGAGCTGTCACAGGCGCAAGCCGGAGCCGCCGCCACCCTCGTCGCCGACGTGCAGGCCCGCGCCTTCGCCCCCACCCTGCTCGACGGCGTCACCGGCTCGGGCAAGACCGAGGTCTATTTCGAGGCCGTCGCCGCCGCGCTGCGCGAGGGCCGCCAGACCCTCGTCCTCCTCCCCGAAATCGCGCTCACCGAACCTTTCCTGCAACGCTTCCACGCCCGCTTCGGCTGCGAGCCCGTCGCCTGGCATTCGGGCCTGCGCTCCACCCAGCGCCGCCGCGCCTGGCGCGCCATCTCGACCGGCGAGGCCCGCGTCGTCGTCGGCGCCCGCTCGGCGCTGTTCCTGCCCTACGCGCAATTGGGCCTGATCGTGGTCGACGAAGCGCACGAGACCAGCTTCAAACAGGAGGAGGGCGTCCACTACCACGCCCGCGACGTGGCGGTGATGCGGGGGAGGTTCGAGGGCTGCCCGGTGATCCTCGCCTCGGCCACGCCGGCGATCGAGACCCGCCAGCAGGTGACGCTCGGCCGCTATGCCGAGCTGCAGCTTCCCGAACGCCATGGCGCGGCGGAGATGCCGCACATCGAGGCGATCGACCTCATTACCGAGCCGCCCGAGCGCGGCCGCTGGCTCGCCCCACGCCTCGTCAAGGCGATGCACGAGACGCTGGAGCGCGGCGAACAGTGTCTGCTGTTCCTCAACCGCCGCGGCTATGCGCCGCTGACCTTGTGCCGCACCTGCGGCCATCGCTTCCAATGTCCGAACTGTACCGCCTGGATGGTCGAGCACCGGCTGATCCGCCGCCTCGCCTGCCACCATTGCGGCCATGCCGAGCCGACGCCGCGGGTCTGCCCGGAGTGCAAGGAAGAGGACAGCCTCGTCGCCTGCGGCCCCGGCGTCGAGCGCATTGCCGACGAAGTCGCCGCACTGATGCCGCAGGCGAAGGTCGCCGTCGTCACCTCCGACACCATCTGGTCGCCTGCCAAGGCGGCGGAATTCGTCGCCCGCATGGAAGCGCGCGACATCGACGTGGTGGTCGGCACCCAGCTCGTTACCAAGGGCTATCACTTCCCCAATCTGACCCTGGTAGGGTGCGTCGACGCCGACCTTGGGCTGGAAGGTGGCGACCTGCGCGCGGCCGAGCGCACCTTTCAGCAGATTCGCCAGGTGTCCGGCCGCGCCGGTCGCGGCGAGAAGCCCGGCCGCGTCTTCATCCAGACCCACTCGCCCAAGGCGCAGGTGATGCAGGCGCTCATCACCGGCGACGCCCAGGCGTTCTACGACGCCGAGACGGACGCGCGGCGAGAGGCAGGCGCGCCGCCGTTCGGCCGCTACGCCGCGATCATCGTCTCGTCGGAGGACCAGGCGGCGGCACTCGAGATCGCACGGCTCGTCGGCCGTTCCGCGCCGGAGGTCGAGGGCTGCCACGTCTATGGCCCCGCCCCCGCCCCGCTCGCGATGCTGCGCGGCCGGCACCGCTACCGCCTCCTTGTCCACGCCCGCCGCGCGCTCGACGTGCAGGATGTGATCCGCGACTGGCTCGGCGCGCTCGACTGGCCCGCCAAGGTGCGGGTGACTGTGGACGTGGACCCGTATAATTTCTTGTGAGGGAACGGGTATCTCGCCCCAAATACACCCTCCCCCGCCGAAGCCGGGCTCAGTCGGCCGCACCGGGACTTGGTACCGCATTCTGTAGGATGATCGCATCTGGGCCCCGGCTTCCGTCGGGGAAGGTCAGAGCCATCCTTTTTCGCTGCTACCCTGCCCCGCTACCTCGTAGCATTGTACCGCAACTGCTCATCCGTCAGCTGGAACCCGACCAGCGCCTCGAAGGTCGCGCGCAGCACCGCCTGGCGGATCTCCGGCTGGCTTAGCGGGTCGATCGCGGCGTCCTCGTCGCCGGCCTTGCGGCGGCGGGTCAGCTGGCGGCGAATGTCCTCGGGCAGGGTAACGGCGGCGCGGCCGACGCTGGTCGATGCCTGGCCCGACACCCGCGCGCGATCCGCACCGGCCGCGAACTGCAGCTGCACTCGCCCGATCCGCTTGGCGACCACGGCGCTGCCGCCGCGCACCAACGTGATGAAATACGGCAAGTCGACCGATCGGGCGGCGTCGGTGCGCGTACGGCGCGCCTCGATATCGAAGGTCACGGTCGTCGTCACCTCGGCGCCTGCGTCGCTGCAGGTCGACTGCACGTTGGTCATGAACGCGGTCAGGTCGAGCGCGCTGGCATCGCGGCTGGCCGGCGGATCGAACAGCGTGACATCGCCCGTCCCCGCCGGGATCGCCACGGTCGGACAGACCGAGCGCACCGCGGTGATGCCGCCCTCGGTGATCTCGCCACGCCCGGCGCATCCCGCCAGCGCCACTGCGGCCAGTGCCACCGCTCCATACGCCTTTACGCCCACGCGCCTGCACTCCATCTTCATGCCAGCGCCATAGGAACCGCCTTCCGCGCGCGCAAGCAATCCGGTAGGACCAGCCAGTGACCAAGCCGCCGCTCGAACTCCTGATCGCCGCCCCACGCGGCTTTTGCGCCGGCGTCGACCGCGCCATCCGCATCGTCGAGCTGGCGCTGGAGAAGCATCAGGCCCCGGTCTTCGTGCGGCACGAGATCGTCCACAACAAGTTCGTGGTGGACAGCCTCAAGGCGCAAGGCGCGGTGTTCGTGGAGGAGCTGGACCAGGTGCCCGACGGCGCCCCGGTCGTGTTCTCCGCGCACGGGGTGCCCAAATCGGTGCCGGCCGACGCCCAGGCGCGCGGCCTCGATTACCTTGACGCAACCTGCCCGCTGGTCAGCAAGGTCCACCGCCAGGCCGAGCGCCTGGTCGCGATGGGGCGGCACATCGTCTTTATCGGCCATGCCGGGCATCCGGAGGTGATCGGCACCTTCGGTCAGGTGCCAGCGGGCTCGATGACGCTGATCGAAACGGTCGCGGATGCGGAGGCGATGCAGCCGGCCGAGCCCGACAATCTCGCCTTTCTGACGCAGACGACGCTGTCGGTGGACGACACCGCGGCGGTAGTGGCGGTGCTGGAGCGTCGCTTCCCGGCGATCCAGGCGCCCAAGGGCGAGGACATCTGCTACGCCACCTCCAACCGGCAAGCCGCGGTCAAGGCGATCGCCGCGGCCTGCGACGCGATGCTGGTGATCGGCGCGCCCAACTCGTCCAACTCGGTTCGCCTCGTCGAGGTGGCCACACGCGAGGGGACGCCCGCCCGCCTGATCCAGCGTGCCGCCGACCTCGACTGGACCTTTCTCGACGGTGTCGCCACGCTTGGCATCACCGCCGGCGCGTCTGCACCCGAGCTGCTGGTACGCGAGCTGGTCGACCACCTCGCCGAACGCTTCGACATCACCGAACGCGAGGTCGAAACGACGCGGGAGACGGTCGCGTTCAAGCTGCCGCGCGGCCTCGAAGCCGCCGCCTGACCGCGCAACTTTCGGCTGTCCTACACGCGGCCGTTCGGGCAACGCGCATCGGTCATGCACGCTGTCGCCACTCACCTTGGGTTCGCCTCGACCGCACGCCGCGCCGATCAGCTTCCGCGTGGACGTAGCGTGTACATCGTGAACTTCCGCGCCGGCTCGGGGCTCCGCTGATGGCCGTCTACACCCAGGTCTCCGCCGAATCGCTCTCGGCCTTCCTCGCCGGCTATGATGTCGGCGAGCTCGTTTCGGCAAAGGGCATCGCCGAGGGAGTCGAGAACACCAACTACCTGGTCGACACCACCGCCGGCCGCTTCATCCTCACCCTTTACGAACGCCGGGTGGCAGCGGGCGACCTGCCCTTCTTCATGGCGCTGCTCGACCATCTCGCCGCCCGCGGCCTGCCCGTGCCGCCCGCGATCAAGGACCGTCGCGGGGTCGCGATCGCGACGCTGGAGGGCCGCCCGGCCTGCCTGATCCGCTTCCTGCCCGGCGTATCGGTGACCCGCCCGACCCCGGCGCAGGCACTGGCGGCGGGGCAGGCGATGAGCGCGCTGCACCGCGCCGTCGTCGGCTTTCCGCTCCAGCGCGAGAACTCCATGGGCGTGGCGAGCTGGCGACCGCTCTTCGAGCGCTGCGGCCACAGCCTCGATCAGATCGAGCCTGGGCTGCACGACGGCATCGGTCGCGCGCTCGACGCGGTGATGGCGAAATGGCCTGACCGTTATGGGCAGAAGACCACCGTCCACGCCGATCTCTTCCCCGACAACGTCCTGATGCGCGGCGACGCGGTAACGGGGCTGATCGATTTCTATTTCGCGTGCACCGACCTGCGCGCCTACGACCTCGCCGTCACTCATACCGCGTGGAGCTTCGACGCGACCGGGCGGCACTACAATCCGCACGTCGGCGACGCGCTGATGCAGGGCTATGGCGAGCAGTCGGCGTTGAGCAGCCACGAGCGCGCGGGCTTCGGCACGCTGGCGGCGGGCGCCTGCATCCGTTTCACCCTGTCGCGTGCCTGGGACTGGCTCAACACGCCGCCCGACGCGATGGTCACCCGCAAGGATCCGCTCGCCTATTGGCGGCGGATCGGCACCTATCGCCCGGATCTCGCCCAATGACTGCTAGCCCCGAGATGACGCTGGTGGAGATCGCCACCGACGGTGCCTGCAAGGGCAATCCGGGGCCCGGCGGCTGGGGTGCGCTGATCCGGGCTGGCGGCAAGGAGAAGGAGCTGTCCGGGGCTGAGAACCCGACCACCAACAACCGCATGGAGCTGACCGCCGCGATCGAGGGCCTCAACGCGCTCACCCGGCCGTGCCGGGTCAAGCTGTCGACCGACAGCCGCTATGTCATGGACGGCCTGACCAAGTGGATCCACGGCTGGCGCAAGAACGGCTGGCGCACCGCGGACAAGAAGCCGGTCAAGAACGCCGAACTCTGGCAGGCGCTGCTCGCCGCGTCGGAGCGCCATCGGATCGAGTGGGTGTGGGTGAAGGGCCATGCCGGCCACCCCGACAACGAGCGCGCCGACAAGCTCGCCAGCGACGCGGCAAAAGCGGCAGGGCGCGCTCCCCTCCCCGCGAGGGAGGGGTCGGGGGTGGGTCTTGAGACTCATGGCGTGGCCACCAAGGACCGACCCACCCCCAGCCCCTCCCTTCCAGGGAGGGGAGCTAGGTAAGGAACCGGTCCGGCCGATAGCGCATGGGATCGACCCCCGCCGGCATCTCGCCTCGGCCGAGCAGCATCACCGCCGCCATCCGCGCCGCGGCGGGCGCGGTCTGGATGCCGAAGCCACCCTGCCCCGCCGCCCAGAAGAAGCCCGGCATGTCGGCGTCGAACCCATAAACCGGCAGCCGGTCGGGCGCGAAGGACCGCAAGCCCGCCCAGCGCCGCTCGACCGCCGCAACACGCCAGTCGACGACCTGCTCGAACCGGTCGATCGCGATCGCGACGTCCAGCTCCTCGGGCGCGCAGTCGTGCGGATCGACCGGCGTCTCGTCGGACGGGCTCAGCCACAACCGCCCGCCCGCCTCGGGTTTGAAGTAGAAGTCGTGGTTGATGCCGGCGACATGCGGCAGCGTCTCCGGCGCGACCGGATCGGTGCGCATCTGCACCACCGTGCGACGATAGGGCTGGATGCGCAGCGGCCCCGCGCCCGCCAGCGCGGCCACCGGATCGGCCCAGGCTCCCGCCGCATTGACCAGCACGTCCGCCGTGAATGCACCCGCGGCGGTGCTCAGCCGCCACCGGCCGTCGCGCCGCTCCGCCGCCTGCAGGCCCGCTCCCGTCGCCAGCACCGCGCCGGCGCGCTTGGCCGTCCCGAGTGCCGCACCATGCAGCCCGCCAACGTCGATATAGGCGCAGGACGGCTCCCACACCCCCAGCACCCAGTCGTCGCGCAGGCCGGGGATCAGCGTCGCCGGATGCACCCGCTCGAGCACGACGTCGGTATCGGCAAAGGTCGCCATGAATGCGTCGATCGCGGCCTCGTCCTCCGCCCGTCCGATGCTGATCGAACCCAGCGGCTGCAGGAACCCGCCCGCCGCGAACGCCGCCGTGGAAGCGCTGGTCAGCGGCTGGATCGCTGGGCCGCCATAGGTCTCCGACCAGAACGCCGCCGACCGGCCCGTCGAGTGATAGCCCGGCTGGTCCTCGCTCTCGAGCATCAGCACGCTGGCATGTGGTGCGAGTTCCGCCGCCAGCGTCGCCCCGACGATCCCGGCTCCGACGATGGCGATGTCGTAATGGCTCATGCAGGCGCCTTCCGGTCCAGGAACTCGTCGATCGCCGAAAAGGCGCGACCGCGCACCGCCGGCCCCTCGCGCAGGATCTCGTGAGCCGACTCGGCTCCGAACCGCACGATCTCGGCCGCCGGCATCCGGCCTGCGACTTTCAGCGCCGCGCGCGGGTCGACCAGTTGATCGGCGTCGGCGATCAGAAACAGGGTGGGGACCGCGACCTGCGCCAGCCGCGGATCGCGCACCAGCGCCGCGCCGGCGCGGAAAGCCTCGGCGATCCAGCCCCAACTCGGTGGTCCCAGCCGCAGTGTGGCATCCTCTTCCCACCAGCGGCTGTCTTGACCGCAAGCCTTGTCCACCGTCAGCCGCCGCAGCCGCTTCTCGACCGCGCGCGATTCGTCCGAGAACTCCCAAGCCCCTCGCGACGGATCACCCGTCCTCGCCATCCAGCTCGCCACACGCCCGCCCAGCCCCTGCCCCAAGGGCGAGCGCACCTGCACCATCGGCGCGCTCAGCACCGTGGCGTCGGGTCGAACGCGATCCTCGATCATCGCCTGTAGCGCGAAATGCGCGCCCATCGAATGCGCCAGCAGCACATGCGGACCGCTCCGCTCCGCGACCCAGTCGTCCCAGAACGCCGCCAGATCATCGACGCAAACCGCGAAGCGATCGGCATGCCCGACCGCCGGGTTCTGCCCCAACCGCCCCGATCCGCCCTGCCCGCGCCAGTCGAACGAGGTGATGCTCCAGCCTTGTCCGTGCAGGTGCGCCATCACCCCCAGATACTTCTCAACCACGTCCGAACGGCCACCCTGCACCAGCACCCGGCCGCGACCGCCCTGCGACGGCCAGTCGAAGCGGCGGTGCTCCCAGCCGTCCGGCGCACGCCAGCACGATAGCCAGGCTTCGTCGGGCAGCGCGGTCGGGAGGTGATCGGAGGCGGTCATCGTCGCGGCTGGTTACGTTTTCGCAAGGGTGCACGTCTAGTGTCGGTCCTCATGGGGGAAACCGTCTTGCCGTTGAGCCTGTTGGCTTTGCTCGGCCTGCTGCTGCTGGCGGCGGGGATTGAGGACGCGCGGCAGCGGACCATCAGCAACTGGACCAACCTCGCGGTGGCGCTGCTCGCGCCGGCCTGGTGGTGGAGCCAGGGCTATGCGCTCTGGCCGGACGTCGCGATGCAGCTCGCGCTCGCCTTCGTCGTCCTGCTCATCTTTGCCGGCGTCTTCGCGATCGGCGCGATGGGTGGCGGCGACGTCAAGCTGATCGCGGCGCTGGCGCTGTGGCTGCCGCTGATGCCGCTGCTCGCGCTGCTGATGGTGATGTCGTTGGCCGGCGGCGCGGTGACGCTGATCATGATGATCGAGCGCCGCCTGCACAACACGTCCGGGCAGCTCGAGATTCCCTACGGCGTGGCGATCGCCTTCGCCGGACTGCTCGCACTACGCGAACCGATAATTAACCAATTGAGCTGATGCTTAACGGCGGATCAATCGACGCCGTCATGCGAAAGGTACGAGTGAGACATGGATAGTCGCAAGGTCGTTCTGCTGGTCGGCGCTTTGATCGTCGCGGCATTGACCGCGTTCTTCGCCCGCACCCTCGTGATGGGCAGCGGCGCGCCGATGGCCGGTGCCGCCCCCGCCGTCGTCATCGACGGGCCGGAGGTGCTGGTCGCCACGCGGGCGCTGCCGGTCGGCACCATCATCGATGCCACCGCGCTGCAATACAAGCCGTGGCCGAAAGAGCTGGTGGACAACGCCTATTACCTGCGCGCCAATTCCAATCTCCAGGCGCTCCAGGGCACCGTCGTCCGCAACCCGATCACGGCCGGCCAGCCGCTCACCCAGGGCGCGCTGGTCAAGCCGGGCGACCGTGGCTTCCTGGCCGCGGCGCTCGGACCCGGCATGCGGGCGGTGACCGTCCCCGTCGCGGCGCAGGCCGGCGTGTCGGGCTTCGTTTTCCCGGGTGACCGCATCGACCTGGTGCTGACCCAGTCCGTCGCCGGCGGTGGCGATGGCCCCCCGCTCAAGGTGTCTGAGACGATCGTGCGCAACATGCGCGTGCTCGCCGTCGACCAGCGCACCGACACGTCGGTGGACGAGACCACCGGCAAGACCATCGCCAAGCTGTTCAGCTCGATCACGGTCGAGGCGACGCCCAAGATTTCCGAGCAGATCGCCGTCGCGCAGACACTCGGCAGCCTGTCGCTGTCGCTCCGCTCGATCGCCGACAACTCGACCGAGCTCGAGCAGGCCATCGCGTCCGGCACGGTGAAGGTGCCCGAAGGTGTCGATCCCAAGGCTGAGAAGGCGATGCTCGTCCAGCTCGCTACGCAGCCCGCCAGCGGCAATCCGACCTTCGCCACCGGCGCCGACGTGTCCCGTTTCCAGCGTCGCAGCGTACCCGGGAAGGGCCAGGCAGCCGGCGGCATGGCGCCGACGGTTTCAGTCGCTCCCACGCCTGCCCCGTTCCCCGGCGGCGCCACCATCTCGGTCGGTCCGGTCGTGCGGATCGCCCGCGGTACCAGCATCACGGCCGTTCCGGTCGGAGGAAAGAACTAATGCGCAAGTCCCTCGCTTTCGCCGCGCTGCCGCTCCTTGCTTTGGGCTCCGCCCTGGCCGTTCCGGCATCGACCTCGGCGCAGGTCGCCGCCAGCGGCGCCTCCCCGGTGCTCCAGGTCAACACCGGCCGCGGCCGCCTGATCACGCTGTCGCGGCCGATGAGCGACCTTTTTATCGCCGACGACAACGTCGCCGACGTGCAGGTCCGCTCGCCGACCCAGCTCTACATCTTCGGCAAGAAGACGGGCGAGACGACGATCAGCGCCACGGCACGCGGCGGCCAAGTGGTCTATGCCGCGACCGTCCGGGTCGGCAACAACCTCGACTCGATCGGCACGATGCTGAACCTTGCCATGCCGGACGCAAAGATCGTCGCGACGCCGATGAATGGCCTGGTGCTGCTGACCGGCACCGTCGCCGGGCCGGAGGACGCCGCCGAGGCGGAACGGCTGGTCCAGGCGTTTGTCGGCGACGGCTCCAAGGTGCTGTCCCGATTGAGGTCAGCGACGCCGCTGCAGGTCAATCTGCAGGTCCGGATCGCGGAGGTGAGCCGCAGCTTCGTCAAGAACATCGGCGCCAATCTGACGACGTTGGACGGCACCGGCGGCTTCAAATTCGGGATCGGCAGCGGCCGCTCGCCCGCGAGCTTCTATACGACGGATCCCAATCTGCCGCTCGGCATCGGACAGTCGGTCCAGGGCTATACGATCGACCCGACCAACGGTCAGGTGGTGCTGCGTCCCGGCACAACGATCACGCCCGGCGCTCAGCGAGCCACGGTCGGCGCGCTGACCAAGTTCCTTGGACTGAACATCCTCGGTTCACTCGATCTGGGCGAGACGATCGGGCAGGTCTCGACACTCGCCAACCCCAACCTCACTGCCCTCTCGGGTGAAACCGCGACCTTCCTGGCCGGCGGCGAGATCCCGATCCCGATCAGCCAGGGGCTGGGTGCAGTCTCCGTGGAATTCAAATCCTACGGCATCAGCTTGGCCTATACTCCTACAGTACTGTCCAACGGGCGTATCTCGCTGCGCGTCCGCCCCGAAGTCTCGCAACTATCGGCTCAGGGCTCGGTGCAGATCAACGGCACGACCATTCCCGCGCTGACGACCCGCCGTGCCGAAACGACGCTGGAGCTCGGCTCCGGGCAGAGCATGGTGATCGGCGGCTTGCTGTCGAACGACACCAACAACTCGATCGAAAAGACGCCGGGCCTGGGCGACGTGCCCGTGCTGGGTGCGCTGTTCCGGTCGAATGGCTGGCGCCGCAGCGAGACCGAACTGATGATCGTCATCACGCCTTACCTGGTGCGGCCGATCGACAATCCCGGTGACATCGTGCTGCCGACCGACGGCCTGAAGTCGCCGAGCGACGCGGAGCGCGTCCTGCTGGGCGAGCTCGGCACCGGCACCACCGGCGCCCGCCGCCCGGTGCCGACCATGGCCGCGCCGGTCGCCCCGTCCGGCGTAATCGGCGCGATGACGCCCGCGCCCGCCTTACCGGCGCCGCAGCCGGGCCGTCGCAACGCTTCCGATGAGCGCACCGCGCAAGCCACTCGCAAGGGTGCGACGCCGATGCCCGGCTTCTCCAACTGATCCTGAGGATTGCCACCGATGCCTACACGTTCGCTGCTCCTCGCCGCCCTTACTCCCGCGCTGCTGCTCGGCGCCTGCACGGCAGGGGGAACCCAGAACCGAGGGCTCGAGTCGGTCCACCAGCCGGTCGTTGACCGCCAGGACTTCGTCTTCGACGTACGCACCGCGGGCGACAGCCTCGCCGCCGGCGAGACGCGTCGGTTGGAAGGCTGGCTCGATTCGCTCCGCCTTCGCTACGGCGACAAGGTCACGGTGGACGACCCCACCGGCTATCGTGGTGTCCGCGAGGATGTGGCGCAGTCAGTCGCCGGGTTCGGGCTGTTGTTGAGCGAGGATCGCGCGATCAGTGGCGCGCCGGTGTCACCCGGCAGCGCGCGCATCGTGGTCAGCCGCATGGTGGCATCCGTGCCGGGTTGCCCCGACCACAGCCGCAACGCGAGCGTGAACTATAACCAGCATACCTCATCCAATTTCGGGTGCGCGGTGAACAGCGGCCTCGCGGCGATGATCGCGCAGCCCGAAGACCTGATCCACGGCCGCGGCAACGGCGCCGGCACCGATACGCTTCGCTCTGTCAAGGCGATCGACGCGTTCCGCAAGGCGGCACCGTCGGGCGGCGGCGGCACCGCGGTCCAGGGCGCCAGCACAGGAGGCAAGTGACATGAACGCACCTTGGAAGCCCGCCGGCGCGGGCACCCGCGAACCGTTCGTCGCCTATGTCTGCGACGACACCACCGTCGAAGCCATGCGGCCGATCGTCGCCGAGCTCGGCTGGTCGGTGGAGAAGGTCCACAAGGGAGGCCTGCGCAACGCCATCCAGACGCTGTCGGTGTCGGCGAGCCCGCACATCCTGTTCGTCGATCTCGCCGAGTCGGGCGATCCGCTCAACGACATCAACGGCCTCGCCGAAGTCTGCGAGCCGGGTACGGTGGTGATTGCCGCCGGGCAGGTGAACGACGTCCGCCTGTATCGCGACCTGGTCGCATCCGGCATCCAGGATTATCTGCTAAAGCCGCTCCATCCCGATGTAATGCGGGAGGCGTTCACCCAGGCGCAGGCGATGCTCAACGCGCCCAAGCTGGTCGACGCGAGCGTCGAGCGGCCGCATGCATCGATCGCCGTGATCGGTACACGCGGCGGCGTCGGCGCGTCCACGGTCGCGACCTCGCTCGCGTGGCTGCTCTCGTCCAAGGAGAACCGCACCACCGCGCTGCTCGACCTCGACGTGCATTTCGGCACGGGTGCGCTGGCGCTCGACCTTGAGCCCGGACGCGGCCTGACCGACGCGATCGAGAACCCCAGCCGCATCGACGGTCTGTTCATCGAGCGCGCGATGGTCAAGGCGTCAGAGAAGCTCGCCGTGCTGAGCGCCGAGGCACCGATCAACTCGCCGATGCTGACTGACGGCGCGGCCTTTTATCAGCTCCAGGAGGAGATGCGCGGGGCGTTCGAATGCACCGTCATCGACCTGCCCCGCAACATGCTCGTCCAGCATCCCTCGCTGGTGAGCGACGTGCAACTGGCGGTGCTGGTCACCGAGCTGACGCTGGCCGCCGCGCGCGACACGATCCGCATCCTGTCGTGGATGAAATCCAACGCCCCGAATACCGTCGTGCAGGTGGTCGTCAATCGTCAGCAGACCGCCGCCAGCCAGCTCGAGATCAGCCGCAAGGACTTCGAGAACTCGATCGAGCGCAAGGTCGACTACACCGTTCCCTATGACCAGAAGCTCGCGGCGCAGGCGGCCAAGCTCGGCAAGCCGTTGGCCGAAGCGGGCAAGAACAGCAAGACGGTCGCCCCCCTGGTCGAGCTTTCGACCTTCCTCGCCGGTGCGGCGGAGACGACTGCGGCCGACGACAACAAAAAGCCTAAGAGCGGCTCGCTGGCCAGCAAGTTCGACTTCAAGGCCCTGCTGGGAAGGCGTGACAAGAAGTGAACTGGCTGCCCGTGATCCTGCTGGCGGCCTGCGTCCTCACCCTGGTAGGGCTGACGTGGCTGCTCGTCTCTGGACCTTCCACCGGACGCGCGCAGACGCGCCGGTTGGGCGCGGTGCGCGAGCGTTACGGCAGCATCGCCGTGATGGGCGAGGAGAAGCTGCGGCGCATCACCACCAGCCGCGCCACGCGGGCGGACCTCGCCTTCGGCAAAATCCTGCCCAATCGCGAGCTGCTGCAGAAGCGGCTGAACATGACGGGCAAGACTTGGAATGTCGGCCAGTACGGCTTCGCCACCGCCGGGTTGACGGTGGCGGTCGCGCTGTTGGTTCGGCTGCAAGGCATGCCGCTGCTGCTCGCGGCGCTGGTGGGCATCGTGGTCGGGGTCGGAATCCCTCATTTCTGGGTCGGTCGGACGATCAAGCGGCGGGTCGGCAAGTTCACCACCAAGTTCCCCGACGCGATCGAGTTGCTGGTCCGCGGCCTGCGCTCCGGCCTTCCCATCTCGGAGACGATGGGAATCGTCGCGACCGAGGTCGACGGACCGGTCGGCGAGGAATTCCGCGCCGTTTCCGACAAGATGAAGATCGGCCGCTCGATGGACGCGGCTTTGCAGGACACGGCCGACCGGCTCGGCACGCCCGAGTTCCAGTTCTTCGTCATTACCATCGCCATCCAGCGCGAGACCGGCGGCAACCTGGCGGAGACGCTTGCCAACCTCGCCGACGTGCTGCGCAAGCGCGGGCAGATGAAGCTGAAGATCCGCGCCATGTCGTCGGAATCCAAGGCGTCGGCCTACATCGTCGGCTCACTGCCCTTCATCGTCTTCACCCTGATCTGGTTCATCAACGCCGGCTACATGCAGAATTTCTTCGTCGACCAGCGGCTGATGGTCGCCGGCCTCGGCGGACTGATCTGGATGGGCATCGGCGCCGGCATCATGGCCAAGATGGTCAGCTTCGAGATTTGAGGGCCGACACATGATGATCCCTCCCTCGCCCACACCGACCCTGCTCGGCGTCGACGTGATCTGGGTCGCGACCGTGCTGTCCGGCGTCGCCGCCTTCGCCGTGCTCGTCGCGATCTATGCGGTCACGACGGTGCGCGACCCAATGGTGAAGCGCGTCAAGGCGCTGAACGACCGGCGCGAGCAGCTGAAGGCCGGCATCACCGCCTCGACCAAGCGCCGCGCCAAGCTGGTCCAGCGCAACGATGCCGCCGACCGCATGCGCGGCATGCTGCAGTCGATGAAGATGCTGCAGGACAGTCAGCTCAAAGTCGCACAGACCAAGCTGATGCAGGCGGGCATCCGTTCCAAGGAGTGGGCGGTCGCGGTCATCTTCGGACGTCTGGTGCTGCCGATCGTGTTCGGCATCTTCATCGTCTGGCTGGTGTACGGCTACGACTTCTTTCCCACCTGGGGGCCGCTGAAGCGCTATGGCTGCGTCGCCGGGATCACGATCCTGGCGTACAAGATGCCGGACATCTTCCTGAAGAACAAGATTACCAAGCGCTCCGACGCGATCCGCAAGGGCCTGCCCGATGCGCTCGACCTGCTGGTCATCTGCGCGGAGGCCGGCCTGACCGTCGATGCGGCGTTCCACCGGGTCGCCCGCGAGCTGGGCCGTGCCTATCCGGAGCTGGGCGACGAGTTCTCGCTGACGGCGATCGAGCTGGGCTTCCTGACCGACCGACGCACCGCGTTCGAGAACCTTGCCTCCCGCGTCAACCTGGACGCGGTGAAGGGCGTGGTCACGACCATGATCCAGACCGAGAAGTACGGCACCCCGCTGGCCAGCGCGCTGCGAGTGCTGTCGGCGGAGTTCCGCAATGAGCGCATGATGCGCGCGGAGGAGAAGGCGGCGCGGTTGCCGGCGATCATGACCATCCCGCTGATCCTGTTCATCCTGCCGGTGCTGTTCATCGTCATTCTCGGCCCCGCTGCCTGCGACATCAAGGACGCGCTGATCTCCTGAGGCATGAAGGTTGCCTGCTGCCGGGCCGAGGCTCGGCGGCAGGCAACCCTCCGGCCCGAAGCTCGTTATGCCTGCGTAACAGGAGGTTCGAGCATGCAGTCCTTCACCATCACCGAGTGGGCGATCGTTGCGCTCGTGTTCGTCGCCGGCTGGCTGCTGGGGCTGGCGAGCCACCCCGGCGGCCGCAAGTGGCGCGAACGCTATGCCGCCGAGCGCGACGCCCATGCCGCCTATCGCCGCGACGCCGACGCGCGCGTGACGGCGGCCGAGACGCGGCACCGCGAGCTGGAGCGCGACCACGACCGTGTCGTTGCGGCAACCCCGGTCGCTGCTACTCCGGTCGCACCCGTTGCAACGCGGCCTATCGCCAGCCGGGTCGTCCGTCCGGGCGATACCGGTTACGAGAAGCGCGGCTGGTTCGACTTCGCGCCGAGGCGCTGAGCGTCACCTCAAGGCCGCCTGCGCCGCCGCGAGGCGGGCGATCGGCACCCGGTAGGGACTGGCGCTGACGTAATCGAGACCGACTTCTTCACAGAAGGTGATGCTGGCCGGATCGCCGCCATGCTCGCCGCATATGCCGAGCTTGATCCCGGGGCGCGTCGCCCTGCCCCGCTCCGCCGCCAGCTTGACCAACTCGCCGACCCCCTCGACGTCGATGCTGACAAAGGGATCCTTGGCGTAGATGCCCTGTTCGACATAGGCCCCGAGAAAGCGGGCGGCGTCGTCGCGGCTGACGCCGAGCGTGGTCTGGGTCAGGTCGTTGGTGCCGAACGAGAAGAATTCCGCCGCTTGCGCGATGTCGCCCGCCCGCAGCGCCGCACGAGGAAGCTCGATCATCGTGCCGACGAGATACTCGACCTCGCGACCGCGCTCGGCAAAGACCGTGCGCGCCGCCCTGTCGACCACCGCCTTCATCAGCTCCAGTTCGCGCTTGGTGGCAACCAGCGGGATCATGATCTCCGGCACCGGCGCCTCCCCCCGCTCCGCCACATCCAGCGCCGCCTCGAAGATCGCGCGCGCCTGCATCTCGTAGATTTCGGGATAGGTGACGCCCAGCCGGCAGCCGCGATGGCCGAGCATGGGGTTGAACTCGTGCAGCTCGGCGGCGCGGCGCTTGAGCGCCTCGACCTCAATCCCACTGACGCGCGCGACCTCGGCGAAGTCGGCTTCTTCGTGCGGCAGGAACTCATGCAGCGGCGGGTCGAGCAGCCGGATCGTCACCGGCAGCCCGGCCATGACCTCGAAGATGCCGGCGAAGTCGCTGCGCTGCTCGGGCAGCAGCTTGGCGAGCGCGGCGCGGCGGCCGGCCTCGTCCTCGGCGAGTATCATCTGGCGGACCGCGGTGATGCGGCTGCCTTCGAAGAACATGTGCTCGGTGCGGCACAGGCCGATGCCCTCCGCCCCGAACTCGCGCGCGGTGCGGGCGTCGTTGGGGGTGTCGGCATTGGTGCGGACCTTCATGCGGCGGACCGCGTCGGCCCATTCCATCAGCGTGCCGAAGTCGCCCGACAACTCGGGCTGCACGGTCGGCACCTCGCCCGCCATCACCTCGCCGGTGGCGCCGTCGATGGTCAGCGTGTCGCCTTCGCGCACTTCGCGCCCAGAACTTCCGGTGCCAACCCGCATGACCTTGTCCTTGGCGGAGATGGCGATGCTGCCCGCGCCCGAGACACAGGGGCGGCCCATGCCGCGCGCCACCACGGCGGCGTGGCTGGTCATGCCGCCGCGTGCGGTCAGGATGCCGCGCGCGGCGTGCATGCCATGGATGTCCTCCGGGCTGGTCTCGGTCCGGACGAGGATCACCGCCTTGCCGTCGGCCGCCCATCTCTCCGCCGTGTTGGCGTCGAACACCGCGGCGCCCGAGGCCGCGCCGGGCGAGGCGGGCAGGCCCTTGGCGATCACGTCACGCACCGCATTCGGGTCCAGCGTCGGGTGCAGCAGCTGGTCAAGCGCGGCGGGATCGACCCGCGCGATCGCTTCCTCGCGGGTGATGAGCCCCTCCGCCGCCATGTCGACCGCGATCTTGAGCGCCGCCTTGGCGGTGCGCTTGCCGGCGCGGGTCTGGAGCATCCAGAGCTTGGTCTTCTCGACCGTGAACTCGATGTCCTGCATGTCGCGGTAGTGAGTCTCGAGCCGGTCGAACACGGCCGCGAGCTCGGCATAGACCGCCGGCATCGCCTCCTCCATCGAGACCGGCCTGGCGCCCGCCGCTTCGCGGGCGGCGCGGGTGAGGTATTGCGGGGTGCGGATACCGGCGACGACGTCCTCGCCCTGCGCGTTGATCAGGAACTCGCCGTAATAGGCGCGGTCGCCCCTGGCGGGATCGCGGGTGAAGGCGACGCCGGTGGCGCTGGTCTCGCCCATGTTGCCGAACACCATCGCCTGGACGTTGACCGCCGTGCCCCAGTCGGCGGGGATGTCGTTGAGGCGGCGATAGACCTTGGCGCGCTCCGACTGCCACGAGCCGAACACCGCGCCGACCGCGCCCCAGAGCTGGTCGTGGACGTCCTGGGGGAAGGGCTTGCCCCATTGCTGCTGGACGAGGTCCTTGTATTCGGCGACCAGCGCCTGGAGGTCGGCGGCGGACAGCTCGGTGTCGAGCGTGAAGCCGCGATCCTCCTTGGCGATCTCCAGCGCGTCCTCGAAGGCGTTGTGGTCGAGCTCCAGCACCACGTCGGCGTACATCTGGATGAAGCGGCGATAGCTGTCCCACGCGAAGCGCGCGTCGCCCGACGCGATCGCGAGCCCTTGGACGGTCGCGTCGTTGAGCCCGAGGTTGAGGACGGTGTCCATCATGCCGGGCATGCTCACGCGGGCTCCGGACCTGACCGACACCAACAGCGGGTCTGTCGGATCGCCGAAGCGATGGCCGGTGACCTGCTCGATATGCGCGAGGCCGGTCGCGACCTCCGCCTTTACGTCGTCGGGGAAGCGCTCGCCTTCCTCATAATAGCGCGCGCACATCGGGGTGGAAATGGTGAAGCCGGGCGGCACCGGCAGGCCGATCGACGCCATCTCGGCCAGGTTCGCGCCCTTGCCGCCGAGCAGCGTCTTGTCCCCCTGGCCGCCGTCCGAGACGCCGCCGCCGAAACGGTAGACATAGTGGGTCATGGCGGTTTGTCGGCCCTTCTCAGCGGGTTGGCGCGATGAGGTGCGCGGAAGTTGAGGGGAAGTTTAGGGTCAAACGCGTTGGGATGCGCAGGGGTCGCATTCGGAAGTTGAGGGAAAGTTGAGGGTTAAACGCATCGCGCTCAGCCCTCGATCTTCGAGAAGTCGGCGACGGTATGGACCGCATCGCGTACGCGGGCGAGCAGCCGCAGCCGCGATGCGCGCTTTTCGGGCGCGGGGTCGTTGACGGTCACCGCTTCAAAGAACTGGTCGATCGGCGCGCGGAGCGATGCCAGCGCGGCCATGGCGGCGCCGAAATCCTCTTCGCGGACCGCGTCGGCCGCGGCCGGCTCGGCGGAGTCGAGCGCGGCGTGGAGGGCCTTTTCGGGGGGTTCCGGCGTGTAGGACAGCGGAATCTGGGGGGAGGACAGCTGTTCGTCGCCCCGGGCTTGACCCGGGGTCCCGCTGCCTTCTTGCGGAGAGGAGAAGGGGGACCCCGGCTCAAGGCCGGGGTGACGGTTGGGGGTGGGGCTGTCATAGCCCTCCTTCTTCAGGATGTTCGCCGCGCGGCGGTAGCCGGTGAGCAGGTTGGCGCCGTCCTCCGTGCCCACGAACGCCTGCAGCGCGCGGACGCGGGCGAGGAGACGGACGAGGTCGTCATCGACGGGCTTGTAGTCGGCCCCGAGCGTATAAACAGCATTCCATAAGTCGTGCCTGAGACCGGCTTCCTTTCGCTGAACTCTGATGCGCTCAGCCATAAACTCAATCAGGTGTTCAGCCACACTTTCCGCATCGCCGATCTCACCAGTCACTCGCAGCCGTGGATTGGCCTCGAGGGAACCGATGGCGAGGGCTGCAATTTGTTCGAGCGCAAGCCGGATGCCATTGTCGACTAGTATGGCTGCGCACCCCAACGCGGCTCGCCGTAGCGCAAACGGGTCCCGTGAGCCTGTCGGCTTCTCAGAGATCCAGAAGAAGGCTGAGAGCGTGTCCAGCTTGTCCGCCAAGCTCACCGCCACCGTCACCGGCGCGGTGGGCACGTCGTCGCCCTGCCCGACCGGCTTGTAGTGATCGCGGATGGCGTCGGCGACGCGGGGGTCTTCGCCCTGAGCTTGGGCGTAGTAGCCGCCCATGACGCCCTGGAGCTCGGGGAACTCGGCCACCATGCCGGTGACGAGGTCCGCCTTGCACAGCCGCGCCGCGCGTTCGGCGAGGGCGGCCAAATCCTCCCCTGTAAGGGGAGGGGGACCGCTCGGCGTAGCCGAGTGGTGGGAGGGCGGCGCGGCAAACGGTGACCTATGAGGCACCACCCCTCCACCATGCTGCGCATGGTCCCCCTCCCCACTCTGTGGGGAGGATATGATCCCCTCCTCGACCAGCCAGCGGGCGAGCTTCGCGACGCGCTCGACCTTGTCGGCCACCGTCCCGAGCTTCTCGTGGAAGACGATGCGGTCGAGCTTCTTCGCCTGCTCCTCCAGCGGCACCTTGAGGTCCTGCTCGTAGAAGAAGCGCGCGTCGGATAGGCGGGCGGCGAGGACCTTGCGGTTGCCTTCGACGATGCGGACACCGCCGTCGGCCGCGTCGATGTTGGCGGTACAGAGGAAGGCGGAGGCCAGTCCTCCCCTCCCTGGAAGGGAGGGGCTGGGGGTGGGTAGGTCCTTGGCCGCGCCGTCATGAGTCTCAGGACCCACCCCCGGCCCCTCCCTTCCAGGGAGGGGAGAGAGGACGAAGTATTTCTGGTTCACGCGGGCGGTGAGCTGGATGACTTCGGGTGGCACGCTGAGGAACGCTTCGTCGAAGCGGCCGAGCAGCGGCACCGGCCATTCGGTGAGGCCGGCATTCTCCGCGACCAGGCCCTCGTCCGCGACCAGCGCCAGCCCCGCTTCGGCGGCAAGTGCATGCGCGCGGTCGCGGATCAGGGCGGCGCGTTCGTCCTGGTCGACGATGACGTGGCAGAGCCGCAGCTTCTCGACATAATCGGCGGCCGAGCCGATCGTGATCGGGCCGGGATGGTGGAAGCGATGGCCGAGCGTCGCCGCGCCCGAGACGACCCCCGCGATCTCGACCGGCACCACATCCTCGCCGAACAGCGCGACGATGCCCTGCAGCGGGCGCACCCAGCGCAAGCTGTCGGTCGAGGCCGACGCGTCGCCCCAGCGCATCGACTTGGGCCAGGGAAAGGCGCGGATCACCGCCGGAATGGCCTCGGCGAGCACCTCCGCGGTGGCGCGGCCGGGCTTCTGCGTGACCGCGAAGAACACGCCGTCGCGTTCGGTCAGGTCCTCGCGCGTGAGACCGGTCTTGCGCAGAAAGCCCTCCAACGCCTGCGGGGGCGCGGAGCTGCGTGGGCCCTTGACCTCTTCGCTGACGGCGGCGGTGGAGTCGGGCAGCCCGCGTGCGATCAGCGCCAGGCGGCGGGGGGTGGCGTAGGTGACGGTCTCGGTCGCGGTCAGCCCCGCTTTGGCCAGCTCGGCCGCGAACAGGCGGGCGAGGTCATCGCGCGCCTTGGCCTGCATCCGCGCGGGGATCTCCTCCGAGCGGAGTTCGAGCAGGAAGTCGGTCATACCGACCAGCCCGGATGCAGTCGCTGCCAGTCAGGCGTCTTCTTCGCGATCCAGGCGGCGCACGCGCCTTTTGCGAGATCGCGGACGCGGCCGATATAGGCCTGGCGCTCGGCCACCGAGATGACGCCCCTCGCCTGGAGGAGGTTGAAGATGTGGCTGGCCTTGATCGCCTGTTCGTAGGCGGGGATCGGCAGCGGCTTGTCGCGCGTCAGGCAGTTCTCCGATTCCGCGACGTGCTTGCGGAACTGGTCGAACAGGCTGTCGGTGTCGGCGACCTCGAAGTTCCAGGTCGACATCTCGACCTCGTTCGCGTGGAAGACATCGCCGTACGTCACGCCGGCGTCGTTGAAGCTGAGATCATACACGCTGTCGACGTTCTGAATGTACATCGCCAGCCGCTCGAGCCCGTAGGTGAGCTCGCCGGCGACGGGCTTGCATTCGAAGCCGCCCATCTGCTGGAAATAGGTGAACTGCGTCACCTCCATGCCGTCGCACCACACCTCCCAGCCAAGGCCCCAGGCGCCGAGCGTCGGCGATTCCCAATCGTCCTCGACGAAGCGGATGTCGTGCATCGTGAAATCGATGCCGATCGCGGCGAGGCTGCCGAGGTACAGCTCCTGCAGATCGGGCGGGCTGGGCTTCAGGATCACCTGATACTGGTAGTAATGCTGGAGCCGGTTGGGGTTCTCGCCATAGCGGCCGTCGGTCGGGCGGCGGCAGGGCTGAACGAAGGCGGCGTTCCACGGCTCCGGCCCCAGCGCGCGCAGTGTGGTGGCGGTGTGGAACGTCCCCGCGCCCATCTCCATGTCATAGGGCTGCAGGATCAGGCAGCCGTGGTCGCTCCAATAGTCATGCAGCGTCAGGATCATGCGCTGGAAGGAGAGCGGTCGGGTCACGGCTGCGCTTTGGCCGATGCGCGCCTGCATGGTCAAGCGCGGCGGCTGGTCAGGCGAGTACGACATTGTGTCAGGGGTGCTTGACATGGCGCTGCGACTCGTCTAGTCAGGTTTCGCTGACAGAATGTCAGGCAAGGATGTCAGGTGAACAACAGGCTGAAGGTACTGCGCGCCGAGCGCAACTGGAGCCAGGCGGAGCTGGCCGAGCGGTTGCTCGTGTCCCGCCAGGCGGTGAACCAGATCGAGACGGGCAAATACGACCCGTCGCTGCCGCTCGCGTTCCGCATCGCCCGCCTGTTCGATCAGCCCGTGCAGGACATATTCTGGGAGGAGGAACGGTGATGACCGAGACGTGGCGGGAAAGGGCGCGCGATGTCGCGCATCGGCGTCGGGCGTTCTGGATCTGGTCGCCGGTGTTCACCGGCGTCGGCGCGCTGGCGATCGCGGGCGGGCTGATGGCGGACCAGGCGTGGCTGCGCTGGGCCGGCATCCTGTGCGGCGGGGCGATGGCGCTGTGGGGCTTCGTCTACGGCACGGCGATCTACATCCGTACCGTCGACGAACAGGAGCGCGATGCGAACCTGTGGAGCTGCTATGCCGGCATGTGCGCGTATCTGCTGCTGTTCACGCTGCAATTCGGCGCTGAGGTGCTCGGGCGGCCGGTCCCGCATGCCGATCTCGGCGTCTTCCTGATCGTCATGACCGTGGTGCTGGGCGTCTTCGCCTGGAAACGCTTTCGTTAGGCGCGGTTCGCCGCCACAGTTCCAAATCCGGGGATACAAGATGAGAATGCTCGTGAAGATCAGCCTGTCCGCCCTCGCGCTCGGCCTGGCGCTGCCCGCCTGCGCGCAGCCTTCCACCCCCGCCGCCAAGGTCGCCGCTGGTGATGCCGACCCGGCGTTGTGGGTGATCAAGGACGCCGACACCACGGTGTACCTGTTCGGCACGATCCACATGCTCAAGCCCGGCCTGACCTGGTTCGACGAGGCGGTGAAGGCGGCGTTCGACCGGTCGGACACGGTGGTGTTCGAGATCGTGCAGGGCGACGCGGCCGCGCAGCAGCAGCTGATGGTGTCGCGCGGGATCAACCCCACCGGCCCGACCCTGACCGAGCAGCTGCCCGCCGCCAAGCGCGCCGCCGTCGCCAAGGCGCTGGGCGAGGCGGGGCTGCCACAGGCGGCGTACGACCGGATGGACCCGTGGCTGGCGGCGCTGATCGCCAGCCTGACCCCGATCCAGAAGCTCGGCTATCTGCCCGAGAACGGGCCGGAGACGGTCCTCGCCAAGGCCGCGGCGGCGAGCGGCAAGACGGTGACGGCGCTGGAGACGACCGAGCAGCAGATCGGCTTCTTCGACGGGCTATCGAAGCCCGCGCAGATGCAGTTCCTGCTCTCGACCGTCGACGAGCTGCCCAAGGCGGGCGCGGAGATGGGCAAGATGGTCGATCTGTGGAGCCGCGGCAACCCGGACGGGCTTGCGGTGCAGATGAACGATTCGCTCAAGAAGTCGCCCGAGGTCGGCAAGGTGCTGCTAACGGACCGCAACGCGCGTTGGGCCCAGTGGCTGAAGGCGCGGATGGCACGGCCGGGAACGGTGTTCGTCGCGGTCGGCGCCGGGCATCTGGCGGGCGCGACATCGGTGCAGGCGATGCTGGGCAAGGCTGGCGTCAGGGCGGTGCGGGTGAAATATTGATCGCCTGAGCCCGCAAGGGCGGGAGAGGGCTGCGCGCACCGAAGTTGCCAAATTGGCAACGCCCCGCTACACGCGCCCGCTTCCGACCCTGCTACATCCCTGGAGGAGCGGTCGGATATGCACCTCGTAAGCTAAGGAATACTGCAATGAGCGACCAGTTGACGCTCGCAGCCGAGGCGCGCGACCGGGTTGGCAAGGGAGCCTCCCGTGCGCTGCGCCGTCAAGGCCGCGTCCCCGCCGTGATCTATGGCCAGAACCAGGCTCCGGCCTCCGTCCACCTCGAGGAAAAGGCGCTCTCGCGCGCGCTCGCGACCGGGCACTTCATGAATACCGTGGTGATGGTCGGCGGCGTTCGCACGCTGCCCAAGGATGTCGCCTTCGACGTCGTCACCGACCGGCCGGTCCATGTCGATTTCCTGCGCATCTCCGAGCACACCACCGTCACTGTCGCCGTGCCGATCCTGTTCGTCGACCAGGAGGAGTGCGAAGGCTTGGAGGCGGGCGGCGTGCTCAACGTCACGCGTCACGAGATCGAGCTGGTGGTCGATGCGTCGAACATCCCGAGCGAGCTGACGATCAGCCTCAAGGGCCGGGTCGTGGGTGATTCGATCCACATCTCGGACGTGGCGCTGCCTGCAGGCGCCAAGCCGGCGATTGACGACCGCGACTTTGCGATCGCCACGATCGTGCCGCCGACGGTGCCGACCGCGGCCGACGAGGCGGCGGATGCCGAAGCCGGCGTCGGCGTCAGCGAGACGCCGTCGGGTGAGGGCGAGGCCGACCAGGACACGCTGGGCAATCCGACCGGCGCCGAGGGCCGCGAGGCGCCGGAGGCTTAAAGACCTCTTCCGTTGCTGATGGGGGCAGGGTGGCGAGAGCTTCCCTGCCCCTTTTCGTTGGAGCTGAGCCGATGCAGATCTGGGCAGGCCTGGGCAATCCGGGGCCGCAATATGCGATGCACCGGCACAATGTCGGGTTCATGGCCGCCGACGCGATCGCGGCGGTGCACGGCTTCGGCCCGGTCAAGAAGCAGTTCTCCGGCTGGACGCAGGAGGGCAGGATCGGCGGCTCACGCGTGCTGCTGCTCAAGCCCGCGACCTTCATGAACGACAGCGGCCGCGCGCTGGGCGAGGCGCTGCGCTTCTACAAGCTGGAGCCGCACGCGCTCACCGTCTTCTATGACGAGCTCGACCTGGCGCCGTTCAAGGTCAAGGTGCGCACCGGCGGCGGTGCTGCCGGGCATAACGGCATCCGTTCCGCGATCCAGCATCTGGGGCCGGAATTCCGCCGGGTACGGTTGGGCATCGGCCATCCCGGACACAAGGACCGGGTGACCGGGCATGTGCTCGGCAATTTCGCCAAGGCGGAGATGGAGGCGCTGGCGGACATGCTCGGCGCGGTCGCGGCCGAAGCGGGGTGGCTGGCGGACGGCGACGACGTACGGTTCATGAATGATGTGGCGTTGCGCTTGCAGCCGTGAAATCCTTCCCGTTCACGGGGAGGATCAGCTTGCCGTTTCCCTGATCGCCGCTTCGACCTTGGGCTCGAAGCGATCGAACACGTTGGAGACGACGGACTCCACCGCCCAGCCGATCGCGCCGCCGACGATCACGTCAGTTAGGTAGTGATGTCCGGTCGGCGCCTGCGCCGCCGCTACACCGGCGGTGGCGAGCGCGGCCGGGAGGGCAGCGCCCTCGATATCGTGGCTCGCGGCGAGCGCCACCGCGACCGCGCCGGCGGTGTGGCCGGAAGGAAAACTGTTCTCGTCATGGTCATGGGTATGGCCAGGTTCGAACTTGCCATGCCCCTGCTCCAGCGCGGCGGCGGGCCGGGTACGGTCGATCCGGTGCTTGATCGCGTTCTTGGCGGCGGTGGCGAGCAGGTGCGACAGCAGCATCCGCGCGCCGCCGCGCGCAAGGTCCGCCCGTCTGGTCGCCAGCCCGATCGCGAATGTGCCGAGCGATGCCGCGATCAGCGGCGGCTGGTCGGCGGCCTCGCTGAGGAAGGCGACCGCCTTCATCAGCGGAGTGTCGCGGCCTTGCGCCATCGTGTGGGTCACCTCGCGGTCGACCTTGGCGATCTTGCTGGCCGCCTTCTTCACCGCACCATCCTTGGCTTTGGCCTTCGGCTTGGCGTCCCTGGGCTTGGCGGCTTTGTGCTTGCTGGTCTTGGGCGTGCTCATGCGATGTCGAACGGGTGGCGGGCGGGTTGTGTCCCCGGCTATGGCCTGGTGCGATGAACGATCCCGCCACCATCCGCCGGCTGTATGGCCGAAGCAAAGGCCACAAGCTGCGCGCCGGCCAGGCGACGCTGGTCGAGGAGATGCTGCCGGCGGTCAGTGTGCCTGAAACCGGACCGCTGGACGCGGCGACGCTGTTCGGGACCGCGCGGCCGATGCAGGTCGAGATCGGCTTCGGCGGCGGCGAGCATCTGGCAGCGCAGGCGGCGGCGCGGCCCGACACCGGCTTCATCGGCTGCGAGCCGTTCCTCAACGGCGTCGTCCAGGCGCTGGGGCATGTCAGGGACGCAGGGCTCGCCAATGTGCGGCTGCATATGGGCGATGCGCTGGACGTGATCGAGCGGCTGCCCGATGTGAGCCTGGAGCGCGTGTACCTGCTCCACCCCGATCCCTGGCCCAAGGCGCGGCACGCCAAGCGGCGGATGGTCAACCACGGACCGCTCGATGTGATCGCGGCCAAGCTGAAGGCGGGTGGCGAGTTCCGGCTCGGCACCGACGATCCGACCTATTGCCGCTGGGCCATGATGGTGATGGGACAGCGGCGCGATTTCCGCTGGACGGCGGAGTGTGCGGCGGATTTCCTGGAGCGCCCGGCGGACTGGCCGGAGACGCGCTACGAGCGCAAGGCGCGGCGGCATGGGCGGGAGGTGTGGTATTTCCGCTATGTGCGGGGGTGAGTTCGCGGTTCGCTGAGCGGCGCTATTCCTTTGCGCCCGACTGCCGCCACCAGCGCGCCAGCATGCTTCCCGCCAGCGCCGGCAGGCCCGGCCTGAGCAGCAGCCAGTCGCGCAGCATCGGGCCCTCGACCGCGCCCAGCGTACGCTTGTAGCCGCTGTCGCCGGCACCCCAGTCGACGGAGCGGACACCGGCGTCGCGGGCGCGAGCGAGGTTGCGATAGTGGAGCAGGCGCCCGGGCGAGTGCTTGGCGATGTCGGGGCGATAGCTGTTGGCGATGGCGTAGCGTTCGGTGCCGACATCCATGTCGAAGGAGAAGGCGGCCGGCGCGCCATCGACGGTGAGCAGCGCCGCGTGGAAGCATTGCGCCAGCACCGGGTCGGCGACCGCGGCGCGCCAGAACGCTCCGTGACCGCCTGCCGTGAACTTCGCGTCCCGGCCGTCGGTGTCGGCGGCGATCCAGCTCGCTTCCTCGACCTTCGCCAGCAGATCGAACCCGTCCGGCCAGTCGGCGGCGTCCAGGAAGCGCCAGTCGAGTACGCCGTGGCCGGCGAGGTGCTTTTCGAAAAAGCGGTTCTTCTTGAGCGTCGAGCTGCGCGGCCATTCCGGGTCGGTCAGGTCGAACCGCCAGCTCCGCGCCACCGCGCGGTCGATGACCGTCCAGCCTGCCGCCCGGGCGGCGACGAGCAGCGGCTCCGCGGCGGCGTCGCCGTCCGGGATCGGGCCGACGCGGAGGCCCCGCACCTGCCGGGCAAGCGCCGCCAGCGCGAGCTTGAGCGCCGGCTCGCCCGCGCCGAGCGCGAGCGGGAAGCCGCGAAATGGCCAATAGCTGCCCGGGATCGTCGCCAGTTTGAGCGCCGCCGGGCCGATGCCGACGAAGGGCAATGCCAGCACCGCCACCTCATCCTCGCTCGCCACCAGCGTCCGCGCCTCGCCACCATAGGCGGTCAGCGCGGCTGCGAACCAGCCGCAGCGGAGGAAGCGATGTCCTTCCGCAGCGCGCCCGGCGACAGTGTCGAGGCGCGAGTCGAGCCCTTCCACCACCTCGGCGCGCGCCACCGGCGGCAGGCGGTCGAAAGCGGCGAGCGGAAGAGGCGCGGTCATGTCCGGGCTGTACGCCGCGCGCGTTACCGAAGCGCTACCTGGACGGGGTGACGAAGCGCCCCTCGGCGGCCATAACGATCGCCGTGTTCACCCTTCCCGCCGTCTCCACCATCGCCCAGACCATCCAGCTGTCGCTGTCGCCGGTGTTCATGCTGGCCGGCATCGGCTCGCTGCTCAACGTGCTTGCCGGCCGCATGTCGCGGGTGGTGGACCGCGCGCGCGCGCTGGAGCAGCTACACCCCGCCTCGACCGGGCCCGAGCACGAGCGCCACGTGTGGGAGCTGCGGCTGCTCGACCGGCGGATCTCCGTCATCAACGCCGCACTGTTCCTCGCGGTGGCGAGCGCGGTGATGACCTGCATGGTGGTGGCGCTGCTGTTCGTCGCGGAACTGGCGAAGCTGCATCTCGGCACGGTGGTGGCGCTGTGCTTCATTCTCGCCATGCTGCTGCTGATCGCGGCGCTGGTGGCGTTTCTCGTCGAGGTGCGCGTGTCGCTGCGCGCGATCCACATCCGGCCGGAGTTGCTCGACTGATGGAAAAACGCCTGTTGCAGATCGTCGTCGCCATCGCCTGTCTGGTGCCGCTGTCGACCGGCGGTCGGTCGGTGCTGTTCGGGCCCGGCTTCCTGCGCGGGGTCGAGGCGGTGCCGGTCGATCTCGACAGCCATTTCCGGTACGTGTCGGGCATCTTCTTCGCGCTGGGCGTGGCGTTCGTGACCTGCATCCCGGCGATCGAGCGCAAGGGCGCGCGCTTTCGGCTGCTCGGGGCGATGGTGGTCGCGGGCGGATCCGCGCGGTTTCTGTCGCTGGTGACGGTGGGAGTGCCGTCGAACGGGCATGTGTTCGGGCTGGCGATGGAGCTGGGCGTCGTGCCGCTGCTGATGGCGTGGCAGTGGTCGGTAGAACGCCGGGCACGCCAGCGCTAAAGCCGGCGGCGAGGCCCCTGGCTTCCGGCGCGCGAAACACGGTGAACCTCCCGGCCGTAGGACCGGGCGCACGCTCGGGATCGCGTGCGAGGTGCGGGGAGCCCTCGCCGCGCGCCGTTACCGCCGTACGCCGTCCATCCCCGGCCCCGCGTCCGCCGTCGGCAGATAGCGGGGCGCCACCCGGGCGCGGGCGCGCTGTTCATACGCATAACCCGCGCCGAGCACCGTCGCGTCGCCGTACTTCGTGGCGATGAAGCTGATCCCCACGGGCAGGCCGCGCACCAGCCCCATCGGCACGGTCAGGTTGGGATAGCCGGCGATGGCGGGCAGGCCCGACGAGCTGGGGCCGTCATACTGGTCGCCATGCACGGGGTCGCTCGGCCAGGCGGCGCCGTAGCTGGGTGCGACGATGACGGTCGCGCGCGCCCTGGCGAGGACGCCGTCGATCGCCTCGCCGGCGCCCTTGAGCGACCTGGCGCGGGCGGCGAGATAATCGGGGTCGCGCAGACCCTTGGTCTTGAGCGCATCCTCGAAGGTTTCCTGCCCGAAATAGGGCATCTCGGCCGCCGCGTTCGCCTTGTTGAAGGCGATCACCTGCTCCAGCGTCCGCGTCGTTACCGCCGGCGGGGTGGTCGCGAGATAGGCGTCGAGATCGGCCTTGAGCTCGGTCTTGAGGACGGTGAACTCGGCCGCGCCGACGCCGTCGGGACGCGGCATCTCCGCCTCCACCAGCTCCGCGCCAGCCGCGCGCAGCACGTCGAGCGCGCCGGCATAAGCGGCCGTCAGATCCGGCGACATCGCGGGGCGCAGTACCGCGACGCGCAGTCCCGAGAGCGCGCTGGCCGAAAGGCCGGCGACGTAATCCTTCTTGTACGCCGCAGCTCCCGCGGTGCTCGGGTCGGCCGGGTCGACGGTGACCATCGCCGACAGCATCGCCGCCGCATCGCGGACCGAGCGCGTCATCGGCCCGGGCGTGTCCTGCGAGTGGCTGATCGGCACGACATGGGTGCGGCTGACCAGACCGATCGTCGGCTTGAGCCCGACCAGGCCGTTGATCGAGGCGGGGCAGACGACCGAGCCGTCGGTCTCCGTTCCCACCGCCCCGGCCGCGAAGCTCGCCGCCACCGCCGCGCCGGAGCCCGACGACGAGCCACAGGCGGTGCGATCGAGCGCATAGGGGTTGCGGACCAGCCCACCGAGCGCGCTCCACCCGCTCATCGACCGGCTGGAGCGGATGTTGGCCCATTCGCTCAGATTGGTCTTGCCCAGGATCACCGCGCCGGCGCGGCGCAGCTCCGCCACCACCGGAGCGTCGCGGCCCGTGTAGTTGCGGGCGAGCGCCAGGCTGCCGGCGGTGGTCGCCATGCGGTCGGCGGTCTCGACATTGTCCTTGATGAGGATGGGCACACCGTGGAGCGGGCCGCGCACCCTGCCCGCCTTCCGCTCCGCGTCGAGCGCCTTGGCCTGGGCGATCACGTCGGGGTTGGTGACGATCACGCTGCGCAGCGTCGGCCCCTTGCGGTCCATCGCCGCAATGCGCTTCAGGTACGCGCGGACGAGATCGACGCTGGACGCCTTGCCGGACGCCATCAGCGCCTGGAGATCGTCGATCGACTTCTCCTCCACCGCGACTGTGCGGGCCTGAACGGCGGCTGGGACGGGGGTGGTGAGGGCAAGAGCGAGCAGGAAGCGACGCATGGGGGGGGTGCTTTCGGTGGAGGCGGCTTGCCGCGCAGCTTGCGCGAGGGCGCGCGGGGGGACAAGCCTCGGGCGGGACAGATTAACTTCGATCAAAGCGGCCTCGGTCTGAACCGTTCGCACAAGCGCCGCGTTAGACTTCATCCATGCTGCTTCACTCCGCCCGATGACCACCGCGCTCAAGATCCTAGGCGGAATCGTGCTGCTGCTCTTGATCGTGCTCGGGCTGGCGGTGACGATCGTGCCGCGCTTCCTCGACCGCATCTATTATCGCGGGGACGCGAGCGACCATTTCGATGGCGAGCGGTTCTTCAACCCCGGCGTCGACGACACCGTGCGCCCGCCGACCGGCGGCAGCCGCGCCGGGTTCTTCTGGAACATGCTGACCCGGGGCGACGGCCGCCCGGCCTGGCCCTCGACGGTTTCCGTGACGCCTAGCAAGCCGGCGGCGCGGGTCGAGGGCGAGCGGATGGTGGTGACCTGGATCGGCCATGCGACCGTGCTGGTGCAGACCAACGGCCTCAACATCCTCACCGATCCGGTATGGAGCGACCGCACCGGGCCGTTCGGGCGCGGGCCAAAGCGGGTGGCGGCGCCGGGGGTGCGGTTCGACGACCTGCCCAAGATCGACCTCGTGCTGCTCAGCCACAACCATTACGACCATCTGGACAAGCCGACGCTCAAGCGCCTGTGGGCGCGTGACAAACCGCTGATCGTCACCAGCCTGGGCAACGACAGCGTCATCGGCCAGACCGGCGCGCAGGCGACGGCGATCGACTGGGGCGGACGCGTCGCGGTTCGGCCCGGCGTCGAGGTGCACGTCACCCGCAACCACCATTGGGGCAGCCGCTGGTTCACCGATCGCAACCGGGCGCTGTGGTCGAGCTTCACAGTGACGCTGCCCGGCGGCAACCTCTATTTCGCGGGGGACACGGGACTAGGCGACGGTCGCTGGCCCGCCGAAGCGGCGGCGCTGGGGCCGGTGCGGTTCGCGATCATCCCGATCGGCGCGTTCCGCTTCGTGCCGGGGCAGATGACGACGGGCAGCCATATCGGGCCGGCCGACGCGGTGCGGGTGTTCGCCGGGCTGGGTGCCGCGACCGCGCTGCCGATCCATTGGGGGACGTTCCGGCTGTCGTACGAGGGCTGGGATACGCCGCCCAGGATGCTCGACCTGCTGATGCGCTGCACCGGCGCCGATCCGGCGCGGTTCGCGGCCAAGGGGATCGGGGAGACGTTCGAGGTGCCCGTGGCGGCACCTGCGCCGGTGGATACGGGCAAGCTCGACGCTTGCCTCAAGGGTGAGGCGGTGCGGGCGCTGCCCTGACCTTCCCTGGCGGAAGCCGGGGCCCAGCCGGCCGCGCCGGGAACGAGGACCGAGCTTCGACGGAGCACCGCAAACTGGGCCCCGGCGTTCGCCGGGGAGGGTCTATATTGCCGGCGCCGAACGTCAGCCGCCGGCCCTCGCCCCCTCCCGCGCCGGCTCCTCCAGCCCCCACCAGGTCACCACCAGCGCCATCAGCACCACCGCCCAGGTATACCACAGCCCCGAATAGGGATCGCCGGTGCGCGACACGACATAGGCGCTGATCAGCGGCAGGAAGCCGCCGAAATAGCCGGTGCCGAAGTGATAGGGGATCGACATCGAGCTGTAGCGGATGCGGGCTGGGAACATCTCCGCCAGCAGCGCCGCGACCGAGCCGTAGGTGAGGCCCGACAGCGCCATCAGCCCCACGATCGCCACGAGGATCAGCCCGATCTTACCGGCGTCAGGCACGAACCCCGGCGCGGCGGCGCCCGCGCCCGCCCAGCCCATCAGCCAGAACAGCGGGAAGAGCAGCACCAGCGTCAGCGCATAGCCGATGAGGATCGGCTTCCTGCGGCCGACGCGGTCGGACCAGGCGCCCGTCCAGAAGTAGAAGGGCAGCCCGGCGAACGCGCCAGCAGCGGCGATCACCTGCGCGGTGGTCTCGTCGATCCGCAGTGGGCCCTGCATGAAGGCAAGTGCGGAGAACATGGCGGTGTAGAAGATCACGGTCAGCCCCGCACCGATCCCGAACAGCGCCACGAACAGCCGCTTCAGATTGCCGGGATAGGTGAAGCTTTCGACGAAGGGATTGCCCGCCGTCTCACCTTCGGCCTTCATCGCCTTGAAAACAGGGCTTTCCGCCAGCTTGAAGCGCATCCACAACGAGACGGCGAGCAGCAGGATCGAGAACAGGAAGGGCAGCCGCCACCCCCAGGCGATCCAAGCCTCGCCGCTCACCAGCCCCTTGAAGAACAGCACCACCGCGAGGCTGAGGATGAAGCCGCCGACGACGCTCGCCTGGATGAAGCTGGTGTAGAAGCCGCTCTTCCGCGCGGGCGAATGCTCCGCGACATAGATCGCGGCTCCGCCATATTCGCCGCCCAGCGCCAGCCCCTGCGCGATGCGGAGCAGGATGATCGTGACCGGCGCGGCCGTGCCGATCGTCGCATAGGAGGGCACCAGCCCGATGCCGGCCGTGGCGACGCCCATCAGCGTGATGGTGACGAGGAAGGTGTATTTACGCCCGAGCTTGTCGCCGAGATAGCCGAACACGATCGCACCGAGCGGGCGGAACGCGAAGCCGACCGCGAAGGTCGCCCAGGCGAGCAGCGTCGCCAGCAATTCGTCGCCGGGCGGGAAGAAGCTGCGCTGGAGGATGCCGGACGCGGTCAGCGTTCCCCAGATGAAGAAGTCGTACCATTCGAACACGGTGCCGAGCGACGAGGCGGTGATGACCTGGCGAATCTGCCCGGGCGATGGTTGTGCGGCGGCGGTCATGTCTTCTCCCCTGCTCGCGTTGTTAGCGCGGGTGGCGGGGCGGGCAAGCGTTCCGTCGGCCGCCCCTCAGGCCTCCGTCTTCTCCCGAGCCAGCGACGCCATGTCGATGACGTAGCGGAAGCGGACGTCGCCCGACTCGATCTTCTTGAATGCGGTGTTGATCTCCTGGATCGGGATGATCTCGATGTCGGGCGCGATGCCGTGCTCGGCGCAGAACTCGAGCACCTCCTGCTGCTCCGCGATCGAGCCGATCAGCGAGCCGGCGACGCTGCGGCGGTGAAACGCGATCTGCTGGTTGTCGACTGGCGCCATCGGCTCCAGCGCGCCGACGATCACCAGCGCGGCGTCGCGCTTCAGCAGCACCACGAACGGGTTGATGTCGTGCTTTTCGGGCACTGTCGACAGGATCAGGTCGAAGCGGCCGGCAGTCGCCGCCATCTTCTCCAACTGCGACTTGGCGTCCTTCTCCAGCTCCACATGCGTCGCGCCCATCGCCTGGGCCGCGCCCTCCTTGTCCGGCGAGCGGGTGAACACCGTCACCTCCGCGCCCAGCGCGCGGGCGAGCTTCACCGCCATATGGCCGAGCCCGCCCAAGCCGATCACGCCGACCTTGCTACCGGCGGTGACGCCCCAATGCTTCATCGGCGACCAGGTGGTGACGCCCGCGCACTGGATCGGCGCGGCGGCGGCGGGGTCGAGCCCGTCCGGAATGCGGACGACGAACTCCTCACGCACCACCAGCACGTCCGAATAGCCGCCAAAGGTGTTGTCGTGGCCGTAGATGTTCTCGCCCGTGGTCGCCTTGGAGGCTGGCAGCATCGGGCCGTTATAGGTCGCGAGCCAGCTGTTCGGCCCCTCGCAATATTGCTCGTCGCCGGCTTGGCACGACGGGCAGCTGCGGCAGCTGTCGATCATGCAGCCGACGCCGACCAGGTCGCCGGTCTTGAACCTGGTCACCCGGTCGCCGGCGCGGGTGACGCGGCCGACGATCTCGTGTCCGGGCATGCAGGGGTAGACGGTGTTCGACCACTCGTTCTTCACCTGGTGAACGTCGGAATGGCACACGCCGCAGAACAGCACCGCGATCTCGACCTCTCCCGCGCCGGCCGGTTCGCGCTGGAACTCCAGCGGCTTCAGGCGCGAAAAGCTGTGCTTGGCGGCGTAGCCGAGGGCGTCGATCATGGGGCAGGCTCCGGTGGAGGCGATGCTTGAGGCAACCCTTCACATCCCGTGCCGTTCCCGGTTACGGCTTCAACTGATTGATGATGCCCGAAAAGTCCTTGGCGCCCTCGCCCTGCGCCACCATCGTCTCGTACAAGCCTGCCGCCTTGGCACCCATAGGGGTCTGCGCGCGCGCGTCGCTGGCGGCCTGCATGGCGAGGCGCAGGTCCTTGAGCATCAGCGCGGCCGCGAAGCCGCCCTCGTAATCGCGGTCGGCGGGGGTGTCGGGGCCGACGTCGGGCACCGGGCAGTAGCTCGTCATGCTCCAGCTCTGCCCCGACGACACGCTGGCGATGTCGTAGAAGGCCTGCGCGTCGAGCCCAAGCTTCTCGGCCAGCAGGAACGCCTCGCAGGTTGCGACCATCGTCGCGCCGAGGATCATGTTGTTGCAGATCTTCGCCGCCTGCCCCGCGCCGGATTGGCCGGCGCGGATTACCGCCTTGCCCATCGCCGAGAGATACGACTCGGCGCGCGCGAACGCGTCTTCCGGGCCGCCGACCATGAAAGTCAGTGTGCCCGCCGCCGCCGCCGCGATGCCGCCTGAAACGGGGGCATCGACCGCCATGAAGCCCGCCCCGATCGCCTGCTGCGCGACGCGCTTGGCTGTGGCCACGTCTATAGTTGAGCAGTCTATCAGCACCGCGCCGGGCGCGCAGGCCGGAAGCATCGAGGCATAGACCTGCTCGACATGCGTGCCGGCGGGCAGCATCGTCACCACCGCTTCCGCGCCCTCGACCGCGCTCACCGCGTCGGCGCTGCGCAGGCAGCCGGCGCCCTCGGCGCGCGCGAGCGCGTCTTCGGAGAGGTCGAAGGCGCGGACGTCGTGGCCAGCCTTGGCGAGGTTCGCGGCCATGCCGCCGCCCATGTTGCCCAGCCCGATGAATGCGACGCGTGCCATTATCTACCTACTGAAAACGAGCGAAAATAAGCGGCGGACTGCAACGCCGAGCCCAGCGAACGTCAGCGAAAACAGCAGCATGGGCAACCAGTATCGGGCAACAACATGTCCGAATACGCCGAAGCGCCACTGACCGTCGTTGATAAAAAGTGCGACTAAGGCAGCAAGCCAGAGGCCCATCGACAGAGCTGCCGGCACCCCCAGTGAGATCGGGAGTGGGCGAAGGCCTAAAATAATGGCAACGGCGAAGATTAGCAGCGCCAGCGGAATGAAGAGGAACAAGCCCACGGGTCAACGTCCCTTCCATATCCCCGCTCGCTTCTCCACGAACGCGGCCATGCCTTCCTTCTGGTCGTCGGTGCCGAACAGGCCGTGGAACAGGCGGCGTTCGAAGCGGATGCCTTGGGAGAGCATCGTCTCGTAGGCAGCATCGACCATCTCCTTGTTGGCCTTGACCGCGAGCGGGGCCATGCCGGCGATCTGGGTCGCGACCTTGACCGCCTCGTCAACCAGCTCGACGGCGGGAACGATGCGGCTGACAAGGCCCGACCGCTCGGCTTCAGCGGCGTCCATGAAGCGACCGGTTAGGCACATCTCCATCGCCTTGGCCTTCCCGACCGCGCGGGTCAGGCGCTGCGAGCCGCCCATGCCGGGGGCGACGCCGAGCTTGATCTCCGGTTGACCGAACTTGGCGGTGTCGGCGGCGAGGATGAAGTCGCACATCATCGCCAGCTCGCACCCGCCGCCGAGCGCGAAGCCGGCGACCGCGGCGATGATCGGCTTGCGGGTGAGCGTGAACTGCTCCCAACCGGCGAAGTAGTTGCCGCCGTACATCTCGCCGAACGATTGCGGCTGCATCTCCTTGATGTCCGCGCCGGCGGCGAACGCCTTTTCGGAGCCGGTCAGCACCGCGCAGCCCTGCGTCGCGTCGGCGTCGAACGCCTGCATCGCCGCGACCAGCTCACCTAGAACCTGATTGTTGAGTGCGTTCAGCGCCTGCGGCCGGTTGAGGGTCACCAGCGTCACCCCGCCGCGTTGCTCGACCAGGATGGTTTCGTACGTCATGCGGGGCTCCATGCTTCGCCGTCGGGTAGGGGCGCGAAGATCTGGTCGATCAGGTGGTCGCTGACCCCCTCCGGCGTCGCCGGATCCCAGCGGGGCGCGTTGTCCTTATCCACGATCACGGCGCGCACCCCTTCGATGAAGTCGTGGCGCTGGACGACGCGAGCGCCAACCGCATATTCCTGCCGCATCTCGTCCTCGAAGGTCGGCATGGTGGCGCCGTCGAGCAGCAGCTTGAGGCTGACCTTCATCGTCTGCGGCGACTTGGTGCGCAGCGTCGCGAGCGTCGCTCGTGCGAAGTCGCTGTCCTCGGCCTCCAGCGCAGCGAATACATCCTCCAGCTTGTCGGAGTCGAAGAGCCGATCGATCGCATCGGCGTGCCGCAAGATAGCGCCCTCCTCCGGCACCTCGGCCTTGTCAGCCAGCAGCGCGGCGATCGCATCAGGCTGCGCGGTGATGGCCGCCTTGAGCGCGGCCAGCTCGGCCGAAGGGATGTAGTGGGTGGCAAGCCCCAGCTTCACGCACTCCGCGCCGCCCAGCCGATGCCCGGTCAGCGCGAGGAACTGCCCCATCCGCCCCGACAGCCGCGACAGATACCAGCCGCCGCCGACATCGGGGAACAGGCCGATCCCGGTCTCCGGCATCGCCAACCGCGTGTTCTCGGTCGCGACGCGGTACCGGCACGGCAGGCTCAGCCCGACGCCGCCGCCCATCGTCACCCCGTCCATGAACGCGACCGTCGGCTTCGCACAGGTGAACAGCGCGTGGTCGAGCCGGTATTCGGTGTGGAAGAACGCCCGCGCCGCCACCCCGTCCGCGGCACCGCTGGCGGCGAGCATCCGGATGTCGCCGCCCGCGCAGAAGCCGCGACCGTCTGCATGGTCGATCAGGATCGCGCGGACGGCGTCGTCGGTGCGCCACTCGGCAAGTGCCGCGAGCATCGCCTCACACATCGCGGTGTTGAGCGCGTGGAGCTGCTTGGGGCGGTTCAGCCGCAGCCGTGCCACCGGCCCGTTACGCTCGATCAAGACTTCGCTCACTGCCGCGTCAGCTCCCGCCCGACGATCATCCGCATGACCTGGTTGGTGCCCTCCAGGATCGAGTGCACCCGCAGGTCGCGCCAGAAGCGTTCGATCGGATAGTCCTTGAGATAGCCATAACCGCCGTGCAACTGCAGCGCCCGGTCGACGATGCTCGAGCCGTTGTCGGTCGCCAGCCGCTTCGCCATCGCCGAGAAGCGCGACTTGTCGGGGCTGTTCGCGGTCACCTTGGCGGCGGCGAGGTAGAGCAGCGCGCGCGCCGCCTCCAGGTCCGTCGCCATGTCCGCCAGCGTGAATTGCGTGTTCTGGAAATCCGCCACGGGCTGGCCGAACTGCTGGCGCTCCTTGGTATATTTGATCGACTCGTCCAGGCACCGCTGCGCCCCGCCGAGCGAACAGGCGCCGATGTTGAGCCGGCCGCCGTCGAGCCCCGCCATCGCGATGCGGAACCCCTCGCCCTCCGCGCCGACGCGGTTGGCCACCGGCACACGGCAGTCCTCGAAGATCACCTGCGCGGTCGGCGACGCGTTCCAGCCGAGCTTCTTCTCGGGCGCGCCGAAGCTCAGCCCCGGTGTGCCGTCCTCGACGACGATGCAGGTGATGCCCTTCGACTTCTCCTCGCCGGTCCGCACCATGCAGACATAGACGTCGTTATAGCCCGCGCCGGAGATGAACTGCTTGGTGCCGTTGAGCACATAATGATCGCCATCCCGCTTCGCGGTCGCCTTGAGCGCGGCGGCGTCGGAGCCGGAGCCGGGTTCGGTCAGGCAGTAGCTGCCGATCTTTTCCATCGTCACGAGGCTCGGCAGGAACCGGTCCCTGAGCGCCTGGTCGCCGTAGCGATCGATCATCCATGTCGCCATGTTGTGGATCGAGATGAAGGCGCTGGTCGCCGGGCAGCCATAGGCCATCGCCTCCATGATCAGCGCCGCCTCCAGCCGTCCCAGCGCGATGCCGCCCGACTCCTCGGCGATGTAGATCGCGCCGAAACCGAGCTCGCCCGCCGCCTTCCAGACGTCGACGGGATAGTGATGCTTCTCGTCCCACTCGGCCGCGAAGGGGGTGATGCGATCGGTGGTGAAACGCTGCGCCAGCGCCTGGATCTCGCGCTGGTCGTCAGTGAGGTCGAATTGGGTCGTCATTCCGAGTGCCTGTCCTGGTTCAGCCACGCCTCCGCGTCCTCCATCGTCAGGAACACCCGGACGTCCGGCGAGGTCAGCGTGCGTTCCGCCTGCAGCTTGTTGATCATGCTGCCCACCACGATCGCCACCCGGCCCTGGCGCATCGCGCTGCCGGCCTTGTCGATCAGTCCGAGCGCGTTGCTGACCTCCGCCGACTGGACGGGAAAGTCGCGCGAATCGCACAGGCCGTCGAAGCGATGCGGCGGTGGCCCCAGCGGGGCGAGCGCGTCCTGCATCGCCGCGCCCAGCCCGGCGACCTCTCGCATCGTCCAGAAGCCGCGCATCGTCCACCGCAGCCGCCGGGCGACTGCGTCGTACCGGACCTCGAACGCAGGCCGCGGCACGCTGCCGGCTCGCCCGGCGCGGTCGATCGGGGGAGGTGCTGTCATAGCCGCGCCCTGCTGCCTCTCCCTTCTTGCCAGGTCAACCGCCGCCGAGGTGATCCAGCACCTCAGTCAATCGGGCGAGCCGGGCGGCGGGGTCCTCGATCCGCTCGGCCAGCAGCAACCGCCCGTTCTTCTCGACCAGCCCGGCCGCGACCGCATCGCCGGCGAAGTCCCTGCGCGGGGTCAGCGCGATCGCGGCGGGACCGGCGTCGATGCGCTCGATGCGGGCGTCCTGCGCCGCCAGCCGGATCGCGGCCTGGTCGAGCAGCGCCCGTGCCTCCGGCGGAGGCTGGCTAAACCGGTCCTCCAGTTCGGCGGTGAAGGCGTCGAGCGCGGCTTGATCGGCGATGCGGGCGAGACGCGCGTAGAGGGTGATGCGCGCCTCCTCCTCGGGCACCCAGTCTGCGGGCCAGCGGCCGGCCGCGCCGAGGTTGAGCTGCGGCGTCCAGCGATCGACCGGCTCGCCGCGTGCGACGCGCAGGCCGGCTTCGAGCAGATACTGGTAAAGGTCGACGCCGATCAGCTTCATGTGCCCGGCCTGCTCGTCGCCGATCAGGTCACCGGCACCGCGCATGTCGAGATCGCGTGCGGCGATGGCGAAGCCCGCGCCTAGCCGGTCGAACGCCTCCAGCGTCTTCAGCCGCTTGACCGTCGCGTCGGCGATCGGATGCGCGGGATCGGTCAGCAGCAGCACCTGCCCGCGCCGGCTGCCGCGTCCGACCCGGCCACGCAGCTGGTGCAGTTGCGAGAGCCCGAAGCGGTCCGCGCGCCAGACGATCATCGTGTTGGCACGCGGCACGTCGAGCCCAGCCTCGATGATGTTGGTCGCCAGCAGCACGTCGCCCTCCCCGTTCGCGAACGCCACCATGGCCTCGTCGATTTCGCCGACGGGCATCTTGCCGTGCGCCTCGACGAGCTTGAGCTCGGGGACGAGCTTGTGCAGCCGCTTGGCCATCGCTGCCATGTCCTCGATGCGGCTGACGACGACGAAGCTCTGGCCCTTGCGCCCCGCCTCGCGGCGCAGCGCAGTGCGGACCGTCACCTCGTCCCACTCGGCGATGGCGGTGCGGATCGGCTGACGGCGCGCCGGCGGCGTAGCGATGATCGACAGCTGCTGCAGGCCGACCAGCGCAGTCTGCAGCGTCCGCGGGATCGGCGTGGCGGACAGCGACAGCGCGTGTGTCGCATCCCCGCCGAGCGCGCGCAGCTTGGCTTTGTCCGCAGCACCGAACCGCTGCTCCTCGTCGATCACCACCAGTGCCAGGTTCCGGTATTCCGCCGTCGCCACCGCGGCGGTGCCGATGACGACGCCGATCGAGCCGTCCGCAACCCCGGCCTTGACGCGCTTCTTCTCGGCCGCGTCCGCCAGCCTGGACAGGCCCGCGACCTCGACGCCGGTGCCCTCAAAGCGGCGGCGGAAGGTCTCGATATGCTGGCGCACCAGCACGGTGGTGGGCGCGGCCACCACCACCTGCGCGCCGGCCAGCGCCGCCAGCGCCGCGGCGCGCAAGGCGACCTCGGTCTTGCCGTAGCCGACATCGCCGATCACCAGCCGGTCCATCGGCTTGCCCGATGCGAGGTCCGCCCGGACGGCGGCGATGGCGCGCGCCTGATCGGTCGTTTCGGTGAAGGGGAAGCCGGCAGCGAACCGCTCATAGGCGGAGGATTGGGGCTCGAGTTTCACGGCTTCGCGCCCGTCGCGCTCGGCGGCGAGGCGCGTCAGCTCCTTCGCACTTTCCGCGATCGCGGCGTCGATCGCGCCCCGCCGTTTCTGCCAGGACGAGCCGTCGAGCTTGTCCAGCGTCACCGCGTCGGCATCCGCGCCATAGCGCCAGACGCGGTCGGCCTCCGCGACCGGCACCAGCCGGCGATTGTCGCCCGCATAGGTCAGCGCGATCGCGTCACCCTCTTCCAGTTCCTCCAGCCCGGCGACGACGCCGATGCCGAAATCCTCGTGCACCACTACATCGCCGAGACGGATCTCCGTCGCGTGCGCGGCGAAGGGGTCCGCCGACGCGCCGCTCGGATCGGTGACCGCGCGGCTGCCGATCAGGTCGGCGGCGGCGACCGCGACCAGCCCGGGCATTCGCCACCCGGCTTCGGCCGGCATCACCAGCGCCAGCAGGGCGCCGGCAGGCGCAGCGCGGGCGGCGGCCCAGCTATCGACGGTCTCGACCTCGCGCTTCAGCGTCGCGCCGGCGCGGGTGCGCAGGAAGCGCAGGTCACGTTCGCCGCCGACCAGCACCACCCGCTCGCCCGCCTCGAGGAGCGGCGTCGCGAAGCGGGCGAAGGCGCGGGCGGAGTTGCGCTGCTCGACGAAGCGCGGGATCGGCTCGCCCTCGGCCTCCAACAAGGCGACCGAACGGCCCTTCAGCGCCTTGTCCCATGCTTTCGCATCGAGCACCGGCTCGCGCCCTCCCGCGTCCCTGGCCAACGCGACGAAGCGGTCGCGGCGGCCGTCGATGTCGAGGTCGAGCAGCACGCGCGCATCGGGCAGATGGTCGAACAGCGGCACGCCCGCGCCGAGTTCCGGCTCGTGGATGCGGCCGACCTCAAGCCGCTCGATATTTTCGGTGCCGAGCTGCGTCGCGGCATCGTAGCGGCGGATCGCGGCGACCCGGCCGTCCGCGATCTCGATCCGCGCCGGGCAGCCGCTGTCGGCCGGGAAGATGTCGATGGTGGCGCCGCGCACCGCCATCTCGCCGGGCTCGTCGACGCGGTCGTCGGCGATGTAACCGATCCCGATCAGCGTCTCACCGAATTCCGCGGCGTCGAGCGGCTCGCCCACCGTCACGGCGGGCAGCACGATGTCATAGCTGGCCGGCGGCGCCTGCAGCCGCGCCGCCGCTTCGACCGTGGTGACGAGCGCCACCCGCGCATCTTGCTGCCGGGCGACGAACACCGCGTGGAGCGCCGCCACGCGGCGACCGAGATTGGCGGGCGAGGCCGGGCTGGCATCGCCGGGCAAAGCGTCGCTCGAGGGCAGGTGGACCACGCGCGCCGCCGGGGCGGCTGCGCTGAGCGCGGCGGTCACCGCCTCCGCCCGCTGCTCGTCGACGAGGACGAGGAACACGTCCTGCGTATCGAGCATCTCCGCCGCACGCGCAGCCACCGCGCCGACCGGCGCGCGTTCGGTATTCGACAAGTTGTGAAACTCCCTCTCGGAAGCTGAACGAGGGGACGCGGGCGGCGTTCCCGGTCGCTCCCCTCCCGCTTGCGGGAGGGGCTGGGCGGGGGGCTTGTCACCCGACCCTTTCGGACGGACACCCCCTCGCGTAGTCCCTCCCGCGAGCGGGAGGGGAATGACTACCCCATGGTGGGTATGACGAACGCGTCCTGTACCCGCGACGGTCCACCGTCCTCTGACCCGCGCGGCAGTGCGGAGCCGTCGGGCCAGCGCTGGGTCACGGTCTTGGTGCGGGTCCAGAACCGCACGCCCTCCATGCCGTGCTGGTTCGTGTCGCCGAAGGCCGAGCGCTTCCAGCCGCCGAAGCTGTGATACGCTACGGGCACCGGGATCGGCACGTTGATGCCGACCATGCCGACCTCGACCCTAGCGGCGAACTCGCGCGCGGCGTGGCCATTGCGGGTGAAGATCGCAACGCCGTTGCCATATTGGTGCTCGGTCGGCAGCCGCACGGCGGTCTCGAAGTCGGGCGCGCGGACGATCTGCAGCACCGGACCGAAGATCTCCTCCTTGTAGCTCTGCATCTGCGGCGTGACCCGGTCAAACAGCGACGGGCCGATGAAGAAGCCCTGCTCATGCCCCTGCAACTCGAAGCCGCGGCCATCGACCACCAGCTCCGCGCCCTCGTCGACGCCGGTCTGGATCCAGTTCTCCACCCGTTGCTTGTGCGCGGCGTTGACCACCGGGCCGTAATGCGCGTCCGCATCGGTGCTGACGCCCACCCGCAACGCTGCCATCGCGGGGATCATCTTCTCGCGCAGCGCGTCCGCGGTCTTGTCGCCGACCGGCACCACCACCGGCAACGCCATGCAGCGTTCGCCGGCCGAGCCGAACGCCGCGCCGCTGAGGTCCGCCACCACCTGGTCGAGATCGGCGTCGGGCATCACGATGCCGTGGTTCTTCGCCCCGCCCATCGCCTGCACGCGCTTACCCGCGTCGACGCCGCGCCGATAGACATAGTGCGCGATGTCGCTGCTGCCGACGAAACTGATCGCCGCGATGGCGGGATGGTCGAGGATGGCGTCGACCATTTCCTTGTCGCCATGCACCACCTGCAGGATGCCCTCGGGCGCGCCCGCCTCGCGCATCAGCTCGGCGAGGCGCACCGGTACGCTGGGATCGCGCTCGGACGGCTTGAGGATAAACGCGTTGCCGCAGGCGACGGCGACGCCGAACATCCACATCGGGATCATCGCGGGAAAGTTGAACGGCGTAATGCCGGCACCGATCCCGAGCGGGGTGCGCATCGAGTACACGTCGATGCCGGGGCCGGCGCCGTGGGTGTATTCGCCCTTGAGCACATGCGGAATGCCGCAGGCGAACTCGATCACCTCCAGCCCGCGCTGGATGTCGCCCTTGGAGTCGGCGATCACCTTGCCGTGCTCGGACGACAGCAGGTGGGCGAGTGCGTCCATGTTCGCCTCGACCAGCTCCTTGAACCGGAACATCACGCGCGCCCGGCGCTGGGGGTTGGTGGCCGCCCAGCTTGGTTGCGCCTTCAGCGCCGCCGCGACGGCCAGGTCGAGCTCCGCCCGGCCGCCGAGCCCGACCGTCGCCTGCACCTGGCCGGTGTTGGGGTCGAAGATGTCCGACGAACGGGTGGGGGAGCCGCCGGCCCCGCCGACGATGAAATGATCTATCGTGCGCATGGCGGCCCTTTGCCACAGCAGAGCGAAGCTGTCAGCGCCCTACCGGCACCCATAGTTTCCGGCCCTGGTTCTCGACCGCCGCTACGCGAATGCCAAAGACGCGGGCGAGGTTGTCGGGCGTGAGCACATCGCCCGACGGCCCCGCCGCGACGACGCGGCCGCCGTCGAGCAGCACCGCGTCGTCGGCGGCGACCTGCGCCTGGAGGAGGTCGTGGACCACGACCGCCACCCCCGCGCCGCCGGCCGCATAGGCGCGCAGCCGCGCGACCAGGTCGATCTGGTGCGCCGGGTCGAGCGCGGCGAGCGGCTCGTCGGCGAGCAGGTAGCGCGGCTCTCCCGCCAGCACGCGTGCGAGCAGCACCCGGGCGCGCTCGCCGCCGGACAGCGTCACGATCGGACGGTCGGCGAAGGCACTGGTGGCAGTCACCGCCAGCGCGCGGTCGGTGGCGGCGCGATCCTCCATCGGCAAGGCGGCATGGGGCAGGCGGCCGAGCGCCACCACCTCGTGCACGCGCAAGTTCCAGTGGACGGCGGCGTCCTGCGGCAGATAACCGATCGCCCGCGCGCGGCTCCGCGAACTCATCCGGATAATGTCCTCACCATCCACGCAGACCCTGCCGTCCGCCCGGATCAACGCGGCGGCGGCGCGGAGCAGCGTCGACTTGCCCGCGCCATTGGGGCCGAGGATGGCGGTGACGCGGCCCGGCGCGACCGTGGCGGTGACGCGGTCGAGCAACGTCGCGCCCCCGACCCGCACGGTGACATCGTCGAGGCTCAGCGCCATGTCCGCCCCTCCCCACGCCACAGCAGCGCCAGGAAGAAGGGCGCGCCCAGCATCGCCATCGCCACCCCCAACCGCACTTCGCCGGCGCCCGGCACCAGCCGCACCAGGCTGTCGGCCGCGAGCACCAGCGCCGCGCCGCCCAGCGCGCTCGGCACCAGCAGCGCGGCCGGCCGTGCCCCGAACAGCGGGCGGAGCAGATGCGGTACAACCAGGCCGACGAACCCGATCACGCCCGTTGCCGCGACGCCCGCGCCGACCACCAGGCCGGTGCCGACGATCACCAGCGCCTGCAACCGCCCCATCCGCACCCCCAGCGAACGCGCGGCCTCCTCGCCGAGCGCCAGCGCGTCGAGCGATCGCCCGGTCATCAACAACAGCGCGCACCCGACCACCATCGCCGGCGCGGCGCGCGCGAGGTCCGGCCAGCTGCGGTCGGTCAGCGCCCCCATCAGCCAGTCGATCACCTCGGCCACCGCCCACGGGTTGGGGGCGACCGCGATCAGGAAGGCGGTGAGCGCGCCGGCCAGGCTCGCCAGCACCGTGCCCACGAGCACGAACGCCACCGGCCCTGCCGCCCGCCAGGCGAGCACGGCGAGCAGCACCATCGCGCCGGCGGCACCGGCCATCGCCGCGGCGAACGCGCCGCCGCTGCCCACGCCGAGCAGGATCGCGGCGACCGCGCCCAGCGCCGCCGTCGAGGACACGCCCAGCACCGCCGGGTCCGCGAGCGGGTTGCGCAGGAATCCCTGCAACACGGCCCCCGAAAGCCCCAACGACGCGCCAAGCATGGCGCCGAGAAGCGCGCGCGGCAGGCGCAGTTCGAGCAGGATCGGGGTGAGCGGGTCGCCGTTCAGCCATGCAAGCGGTGTAACCCACATTTTGCCCGCCAGCAGCGACGCGGAGAACAGCACCGCGACCAGCCCGGTGAGAAGCGCCAGGCGCGCAGACCGCGTCACAGGCTCGCCCGGATCGCGCGCAGCCTGGCGAGCGCGGGCGGAATGGCGGGGCCGCCGCAATTGATGAGCGCGCGCGGGAAGCTCGCCTGCGGCACCATCGGGAGGAGCTGGCGCCGCAACGCCGCGGTTCGCCCGCCGCCATCGGGTGCGATCACCACCGCCGGCGGTCGCGCGGCGAGCACCTCCAGCGGCACCCGGCCGGTGTAGCGCAGGCCATAGTCCGCCGCCGCGTTGCGCAGCCCCGCATGGAGCATCAGCTCGTCGAGCAATGTACCGGAGCCGTTGGCGAGATCGCCGGAGAGGAGCAGCAAGGCCGCGGGTTCACCTATCTTCCCCGGTGAAGGCCGGGGCCCAGTCGCCACGGTTTGCGTTGGTGAGGGCTGCCCTTCCCAATGAGCAGGGCCGAAACTGGATCCCCGCCTTCGCCGGGGAGGATGTTTGAGGCTATCCGCAATCTCCTGAACCAGCGCCTCGCCTCTAGCTTGCTCCCCCACCGCCGCCGCGACCTCCCTCACCTGCGCCACGCTCCCCGCGACCGTCACCGGCGAGTCGAGCAACAGCACCCGCAGACCCGCCCGCGCATACGCATCCCGCGTCGCCGCCGGCGTGAAGGTCGACGCCAGCACCAGCCCCGGCCTGAGCGCGATCACCTCCTCCGCCGTCCCCGCCGTGGCGCGGAACCGTTTCGCCTCCGCCAGCGGGATCGAGGTGGCCGCGGGATCCTGCGAGTAATGGCTGATGGCGGCGATGCGGTCGGGCGCGACCAGCCGCACCAGCATCGCGTCCGCGCACGGATTCACCGACACGATGCCGCCGCCCGCCGTCTCCGGCGCGCAGGCGGCGAGCGCCAGCAGCCCCGCAAGCGCTCTCAATCGAACCGCACCCGCACCCCGCCATAGGCGGCACGGCCGTAGGTGCCGTAGCCGGCGACCGTCTGATACCGCGCGTTGGCGATGTTCTCGACGCGGCCGTATAGCTCCAGCCGCTCGCCGACCGGCAATGCCGCGCGCAACGAGGCGAGCGCATAGCCGTCGAGCCGCGCGAAATTGCCCGGATCGTCGAAGCTGTCGCCGACGATCAGCACGGTGCCGCCGACACTGAGGCCGAAGGGAAAGCGGTAATCGGCGCTGACGCTCGCCGTCTCGCCCGGCCTCCGCGCGAGATCGAGACCGTTCGTGCGGTCCGTGGCTTCGAGCAGGGTCAGGCTCGCGCTTAGCGACAGCGCATCGTTCGGCCGCAGCGCCAGCTCGACCTCGACACCCTCCGCGCGGGTGCGGGCGGTGTTGTCGTACACGCCGAACGGCCGGTCGACGCAGATCGAACCGGCCGTGCCCTGCTCGGCGGCGGTGCAGGAGCGGAAGCCGATCTGGTTGCGGGTGCGCCGGTTGAAGTAGGTCGCGCCGAACGTGGCGCTCCCGCCGAGGAGCCGCTGCTGTACACCGAGGTCGAACGACCGTGCCCGCTCCGGCGCCAGCCGCTCGTTGCCGAAGAAGGAAAAGAGCTGGAACAGCGTCGGCGCCTTGAACCCCTCGCCATAGCTGCCGCGCAGCGTCGTGCCGCCCAACGCCAGGGCCGCGTCCGCCCCGGCCGTCACCGCGTCGCCGAACGCATCATGATCGTCATAGCGCACGCCGCCGGTCAGAGTCAGCCGCGTGAACGGTCGCACGATCGCCTGCGCATAGACGCTGGTGATGCCCGTCTCCGCCACCGTGAAGCCGTCGGTAAACCGGCTGTTCTCCCGCTCCGCGCCGCCGGCCAGTCGCAGTCTATCGGAGAGGCGGGCGTCGACGCCGTACTCGTACCGCTCCGACCGCCCGCGCGCGGCCGACGGAAAATCGGGATCGAAGGTGTCGCGATTGATATCGGCGATCGTCAACGCGATCCGGTTGCGGATGCGCCCGCCCGCCAGGTCGGCATAGGCGCCGGCATAGCCGTACAATTCCTGCGTCTCGCCGCTCTGCGGCCCGTCGGCGGGGCCGAACGGCGGGGCGTTGCTGAAGCCGTCGAAGCGCAGGTGGCTATCGGCGTAATAGCCGCGCAGATCGACGCCGACATTGTCGGTGATCGCCAGCCCCAGCCGCGCGGTGCCGCCGATCTGGCGATAACCGTCGCGCTCGGTTCCCGCTGCGGCGGACGAGATGCCATCGGTGCGCAGGAACCCGGCGTTGAGCGATCCGGACAGGCCCCCTGAGCGGCCCTGCACGCCGGCGGTCGCATAGAGCTGGTCGGCATAGCCATATTCCGCCTGGGCACGCGCGCTGACGTCGCCGTCGGCCCCACCCGCCGGGTCGGCGGTGCGGATATGGACGAGACCACCGATCGCCTGGCTACCCCACGGCACAGAATTTGGCCCGCGCAACACCTCGATCCGCTCGACGGAGGCGGCGAGCAGGTTGGCGAAGTCGAAGCCGCCGCTGGGCGAGGAGGGGTCGTTGACCCGTACGCCGTCGATCACCACCAGCGTCTGCTCCGCCTCCGCGCCGCGCAGCCGCACGCCCGTGAAGCCGCCGACGCTGCCGTTGCGGCTGACGTTCACGCCCGGCGTGGTGGCGAGCAGGTCCGCGAGCGAAACGGTCTGGCGGCGCTCGATCTCGTCGCGATCATAGGTGGTGACCGCCTGGCCGATCTCGTCGGCATAGCGCGGCACCCGCGCCGCAACGAGGATGTCGGGCGGGATGCGCTCATGGGTGAGGATGATGCAGTCGTTGGGCGCGGCGGCGCAGGGATCGGGCGTCTGCGCCGGGAGCGGCGCACTCACCAACAACCCCACCCCCGCGAGACCCACCCATGCAGCCGCACCTACACCTTCCCCGGCGAAGGCCGGGGCCCAGGATCGGGCTGAGACGTTGGAGAGGGCAGACTTCGCCAACCGAGTGCGTGGCAACTGGGCCCCGGCCTTCGCCGGGGAAGAAGTAAGCGGAAAACAGAACACGGCCACATCCTCACACGCGAGGCGCCCGGACTGGACGCCCTTCGGCGTCGCTCACGCGAGGTTGCCCTCGTCCGCCCGCCACACCCCGTGCGCGCGAAGGATCGACCGTGACGGGCAGGTCTCCTGGCTCCCAGGTCGTTGCTTTCCTCCGCCTTCCCGGGCGAGAAGCCCAGTGGCATGGATTGGAGGATCACTCGCCGGTCACAGTTGCGGGGGCAGCGCCGGTCTTGAACACCGGACTTCCCTTTTCAGCCCGTCGCCGGGCACCTGTCACGCCGTCGCCTGTAGGCCCGCCAGGACGCACCGCGCAACCCCGGGCATGGGCGGCGCGTTGAGACGGCCGGTAACAGGAGTAGTATCATGAGCATCTTCGGCGGCATCCTCGGCAAAATCTTCGGCAAGAAGCCCGCGCCCGCGCAGCCCCAGGTCGCGCCAAAGCCCGCCGCTGCGCCCGTAGCGGGCCAAGCACAGCCTGCCGCGCCCGCCGCTCCGGCTCAGCCGGTCGATGTCGAGGCGGTGCTGACGCAGATGGCCGACACCAAGGGTGGTGGCGGCAACTGGCGGACGTCGATCGTCGACCTGCTCAAGCTGCTCGACATGGATTCCAGCCTCACCGCGCGCAAGGAGCTGGCCGAGGAGCTTGGCGTCCATGCCGGTGATCATGGAAGCGCCGAGCAGAACATGGCGCTCAGCAAGGCGGTGTGGAAGAAGCTCGCCGAGAATGGCGGCAAGGTGCCTGCGTCGCTTCGGGATTGACGCAGGTCGCACGCCGGTAGCGTAGCTCGCGGCGAGACGGCCCAAGACGGCCGGCGGGTCGGCTCAGCCGACCCGTTCGACGCGGGGCTTTGCCCGCGTCCCCGGCTTTAATCCCCGTGCCCATGCCCCCGCGCCGCGCTCGCGCCGGTCCCGGCACCGCCCCCGCCATTCTCCCACCAGTAGGGCAGCCGCTTGGCGGTCCCCGTCGCCACCTCGTTGAGCGTGGCCGCGTCGTACAGCCGGCCGCCCAGCATCACCTGGCGAACCTTCTCCGAATTGCGGATATCCACCGTCGGATCGGCGTCCAGCACCACCAGGTCCGCGAGTTTCCCCACCTCGATGCTGCCGATGTCGCGCGCATAGCCGAGCGAGGTCGCCGGCATGATCGTCCCCGCCCGCAGCGCCTCGATCGGCGACCAGCCGCCGCGCACGAAACTCCACAACTCCCAATGCGCCCCCAGCCCCGCCTGCTGGCCGTGCGCGCCGATCGACACCATGCGGCCGCCCACGACCAGCTTCTTCGCCTCGCGCGCGCTGTCGGCATCGACATAATCGCCCTCCGCCGCGATCTCGCGCCGGGCGTTCTGCGCGGCCAGCAGCGCGGGTGGTGCGTGGCGGCTGAGCAGCGGATGCCGCCACACATCGGTCCGCGACCGCCAGTATGGATCGCCTGCGGGCCCGCCATAGGTGACGACCAGCGTCGGCGTGTAGTCGGTCTTCGACTGCGACCACAGCTGCACCAGATCGGCATAGAACCGCTCCAGCGGCACATTGTGCTCGACCGTCGAGTTGCCGTCCTGGATCAGGCTGACGTCCATCGTGTAGAGCGAGCCGCCCTCGGGCACGACGTGCATCCCCTCGGCTTGCGCGGCGGCGACCACCATCTGGCGCTGCTCGCGGCGCGGCTGGTTGTAGTTCTTGACCGAATTGGCACCCTGCGCCTTCAGCCGCCGGACGTCGGCGAGCGCGTCCTCATATTTGTCGATCTCGGCATAGACCTCCGGATTCTTGGCGCCGTAGATGATCTCGCCGGTCGAGAAGGTGCGCGGTTGCAGCCTGAGCCCCGCGCGCTGCATCTCGGCGGCCGGGAAGATCTCCGACGCGCGCGACGACGGGTCGTGGACGGTGGTGGTGCCAAGGGCGAGGTTCGCCATCGCGTCCCAGTTCTGCTGCGGGATCAGCTCGTCCTCGCCCTGGCTGCCATGCGCGTGCGCGTCGATCAGCCCGGGGATGATGAACTTGCCCGCGACATCGACCACCCTCGCACCCGCCGGCACCGCGACCTGCCCGCGCGGGCCCACCGCGACGATGCGGTCGCCGCGGATCACGATCGTCGCGTCGTCGAGGATGCCCCCATCGGCCGTCGCCATCGTCACCACCCGCGCGCCGGTCAGCGCCACCGTGCCGGTCGGCTTGGCCGCGGGCACATTCATAGACAGGTCGACGCCGGTGCGCGGCGCCGGGAACTTGGGCGCATCCTCTCCGATCGGCGCGGTCGCGAACAGCGAGGCGGTGTCGGCGGAGTAGAGCGTCGGTCCCAGGCTCCAGTGCACCCGGCGGCCATTATCGGACCAGTTGATGAAGTCCGCGCCCTCCGCCGAAACCTTGGTCACCGGCAACGGCCCGCCCTTTGGCCCAACTTCGACCGCCTGCTTGCCGGGCAGCAGCGGCATCACGAACGCCTCGTAATTCTGCCGAAACGCGATGTGGCCGCCGTCGGGCGACACCTGAAAGTCGTTGACCAGATCGCCGGAGGCATGGACGCGCGCGCCCTCTCCGTTCAGGTCCATGCTAACCAGCTGGCGCTTGTCCTTTTCGCTCCGGAGCAGGAACACCCGGTCGTTGTCGGCGCCGAACTGCGGCCCCGATCCGTCCTTGGCGATCCTGACCGGCGCGCCCCCCGTCGCGGCGACGCGGTACGCACCACGGCCGGGGTTGCCGCGCGCCGCCGTCAACCCGCCGCCCTCCCCCTGCTCGAAGACGATGGTGCGCCCATCGGGCGAGAAGCGCGGGCGACGATAATGGCCCGCCACGGTCGTTACCGCGCGCGCCGTTCCGCCGCCTGTAGCGACCACCTTGACCTGCCCCAATCCCGCATCGGTCCAGCCGACGAAGACGACCTGCCGCCCGTCGCGCGACCAGCTCGGGTACAGCTCCAGCTCGTCGGTCGCGCGCGTCAGCCGCCGCGCGGCGCCACTGCCCATCGGCTTGACCCACAGCTTGCCCAGCGTCTCGAACACCACCTGGCGCCCGTCCGGAGACACGCTGGCCCAGCGCGGCATCTTCGTGCGCACCTGATCGGGCGCCACCTCCACACTCGGATGAATGCCATCGACCAGCACGCGCGTGTCGCTGACCCGGAACGGGATCACGGCCGCGCCGCTGCCGTCGGCGTTGACCCGGCGCAGCTTGCCACCCGCCCAGAACACGATCGCGCGATCGTCCGCGGTCCAGCCCATGTTCGGGTAGACGCCGGTGACCGCCCAGGTCTCCTGCACGTCGCGATCAAGGTCGCCATAGACCACGCGTTCGGTGCCCGCGGCGAGATCGCGGACCCACAGCTTCGTCTGGTTGTCCTCGCGCCGCACGAAGGCGATGCGCCGGCCGTCGCGCGACGGCGTCGGGCGGACCGCGCCGCCCAGGCCGCTGACCGCCGTATCGACCTCGCCGGTGTTCAGATCGTAACGCTCGATGTCGAACAGCCCGGTGCGCGAATGCTGCGCATATTCAAAGATCGGGCCGGGCGTGGTGTTGCGGGTGTAGAAGATGCCCTTGCCGTCGGGGGCGAAGATCGGCTCGCCCAGCTCTTTCTGCAGCTGCTCGCTGGCGCGCTTGACCAGCTGGACGCCGCCACCGCCGGTGACATGGTACAGCCATACCTCGCCGGTGCCGAGCGAGCGGCCGGTGGTGAAATGCTTCTTGGCGGCGATGAAGCGGCCGTCCGGGCTCCATGTCGGCTGGTTGAGGAGGCGGAAGTCTTCCTTGGTCACCTGGCGCTTGTCGCTGCCGTCGACATTCATCACCCAGATGTTGTCGCCGCCGCCGCGATCGGAGGTAAAGGCGATGCGCCGCCCGTCGGGCGAGAAGCGCGGCTGGTGCTCGAAGGCGAGCCCCTGCGCGATCCGCCGCGGCATCCCGCCCGCGATCGGCATGGTGTAGATATCGCCGAGCAGGTCGAACGCGATCTGCCGCCCGTCGGGCGAGACGTCGACGTTCATCCAGCTGCCCTCGTCGGTGTCGATCCGCACCTCCTTCGTGCGCAGCCCGCGCGGGGCGTTGACGTCCCATTTGGGCGGCTTGGCGGGCGTGGCGACCGGCGCGGCGGTGGTCGCGGCGGGCGCTGGCGTGGCCGATGCCGTGGGCGTGGGCGCCGCATCCGCGACCGATTCGGGCCTGGTCACCTTGTCCTCGGGCGCCTCGGTCTGCTCGACCGGCTTCTGGACCGGCGGGGTGACCTGCGCACCCAGCGTACCGGCGCACAGGATCAGCGCCATGGCGGTGGCGGTACGGTAGGTCATCGGTGCAGTCCCTCTCTTATCCCACGGGCTTGTAGCCCATCATCGCGCCCCGTCACGCCGGAAATCCAGGGCGAGGCTGAAGAAGGCGATCACCGCGCGCGGTCGCGGATCCTCGGTTCGCCACACGTCGGCGGTCCGCCCGACCGTGACTTCGCAGGACGGTAACAGCAAGCTGGCGGCATGATCTCGCCAGGACCGTGGCCCATGCCGCCAACGCCGGCGGCTCGTCGCTGGCGTATTTGTGGGTTACAACCCCGTCACATTCGACGGTGACAAAAGGTCCGAAGCGGAGTAATTGCCGGTATCGTCAGATCGGTTGGCTGAGGCACTGACGGCTGGGAGAGCCGACGCGCACCCGCCTTTGTGTCGGAGAACCGCTGTGCCTCGCTACTTTTTCCTCGTCCATGACGGCTCCCCTGATCGCGACGAAGAGGGGACGGAACTGGACGACCTTGCGGCCGCTAAGTGTCATGCGGTGAAATACGCGGGCGATCTGATCTGTGACGGCACCACGGACTTCTGGGGCAAGGTCGACTGGCGCATGTCCGCAAGCGACGAGAAGGGCCTGACTCTCTTCGATCTGCACATCATGGGGACGGAAGCGCCCGCCACCCTTCGCTAGTCGGACTTCGTCGGTTCCACCGGCTTATGCTTCCGAGGACACGATCATCCTCGCCCGCGCTCGAACAGGGCGCGCGCGATCGCGCCGGGGTTCGGTCGCTACGAGGCCGCGCGTCGCCCGCGAGCGACCCCGCCATCTTCGCCTATCACCCGGTCACCGCACCCATCTGAGCATCGACCGGCACGCCGCCATCATCACCAGTGCCGAGATCGGCGCGGCAATCGCGACGATGGTGGCGATCGAATAGCGCACCGAGGCGTCGCCGCCGTACAGCTGCTCGGTGAACAGCGCCACGATCACCGGCCCCAGCCCGATGCCGACCAGGTTCAGGCAGAACAGATAGATCGCCGTCACCTGTCCACGCATGCGGTTGGGCGTCATCTCCTGCAGCGCCGCCGCCGCGCCGCCATAGGGAATGGTGCCGGCGAACAGGAAGCCGCAGAACAGCGCCAGCGAGGTGGCGCCGGTCGGCATCAGCGGCGCGGCGACCCCGAACGGCAACGCCGCCAGCGCGGAGATCACGCCGATCCGCACATTCGCATCGCGCCGCCCACGGTCGCGCATCATGCCCGCCAGCCAGCCGCCGAACAGGACGCCCGCCGATCCGAAGACGATCAGCGCCAGCCCGTACCGCGCGCCCACCTCCGCCGGCGTCCAGCCGAAATTGCGCATGAAGTGCGCCGGCGCCCAGGCGATCACGCCGTTCCACATCAGGCTCGAGATCGCCAATCCGCCGATCAGCCAGCCGAACGCGCCGCGCCGCAGCCACAGATAGGCGAGCACAGCGCGGAAGCTGGGGATGTCGGGCGAGGTCAGACCGCGCCGCGCGGGCTCGCGCAGGGCGAGCACGAGCAGCGCGATGAGGAACCCCGGCAGCCCGACGAGGATGAACACCACCCGCCACGGCTCCAAACGGCCGAGCAGCGCCGTGTCGACCGCCGGCACGGAGGCGATCAGCGCCCCGCCGGCCATCGTCGCCAGCCCACCGCCGACATAGATGGCGCTGTTGTAGAGGCTGAGCGCGCGGGTCAGCTGCTTGCCCTCGAACCAGTCGCTGAAGCTGGAATAGGCCGCCGGCGACAACGCCGCCTCCCCCACCCCGACCCCGATCCGCGCGAGGAACATCTGCACGAAATTCTGCGCCAGCCCGCACAGCGCGGTCATCCCGCTCCAGAACGCCACGCCGACGGCGATGATCGTCGTGCGCCGCCGCCGGTCGACCAGCCGCCCGATCGGGATGCCGCAGATGGTGTAGAACAGCGCAAAGGCGAGACCGTGCAGCATGCTCAGCTCGACGTCGCTGATGCCCAGCGACGCGCGGATCGGCCCCACCATCAGCGTCAGGATCGAACGGTCGATATAGGAAAACGTATAAGCGAGGATCAGGACGCCGACGACATACCAGCGATAGCCGCCGGTCGGCACCGGCACCTCCTCCGGCATCGGCGGCGCGCGTCCGGCGAGCGCGTCGCTCATGACGCCGCGACCGGTGCGCGCTTGGCGTCGCGGAACGCCTGGAACGCGTCGCGCACATAAGGGTAGTTCTGGACGTAGTGGAGGAACTGCTGCTTTTCGAGCTCGATCCCGTCGGCCGGCGACATGGTGACGCTGCGGTTGATCAGCGTCTTGCATTCGAACAGGCATTGCCGGGGCTTGTCGATATAGGTCGCGGCGAGCGCTTCGGCGGTCTCGATCAGCGCGTCGTCCTCGGCCAGCGCATGGCAAAGCCCCCACTCGACCGCCTCTTGCGCCCCCAGGAAACGCCCGCTCCAGATCAGATCCTTGGCGCGCGGCAGCCCGATGCGGCGCGGCAGCCGCTGGGTCGATCCGCCCGCGGGAATCGCGAACTGCGCGGTGTGGATGTCGCCGATCCTGGCGCCCCGCGCGATCACCGCCACGTCGCAGGCGAGCACGATCTCGATCCCACCCGCGCGGGTCAGGCCGTTGACCGCCGCGATCATCGGCACCGGCGCGCGCTCCAGCCGGTCCATCACGGCGTTGAAACGATCGAGATAGTGGCGGAACTGACGGAAGTCGCCGAGCCCCGTCTCGATCTGCGTCATGTCGGTGCCGAGCGAAAAGATGCGGCCGCGCGCGGTGATGATCGCCGCGCGGATCGCGGGCTCGTCCTCGATGCGGGCCAGAAAGGCGTCGATCTGCTCGAGCAGGCGCAGGCTGAACGAGTGGACCCCCTTCTCCTGGGTGAAGGTGCCGTAGAGGATCTCACCCTTGCGCTCGACCGCGAGTTGGGTGTCCGCCATCACTGCGCCTCCAGCAGCTCTTGCACCGACGCCACCGCGTCGACGCAGCCGGTCATCATCTCGACCATCACCTGTCGGCAGCTGGTCTCTTGCGTGATCAGGCCGATCACCTGCCCGGCCGCGGTGGGGGCGAGCGCGCCTGCGCCCGACTGTGCGGTCGCATCCGGGGATGCGGCGGCCTTTTCGATGCGGCTGACATAGCTGCCGATCGCCACCGCATGGAGCGGGTTGGGGAGCGGATCGGGGGTGTCGGGGCGCTCCCATTCGGTCACCCACGCGGTCTTGAGCAGCCGCGACGGCTTGCCGGTCATCGCGCGGGTACGCTGCGTGTCCTCGGCAGCGGCGTCGACCAGGCGGCGCTTGACCACCGGCAGCAGATCCGATTCCGCCGTCGGCAGCCACACCGACCCGCACCACACGCCCTTCGCCCCGAGCGCGAGTGCCGCCGCCATCTGCCGCCCGTCGGCGATCCCGCCCGCCGCCAGCACCGGCACCGGCGCCACCGCGTCGACGATCAGCGGCGTCAGCACCATGCCGCCGACCTCGCCGGTGTGCCCGCCCGCCTCATAGGATTGCGCGATGACGATATCGATGCCCGCAGCCACATGGGCGAGCGCATGCTTAACGCTTCCGGCGAGTGCCGCGACCACCATGCCTTGCGCATGCGCCTGCTCGATCACGTCGGCCGGCGGCACGCCGAGCGCGCTCACCAGCAGCTTCGCCTTGGACGCAAAGGCGAGGTCCAGGATGCCGCGCGCCTGCGCCGCGCTGTAGCGTTGGCCGCCGAGCGCGAGGAACTCGTCCTCCGGCTCGTCGCCCGTCGCCTCCGGCACGTCGTAACGCACCATCATGTCGTCGAGAAACGCGGTGACCTCCGCCGGGATTGCCGCCTTGGCCTGCGCCCCCGACAGCCCACCGCTCTCGCTGCCGACATATTTGCTCGGCATCAAAAGGTCGATGCCATAGGGGAGATCACCGATCTGATCCTCGATCCACCTGAGGTCGATCGCGATCTGGTCGTCGGAATGCAGCCCGGCGCCATAGACGCCGACCCCGCCCGCCTTGGACACCGCGGCGACGACGTCACGGCAATGCGAGAAGCCGAAGATCGGTGTCGCCATGCCGATGCGCTTCAGGGGGTCGTCGGTCACGCGTGGGCCTTTCTGAGTTCGGTCTTGAGCACCTTGCCGTTGGCGTTGCGCGGCAGCACATCGATCAGCGCCAGCTCGCGGGGAATCTTGAACGGCGCGATCTTGCCCGCGCAAAAGGTGGACAATGCCTCGGCGGTAAGGCCGGGTTCGCGCGGCACGACGAAGGCCTTCAGCCGTTCGCCCCAGGTCTCATCGGGGATGCCGACCACGGCGACGTCGGCGACCTGCGGATGCGCGAACAGCACCTCCTCGATCTCGCGCGGGTAGATGTTGACCCCGCCGGAGATCACCATGTCCTTCTTGCGATCGACGATGTACAAAAAGCCTTCGGCATCGCGCCGCGCCATGTCGCCGACCGACACCCAGCCGCCGCGCACCGCCGCCGCGGTTTCCTCCGGTCGGTTCCAATAGCCGCTGAACAGCACCGGGTTGCGGCACCACAGCTCGCCGACCTCGTTCGCCTCGCAGACCCGACCGTCCTCGCGCCGCACCTCCGCCTCGACATGCGGGAACGGCGTGCCGACGCAGCTCAGCTTGCGCAGCTGATCCTTGGGCCGCAGATTGCAGACCAGTCCGGTTTCGGTCGCGGCATAAAGTTCATGGAGCACCGTTTCCCCGAAATAGGGGATGATGCGCTCCTTCATCGCCTGCGGCAGCGGCGCGGCGTTCGCGAGGATCGTCTTGATCGGCGGCCGCTCGTATCGGGCGAGCGTCTCGGCGGGCAGCGCGAAGATCATCTGAAAGTGCGTCGGCACCATGAAGGTGCCGGTGATGCCGCCGCACTTCAGCCGCTCGAGCACCAGCTCGGGCTCGAACTTGTCGAGGATCTCGATCGATCCACCCGCCGCCAGCGCGCTCGCGGGAAACCCCATCCCGCCGCCGTGATTGAACGGGGAGATGCACAGGAACCGGTCGTCGGGGCCGAAGCAACCGAATTCGGCCGCGCAGATCAGCCCGAGCAGCATCCGCGAGCGATGCGACAGCACCACACCCTTGGGCTTGCCCGTGGTGCCGGAGGTATAGGGCAGCGTCCAGCCGTCCCATTCCTCGATTTGGGGCAGCGGTACATCGGCGGGCGGGTCGGCGAGCAGGCGCTCGTAATCGTCCCCGAAGGCGACGACCGTCAGCCCCGGCAGGCCGGTTTCCTCCACCAGCGCCTTCGACACCGGGTCGACGAAGACGAGCCGGGCGCCGCAATCCTCCAGCGTCTGGCGGACCTCGCCTGCGGTCAGCCGCGGGTTGATCGTCGCCACCATCGCGCCGGCCTCGGGCAGGCCGGCCACGACCTCAATGAATTCGGGGCAGTTGCGCGCAACGATCGCCGCGACGTCGCCCTTGCGGACGCCCTGCGCGACGGCGGCGTCGCGCAGCCGGTTCATCCGCGTCGCCAGTGCGGCGAAGCTGGTCGTCCGCTCGCCCATGATCATGGCGATCTTGGTCGGGTCCCGCGCCGCCGCCGCGCGGATCGCGCCACCGAAGGTCAGCGAGCGAAACGTCTCCGGCCGCATCAGCGCGGCAGCTTCTTGAACACCGTCAGCGCGTTCTCGCGCATCATCCTGGCATGGCTGGCGGGACGCAGACCCAGTTCCGCGATCTCCGCGACGGCGCGCTCGGGGTCGATCACCGGCCAGTCGGTGCCGAACAGTACCTTGTGGCTGCCATAGCTGTCGGCATAGCGAACATACTGCTGCGGCCAGTGCTTGGGCGCATAGGCGTCGCCGGCGGTGTAGATGTTGGCATGCTTCCAGCACATCGCGATCATCTCGTCAGTCCAGGGGACGCCGATATGGATGCCGATCACCGACAGGTCAGGGAAGTCGATCGCGACCTGATCGAGCAGGATCGGCCGCGCGACCGACGGCAGCCGGCGCTCCTTGGAATAGACCAGGTTCTGCCCGACCTGCATCATGATCGGCACGTCGAGCTCGCAGCACTTGGCGTAATAGGGATAGATCTGCGCGCAGTCGGGCGGGCTGCCGAACCAGTGCGGATACCAGTGCGCGCCGACGAACCCGTACTCCTCGACCGCCTGGGTCAGGTCGCGCAGCCCCTGCATCCCACGCGTCTGGTCGATTCCAGCCAGCCCCGAGAAGCGGTCGGGATGCGCGCGGCAGATGTCGGCGATCACCCGGTAGGGAATCTCCCAGCTGTGCTTCACGTTCAGGTCGCCTGCGCGCACCGCGATCAGCAGCGACCGCTCGATACCCACCCGGTCCATCTTGCGCAGATACTCGTCGATCGAGACGCCGCCGAACATCTCGGGCGGCATCCGCACCTGGCGTTTGAAATCGTCGTCGAGCCCGGTCCAGCCGTTGGCGACCGCCTCGGGCGTGTAGATGTTGCAGACGATGTCGATATAGCCGCTCATGCTGCCACCCGGTGCGAGGTTGAGAGGACCGCCGGACGCATCAGTCGAGCCGCATTTCGGCCTGCATCCGGGCGATCGCCTCGCGCCCGAGCGGCGACAGACCCTCGACCGGCACCGCCGCCAGGGCCGCGGTCTGCGCCGCCGCGCCCTGGTCGGCACGGTACAGCGTCTCCCACAGCGACTTGAGCATCAGGTTCAGCGTCGTGCGCCGGGGAAAGCCGGCCGCGGTGCCGGTCTTTTCGGCGGATTGGACGGTAGTCAGCAGCGCCTGGTCGAGCGGCTGCGGCGCCGGCCGGGGGGCGATCGCCGGGCGGCCCTTGACCGGTACGCTGTCGCCCGGCCAGGCGCGGTGATCGCGCTCAAAGGCGATGTACTTGCGATCCATCAACGGCAAGTCGACGGCGAAATAGTCGAGTGGGGCGCCGGGCACCGGCTTGACCCCGCGCAGCGCGTCCGGCGCCTCGCCCTTCTCCACCCAGCGCGTGATCGCGCCCAGATAGTCGATCGCATAAGCGCCGTCGCCGCCGCTGCAATGGTCCATCCCCGGCACCATGTAGAGCCGCGCGAACCGGGCGGTCGCGGCCGCTCCCCCCATCGTGCGCGTGACCGTTTCGTAATAGTCGATGGTGGGCGGCGGCATCACCGAGAAGTCGGACCAGCCATGGACCAGGATCAGCTTGCCGCCCCGGTCGCGGAACGGCCGCAGGTCGGGGTTGTTCGGCGCGTTCAGCGTCTCGACGACGACCGGGTCGCCGCGCCCGACGCCGAGATCGAACAGCGGCGTCGAGCCCTCGCCCGGCATGCTCGCGTTGCGCAGGAAGTTGCCGATCCAGTTGAACTCGGACCCGGGCTGCGCGCCGCGCAGGCGGTACAGCTTGTCCGCGACGCCGACCTGCTCGGCGGTCAGGCAGTCGCGGGCGTCGGCGGTCCTGCACAACAGCTCGGCCGGCTTGAACCCGCAGGCCAGCGGCTTCGATATGACGCCATCGGCGGTGCCGTCGTTGCGGTCGCACCGGCGGATCGCGGCGCGGTGGATCAGCATCGCCTTGCGGTTGGGCAGGATCGGCCTGCCGTCCGCGCCGAGGTTGAAGGCATCGACCTCGGTGATGGTGGGCGGCTTGTCGCGGCCGAACGGCGCCATGCTGGCGGGGGCGATGGCGACGATGCCGTCGAAGTCGTCGGGAAAGCGCTGCGCCTCGATCAGTCCCTGCCGGCCGCCGGTCGAGCAGGCGAAGAAATAGCTGTAGCGCGGATCGCTGCCGAAAAAGGCCTTGATGATCGCGCGTCCAGCGGCGGTGGTGACGTGCGTCGCGCGATAGCCGAAATCGACCAGCCCCTGCAGGTTGCCGGCCACCCAATTGTTGTCGCTCAGGGTCGAGCGGTGCCCCATGTCCGTGTGGAGGCAGGCATAGCCGTCGCGGACATGGCTGCTGCATGCCAAGTCCGCAGCCACGATACCGCAACTGCCGCCACAGCCGCGCACCACATACCGGCCGTTCCAGTCGGCGGCGGGCAACAACATTGCAAAATTGACCGTCGGGTTGACATAACCCTCGACCAGGCACGCGGCCCGCTTGCCGGCGGCGGCGGGGCGAAAGGTCGCCTTGACGATATGGGTCGGGGCGCTGGGAAGCTTGGCGAAACGATCGCCTTCCAGCGTACGGCAGCCCTCTTCGGCCGGGATGGCGGGCCCTTGCGGGTGAGCCTGCGCGGCGGCGCCGAAGGCGAGAAGCGCGGCGAGGAACAGCATCGCGCGGGTCAGCATCGTCATCGCACGGTTCCCATTTCCGCCAGCAGCGCGAGCGCTTCGGTCTCGCTCACCACCTCGGCATATTTGGCCTGAAGGTCGAACAGATTGGCTTCGTGCGGGGCCGGGTGGCGATCGGCGCAGGCATCGCGCACGACGAACGGGACAAAGCCGTTCTGGAGAGCATCCAGCGCACTCGCCCGGACGCAGCCCGAAGTCGAGAAGCCGGTGATGAAGACGGTGTCCACCTCGAGCGTCCGCAGCGTGGCCGCGAGCGACGTTCCGAAAAACGCCGAGGCATATTGCTTGGTGACGACGATTTCGTCGACGCGCGGCTGGAGAGTCGCCGGAAACGCGCCCATCGGCGAGCCCTTCAGGAACGCCTTGAGCGCGGGGACCTTGCGGTAGAACTGGCCGCCGTCGGCGCCGTCAGCCTGATACTCCACGTTGGTGAAGATCACGGACACCCCTGCGACCCGCGCCGCCTCGAGCAGCCGTTCGTTGGACGCGAGCGCGGGTTCGGCCGCCGCGTAGAGGTTGGACGCCGGGTCGAGATACGCCATCACCACATCGACGATCAGCAGCGCGGCCGTGCGGCCCGGCACCAGCCGGCCGTCGAACGCGCCCGCATAGCTGTCGCGGAGCTCGGTCATGCCGCACCGTCTCTGCGACGGCGGCCACGGCTGATGTTTCCGTCCACGCCGCGCTACTCCGCGGCCATCCGATACTCTTCCCATTGCGGGGCGACCGGCGCGGGAAGGCCCGTCTCCGCCTCGCAATTGGCGCGCAACTCCTCGATCGGCGGCCCGTAGTTGAACAGCTGGATCGCGCCGCGCTCGCGACGGAGCTGCTCGCGCAGCCCGGCGGTCGCGACCTCGTCGACATGACCGGCTGGCGCGATGACGACGCCGTAGCTGCGCGCGCCGTCCGGGGTGACGAGGCTCTGCACGACCTCCCTGGCGACGATCGCGGGATCACGGTCGAGCGGATCGCCCCAGCCGCCGCCGCCCCAGGTGATGAAGTCGAGTTCGTCGCCGGCATCGACGCGCAGATCCTCGCGCTTGTTGCCCACGATCGTGGTGGTGCCGTTCGCCTTGCGCAGCACCTTGCGCGCGCGCGCGCCGGGCTCGCCGCCGTTGACGCCCCAGGGCATGGTGAACCAGCGATCGTCGTGGATCGCGATCTCGCCGGGCTCCAGGAACTTGTAGGTCATGAGGATGCCGTTGCCGCCCCGGTGCAGCCCCGCCCCGCCCGAATCCGCCACCGTCGTGTATTGCTCGATGCGCAACGGGAAGTAACGTTCCAGGAACTCGTTGGGGACGTTCGTGAAATTGGGCCACAGGCTGTGTCCGTCGGGACCATCACCCAGCGGCCGGCCGGGGATACCGCCGAAGCCGATCTGGAACAGCTGGAACCACTTACCCCCGCTGTCGCGGCCCGAATAGAACAGGTGCGGCGAGGACGAGAAGCCGGCGGCGTTGAGGAACTCGGGCGTTTTCTGGCCCAACAGGCCGCCAAGGATGTCGAACAGCCGCCCCAGCGCATGCGTCCGCCCCGACAGCGCCGCGGGGAAGGCCGGCTTCAACAGCGAGCCTTCCGGAATCCGAACATCGATCAGGTCGTAATAGCCGTCGTTGAACAGGATCTGGGGATCGAACACCATGATCATGTAGATGCCGAAGAACATCCGCATCATGTTTTCGTTCAACAGGAAGTTGATCGACGCGCCCGACTGCGGATCGGTGCCGTCGAAGTCGAGCACGACGCGCCCATTCTCACGCCACATGGTGCATTTGATCTTGTACGGGCCATAGCCCATGCCGTCGTCGCAGATATAATCCTCGAAGCTCACCGGCGCTTCGCCGATCGCCTGCTCGATCAGCGCCTTCATCGCCCGGTGGTTGCGCGCCAGCAAATTCTCGCAAGCGGACACGAACACGTCGTCGCCGAACCGCCCTGCCATCTCGATCACGCGGCGCGCGGCGACACGGCACGACGCGATCAGCGCGTTCAGATCCGCCTTGCACCATTCCGGCGAGCGCGACTGCGCCATCACGAGCTTGATCAGCTCCTCGTTATACTCGCCGCGCTTCCAGATCTTGACCGGCGGGATGCGTACGCCTTCCTGGAAGATGCTGGTCGCATCGATCGGCATGCTGCCCGCGACCTTGCCGCCGATGTCGCTCTGGTGCCCGAACATCGAGGTATAGGCGATCAGCCGGCCGTCCTTGAACACCGGCAGCAGCACCAGCCAGTCGTTGAGATGGCTGATCGCGCCGCTGACCGAGTAGGGATCGGACAGGAAGATCATGTCGCCGTCCTCGACCGTGCCGTCATAGCCGTCGAGGAAAGGGCCGATATAGCTGCCGAACTGGCCGACGATCATACGGCCCTTGTGATCCGCGATCAGCGGAAAGGCGTCGCCCTGCTCGCGGATGCCGGGCGACATCGCGGTGCGGACCAGCGTCGCGTCCATTTCGATACGGGCATTCCGCAGCGCGTTCTCGATGATGTCGAGCGTCACCGGATCGATCGGCACCGGCGCGAAAGGCGTATCGTTCGCCTGGATGATGGTGGCGGGCATCAGTGGCTCTCCGCGGAAGGCGCTTGGGGCGTGATCAGGATGTTGCCGACGCGGTCGACCAGGGCCGTGCAGCCGCCCTCGATCAGCGTCGTCGAGTCCATCTCGACGACGATCGCGGGCCCGGGGATGCGATCGCCGGCGCGCAGCCGGGCGCGGTCGTAGATAACGGCGGGACGCATGGCCCCATCCATCCACAGCTCATGGTCGCGCAGCTTGGCCGCCAAAGGATCGCCGTCACCTTCGGGTAGCGGCGCGGCGGGCAGCTCGGGCGGCTTGCCCATAGCGACCGCGCGCAGGTTCACGATCTCGTGCTCGCTATCCATGTTGAAGGTGAACAGCCGGCGATGTTCGTCGTCGAACCGCCCCGTCAGCCAGCCGATGCCATGCGCCGTCAGGTCGTCGAGCGTCACCTCCATCGGCACTTCGAAGGCCTGTCCCGAATAGCGCACGTCGATCTCGAAGCTGAGCACCACGTCCTCGGCGGCGATCCCCTCCGCCTCCAGCTCCGCGCGGGTCTGCGCCGCCATGTCGTCGAGGATCGCGCGCAGCTCGTCCAGCGACGTGCGCGACGCGAGCTGCGAGAAGCTGCGCGCGCTCTCGGTGCGCATGCGGGTGGTCGCGTCGCCCAGTGCGCAGAGCACCCCGGGGCTGACCGGAGAGATCGCCGGCCAGCTGCCCATCAACCGCGCCACCGCGTTGAGGTGGAGCGGCCCCGCCCCACCGAAGCCCATCAGCGCGAAGTCGCGCGGGTCATAGCCCTGCTGGACGGAGATCATGCGCAGCGCCCCGAACATGTTCTCGTTGACGATGTCGATGATGCCGCGCGCGGCGGCGTAGAGATCGATGCCGAGCCGGTCGGCGATCGTCTGCACCGCCGCCTTCGCCCCCTCGCGATCGAGCTTGAAGGTGCCGCCGAGCAGCGACTCGGGCAGATAGCCGAGCACGACATTGGCGTCGGTGACGGTCGGCTGCGTCCCGCCCTTGCCATAGGCGACCGGGCCGGGCACCGCGCCCGCCGACTGCGGCCCGACGCGCAGCGCGCCGGTCAGCTCGGGCACATAGGCGATCGAGCCACCGCCGGCGCCGACGGTCTTCACGTCGAGCGCGGAGGCGCGGACGGACAGATGCCCGACCTCGGTGGTGCGGACGCGACGCGCTTCCAGATTCTCGATCAGCGCGACATCGGTGGAGGTGCCGCCGACATCCAGCGTCAGGATGTTGCGAATGCCGGCGTTCTTGCCGACCCAGATCGCGCCGGTGACGCCGCCGGCGGGGCCGGACATCAGCAGCGAGACCGGATGCTCCTCCGACTTCTCCGACGTCATCAGCCCGCCGTCGGAACGCAGCAGCGCCAGCCGGCCCGCCATCCCCGCCTCGCGTAGGCGGCCGCGTAGATTACGGACATAGCGCCCGACGATCGGCCGCACCGCCGCATTGGCGACGGTGGTCAGCGTGCGCTCATATTCCTGCATCTCGGGCAGCACTTCGTGGCTCAGCGAGATCGGCACGTCGGGCATGATCTCGGCCGCCAGCGCGCCGACGCGCTTTTCGTGCGCGCCGTTGAGATAGGCGTTGATGAGGCTGACGGTCAGCGCCTCGATCCCCTGCGCCTTCAACATCTCCAGCGCAGCGCGGATATCGGCATCGTCGATCGCGCGGACCTCGCGGCCCTGGGCGTCCATCCGCCCCTTGATCTCGACCGTGTCCTCGAGCTTCGCCAGCGGCTCGGGCTTGGGCCAGACGATCCAGCCGGCGAGGCCGCCGGGGACGAAGCTGCGCGCGATCTGCATGATCTGGCGATAGCCTTGGGTCGTCACCAGTCCCACGCGCGCGCCCTTCCCCTCCAGCACGGCGTTCGTCGCGACGGTGGTGCCGTGGAGGAAGATCTCGACCTCGGCGGGCGTGATCCCGGCATCCGCGCAGATCCGGTTGACGCCGGTCAGAATGCCCTCGGAGCTGTCGTGCGGGGTGGACGGCGTCTTGTGCCGCCAGAACGCGCCCGATCCCTGATCGAACAGCAGCAGGTCGGTAAAGGTGCCGCCGACATCGACACCCAGGCGATAGCCCATGCTTTATCCTCTCGCGACCACCGGTCCCTCGGGCCGCGAACAAGCCCGCTCAGTGGGCATGCGTCCAACGCCTTGCCGTCGATAACCGAAGCGCGGTGGCCGGAGCGGCGGCGGCTGTGCGCCCGCAACGGCCATGCGCAGGGGCGTCAGGCATCCATTCCCCACGCGAGAACCGAGCATGGCGTTCACCAGCCTGACCTTCGAGGTGACCGACCGGATCGCCGTGGCGACCTTCACCACGCCCGAGCGGCTGAACGCTATCTCCGAGGAGAGGCTGGCGGAGCTGGAGGCGGTGCTGGACCGGCTGGAGGCCGATCAGGACATCCGCGCGCTGATCGTCACCGGCACGGGCAAGGCCTTTTGCGTCGGGCTCGACCTCGATCTGCTCGATCGCGCGTTCGACGATCTCGCCTATTTCACTACGACCGTCCGCCGCCTGTCGAGGATCGTCGAGCGCATCGAGGCGCTGGAGATCCCGACCATCGCCGCGATCAACGGCTTCGCGCGCGCGGGCGGGTTCGAGATGACGCTCGGCTGCGACTTCTGCATCATCGCCGACGAGGCCAAGATCGGCGACGTGCACACCGACGCGGGCGTCGTTCCCGCCTTCGTCTCGCTTCGCCTGCGCCGGCGGGTGGGCGACCAGCGCGCCAAGGACATCCTGTGGACCGCGCGCTGGTACACCGGGGCGGAGGCCGTCGAGATCGGGCTGGCGCTGAAGTCGGTCCCGCTTGCCCGCCTGCTCGACGACTCGCGCGCCTATGCGCTGTCGATCATCGACAAGCCGCGCGCGGCGATCGCGGCGCTGAAGCGGGTCTATATCCAGGGCGCGGACATGAACGTCGCGCAAGGCACCGAGCTGGAGCTTGCCAACTTCGCCG